>NZ_FYDO01000045.1 GCF_900187615.1 Pseudomonas sp. Irchel s3f7 | reverse complement strand
GGAGTAACTTGTGATGCTGATAATCTGTTGACTAGCAGTCTGACTCCACAAGCACCCACACGAATTGCTTGATTCAGTTGTTAAAGAGCGGTTGGTTAAGATCTTTCGTCTCAACCGAGGCGCGCATTCTACAGCAGCCTCATTTGCTGTCAAGTGGTTATTTTCAGAAGCCTTCAAGGATTTCCTTAACAACTTCAACCACTTGCGCCTCAGATCTCTCATCAGCGGGAGGCGAATTCTACAGCGTTACTCGCTGTTGTCAACACCTCTTTTTCAACTTCCTTTTGGCTTCGATGAACTAAAGCAACCCGCCGCCGAAAACTGCGTAACTCTTTGTTTACCAAGGAGTTTTCCGTTTCGACTGCGCCGGAAGTGGGGCGAATTATAGACACCTGAGATCTGCCGTCAACCGCTATTTTCATAAAACTGTCATATAAGTCAAAAAGCCCCGCAAACGCGAAGGCCGGCCACCAGGGCCGGCCTTCATCCCCTTCTATTTACAAGCTAGGGAAGGCGAACTGCGACGCTTCGTGGCTCGCACGCTGCGGCCAGCGCTGGGTAATAGCCTTGCGGCGAGTGTAGAAACGTACGCCATCCGGGCCGTAGGCATGCAGGTCGCCGAACAGCGAACGCTTCCAACCGCCAAAGCTGTGATAAGCCACTGGCACTGGCAACGGTACGTTGACGCCGACCATGCCGACTTCGATCTCGTCGCAGAACAAACGCGCTGCTTCGCCGTCACGGGTGAAGATGCAAGTGCCGTTGCCGTATTCGTGATCGTTGATCAACTGCATGGCTTCTTCCAGGCTGTTGACCCGAACGACGCACAGGACCGGCCCGAAGATCTCTTCTTTATAGATGCGCATTTCCGGTGTGACGTTGTCGAACAGGCAGCCACCCAGGAAGAAACCTTCCTCATGACCTGCCACGGTCAGACCACGACCATCTACAACCAGTGTCGCGCCGGCAGCTACGCCGTCTTCTACATAACCGCTGACTTTGTCGCGCGCCTGGCCAGTCACCAATGGACCCATGTCCAGACCGCAGTTGGTACCGGCACCGATTTTCAGTGCCTTGATCTGAGGAACCAGTTTGGCCACCAGCGCATCAGCCACTTGATCGCCCACGCACACGGCTACCGAGATTGCCATGCAACGCTCGCCGCAAGAACCGTAAGCCGCGCCCATCAGTGCGCTGACGGCGTTGTCCAGATCTGCATCCGGCATCAATACCGCGTGGTTCTTTGCCCCGCCCAGTGCCTGGACGCGCTTGCCGCGCTTGGTGCCTTCGGAATAGATGTATTCGGCAATCGGCGTCGAGCCAACAAAGCTCAGCGCTTTGACTTCCGGCGCTTCGATCAACGCGTCCACCGCAGTCTTGTCACCGTGCACCACGCTCATCACGCCTTTCGGCAAACCGGCTTCCAGCAGAAGCTGTGCAATCAGCAGCGTCGAACTTGGATCGCGCTCGGACGGTTTGAGGATGAAGCAGTTGCCGCAGACGATGGCCAGCGGGTACATCCACAGTGGCACCATGGCCGGGAAGTTGAACGGCGTGATACCGGCCACTACGCCCAGTGGCTGGAAGTCCGACCAGGCATCAATGTTCGGGCCGACGTTACGGCTGTACTCGCCCTTGAGAATTTCCGGTGCCGCACAAGCGAACTCGACGTTCTCGATGCCGCGCTTCAATTCACCGGCAGCATCTTCCAGGGTCTTGCCGTGCTCTTCGCTGATCAATTGCGAGATGCGCGCTTCGTTCTGCTCCAGCAATTGCTTGAAGCGGAACATCACTTGGGCACGTTTGGCCGGCGGCGTGTTGCGCCAGGCCGGGAATGCAGCCTTGGCAGCATCGATGGCGCTCTGGATGGTTTCGCGGGTCGCCAGTGGCAACTTGTGAATCGCCTGGCCGGTAGACGGGTTGAACACATCGACCGTGCGACCGTTCTCGGTCACCAGTTCGCCATTGATCAAATGCGGAATAACGCTCATGGAAGCTCCTGAAAAGTTGTCCACAGGCACCCGTTACCGGGCACCCGTTGTTTATAGGTATATAGAAGGAGAAATCAGTCGATCTTGCTCAGCACTTCGCCGACCGCGTCGAACAGACGATCCAGGTCCTGCGGCTTGCTGTTGAAGGTTGGGCCGAACTGCAGGGTGTCGCCACCGAAGCGAACGTAGAACCCGGCTTTCCACAGCGCCATACCGGCTTCGAACGGACGCACGATCGCGTCGCCGTCACGCGCAGCGATCTGGATCGCGCCAGCCAGGCCGAAGTTGCGGATGTCGATGATGTTCTTGGTGCCCTTCAGGCCATGCAGCGCATTTTCGAAATGCGGTGCGACTTCGGCCACGCTCTGCACCAGGTTTTCCTTCTGCAGCAGGTCGAGTGCTGCCAGGCCCGCGGCGCAAGCCACCGGGTGTGCGGAGTAGGTGTAACCGTGAGGGAATTCCACCGCGTACTCAGGCGTCGCCTGGTTCATGAAGGTCTGGTAGATCTCGGAGCTGGCAATCACCGCGCCCATCGGGATCGCGCCGTTGGTGACTTGCTTGGCGATGCACATCAGGTCCGGAGTCACGCCAAAGGTGTCGGCACCGAACATGTTGCCGGTACGGCCGAAACCGGTGATCACTTCGTCGAACACCAACAGGATGCTGTGCTGATCGCAGATCTCGCGCAGACGCTTGAGGTAACCCTGTGGCGGAACCAGTACGCCAGCGGAGCCGGCCAGCGGCTCAACGAACACGGCGGCGATGTTCGACGCATCGTGCAGTTCGATCAGCTTCAGCAGTTCGTCGGCCAGGGCGATACCACCCTGCTCCGGCATGCCACGGGAGTACGCGTTGCTTGCCAGCAAAGTGTGCGGCAAGTGGTCGACATCCATCATCGCCTGACCGAACAGCTTGCGGTTGCCGTTCACGCCGCCGAGGCTCGTGCCGGCGATGTTCACACCGTGGTAGCCACGGGCACGGCCGATCATTTTGGTCTTGGTCGACTGACCTTTCAGGCGCCAGTAAGCACGCACCATCTTCACGGCGGTATCGGCGCACTCGGAACCCGAGTCGGTGAAGAACACGTGGTTCAGGTTGCCCGGCGTCAGGTCGGTGATTTTCTCAGCCAGCTGGAACGACAGCGGATGACCGTACTGGAAGCCTGGGGAGTAATCGAGAGTGCCCAGTTGCTTGGCAACCGCTTCCTGGATTTCCTTGCGGGTGTGGCCGGCGCCGCAGGTCCACAGACCGGACAGCGAGTCATAAACCTTGCGCCCCTTGTCGTCGATCAACCAGCTGCCTTGCGCACCGACGATCAAGCGCGGGTCGCGCTGGAAGTTACGGTTGGCGGTATAAGGCATCCAGTGAGCATCGAGCTTGAGCTGGCTAGCCAGAGAAGTCGAAGCGTTTTCGGGCAAGTTCATGAGCGAAACCTCGCAAGGCGATAAGCGGCGTAAGGATTAAAAACCGTTGTTGCAGCTAAATTGCCATGGAGATAAAGTCTGTGAAATCCAACTTTTGTAACCTTCAGTCAGGCGCTCACTAAACTATGTCCAGCCGCCGTCCCGATCCACTGGCGCAAGTCAGCGACTTTGATATTCGCTTGCTGCGGATCTTTCGCAGTGTGGTCGAATGCGGCGGCTTCTCCGCAGCGGAAACCGTACTCGGTATCGGTCGCTCAGCCATCAGCCAGCAAATGAGCGATCTGGAGCAGCGCCTTGGTTTGCGTCTATGCCAGCGCGGGCGGGCCGGTTTCTCCCTGACCGAGGAAGGTCGGGAGGTCTATCAATCGGCGTTGCAACTGTTGAGTGCACTGGAAAGTTTCCGCACCGAGGTCAACGGCCTGCACCAACATTTGCGCGGTGAGTTGACCATCGGCCTGACTGACAACCTGGTCACCCTGCCCCACATGCGCATCACCCATGCGCTCGCACAATTGAAAGAACGTGGTCCGGATGTGCAGATCCAGATCCGCATGATCGCGCCCAACGAAGTCGAACAAGGTGTACTCGACGGACGCCTGCATGTTGGCGTGGTACCGCAGGCGAGTGCGCTGTCGGGGTTGGAGTACCAGCCGCTTTATAGCGAACGCTCGTTGCTGTACTGCGCGGTCGGTCATCCGTTGTTTTATGTCGATGACAAGCAACTGGATGACACGCGCCTGAACAGCCAGGACGCCATTGCGCCGACCTTCCGATTGCCGGCGGACATCCAGGCCCATTACCAGGCACTCAACTGCACCGCCAGCGCGTCGGACCGCGAAGGCATGGCGTTTCTGATCCTGACCGGACGTTACATCGGTTATCTGCCCGATCATTACGCGAGCCTTTGGGTGCAACAAGGCCGCCTGCGTGCATTGAAACCCGATGCGCGGTTCTATGACCTCAGCCTCGCCTCGGTCACTCGCAAGGGCCGTCGTCCACACTTGGTACTGGAGAGTTTTCTGGAAAGTCTGGCCGCGACCCGTTAATGATGTTTCAGCCGCACAGAGGCTTGTCTGAAGGCTGTGGCCGCGCTATCAACACAGATTGCACCCACCCACCCACCCACCCACCCGTTCGGAAGTGCCCATGACCTTTGAAGTCCCAGCCCACGGCGACAAACCCGCCGGCCGCATTCGTCAGAAGAACGAAGAGACCATCATCAAAGCCGCCGAAGACGAGTTCGCCCGTCACGGGTTCAAAGGCACGAGCATGAACACCATCGCCCAGAATGCCGGGTTGCCCAAGGCGAACCTGCATTATTACTTCACCAACAAACTCGGTTTGTACGTGGCGGTGCTGAGCAATATCCTCGAACTATGGGACAGCACCTTCAATACGTTGACGGCAGAGGATGATCCGGCCGAAGCCTTGACCCGATACATCCGCGCGAAGATGGAGTTTTCCCGTCGCCAACCGCAAGCTTCGCGGATTTTCGCGATGGAGGTCATCAGTGGCGGGGAATGCCTGACTGAATATTTCAACCAGGATTACCGCGCCTGGTTCCAGGGCCGTGCAGGTGTATTTCAGAGCTGGATCGACGCTGGCAAGATGGACCCGGTCGATCCGGTACACTTGATTTTCCTGCTGTGGGGCAGCACCCAGCATTACGCCGATTTCTCCACGCAGATTTGCCGAGTCACAGGACGCGCCAGGTTAACCAGGCAAGACATGGAAGACGCCGGCAACAACCTGATCCGTATCATTCTCAAGGGCTGCGGCCTGACACCTGCCATTTAAGTACTTATGCCTTTTACCCTCAGCGGTTTTTGCGAACACCGCGAAGAGATTCGCAAAAGCCGTTTCATCACTTTCGCCGCGCCGATCTCCAGCCCGGCCGAAGCCCAGGCGTTCATTGAACAGCACAGCGACTTGAATGCCACGCACAACTGCTGGGCGTGGAAACTCGGCGATCAGTATCGCAGTACCGATGATGGCGAGCCTGGCGGCACTGCGGGCAGACCCATTCTGGCGGCGATTGAAGCGCAGGATTGCGATCAGGTCGTGGTGTTGGTGATTCGCTGGTATGGCGGCATTCAACTGGGCACCGGTGGCCTGGCCCGGGCCTACGGCGGCGGCGCCAACAAATGCCTGCAAGGGGCGCCGAAGGTGGAGCTGATCAGTCGGGTGCCGCTGAGTTGTGCTTGCGGGTTTTCCGAGTTGCCCTTGGTGAAACTTCGGGTGGCAGAATCGGGTGGCCTGGTTGTGGAAGAAACCTTCACCGCCAATGGCGTGGAGCTGCAGTTGGCGGTAGGTGAAGCGCAGATCAATACCTTGCAATCCCAGCTTGCCGACTTGAGTCGTGGGCGGATTCTGTTACAGCGTTAGGGCTGCAATCTTTTGGGGCGCAGCGATTTTTTCAGCTCTTTCACATTTGCCCACATCTACTGTGCACCCGGCTGTGGATAACCTGAGCACATATGGCTGTAACCCTTCTGTCATGCGGCTTTGCGGGCTTTGCTCAATTTTTGTCCAGTTGACCATCGCGAACGCCAAAAACACGTAAAAACAAATAGTTACAGCGGTTTATCACCTTTAGAAGAAAGCCACACAGTGCTTATGCCCGACCTTCGGGCTTGCGCACAAATACTGTGGAGGAACCTGTGGATAACCCGTTCATGGCCGCCCGGGCGCCACGCACAGTATGGCGTGCATTCAATTGATCGTTTTTTAACCAAAAACCGATGTTCAAATTCGGGGCCTGGTCAATGTCCCTGCCCTCAAGCGGTGCTGGCCGTCTATCGACCGCACCGGCAACACCTGAGCTACACCCCACGCCATCTCAAAGATCAAGAAAACCACCAGCATTGAACTCGCGCCATGGGCCAGGGCATAAGCCTGCCATGCCGAAAACAGAAATCTGGCCACCGCGTCATATCGCCCAAACACCGGTTGCGGATCACGAATCCGCAGCACCGCCCACACGCAGACAATCGACCCCAACAGATTCGCCATCAACATATGCACAGGCTCGAACGGTGGCAGCTCGCCAGGCAGACTCAGCGCCTGACTTATCCCCAGCAAAAGCCCATGCAACGCCGCGAAACTCCACGGCGTGACAAACGCGGCCGTCACGATCAGGTCGTACCACGCGCTGCCTTGCACCAACCGACGATATTGCGTTGTAGTCCACATCGACATTGCTCCACCAATTCAGGGAGCAACAAGGCTAAAGCCTGGAGTATGCTCCAGGGTCAACCCCCTTTCATGAGACGTCAGGATGCGTATCGGTGAATTAGCCCAAGCCAGCGCCGTCAGCCGTGACACGCTGCGTTTCTACGAGCAGCGCGGGTTGATCGCGGCGCAACGCAGCGCCAATGGGTATCGCGACTATCCTCCCGATATGGTGCAACTGGTGCACTACATCAAGACCGCTCAACGCCTGGGGTTTACCCTCGGCGAGATTGGCAACAGCGTCGCGGCAATCTGGCAGTCGCCCGATCCGGACGCGGCCGTTACGCAGCTGCTGCAAGACAAACTCACGCTGATCGAAGCCCGCATGGCCGAACTCGGCGCGTTGCGCGATGAGTTGCAGCAACGACTCGGGCAACAGTGTCCATTGAATCCACGACTCTGACTTTTCAAGGAAGCCACTCATGTCTACGGCAAAAACCGCACTCATCATCGGCGCCTCCCGGGGCCTTGGTCTCGGTCTGGTGAAGACCCTTCTGGCCGACGGCTGGCAAGTCACCGCCACCGTGCGCAATCCGCAGAATGCCGAGGCCTTGCAGGCGTTGGGCAAGGTTCGGATCGAAAAGCTCGACCTGGACGATCAGCAAGCCGTGCTCGCGCTGAGCCAGCAACTCAAGGGCGAAGTGTTTGACTTGCTGTTCGTCAATGCCGGCGTTAAAGGCCCGGACGTTCAGACGCCGAATGGAGGCGCGACGATGGCTGAAGTCGGTCAGCTGTTTTTCACCAATGCCGTGGCGCCGATCAACCTGGCCGAGCGCTTTGTCGGGCAGATCCGCCCAGACACCGGCGTGCTGGCGTTCATGAGTTCGGTGCTGGGCAGCGTGACCATGCCCGACGCTCCGGAGCTGGCGTTGTATAAGGCCAGCAAGGCGGCGCTGAACTCGATGACCAACAGTTTTGTCACGCAGCTGGGTGACACCCGGCTCACCGTGCTGTCGTTGCATCCGGGCTGGGTGAAAACCGATATGGGCGGTGAAGGCGCGGATATCGACGTGGAAACCAGTACCCGTGGTCTGGTTGATCAGGTGAATGCGTTTGTTGCCAAGGGTGGGCATCACTTCATCAATTATCGGGGTGAGACGATTCCCTGGTAACTACCGCCGCCCCCTGTAGGAGCTGGCTTGCCAGCGATGTTGTGTCAATCAACGTCGATGTCGCCGATAAGCCATCGCTGGCAAGCCAGCTCCTACAGGGGTATTTACTTGCCCACAAAGCCGTTTTGATCGAAACTGCGCACCTCGCCTCCCCGGCGACCCTGGATCAGCAGACAGGACAACACTGAGCTGGCAACCCTGAACCCAACTTTCAGAGGAGCCGGCCACCATGCCTGCGACCCGTACCTGGTTAAAAAATCCCCTCGCCATTTTCACCTCCAACGAGCTCGATGCCCGTGGCGGTCTGGTGCTGCAAGACGGTGTGATCGTCGAAGTGCTTGGCGTCGGCCAGCAACCGTCCGCGCCATGCAATGAAGTGTTCGATGCCCGCGAACATGTGATCCTGCCGGGCCTGATCAACACCCATCACCACTTTTACCAGACCCTGACCCGCGCCTGGGCGCCAGTGGTCAACCAGCCGTTGTTCCCATGGCTGAAAACCCTGTACCCGGTGTGGGCACGCCTGACCCCGGAAAAACTCGCCCTCGCCACCAAAGTCGCCTTGGCCGAATTGCTGCTTTCCGGCTGCACCACCGCCGCCGACCACCATTACCTGTTCCCGGAAGGTCTGGAAAACGCGATTGACGTGCAAGTCGAAAGCGTTCGCGAACTGGGCATGCGCGCCATGCTGACTCGCGGCTCGATGAGCCTCGGCGAAAAAGACGGTGGCCTGCCTCCGCAACAGACCGTGCAGGAGGGCCAGGTGATCCTCGATGACAGCCAGCGCCTGATCGCCGAATACCACGAGCGCGGTGACGGCGCGCAGATCCAGATCGCCCTGGCGCCGTGCTCGCCGTTTTCGGTGACTCCGGAAATCATGTCCGCCAGTGCCGAATTGGCGAACAAGCTCGACGTGCGCCTGCACACGCACCTGGCCGAAACCCTCGACGAAGAAGACTTCTGCCTGCAACGCTTCGGCCTGCGCACCGTGGATTATCTGGACAGCGTCGGCTGGCTCGGCCCGCGCACCTGGCTGGCCCACGGCATCCACTTCAACCCGGACGAAATCGCCCGACTCGGCGCCGCCAAAACCGGTATCTGCCATTGCCCAAGTTCTAACATGCGTCTGGCGTCGGGCATCTGCCCAAGCATTGACTTGACCGATGCTGGTGCCCTGCTTGGCCTGGGCGTGGACGGTTCGGCGTCCAACGATGCCTCGAACATGATGCTCGAAGCGCGTCAGGCGCTGTACATCCAGCGCCTGCGTTACGGCGCCGAGAAGATCACACCAGAACGTGTCCTGGGTTGGGCGACCAAAGGTTCGGCCAGTCTGCTGGGACGTACCGATATCGGTGAACTGGCCGTGGGCAAGCAGGCCGACCTCGCGCTGTTCAAGCTGGATGAGCTGCGTTTCTCCGGCAGTCATGATCCGGTCTCGGCATTGCTGCTGTGCGGTGCGGATCGCGCGGATCGGGTGATGGTCGGCGGCAAATGGCGAGTCATTGATGGCCAGGTTGAAGGGCTGGATCTGAAAGGCTTGATTGCTGATCACAGCCAGGCAGCACGGCAACTGATCGCCGGCGTCTAAGACAGCGAAACCTGATGTGGGAGCAAGCTTGCTCGCGATGACGGCGTGTCAGTCGATTTGTTTCGTATGACACAGCGCTATCGCGAGCAAGTGCGATCCCACATTTTTTTCGTGGATCAATGAACCGGCTGGTCAGGTTTTACCAATTGTTGCGACTGGCATCTGTAGAATGGCGACCATTGCACCTGATGAGAAAAGAATCATGTACGACTGGCTGAACGCCCTGCCCAAGGCAGAACTGCACCTGCATCTGGAAGGCTCGCTGGAGCCCGAGTTGCTGTTCGCCCTGGCCGAACGCAACAAGATCGCCTTGCCGTGGAGCGATGTCGACACCTTGCGCAAGGCCTACGCCTTCAACAACCTGCAAGAGTTCCTCGACCTCTATTACCGAGGTGCCGACGTGCTGCGCACCTCCCAGGATTTCTACGACCTGACCTGGGCCTATCTGCTGCGCTGCAAAGAACAGAACGTGATTCACACCGAACCGTTCTTCGATCCGCAGACCCACACCGACCGTGGTATTCCGTTTGAAGTGGTACTCAACGGCATCGCCGCTGCGCTGAAGGATGGCGAGCAGCAACTGGGCATCACCAGCGGTTTGATCCTGAGCTTCCTGCGTCACCTGAGCGAAGAACAAGCAGAAAAAACCCTCGACCAGGCGCTGCCGTTCCGCGATGCGTTTGTCGCGGTCGGTCTGGACAGCTCCGAGATGGGGCATCCGCCGAGCAAGTTCCAGCGCGTGTTCGATCGGGCCCGTGGCGAAGGTTTCCTGACCGTTGCCCATGCCGGCGAAGAAGGCCCGCCCGAGTACATCTGGGAAGCCCTCGACCTGCTGAAAATCCAGCGTATCGACCATGGCGTACGCGCCATCGAAGACGAGCGTCTGATGCAGCGGATCATCGACGAGCAGATCCCGCTGACTGTATGCCCGTTGTCGAACACCAAGCTCTGCGTGTTCGATCACATGTCGCAGCACAACATCCTCGACATGCTCGAACGTGGCGTGAAAGTGACCGTGAACTCGGATGATCCGGCGTACTTCGGCGGCTACGTCACCGAGAATTTCCATGCACTGCACACTCACCTGGGCATGACCCAGGACCAGGCCAAACGCCTGGCGCAGAACAGCCTGGACGCACGGTTGGTAAAACCGTAAGCATCACCGCAATACCCAATGCAGAAGTGAGCCTGCCCTCATCGCGAGCAGGCTCGCTCCCACTGGTTTGATGTTCAGCCGCTAGAGCGCCATTTCCAGCTCGGTTTGTTTGGCAAAATGGTGGATTTCACGTTGCCCGGTGGCGGTGACCTGCAACGCTCGCGAATCGTTCGGCAGCGTCAACCAACCGGACTGCATGAACAACTGCAATAACGCGGCCCCCAATGCCCCGCCCATGTGCGGGCGTCTTTCGCTCCAGTCCGGGCAAGAGCACGCGGCCCGTTCGTTGCGATGTGCCAATGCCTGAATGTAGACGCCGCGTGCCGCCAGCTCGGTGGAGCCTTTGAGCGTGATCGTGACCCGCTTGTCGAACTGCTCGATCCACCCGGCATCCAGCAAGCGCTGATACAGATCGGCAGCCAGCGTCCCGCCCAGATGGTCATCGCAAAGCCGCGCCCGCAATAGTGACGAACGCACCGCCTGAGGTTTGGCCAGGGGTGCCGGGCGTTTGAAAATCTCTGGAATGTCCTGCGGGGTGCTGGCCAGCGTTGCACTGGCCAATGCTTCGATCGCCGCACCGACTTCAGGCGCTGAGAGACGGAAAAACCGCTTGCGCCCACGGATTTCGACTTTCAACAGACCGCCTGCGGACAAACGCCCCAGGTGTGCACTGGCCGAAGAGGCTGACAGGCCGGCCAACAAGGCCAGGTCTTCGGTTTGTCGCGCCGAGCCATCCATCAAGGCCCACATCATTGCACTGCGCTTGGGGTCAGCCAGCAACGTGGCGATCTGGCTGATGCAAGGTGCATGTTCCATGTATTCACTCCCTGTTGAATCGTTTCGTCCACTGTTCAGAGACATCTTGAACAGTAATGTGTCGTCGGCCAATCCGTGGAAACCGCCATAGCCAGAGCGAAGCCATCGCCAACCCGAGCCGTCACCGGGCAACGGTGGCAGAGGCCAGGCATGGAAAGTTGAAACAAGGCCCGCCCCGGCGAAGCCTCGTCATTTCGATCGACAGTGCATACCTGAGGCGAGCGCTAGTATAGGCGGGTTAACCGCCGGTTCATGCCCTGTACAAACCGTTGGTGCTGATTGTTCCTGAGGGAAATTTCGCTATTTTCCTGCGACTAATCGTCGATACCCGTTAACCCCGGAAAATGGCTGCTCAATCGGGCGCATCGGCTGGCAAGCATTTCCCGCAACAGGTTCACCGGCTTACTCAACTGTGCGCGATGGGCGCACAACAGATTCAGCGGTGCGCGCTCACCGAGCCGGTCAGGCAGCAATACTTTCAAGCGACCGGCGAGGACATCGTCGGCCACATCGAGCCAGGACTTGTAGGCGATGCCAGCACCGGCCAGCGCCCAGAGCCGCACGACATCCGCATCGTCGCTGAAACGGTCACCGCTGACGGTCAAGCCGACTTCACGCTTGCCGTCGTGAAAACGCCAATGGTCGTGAACGCGACTACCCAGCATGTACAGCAGGCAATTGTGCTGGGCCAGTTGTTCCAGCTGATGCGGCTCGCCATGCCGGGCCAGGTAACTTGGCGCCGCACACAGCACGCGGCGATTCTGCGGGGCGATGGGCAGCGCCACCAGGCTGGAATCTTCCGGCTCGCCGTAGCGCAAGGCAATGTCCACCGGCTGGCGGAACAGATCGGCAATACGGTCGCCCAGCAACAGGCGCACGGTGAGTTTCGGGTGCTCGCGCTGGAACTCGTCCAGCCAGGGCAGCAACAGGTTTCGACCAAAGTCCGACGGTGCAGACAGCTGCAATACGCCGCTGACCTGATCCTGACCGCTGGTCAACAAACGCCGGCCTTCGTCGAGATGGCTCAACGCTGCCCGGGCGTATTCAAGAAAGCCTTCACCTTCGGCGGTCAGACGCAAGCTGCGGGTCGAACGGGCGAGCAAGCGGGCACCGAGCTGCTGCTCGATGCGTTTCAACGCGGCGCTCGCCACCGCCGGCGACATGTCCATGCCCCGTGCCGCGGCGGACAGGCTTCCGAGGTCCGCCGCCCGGACAAACAACTGCAAATCATCGAAACGCAGCATCAAGTGCACCGATTATCAAAAAAATATTGAAAGAGACTGCTCTTTTAGCCGGTTTTATCTCCGGGAAAAATAGCCAATCATCTGCCTCATCGAATCTCTTCTATATAAGCGCCCCAGGAATTGCCCATGAAAGCCATTGCCTACTACGCCTCCTTACCGATCAGCGACGAAAACGCCCTGCAAGACATTGAGCTGCCGGAGCCGGTCGCCGGCCCTCGCGATTTGCTGGTGGAAGTCAAAGCCATTTCCGTGAACCCGGTGGACACCAAGGTCCGCCAGAACGTCCAGCCTGAAGGCGGCGCAGCCAAAGTACTGGGCTGGGACGTGGCCGGTGTGGTCAAGGCTGTCGGCAGCGAAGTCACGTTGTTCAAGGCCGGCGACAACGTGTTCTACGCCGGCTCCATCGCCCGTGCGGGCGGTAACAGTGAGCTGCATGTGGTCGATGAGCGCATCGTCGGCCATATGCCGAAAACCCTCGGCTTCGCCGAAGCCGCCGCACTGCCGCTGACCGCCATCACGGCTTGGGAACTGCTGTTTGAACGCCTGCAGATTCGCGAAGGCAAAACCGACGAAGGTCAGCGTTTGCTGATCGTTGGCGCGGCGGGAGGCGTGGGTTCGATTCTGGTGCAACTGGCCAAACAGCTCACCGGTCTGACCGTCATCGGCAGCGCTTCGCGACCGCAAACCCAGGACTGGGTGAAAGCGCTCGGCGCCGATCAGGTGGTCGACCACAGCCAGCCGTTAAGCGAAGCACTCAAGCATGCCGGCATTGATCAGGTGACCCACGTTGCCAGCCTGACCCAGACCGACCAGCACCTGGATCAACTGGTCGAGGCATTGGCGCCCCAAGGCAAACTGGCGCTGATCGACGACCCCAAGTCCTTGGACGTGACCAAGCTCAAACGCAAGAGCCTGTCGTTGCACTGGGAGTTCATGTACACCCGCTCGCTGTTTGAAACCGCCGACATGATCGAACAGCACAACCTGCTCAATCGCGTCGCACGGTTGATTGACGCCGGGACACTGAAAACCACGGTCGGCGAACACTTCGGTACGATCAACGCAACGAACCTGCGCCGAGCCCACGCGCTGCTGGAAAGCGGAAAATCCAAGGGCAAGATTGTGCTGGAAGGGTTCTGAAGCGCTGAAGAAATCGGTCACGATTTTCATCACTCGCTACGTTTACGCCGTGTGCGACCGGGATGCTCCGGTCGCACACGGCTGCGATTCACATGGCCGAAAAACTGTGTTTTTTTTCGTTACAAACCGTCAGTCCGACAGTTGATCCTTGTCACATTGGTGCTCGTATTCAGGACTACAATCGAATCTCCTGCGAGGCAGTCTTTTGCGTGAACGTCTTTTACGAGAGGAGATCAGCTGTGAAGATCCTGATAAAAGAATTGGCAAAATCCCAGTGGCAGGTCCGTCTGGACCAGCATGCAGTCACCTTCCGCAGCGAAGCAGAAGCTCGCGCTTTCACGCGTATTCTTGAAGCACGTATCCACGCCCCTCACCAACTTCCCGCCTTCCACGCACAGCGTGCTGCCGGCTGATTCTTTCTCAAACCTGGGCTTGCGCCAGCGCCCGGGCATTTTGCAAACGCCGGGTGAGCATCGCCACGCTCACCACCAGAATTGCGCACAGGCTGATGACCATGGCCATCGGCATGGCGCTGCCGTCGTGCAACACGCCGACCAGCGCCGCGGCGCCGGCAGCGACGCTGAACTGCAAGCAACCGAGCATCGCCGAAGCGCTCCCGGCGCGGGCGCCCTGCCCGTTCATGGCACACGCCGAGGCGTTCGGGAGGATGCATCCGAGGCTGGAGATACAAATGAACAATGGGATCAGCAGCGGCCACAGGCGTTCGGTGTGCAGGGCGCTGACCGCAAGCAGCGTCAAGCCGGCACCGAGGTAAACCCAAACCGCGCGTGTCAGCAAAAATGCCGGCCCACGTTTGGCCAGCAAACGCGCATTGACCTGCGCCACCAGAATGAACCCCGCCGCATTGATGCCGAACAACCAACCAAAATGCTCGGCCGGGACACCGTAAAGGTCGATGAAGACGAACGGTGAACCCGCGATGTAGGAGAACATTCCGGCAATCGCGATGCCTCCGGTCAGGGCATGGCCGAGGAACACCGAATCAGCCAGTAACCGGCCGTACTGACGCAATGCGCCCGAGAGTGGTTGACGCGGTATATGAGCCGGCAGACTCTCCGGTAATCCGATGGCAACCGCCAGGCCCGCCAATGCACTGAAGCCGCACAAGACAAGAAAGATCGACTGCCAGCCGGTGGTGTTGACCAACAACCCGCCGAGCATCGGTGCGAGGATGGGCGCCAACCCCATCACCAGCATCAGCTGCGAAAAGACCTTCGCCGAACCTACCGCATCACATTTATCGCTGACCACCGCCCGGGAAATCACCATCCCCGCACACCCGCCCAAGGCCTGGACGAATCGCGCAGCGATCAGCCATTCCAGGTTCGGCGCATAAGCGCACGCCAGGGACGCGACCGTGAACAGTACGACACCGGTCAGCAATGGAATGCGTCGCCCGAACCGATCGGCCACCGGGCCATAGGCCAGTTGGCCGATGGACAAGCCGAGGAAGTACGCCGCCAGCGTCATTTGGACGTGTTTTTCGTCCGTACCGAAGGCGAGCGCCATGGCCGGAAAGGCCGGGAGATAGAAATCGATCGCCAACGGAGCGAAAGCGCTCAAGGCGCCAAGAATCAAAATGGTGCGGAAGTTCATCAGGCATCCAGTGGGGCAGAAGTCAGCAGCTCGACAGTCTAGCCGCGCATGGACGCCTTGAACATTAAGATAGCTCGCTAACTATTAAAAAGATCAAGCCAGCTTGATGCCGTAGCCTTCCTCGCTGATCGCCTCGATGACTTGCTGCGCGGTCAGTGCGCTTTCCACGCCCACTTCTCGGGCATTCAGATCGACGCGCACGCTGGCCGCCGGGTCCTTGGCCTGGACAGCCTGGGTGATGGCCTTGACGCAGTGACCGCAGGACATGCCTTCAACGTTGAACACTTGCATGGAATGACTCCTTTTGATGAGGGTTGCGAGCAGTCTCGAGCTTGCCACCATGGCAAGGTCAAGTTCTGGAGTGATCTGCCGGGCTGGCATTCGGCACCGGGCTCGGCCAAGCTGCGTCCATCTATGACTTGAACTCAGGAGATTCAGCCATGCGCTGGTCAGCTTTCAGCCTGTTTGGCTTACTCAGCCTTTTCGCCGCCGTGCCTTCGGTCAATGCTGCCGGGGAGGATTATGGTGTGCTGATCATTTCCCGCGAGCGACTGGAAGTCGCAACGAGCTGCGAAATCGGCGTGTACATCCAGGACCAGTTGGCAGCGCGTCTGTTCCAGGAGCAAAGCACGTCTTTCAACCTGCCGCCGGGCAATGTGACCTTGCGTCTCAAACTGTTGCCGGGCCAGGCACCGGGTTGCAACCCGGGCATGCTCGCGCCGGGCTCGCAGGACATCCAGCTCAGAGCGGGTGATGTGCTGAAGTACCGGATCGCGATGACGCAGGAAGGGATGTACCTGAAGCGCGCCGATCTCGGGTACTGACACACCCCTTGTAGGAACGAGCCTGCTCACGATAGCGATCTGACACTTACATCCATATTGGATGTGCCGCCGCCATCGCGAGCAAGCTTGCTCCTACAATTGGATCTGCGGTGAATATCAGATTGGTGCTTGACCTTGCCAGCATGGCAAGGTTGATCCTGTGGTCATCTACTACAGGGAGTGCGACCGATGTCCGAATCCACCACGTTCGATATGCCGATAATCGGCATGACCTGCGCCAGTTGCGCGGGCCGTGTCGAGCGCGCCTTGAGCAACGTCATCGGTGCCAGTGCCGTCAGCGTCAACCTCGCCACTGAACAGGCGCGGGTCCAGGCGCCTTCAGGCAGCTTGCCAGCGTTGATGGATGCGGTGGAAAAAGCCGGTTACAGCGTGCCGCAGCACAGTCTGGAATTGAGCATTGACGGCATGACCTGTGCTTCCTGCGTCGGCCGCGTCGAACGTGCGCTGAACAAAGTGCCGGGGGTGAAGAGCGTCAGCGTCAACTTGGCCAACGAACGCGCCCACCTCGAACTGCTCGGCCAGATCGACCCGCAAATCCTGATCGCCGCCGTGACCAAAGCCGGTTACACCGCCAGCGTCCGGGAAGCCGACCACCCACCTGCCGATAACCAACAACAGCGCCTGCACCGCGAGCGTCTGGCCTTGATCATGGCCATCGCCCTCGCGTTGCCACTGGTGCTGCCGATGCTGTTGCAGCCGTTCGGCGTGCACTGGATGCTCCCAGCCTGGGCACAATTCGCCCTGGCCACGCCGGTGCAATTCATCTTCGGCGCACGGTTTTATGTTGCCGCGTGGAAAGCCGTGCGCGCCGGCGCGGGCAACATGGATTTGCTGGTCGCCCTCGGCACCAGTGCCGGTTATGGTTTGAGCGTGTACGAATGGGCCACGGCCACCGACCGTATGCCGCACCTGTATTTCGAAGCCTCGGCGGTGGTGATCGCGTTGGTGCTGCTGGGCAAATACCTGGAAAGCCGCGCCAAGCGCCAGACCGCCAGCGCCATCCGCGCCCTCGAAGCCTTGCGCCCGGAGCGGGCGATTCAGGTGATCGATGGCCGCGAGCAGGAAGTCGCCATCAGCGCCTTGCGTCTCAATGATCTGGTGATGGTCAAACCCGGCGAGCGTTTCCCCGTGGACGGCGACGTGATCGAAGGCCAGAGCCATGCCGACGAAGCCTTGATCAGCGGCGAAAGCCTGCCGGTGCCCAAACAACCCGGCGACAAGGTCACGGGGGGCGCAATCAATGGTGAAGGCCGGTTGCTGGTGCGCACCCAAGCCCTGGGTGCAGAAACCGTGCTGGCGCGGATCATTCGCTTGGTGGAGGACGCACAAGCCGCGAAAGCGCCGATCCAGAAACTGGTGGATAAAGTCAGCCAGGTGTTTGTGCCCACGGTGCTGCTGATTGCCTTGGCAACCCTGATCGGTTGGTGGCTGTACGGTGCACCAATGGAAACCGCGCTGATCAACGCCGTCGCCGTGCTGGTGATCGCCTGCCCTTGCGCCCTCGGGCTGGCCACGCCGACGGCGATCATGGCCGGTACCGGGGTCGCGGCACGCTACGGGATATTGATCAAGGACGCCGAGGCATTGGAGCGCGCCCACGAAGTCAGCGCCGTGGTGTTCGACAAGACCGGCACATTGACCTCGGGCGCACCGCGCATCGCGCATTTGAGTGCGATCGACGGCGACGAAGCAACCCTGTTGCAACTGGCCGGTGCCCTGCAACGCGGTAGCGAGCATCCGCTGGCCAAAGCGGTTCTCGACGCCTGCACCGAACGCGACTTGAGCGTGCCCGATGTCACCGACAGCCAGTCCCTGACCGGGCGCGGCATTGCCGGCACCCTTGAGGGTCGTCGGTTGGCGCTGGGCAATCGACGCCTGTTGCAAGATTGCGATTTAGAACCAGGCTCTCTAGCTGAATCGGCCACGGCCTGGGAAACCGAAGGCCGGACTTTGTCCTGGCTGATCGAGCAAAGTCCCGAGCCTCGCGTGCTGGGTCTGTTCGCCTTCGGTGACACCCTCAAGCCCGGTGCGCTGCAAGCCGTGCAGCAACTCGCCGTCCGCCACATCAGCAGCCACTTGCTGACCGGTGACAATCGCGGCAGCGCCAACGTGGTCGCCCAGGCGCTGGGCATTAACGATGTGCACGCCGAAGTGCTGCCAGCAGACAAAGCCGCCACGGTTGCAGCGCTGAAGAAAACCGGTGTGGTGGCGATGGTCGGCGACGGCATCAATGATGCTCCGGCGCTGGCTGCCGCCGACATCGGCATTGCCATGGGCGGAGGTACCGACGTGGCCATGCATGCAGCCGGGATCACCCTGATGCGTGGCGATCCGCGCCTGGTACCCGCCGCACTGGAGATCAGCCGCAAGACCTACGCGAAGATTCGGCAGAACCTGTTCTGGGCCTTCGTCTATAACCTGATCGGCATTCCGCTGGCGGCGTTCGGGTTCCTCAACCCAGTGCTGGCCGGTGCGGCGATGGCATTGTCGAGCGTCAGCGTGGTGAGCAATGCGCTACTGTTGAAAACCTGGAAACCCTCGGATCTGGAGGACAATCGATGAACATCGGCCAAGCGGCCCGCCACAGTGGCCTGAGCGCGAAGATGATCCGTTATTACGAGTCCATCGGATTGCTCAAGGCCGCCCATCGCACCGACAGCGGTTACCGGGTGTATGGCGATGACGACCTGCACACGCTGGCCTTCATCAAGCGCTCACGGGATTTGGGGTTTTCGCTGGAAGAGGTCGGCAAACTGCTGACCCTCTGGCAGGACCGCCAGCGGGCCAGTGCCGATGTGAAAGCGCTGGCGCGTCAGCACATTGATGAGCTGAACCAGAAGATTCTCGAACTGGAGCAGTTGCGCGATACGTTGCAGGATCTGGTCGAGCATTGTCAGGGCGATCATCGACCGGATTGCCCGATCCTGAAAAACCTGGAGTCGGGTTGCTGTGCTGACGCGGTCCGCGCCTGAAAATCGATGCTGGTGTAGGTGGAAGACAAAAAAACCGGCCGAAGCCGGTTTTTTCTTTAGCCGATCACTGCATCCAGGGCGGAGGCGGTTCTTCGGCCTTGTCGGGCGGTGCGTCGTCTGCCGCACGGACCGCTTGCTTGCGTGCTTCATCCAGGCGGGCAGCCTCGATCTCGCGCATGATGCCGCCCACGTCGGCCAGCTCTTCCGGTTCGTCGAACTCACCGGTCAGGACGCTGTTCGGGTGCAAGGTGCCGGCTTCGTACAAGGCCCACATCTCTTTGGCGTACCGGGTCTGCTTCAATTCCGGTGCAAACCGGCCGAAGTAGGACGCCATGTTGCCCACATCCCGTTCCAGCATGCTGAACGCGTGGTTGTTGCCCGCCGCATCCACCGCTTGTGGCAGGTCGATGATCACCGGGCCGGTCGGCGTCAGCAGCACGTTGAACTCGGACAGGTCGCCGTGCACCAGACCGGTACACAACATCAGCACGATCTGCGAAATCAGGAACGCGTGATACTCGCGCGCCTGGTCCGGCTCCAGGACCACGTCGTTCAGACGCGGTGCCGCATCGCCGTATTCGTCGGCCACCAGTTCCATGAGCAGCACGCCTTCAAGGAAGTCGAACGGCTTGGGCACCCGCACACCGGCACCGGCCAGACGGAACAGCGCCGCCACTTCGGCGTTCTGCCAGGCGTCTTCGGTTTCCTTGCGGCCAAACTTCGAGCCCTTGGCCATCGCACGAGCCTGACGGCTGTTGCGCACCTTGCGGCCTTCCTGATACTCGGCCGCCTGACGGAAACTGCGTTTATTCGCCTCCTTGTAAACCTTGGCGCAACGTAACTCGTTGCCGCAGCGCACCACATAAACAGCTGCTTCTTTACCACTCATGAGTGGGCGCAGCACCTCGTCGACCAGACCGTCCTCGATCAGGGGTTCAATGCGTTTTGGAGTCTTCATCAGCTTTTATTGTGGGTCCTTTATTACCAAACACGCGAAAGTCATTCGTTATACGGCAATCCAGTCACGGGTGGGAGGGGGTGCCGACCTATGAACACTGCCAGGAACAACAAGAAGCACACAATGTGCCGGGTTGATCACGCAATCCCGACGTTCATCGTGACGCCAAAGATCATAGCCGAGCCGGCATGAGGTGTTGTGCAGAGCCTGCGAAGGCATGTGTGACAGAAGCTGACATCCGGGCTCATCCCCTTCGCAGGATATTTCTCTCAAATCACCTTTCGATGATGGCGGTCACGCCCTGCCCTCCCGCCGCACAAATCGAAATCAACCCGCGCCCCTTGCCCGCCGCATCCAGCAACTTCGCCAGATTGGCCACGATGCGCCCGCCGGTTGCCGCAAACGGATGCCCCGCCGCCAACGAGCTGCCCTTGACGTTGAGCCGGCGGCGGTCGATCGATCCGAGTGCGGCGTCGAGGCCGAGGCGGGTTTTGCAGTAGTCGGGGTCCTCCCAGGCTTTCAAGGTGCATAACACTTGCGCGGCAAAGGCTTCGTGGATTTCGTAGTAATCGAAGTCTTGCAAGATCAGGCCGTTGCGCGCCAGCAAGCGCGGGACCGCATAGACCGGCGCCATCAGCAAACCTTCGGCACCGTTGACGAAATCCACCGCCGCCGCTTCGCCATCGCGCAGGTACGCGAGAATCGGTAAGCCACGTGCCTTTGCCCACTCCTCACTGCCCAGCAGCACCAGCGATGCGCCATCGGTCAGCGGCGTCGAGTTGCCCGCCGTCAGTGTGCCCTTGGCGCTTTTCTCGTAGGCCGGTTTAAGCGAGGCAAGTTTTTCCAGCGTCGAATCCGCACGCAGGTTGTTGTCGCGGGTGAGGCCGAGGAACGGTGTCATCAAATCGTTGTGCCAACCTTCCGCATAGGACGCCGCCAACTTCTGATGGCTCTCCAGTGCCAGTTGATCCTGGGCTTCACGGGGGATGTTCCAGGTCTGAGCCATCAATTCACAATGCTCGCCCATGGACAGACCGGTGCGCGGTTCGCCGTTGCGCGGGAATTCGGGGATCAGGTGTTTAGGGCGCAATTGCAGGAAGGTCTTCAGTTTGTCGCCGGTGGTCTTGGCGCGATTGGCTTGCAGCAGAATCCTGCGCAGCCCTTCACTGACACTGATCGGCGCATCGGAGGTGGTGTCGACGCCACCGGCAATGCCGCAATCGATCTGGCCCAGGGCAATCTTGTTCGCCACCAGCAACGCCGCTTCCAGCCCGGTGCCGCAGGCCTGCTGAATGTCATACGCCGGGGTGGCTGGCGACAACCGCGAACCGAGCACGCATTCGCGCGTCAGGTTCATGTCCCGCGACAATTTGAGCACCGCGCCGGCGACCACTTCGCCAACGCGCTGGCCATGCAGGTTGTAGCGTTCGATCAGGCCTTCGAGGGCGGCGGTGAGCATCGACTGATTGCTGGCCGTGGCGTATTGGCCGTTGGAGCGAGCGAAGGGAATGCGGTTACCGCCAATGATCGCGACGCGACGCAACTGAGTCATGAAAAGCTCCTGATGAAAAATCAAAATCCTACAATGATCAAGCGTAGGCCTTATCTCGCGGATCGAACGACTGATCGCCGTTGATGGTCCACACTTTGAACCCCAGCCACTGGAGCGTGTTCCATGTCCGACCGCTATATCGACTTCGCCAATTCGTCCATCGGCCATCGTCTGGTCGGCGCCCTGGGGCTGCCTTCACCCACGCGGCTGGAGCGCTGGCAAGCGGGCCGGTTGCGTCCGGTGGAAGGAGCGTTGCTGATCGGTGGCGGACCGCTGACAGAAAAAATCAGCGCACTCGCCCACCGCCTGACCGATGCGATCTACAGCTACGGCACCGAGCCTTCGATGGCGACAGCATGGATTCCCGGCCACGGGCCGAAACTCAAAGCCGTGGTGTTCGACGCCAGTGACCTGGTGCACACCGACCAGCTCAAACAGCTGCGCGAATTCTTCCAGCCGCTGATGAAAAACCTCGATCAATGTGCGCATCTCGTGCTGCTCGGGCGGGCACCGGAAACTCTGAGCGATCCGTTCGCCGCCAGTGCGCAACGTGCGTTGGAAGGCTTCAGCCGTTCGTTGGCCAAGGAGTTGCGCAGCGGCAGCACGTTGCAATTGATTTACGTTGGCGAGGGTGCTGAAGACCAACTCGAAGGCCCGTTGCGGTTTTTCCTCTCGCCCAAAAGTGCCTTCGTGTCCGGGCAAGTCATTCGCCTGGCACCGTGCGCCACTCAAGTGACGGACTGGACGCGCCCGCTCGCCGGGCGCAAAGCCTTGATCACCGGGGCAGCGCGAGGCATTGGCGCTTCGATTGCCGAAACCCTGGCCCGTGACGGCGCCGACGTCATCCTGCTCGACGTACCACCGGCCAAGACCGATCTCGAAGCCCTCGCCGCCCGTCTCGGTGGCCGCAGCATTACCCTGGATATCTGCGCCGAAGACGCCGCTGCACAGTTGATCGAACAGTTGCCCGACGGCGTCGACATCGTGGTGCACAACGCGGGCATCACCCGGGATAAAACCCTGGCCAACATGACCCCGGAATTCTGGGACGCGGTGCTCGCGGTCAACCTCAAGGCTCCGCAAGTGCTGACCAAGGCCCTGCTCGACAACGGCACCTTGCACGACAATGGCCGGGTGATTCTGCTGGCCTCCATCAGCGGCATCGCCGGCAATCGCGGGCAAACCAATTACGCGGCGAGCAAGGCCGGGTTGATGGGTCTTGCGCAGGCGTGGGCGCCGCTGCTTCAAGAGCGCGGTATCAGCATCAACGCGGTGGCTCCGGGCTTCATCGAAACGCAAATGACCGCACACATTCCGTTCGGCCTGCGTGAAGCCGGGCGGCGCATGAGCTCACTCGGTCAGGGTGGCCTGCCGCAAGACGTCGCCGAAGCCGTTGCCTGGCTCGCGCAGCCGGGTACCGGTGCGTTCACCGGGCAAGCGCTGCGGGTTTGCGGACAAAGTGTTCTGGGGGCATAGACATGATCACCGACTGGCACACGCTCAACCACGGACCCAGCCTTCCGGGCCTGTATGCGCGGGCAGCGACACGCCGCAAAATCACCGGCACCACCCTGCCCCGCTCGGGTTTGCGCTGCTGGCTGAATGTCGACCCCAAGCGACTGGAGGCCTATCGCAAGGTCTGCGGTTTTGTCGACAACGGTCTGCTGCCACCGACGTATCCGCACATTCTCGGCTTCGCGTTGCAGATGCAATTGCTCACCGCCAGAGAGTTTCCGTTCCCGCTGCTGGGGCTGATTCACTTGAGCAATCGCATCCAGGTGTTTCGCCCCATGGGCGGAGTGAGCCGAGTGCGAGTCAGCGTGCAAGTGCACAACCTGCAACCCCACGCCAAGGGCGCGACGTTCGATCTGGTCACGACCCTGGACGATCAGTTGGGGTCGCTGTGGGAAGAACAAAGTCAGATGCTCTGTCGCGGCGTCAAACTCGACGGCGAGCCGGTCGAGGAGGTGTTGGCATCGACCCTGGCAATGACCGAAATCGCACGCTGGACAGCGCCCTCGGACATTGGGCGGCAGTACGCCAAAGTGTCCGGCGACTACAACCCGATTCACCTGAGTGCGGCCAGCGCCAAACTCTTTGGTTTCCCGACCGCCATTGCTCATGGCTTATGGAACAAGGCGCGCACCTTGGCGGCGCTCGCCGAGTATCTGCCGGCGGCGAACATCGAAATCGCCATGCAGTTCAGGAAACCGGTGCGCCTGCCCAGCGAAGTGACATTGACGGCCAGCGCGCCGGGATCGAGCGGGGACTTGCAGTTGCTGGGCGCCGGGGATCTGGAACACATGGTCGGGCATTGGCGCCCGGTTGCCTGACAAAGACGAGGGTCTTGATGCGGCAGTAGATGGTTAATTGTGAATATATAACTTAAGTTTTTACGGCTTCATCACCGCATCATTACGCCGCGCCGCGCCCTGCACTCCCTTGATTTATAAGAAGTTTCCCGGCACAAGAATACAAATACCCCCTCCAACGAACTAATCCTAAAGAAATGCCATCACGCCGATATCAAACGGGTTAATACCAAGTTGAGAATGGCGCTGCGCAGCCCTTGCGATTGTTATGTGAACAACGGACGAAGGCATTGTCGGCAATAGAACCGGCGAGCCTTCGTAGACAACTACGTTGTGTCAGGTGCAAGGAATCTCGCTCATGAACAATCAAGTGTGGTGCAAATCGGCAATCGCATTAGCGCTCATCCTCTCGCTCGGCCTCAGCGGTTGCAGCAGTGGCGGTGGCGGTCATCGCAGCAGTTCCGGCGGTTCCGACGATACTGCCGCAGCAGACGGGACGGGCGGCACTGGTGATACGGCCGGCACCGGCGGAACGGGTGGCACGGCAGGCACTGGCGGAACCGGTGGCACCGGCGATACGGCTGGCACAGGCGGCACAGGCACTGGCGGCACCGGTGGTACTGGCGGTACTGGCGGCACTACTGACCCGACGAATCCCACCAACCCCACCAACCCCACCAACCCTACAAATCCAACAAATCCAACCAATCCCGTGGTGCCCTCGCTGGTGACCACGACGCTGCTACAGGACGTCGGTAAAACCGTCAGTGGCGTGGGCGACGGCGTAGGCCAGGTCGGCGACTCGCTGAGCGGTGTTCCAGTGGCGGGTGGCGTCGTGCAAAGCGTGGTCAATACCACCGGCAATGTCGTCACTACGCTCGGTGACGGTGTGACCAATGGCATCGGAAAACTCAGCACCAACCCTGACGGCCTCAGCGTTACCACTTCGGCAGTGGGCGGCGTGGTGCAGGATGTCGGCAACGGTGTTTCCGATCTCAGCGGCAAATTGGCCACGACCACCAACAGCATTCCGGTCGTCGGTGGGGTGGTGACCAAAGTGGCCCCCGTGCTGGATGGCCTCGGCGAGAAAGTCACCATGCTCGGCGACACGCTGAGCCTTGCCACCAGCACCGGTCCTCTGGGCTCGGTCACAGAGCAATTGGGCAGCAAACTGGTGCCGGTGATTGCCCTGGCAGAGTCCACCACCAACAAGATCGGTGACAGCACCGGCCTCGGTGCGCCATTGAACGGCATCATCGGCAAAGTCGGCACCACGGTCGACGGTCTCGGCACCCGCGTCACGACGGTCGGCGAGGGCAACGCACTGACCAACACGGTCGGTGGCGCATTGAGCAACACCGGAACAACTCTCGGCACGTCGGGTGGTCTGCTCACCAGCGGCACAAGTTCTGGCGGCGGCTTGGGCGGCACGGGTCTGTTGGAAACGGTGGGCGGCGCCGTGGTGAATGTCAGCAGTGGCCTGAACGCGGGTAACACCAACGGCGTCATCAGCTCGGCAGGCGTGACCGGTGCTACCGGCGGCAATCTTGTTGCGACAATCGGCGGTGCGCTGGGTGGCTCGGGCGTTGCCAATACCGCTCCAACAGCACCACTGGGCACGCTGGGCGTGACCGTCGGTGCCGCGATCAATCCGGTGACCACCACCGTTACGAACGTGACCCAAAACGTCGGCGCCGCCACCGGGCTCGGTACTCCCCTGGCCGGGTTGACCACTCAAACCGGTGGTGCCGTCGCCAGCCTCGGCGGGGCGATCGCCGGCAGCACGACCAACCCGGTCGTCACAGCGGTCGGCAACACCGTCGCCACCGTAGGTGGCACAGTCGCAGCCGTTGGTGGGCTGGTGACGGGTACCACGAGCGGCACCTCAACAACCGGTGGCGTCGGCGGCGTACTCGGCGGCTTGACCGGAGCCTTGGGTGGCGCGTTGGGCGGCAACAATCGCTGAATTGCACCTGGCCGTTCGACGGCCGCACCTACAGCGCCTACGCTTGGTTGATGGCGCAAGATTCTCAACGATCTTGCGCCTTTTCTTTGGATCACAAAGATCCAGACGCTGCTGTTGTTCGAACACGGAGTGTCCTATGCGCGTCACCACGTCCTTGCTGTTGCTGACTCTGAGTTCCACTGCTCTCGCCGAAACCCTCCCCAGTTTTCTCAACACCAACGAAACCCTTCGCAACCTGCCCGCACCCAACCTGCCCGCCGACGCTTACCGTCCGAGTGCCGCACCGCTGCAAGTGCCAGAACCCGGTGCCACCCAGACCCAACCGTTGCTGATGGGCACCAAAATCAACCTCAAGACCGTGCAGATCGAAGGCGGGACGATTTATCCCCTGAGCGAACTCGCCGCGCTCTACCAACCCTTGATCGGCCATGAAACCAGCCTCGCCGATCTGATCGAGGCCACCCGCAGCATCACCCGTCGATATCAACAGGACGGTTACCTGCTGTCCTACGCTTTCCTGCCGCAACAGACCTTCGACAATGGCGTGGCGCGCGTGGTGTTGGTGGAGGGTTACATCAAGGATTACCAACTGCAGGGCGACGTCGGACGGGTCAAAGGCCTGCTCGACAAACTGGTGGCCAAACTCCAGGCCGAACGTCCTCTGACCCGCAAGACTTTCGAGCGCTACACCACGCTGATGAGCCGCATTCCTGGCGTCACCTTGCAGGCCCAAGTGCCACCGCCAGGCACCACCGATGGCGCCGCCTACCTTGAGGCCCAGGCCAGCCGAAAACCCTTCACCAGTACCTTGAGCACCACCGAAACCAATCGCAACAGCCTCCAGGCCTTGCTCGGGGTGAGCAGTAATTCCCAGACGTCCATGGGTGAACAGGTCACGCTGAGCGGCCTGTTCCCCCCGGGTGACGATCACGAACATTACTACCGCCTGGACTACAACCAGTTCCTCAATACCGAGGGCACCCAACTGGCCCTGTCCGCCTCACGCTATCGCGCAGATCCGGGCACCAACGTGCAACTGGACAACGGCTTGCAGCTTAAGCCGCATCGGGAAAACGACCGTTACTCCGTCGGTTTCAACCATCCGTTGATGGCCTCGCCCAATGAACTGCTCAACGCCGGTGCACGTCTGTACGCCGTCAACGACAAAACCGAATACGCCGTCGTCGGCTATCCGTTGAGCTTCGAAGAACGCACCGACGTCCGCGCCCTCGCCGCTGAAAGCGACTGGCGCAAGGCCAATGAAAAACAACTGCGCATCCTCAGTGGCGGGCTGTATCAAGGCATCGACGGCATGGGCGCCGAAACCAACAGCAGCGCCTACGACCTGGACTTTTTTCGCCTGCGGTTATCGGGCGTGCAGAGCGACAAATTCTTCGAAAACTGGCAAGGCGTGATGTCGGCGGCGCTGTACTGGAGCGACGACAGCCTGCCCGACAGCGAGCGCGCAGTGTTCGGCGGGCAGAACTTCGGTCGCGGCTACCCTGACGATCAAGCCTCCGGCGACAAAGGATGGGGCGCGGCTTACGAAGTGAACTACAGCTTTCATCGGGAGGGGAGCTGGGTACGCATTCTGCAACCCTATGGCGTGCTCGACCGTGCCAAGACCTGGTTCAACGAATTGCCGGTCAAGAGCAACGACATGTCATCGGTCGCCGTGGGTTTGAGATTTGGCGATGCCAAGTACTACAACGTCTCCCTGGAAGCCGCCAAGCCGATGTCCGATGAAGCGCTGGACACCTTCAACCGCCGGCCGCGATACAGCATCAGTTTCAGTTACCAGTTGTAGGAATGGGGGAGTGGCATCCGGATGATCGGGTGCCAGTCATACCGCCATCGCTGGCAAGCCAGCTCCTACAGTTTTTGCGTCGAACACAAAGTATTCGAACGGCACCAAACCTGTGGGGGCCAGCTTGCTCGCGATGAGGCCGGTGCATCCAACATTGATGTTGGCTGACAGACCGCTATCGCTGGCAAGCCAGCTCCTACAGTTTTTGCGTCGGACATGAATGATTCGAACGGCACTAAACCTGTAGGAGCCAGCTTGCTCGCGATGAGGCCGGTACATCCAACATCGATGTTGGCTGACAGACCGCTATCGCTGGCAAGCCAGCTCCTACAGTGTTTGCGTCGGACATGAATGATTCGAACGGCACCAAACCTGTAGGAGCAAGCTTGCTCGCGATGAGGCCGGTACATCCAACATCGATGTTGACTGACAGGCCGCCATCGCTGGCAAGCCAGCTCCTACAGTTTTTGCGTCGGACATGAATGATTCGAACGGCACCAAACCTGTAGGAGCAAGCTTGCTCGCGATGAGGCCGGTGCATCCAACATCGATGTTGACTGACAGGCCGCCATCGCTGGCAAGCCAGCTCCTACAGTGTTTGCGTCGGACATGAATGATTCGAACGGCACCAAGCCTGTAGGAGCAAGCTTGCTCGCGATGAGGCCGGTACATCCAACATCGATGTTGACTGACAGGCCGCCATCGCTGGCAAGCCAGCTCCTACAGTTTTTGCGTCGGACATGAATGATTCGAACGGCACCAAACCTGTAGGAGCAAGCTTGCTCGCGATGAGGCCGGTACCTCCAACATCGATGTTGACTGAAAGACCGCTATCGCTGGCAAGCCAGCTCCTACAGTTTTTGCGTCGAACATGAATGATTCGAACGGCACCAAGCCTGTAGGACAAGCTTGCTCGCGATGGGGCCGGTACCTCCAACATCGATGTTGACTGACAGGCCGCCATCGCTGGCAAGCCAGCTCCTACAGTGTTTGCGTCGGACATGAATGATTCGAACGGCACCAAACCTGTAGGAGCAAGCTTGCTCGCGATGAGGCCGGTGCATCCAACATCAATGTTGGATGTACCGGCACTCCGGGCGTTTGCCATAAGGGACTCGCCGTAAGGGCGAAACCATAAGCCGCCATTACTGCGAAAACGGATAGTTACTCAATCAACCAGGAGCATGGTCGGCCCAGAGTCCGCCAAGTCACCCCTTGACCAAATACATCTGCGGCTGAGGAAACAAATTGTTCAGCGTCTCCAACAACCGCACGTGATAAATCGGCTTGCGAAACAAATCGAGTACCTGCAACCGAAGCAAGTCACTGACATCCTCCATACCCGCATGCCCGGACATCACAATCACCGGCAAATGCTCACGCGACGTATGCTCGCGCAGCCGCTTGATCAACGACATGCCACTCTCCTCCGGCATGCGCAGGTCCGTGATGACCAGCGCAATATCCGG
This sequence comes from Pseudomonas sp. Irchel s3f7, assembly GCF_900187615.1. Lineage (GTDB taxonomy): Bacteria > Pseudomonadota > Gammaproteobacteria > Pseudomonadales > Pseudomonadaceae > Aquipseudomonas. The sequence continues at coordinate 6,775 of NZ_FYDO01000045.1, read as the reverse complement.
ATGACGCGTCAAATGCTGCAACGCAATCTTGACCGATGTCGCCGTGTAGCAATTGAACCCTTCACCCTCCAGCAACTCCGCCAACTCAAGCAATGCATCCTCCTCGTCATCGACCAGAAGAAGCTGCTGGCGTGGCTGTGCGAGCGCATTCATAAGGCAATACCTGCAATGGACTAAGCGCTGACGTTAGGATCCGGCAAATTATCGTCTTAGCCAGGGCTCACTAGGGTGCGGGAGGGTTAGCGGTTTTCTCCAGTGCCGTTCCGAGATCGCTGAATATTGTCTTAATGTCTCCCCCAATGTCACTACCAAGCCCGGCAATCACCACCGCAACCATCGCTGCCACAATCGCATATTCAATACCCGAAGCACCCTCGGTATCCCTCACCAGTCTCCTGTAACTGAAGAAAACGATTTCCAATTTGACCTTCTGAACCAGTGTGGAAATAGACATAACGTTCTCCTGGACGACGACGGGTGTTGCACGGACGCAACATGATTCCCCAGTGCCAGCATCAGCATTGTCGGCATTACCCACCCCAACAACTGTAAATACGCATTAATACAAAAGTATTAGTCGGTTCGTTGACGTCATAAAACAGTGTCATTTCATCGGGCATCGCTGTTTGAGGGCTTATTTTTTCCTCTCGGTAATGGCATTTCGCTCTACCTGCGCTACGGTCAAATAGCGAAATAGTCCAATGTTCATAGCTGCCTGATTGCGAAGTTTTCTCGTTAGATAGAACGAGTTCTGTAGCAGCAGGAAAGGGAGAGCCGTCATGAACAGCCGTATTACCCTGGGTCTCGCCGGTTTGTTTTTGATCGGCGCCATCATTGCCGGATATTGGGGCGTCTCATTGAGCCGCCAACCGGCCCCCGAACCCGTTGTCCAGGTCACCGACACCCCACCGGTTGTCGCCACTCCGGCGTCGATGCCTGCGGATGATCTCACTCGACATCCGGTGGTCGTGCTGGTCAACAATGTCGCGGCCTTTGTGCCGATCACCGCCGCCGACGTGACCGTGGAAAAACTGCGCACGGTGCCGGCCGGCAGCCTGACCCGCCTTGACCAGGTGATCGGACGCACGCCATGGCGAGCCCTCAGCGCCGGCACCTGGCTCAACGACGCCAGTTTCGAAGCCGGCAGCCAACTGTCACGCATGATCCGCATCGATGAGCGTGCCCTGGCGGTCGCCGTGGACGAAGTGATCAATGTCGGCGGGCAACTGACGCCCGGCGACTATGTCGATGTGTTGCTGTTTCTGCGTAAAGACACCCTCAACCTTCAACCGTCGTCGCAGCTTGTGATACCGGCCTTGCGGGTGCTCGGCGTGGGCGAACAAATGGGTTTGACCAACGACGGCCAGCCTTCCAGCCCGACGGCCAACCAAGACGAAAAACTCAAGCAAGACCAGAAGCGCGCCGCGGCCCGGACCGTGTTGCTCGCCGTCCCCGAACAACTGGTGAGCCGCCTGATGCTCGCAGCCCAGGTCGGGGTGTTGCGCCTGGCGGTCCGCAGTGCCGATGAACAACGCCTGGCCCGCTACTGGGCCGGTGAGCGTGTTTCGGCAACCACGCTGGCCAATGCCAACCGCGAACTCCTGCAATTCAGCCAACTGGCCATGACCGCTCCTCCCCCGAAATCTGCCCCGGTCAGCAATGGCAACGCACCGCGCAAGCCCAGTGTGGAAGTCATTCGTGGCAACGAAATCACCCAACAGACCCCCTGAGCCGAGCAAGGACGCCTTTCCATGCGCAGACGCTCTACGCCGTTGTTCAACCGCCTCGAAAACGGCGACATCGATAAACGCAGTGGGTTATCGCAATGAGCCAGAACCTGAATCAGACCTTCCTCGCAATCACGCGTAACAACACCGACCTCGAATGGCTGCAAGGCGCCCTCGCGCCTTTGGGTCAAGTGGTCAGCGCCGGTGGCGGCAGCCTCGATGAACTGCTCGCGCTGGTCGACGTGACCTTCGCCAGCCTGGTGTTCGTCGGCCTGGACCGCGACCATGTGGTGGCCCAAAGCGCATTGATCGAGGGCGCGCTGGAAGCCAAGCCGATGCTGGCGATCGTCGCGCTCGGTGACGGCATGGACAACCAGCTTGTGCTCAATGCCATGCGTGCCGGTGCCCGGGATTTTGTCGCCTATGGCTCGCGCTCCAGCGAGGTCGCGGGCCTGGTACGGCGCCTGAGCAAACGTCTGCCGCAAGTGACGCCTAACACGCACCTGGCCGGCCTGACCGTCCTCTATGGCGTACAGAGCAATGCCGACGGCGCCTTGCTCGCGACCCACATGGCGCAAGTGGTGCAGAAGAGTGGACAACACACGTTGCTGCTTGATCTGGGCTTGCCCCGAGGCGACAGCCTGGCCCTGCTCGGTCTGGAGAGCTCGTTTCACTTCGGCGATGCGTTACGCCACTTGCGACGCCTCGATGCCACGCTGATCGACAGCGCGTTCACCAGTTGCGAAGCCGGGCTGCGCATTCTCGCCTATGCCAGCAGCGATGAACCACTGGAGCACACCAGCGCCGCCGAGTTGTACATGTTGCTCAGCGCCCTGCGCCAACACTTCCAGCACATCGTCGTGAACCTCACCGGTCAGCCGGACAGCGAGGCACTGCGCACCTTCGTCAGCCATTGCGACAAGCTGCTGTGGTACACCGATCAGAACGTGCTCGACTGTCGCCGCAACCTCGCCGTGCTCAACGCATGGCGTGAAAAAGGCATGAAGCTCGATCACGCCAGGCTGTTGATCGACCGCTACCTGCGCAACGTCGCGCCCGACTCCGAAACCCTCGGAAAAACCTTCGATCTGGAGATCATCGCCACGCTCGCCTACAGCCCGGAGGTCCGCCTCAACGCCAAGAACCAGGGCGTGACGCTGTTCGAACTGGCGCCTCGCGAAGGCCTCACCCAAAGCCTGCGCGCCCTCGGCGAACGCCTGGCCAAACGCTCCGAAGGCCTGGCCAAACCCAAGGCCGGTTGGTTCGACCGCTTGCGAGGTGTGCAATGAGCAGCGAAAAACTTTTCGGCGCCACGCAACGCGCCGCCATTGGCAACACTGACCATGACGGCCTGAAACTGGTATTGCACCGCTACATCATCGACGCCATCGAAGAGTCCGGCAAAAACCTGCTGGAAGGCTCGCGGCAAGTGCTATCGCAATTTGTGATCGACAAAGTGGCCGAGTACATCGCGCGTCTGCACCTGGCCATTTCCCGCTATGAAATGGAGCGCCTGGCCGAAGAGATCGTCGACGAACTCACCGGTTTCGGCCCGCTGGAAGTGTTGCTGCGTGACACGGCGGTGACCGAGATTCTGGTCAACGGCCCCCATCGGGTGTTCGTTGAACGCGAGGGCGTGCTGCACCTGAGCGACTTGCGTTTCATCGACTCGCACCACGTTGAACGCGTCATGCAACGGATTCTCGCGCCATTGGGGCGACGGCTCGACGAGTCTTCGCCGATGGTCGATGCGCGCCTGCCCGATGGCAGCCGGGTCAACGCGATCATTCCGCCCATTGCCCTCGATGGTCCGTGCCTGTCGATCCGGAAGTTTCGCCAGGACATGCTGAAAAGCACCGACCTGATGGCCATGCAAACTATCGATCAGGCGATTTACGATTTCATTCAGGAAGCCGTGGGCAAGCGCTGCAATATTCTGATCAGCGGCGGCACCGGCACCGGCAAGACCACGCTGCTGAACATTCTCAGTCAACTGATCAACCCCAATGAACGACTGGTGACCATCGAAGACGTCGCCGAGTTGCAACTCGGCCACCCGCACGTCGTGCGCCTGGAAACCCGTCCGCCGAATGCCGAGGGCCATGGCGAGGTGAAATCCAGCGACCTGATTCGCAACGCCCTGCGGATGCGCCCGGACCGGATCATCCTCGGTGAGATTCGTGGTGTCGAAGTGGTCGACGTCCTCACGGCCATGAACACCGGCCACGACGGTTCCATGAGCACCGTGCACGCCAACAACGCCCAGGACGCGTTGCTGCGCCTGGAAACCCTGGTCGGCCTGACTGGCCGCACCATCGCCGAACGCACCCTGCGACAAATGATCTGCGCGGCACTGGACGTCGTCATCCAGCTGACGCGCTTGCCCGACGGCCGCCGCTGCGTCAGCGAAGTGGTCGAGGTGATTGGCGTGCGCGATGACGTGTATGTCACCAATACACTGTTCCGTTTCGACCGTCGTACCGGTTTTGGCTTTTTGCGCGAAGCGGTCAACCCCGCCGGCGACAAATTGCGCCGCGAAACGACGCTCGCCCCTTCGGCGTATTGAGGCCTCGACATGCTCAGACCCGCGCTGCTGATCCTTGTTTGTCTGATCCTGTTCGGGCTGTCGCTGCGCTTTCTCTATAGCGGGCTGCGCCAGAACGGCACCGAGCGAATTCTTGGCCGTCTGAGCCAGGGGCAACCGCAACGGATGCTGCCGAAATCATCCTGGAGCGGCCTCGAACGCGCGTTCCTGCGCGCAGGGCTCGGGCGCCCCACCGAACGGCTGGGCCTGTGGATTTCGTTATGGGCGTTGGGCGTGCTGATGGGGTTTGTCGTGTCGGGCTGGCTCGGCGCGTTGGTGTTGCTGGTGATGCCCCCGGTGATCGTGCGGCTGTTTGTCAGTTGGCGTTATCAGCGTCGCCTCACACGCATGATTGAACAACTGCCGACCTTGCTCGATCACGCCGTGCGCAGCCTGAAATCCGGCCGGACACTGTCCGATGCCGTGCTGGGCGCCATCGACACCGCCGCAGACCCGCTCAAAGATGCCATGGGCCGGGTTCAGCGCAACGTGCAGTTAGGCGTTGGCCTGGCCGAGGCCACTTCGGACTTTGCCGAACTGTACGAGAAAGATGAGCTGCGTCTGTTCGCACTCGGTTTGAAGGTCAATCACCGTTACGGCGGCAATGCCAGCGAGTTGCTGGAAAACCTGATCAAGATGATCCGCGAGCGGGAGCAGGCGGCGCGTCAATTGCGCGCAATGACCGGTGAAACCCGCATCACTGCGTTGGTTCTGGCGCTGCTTCCGGTCAGCGTTGCAGCTTACTTTCTGGCCACCAACCCGACCTATCTTCAGAGCATGTGGAGGGACAGTTCCGGGCAAATGATGCTGGTGAGCGCGTTCGCTCTGCAGGTGGTCGGTTGCTTTGCGCTGTGGCGCATGATGCGCACCCTATGAAGATCTCATTACTGATCTGCGCGCTGCTGTTTCTCGGGGCTGGTCTGTTGTTGCTGCACAATTTGCTGGAACAACGACGCCGAGCGCGCCAGGTGACCCAGCGACTGGACGGCAAGTTGTCAGGCGACAACCGTTTCAACCAATGGCTGCAAATGCTGGGCGCCAGCCGTCTCGGGCAACTGTCGGTCAAAATGGACAACGAAACCCTGACGCTGCTCAACCGTCTGGGGTGGCGCAGCGCCCGCCAGCGTTCACTGTTCGCCGCGCTGCAAGTGGGCGTGCCCTTGCTGGCGTTGGTTTTGTGCTTGCTCGGCCAGGAGCTGTTTTACCCGACGGTAAAAAACCACTGGGTGGCCCCGATTATCGCCATCGGCTTCGGTTATCTACTGCCAAAACGCTTTCTGGCTGCCGCAGCACAACGTAGACAACAACAGCTCGTCGTCGAGACCTCAACCTTCATTACGCTGCTGCGCATCCTGTTCGAATCGGGCATGGCGGTGGAACAATCCCTGCGCGTCCTGAGCCAGGAAGGCAAGCAACTGCTGCCCGCCCTGACCCATGAACTGCGTCTGGTGCTGGCGCGGGTAGACTCCGGCCTGGAACTGGGCGAAGAACTGAACAAGTCCAGCCACTTGTTGGCGGTCCAGGAGTTCACTGACACCTGCGTGATCTTGCAACAGCTGATCTACCAGGGCGGTGGCGCGATGAAATCCCTGCTGGCACTCAAACAGTTACTCGATGACCGCCGCCTGACACGCCTGCAGGAATACATCTCCAAAATGTCCGCCAAAATGTCCATCGTGATGATGGTGTTTCTCTTCCCGGCACTGTTGATCGTACTGGCAGGCCCGGGCTTTACCGCCTTGAGCCGAGCGTTTGCTCATTAGAGAGCGCCGTTTTTGGAACAAGATGGTGGGTCAGGGACTTTTTGTTGCTCGCCGATTTTGTGTACCCCTGAAAACAGTGTAGGAGCGCGTGCAGCAGCAAGATCAGGTTGGTTGGCAGGCCGTCATCGCTGGCAAGCCAGCTCCTACAATTGGACGCGTGCAGCCGCAACGTCAGGTCGGCTGTCAGGCCGTCATCGCTGGCAAGCCAGCTCCTACAATTGGACGCGTGCAGCCGCAACGTCAGGTCGGCTGTCAGGCCGTCATCGCTGGCAAGCCAGCTCCTACAATTGATCTCCGTACACCCGCGCTTCTCACCACTCATCAGGCCGAGCGTTAGCTCGCCTTCAGCTTTTGATCTTGATCCACCCGCCCCCTCGGCAGGCTGAGTGGAGGTGTTCATCCGGGGGTTAGGCGCGTAGCGCCGTGCGGCGAAGCCGCACACATCGAGAGGAGGTCGAAGCGAAGCCGACCGGAGGCGATGCCCCCGGATGAATGCCGGAGCGAAGGAACCCCGAGCCTCAGCGAGGGACCGTACGTAAGGGGCGAGCGTTTTTTGCTTACTTTTTTAGGCGCTCCCTCCGTGTCAGGCTACCTGTCACCCTTGTTGATTGACTCATTCATTCAAGAGGGCGAAGGTGCATAACAATGTCCAATCTAGGCAAACGCTACGACGACGACTTCAAAGATTGGGTCGTCTTGCA
>NZ_FYDO01000056.1 GCF_900187615.1 Pseudomonas sp. Irchel s3f7 | reverse complement strand
AAAGGGACCGAGGCGCTGGTGATACTTGCCAGAAAACTGGCTCGGGTACTGTTTGCCTTGATGAAAAACCAAAGTGAATACAAGCCTATTTCTATGTTTGGGGGTTCCCCCCAAACATAGAATCTCCCACAGTGATTCTCAGTGATCACAAGTGTTGTGTACGACCGGGAAACCTGTGGGAGCTGGCTTGCCAGCGATAGCAATCTCGAGGCAACAAAAAACCCGCCGATGATCACTCATCGGCGGGTTTTTCATTTTGCGGCTAAGGCTTAGATCGCGCCACGTTTGCGCAGCAGATCCAGCACTTGCTTGACGCCTTCATCCAGCGACACGGACTGGGTATCGATCACCAGATCGGCATCCAGCGGCACGTCGTACGGGAAGGATTCGCCCGGGATGTTGTCCCCGGCGGCCGCGTACAGACCTTGCGGATCACGCTCGGCGCATACGGTTGGCGAAGCCTGGACGTAGACCGTCAGCAGACGCTCCTTGCCGATCAGTTCCCGGGCCTGTTCACGACCTTCGGCATTTGGGGCAACAAACGCGGCCAGGGTCAGCAGACCCGCCTCGTTGAACTGACGCGCCACGTGCGCGGCACGACGCCAGTTCTCGGTACGCCCGGCGCGATCCTGTGGCAGACCTTTATTCAGGTCATGGCGCAGGTTCTGGCCATCGAGCACAAACACCGCACGACCCAGGTCGAACAGCTTGCGTTCAACCGCATACGCCAGGGTGCTTTTACCAGCGCCGGACAAGCCGCTGAACAATACGGTGGCCGGTTGCTGGCCGAAGCGCTGGGCGCGTTCTTCGGTGGCGACGTGAGCCAGTTTGCCGTGGTGCGTGCTGGTGCCGTGTGCCAGAGGCTGGGCGACGATCATGCCCGCGCCGACGGTGCCGTTGGTCAAGCGGTCGATGATGATGAACGCGCCGGTGGTGCGGTTGCTGTCGTAACCGTCGAGGGCAATCGGCGCATCGAGCGCGATCTTGACCTTGCCGATTTCGTTCAGCTGCAACGCGCTGGCCGGGCCTTCTTCAAGCGTGTTGACGTCGACCTTGTTGACGATGCTGGCGATGGAGCCCGGCACGTAACTGGTGGCGCGCTTGATGTCGTACTTCTTGCCCGGCAGCATCGGCTCTTCAGCCATCCACACCAGCATCGCTTCGAAGCTGTCGGTCACTGGCGGCACGTTGTCGGCATGCACCAACAGGTCGCCACGGGAGATATCGATTTCGTCTTCCATGGTCAGCGTTACGGCTTGACCAGGACCGGCGTGTTCCAGCTCACCTTCGAAGGTGACGATGGATTTCACGCGGCTGCTCTTGCCCGACGGCAGCACCACAACTTCGTCGCCTTTCTTGACGATGCCGCTGGCCAGCGTGCCGGCGAAGCCACGGAAGTTCAGGTTCGGACGGTTGACGTACTGCACCGGGAAACGCAGGTCGGTGAAATTGCGATCGCCCGCCACTTCCACGGTCTCGAGAATTTCCATCAGCGACTGGCCGGTGTACCACGGCGAGCGCTCGGATTTGTTCACCACGTTGTCGCCCTTCAGCGCCGACATCGGCACGAAGTGCATGCTCGTCGGCTTGAGCTTCAGGCCTTCGGCGAACTGCAGGTAATCAGCCTTGATCGACTCGAACACGCCCTGATCGAAGCCCTTGAGGTCCATCTTGTTGATGGCGACCACGATGTGCTTGATGCCCAGCAACGAGGCGATGAAGCTGTGGCGACGGGTCTGGGTCTGCACGCCGTAACGGGCGTCGACCAGGATGATCGCCAGGTCACAGGTGGACGCACCAGTGGCCATGTTGCGGGTGTACTGCTCATGGCCGGGAGTGTCGGCGATGATGAATTTGCGCTTGGCGGTGGAGAAATAGCGGTACGCAACATCGATGGTGATGCCTTGTTCGCGCTCGGCCTGCAAGCCGTCGACCAGCAACGCCAGGTCGATGTCTTCGCCGGTGGTGCCAACTTTTTTCGAGTCGCGGGTGATCGCTTCCAGGTGATCTTCGTAGATCATCTTGGAGTCGTGCAGCAAGCGCCCGATCAGGGTGCTCTTGCCGTCGTCGACGTTACCGCAGGTCAGAAAGCGCAGCAGCTCTTTACGTTCGTGCTGGCCCAGGTAGGCGAGGATGTCCTCGCTGATCAAATCAGATTGGTGGCTCATTGCATTCAAGCTCCAAGCTGTAAGCTTCAAGCGGCAAGCTTGTCGGCGTACAGCTAGTCAGAAATTTTATTGATCAACCCGCTAAGCATTTTTGAAAGCTCGCGAGATTCTGAAATCCAAAGTGCCGCCAACGGTTCTCTGATGTAACCAATTTCACTGCCAATAATTATCTGTGTCCGTAGCTCCCCGCAGGAGGCTTTAGCTATCGACAGAAATCGACATTTTTCTTTTGCAGTGAAACGTTCCATTCCCTCGGCAATATTGCTGGGAATCGAAAGCCCTGAACGAGTGATCTGACTTTTGAAAGCCACATCACCGCATTCGGCCATTTCCTTGTAGAGGTTGACTGCTAATGCTTTGGCTCTTTGCCAAAAAACCAGTTTCTCGAAATCCATTTCGAAACCCGCTTTTGATTCGCTTGCAGCTTGCCGCTTGAAGCTTGCAACTGCTTCTTAGAAATAACCTTGACGTTTTTTGTCTTCCATCGAGCCTGCGCCATCGTGGTCGATGACACGGCCCTGGCGCTCGGAAGTTCGCGTCAGGAGCATTTCCTGAATGATGTCCGTCAGGCTTTCGGCCTCGGACTCCACCGCGCCCGTCAACGGGTAGCAACCAAGGGTACGGAAACGCACTTTCTTTTTGACGATGCGGGCTTTGTCTTCATCGCTCAGGTGTTCGAGGATGCGCTCGTCGTCGATCATGATCAGTGTGCCGTTCTTCTCGATGACTTCACGCTCGGCGGCGAAGTACAGCGGGACGATCGGGATGCCTTCAAGGTAGATGTACTGCCAGATGTCCAGCTCGGTCCAGTTCGACAACGGGAATACACGAATGGATTCGCCCTTGTTGACCTTGCCGTTGTAGACGTTCCACAACTCCGGGCGCTGGTTTTTCGGGTCCCAGCGGTGCTTGCTGTCGCGGAACGAGTACACGCGCTCTTTGGCGCGGGATTTCTCTTCGTCGCGGCGGGCACCACCAAAAGCGGCGTCGAAACCATACTTGTCGAGAGCCTGTTTCAGGCCTTCGGTCTTCATGATGTCGGTGTGTTTGGCGCTGCCGTGGGTGAACGGGTTGATGCCCTGCGCAACGCCTTCCGGGTTGACGTGGGTGATCAGGTCCAGGCCCAGCTCGGCGACCATCTTGTCGCGGAAGCTGTACATCTCCTGGAATTTCCACTGGGTGTCGACGTGCATCACCGGAAACGGCAGCTTGCCAGGGAAGAATGCCTTGCGTGCCAGGTGCAGCATCACGGCGGAGTCTTTACCGATGGAGTACAGCATCACCGGGTTATCGAACTCGGCGGCCACCTCGCGGATGATGTGGATGCTTTCCGCCTCCAGCTGTTTCAGATGCGTCAGTTTGTCGACCATGGCTACTCACGAAATCTTTCTTATGAACGGCCAGCGGGCCGTGTTCGAGCGGGGAATCCTAGCACAGCGACCCCTTCTAATCAGGACGCCAACTAGATCGAAAGAGCATATGAATATGCCTGCTCGTTTGGGCGATACAGAGCTTCTGTAGGAGCGAGCAGGCTCGCGATGGTCGTCAACGATAACGCTGGAAACCTGACACCCGGTGTTGTTCTCAGGTTCATCGCGAGCATGCTCGCTCCTACAGTGTCGCGTTCATCGTCAGATCGGATTCGGGCAGTCGATGAAGATGTGCTCCAGTGCAAAGCGCCGCGCCAGGTAATCCCCCAAGGCCTGGACGCCATAACGCTCGGTAGCATGATGACCGGCGGCGATAAAACTGATGTCATTTTCCCGGGCACTGTGGAAGGTTTGCTCCGACGCTTCGCCACTGAGGTAAAGATCGACACCCGCGAGTACGGCCTGATCGATGTACCCCTGACCGCCGCCCGTGCACCAGCCGACCCGGCGAATCATTTGGCTGCCCTCAATCAACAAGGGTTCACGGCCCATGACTTCCTGCACTCGACGGGCGAAGTCTCGGGCCATCATCGGTTCATTCAACGAGCCGACCAAACCGACGATTTTCAGGTTATCGGGATCGAGCGGGCCTTCGACGGTGATGTCGAGCTGCCGTGCCAACTGCACGTTGTTGCCTACATCCGGATGCAGATCGAGCGGCAAGTGATAGGACAGCAGGCTGATATCGTGCTTGAGCAACGTCTTCAAGCGGCGTTGCTTCATCCCGGTGATGCAAGGATTCTCGCCTTTCCAGAAATAGCCGTGATGCACCAGTACCAGATCGGCATTGGCTTCTACCGCGGCATCCAACAACGCCTGGCTGGCAGTGACGCCGCTGACGATGCGCATCACCTGCGGCCGGCCCTCGACCTGCAGGCCGTTGGGGCAGTAATCGGCAATTTTCGAACTGCCGAGGTAGCGATCGGCTTCTTCGACCAGTGTGCTCAGGGCGACGGCCATAAAAGACTCCTAAATATCCCGTTCAGAGGCACGCGCGGCCTCGTATAATGCGCGTCATTATGAGCGGTCTCATACCGCCTGCAACTCTCTCAGGACGTGCTTAATGCTCAAGGCGCTGCGTTTTTCCGGCTGGCCGCTGTTGGCCGGCGTGCTTGTCGCTCTGTTAATCATCCAGCGTTACCCGCAGTGGGTCGGGCTTCCAAGCCTCGACGTCAACCTGCAACAAGCCCCGCAGACCACCAGCATGCAGCAGGGCCCGGTGTCCTACTCCGACGCGGTGATCATCGCCGCGCCGTCCGTGGTGAACCTGTACACCACCAAAGTCATCAACAAACCCAGCCATCCGCTGTTCGAGGACCCGCAGTTCCGGCGCTTCTTCGGCGATAATTCGCCCAAGCAGAAGCGCATGGAATCGAGCCTCGGCTCCGGCGTGATCATGAGCCCGGAAGGCTACATCCTGACCAACAACCACGTCACCAGCGGTGCCGACCAGATCGTGGTGGCCCTCAAGGACGGACGTGAGACGCTGGCCCGGGTGATCGGCAGCGATCCGGAAACCGATCTCGCGGTACTGAAAATCGACCTCAAAACCCTGCCTTCGATTACTGTCGGTCGCTCCGACAACATCCGCATCGGCGACGTCGCGCTGGCCATCGGCAACCCGTTCGGCGTCGGCCAGACCGTGACCATGGGCATCATCAGCGCCACCGGGCGCAATCAGCTGGGCCTGAACAACTACGAAGACTTCATCCAGACCGACGCCGCCATCAACCCCGGCAACTCCGGTGGTGCGCTGGTGGACGCCAACGGCAACCTGACCGGTATCAACACGGCGATTTTCTCCAAGTCCGGCGGCTCACAAGGCATCGGTTTCGCCATCCCGGTCAAACTGGCCATGGAAGTGATGAAGTCGATCATTGAACACGGCCAGGTGATTCGCGGCTGGCTGGGCATTGAAGTTCAGCCATTGAGCCAGGAACTGGCGGAGTCCTTTGGTTTGTCCGGGCGTCCGGGCATTGTGGTCGCCGGGATCTTCCGCGACGGGCCGGCACAGAAGGCCGGCCTGCAACTGGGCGACGTGATTCTCGCCATCGACGGCGAACCAGCCGGTGACGGTCGTCGCTCGATGAACCAGGTGGCACGGATCAAACCGACCGACAAGGTCACGATCCAGGTGATGCGCAATGGCAAGGAATTGAAGCTCACCGCGGAAATCGGCTTGCGTCCGCCGCCGGCACCTGTGAAAGAGAAAGAAGAAGAGTAAGCAGACGTCACATGTCCTGTGGGAGCGTGGCTTGCCCGCGATAGGAACACCGCGGTGTATCAGCTTTACCGCGTTATCGTTCATCGCGGGCAAGCCACGCTTGTATGTTTAGACTTGAAGGGGTGGGTGGGACTAAAGCCTCGCTTCTGACTCTGACCAGTACAGACCGTGGGAGACATCGTCCCACCCCTTCACCTAATGCGCCGATAAGGAATGCATCGGCTC
>NZ_FYDO01000044.1 GCF_900187615.1 Pseudomonas sp. Irchel s3f7 | reverse complement strand
CTCTTTTTCAACTTCCTTTTGGCTTCGATGAACTGAAGCAACCTGCTGCCGAAAACTTCGTAACTCATTGTTTACCAAGGAGTTTTCCGTTTCGACTGCGCCGGAAGTGGGGCGAATTATAGACACCCGAGATCTGCCGTCAACAGCTATTTACGCCTTTTTGGCAGAAGTGCCCTTTTTAGCCACTAAACGCGGGATTCGACGAGCAAAAGGCGGTAGCCGCAGCACTAACAACAAGGCACCTATAGATGCATAGATAGCCCATTCCCTCAGATCAGCGCGCACAATCCAGAGCATATGCAGCAAACCAAGCCCGAGAACCCCATAAACCAGGCAATGCAGTTTCTTCCAACGAACCCCCAATCGTCGCTGACTGTATCGATTGGAGGTCACCGCCAACGCCAGCAGACACAGAAAGCCCAATGCTCCGACAATGATGTACGGACGCTTACGCAGCTCAACGCCAAGCTGCGACCAATCGAAACCAAGGATAAATGCCAGGTAGGCGCTCAAGTGCAGAACCACATAAGCGAAACACCACAATCCCAGTTGCCGCCGGACAGCCATCCACCCCGCCCAACCCGTGAGTTTTTGCAGAGGCGTCATGCTCAACGTAATGAGCAACAGAACAAGCGTGCCCAATCCCAACCGGTCAACCAATACCTTGCCCGGATCAGGCCCAAGCGCATCCCCCCAAGCCTGATACAACCAAAGCAATGGCCATATCATCGCCGCAAGGAATACTCCGATACGCCAAAACGGATAGCGCATCAGTAGTTCTTCCGCAGATCGAGCCCTGCATAGAGAGAAGCGACTTCATCCGCGTAACCGTTGAACATTTGCGTCTCGCGCACATTCGGCTTCAACAGCCCGCTTGGCAGTCGACGTTCGCGTGCCTGGGTCCAGCGCGGATGGTCAACCGTAGGGTTCACGTTCGCATAGAAACCGTACTCGTCCGAGGCAATGCTCTGCCAGGTGGTTTTAGGCTGCTCGCTGACCAAACTGATTCGCACGATCGACTTGATGCTTTTGAAGCCGTACTTCCAGGGCACCACCAGACGCAGTGGCGCCCCGTTCTGATTCGGTAGTTCACGCCCATACATGCCCACCGCAAGAATCGACAACGGGTTCATCGCCTCATCCAATCGCAGCCCTTCTATATAAGGCCAATCGATCAGGGCAAAACCGGAGCGTTGTCCCGGCATACTCTTGGGGTCCTGCAGGGTTTCGAACCGGATGAATTTGGCGCTGGATGTTGGCTCAACTTCCTTGAGCAAAGCCGAGAGAGGAAATCCGATCCATGGAATCACCATCGACCACGCCTCAACACAACGAAGTCGATAGATGCGCTCCTCCAATTGGTAAGGCTTCATGAAGTCTTCCAACGCATATCGCCCCGGTTTACCCACCTCACCATCCACAACAACGGTCCACGGCTGAGTCTTCAGCGCACGGGCGTTGGCAGCCGGGTCACCCTTATCCGTACCGAACTCATAGAAGTTGTTGTAGTGGGTTGCGTCCTTGAACGGCGTGATCGCCTCATCTTTGACGTTTACTGCCCCCCACTCAATTGAGGGAAACTTTTCGCTGAACCAGGAAGGCGCCTTTCCGGGCTCAACGCCCGCATAACGCTCCACATTGTCAGCCGCCGCCCACCGAGATAGACCACTGATCGCCAAACCGGCAACAGCAGCACCCAATACATGGCGTCGAGAAAGATAGAGGGATTCAGGCGTGACATCCGACTCATGACAGTCAGACGCTTTTGGGACTTTGATCAGCATGGCTACTCCGCAGCATTGGAGAACAGATGCACCAATAGACTGCGGAGTATGAGGGAAATTACATTACTCGACGCTTTTGCGCCGACGAAGATGCAACAGGTATTGCACCGGACCCGACGCTGCATAGGCGAGGAAAACCAGCAGCAGAATGCGCGGTGGATCGCTGAACACAACCGCGAACACCAACACTACGGCGAGAATCGCCACAAAAGGCACTCGCCCTTTCAGGTCAAGCTCTTTAAAGCTGTTGTACTTGATGTTGCTGACCATCAGCATGCCGGCCGCAGCCACCATCAGCGCAACCAGGAAAGACATCTTGGAGCCCTGGATGCCGTAATCGCTGAAGGCCCACACAATCCCCGCCACCACACCTGCGGCAGCCGGACTGGCCAGGCCGATGAAGTAGCGCTTATCGGCGGTACCGACCTGCGTGTTGAAACGCGCGAGACGCAACGCCGCGCCCGCCACATAGATGAACGCCACCATCCAGCCAACCTTGCCCATATCGCCAAGGGCCCAGCCGAATGCCAGCAATGCCGGCGCAACGCCGAAAGCGACCATGTCCGACAGGGAATCGTACTCGGCGCCGAAAGCACTTTGGGTATTGGTCATGCGAGCAACGCGACCATCGAGGCCATCGAGCACCATGGCAACGAAAATTGCGATAGCTGCAAAAGCGAAGTACTTGCTTGCGTTGACTGAGTCGCCAGCGCTCAAGGCCGCCTGTGCGCTCATCGAGTTGATGATGGAATAGAAGCCGGCGAACAGGTTCGCGGTGGTGAACAGGTTCGGCAAAAGATAGATACCACGATGCCGGACTTTACGACCTTCAGCGTCATGCCCTTCCTCGACATGTTCATCGACGGGTAGCAGGCTTTCGGCGTCAGGAGCCTGGTTTGGCTCTTCGGGGCGTTCGCTCATGGACATTACCTTGCAACGGGGTGGAAAGTTTGGACAGGTGCCTGGGACGACGATTCGACCGCAAACGATGCAGCTTTATACCAGAACCGGCCTCCCAAACGAAAAAACGCGGCCTAAGCCGCGTTTTTCGTGCAAGAGCGTGACTTAGTTTTTGGCTTTGTCGACGATCTTGTTGGCACCGATCCACGGCATCATGGAGCGCAGTTGCTCGCCGATGATTTCGATACCGTGAGCGGCGTTGTTACGACGTTTGGCGGTCATCGAAGGATAGCCGGTAGCGCCTTCGCTGATGAACATCTTGGCGTATTCGCCGTCCTGAATACGTTTCAGGGCGTTGCGCATGGCCTGACGGGACTCGGCGTTGATGACTTCCGGGCCGGTCACGTACTCGCCGTATTCGGCGTTGTTGGAGATTGAGTAGTTCATGTTGGCGATACCGCCTTCGTACATGAGGTCAACGATCAGCTTCAGTTCGTGCAAGCACTCGAAGTAGGCCATTTCCGGCGCGTAGCCAGCTTCAACCAGGGTTTCAAAACCGGCTTTAACCAGTTCAACGGTACCGCCGCACAGAACGGCTTGTTCGCCGAACAGGTCGGTTTCGGTCTCGTCCTTGAAGGTGGTTTCGATGATGCCGGTACGACCACCACCAACGCCTGCAGCGTAGGACAGTGCTACGTTTTTGGCGTTGCCCGAGGCGTCCTGGTAGATCGCGATCAGGTCAGGGATACCGCCGCCTTTCACGAACTCGGAACGTACGGTGTGGCCCGGAGCCTTCGGCGCGATCATGATCACGTCGAGGTCAGCGCGTGGCACAACCTGGTTGTAGTGGATCGCGAAACCGTGGGAGAAGGCCAGGGTGGCGCCTTTCTTGATGTTCGGCTCGATTTCGTTCTTGTACAGGGAGGACTGGAACTCGTCCGGGGTCAGGATCATGACCAGGTCGGCAGCAGCAACAGCAGAAGCAACGTCAGTTACTTTCAGGCCGTGGGCTTCAGCCTTGGCAACAGTGGCCGAACCTTTACGCAGACCAACAGTCACGTCAACGCCGGAGTCTTTCAGGTTGCACGCTTGAGCATGACCCTGGGAACCGTAACCGATGATGGCTACTTTCTTGCCCTGGATGATCGACAGGTCGCAGTCTTTTTCGTAATAAACTTTCATGAAATTCCCCTATATCAGGCCGTTCAGGCCATTCGCTAATTTGGTTTAGATGCTGAGTACTTTGTCGCCGCGGGCAATACCGGTGACGCCACTGCGGACGGTCTCCAGAATCGAAGCGGTGCCAATGGACTGAATGAAGCTGTCGAGCTTGTCGCTGGTACCGGTCAGTTGAACGGTATATACGCTGGCGCTGACATCGACGATCTGTCCACGATAAATATCGGTGGTGCGCTTGATCTCGGCGCGCTGGGCACCGGTGGCCTTGACCTTGACCAGCATCAGTTCGCGCTCGATGTGAGCACTCTCCGACAAGTCGACCAGTTTTACCACTTCGATCAGTTTGTTCAGGTTCTTGGTGATCTGCTCGATGACTTCATCGTGACCGACAGTGGTCAGCGTCAGACGCGACAGGGTCGGGTCTTCGGTTGGCGCCACGGTCAGGCTTTCGATGTTGTAGTTGCGCTGCGAGAACAGGCCAACCACACGAGACAGAGCGCCCGGTTCGTTTTCCAGAAGCAAGGAAATAATGTGCCGCATGATTAAGTACGCTCCGTCTTGCTCAGCCACATATCGCGCATGGAGCCGTCTTTGATCTGCATCGGGTAGACGTGCTCGCTGGTATCGACCGAAACATCGATCACAACCAGGCGATCCTTCATGGCGAACGCTTCTTCCATCTTCGACTTCAAATCTTTCGAATCGGTGATGCGCACGCCGACGTGACCATAGGCCTCTGCCAGCTTGACGAAATCAGGCAACGACTCCATGTAGGAGTGCGAATGACGGCTGCCGTAGCTCATGTCCTGCCACTGGCGAACCATACCCAGCACACCGTTGTTCAGGATGACGATTTTTACCGGCAAACCGTATTGCAAGCAGGTCGACAGTTCCTGGATGTTCATCTGGATACTGCCTTCACCGGTGACGCAAACGACGTCGGTATCCGGGAAGCTCAACTTGATGCCCATGGCGGCCGGAAAACCGAACCCCATGGTGCCCAGACCGCCGGAGTTGATCCAGCGGTTGGGCTTGTCAAACGTGTAGTACTGCGCAGCGAACATCTGGTGCTGGCCCACGTCCGAAGCCACAAAGGCGTCGCCCTTGGTCACTTCGCACAGGGTTTCGATCACGGTCTGCGGCTTGATGACGCTGCCGTCGCCCTTGTCGTAAGGGAACAAGCCACGATCACCGCGCCACTCATCAACTTGCTTCCACCAGCTGGCTACAGACTCCTTGTTCGGGGTCTCGCCGATTTCCTTGAGGATCGCAACCATTTCGGTCAGGACGCTCTCGACCGGACCAACGATAGGCACGTCGGCCTTGATGGTCTTGGAAATCGAAGCCGGGTCGATGTCGATGTGAATGATCTTGGCGTTCGGGCAAAACTTCGAAGCGCCGTTGATTACACGGTCATCGAAACGCGCACCGACGGCGAGGATCACGTCAGCATGGTGCATCGCCAGGTTGGCGGTGTAGCTGCCGTGCATGCCGAGCATGCCGATGAACTGACGGTCGGTGCCAGGGTAGGCACCCAAGCCCATCAGGGTGTTGGTTACTGGCAGGTTAAGCATTTTCGCCAGTTCGGTCAGCGGCGCGGAGCCACCACCGAGAATCACGCCACCGCCTGCGTACATCACTGGACGCTTGGCTGCCAGGAGCATTTCTGCTGCCTTGCGGATTTGTCCGGAGTGACCGCGAACGGCCGGGCTGTAGGAGCGCAACTTGGCTTTTTTCGGGAAGACATATTCGAACTTCTCGGCCGGGTTGGTCATGTCTTTCGGAATATCGACAACGACCGGGCCAGGACGACCGGATTGCGCCAGGTAGAAAGCCTTCTTCATGACTTCCGGGATTTCCGACGCGTGCTTGATCATGAAGCTGTGCTTCACGATCGGCCGGGAGATACCGATCATGTCGGTTTCCTGGAACGCATCGGTGCCGACCATGGTGCTAGGCACCTGACCGGAAATGATCACCATTGGAATGGAGTCCATGTAGGCAGTGGCAATACCGGTAATGGCGTTTGTTGCGCCAGGACCGGAAGTCACCAGTACCACACCGGCTTTACCGGTGGCACGGGCGTAGCCGTCAGCCATATGGGTAGCCGCCTGCTCGTGACGAACCAGGATGTGGGTCACTTCCGGTTCTTTGAACAGGGCATCGTAAACATGAAGAAGAGCACCACCCGGGTACCCGTAGATATATTTGACGCCTTCGTCACGCAAGAAGCGGACGAGCATCTCACCGCCAGATAAAAGCTCCACGTTGCTCACCTCTAAAACGCCAGAATACCGCCCACGAAAAATGGGACGGGTCTTAATAGGTTTACTTCTCAGCAGAGCATGAGCGACGGTGGTCGCCGACTACGTCAGCACTGACTGAGCAAGTATTGGGATCGTCCCAAGTGTTGCGGGGCTTTCCCACCCAGCGCGAGGTAACGCGTTGCGGGTGTAACAGGTCGACGCGGATATGCGCCTCATGATCTGCTGAGAGGGTCTGCTTCTGGCAGTCCCTGTACAGCGGACTTTGGATTCTTCTGTTTCGTCCGTTGCAAGTCAAGTCGTCTATGCGCTTTATTCTGGTAAGCGCATGAGAACGCAAGAAAAAACCCATAAAACCGACGGGTGTTAGCTTCAATTGCGCAACTTTTGGTAAAGAATTGGCACGCGCACGCACTTCTTCATCGCCGACCGACTGGCCATTCCCCGTTTTACCGAGCGAACGACTTCAGCGGGAAGCAGTGATCAGTTGATCAAACTCTTTGAGCAGGACCTGCAGCTGCCGATCCTTGCCTTGCACATTGCGCCCGGCAAAGACCATTTCGGCCATTTCCTGAATTCCCGAAGCGTTTGGCAACGGTAAATCCTGTTCCAGGATCGCCTTCATGCGCGGCAGGAAGATCCATTGCAGCCACTGTTCGAAGTCCAGGGTATCGACCGAGAACGGCTCGACACTGGACAGTGCTTCAGCCGATGGCTCGACCTCATCCCACCAGCCTTGCACCCGCAACTCACGCTCGATCAGCAGCAACTGATCGGCTATCTTCGGAAAACGCACATCCATCACGACGTAACCTTGGCTTTCTGACGGGCCAGCGCTGCGCCTGAAGGATCGCCCTGTTTCTCACGTGCCTGCGCGATCAATTCCCACAGACTGGCCTGAAGCGCCGGTCGTCCATTAGCGAAAGTCAGGCCACGGCGAGCGAACTGCTCGGCCTGCGCCGCGTCCCCCTGCGCCATGCGGACTTGCGCCAGACGATAGAGCACTTGTGGCTCGCGTGGCGCGACACGCTGGGCGCGCTCGAGGCTGGAAGACGCGCCATTGAGGTCACCGCTCGCCTGTTGCTGCTGAGCCGTGGTCAACAGGGCCAGCACCGGGCCATCCAGTTGTTCGTCTGCGGAAAGACCGCCGGCACTGGCCGACGGGATTCCGCTAGGCGTCGACGGCATGCTGTAGCTGCCCTGATTGATCGGTGCAGATTGAACCGGCGACGTTTCAATCGGACCCGGCGTGATCGGGCCTGGGGTAATCGGTGTAGTGCTGATCGGCGTCGAGGTCGTCGCACCGCCACCCGGCACCATCACGACAACCCCGGTATCACCCTGCGGAATCGCTTGAGTCTGGGCTTGCACAG
This sequence comes from Pseudomonas sp. Irchel s3f7, assembly GCF_900187615.1. Taxonomy (GTDB): domain Bacteria; phylum Pseudomonadota; class Gammaproteobacteria; order Pseudomonadales; family Pseudomonadaceae; genus Aquipseudomonas. The sequence continues at coordinate 28,804 of NZ_FYDO01000044.1, read as the reverse complement.
GACGCTTCACCGTCGTCTGGCGGTAGCCGCCGTTCGTCGAAATCCGCTCACTGTTGGACACCGTAGTACCGGAATCCACGACCGGGATCGAACCCCGTTGTACAGAGGAACAACCGCTGAGCAAAGCTACGGCGGCAACCGCTGGAATCAACCACTTGTTCACTTGAAACCCTCTTTGCTTAATTCATCCAGCCCTTGACCCAATCCATCACCGACTCAGCAGGGTTTTCACCACCGCAAGCGGCGCCGGGAGGCGGTTCGCTGCCGCGAATATACGGCATCTGCACGGCACCCGGGCAACCGGCGTCAGAACCTTGGCCGGTACGCGAATCGACCCACGCCTGGACAACATTGTCGGGCTGCGGCATGTCCAGGGGAAGTGGATCGGCCTTGCGCATGAAGCTGGTCCAGACCTGCAACGCGCCGGTGGCACCGGTGAACGGCGTTTTGCCGTTGTCATCGCGACCCAGCCAGACCACCGCCAGCAAGTCCTGGCTGAAGCCTGCGAACCAACTGTCCCGTGAATCGTTACTGGTACCGGTCTTGCCGGCCAGGGTCAGAGTCTTGGGCAATACGTTGTAAACCGAGCTGCCGGTGCCTTCACGCATGACGCGCTGCATGGCGCTCTGGATCAAGTAGATAGAAGCCGGATCGAAACGCTGCTGAATCTGGAACGGATAACGCTTGAGCGGCTCGCCTTCGGCGGTCAGCACGCTGCGAATCCCGCGCATTGGCGTGTTGAAGCCACCGTTGGCGAGGGTCTGGTACATGGTCGCCACTTCGATTGGCGTCATGCCGCCAGCACCGAGCAACATCGACGGGAAAGCCGGAAACTCGCGAGTCACCCCCAGTCGCCCTACCGTTTTCAGCACATTTGGCACACCCACGGCCAAACCAAGACGCGCTGTCGACAGGTTGTAGGAATGCGCTAGACCTTGATAAAGGAAAACCGTACCGTGGGATCGACGATCATAGTTCTGGGGTTTCCAGACCTGACCATCCGCCCCTTTGACCGAGAAGGATTCGTCTGACAGCCAACTGGTCAATGTGTACTGGCTCGGTTTCTCGAGCGCTGTCAGATAAACCGCAGGCTTGATCAACGAGCCGATCGGTCGCACAGCATCCAGCGCCCGGTTGAACCCGGCAAAGCTGGCCTGACGACTGCCGATCATGGCCTGCACTTCACCGGTTTCCGGATTGGTCACGACCATCGCCGCTTCAACCTCATCGGAACCTTTGCGCCCGGACAAGCGCTTGAAGGTATCGTCGACCGAAGCTTCAGCCTTCATCTGCAGGATCGGATCGAAACTGGTGAAGATGCGCAGGCCTTCTTCGGTCAAGTCTTCGTCGCGATAGTCTTCGCGCAACTGACGCTTGACCAGATCGAGGAAGCCCGGGAACGAGCTGTCCGCCAGGCTGCCGCGCTTGGTCACGCCCAGCGGCATTTTCTTCGCCGCTTCAACTTGCTCGGCCGTGGCTACGCCCTGCTCTTGCAGCACATCCAGCACCAGGTTGCGACGCTCAAGTGCGCGCTCGGGATAACGACGCGGATTGTAGGAAGACGGGCCTTTGACCATGCCGACCAACAACGCCACTTGATGCAACTTGAGTTCAGCCAATGGCTGACTGAAGAAGAACTGGCTGGCGAGACCGAAACCGTGCACCGCACGCTGCCCGTCCTGGCCGACAAACACTTCGTTGAGATAAGCCTCAAGGATTTCGGGTTTGTCGTAATGCAGTTCCAGCAGAAGCGCCATCATGGCTTCGGTGAGTTTTCGGCTGAGGCTGCGTTCGTTGGTCAGGTAGAAGTTTTTGACCAACTGTTGCGTCAGGGTACTACCGCCCTGGCGCATACGCCCCGCAGAACCGTTGACCCAGATCGCACGGGCAATCGACTTCGGCGAAACACCGAAGTGATGATAGAAATCGCGGTCCTCGACAGCGACCAGGGTCTCGAGCAGGAACGGCGGAACCTGATCGATCTTGATCAGAATCCGGTCTTCAAGGTTCTTCGGGTACAGGCCGCCGATCAACAGCGGTTCCAGACGCACAACCGACAGCTTCGAACCGTTGGTCGCCGACAATTCGGCCACGTAGTCCCCGGAGAAACGCACGCGAACCGGTTGCGCTTGCTCCATGCCTTCATAGAACTGGAAGCCACGGGTATTGAGGTCGACGGTGTTGCCATTGACCGCCGCCGCGCCCGGGCCATTGGCCACGCTTTCGCGGCGATAGCCCAGGGCATCGAGTTCGGTCAGGAAGTCCGTTTTGCTCAACTTCTGTCCGACGAAAAGTTCGAGCGGGCGCGCATAGACCTTCGCAGGAATGGTCCAGCGCTTGCCGGAGAACTTTTCCTGGACGATCGCGTCGAGGTAAACCGCAAAGCCGGCCAGCACCACAAGGCCGACCAGGCTGAGTTTAATGGCCCAGCTCAACCATGGGCGCATGCCCTTGGAAGGTGGTTTTTTAGGGGTACGGGGAGATCGGGTACGAGTCATGGCGGCGGATTATACGCACTTTATTCATCCTCAACAGACGCGCTCCGAGGTTTGCGTCGAGCGGACTTGCGGCCATAATGGACGCCTTGAATTTCCCAGACTCTGAAGGATCGCCTGTGAGCCAGTCCCTGATCGCTGCCCTGCAAAACCCTGCCCTCTACCCGCATCCGGTAGAGGGATTCCAGGTCATCGAAACTCATATCTCCTGGGTTCTGCTCACAGGCCCCTACGCCTATAAAGTGAAGAAACCGGTCAATTTCGGCTTTCTCGACTTCACCGGGCTTGAGGCTCGCGAACACTTCTGCAACGAAGAGCTGCGCCTGAACCAGCGCCTGACCGACGACTTGTACCTCGAGGTGCTTCCGGTCACCGGCAGCATCGAGGCACCGCAATTGGGCGGCGACGGCCCAGCCATCGAATACGTATTGAAGATGCGCCAGTTCGCGCAAAACGGGTTGCTCAGCACCCTGCAAGCCAACGGCGAACTGACCCCTGCCCATGTCGACGAAATGGCCGAGCAAATCGCCCGCTTCCACCTCAGCGCACCAAAAGTCCCGAGCGAGCACGACGCCGGCACCCCGGACAGCGTGATGGCGCCGGTACGGCAGAACTTCGAACAGATCCGTCCGTTCCTCAGCGACAAAGCCGATCTGCTGCAACTCGACGCGCTGCAAGCCTGGGCCGAAAGCAGCTTCGAGCGCCTCAAGCCATTGTTTGCCCAGCGCAAGGCTGAAGGCTTCATCCGCGAATGCCACGGTGACATCCACCTCGGCAACGCCACCGTGATCGACGGCAAAGTCGTCATTTTCGACTGCATCGAATTCAACGAACCGTTTCGCTTCACTGACGTGTATGCCGACACCGGTTTCCTCGCAATGGACCTGGAGGACCGAGGCCTGAAGAGCCTGGCGCGTCGTTTCATCAGTCAGTATCTGGAACTGACCGGCGATTACCGTGGCCTCGAACTGCTGAACTTCTATAAAGCCTACCGCGCGCTGGTTCGCGCCAAAGTCGCCCTGTTCAGCATGCCGGCCGATGCCACTCCTGTGCAGCGCGCGACCACCCTGCGCCAGTACCGCAATTACGCCAACCTGGCGGAAAGCTACAGCACCATTCCTTCGCGCTTCATGGCCATTACCCACGGCGTTTCCGCTGTCGGCAAGAGCCATGTCGCCATGCGCCTGGTGGAAGCACTGGGGGCGATTCGCCTGCGTTCCGACGTTGAGCGCAAGCGCCTGTTCGGTGAGCAAACCGTCCAGAATGACGTGCAGGCCGGTATCTACAGTGCCGACGCCAGCGTTTCGACCTATGCCCGACTGCATGAAATCGCCGACGTCATCCTGCGTGCCGGTTTCCCGGTAGTGATCGACGCCACTTACCTCAAGCGTGACCAGCGCGACAGCGCCGCGAAAGTTGCCGAGGCCACAGGCGCACCGTTCCTGATCCTCGACTGCAATGCACCGCAAGCCGTGATCGAAAGCTGGCTGGCCATGCGCCAGGCAGACAAGAAAGACCCGTCCGATGCCACCCTCGCTGTTATTGAAGCCCAGCAAGCCAGCCGCGAAGCGCTGACACCGGCGGAAATTCTCTGCAGCAAACGCGTCCAGACCAATGAAAGCGGGACCCTCGATACGGTTGTTGAGCAAATTCGCCAGCGCCTGCCAGGACTGTAAGAAGTATTTCAACCGTGGAGCCTCCACTGGCTTCACGGCTGTTAAGTAGTGGCACTATACTGGCATCATAAAACCAACAGGTGATGCGACATGAGCCAGCCAAAACTCCTCGACACCCCGCTTTATGCTTTGCTGCACAAAGACGACATCAGGGGCTTCAACAGCGAACGCCCCACTGATGGCCCAATCGACATGGTCGGTGGCGACTTCCGCGGCCTCGACCTGCGAGAGCTCAACGCCGATGACGTGGACTTTCGCAACGCTTACTTCCGTTCCGCCGACTTGCGCGGCATCGATTTCAGCAAAGCCAACCTGGAAGGTGCGAGCCTGGGCCACGCGCAAATTTCCGGCGCCTACTTCCCCCCCGAGCTCAGTGCTGACGAGATCCTGATGTCGATGAATTTCGGTACACGGCTGCGTTACCGAACTCGCTGAGCAAGGCCGCAAACTGACAAGTCCAGCCCTCTCTTCGCGCTGGACGCTGAGTCTCTTTTTCCGGCAAAAGCCCATTGTTTCCTGCTGTTTTTCGCCGCATTCGCGGATTTTCAGCCCTCCAGCCCATTCTGCCCCTTAGAAGCATTTGCGTCGAAAACGACCAAACAATCACGCTTTTCCTACTGATGGCTACACTCCTCAAATGCTTGCCCACGATCTGCATTCGGCCATCGCAAGGAGGCTTGATGAATGATGAACTGCAACACCTGAAGAACCTTGGCAAGACGTCGGCACAGTGGCTGCACGCCGTAGGCATCCACAGTGCCTCGGACTTGCGTCGCCTGGGGGCGGTGGACGCTTATCGGGCCGTGCGTACGCGCGGATTTCGGGCGTCCAAGGTGTTGCTGTATGCAATAGAAGGCGCCCTGATGGACGTGCACTGGAATGACATTCCTGCCGAACGCAAAGAGGCCCTGAATAAACAGCTGGAAGCCATCTCGTCGCGTCACAAGAATTGAGCGAGGAGCGCTGGCTTACAGATCAAGCAAATCAATTCACTGAAAACGACAGATCAAAATCCAATGATTTCATAGACTTGCCGAAAGTCTGCGACATGGAGCAGGCAAATAGGAAATCAGCTGTTGACTTGGTAATGAGAATCGATATGATTATCACAACTGGTCGCGAGACTGGTCGATATTCTGCAAAGCCCTTGGTTCGGACTCTCAGATTATCTCCTCATCAGGCTAATCACGGTTATTTGACCCGGCTCTTGCCGGGTCTTTTTTTGTCTGCACAAAAGTGCCGGAGATCGTGAACCCGTCCTTGGATAATTGTTAGTATTCGAACAATCAGCCGCGACATATTCGGCGCGTTGCGGAACAGAGGATTGAGATGAAGTTGCTTTGCGCGGGTGCCGAGTTGATCAATGACAGCAGTCGAGGTTTCGAACTCGAGGGAGAGAAACTGTTTGCCGTGCGCCGGGGCGGGCAGGTTTATGTCTACTTTAATCGTTGCCCGCACCGTGGCGTCTCACTCGAGTGGCACCCCGATCAGTTTCTCGACAACAGCCAAAGCCTGATCCAGTGCGCGACCCACGGCGCACTGTTCTTGATCGAGGATGGCGAATGCATTGCCGGTCCGTGCGAGGGACGATCGCTGAAGAACATCCCCTGCCGCGAGGACGAACAGGGAATCTGGGTCAGCCTTTAATCGCCGAGTAACACGTCCAGGCGTCGATCAACGACCATTTCCTCATGACTCAAGCGCACGCCATAAGCCAACACTTCCACGCCGCAAGCCACCGCCTCGCGCAGTGCAGCGGCATACGCTGAATCGATCTCGACGGCAGGCCGCACCGACTCGATGCCAGTCAGGCACACACAATACAACTGCACTGCACGAATGCCGTCCCGGGCTAAATGGGCCAACTCCCGCAGGTGCTTGGCCCCGCGCAGGGTCACCGCATCGGGAAACGCCGCCACCGCCGTCCCGTCGAAGCCCAGCGTTACGCTTTTGACTTCGACATAGGCCGGCCCTTCGGGATAGTCGAGGCGAAAATCGATGCGGCTGTTTTCCTGACCGTATGCGACTTCACGCTTTAACCCGGTAAAGCCATTGAGCTCGCCGATCACGCCTGCCCGCAGCGCTTCTTCGATCAATCCATTGGCCCGCGCGGTGTTCACACAGAACAACCGCCCTTGCGGGGTTTCGCCGACTTCCCAGGTGCCAGGCAGTTTGCGCTTGGGATCGTTGGAACGACTGAACCAGACCTGCCCGCCCTCGACCTGGCAATTGAGCATCGATCCGGTGTTCGGACAGTGAATGGTCAGCAACTCGCCGCTAACGGTTTCGATATCAGCGAGAAAACGCTTGTATCGACGAATCAGTCGACCTTCTTCCAGTGGAGGATGAAAACGCATCAGCCTTGCCAGCTCCGCAAGCCGCGAGCGATACGCTCGACCGCCTCCTGCAGGCGCTGAAGATTTTGCGTGTAGGCAAAACGCACATGATGACCGGCCTGATACCGCCCGAAATCCAGTCCAGGAGTAAACGCCACATGTTCGGTTTCGAGAAAATGCTTACAGAACGCGAAGGCATCGCCGCCGAATTTGCTGATATCGGCGTACAAATAGAACGCCCCTTCCGGCTCTACCGCAATGCCAAAACCTAACTCGCGCAAAGCGGGAAGCAAGAAATCCCGACGTCGACCGAACTCTGCGCGGCGCTCTTCGAGGATGCTGATTGTTGCCGGCTCGAAACAGGCCAGCGCAGCATACTGAGCCATGCTCGGCGCACTTATGTAGAGGTTCTGCGCGAGTTTTTCCAATTCACCAACCGCGGCATCGGGCGCCACCAGCCAACCCAGACGCCAACCGGTCATTCCGAAATACTTCGAAAAACTGTTCAGCACAAAGGCGTCATTGTCGACTTCCAGTACGCTGGCAGCATCGGTGCCGTAAGTCAGCCCATGATAGATCTCGTCCACGACCAGATGGCCGTGGCGTTCCTTGATCGAACGAGACAGCCCGGCCAACTCATCCCGGGTCAGGATCGTCCCTGTCGGGTTAGCCGGAGACGCCACCAGCGCGCCAACGCTGTCGTGATCCCAGTAACGCTGGACCAGGTCCGGCGTCAGTTGATAGCGCACGTCGGGACCTACCGGAACCAACTGTGCGGCGCCCTCAACCAGTCGCAGGAAATGTCGGTTGCACGGGTAACCGGGGTCCGCCAACAACCAGTGTTTGCCCGGATCCACCAGCAAAGCACTGGCCAGCAACAACGCACCAGAACCACCGGGCGTGATGAGGATGCGTCGTGGATCGATGCTCAAGCCATAGCGCTGCTGATAAAAGCCTGAAATCGCCTCACGCAACTCGGGAATGCCACGGGCAGCGGTGTAGCGGGTGCGGCCCGATGCCAGCGCAGCCTGGCCGGCCTGAATGATCGGTTCGGCTGTGGTGAAGTCCGGCTCGCCGATTTCCAGATGGATCACATCGTGGCCGGCCGCCTGCAATTCATTGGCCCGCGCCAGCAGCGCCATCACATGGAAAGGTTCGATCGCACGACTGCGGGCACTGTAGGACTGAGCCATGGGCCTTCCTTCAACAGGGAAAAAAATCGATTCTACCCAAGCGCAGGAACGAGCGAGAGCCTAAAGCGGTCAGAGGCCTTATGACCCCGGCCGCAAACGACTCAAACGCGCGCCCCAGGTTTGACTAAAATCAATAATTGAGCAGCGTTCCAGAGCCACCAGACAGCGCTTTATCAGCATTTGAAAGCGCAACGGGCCGCAGCCTCGACATCCGGGAGTAGCGCGGTCTGATTTGATCTGGTAAGTTCGCCCGCTTGCAGCCGCAGGGCCGGCAGGTGTCGGTGATGGAGCAATCCTGCGCAGATGGATTACAAGAGTAGAGGCGGTCTATTTCATGTCCACCCAAGCAAAGCAGCAAAATCAGTCGATCAGCGGCTTCGAACCCTACAAAGAAGTGAAGGGCGAGGAATACATGGGCAAGCCCATGCGCGCGCACTTCACCAAAGTCCTGAACAAGTGGAAACAGGACTTGATGCAGGAAGTCGACCGTACGGTTGATCACATGAAGGACGAAGCAGCCAACTTCCCGGACCCGGCAGACCGTGCCAGCCAGGAAGAAGAGTTCGCCCTCGAACTGCGAGCCCGCGATCGTGAGCGCAAGTTGATCAAAAAGATCGACAAAACGCTGCAATTGATCGAGGACGAAGAGTACGGCTGGTGCGAATCCTGCGGCGTCGAAATTGGCGTCAAGCGCCTGGAAGCCCGCCCTACTGCCGACATGTGTGTCGACTGCAAGACCCTGGCGGAAATCAAGGAAAAGCAAGTCGGCAAATAATTGCGGCTTGAACGAAAAACGGAGCGTGCGAACGCTCCGTTTTTGTTTCTGATATTTGCTGATGCCCGTTGCGATTAAAATCGCCATCACTGTAGGAGCGAGCTTGCTCCGGGCGGCGTTCCGACGATGAACCTGAGATCGCCGAGTAGCAACAGGCTCCCAGCGTTATCGTTGACGACCTTCGCGAGCAAGCTCGCGCCTACAGGAATCTGACGACCGCCTGGAAAAGTAACGTTGCCTTCATGACCGCCATCACCAGACCTGACTACATCGGACGTTTCGCGCCCACACCCAGTGGCCATCTGCACTTCGGCTCACTGGTCGCCGCGCTGGCGTCCTACCTCGATGCCCGCTCGGTAGGCGGGCGCTGGCTGATGCGCATGGAAGATCTCGATCCGCCCCGTGAGGAACCCGGCGCGCAAGTGGCGATCCTCAAGGCGCTGGAGAGTTACGGGTTTGAATGGGATGGCGAGCTGATTCGCCAAAGCGACCGTCACGATGCCTACGCCGAAGTGCTCAATCGCCTGTTCAATCATGGCCTGGCCTACGCCTGCACCTGTTCGCGCAAGCAGCTGGAGCCTTATCACGGGATTTATCCAGGGCTGTGCCGCAACGCCGGTCACGGCACGGAAGACGCCGCCATACGCTTGCGCGTCCCGGAGCTTGAGTATCACTTCGTTGATCGAGTGCAAGGGGAATACCGCCAGCATCTGGGCCGGGAAGTCGGCGATTTTGTGATTCGCCGCCGCGACGGGCTCTACGCCTATCAACTGGCTGTAGTGCTGGACGATGCCTGGCAAGGCATCACCGACATTGTCCGTGGCGCCGACTTGCTCGACTCCACACCGCGTCAGCTCTACCTGCAAGAACTGCTTGGCCTGCCACAACCGCGCTACTTGCACATTCCGCTGATAACCCAGCCCGATGGCAACAAACTCGGCAAGTCTTATCGTTCGCCGCCGCTGACCGAAGATCAGGCAATACCTTTATTGCTGCGGGCCCTTCGCGCATTGGGGCAGAATCCGGGCAACGAACTGATTTTCGCCACGCCACGCGAGGTGCTCGACTGGGGCATCGCCCACTGGGATGCATCACTGATCCCGCGCACACTGAGCCTGCCCGAGGCTCAACTGCTGTGATCGCACTTGCAGTGGCGCGCCCATCCGTTACCATCGCCGCACGTTTTCGGGCACGCGCATAAAAAAGAGAGGCCGGGATGTACATTTATCGCTTGGTCCTGCTTTTGGTAGTGGGGATTTACCTGTTTTCCCCGGCCATCATGGATTGGTGGATCGACGCCACTGGCGCCTGGTATCGCCCTTATCTGCTCTGGCTGATTCTGATCGTCGTGACCTTCATCCTGCAGAGCCAAAAAGATGCCGATGAGCTTTAGCCTGACCCAGATGATCCTGATCAGTGCCGCCTACCTGGCGGTGCTGTTCGGCGTGGCCTGGATCAGCGAACGGGGCATGATCCCCCGGGCGATCATTCGCCACCCGCTGACTTACACCCTGTCGCTGGGGGTCTACGCCAGTGCCTGGGCGTTTTACGGCACGGTGGGCCTGGCCTATCAGTATGGCTACGGTTTCCTGTCCAGCTACCTCGGGGTGTCCGGGGCATTTCTGCTGGCCCCGGTGTTGCTGTACCCCATCCTGAAAATCACCCGCACTTATCAGCTATCCTCTCTGGCGGACCTGTTTGCCTTCCGCTTTCGCAGCACCTGGGCCGGTGCGCTGACCACTATTTTCATGCTGGTCGGCGTATTGCCGCTGTTGGCGTTGCAGATCCAGGCGGTGGCCGACTCCATCGGCATCCTCACCCGCGAGCCCGTGCAGCACCGCGTGGCGCTGAGCTTCTGTGCGCTGATCACGCTGTTCACGATTTTCTTCGGCTCCCGGCACATCGCCACCCGCGAGAAACACGAAGGACTGGTGTTCGCGATTGCCTTCGAATCGGTGATCAAGCTGATCGCCCTTGGTGGCATTGGGCTCTACGCGCTGTACGGCGTATTCGACGGGCCTCAACAGCTTGAGCTGTGGCTGCTGCAAAACCAGACCGCCCTCGCCGCCCTGCACACGCCTTTGCAGGAAGGCCCATGGCGCACATTGCTGCTGGTGTTCTTCGCCTCGGCGATTGTGATGCCGCACATGTATCACATGACGTTCACCGAAAACCTCAATCCGCGCTCGCTGGTCAGCGCAAGTTGGGGTCTGCCGCTGTTCCTGCTGCTGATGAGCCTGGCAGTGCCGCTGATTCTCTGGGCGGGACTGAAACTCGGCGCCACCACCAACCCGGAATACTTCACGCTGGGCATCGGCATCGCCGCCAACAGCAAGGCCCTGGCATTGCTGGCTTATGTCGGTGGTCTGTCCGCCGCCAGCGGCCTGATCATCGTCACCACACTGGCACTGTCGGGGATGGCGCTGAACCACCTGGTATTGCCGCTCTATCAACCGCCCGCCGAAGGCAATATCTACCGCTGGCTGAAGTGGACCCGCCGGGCATTGATCGTCGCGATCATCATGGCCGGTTACGGTTTCTACCTGATGCTGGGTGCGGAACAAGACCTGGCCAACCTCGGCATCGTCGCGTTCGTTGCGACGTTGCAGTTCCTGCCCGGCGTGCTGTCAGTCCTGTACTGGCCGACCGCCAACCGTCGCGGCTTCATCGCCGGTTTGCTGGCGGGAATCCTGGTGTGGCTGGTCACCATGCTGCTACCGCTGGTCGGCAACCTGCAGGGTTTCTATATACCGCTGCTGAACATGATTTACGTGCTGGATGACACCAGTTGGCACATGGCGGCGATTGCTTCCCTGGCCGCCAACGTATTGATGTTCACCCTGATTTCGCTGTTCACCAATGCCAGCACCGAAGAGGCCAGCGCTGCCGAAGCCTGTGCCGTGGACAACGTGCACCGGCCGCAGCGACGTGAATTGCATGCGGCCTCCCCACAGGAATTCGCGACGCAATTGGCCAAACCCTTGGGCGCCAAAGCCGCGCAGAAGGAAGTCGAGCAGGCGCTGCGCGATCTTTATCTGCCCTTCGACGAACGCCGACCGTATGCATTGCGCCGCTTGCGCGACCGCATCGAAGCCAACCTCTCCGGCCTGATGGGACCGAGCGTTGCCCAGGACATGGTCGAGACCTTCCTGCCTTACAAGGCCGGTGGCGAAAACTATGTCACCGAAGACATCCACTTTATCGAAAGCCGCCTCGAGGACTACCACTCGCGCCTGACCGGCCTGGCCGCCGAACTCGATGCCCTGCGCCGTTATCACCGTCAGACCTTGCAGGAACTGCCGATGGGCGTCTGCTCGCTGGCCAAGGACCAGGAAATCCTGATGTGGAACAAAGCCATGGAAGAGCTGACGGGGATCGCCGCGCAACGCGTGGTCGGATCGCGCCTGAGCACCATCGCCGATCCGTGGAAGGAATTGCTGCTGGGCTTCATCAACCTGCCGGACGAACACCTGCACAAACAACACCTGACACTCGACGGCCAGACTCGTTGGCTGAACCTGCACAAAGCGGCCATCGACGAACCGCTCGCGCCGGGTAACAGCGGCCTGGTGTTGTTGGTGGAAGACCTGACCGAAACCCAGATGCTCGAAGACAAGCTGGTGCACTCCGAGCGCCTGGCCAGCATTGGCCGACTGGCGGCCGGCGTAGCCCATGAAATCGGCAACCCGATCACCGGCATCGCCTGCCTGGCGCAGAACCTGCGCGAAGAGCGCGAGGATGATGGCGAGCTGAAAGAAATCAGCGGGCAGATCCTTGAGCAGACCAAACGCGTGTCGCGCATCGTTCAATCGCTGATGAGCTTCGCCCATGCCGGCAGCCATCAACACAGCGACGAGCCCGTCTGTCTGGCCGAAGTGGCCCAGGATGCCATCGGCTTGCTGGCCCTGAACCGGCGCAATTTTGAAGTGCAGTTCTATAACCTGTGCGATCCGGATCACTGGGTCGAAGGCGACCCGCAGCGGCTGGCACAGGTATTGATCAATCTGCTCTCAAACGCCCGCGACGCTTCGCCTCCCGGCAGCGCGGTGCGAGTCAAAAGCGAAGCCGGCGAACACACGGTCGATCTGATCGTGGAAGACGAAGGCAGTGGTATTCCGTCGAGCATCATGGACCGATTGTTCGAACCCTTCTTCACTACCAAGGATCCTGGCGAAGGCACCGGTCTGGGCCTTGCACTGGTCTATTCCATCGTTGAAGAGCATTATGGACAAATCACCATCGACAGCCCGGCTGATGTACACAGCCAACGCGGCACCCGTATCCGGGTGACTTTACCGCGTCATGTCGAAGCGACGTCCGCTGTGAACTGAGACCGTCGAGAGTATCGAATCAATGCCGCACATTTTGATCGTCGAAGACGAAACCATTATCCGCTCCGCCTTGCGCCGCCTGCTGGAACGTAACCAGTACCAGGTCAGCGAAGCCGGTTCAGTGCAGGAAGCACAAGAACGCTTCACCATTCCCTCGTTCGACCTGATCGTCAGTGACCTGCGTCTGCCGGGCGCACCCGGCACGGAGCTGATCAAGCTTGCCCAGGGCACGCCGGTGCTGATCATGACCAGCTATGCCAGCCTGCGCTCGGCGGTCGATTCGATGAAAATGGGTGCGGTGGACTACATTGCCAAGCCGTTCGATCACGATGAAATGCTGCAAGCTGCTGCGCGAATCCTGCGCGACCGGCAATCGGCACAGACCGGGGCTGAGCCAGTGGCCGGCAAGGCCGTCAATGGCGCGGCGAAATCCGGAGCCGACAACAGCAACGGCGAAATCGGCATCATCGGTTCCTGTCCACCCATGCAGGACCTCTACGGCAAGATCCGCAAAGTCGCACCGACCGACTCAAACGTCCTGATCCAGGGCGAGTCCGGCACCGGTAAAGAGCTGGTGGCGCGCGCCCTGCACAACCTCTCCAAACGTGCCAAGGCACCGATGATTTCGGTGAACTGCGCGGCCATTCCGGAAAGCCTGATCGAGTCCGAACTGTTCGGCCACGAAAAAGGCGCATTCACCGGCGCCAGCGCCGGGCGTGCGGGTCTGGTGGAAGCAGCGGACGGCGGCACCTTGTTCCTCGATGAAATCGGCGAATTGCCACTGGAAGCCCAGGCGCGTCTGTTGCGCGTATTGCAGGAAGGCGAAATCCGCCGGGTCGGCTCGGTCCAGTCGCAAAAGGTCGATGTACGCCTGATTGCCGCGACTCACCGCGACCTCAAGAGCCTGGCGAAGATCGGCCAGTTCCGTGAAGACTTGTATTACCGCCTCCACGTAATAGCCCTGAAACTGCCGGCCCTGCGCGAGCGTGGTGCAGACGTCAACGAAATCGCCACTGCGTTCCTGGCGCGACAGAGTGCACGGATCAACCGCACGGACCTGAAGTTCGCCGCCGATGCCGAGCAAGCGATTCGTCACTACTCCTGGCCGGGTAACGTCCGCGAACTGGAAAATGCCGTCGAACGCGCCGTCATCCTGTGCGAGAGCCCGGAGATTTCCGCCGAGCTGCTGGGTATCGACATCGAACTGGGCGATCTGGAAGACGACGATTTCATCGGCCTGCCCCCGCAACAGGGTAACGGCAGCTCCAGTAACACCAACCACGAGCCAACCGAAGACTTGTCCCTGGAGGACTACTTCCAGCATTTCGTGCTCGAACATCAGGACCACATGACCGAAACCGAGCTGGCACGCAAACTCGGCGTCAGTCGCAAATGCCTGTGGGAGCGCCGTCAGCGCCTGGGCATACCGCGCCGCAAGACCGGGGTGACCAGCGAAAGCTGAACCGCACCTGTCTCATGTGCGGGTAACACAGGATTGTGTGAAAAAACTGTTACCTCAGCTTTTTCACGTAACAGAAGCCGGGGCTTACGGTAACGAAGCCCCGGCTTTTTTTCGCCTACCAAAACCCCGCCAACCGACCTAACCCCTTGTTTTACTGGGTTTCGCAAAAGTTGGCACGCACCCTGCTATATGTTTGGTACAAGAACAATAACAAGCAATGCACAAGACAATAAAAATAAGACGTATCGACTCACGCACAATAAAAACAAGACGGCGAGAGGCGCAGCTAACTGATTCTTTTGGAGAGGCGTTGTATTTGGGGCTAGCCCCACGACCAGGCTGAGAACAACAAAAAACTGTCCTAAGACAGAGCCTGTACTGGTTGGATCGAAAGATCACTGCAATTCAGCGACCAAAGCAATCCGTTTGCTCTTGGCTCCCGATTGGGAGGGCCATGAAGGAAAAGCTTCATGGCGTGGGCACTTAACAAAAACAAAAAGCCCGAAACCAAAAATAAAAATAGAGCATGCAACTACTTCTTGGGGAGCTTCGGCTCCCCTTGTGGTTTCTGCGATTCAAAGAAATCACCCAGCCCCCTGCAGGAGCGAGCATGCTCGCGAAAACTCATAGGCGCCGCTGGGCATCTGATTCCCCGCGTAATCGTTGACAACCATCGCGCGCATGCCCGCTCCTACAGGGTCATAACGCGTCGTCCTACACCATCCCCCGACTAAATGCTAGAATCCCCGCCCATCATGCGGTCATTCTTCTGGTATGGCCGAACATTCCTTCAAACAGTGCATCCCATGCTGAAGAAGCTGTTCCAGTCATTCCGTTCTCCAAAGCGTCATACGCAACACATTCGCAGTACGCCTGAAGTCCTCAACAGCGGCCAACACTCGCTGCAAAAGGCACAATTCAGCCGTTATGCGGTGAATATCGTCGAACGCCTGCAGAGCGCCGGATACCAGGCTTACCTGGTCGGCGGTTGCGTGCGCGACATGCTGCTGGGCATCACGCCGAAAGATTTCGACGTTGCCACCAGCGCCACCCCTGAACAGGTACGGGCCGAATTCCGCAATGCGCGGATCATCGGTCGCCGATTCAAGCTGGTGCATATTCACTTCGGCCGCGAAATCATCGAAGTCGCGACCTTCCGCGCCAATCACCCGCAAAACGACGAAGAGGAAGACAGCAACCAGTCTTCCCGCAACGAGAGCGGGCGCATTTTGCGCGATAACGTCTACGGCACGCTGGAAGAAGACGCGCAACGTCGCGACTTCACCATCAACGCCCTGTATTACGATCCGGTCAGTGAGCGCATCCTCGACTACGCCAACGGCGTACACGACATCCGCAATCACTTGATCCGCCTGATCGGCGATCCGAAGCAGCGCTACCAGGAAGACCCGGTGCGGATGCTGCGGGCCGTGCGCTTCGCCGCCAAACTGAATTTCGGCATCGAGAAACACAGCGCCCAGCCCATCCGTGATCTGGCGCCGATGCTGCGCGAAATCCCGTCGGCCCGTCTGTTCGAGGAAGTGCTCAAACTGTTCCTCTCCGGCCATGCCGCCGATACGTTTGAAATGCTGGTCGACCTGCAACTGTTCGACCCGCTGTTCCCGGCCAGTGCCGAGGCGTTGGAGTACAACCCGACGTACACGCACACCTTGATCAGCGAAGCCCTGACAAACACCGACCTGCGGATCAAGCAGAACAAACCGGTGACGCCTGCGTTCCTGTTTGCTGCCCTGCTCTGGCCTGCCCTGCCGGCACGCGTTCTGCGTCTGCAAGAACGGGGCATGCCACCGATTCCGGCGATGCAGGAAGCGGCGCACGAGTTGATTGCTGAGCAGTGCCAGCGGATCGCGATTCCAAAACGCTTCACCATGCCGATCCGCGAGATCTGGGACATGCAGGAACGCCTGCCGCGCCGCAGTGGCAAGCGTGCCGATCTGTTGCTGGACAACCCGCGTTTCCGCGCCGGTTACGACTTCCTGCTGCTACGCGAAAGCGCAGGCGAGCAGACCGAGGGCCTGGGCGAATGGTGGACCGACTATCAGGACGCCAATGAAAGCGAACGTCGCGACATGATCCGCGACCTCAGCGGCAAGGAAGACGGCACCGGGGCACCGCGCAAGCGCCGCCGCAGCGGTGGCTCCAAACGCAAACGCGCCGCTGGCGCTTCGAGCACCACGGGCGAGTAATCGATGGAACGCATTTACATCGGCATGGGCAGCAACCTCGCTGACCCCGCCGAACAGTTGCGCAGTGCCATCGATGCACTGGCGCAGTTGCCCCAGACTGAACTGGTCGGGGTTTCTGCGTTTTACCAAAGCGATTCGCTGCTGCCCGGCCAACCGCGTTACACCAACGCGGTCGCCGCGCTCGACAGCACCTTGGCGCCGCTGGCCCTGCTGGATGCCTTGCAGTCCATCGAAAACGAACAGGGCCGCGAACGCCTTGAACGCTGGGGCCCACGCACGCTGGACCTCGACATTGTGCTGTTCGGTGATCGTTTGATTGACGAGCCGCGCCTCAAAGTCCCGCACTACCATATGCAGGAACGGGCTTTCGTTCTGTATCCGCTGGCCGAGCTGGCACCTGCGGATCTGCGCCTGGCCGATGGCCGAACCTTGGCCGAACTGCTCAAGGCATGCCCGTTCGTCGGTCTGGAACGCCTCCCCCAGAATTGACCAAAATCCCCTGTGGGAGCGAGCTGGCGCGCGAAGCGGTGTATCCATCAACAAAAATGTTGAATGCGATGCCCCCTTCGCGAGCAAGCCCGCTTCCACGCTGGTCGCAGCTTCGACTGCTGAATCGCATCAGTTACCCCGGTAACACCCCACCCGTAACAATGCGGTAACACACGCAATTGACTTCCCTCGTTCTCCTCACGACTATAGGCGTCCCGCTGCCGTCAACACGGCTTTAAAGGGCGCAATCCAGGCCTTAAAAGCACGACAAAAGAACGTGCGCCTGTGTTTACCGAAGAATCACGCGCGTTACTCGCAGTAGTTTTCACAGCGCCTGAATGAGGAACTTTTCATGCCAGCCATCACCCTGACCACCCTGCAAGGTCTGAAGCAAAAAGGTGAGAAAATCACCATGCTGACCTGCTACGACGCAACCTTCGCCAACGCCTGCAATCAGGCGGGTGTCGAAGTGCTGCTGGTGGGCGACTCCCTCGGCATGGTTCTGCAGGGTCACGACAGCACCCTGCCCGTCACCACCGCGGAAATGGCTTACCACGTGGCCTGCGTCAAACGCGGTAACAGCGATGCCTTGATCCTCGCCGACCTGCCGTTCATGGCCTACGCCACCACCGAACAAGCCATGACCAACAGCGCCCTGTTGATGCAGGCTGGCGCGCACATGGTCAAGGTCGAAGGTGCTTTGTGGCTGGCCGACTCGATCCGCCTGCTGGCCGAACGTGGCATCCCGGTGTGCGCGCACATGGGCCTGACACCGCAATCGGTGAACATCCTCGGTGGGTACAAGGTTCAGGGCCGCAATGAAAACCAGGCGCGGCAGATGCGTGCAGACGCCATTTCCCTGGAACAGGCCGGCGCGGCAATGCTGCTGCTCGAATGCGTGCCCAGCGAACTGGCGGAAGAAATTACCCAAGCGGTGAGTATTCCCGTGATCGGGATCGGTGCCGGCAATCGCACTGACGGTCAGGTTCTGGTCCTGCACGACATGCTGGGTCTGTCCATTACCGGGCGCGTGCCAAAATTCGTGAAGAACTTCATGACTGGCCAAAGCACCATCGATGCGGCTTTGCGCGCCTATGTGACTGAAGTCAAATCAGCGACCTTCCCAGGTATCGAACACGGATTCTCTGCATGAACACCGTAAAAACCGTACGCGAACTGCGGGCCGCTGTGGCCCGCGCCCGCAACGAAGGCAAGCGCATCGGCTTCGTGCCGACCATGGGCAACCTGCACAGCGGTCACGTCGCATTGATTACCAAAGCCACCCAACGGGTGGATTTCGTGGTCGCGAGCATTTTCGTCAACCCGCTGCAGTTCGGTGCAGGCGAAGACCTCGACAAGTACCCGCGCACCCTCGCCGCCGATCAGGAAAAACTGCTTGAAGCCGGTTGCGACCTGTTGTTCGCACCCACCGTGGAAGAGATGTACCCCGACGGCATGGCCGGCCAGACCCGCGTCAGCGTCCCGCAATTGTCCGAAGGGTTGTGCGGTGCTAGCCGTCCCGGTCATTTCGAAGGTGTGGCGACGGTGGTCAGCAAGCTCTTCAACATGGTCCAGCCGGACCTGGCGATTTTCGGTCAGAAGGACTTCCAGCAACTGGCGGTGATTCGCGCGCTGGCGCATGACTTGAACATGCCAATTCAGATTATCGGCGAGCCGACCGTGCGTGCGGCTGATGGCCTGGCGCTGTCGTCGCGCAACGGGTTCCTGAGCGAAAAACAGCGGGCCGTGGCGCCGGTGGTTTATCGCACATTGAACGCGATTGCCGAGTCGATCAAACAGGGTGAGCGGGATTTCCCGGCGCTGATCAACACCCAGATCAAACAGCTCGAAGCGGCCGGCCTGCGTCCCGACTACCTGGAAGTTCGCCATGCCCTGACCTTGCGTCCGGCAACAGCGCAAGACCGCGATCTGGTGATTCTGGTGGCGGCGTTCCTCGGTACGACGCGGTTGATCGACAACCTGCACCTGAATCTCGACGCGCCAGCTTAAACACCGCAATCCCCTGTGGGAGCGAGCCGGCTCGCTCCCACCATTGGATCTGCGCCTGTTTCACATTTTATTGCCCCCACCAACCCTTCGGGCCATTTGCCCGCCGACCTGGGAAACACTCATGCACGCCATCATGCTCAAAGCCAAGCTGCATCGCGCTGAAGTCACTCACGCTGTCCTTGATTACGAAGGTTCCTGCGCCATCGACGGCGAATGGCTGGACCTGTCCGGTATACGTGAGTACGAGCAAATCCAGATCTACAACATCGACAACGGCGAGCGTTTCACCACCTACGCCATTCGCGGTGAAGAAGGTTCGCGCATGATCTCGGTCAACGGCGCCGCTGCACACAAAGCCAAGGTCGGCGATCGCGTGATCATCTGCGCTTACGCTCATTACAGCGAAGCCGAACTGCTCAACTTCAAGCCGCGCATGCTCTACATGGCGCCGGGCAACGAGTTGAGCCACACCAGCAATGCCATTCCAGTCCAAGTTGCCTGAACCGAGCCGAGCCTGCTCCGTTTGTCGGACCATTCCTAACTTCGATGTTAAAAAAGTACCGAAAACGGGTCAGACAAAGTCAAGACATATCATGGCGCGGGGGTTACTGTATCCGCCCTGCGCCATGAAATCGTGTCGACGCAGTTGACCGGGACGCCCACCGACAGCGTTCCGGGACTTTTAGTGTTCAAAAGGCCGTTCAAGTAAAAAGGAAACCCGCAGCGATGGCGTATTACCGCACCCCTCACGACGTGACCGCTCTGCCTGCCTGGCAAGCGTTGAAAGACCACCGCCAAGCCATGCAGGATTTCAGCATGCGGGAGGCCTTCAATGCCGACCCGCAGCGTTTCACTCAATTCACGCTCAGCAGCTGCGGACTGTTTCTCGACTATTCGAAGAACCTGATCAACGCCGAGACCCGCAACCTGCTGGTGGGCCTGGCCAACGAAGTCGACCTCAAGGGCGCGATCAAAGCGCTGTTCGACGGCGAAATCGTCAACTCCTCGGAAGGCCGCCCGGCCCTGCACACCGCCCTGCGCCGTCCTGTTGGCGACAAGCTGTCGGTCAACGGCGTCAACGTGATGCCTGAAGTGCACAAGGTGCTGAACCAGATCACCGACCTCGTCGGCCGGATCCATGACGGCCTGTGGCGCGGTTACACCGAGAAGCCGATCACCGACGTGGTGAACATCGGCATCGGTGGTTCCTTCCTCGGCCCGGAGCTGGTCTCCGAAGCGCTGTTGTCCTACGCCCAGAAAGGCGTGCGTTGCCACTATCTGGCGAACATCGACGGCAGCGAATTCCACGAACTGGCCATGAAGCTGCGTGCCGAGACCACGCTGTTCATCGTTTCGTCGAAATCCTTCAACACCCTCGAAACCCTGAAGAATGCCCAGGCCGCTCGCGCCTGGTATCTGGCCCAGGGTGGTTCGGAAGCCGAGCTGTACCGCCACTTCATCGCGGTATCGAGCAACAACGCCGCCGCCGTGGCGTTCGGCATCCGCGAAGAAAACATCTTCCCGATGTGGGACTGGGTCGGCGGGCGTTATTCGCTGTGGTCGGCCATCGGTTTGCCGATTGCCCTGGCCATCGGCATGTCGAACTTCAAAGAACTGCTGTCCGGTGCCTACACCATGGACCAGCACTTCCAGACCGCGCCATTCGAACAGAACATGCCGGTGCTGCTGGCCTTGCTCGGCGTGTGGTACGGCAACTTCTGGGGTGCGCAAAGCCATGCGATCCTGCCGTACGACCACTACTTGCGCAACATCACCAAGCACTTGCAACAGCTGGACATGGAATCCAACGGCAAGAGCGTGCGTCAGGATGGCACCCCGGTGTCCACTGACACCGGCCCGGTCATCTGGGGCGGCGTCGGCTGCAATGGTCAACACGCCTATCACCAGTTGCTGCACCAGGGCACCCAGCTGATCCCGGCCGACTTCATCGTGCCGATTGTCAGCTTCAACCCGGTGTCCGACCACCACCAATGGCTGTACGCCAACTGCCTGTCGCAGAGCCAGGCGCTGATGCTCGGCAAGACCCTTGCCGAAGCCGAAACCGAGCTGCGCGACAAAGGCTTGAGCGAAGACGAAGTACAAAAACTCGCGGCGCACAAGGTGATCCCGGGCAACCGTCCGAGCAACACCCTGGTGGTCGAACGCATCAGCCCTCGTCGCCTCGGCGCGCTGGTGGCGATGTACGAGCATAAAGTCTTCGTGCAGAGCGTGATCTGGGGCATCAACGCCTTCGACCAGTGGGGCGTGGAGCTGGGCAAAGAGCTGGGCAAAGGCGTCTACAACCGTCTGGTCGGCAGCGAAGAAACTCCGGCCGATGATGCCTCGACACAAGGCCTGATCAACTACTTCCGCGGTCGTCACCGCGGGTGATTTGATGGCTCGGCAGTAATGCACTCCTCTGTAGGAGCTGGCTTGCCAGCGAAGACGGTGTGTCAGTCCAATAAATATTGACTGAACCACCGCTTTCGCTAGCAAGCCAGCTCCTACGAGGGTCGCACAGCTCCCCTCTTGAACCCATTGACCTCTCGGCGCATCTTTATCTTTGTCGCAAAACAAAAATAAGGAACCGTCATGTTCGATATCAGCACGTTCCCCAAAGCCGATGCCGTCCGCCGGGCTGCACAATTGAGTCAAGACGACTACCACCGCCTCTACCGCGAATCTATCGAACACCCCAGCACCTTTTGGGCCGAACAGGCCACGCGCTTTCTCGACTGGAGCGCGCCATGGGATACCGTCCAGCGCTACAACCTGAAAACCGGCGAAGCCAGCTGGTTTGCCGGGGCGAAGCTGAACGTCAGCTACAACTGCATCGACCGCCATCTGCCAAAACGCGGCGATCAGATCGCGATCATCTGGGAAGGCGACGACCCTGCCGACTCCCGCTCGATCACCTACAAAACATTGCATGAAAACGTCTGCCGCCTGGCCAATGTGCTGAAAAGCCGTGGTGTGAAGAAAGGCGATCGCGTGTGCATCTACCTGCCGATGATCCCGGAAGCGGCTTACGCCATGCTCGCCTGCACCCGCATCGGCGCGGTGCACTCGGTCGTGTTTGGGGGCTTCTCGCCCGACTCCGTGCGCGACCGCATTCTCGACGCCGACTGCCAGACCGTCATCACCGCCGACGCTGGCGTACGGGGCGGAAAACCCGTACCACTCAAAGAGAAAGTCGACAAGGCGCTGCAAAGTTGCCCTAACGTCAGCACTGTCATCGTCGTCGAGCACAGCCAGAGTGAAGTGAACTGGATCGAAGGCCGTGACATCCGCTATCACCAGGCCCTGCGCGACGTCAGCGCCGATTGCCCGCCTGAGCCGATGGACGCCGAGGACCCGCTGTTCATCCTCTACACCTCGGGCAGCACCGGTAAACCCAAAGGCGTGTTGCACACCACCGGCGGATACCTGTTGCAAGCGGCGATGACTTTCAAATACGTGCTGGACTACCGCGACGGCGAGGTCTTCTGGTGCACCGCCGATGTCGGCTGGGTCACGGGGCACAGCTACATCGTCTACGGCCCGCTGGCCAACGGCGCCACTACGCTGATCTTTGAAGGCGTGCCGAGTTACCCGAGCACGTCACGCTTCTGGCAGGTGATCGACAAGCACAAGGTGAACATTTTCTACACCGCCCCGACCGCTTTGCGCTCCCTGATGAGAGAGGGCCCGGAGCCATTGAAGCAAACGTCACGCGCCAGCGTCAGGCTGCTCGGTACCGTCGGCGAGCCGATCAATCCAGAAGCGTGGGAATGGTATTTCCATGCGGTCGGCGAAGAGCGTTGCCCGATTGTCGATACCTGGTGGCAGACCGAAACCGGCGGCATCATGCTCAGCCCGTTGGTCAGCGCGCAACGGATCAAACCGGGTTGCGCCACACAACCGATGTTCGGCGTACAACCGGTGTTGCTCGACGAACAGGGCAAGGAAATCAAAGGCGCCGGCAGCGGCGTGCTGGCGATCAAATCCAGCTGGCCCGCGCAAATCCGCAGCGTCTACGGTGACCCGCAGCGCATGGTCGATACCTACTTCAAGCCCTACCCCGGTTACTACTTCACTGGCGATGGCGCGCGGCGCGATGAAGATGGCGACTACTGGATCACCGGGCGCATCGACGATGTGATCAACGTGTCCGGCCACCGCATCGGCACCGCCGAAGTGGAAAGCGCCCTGGTGTTGCACGAGAGCATCGCCGAGGCCGCTGCGGTCGGCTATCCCCACGACATCAAGGGTCAGGGCATCTATGCCTTCGTCACGCCCATGAACGGCGTCGAAACCAATGATGAACTGAAGAAAGAACTGCTGGCTCTGGTCAGCAATGAAATCGGCAGCTTCGCCAAACCGGATTTGATCCAATGGGCGCCAGCCTTGCCGAAAACCCGCTCAGGCAAGATCATGCGGCGTATCCTGCGCAAGATTGCCTGCAATGAACTCGACAGCCTGGGCGACACCTCGACCCTGGCCGATCCAAGCGTGGTGCAAGGCCTGATCGATAAACGCCTGAATCAATGACGTGCTGCCTTCTGCAGGAGCGAGTTCACTCGCGAGGGACTAAAGCGCACCGCGTATATTCAGGAAGCACGCGTTATCGTTAACGTCCATCGCGAGCATGCTCGCTCCTGCAGGTTCATTTATGGAATTCATCCGCACCCGCATCGAAACCCAGATCATGAGCCTGACCGGTTTGTCCCTCGGCCAGCTCGATCTGGAAAACCCCAAGGGCGATCCCGGCCTGTTCGGACCAGATTCGGTGAGCTGGCAAGTTCACGGCGACTTCAGCAGCATGCTGATCGGCGGCATCAGCGCCTTGATGCTGCAAGCCTTGCATCCGTTGGCGCTGGCCGGGGTCTGGGACCATTCGAATTTTCGCGAAGACATGCTCGGTCGCCTGCGCCGCACCGGGCAATTCATCTCCGGCACGACCTTTGGCTCGCGCCAGGACGCCGACTGGTTGATCGAGAAAGTCCGCACCATTCACTTGCAAGTGACCGGCACGGCGCCGGATGGGCGCCCTTATGCGGCCAGCGATCCTGACCTGTTGACCTGGGTGCACGTGGCCGAGGTCAGTAACTTTCTAGCCGCACACCTGCGCTATCGCAATCCGCATTTGTCCCTCGCGGATCAGGATCGTTATTACGCAGAAATCGCGCTGGTTGCAGAACGCTTGGGTGCCCGGAATGTGCCGCGGTCGCGGCAGGAAATATCCGAATACCTTGAGCGCATTCGCCCGCAACTGCTGTGCGACGAACGCAGTCGCGAAGTGCTGCGTCTGCTGTTGAACGCCCCCTCCCCCAGCCGCTTGGCCAAGCCTTTCGGCGGATTGATGATGCAGGCCGGGATCGACCTGCTGCCGGACTGGGCCAGTGACATGCTCGGCGTCAGCCAGAACCCTTTGCAACGCAAATTGATCCGCGCCAGCGTCAATCGCAGTGTGCCGATGTTGCGTTGGGCGGTGCGTAATGGGTCAGTCCATCGTGCTAAACGGCGGATGGGGTTGTTGACCTGAACACAGCACTTTGGCTGTGATCACTCTGTGGCAAGCCCCTCATCCCAGCCCCACAGTGTTAAACTCCCGCGCCCAAATCCTCCTGCAAGGCGCCCAGCATGTCTTCCTTGAATCAGGCGCTGCGCGCCGCCCTCGATCATCGCCAGGACCTGCTTGCCGAACTGCATCAGCAGGGCACCGACTGCTATCGCCTGTTTCACGGCAGCCAGGAAGGCGCCGGCGGTCTGACCATCGACCGCTACGGCCCGCAACTGCTGGTGCAGAGCTTCCACCAGCCGCTGGAGCGCGAGGCGCTGCTGCAACTGCACGAGGCGATCAATCAGCACCTGGGCCTCGACTTGCTGTTGGTCTACAACGACCGTTCCCGTGGCAACTCACGCATCGACCGCGAAGACATCGTCTATCGTGCCGACGATGCCGCCCTGCAAGACCTGATCGGTCACGAGTGGGGCCTCAACTATCGGGTTCGCGGGCGCCATGCCGGTCAGGATCCGCTGCTGTTCCTCGACCTGCGCAACACCCGCGGCTGGGTCAAGGATCACAGTAAAAACAAAAGTGTGTTGAACCTGTTTGCCTACACCTGCGGTGTCGGTCTCAGCGCGGCGGCCGGTGGCGCCCGCGAGGTGTGCAACCTGGACTTCGCCGAAGGCAATCTGGCGGTCGGCCGGGAAAACGGTCTGCTGAACCCGCAATTGCCCACCATGGAATTCATCCAGTCCGACTATTTTCCGGCGATTCGCCAATTGGCCGGACTGCCGATCAGCCAGCGTCGCGGGCAAAAACTGCCGACCTATCAACGCCTGGAACAACGCCAGTACGATCTGGTTTTGCTCGACCCGCCCGCTTGGGCCAAGAGCGCGTTCGGTACTGTCGACTTGCTGCGCGACTATCAGAGCCTGCTGAAACCGGCACTGTTGAGCACTGCCGACAACGGCGTGCTGATCTGCTGCAACAACCTGGCAAAGGTCAGCATGGACGATTGGCGCGAGCAGGTCCTGCGCTGCGCAGAGAAAGCCGGGCGGCCCGTTCGGGAGTGGACGGTGATGAAACCGGGCGGTGATTTCCCGTCGATGGATCAGCAGCCACCGCTGAAAACCCTGATTCTTCAGCTGTGATGGCTGTGGGATAAATCTGAAGTTTCCTGAACTTGGCAATTGCTTTGGAACCGGATTCGCATGCCATACTCCAAGGCACTCCGATTCAGACAGATGAAGCCACACATGCCCAAAGGATTGATTCGCGCCATCGGCGCCTTGTTGACTGCTCTGGCCCTCTACAGCTTGCTGGGCTTTCTGATTTTGCCGGGTGTTGCGTTACGCATTGCCAATCAGCAACTGGCCAACTATGCCAACACGCCCGCCACCCTCCAGCGGATCGAGCTCAATCCGTTCAGCCTTGAGCTGACTCTCTGGGGCTTGAACATCGGTGAACCGGGCAAGGAGCAGGTCGGTTTCGAACGCCTGTACGCCAACCTGCAGATCGACAGCCTCTGGACCAAAGCGCTGCACCTGTCCGATGTCGAACTGGACAAAGCCAAGACAGAAATCCTGTTCGCCAAGGACGGCAAGCTCAATCTGCTCGGTTTGTTCAAGGTGCCTGCGAGTGAGCCGACGCCCGCCGACCCGGATGCCAAGCCGTTTCCGCTGCGCATCGAACGAATCAAATTCGCCGGTGGTGCCGTGCATTTCGAAGATGCCCGTCCCAGCGAACCCATCGAATTCCTCTACGACACACTCGATTTCGAGTTGAAAAACCTCAGCACCCTGCCCGAAGACAGCGCCGACATGACCTTGATGGCCATCGGCCCCAACGGCGGACAGATCGACTGGACCGGCAACTTCAGCCTGATCCCGCTCGCCTCCGAAGGTAAGCTGAAAATCACCGATGGCAAGATGAAAGCCTTCTGGCCCTACGTGCGCGATGCCGTGCCCCTGGACCTCGAAAGCGGCATTCTCAGCATCAGCACCGACTACAAACTCAACCTGTCCAAGGAAACCGAGCTGTTGCTGAGCAATGTCTCGGCCACCATTGCCCCTTTCGCCATCAAGGCCCCGGACGGTCGTCCGCTGGTGAAGCTAGAGCGTCTGGATATCAGTGAAACCACCGTGGACCTGGCAAAGCAGCAAGTGGTGGTCGGCAAGATCCGCAGCAACAAGCTGGAGACCTGGGCTGCACTGGAGTCCGACGGTCAGCTCGACTGGCAGAAACTCTTCGCCAGCCAGCCCTCCAAAGCGGCCGCCAAGGCCGACGCCGAACCGGCTACCGCGCCAGCCGCCGCCGACTCACCAGCCCCTGAATCGGCTGCCCCGGACAAGCCTTGGCAAGTGCTGCTCAAGGACGTGCAACTGCGCGATTACAAAGTGCATCTGGCGGACCGCAAGGCGCAACCCGCCGTGGAGCTGGAACTGGCGCCGCTGAACATCGACCTCGAAGGTTTTGACAGCCTCAATGGCTCGCCTTTCAAGCTCAGGCTCGATACCGGCGTCGGCAAGCAAGGCAAAATCATGGCCGACGGCGAGGTCAACCTCGCTCCGGTCAGTGCCAAACTCAATGTGCAAACCAAGGACATCGACCTGCGTGTCGCCCAGTCCTACATCAATCCATTCATTCGCCTCGAATTGCGCAGCGGCATGCTCGGCAGCAATCTGGCGGTCAACCTCAAGAGCACCGAACCGCAGGCCTTGAGCGTCACCGGCCGTGCCCAGATCGATCAGTTGCATACCCTGGACACCCTGAAAACCCGCGACTTCCTCAAGTGGCAGCAAGTGGTGGTCGAGGGCCTGAATTATCAGCACGGCGACAGTCTGTCGATCGACAAGATCAACCTGCTGCAGCCTTACGCGCGTTTCATGATCAACGATGACCGCACCACCAACATCGATGATTTGTTGATCCCCCAACCGGCCGACTCGGGCACCAAGGCGACCGCCGCCAAACCCGCCAGCAAAGAAAAACCGCTGGGCATCCACATCGGCGGCATTGCCATCAACGACGGCTCGGCCAACTTTGCCGACTTCAGCCTGACACCGAACTTTGCCACCGCCATCCAGCAGCTCAACGGGCAAATTGGCACCATCGACAGTCGCCAGGCAAAACCGGCCAGTGTGGACATCAAAGGCAAGGTCGATCGCTATGCGCCGGTGACCATCAAGGGCGCGGTCAACCCGTTCGACCCGATGGCCAGCCTCGACATCGCGACCAGTTTCAAACGCGTGGAATTGACCACGCTGACGCCTTACTCGGGCAAGTTCGCCGGTTACCGTATCCGCAAGGGTCGACTCAATCTTGACCTGCATTACCTGATCACCAACGGCCAGCTCAAGGCTGAGAACAAAGTGGTGGTCGAGCAACTGCAACTGGGTGAAAAAGTCGACAGCCCGGATGCCGTCAGCCTGCCATTGAAGTTGGCCATCGCCTTGCTCAAGGACGTCGACGGCAAGATTTCCATCGAGTTGCCCGTCACCGGCGACCTGAACAATCCACAGTTCAGCGTTATGCCGATTGTCTGGCAAACCCTGCGCAACCTGATCGTCAAAGCAGCGGCAGCGCCCTTCAAAATGATCGGCGGATTGGTCAATGGTGGTGGTTCAGAGGATCTGGGTACTGTCTCGTTCGCACCGGGCACAAGCGACCTGAGCAAGGATGCTGAAGGCGCCCTGGACAAGCTGGCCAGCGCGCTCAAAGAGCGTCCGGCCCTGCGCCTGGAAATCGAGGGCACTGCGGCCAAGAGCAGCGATGGCCCATTGATCGCCGAGCAACGTCTGGAACGGGAATACCAGTACAACTACTACAAAATGCTCCAGCGCCGTGGCGACAAGGTTCCCGCGCAGGCGTCATTGCTGAAAGTACCGGACAGTGAAAAAGGCCCGCTTCTGGAAGGCATCTTCCGCACCCGCCTGAAGATCCAGCCGTTGCCGGAGTGGAAGGATCTGGGCAAGGAAGAACGCACAGCAAAAATGCGAGCCGAAGTGATCAAGTTCTGGAGTTCGAGCGATGTGCTGTTGCGTCAACTGGGCCAGGAACGTGCCAGCAGCATCAAGGATTATCTGGTCGACAAGGGCAAACTGGAAGATGACCGGGTGTACTTCATCGATGCCAATCTGGGCGAGGCCGAAAGTGACGGCCGGGTGATTACACCGATGCATCTCGACGCGGAGTGAGACCCCCAACATAAATGTGGGAGATTCTATGTTTGGGGGGAACCCCCAAACATAGAAATAGGCTTGTATTCACTTTGGTTTTTCATCAAGGCAAACAGTACCCGAGCCAGTTTTCTGGCAAGTATCACCAGCGCCTCGGTCCCTTT
>NZ_FYDO01000043.1 GCF_900187615.1 Pseudomonas sp. Irchel s3f7 | reverse complement strand
AAAGGGACCGAGGCGCTGGTGATACTTGCCAGAAAACTGGCTCGGGTACTGTTTGCCTTGATGAAAAACCAAAGTGAATACAAGCCTATTTCTATGTTTGGGGGTTCCCCCCAAACATAGAATCTCCCACAGTTGTCCGCACACGTCCCGCGTTTAATTGTAGGAGCTGGCTTGCCAGCGAAAGCGCCTGACCGTTCACCACAGATCCGGAATCAGCTCAATCCTCCCGACTCAACGCGGTCCACAACAACTGCGTCGCATACCCCGATAAGGCCGCCACGCCTCGGCACGCGACAACAGCTGTCGAGCCGTCACCGACCCACCTTCCAGCGCCGCACAATTTCATAGACTCAGTAACCCGCTGTACAACCCATACGCTGCCAACCCGGCCCCGCTGATGACGCAGGCAAAAATGCCCTTCTCTGCGAGCGTGAACAGTGGCTTGCCTTGCTCATGCCGGGCTTTGGCAAACAGGATCACGCCGGGCGCATACAGCAATGCCGAGAGCAGCAGATATTTCAAGCCACCGGCGTACAACAACCACACCGCGTAACCCAGGGCGATACCGGCGATCAACAGATCCTTGGATCGCTCAGCCGGTGAGTTTTCGTAGGTTTCGCCGCGCCCGCTCAACAACACCGCATACGCCGCCGACCACAGATACGGCACCAGGATCATCGACGAGGCGAGGTAGATCAGGCTGGTGTAGGTGCCGGCGGAAAACAGCGTGATCAGCAAAAACAGCTGGATCATCAGGTTGGTCATCCACAGCGCATTGACCGGCACATGGTTGGCGTTTTCCTTGGTCAGAAACGCCGGCATGGTCTTGTCTTTGGCCGTGACAAAGAGGATCTCGGCGCACAGCAGCGCCCAGGACAACAAGGCGCCGAGCAACGAGATCGCGAGGCCGACGCTGATCAGCAACGCCCCCCATCGACCGACGATATGTTCCAGCACCGAGGCCAGTGACGGGTTCTGCAACTTGGCCAGTTCCGGCTGAGTCATGATCCCCAGCGACAACACGTTCACCAGCACCAACAGCGCCAGCACCCCGAGAAACCCGATGACCGTTGCCCGGCCTACGTCCGAGCGTTTCTCCGCGCGCGCCGAATACACACTGGCGCCTTCGATGCCGATAAACACGAACACGGTGACCAGCATCATGTGCCGCACCTGGTCCATTACGCTGCCGAACTGCGGATTGCCATGCCCCCAGATGTCCCGGGTAAAGATGTCAGCCTTGAACGCCACGGCGGCGATCACGATGAACATGATCAGCGGCACGATCTTGGCCACCGTGGTCACCAGGTTGATGAGCGCCGCCTCCTTGATCCCGCGCAGCACCACAAAATGCACGGTCCACAACAACACCGAAGCGCAGCCGATGGCGATGGGGGTGTTACCCTGCCCAAACACCGGAACGAAGTAGCCGAGGGTGCTGAACAGCAGGACAAAGTAGCCAACGTTACCCAGCCAGGCGCTGATCCAGTAACCCCACGCCGACGAAAACCCCATGTAGTCGCCGAACCCGGCCTTGGCGTAGGCGTACACACCGGAATCCAGTTCGGGCTTGCGATTGGCCAGGGTCTGGAACACGAACGCCAGCGTCAGCATGCCCACGGCCGTGATCGCCCAACCGATCATGATGGCACCGGCATCGGCCTGAACCGCCATGTTCTGCGGCAGGGAAAAGATCCCGCCGCCGATCATCGATCCCACCACCAGCGCGATCAGTGCGTTCAGGCGAAGTTTTTGCGGCGCTTGCGACATGGCTGCGTCTCCGGGAGGCAACAGGGTGCGTATCCAAATGAGTGAAGCGTAATAACGATTATTGAATAACGCCAACCAGCCGCCTATTTACACGCACAAAACGGCTATATAACCATCGACGACAATCGTTTTACTTACAACTTTCTCATTAAAAGAATATTTCACAAAAGACATTTACAAAAAATTGCGCAACAGAACTATCGCGATAACTCAAACCCAATAAAAACACTATCCGATAAATGCGAAAAAGGCTCTGGAATGCGGATTACAGACAAATCGTAATGGCACTCTGCCGATAATTACTGAATACACCAATGCACTGATCCACGTCAGTTAATTTAATAACCATCAGACTTAGCCTTTCCACTCTTCCCCTGCATTGGTGCCATGCAATGTCTGCATCCCCCGGAAAACTGAAACTCGGCGCATTGGTTGCGCTGGTTGTTGGTTCAATGATTGGTGGCGGGATCTTTTCCCTGCCGCAAAACATGGCCGCCAGTGCCGATGTCGGCGCCATTCTGATCGGTTGGGCCATTACGGCCGTCGGTATGCTCACCCTCGCCTTTGTGTTCCAGACACTGGCCAATCGCAAACCCAATCTCGACGGCGGGGTCTACGCCTACGCCAAGGCCGGGTTTGGCGACTACATGGGTTTCTCGTCGGCGTGGGGCTACTGGATCAGTGCCTGGCTGGGCAACGTCGGCTATTTCGTCCTGTTGTTCAGCACCCTGGGCTACTTCTTCCCGATTTTCGGGGAGGGTAATACGCCAGCGGCGGTGATCGGTGCGTCGGTGCTGCTCTGGGCGGTGCACTTCCTGGTGCTGCGCGGCATCAAGGAAGCGGCGTTCATCAACCTGGTGACCACGGTCGCCAAGATCGTGCCGCTGGTGCTGTTCGTGCTGATCGCGGTGTTCGCCTTCAAACTGGACATCTTCACCGCCGACATCTGGGGCTTCAAGAACCCGGACCTGGGCAGCGTGATGGACCAGGTGCGCAAAATGATGCTGGTCACCGTGTGGGTGTTCATCGGCATCGAAGGTGCGAGCATCTTCTCGGCCCGGGCGGAGAAACGCAGCGACGTGGGTAAAGCCACGGTCATCGGCTTCGTCACCGTGCTGCTGTTCCTGGTGCTGGTGAACGTGCTGTCGCTGGGGATCATGACTCAGCCGGAACTGGCCAAGTTGCAGAACCCGTCGATGGCTGCGGTGCTGGAACATGTGGTCGGTCACTGGGGCGCGGTGCTGATCAGCGTCGGCTTGATCATCTCGCTGCTCGGGGCGTTGCTGTCGTGGGTGCTGCTGTGTGCGGAGATCATGTTCGCCGCCGCCAAGGACCACACCATGCCGGCCTTCCTGCGCAAGGAAAACGCCAACCACGTACCGGTCAATGCCTTGTGGCTGACCAACGCCATGGTGCAGATCTTCCTGGTGATCACGCTGTTTTCGGCCAGCACCTACCTGTCGCTGATCTACCTCGCCACGTCGATGATTCTGGTGCCTTACCTGTGGTCGGCGGCCTACGCCCTGCTGTTGGCGGTGCGCGGTGAAACCTACGAAGGCGCGCTGGCCGCACGCAAGAAAGACCTGTTCATCGGCGCCGCGGCCCTGATCTACGCGGTCTGGCTGATCTACGCCGGCGGCATCAAGTACCTGCTGCTCTCGGCCCTGCTCTATGCCCCCGGCGTGATCCTGTTCGCCAAGGCCAAGTTTGAAATGAACAAACCGGTTTTCACCAACATCGAGAAGCTGATTTTCGCCGCAGTGGTCGCGGGCGCCCTGGTGGCGGCCTACGGACTCTACGACGGCTTCCTGACCCTGTAACACACGTCTTTGTCATCTGGAGGAACACTGCAATGACCATGGAAAAGTACGGCGTACATTCCGAGGCAGGCAAACTGCGCAAAGTCATGGTTTGCTCGCCAGGGCTAGCCCATCAGCGGCTGACCCCGAACAACTGCGACGAACTGCTGTTCGATGACGTGCTGTGGGTGGCCCAGGCCAAGCGTGACCATTTCGACTTCGTCACCAAGATGCGTGAACGCAACATCGATGTGCTGGAAATGCACAACCTGTTGACCGACATCGTCGCCATTCCCGAAGCTTTGGACTGGATCCTGGAGCGCAAGATCACCGCCAATTCGGTGGGCCTGGGTCTGATCAATGAAACCGCTTCGTGGCTGCGCAGCCTGGAGCCGCGCAAGGTCGCCGACTACCTGATCGGTGGCGTTTCGGGCGACGATTTGCCGAGCAGTTTCGGTGGCAAGGCCATCGAGATGTACCGCGACTTTGTTGGCCACTCCAGCTTCATTCTGCCGCCGCTGCCCAACACCCAGTTCACCCGCGACACCACCTCCTGGATCTACGGCGGTGTCACGCTCAACCCGATGTACTGGCCGGCGCGCCGTCAGGAAACCCTGCTGGCCACCGCCATCTACAAGTTCCACCCCGAGTTCACCAACGCCGACTTCCAGATCTGGTACGGCGATCCAGACCTGGAGCACGGCCACTCCACGCTCGAAGGCGGTGATGTGATGCCGATCGGCAACGGCGTGGTGTTGATCGGCATGGGCGAGCGCTCGTCGCGCCAGGCCATTGCCCAACTGGCGGTGAACCTGTTCAAAAACAAGGCCGTGGAAAAAGTCATCGTCGCCGGCCTGCCGAAGTCCCGCGCAGCGATGCACCTGGACACCGTATTCAGCTTCTGCGATCGCGACCTGGTCACGATCTTCCCGGAAGTGGTGAACCAGATTGTCGCCTTCACCCTGCGTCCCGATGAAAGCAAAGCGGATGGCATCGATATTCGCCGCGAAGAAACCAGCTTCCTCGATACCGTCGCCCAGGCCCTTAACCTCAAGGCGCTGCGCGTGGTGGAAACCGGTGGCAACAGCTACGCCGCCGAACGCGAGCAATGGGACGACGGCAACAACGTGGTGGCTCTGGAGCCGGGCGTGGTTATCGGTTACGACCGCAACACCTACACCAACACCCTGCTGCGCAAGGCCGGTGTGGAAGTCATCACCATCAGCGCCGGCGAACTCGGCCGCGGACGGGGCGGTGGCCACTGCATGACCTGCCCGATCATCCGCGACCCGATCGACTACTAACCTGTTGACCTTGGCCGACGTGTATCCCGCGCGGCCAAGGGGATTACCCAAACCCAAGGAGATCCAAAATGGCGTTCAATATTCACAACCGCAATCTGCTGAGCCTGGAACACCACACCCCTCGCGAATTGCGCTACCTGCTCGACCTGTCCCGCGACCTCAAGCGCGCCAAGTACACCGGTACCGAACAGCAACACCTGAAGGGCAACAACATCGCCCTGATCTTCGAAAAGACCTCGACCCGCACCCGTTGCGCCTTCGAAGTCGCGGCCTATGACCAAGGCGCGAACGTCACCTACATCGACCCGAACTCTTCGCAGATCGGTCACAAGGAAAGCATGAAGGACACCGCCCGCGTGCTCGGGCGCATGTATGACGCCATCGAGTACCGTGGCTTCAAGCAGGAAATCGTCGAAGAGCTGGCCAAGTTCGCCGGCGTCCCGGTGTTCAACGGCCTGACCGATGAATACCACCCGACCCAAATGATCGCCGACGTGCTGACCATGCGCGAACACGCCGACAAGCCGATCCACGAGATCAGCTACGCGTACCTGGGCGATGCGCGCAACAACATGGGCAACTCGCTGCTGCTGATCGGCGCCAAACTCGGCATGGACGTGCGCATCTGCGCGCCGAAAGCCCTGTGGCCGGCGGACGATCTGGTGGCCCGCTGCAAACAGTACGGCGAAGAAAGCGGCGCTCGCATCACCCTCACCGAAGACCCGAAAGAAGCGGTCAAGGGCGTGGACTTCATCCACACCGACGTCTGGGTGTCGATGGGCGAACCGGTCGAAGCCTGGGCCGAGCGCATCCAGCAATTGCTGCCGTACCAGGTCAACGCCGACCTGATGAAAGCCACCGGCAACCCGCGCACCAAGTTCATGCACTGCCTGCCGGCCTTCCACAACTGCGACACCAAGATCGGCAAACAGATTGCCGAGCAGTACCCGTTCCTGAACAACGGCATCGAAGTGACCGATGACGTGTTCGAGTCGCCAGCCTGCATCGCCTTCGAGCAAGCGGAAAACCGCATGCACACGATCAAGGCGATTCTGGTGTCGACCCTGGCTGATCTGTAAGCCATACAGCTCCCACTGACACGACATGGTCACTGTGGGAGCTGGCTTGCCTGCGATAGCTACGCCTAGGTGTCTCTGACCGACCGCAGCGATCCTATCGCGAGCAAGCTTGCTCCTACAGGGGATCGAGTTGTTTGCCTTTCCTCTGTTTAGAAGGACTGCACCATGCGTATCGTCGTAGCCCTGGGCGGCAACGCCCTGCTCCGCCGTGGTGAACCCATGACCGCTGACAACCAGCGCGCCAACATCCGGATCGCCACCGAACAGATCGCCAAGATCCACCCCGGCAACCAACTGGTCATCGCCCACGGCAATGGCCCGCAGGTTGGTCTGCTGTCATTGCAGGCGGCGGCCTACACCTCGGTTTCGCCCTATCCGCTGGACGTGCTCGGTGCCGAGACCGAAGGCATGATCGGCTACATCATCGAACAGGAACTGGGCAACCTGCTGGACTTCGAAGTGCCGTTCGCCACCTTGTTGACCCAGGTCGAAGTCGACGCCAACGACCCGGCCTTCAAGAACCCCACCAAACCCATCGGCCCGGTCTACACCAAAGCCGAGGCCGAAGCGCTCGCCGCTGAAAAAGGCTGGGCCATCGCCCCGGACGGCGACAAATATCGCCGCGTGGTTGCCAGCCCGAGACCAAAACGCATCTTCGAAATACGTCCGATCAAGTGGCTGCTGGAAAAAAACAGCATCGTGATCTGCGCCGGTGGCGGCGGCATTCCCACCATGTACACGTCCCCCGGCAAACTGGAAGGCGTCGAGGCTGTCATCGACAAGGACTTGTGCTCTGCGCTGCTGGCCGAACAGCTGGAAGCCGATCTGCTGGTGATCGCCACCGACGTCAACGCGGCGTTCATCGACTTCGGCAAACCCACCCAGAAAGCCATCGCCCAGGCGCACCCCGATGAACTGGAAAAGCTCGGCTTCGCTGCCGGCTCCATGGGACCGAAGGTGCAGGCAGCTTGCGAATTTGCACGCCATACTGGAAAAATCGCAGTGATCGGCTCGCTGTCGGACATCGAATCGATCATTCTGGGCGTCGCGGGTACACGCATCAGCACCGCGACACGGGGCATTACTTACTTGTAGGGAGAGGTGTTTATGGCAACGTTTGATCCAGGTCACTTGCACATCGAGCGCCATGCGCTGAACAAGGATGATGTGAGCTACAACATCCACCTCGACTATGAAGTCAGCAAGAACCCCAAAGGGGAAAAAGGCATTCAGTTCACGATGCATGGCAGCATTCTGGGCAAGGAATTGAAGGAGCCCTTCTTTCTGCCCAAGGAAGAAGCCTACAACTTCGCCAGCAATGTGACGAAAATTGCCGAGAAACATGGCATTCCCAAGGAAAAAATCGCTATTGGTTCGACACACGAACATTACGACCTGATGTTCGAAGACATCCGCAAGCAACTGAATATGAAATCCGGTGACCCGATAGACCTCGAGAAATTCGAGTAAGCCCTATCCCTTGTAGGAGCTGGCTTGCCAGCGATGAACGATAACGCGGTATTACTGACATACCGCACCGTCCGAATCGCCAGCAAGCCGGCTCCTACAGGTGCTGTACCTGACTGCGGATTTCACCTCTACCCCTTCACCAAGGCATACTTGCCACCCTCCGCACAGCAGAACCCGAAACCGTCCATGCGTATCCACGTCAGCTTCATCGACCGCGTCGGCATTACCCAGGAAGTCCTGGCCCTGCTCGGCGGGCGCAATCTCAACCTGGATGCGGTGGAAATGGTTCCGCCCAACGTCTACATCGACGCCCCGACCCTGAGCCCGCAAGTCCTCGAAGAACTGCGCGATGCGCTGTTCAGCGTGCGTGGCGTACAAGCTGTGACGGTCGTCGACATCCTGCCCGGTCAGCGTCGGCACTTGCAGCTCGATGCACTGCTCGCCGCCATGACCGACCCGGTGCTAGCGCTGGACAGCGACGGCAACGTGCTGCTGGCCAACCCCGCGTTGATCGCCCTGTACGGCCGCGAACCGGCCGGTGAAAGCATCGCCGAACTGTTTGCCGACCCGGCCTTGCTCGACGCCCTGCTCGAACAGGGCTTTCGCCTGCCGCTGCGGGAAATCACCGTCAACGGCCAGACCTTGCTGCTGGACGCCACGCCGATCACCGACGCCGGCGCCCTGCTGACCCTGTATCAACCCAACCGCATCGGCGAACGCCTGTCCGCGTTGCACCACGATCATGCTGAAGGGTTTGACGCGTTGCTTGGCGAATCCCCGGTCATCCGCACCCTCAAGGCGCGCGCCCAGCGGGTGGCGGCACTGGATGCGCCGCTGCTGATTCAGGGTGAAACCGGCACCGGTAAAGAACTGGTCGCCCGCGCCTGCCATGCCATCAGCGCCCGGCACAGCTCACCGTTTCTGGCATTGAACTGTGCGGCATTGCCGGAGAACCTCGCCGAAAGCGAACTGTTCGGCTATGCGCCCGGTGCTTTCACCGGTGCGCAACGGGGCGGCAAGCCGGGGCTGATGGAACTGGCCAACCAGGGCACGGTGTTTCTCGACGAGATCGGCGAAATGTCGCCGTACTTGCAGGCCAAGTTGCTGCGGTTTCTCAACGACGGCAGTTTTCGCCGGGTGGGCGGTGATCGTGAGGTGAAGGTCAACGTGCGAATCCTCAGCGCGACCCATCGCGACCTGGAAAAAATGGTCAGTGAAGGCCTGTTCCGCGAAGACCTGTTTTATCGCCTCAACGTGCTCAATGTCGAAGTCCCTCCCCTGCGCGAGCGCGGCCAGGACATTTTGCTGCTGGCCCGTTACTTCATGCAGCAGGCCTGCGCGCAGATCCAGCGACCGATCTGTCGCCTGGCACCGGGCACGTATCCGGCACTGCTGGGCAACCGCTGGCCAGGCAACGTGCGACAACTGCAGAACGTGATTTTTCGCGCCGCCGCGATTTGCGAAAGCAGCCTGGTGGACATTGGCGATCTCGACATCGCCGGCACCTCGGTCGCTCGCCAGGGCGACCACGAAGTCGACAGCCTAGAACAGGCCATGGACGAGTTTGAGAAAACCCTGCTGGAAAAACTGTACACCAGCTACCCCTCGACCCGACAACTCGCGACCCGACTACAAACTTCCCACACCGCGATTGCCCATCGGTTGCGCAAGTACGGAATTCCCGGCAAGGCCTGAAAAGTCTGATGAACACCGACCTGTAGGAGCCGGCTTGCTGGCGATGGCGTCTGCAAAATCGCGATCGCCAGCAAGCCGGCTCCTACAGGTCGTGAATGTCCATGCATCGGAAAATCACGTCTAAAAACGACCCCCACCTGTACTGAAAGCGCTACAGCGGAACGATATCGCTACACCACTCCCCGATCACGGCCCTGCAAGGCTTTGATCCACCTCGCCTTTTATCCGTGACATGTGGCGTATCGATTTCGCTACAACCATCGAAATCCCGCGACCGCTAAATTCATATAAATCATTGATTTAAATAGAAAAACAAACATTGGCCGCGATCTTGCTATGTAGTCCCTCATAACCAGGGCATTGCCCCAGCATTCAATCGCGTCCACCAGACGAGTCTGGCCCCTTAGGAGTTTCCATGAGCGAGTTGCGTTTTACTGAAGATCACGAATGGCTGCGCACCGAAGCTGACGGCAGCGTCACAGTCGGCATCACCGCTTTCGCACAAAACGCCTTAGGCGACGTGGTTTTCGTACAACTGCCTGAGCTGCAGTCCTACGACAAAGGCGCCGAAGCCGCCACCGTGGAATCCGTAAAGGCTGCCAGCGGCGTGTACATGCCGCTCGACGGCGAAGTGCTGGAAGTGAACCCGGCGCTGGACAGCAGCCCTGAACTGGTCAACGAAGATCCGCTGGGCGAAGGCTGGTTCTTCCGCTTCCAGCCAAGCGACGCCTCGGCAGTCGCCCAACTGCTGGATCAGGACGCCTACGACCGCCTGATCAAAGCCCAAGCCGAAGCCTGAGGAGCACAGACATGACTGAAGTGAATCCTGCTGTTGTAAATGTAAGTACCGCCAACGAATTCATCGCCCGTCACATCGGCCCGCGTGCCGGCGACGAGCAAGCCATGCTCAACAGCCTCGGCTTCGACTCCCTGGAAGCCCTGAGCGCCAGCGTCATTCCCGACAGCATCAAAGGCACCAGCGTCCTCGGCCTGGAAGACGGCCTGAGCGAAGCCGATGCCCTGGCTCTGATCAAGTCCATCGCCAGCAAGAACCAGCTGTTCAAGACCCACATCGGCCAGGGTTACTACGGCACCCACACGCCTTCGCCGATCCTGCGCAACCTGCTGGAAAACCCGGCCTGGTACACCGCTTACACCCCGTACCAGCCAGAAATTTCCCAGGGCCGTCTCGAAGCGCTGCTGAACTTCCAGACCCTGATCAGCGACCTCACCGGCCTGCCGATCGCCAACGCTTCCTTGCTCGACGAAGCCACCGCTGCTGCCGAAGCCATGACCTTCTGCAAACGCCTGAGCAAGAACAAGGGCAGCCACCAATTCTTCGCTTCCGCGCATTGCCACCCGCAAACCCTCGACGTACTGCGCACCCGTGCCGAGCCACTGGGCATCGACGTGGTGGTTGGCGACGAGCGTGAGCTGACCGACGTCAGCGCGTTCTTCGGCGCCCTGCTGCAATACCCGGCGAGCAACGGTGACGTGTTCGACTACCGCGAACTGACCGAACGCTTCCACGCTGCCAACGCTCTGGTCGCCGTAGCCGCTGATCTGCTGGCCCTGACCGTGCTGACCCCGCCAGGTGAATTCGGCGCCGACGTGGCCATCGGCAGCGCGCAACGCTTCGGCGTGCCGCTGGGCTTTGGTGGCCCGCACGCTGCTTACTTCTCCACCAAAGATGCGTTCAAGCGCGACATGCCGGGCCGTCTGGTCGGCGTGTCCGTGGACCGTTTCGGCAAGCCGGCCCTGCGCCTGGCCATGCAGACTCGTGAACAACACATCCGCCGCGAGAAAGCCACGTCCAACATCTGCACCGCGCAAGTGCTGCTGGCCAACATCGCCAGCATGTACGCCGTGTACCACGGCCCGAAAGGCCTGACTCAGATCGCCAACCGCGTGCATCACCTGACCGCGATCCTGGCCAAGGGTTTGAACGCGCTGGGCTTGAACGTTGAACAAGAAAACTTCTTCGACACCCTGACCCTGGCCACTGGCGCCAACACCGCCAAGCTGCACGAAAAGGCCCGCACCCAGCAGATCAACCTGCGCGTGGTCGACGCCGAACGCCTGGGTCTGTCCCTCGACGAAACCACCACCCAGGCCGACGTTGAAACCCTGTGGGGCATCTTCGCCGACGGTAAAGCACTGCCAGATTTCGCCGCCCTTGCCGCTTCGGTGGTCAGCACGATCCCGGCCGCGCTGGTGCGTCAATCGCCGATCCTCAGCCACCCGGTGTTCAACCGTTACCACTCGGAAACCGAGCTGATGCGCTACCTGCGCAAGCTCGCCGACAAAGACCTGGCCCTGGACCGCACCATGATCCCGCTGGGTTCGTGCACCATGAAACTCAACGCCGCCAGCGAAATGATCCCGGTGACCTGGGCCGAATTCGGCGCCCTGCACCCGTTCGCCCCGGCCGAGCAAAGCGCCGGCTACCAGCAACTGACCGATGAACTGGAAGCGATGCTCTGCGCCGCCACCGGTTACGACTCGATCTCGCTGCAACCGAACGCCGGTTCCCAGGGTGAGTACGCCGGTCTGCTGGCTATTCGTGCTTACCACCAGAGCCGTGGCGAAGACCGTCGCGACATCTGCCTGATCCCGTCGTCGGCCCACGGCACCAACCCGGCCACCGCACAAATGGCTGGCATGCGCGTCGTCGTTACCGCGTGCGATGCCCGTGGCAACGTTGATATCGAAGACCTGCGCGCCAAGGCCATCGAGCACCGCGAACACCTCGCTGCTTTGATGATCACTTACCCGTCGACCCACGGCGTGTTCGAAGAAGGCATCCGCGAAATCTGCGGCATCATTCATGACAACGGCGGCCAGGTGTACATCGACGGCGCCAACATGAACGCGATGGTCGGCCTCTGCGCACCGGGCAAGTTCGGCGGCGACGTCTCGCACCTGAACCTGCACAAGACCTTCTGCATCCCACACGGCGGTGGCGGCCCGGGCGTCGGCCCGATCGGCGTGAAATCGCACCTGACTCCGTTCCTGCCGGGCCACGCCCAGATGGAGCGCAAGGAAGGCGCGGTCTGCGCAGCACCGTTCGGCAGCGCGAGCATTCTGCCGATCACCTGGATGTACATTCGTATGATGGGCGGCGCGGGTCTCAAGCGTGCTTCGCAGCTGGCGATCCTCAATGCCAACTACATTTCCCGTCGCCTCGAAGAGCACTATCCAGTGCTGTACACCGGCAGCAATGGCCTGGTGGCGCACGAGTGCATTCTGGATCTGCGCCCACTGAAAGACAGCAGCGGCATCAGCGTCGATGACGTCGCCAAGCGTCTGATCGATTTCGGTTTCCACGCCCCGACCATGTCGTTCCCGGTGGCCGGCACGCTGATGATCGAGCCGACCGAAAGCGAATCCAAGGAAGAACTGGACCGCTTCTGCGACGCCATGATCCGCATCCGCGAAGAAATCCGCGCCGTGGAAAACGGTACCCTGGACAAAGAAGACAACCCACTGAAAAACGCTCCGCACACAGCGGCAGAGCTGGTCGGTGAGTGGTCCCACCCGTACAGCCGCGAGCAGGCC
Organism: Pseudomonas sp. Irchel s3f7; assembly: GCF_900187615.1. GTDB lineage: Bacteria > Pseudomonadota > Gammaproteobacteria > Pseudomonadales > Pseudomonadaceae > Aquipseudomonas. The sequence continues at coordinate 24,653 of NZ_FYDO01000043.1, read as the reverse complement.
GTTTACCCGGTTGCCTCGCTGATCGAAGGCAAGTACTGGCCGCCGGTCGGTCGTGTCGACAACGTCTTCGGCGATCGCAACCTGGTCTGCGCCTGCCCGTCGATCGAAAGCTACGCTTAAACGAATGAGGGGCGGGTACGCTCGCCCCCCACTTTCAACAACACCGCATTCCCCTGTAGGAGCTGGCTTGCCAGCGATGAGGATGGATCAGCCTACATTTTTGTTGCCTGACACACCGTCATCGCTGGCAAGCCAGCTCCCCAAGGATTGCATCAAGCCTGACATTCCGCGAATTCCTATAACAAGAAACCGGAGAACAACTCATGTCGTTAAGCGTGTTCGACCTGTTCAAGATTGGCATCGGCCCCTCCAGCTCCCACACCGTCGGCCCGATGCGCGCCGCTGTGCGCTTCGTCGAAGGCTTGCGTCGCGAAAAGCTGCTTGAAGCCACCGCCTGCGTCAAAGTCGAGCTGTACGGCTCGCTCGGCGCTACCGGCAAAGGCCACGGCAGCGACAAGGCCGTGCTGCTGGGCCTTGAAGGCGAACACCCGGACACCGTCGACACCGAAACCGTCGCTGCGCGCCTGCACGAAATTCGCGCCAACGGGCGCTTGAACCTGCTCGGCGAACACAGCATTGCGTTCAACGAGAAAGAACACCTGGCGATGATTCGCAAACCGTTGGCCTATCACCCCAACGGCATGATCTTTCGTGCCTTCGACGCCGCTGGCCTGCAAATCCGCAGCCGCGAGTACTATTCGGTTGGCGGCGGTTTTGTCGTCGATGAAGACGCTGCCGGCGCCGACCGTATCGTCGAAGACGCCACACCCCTGACCTTCCCGTTCAAAAGCGCCAAGGATTTGCTCGGTCATTGCACCAAGTACGGGCTGTCGATCAGCCAGGTGATGCTGACCAATGAAAGCGCCTGGCGGCCGGAAGCGGAAACCCGCGCCGGCCTGTTGAAAATCTGGCAAGTAATGCAGGACTGCGTCGCTGCCGGTTGCCGCAACGAAGGCATCCTGCCCGGCGGCCTGAAGGTCAAACGACGGGCCGCCGCGCTGCACCGGCAACTGTGCAAGAACCCCGAATCAGCATTGCGCGACCCACTGTCAGTACTCGACTGGGTCAACCTCTACGCGCTGGCGGTCAACGAAGAAAACGCCAATGGCGGGCGCGTCGTGACCGCGCCGACCAATGGCGCCGCCGGGATCATTCCCGCCGTGCTGCATTACTACATGCGATTTATCCCCGGCTCGAACGACGACGGCGTCGTGCGCTTTCTGCTGACGGCTGCGGCCATCGGCATTCTGTACAAGGAAAACGCCTCGATCTCTGGCGCCGAAGTCGGCTGTCAGGGCGAAGTTGGCGTGGCGTGTTCGATGGCTGCGGGCGCTTTGTGCGAAGTCCTCGGCGGCACCGTACAGCAAGTGGAAAACGCCGCGGAAATCGGCATGGAACACAACCTCGGCCTGACCTGTGACCCGATTGGCGGGCTGGTGCAAGTGCCGTGTATCGAGCGCAACGCCATGGGCTCGGTCAAGGCCATCAATGCCGTGCGCATGGCCCTGCGCGGTGACGGGCAACACTTCGTCTCCCTCGACAAGGTCATCCGCACCATGCGCCAGACCGGCGCCGACATGAAAAGCAAATACAAGGAAACCGCCCGTGGCGGTTTGGCGGTCAACATTATCGAGTGCTGATGTGCGCTCATCTGCACAACTCTTCAGGAGCTGAATATGTCCACCGAACAACTGTTGAAAACCCCGTTGCACGCCCTGCATATCGAACTCGGCGCACGCATGGTGCCGTTCGCCGGCTACGACATGCCTGTGCAGTACCCGTTGGGCGTGATGAAAGAACACCAGCACACCCGCGATCAGGCCGGCCTGTTCGACGTCTCGCACATGGGCCAGATCCGCCTGACCGGCGCCGACGCCGCCAAGGCCCTGGAAACCCTGGTGCCGGTGGACATCATCGACCTGCCGGTGGGTATGCAGCGCTACGCCATGTTTACCAACGAGACGGGCGGCATCCTCGACGACCTGATGGTTGCCAACCTGGGTAACGACGAACTGTTCCTGGTGGTCAACGCCGCCTGCAAGGATCAAGACCTGGCGCACCTGCGCAAGCACATTGGCGAACAGTGCACCATTGAACCGCTGTTCGAAGAACGTGCCCTGCTGGCCCTGCAAGGCCCGGCCGCCGTCACCGTGCTGGCACGTCTGGCGCCTGACGTTGCGAAGATGACCTTCATGCAGTTCGCCCGCGTCAACCTGCTGGGCGTGGAGTGCTTTGTCAGCCGCTCCGGTTACACCGGTGAAGACGGTTTTGAAATCTCCGTACCGGCCGACAGCGCCGAAGCCCTGGCCCGTGCGCTGCTGGCCGAACCGGAAGTCGAGGCCATCGGCCTGGGTGCCCGCGACTCCCTGCGCCTTGAGGCGGGTTTGTGCCTGTACGGCCACGACATGAACACCGACACCACCCCCATCGAAGCGAGCCTGCTGTGGGCGATCTCCAAGCCACGTCGTGCCGATGGCGCGCGTGCCGGCGGCTTCCCTGGCGCTGAAAGCGTATTCGCCCAGCAACAAGGCGGTGTCAGCCGCAAGCGTGTTGGCCTGCTACCACAGGAACGCACCCCTGTGCGCGAAGGCGCCGAAATCGTCAACGAAGCCGGCGAGATCATTGGCAGCGTCTGCAGCGGCGGTTTCGGGCCGACGCTGGGTGGTCCACTTGCGATGGGTTACGTCGACAGCGCCTATGTCGCGCTGGACACGCCTGTTTGGGCGATTGTTCGTGGGAAAAAGGTGCCTTTGCTTGTAAGCAAAATGCCATTTGTTCCGCAACGCTACTATCGTGGCTGATTAACTGTTCCTATAAGTAACGCGGTTGCGTTAACAGTGCACTAATGTGTAACGCAGCCGCCATAAAACAGTGCACTGTATTAGCTCTAAGCTTCGATTATGAACTTTGCTTATAACGATCGAACACATTTGAACAACACAAGTGTATAAGGCACCCGGCGGACTGACTAAATGCCATCAAGCTGAGCAAATACGGGCCTTCTGCGGGGGCTTGTTTTTTCTCCCGTAGTTGGCGTAGAGTTTGTTCACTGTGTTTGCATGGGTCGCTTGGAATCGTGACCTGGGCAGTAGCCTACAAGTTAGCTACATCCCGTTCGACGTCTTCTTACTCTCCTGCAACCAGCCCCAGTACTCTTTCATGTGAAGGAGACTGTCACTAATTCTTGCGTCAAAGGAAATAAGAAATGTCCCAACGTCAGAGCGGTACCGTCAAGTGGTTTAACGACGAGAAAGGTTTTGGTTTTATCACTCCTGAAAGCGGTCCGGATCTGTTCGTACATTTCCGTGCCATCCAGGGCAACGGTTTCAAGAGCCTGAAAGAAGGCCAGAAAGTGACTTTCATCGCCGTGCAGGGCCAGAAAGGCATGCAGGCTGACGAAGTACAAGCAGAAGCCTAATCTTCTGTAACGAAAAAGCCCCTGATGCTGACATCAGGGGCTTTTTTGTGCGTGTAAATCCGTAAAATGGCTTTCTTTTTCCGCCGAGAGCCTGCCATGTCGAAACACCTGCTTACCCCCCAGGGCGATTTTCCCGCTGCGGGCCTGGGTCGTCGCCTGGCAGCGATGTTCTACGACTTCCTGCTGTGCACTGCCCTGCTGATCGTCACCAGCGGCATCTACAAGATGATTCAGATGGCGATCCTCGGCGAAGAAAAAATGCGCACCCTGACCGAAGCCGGGGCGCTGGACGGTGATCCTTTGCTCTCGACGGTCCTGCTGTTTGTGTTGTTTGGGTTCTTCGCCAAATTCTGGACGTACACCGGACAGACGCTGGGCATGCAGGTCTGGTGCATCCGTGTTCAGAATGCCGACGGCTCCTCCATCAGCCTGTGGCAGGCGTTACTGCGCTTTGTGGTGTCGATCGCCTCGCTGCTGTGCGTGGGCCTTGGATTCTTCTGGTCGCTGTTCGACAAGCAGAAGCGCAGCTGGCATGACATGTACTCCAATACCCAGCTGGTGCGGATTCCGAAGAAGACCAAGTAACGCCCACAAAAAAAGATCGCAGCCTTCGGCAGCTCCTACAGGGTCTCGTTTGCACCTGTAGGAGCTGCCGAAGGCTGCGATCTTTTGCTTTTAAGCGTTACCGGCCAGCTTCATCCGTGCAGCCTGAGTGAAATCCAGCATCCGCTTCAACGGTCGGATCGCCTGCGGAATCAGGGCCGGATCCACAAAGATCTCGTTCGTCCCTTCCTTCAAGCTCTTCAGCGTGCGCTCAAGGGTATTCATCGCCATCCATGGGCAATGCGCGCAACTGCGGCACGCGGCGCCGTTACCAGCCGTAGGCGCTTCGATAAAGACCTTGTCCGGGCACAGCTGCTGCATCTTGTAGAAGATGCCGCGGTCGGTCGCAACAATCAGCGTCTTGTTCGGCAGGCGCTGTGCCGCCGCGATCAACTGACTGGTCGAACCCACGGCGTCCGCCAGTTCGATGACCGAGGTCGGCGACTCCGGGTGCACCAGGATCGCTGCATCGGGATACAGCGCCTTCATGTCTTCGAGCTGCTTGGACTTGAACTCTTCGTGAACGATGCAGGCACCGTCCCACAGCAGCATGTCGGCACCGGTCTGGCGCTGAATGTAGGTGCCCAGGTGTTTGTCCGGGCCCCAGATAATGGTTTCGCCGTTGTCCATCAGGCTTTCGACGATCTCCAGCGCGCAGCTTGAAGTCACGACCCAGTCCGCCCGGGCTTTGACCGCCGCGGAGGTGTTGGCATACACCACCACCGTGCGCTCTGGATGCTGATCGCAGAACGCCGAAAACTCATCGACCGGGCAACCCAGGTCCAGCGAGCAGGTCGCCTCCAGGGTTGGCATCAGGATGCGTTTTTCAGGATTGAGGATCTTGGCCGTCTCGCCCATGAATTTCACGCCGGCGACGACCACGGTCTTGGCCGGGTGAGCATTACCGAAGCGAGCCATTTCCAGCGAGTCGGAAACGCAACCACCGGTTTCTTCGGCCAGAGCCTGAATCACCGGATCGCAATAGAAGTGTGCGACCAGCACCGCATCCTGAGCCTTGAGCTCGGCAGCGATGGCAGCGCGATAGTAAGCCTCTTCGTCAGCGGTCAGCGGCTTGGGCTGCTTGGCATCGAGGTGGGCTTGAACCAGAAGGCGTTCGGAAATCTGCGTCATGTTCGCAAGACCTGCAGGCGCATTCGCGCGAAAGTCGAGTATACACCCGGCTCCGGACCCTTCAGGGTACCGCCGGGAAAGTGAGTATTCATCAGGCACGGACAGCGTTGAAGCTGCGCAAGGCTACAGAATATCCGACGGATGCAAAAGATGATTCTGACCTGTGCCCCTGCAGGCGTACCACGACATACAGACCGAACACAAAAAACCGTGGCCACGCCCCGCGGATGCATGGGCTGCCAATACTCTATTGGCAAACAAAGCAGGCTCCTGGAGAAAGCCCGACAGAGCGGCGAGCCTTCAACGATTTGACACCGCATTTGATTTTTCAATAAGCCCCGCCAGTTTTCAGTTTGTCCAAAGCAGCGTACCGCCGCATAAATGATGCTTTGTTTTAGCCAAGGCTCTGTTATGGAAAACGTTCGAACCTCAAGCACCCACGCCGTCTGGCTGATGGTCAGCATCGTGTTGGTGGCGCTAAACCTGCGGCCCTCGATGGCTGCCGTCGGGCCGTTGCTGTCAGCCATTCGCAGCGAGGTCCCCCTGAGCTTCAGCACCGCCTCGCTGCTGACCATGTTGCCGGTCATGGCCATGGGCTTGGCCATGTTCCTGGGCATGCGCATCGCCCTGCGCATCGGTGAGCACCGCACCATTGTGTTGTCGCTGTTGATCATCGGTATCGCCACCGCCTCGCGCTTGTACCTGGACAGCGCCGCCGAACTGATTATCAGCGCGGTGTTGGCCGGGCTCGGCATCGCGCTGATCCAGGCGGTGATGCCGGCGCTGATCAAGTCGCGCTACGCCGACAACGTCTCGCTGTTCATGGGCCTGTATGTCACGTCGATCATGGGCGGGGCGGCGCTTGCCGCGTCGTTTTCGCCGCTTGTCCTGACCCAGACCGGCAGCTGGCGCATCGGCCTGGCGATCTGGGCACTGTTGGCGTTGGTCGCCTTGGGTTGCTGGTACGCCCAGCGCGCAGCCGTGACACCATTGCCCGAAGCCCCTGTTCGGCAGCAAGCGTCATTCTTCAGCAATTCTCGGGCTTGGCTGCTGGCGATTTTCTTCGGCCTGGGCACCGCCTCCTACACCTGTGTACTGGCCTGGCTGGCCCCGTACTACGTGGAAAAAGGTTGGAGTGAACAACACGCGGGCCTGCTGCTGGGGTTCCTTACGGCCATGGAAGTGCTCTCCGGCCTCGTCACCCCGGCAATTGCCAACCGCAGCCAGGATAAACGCGTGGTCCTCGCCGTGTTACTGGTCCTGATCATGGCCGGCTTCTGCGGCCTGATCCTCAGCCCGGAACGCTTCAGCCTGTTGTGGCCTTGCCTGTTGGGCCTGGGTATCGGCGGCCTGTTCCCGATGAGCTTGATCGTATCCCTCGACCACTTGGACAACCCGCGACGGGCCGGTGGCCTGGCCGCGTTCGTGCAAGGCATCGGCTACCTGATCGCCGGGCTTTCGCCATTGATTGCCGGGATGATCCGCGATCAGCTGGGCAGCTTCGAATGGGCCTGGTGGTCGCTCGCCGCCGTCATGGCGTTGATGCTCCTGATGGTCCTGCGCTTCAATCCCAAGCAATACGCGCGGCATATCAGCTAGTCGACGAAGACAGGCCACTGGCGCCCGGGGCTGCATTCGACGCAGCCCCGGTTTTGACAGTCCACCGATGACGGCAGACCGTTTTGTCCATCATGACGTTCCGACCCGCAACACAGGAATAAGACCTTGATGAAAAACGTCGGTTTTGCAGCCGCTCACTGGGGCATGCTCATTTGGGCGATGCTGATCGCCTCGTCGTTCTTTGCCTCGACGCATTCAGGCGCTGACCTGCGACGAGAACACGTTCAGCCATCGTCGACCACCGGCAGGTCTACCGAACTTCACGCTGGACATGATGTGGAGCGAAAAGCCGAGCCAGGACAGTGCCAACAGCTGGTTTCGCGCACAGATCATCAAGGTATGTGCCGAGGACGGCCTGCTTTAATCAGCCAAGAATCGCTCGAGTCGTCGAGCGGTTCAGGCCTGGCTCTTCATCAGGCAAAAAAAAACCCGGAAATCCTCACTTTCGTGGGCCTTCCGGATTTTCTAAACCGCCAAATATGGTGGGTCGTGTGGGATTCGAACCTACGACCAATTGGTTAAAAGCCAACTGCTCTACCAACTGAGCTAACGACCCGCTGTGTGGTGGCGCGTATAATACTGATTTTTAAGGACTATTCAACACCTATTTTGAAATAAATCAAAAATAAGGGGTTGGATCGCTGATTCCGGCTGCCGCGAAGCCTTCTGCACGCAGTCGGCAGCTGTCGCACTTGCCGCATGCGCGGCCGTTATCATCGGCCTGATAGCAGGAAACGGTCAGACCGTAATCCACGCCCAGTTTCACACCCGCCTGGACGATCTGCGCCTTGCTGAGGTTTTGCAGCGGTGCCTGGATGCGGAAACCATTGCCCTCGACACCGGCCTTGGTGGCCAGATTGGCCATGCGCTCGAAAGACTCGATGAACTCAGGACGGCAATCCGGGTAACCGGAGTAGTCCACCGCATTCACACCGATGAAGATGTCACGTGCGCCAAGCACTTCAGCCCAGCCCAACGCCAGAGACAGGAACACCGTGTTACGCGCTGGCACGTAAGTCACCGGAATGCCCTCACCCAACTCTTCTGGAATATCGATGCTGCTGTCCGTCAGTGCCGAACCGCCCATGCCGTTCAGGTTAAGGCCGATCACTTTGTGCTCGACTACACCCAGATCGCGAGCAACACGCGCCGCGGCGTGCAGTTCGGCATGGGAGCGCTGACCATAGTCGAAGCTCATGGTGTAGCAGCTGTAGCCTTCGGCGCGAGCCATGGCTACCACGGTGGCGGAATCCAGACCGCCAGACAGCAAGATGACCGCGCGTTTTTCGGTGGTGTTCAATTGATCAGTCATCTCAGCGCCCCGGCTCGTCATTCCAAAGATATTTATGCAGCTGCAATTGCAAACGCACTGGCAGATTGTCCGCCACCACCCAGTCCGCCAGATCCCGAGCATTGAGATCATGGTGACTTGGCGAAAACAGCACTTCACCGGCACGCTGGTCCAGACCGTACTGGATCAGCTTGGACACGGACCAGTCGTAGTCTTCCCGCGAGCAGATGACAAACTTCACCTGATCGTTGGGCGTGAGCAGTTCAATGTTTTCGTAGCGGTTGCGATGCGCTTCCTTCGAACCCGGTGTCTTCAGGTCGATGACGCGACTGACTCGGGAATCTACCGCCGAGATATCGATAGAGCCACTGGTTTCCAGTGACACTTCGTAACCGGCGTCGCACAGGCGCTTGAGCAATGGAATGGCGTTGGGTTGCGCCAGGGGCTCGCCGCCCGTGACACAGACATAACGCGGGCGGAAACCTGCCACCTGCTCGAGGATGTCATCGAGGGTGCGGAGGGTCCCGCCCGTGAAGGCGTAGGCGCTGTCGCAGTATTGGCAACGCAGAGGGCAACCGGTCAGGCGCACAAAAACAGTGGGCAGCCCGGCAGTCCGCGTTTCACCCTGCAACGAGTAGAAAACTTCGGTAATTCTCAATGTGTCTTGCATAGTCGCCACGGGCGTAACAGCTAAACAGGCTGTCCGCCTCCGTCAGGCACTTCAAGGAACCCCGGCAATGCGCAGGCCCCAAAAAGCGTGTTTCATAAAAAGGGCGTGAATTCTAACGAAAAAACCCGCGACAAGCGCGGGTTTCTTCGAAACAGGTCAAGCAGCCTTACATTTTTTGCAGATCGCGTTGAGCCAACTGAGCGGCGGAAGTACCCGGATATTGGGACACGACCTGCTGCAGAATGCCTTTGACCTTGTCGGTATGACCAAGGCGGCGCTCTACATCAGCGAGCTTGTACAGCGAGTCAGGCACTTTGGCGTGCTTGGGATACAGCTGTGAGACCTTGGCAAAAGCCTGACCTGCACCTTGCAGATCGCCTTTGGCCAGATTCACTTCGCCCAACCAGTACTGGGCATTACCCGCATACTGGCTGTTCGGGTACTTGCGCAGGAAAGCGGCAAAAGCCTGGCTGGCCTTGTCGAAATCCTTGGCTTTGATCAGGTCAAAAGCAGCATCGTAATAGAGCTTTTCCTTCGCCGGATCCGCCGGTTCGCTACCCGCAGCGGGCGCTTGAGCGGCGGCTGCGCCAGCTCCTGCACCTGCGGCTGCGCCGGGGGCGTTCAAACTGCCACCGGTAGAAGAATTATCAGGAGTCGCGGCTGGTGCAACGCCGGTTCCTATGCGCCGATCAAGATCCTGATATCGCTCCAGGCTTTCTTGCTTCATGCGCGATACATCATTTTGCAGTTCTTCGATCACACCCTGCTGGCGCGAGATCTGATCCTGCATTTGTTGCAGTTGGTTGAACAACTGACCCTGTGCCGAGACAGGGGCCGAAACCCCTCCCCCGGCATAGGCGCCGTTCGTACCGTAACCCGCAGGCGGATAACTGCTCCCGCTATTGTTATAGCCGGAGTTGTCCTCGACCACAGGAACCGCAGCCCACACCGCAAGCGGGGCGAGGCTGAGAGCCAAAACAGTTACAGCACGACGGCACGTTCGCATGACGAATTACTTACGCAGTTCGACGCGACGGTTTTGAGCCCAGGACTGCTCGTCGTTGCCGGTAGCAACTGGACGCTCTTCGCCGTAGGAAACCAGTTCCAGCTGAGCTGGGGAAACACCTTGCAGTACCAGGTAACGCTGAACGGCTTTCGCACGACGCTCGCCCAGTGCCATGTTGTACTCACGAGTACCACGTTCGTCGGTGTTGCCTTCCAGAACAACGCGAGCGCCGTTTGCTTTCAGGTCCTTGGCGTGAACGTCCAGAGCGCGCATGGCTTCTGGCTTCAGGTCAGAACTGTCGTATTCGAAGTAGAAAGTGGTGATAGCGCGCAGTGCAGCTTCTTCGCTCAGGGAGCCGTCAACTGCACCAGTGTTTGCGCCGTAACCAGCGTTTGGATCTACCGCGCCTTCACCGGCATTGTCGCCGCCTTTGGACGAGCAACCTACAGCTACAGCCATGGCGAGAGCCAGCGCAGCAAATTTACCAAACTTCAGCATTTCCATCGTGAAACTCCTAATGAACCCCAGTGTGTTAAGTACAACATGTAGCGCCGCGTCAGTTCAGGTAAGGGGACCAGGAAGGTTCTCTGACTTCGCCTTGAGCGGTAGGAAGCGGGAGCCTTACGCGTCCATTAATGGACACGAGCATCAAGACTCCCCGGCCCTGCTGGCGGGTGGCGTAGATTACCATGGTGCCGTTGGGCGCAACAGTAGGCGACTCGTCCAGAGTGCTATCAGTGAGGATTTTTACACTACCGCGCTGCAAATCCTGGGCCGCGACCTTGAAATTGGTGAAGCCATCCTGACGGTGAATCATGACAAGCGTCTTTTCATCAGCCGACAGTTTCGGGTTGGCGTTGTAGTTACCGACGAACGTCACACGCTCGGCACCGCCACCACCCACGCTGGTTTTGTAGATCTGTGGCTTGCCGCCACGGTCAGACGTGAAGTAGATGGTCGAACCATCCTTGCCCCAGAACGGTTCGGTGTTGATGCCAGGACCGTTGGTAACGCGGGTGATCTGACGCGAACCGAGGTTCATCACGTAGATGTCCGGGTTGCCGTCTTTCGACAGCACGAACGCCAGGCGACTGCCATCCGGAGACCAGGCTGGCGCACCGTTAAGGCCTTCGAAGTTGGTGATCTGGTCACGGCGACCGGTGTCGATGTTCTGCATGAAAATGCGCGGACGCTTCTGCTCGAACGAGACGTAGGCGATACGCTTGCCGTCCGGTGCGAAACGCGGCGACAGGATCGGCTCGCGCGATTGCAGCAGGGTCACGGCGCGAGCACCGTCATAGTCCGAGCGTTGCAGGGTGTAGCGAGTGTTCTTCTCGGAAAAACGCTCGGCCGTCACGTACAACAGACGCGTCGAGAACGCACCTTTGATACCGGTGAGTTTTTCGAACGACTGGTCGGAGATGTAGTGCGCCATGTCGCGCAGTTGATCAACGCCGCCCGACACGCTGCCGGTCAGCACTTGCTGTTCGGTGGCGACGTTGAACAGTGCGTATTGCACCTGCAGGCGACCGCCCGCCGGAACAATGCTGCCGACCATGACGTACTGGGCGCCCAGCGCCTTGAAGTCACGGTAGATGATTTCGCTGGCCTGGCTTGGCTGGCTGATCATGTTCTGCTTTGGAATCGGCGAGTAGTAACCCGAGTTGCGCAGGTCGTTACCGATAATTTCCGCCATGTCGTCCGGCAGCACGCTACCGCCCTGGAAACCGAACGGCACGACGGCAATCGGGGTCGCCCGATCACTGCCGCTGGTAACCAGAATGTTTTTCTCATCAGCCATCGCTATCCCTGCCATGCAGCAGATAACGACGAGCATTCCTCGAAGAAGGTTTCTCACAAGGCTAAATCCTCAGGTGTGAATGTCATCTTGAATGAACGATACGGAGCGAAATCACTCGGCTTCATTCCCTGCATTTCTGTCAAACGTCCAATATTCTTCACCGCTGCCACTGCCGAAGCGTCAAACGGACCATCGCCGCTGGATTTGGACACGTTGACCGAAGTCACCGTACCGTCCGGCAACATGCCGATTTGCAACACGACTGTCATGCCTTTGCGAGCCGAAGGCGGACGAGCCCAACCTTCCGCAGCACGCGCACGAATCAGGTCATCGAAGCTGCCGGCGACTTCGTCACCTTGCTCATCGGCCAAGGCCTGCTGACGCTGTGGCGTGTCGGAAAGCAAATCTGCCAAGGCCTGGGCCTTTTTGTCTTCGGCGGATTTACGTGCCGCTTCCTGCGATTTTTTCTTCGCAGCGTCGGCAGCCGCTTTCTTCTTCGCGTCTTCGGCGACTTTCTTCTTCGCCTCTTCAGCTTCAGATTTCTTCTTGGCGTCTTCCGCGGCTTTCTTCTTCGCGTCTTCGACGATCTTTTTCTTCGCTTCTTCAGCGGCCGCTTTCTTGGCCTCTTCTTCAGCCGCTTTCTTGGCTTCTTCTTCGGCCTTCTTCTTGGCTATATCAGCCAATTGTTTCTCTTCGACCTTTTTGGCTTCGGCGGTCTTCTTCGCTTCATCGGCTTTCTTGGCTTCATCAGCCTTTTTTGCCTCTTCCGCTTTCTTCGTCTCGTCGGCCTTCTTGGATTCTTCGGCTTTTTGAGCCGCATCTTCCTTCTTTTGTTCCGCGGCCTTGATCGCTTCCTGCTCGATCTTTTTCTGCTCCATCTGTTCGACTTCGGTCTGGCGCGCAGCGGATTTCTGCGCCTCACCCGCAATCTTCTGATTGGTCTGGGTGGTTGCCCGACTTTTCGATTTCAGCTGGTACAGGGTCGCCTGGACAATCGGCTTGGCCGGCGGCAATTCCGGTGTGAAGGCGAAACTGACAAACAGCATGCCGAACACCAGCACGTGCAAGCCAATCGCCCAGACACTAGGCCAGAAGTAGCTTTCCGAGGCGGACGGCTCTCGCATTTGCTGCATCAGGGTGCCTCGGTAATCAAGCCAACATTACCGACCCCGGCTTTCTGCAACCCGCCCATCGCGCCCATGACGGAGCCGTAGTCGACAGTCTTGTCGCCACGAATGAACACCTGGGTACGCTTGCCACCTTCAGTACCGGCGCGAATGATCTTGGTCACGGCGTCGGTCATCTGCGGCAGGGTCATCGCCCTGTCCTGCTGCTTTTCTGTGTCGACTTCGCTGCCAAGGTTCCAGTAATAGGTCTTGTCAGCCTTGATCGAAATGGTCAGGACCTGCGTGTTGTTATCCTGCGGCAAGGCTTCGCTGGAAACCTTGGGCAGATCAACTTTCACGCCCTGATTGAGCATCGGCGCGGTCACCATGAAAATGACCAGCAGTACCAGCATCACGTCGATGTAAGGCACCACGTTCATCTCGGCGACCGGCTTGCGCTTTTTGCGAGCTCGAGCGATTAAAGCCATTGGAAATTACCTGCTTATTCTTCGCTGGTGTGCACTTTGCGGTGCAGGATCGCCTGGAATTCATCGGCGAAGGTGTAGTAACGGCCGATCAGCGTTTCGCTGCGCGCGGCAAAACGGTTGTAGGCGATAACGGCAGGGATGGCGGCGAACAGACCGATCGCGGTCGCAATCAGTGCCTCGGCGATACCAGGGGCCACAGTGGCCAGGGTCGCTTGCTGCGCAGTAGCCAGACCACGGAAGGAGTTCATGATGCCCCACACGGTACCGAACAGACCGATATACGGGCTTACGGAACCGACGGTGGCCAGGAACGGCAGGCTTTGCTCAAGCTTTTCTTCTTCGCGGGAAATGGCAACGCGCATGGCACGTGCCACGCCTTCCATGACCGCTTCCGGGTCTACACCTGGCTGCTGGCGCAGACGGGAGAATTCCTTGAAGCCGGCGCGGAAGATTTGCTCGACACCCGAATCAGGGTCCGGGTTGCTGCCGGCCTGACGGTAGAGTTTGGACAGGTCGATACCCGACCAGAAGCGCTCTTCAAAGCTCTCCAGGGCACGTCGACCGGCGCGCAGCAGGTTGCTGCGCTGAAAGATCATGATCCATGAGGTCACCGATGCGGCTACCAGGATCAGCATTACCAGTTGCACCACGATACTGGCATTGCTGACCAGGCTCCACATGGAGGAATGGTCGACGACGTTAGCTTCCACGCTTTATCTCCTGCTTTGAGTGTGTACCCGCGCCGCTCACGTCGGCAAAGGCCGCTCGTAGAGCTTCGGGAATGGCCCGGGGTTTTAAACTTTCAGTGCGCACACAGGCCACCAGAAACTGCCCTTCACAGAGCAGCACATCATCCGTAGCCCGCCTGACCTGCTGCTTGAAGCGCAGGCTGACACGGTTCAATTCGATTACTTCAGCGCTTACCAGCAGCTCGTCGTCCAGTCGCGCCGGCGCGTGGTAACGCGCTTCGCTGGAATGCACGACAAACAACAGGTCCTCACCTGCCAGCTGCGATTGGGCAAAGCCCAGATTTCGTAGCCGCTCGGTTCGAGCCCGTTCCATAAACTTGAGGTAATTAACGTAATACACGATGCCGCCCGCATCGGTGTCCTCGTAATAAACGCGACAACGATGTGCGAAAGGCTCCAGCCCGTTTTGCGCGCGCATACTCTAGTGCTTACTCCTCAGGTTGCCAATCCGGCCAGGCAACTGTTTTTCGTTGTTCTGCGGCTTTCGCGCAAAAGTACGGTCCTGGGACCACACATTGCCCGAAAAAATCAGCACGCAAAGGTTATTAATCGTCCACGGCACCAAGGAACTCGTCTACCACAGGCATTTCGCCCAATCGTGACGGAATATTCAAACCGAAATGCAGATAAGCATGCCGCGTCACCACTCGCCCCCGCGGTGTGCGCATGATGTAACCCTGCTGGATCAGATAAGGCTCCAGCACGTCTTCAATGGTGTGGCGCTCTTCGCTGATCGCGGCCGCCAGGCTGTCTACCCCGACCGGCCCGCCATCGAACTTCTCGATCATGGTCAGTAACAGACGCCGGTCCTGATGATCGAAACCGCGCTCGTCGACGTCCAGCAGGTTCAGCGCCAGGTCGGCAATCGGTTTGGTGATGTGGCCTTTGGCACGAACTTCGGCGAAGTCGCGCACCCGACGCAACAAACGATTGGCGATCCGCGGCGTGCCGCGGGCACGACGGGCGATTTCGAAGGCGCCTTCCGGGTCCAGCGGCAAACCGAGGATGCTCGCCGAACGGCTGACAATCGTCGACAGGTCGGCGTTGTTGTAGAACTCGAGGCGTTGAACGATGCCGAAACGGTCGCGCAACGGGTTGGTCAGCATGCCTGCCCGGGTCGTTGCGCCGACCAGGGTGAACGGTGGCAGATCGAGTTTGATCGAACGCGCAGCCGGGCCTTCGCCGATCATGATGTCGAGCTGGAAATCTTCCATGGCCGGGTACAGCACTTCTTCGACAATCGGTGAAAGCCGATGGATTTCGTCGATGAACAACACATCATGCGGTTCAAGGTTGGTCAGCAGCGCCGCCAGATCACCGGGACGCTCCAGCACCGGGCCGGACGTGCTCTTGATCGACACGCCCATTTCCTGGGCGATGATGTTCGCCAGGGTGGTTTTACCCAGGCCCGGCGGGCCGAAGATCAACGTGTGATCCAGCGACTCATTGCGCCCACGGGCCGCCTGGATGAACAACTCCATTTGCTCGCGAACGGTCGGCTGGCCAATGTATTCGGCCAGGCTGACCGGGCGAATGGCGCGATCCTGGACTTCCTCGCGATCTCGAGGGGCCGTCGTGGCGGCAATCAGACGATCAGCTTCAATCACTTAGATCATCCCCTTCAAGGCGCGGCGGATCATGTCTTCGCTGCTCAAACCTTTCTCCTTGATCGCAGACACCGCCTTGCTCGCTTCCTGTGGTTTGTAACCCAGGGAGATCAAGGCGCTGACCGCGTCGTTTTCGGCGGTGTTCACCGGGGCCGGTCCGTCCGGCTGATTCGGTACCAGAGCAAACATGGCAGGCACGGTTTCCCAGGCCTTGAAGCGATCCTTGAGTTCCACCAGCAAACGCTCGGCGGTCTTCTTGCCCACGCCCGGCACCTTGGTCAGTGCCGAGGTGTCCTGAGATTGCACGCAACGGACCAGCTCGTCGACTTCCAGGCTCGACATCAAGGCCAAGGCCAGTTTTGGCCCGACACCATTAAGGCGGATCAGCTCGCGAAAAAAGTCTCGCTCACGCTTGCCGACAAAGCCATAGAGTAACTGCGCGTCTTCGCGCACGACCAGATGGGTGTGCAAGGTCAGCGGCTCACCGACCGACGGCAAGCGATAAAGCGTTGTCATGGGTACTTCGAGTTCATAACCCAGACCGTTTACATCCAGAATCAGATGCGGGGGTTGCTTCTCAGCCAGGGTGCCGCGCAAACGTCCAATCACGTTACAAATCCTTGAGCGTTGGCCAGCTCTGGGCCAGCGACTGACAGAGTGAGGAATATCGCCGACAACCCAGGCGAGAATCCCTCATTCCATAAAAATGACTGCTGATGCTATCAGAGACGCAGGCGCCCGCCACGACTGCGTGCTGCACCCAGACCGTGGGGCAGCAGGCTGGAACGGGTATGCGCGTGGCAGATCGCAATCGCCAGGGCGTCCGACGCATCGATCTGGGGTTTGCTGGTCAATTTCAGCATGTGCATGACCATCATCTGCACTTGCTCTTTATTAGCCGCACCGGTGCCAACCACCGCTTGCTTGACCTGGGTTGCGGAATACTCGGCAATTTCCAGGTTTTCTTCCGCGCCCGCTACGATGGCGGCACCGCGGGCCTGGCCCAGTTTCAGGGCGGAGTCGGCGTTACGCGCCATAAAGACCTTTTCGATGCCCATGGTTACCGGATGGTACGTCTGAATAATCTCGCGCACCCCGCGAAAGACAATCTGCAGACGCTCATGCAGCTCGCCGGCACCGGTACGAATGCAGCCGGAAGCCACATACTCGCAGCCACGGCCGGTATCGCGAACCACGCCATAACCGGTGATGCGTGAACCGGGGTCGATACCAAGAATTAAAGTCATAACGCCTGCGGGTTAAGTAAAAGCACGATATTCAACACAGTGAATAAAAAATGTGGGAGTTGGCTTGCCAGCGATGACGGAGTGTCAGGCGCCATCATTATTCGATGTGCCGACGCCATCGCTGGCAAGCCAGCTCCCACATTGGAGACTAGTCGCCCTCAACCGAGCTGTGCGGCCACAGACTCCGGAATTTCCGCGTTGGAGTAGACGTTTTGCACGTCGTCCAGGTCTTCGAGCATGTCGATCAGCTTGAGGACTTTCTCGGCGCCTTCCAGATCGAGCTCGGCACTGGTGGTCGGCAGCATGACGATTTCTGCGTCGTCACCTTTGAAGCCGGCCGCTTCCAGCGCGTTGCGCACAGCGTAGAACCCGGCAAACGACGTGAACACGTCGATGGAACCGTCTTCGTTGGTCACCACATCGTCAGCGTCGGCTTCCATGGCCGCTTCCATCAACGCGTCTTCGTCCACGCCGGCGGCGAAGGAAATCTGCCCCTTGCGTTCGAACAGGTAGGCCACCGAGCCGTCAGTGCCGAGGTTGCCGCCGCATTTGCTGAACGCATGTCGAACAGCGGCAGCAGTGCGGTTGCGGTTATCGGTCATGCACTCGACCATCACCGCGACGCCACCAGGGCCGTAGCCTTCGTAGGTCAGTTCGACCATGTCGTCGGTATCGGCGGCGCCGGCACCACGAGCGACTGCCCGATCGATGATGTCGCGACTCATGTTCGCGCCGAGGGCCTTGTCCAACGCCAGGCGCAGACGCGGGTTGGAACCTGGATCACCGCCGCCCTGACGGGCCGCGACGGTCAGTTCACGAATCCACTTGGTGAAAATCTTGCCTTTTTTGGCATCCTGACGTTCTTTGCGGTGCTTGATGTTCGCCCACTTGGAATGACCTGCCATATCTCGCTCCGAATTCTCTTTGAAACATTGCCCGCCACGCTGCATTGCGTCGGCCGGCAAACAAAAATCTTGTAGCGCTCAATCGATAAAGAAAGGGCGCATCCAGAGATGCGCCCTTCAAGCCAGCCTTACTCGGCTTTAGGCGTTTCGCGCAGACGAATGTGCAATTCGCGCAATGCCTTGGCATCCACCTGACCCGGCGCCTGAGTCATGACATCTGCCGCGCTCTGGGTTTTCGGGAAGGCGATCACTTCACGGATCGACTGGGCGCCGGTCATCAGCATCACCAGACGGTCCAGACCGAAGGCCAGGCCACCGTGCGGAGGTGCGCCGTACTTCAGGGCGTCGAGCAGGAAGCCGAATTTCTCTTCCTGTTCCGCTTCGTTGATGCCCAACAGACGGAACACCGACTGTTGCATCTCTTTGCGGTGGATACGGATCGAACCGCCACCCAGCTCGGTACCGTTCAGAACCATGTCGTAGGCACGGGACAGAGCGCCGGCCGGGTTGGCCTCAAGCTCTTGCGGCGTGCACTTCGGCGCGGTGAACGGGTGGTGCAGCGCAGAGAAGCTGCCGTCGTCGTTTTCTTCGAACATCGGGAAGTCGACGACCCACATCGGTGCCCACTCGCAGGTCAGCAGTTTCAGGTCGTGACCGAGCTTGATGCGCAGGGCGCCCAGGGCTTCGCTGACGATCTTGGCCTTGTCGGCGCCGAAGAACACGATGTCGCCATCGACCGCGCCAACGCGATCGAGGATCACGTTCAGGTTGGCCTCAGGGATGTTTTTCACGATCGGCGACTGCAGGCCGTCAACACCGGCAGCGCGCTCGTTGACCTTGATGTACGCCAGGCCCTTGGCACCGTAGATGCCGACGAACTTGGTGTAATCGTCGATCTGCTTGCGCGGCATGCTTGCCCCGCCCGGAACGCGCAAGGCGGCGATACGGCATTTCGGGTCGTTGGCCGGGCCGCTGAACACCTTGAAATCGACTTCCTTGAGCTGGTCGGCAACGTCAACCAGTTCCATCGGGTTACGCAGGTCAGGCTTGTCCGAACCGTAACGGCGCATGGCTTCTTCGAAGGTCATGTGCGGGAACTCACCGAATTCCAGACCCAGCACTTCCTTGAACAGGTTGCGGATCATTTGCTCGGTCAGGCCCATGATCTCTTTTTCATCAAGGAAGCTGGTCTCGATGTCGATCTGGGTGAATTCCGGCTGACGGTCGGCACGCAGGTCTTCGTCACGGAAGCACTTGGCGATCTGGTAGTAACGGTCGAAGCCGGCCACCATCAGCAGTTGCTTGAACAGCTGCGGCGATTGCGGCAAGGCGAAGAAGCTGCCGGCGTGGGTGCGGCTAGGCACCAGGTAGTCACGCGCACCTTCTGGCGTGGCACGGGTCAGGATCGGCGTCTCGACGTCGAGGAAGCCGTTCTCGTCCAGGAAGCGACGGATGCTGGTGGTCATGCGCGAACGCAGACGCAGCTTCTCGGCCATTTCCGGGCGACGCAGGTCGAGGAAGCGATAGCGCAGGCGGGTTTCTTCGCCGACGTCGGAGAACTCGTTCAGCGGGAACGGCGGAGTTTCCGACTCGTTCAGCACTTCCAGTTCATAGCCCAGGACTTCGATCATGCCCGACGCCATGTTGGCGTTGGTGGCACCCGCCGGACGCAGGCGAACCTTGCCGGTGATCTTCACGACGAACTCGCTGCGCACGCGGTCGGCGGCAGCGAAGGATTCGGCGCGGTCCGGATCGAACACGACCTGGGCCAGACCGTCACGATCACGGATATCGAGGAAAATCACCCCACCGTGGTCTCGGCGACGATGGACCCATCCGCAAAGGGTAATTTCCTGGCCTTCCAGGCTTTCGTTCAGTTGGCCGCAATAATGGCTGCGCATCATGGTCGTGGTTTCACTTCTCGTAATTCGAAATTCGGTTGGAGACCTTGGGCACATCCACTGCGGAATGTTGCAAGGGCTCGCGCGTGTCGTTCAACTCGGGTTCCAGACCTTAGTCAGCTTTGTCGCCGCCGGCCAGGTTCTTCTTGGAACCGGTCTTGAAATCGGTTTCGTACCAACCGCTGCCGCTGAGGCGGAAGCCCGGCATGGACAGCATCTTTTTAAGCTCTGGCGCCTGGCAGGCAGGGCAGTCGACCAGCGGTGCATCGCTGATCTTTTGAATGGCTTCCAACTGATGACCACAGGAAGCACATTGATAATCGTACATCGGCATGGGGGTTGTCTCGGCGATCAGATTGCTACCGCACACGCTGGGTTTTGCGGCAAAGAGCGGGATTATATCCATTAAATGCGGCCTGTGCAGCCGTAAGACTGCACAGACCGACACTCTGCCTGTTTAACGGCGATAGCTAGGACATCACCACTTCCTTGAGGCTGTGCACAACACAGACGACCCGGACCAATCCACTGAAATTCTTCACCCCGCCATGACGCAAATGAACTTCGCGATCCACGTGGGACAACAAGGTGCTGACCGTGCAGCAATTGATCCTGGCCATTTCCGCCAAAATATCCCAATAGACCTGCTCCAGCCGCAAACAGGTCGCGAAACCATTCAAGCGCACGGAACGGGACAAGGGCCGGGCCAGCCCCATATCGAACTCACGGACGAACGGATCAATCATTATTTCCCTGCGCGCACCGTCCCTTCCCTGTTCCAGCCTGTCATAAACCATATCGCTGACACTCCTTTGTCATCCCTGGCGTCTACCAGAACCACTGTTCTGTCGGCTTATAAAAACGCAGGTACAAAGGTATATCCAGATGACTTTATGACCCTGATCGTAGGATAAGCCAACAACTGCGGGCAGATCATGGACAGCGTCCTACGACAGCAGTTGTCCCACATAACTTGATACCGATTCCCTCATGAAAAGCGCCTGAAGGTGTAGGAACTCTCGGCACGAAAAACCCGCGACGGCGCTATTCGCGCACATAACGGCTAGCACTCCAGTAAAGAGGCACGCATGTGCAGAACAAGCATCGGGAGCCGGGATGTTGATACCCCCGACGAACCGCCGGACGCCCTGATTTGAGTAGCCTGCGGCTTTACTGTTAAATAGGCAGCGTGTCGTCAGTGCCTATTTTTCCGGGTACGGCGCATAGGCTGATACCGAGTACGTGTCCAACGCCTCTTATTTGTCCCGAAGCGAACCGTGCGCCATCAGCTCTTCCTTGTGTGCTGTCTTAACGTGAGTTAATCAAAATGTTGAAAATCGTCCACCTGTTGATAGGTGCAGCGGCGTTGCTGCTGTCCTTCATCCCTAGCCTGCAATCCGAAGCCTTACCTTACCTGCAACAACCTGACGCGCTTTATCTGGCCTTTTTCGGCCTGCTCAACCTCACACTTGCTCCTGTCATTCCTTACTGGAACAAAGGCCCGCGTCATCAACTGCAAAACCTGGTCAGCGCCCTGCTGGTTCTTGCCGTAGTCCTGCAGATACTGACGCTGATCGCACCGATGCCTGTCATCGCCGGTCAACCTGCCGTCCTGTTCAGCCTGGTAGCGGCGCTGGTTGCCGTAGCGCTGCACCTGGCCATCAGCTTTTACAAATCGTCACCCGCCACGGCTTCGCCAAGCTACGACATGACCAACCGCGATACCGGCACCGTCAAGTGGTTCAATACGTCCAAAGGTTTCGGCTTTATCTCCCGAGATTCCGGTGACGATATCTTCGTGCACTTCCGGGCCATTCGTGGCGAAGGACACCGCGTCCTGGTCGAAGGCCAGCGCGTAGAGTTCTCCGTCATGAACCGTGACAAAGGCCTGCAAGCCGAAGACGTGATCGCCGCATTGCCGCGACGCTGATTCAAGGCCGTAAAAAAACCGCGAGCAGCCTGGCTGTTCGCGGTTTTTTTTGCCTGCTCCGTACGATTGACTGATCAGTAATGCGGCGGCGGGGCTTCTTCTTCGAAAGATTCGAACTGACCGACCATTTCCTCCTGCCGCTTGAGCAGCGCAGCCATTTGCAGTTGCAGGCGTTCAACCACCCGTTGCTGCACCACCAGCACATCATTCAGTGCCTGAATGGTGTCATCCTGAAACGCCAAACGACTTTCCAGATCAGTCACGCGATCTTCAAGGCTCATGGCTCAGTCCTCCAAAAACGTAAAACCATCGGTCAGTACCAGACGCAGACGTTCGCGAACGGCAGCGATTTGTTCCGGGCTGTAAGGCTTGGCCGGGTGCTTGCCCCAGACGGGGGCCGGCCATGCGGCGTCGTCCCGCTTACGCACGATCACGTGCATATGCAACTGACTGACAACATTCCCCAATGCCGCGACATTCAACTTGTCTGCATCAAAGGAATCCTTGAGGGTTTCCGCCAGCGCAGTGGTTTCCTGAAACAACTGCAGTTGATCGGCGACATCCAACTGAAATATCTCACTGATAGCCTCACGACGAGGTACCAGGATAAACCAGGGATAATTCGAATCGTTGGACAACAGTAACCGGCAGAGCGGGAAATCCCCGATCGGCAACGTGTCTTGTTGAAGGCGTGGATCTAATACGAACACTGTGAGCACTCTCGCCGGGGCATCATTTTCAGCTTAGCGCCCATCCCGAAGGATCGTGCACCAAACGACCGGAAGGCAGCATACCTGTGAATGTCGTGCGCTTCACGACGAACCGGTCCGGTGATGAGCAAAAGGACCTGTCACGCCCCGCCATGAATCGTTTTTCGGCTGAGCGCACCATCGCAGCACCGCCATCGGGAGCAAAAATACCGAAATGACTGATTAGCAAAGAGATATTCGCGTCAGTCCATGATTCCCCTGCCAGTGTTGAATACGCCCAGTAAAATTTTTTGCACCAAAAACGCACACTGAGTCTACGCTGAACGCTTCGACATCCGCCTTTTACTCACAGGCGGGGTGAACCGGTAACATTTTTGGTGGCCACGTCGGCGGTTGCAACTGAGAAACATGATGTGAGCCACGCAGTCAAGCCCAAACAAAACGTGCTTGAACCCTCCTGTTTTATGAGGTTTTCACACGTTCGGACAGCGTTTCAGAAAAAAAACGCAGCACATGAGCAGTTTGTGCACGCTTGTTGCATTCACACCCACATTGCCTGATAGGCCTCCGCTGGAAGTAGAGGCCCGAAGGCAGAAAAAAATAGTGGCAAGGTAGCCCAAAGGAGATTCAAACGTTTCACCAGGGACTCTTTTTACCGACGCTCAGGCATAAAGAAACCGCACAGACGTGGTCAATCCTGTTGCGTTGGAGTTGTAAATTTGCGACATCTACCAAGCTGTTTGCGACAGGGTCGTAAAGAACACGAAAGGTTAGATACGCAAGTATCGCCAACATTGTCGGCGTGATATAAGTTTGCGCCGACACAAAAAGAAAGAGCCGCCCAGATAATAAATCAGGTGGGACGGCAGTACTCTTCTAAAAACCAAAGGAGCAAATCACGATGCGCGTGATGAAGTGGAGCATGATCGCACTGGCCGTTGCAGCAGCCGCCAGTACCCAGTTGGCTACGGCCGCACCTTTCGTTAGTGACCAGGCTGAAGCCAAAGGTATTGTTGAAGACAGCACGCTGAACTTGCTGGTTCGCAACTACTACTTCAACCGTGACAACAAAGATGGCGGCAACGACCAGAAAGACTGGACTCAAGGTATTTGGGGCAACTTCAGCTCTGGCTACACCCAGGGTCTGATCGGCGTCGGCGTTGATGCATACGGTTACCTGGCAATCAAGCTGGACGGTGGCGACGGCACCGGCGGCACCGGCAACATGAGCCGTAGCGATACCCCTAATGCCAGCGGCCATCGCGAAGTTAACGACAGCCAGGGTAAAGCCGGCGGCGCCGTTAAATTCCGCGTTTCCAAAACCGAGCTGAAAGTCGGCGACATGCAGCCAAGCACTTCGCCAGTGTTCGCTGTTGGCGGTTCCCGTATCCTGCCGCAAACTGCCACTGGTATCCAATTGCAGAGCAGCGAGATCAAAGATCTTGACCTCGAAGCCGGCCACTTCTACTCGGGTTCCAGCCAGGACAAAAACGCCCAAGACGGCGGCCTGTATGCAACCTACGCGAACTTTAGCGATGGTGAAGAAGCCAACAAGATCGACTACTTCGGTGGCAAATACGGTTTCACTGACAACCTGAGCGCCTCGCTTTACGGTGCCAAGCTGGAAGACATCTGGAACCAGTACTACGCCAACCTGAACTACACCCTTCCACTGACTGACAGTCAGTCGATCAACTTCGACGGTAACATCTACAACACTCAGGATACCGGCGACGCTAAAGTCGGCGAAATCAGCAACACCACCTTCTCGCTGGCCGCAGCTTACTCGTTCCTGAAAGCTCACACCGTTACCCTGGCCTTCCAGAAGGTCAACGGTGATACGCCGTTCGACTACATCGGCGTCGGCAAGAACAACCGTGGTGGCGACTCGATTTTCCTCGCTAACTCCATTCAGTACTCCGACTTCAACGCTCCTAACGAAAAATCGGCTCAAGTTCGTTATGACCTGAAAATGGCTGAATACGGCGTTCCTGGTCTGAGCTTCATGACCCGTTACGTAAAAGGTTGGGACATCGACGGCACCAACACTCCAGCAGGCAGCGCCTACGCTGGTATGTACGGTGAAGACGGCAAGCACAACGAAACCAACTTTGAAGCCAAGTACGTTGTACAGAACGGCCCGGCTAAAGACCTGTCCTTCCGTATTCGTCAGGCATGGCACTTCGCTAACTCCGACCAAGGTGAAGGCGACATCAAAGAGTTCCGCCTGATCGTTGACTACCCGCTGTCGGTTTTGTAATCGCATCCAGTTAGTTTGCGGTATGTCTAGTCCTGAAATAGGTTTACACCTGTTTCAGTCTCAAAACGCCCGATGCACTGCATCGGGCGTTTTGTATTTCAAGGCCAGATGTGGCCGCTCCGCGTTGTAGATCAGCACCGATTCATCAAC
>NZ_FYDO01000040.1 GCF_900187615.1 Pseudomonas sp. Irchel s3f7 | reverse complement strand
AGTGGTGAAGAGCATGAGTGTACGCTGATCCATTGTAGGAGCTGGCTTGCCAGCGATGGCGGCCTGACAGCCGACCTGAATTCGCGGATGTATCACTCTCCCGAGGGGGCGGGTGGATCAAAAGCGGAAGGCGAGCTAACGCTCGGCCTGGTGAGTGGTGAAGAGCGTGGGTGTGCGCTGATCCATTGTAGGAGCTGGCTTGCCAGCGATGGCGGCCTGACAGCCGACCTGAATTCGCGGATGTATCACTCCGTAGGAGCTGCCGAAGGCTGCGATCTTTTGATCTTGCCTGTAAAAAGCAGGGTCAAAAGATCGCAGCCTCGTTGCACTCGACAGCTCCTACAGGGAAATACGCACGCATCGGAACCTGGCCGGTCGGTAGGCTCGGACGCACTCGCCCCCTCGTAAGGGCGGAACCATCACCTGAAATCGGGCGATCTCCCCGAAAAACAGACAGCGGTGTACAATCGCGCTCTTATACCCTCTGTTGATCAATGCGAAGGATTTTCCGGATGTTGCCGCGCTTTCCTGCCGTCACCCGCTGCCTGACCCTTGCCGCCCTGTTTGTGGCCGGTCCTGTCGCAGCCTTGGAGCTGCCTCTACCACCGCCTGGTGAAGACATCGTCGGCCAGGTGCAAGTGGTCAAGGCCAAATACGAAGATACCTTCGCTGACCTTGGTACCACCTACGACCTGGGCTACACGGAAATGGTCGCGGCCAACCCGGGTGTCGACCCATGGCTGCCCGGTGCTGGCACCGAAATCATTCTGCCGACGCGTTTCATCCTGCCGCCGGGCCCCCGTGAAGGCATCGTGATCAACCTCGCCGAATACCGCCTCTACTACTTCCCGAAAGGCAAGAACGTGGTGTACACGTTCCCGCTGGGTATCGGTCGTGAAGGCTGGGGGTCGCCGATTGCTCACACCAGCATCACCGCCAAGACGCCGAACCCGACCTGGACGCCTCCGGCGTCAATCAAGGCCGAGCACGCTGCCGACGGTGACCCGCTGCCGAACGTAGTGCCGGCAGGTCCAGACAACCCGCTGGGACCGTTCAAGTTCACTCTGGGGACCCCGGGCTACCTGATTCACGGTTCCAACAAGAAGTTCGGCATCGGCATGCGTACCAGTCATGGCTGCTTCCGCATGTTCAACAACAATGTGCTGCAAATGGCGGGCATGGTGCCGGTCGGTACGTCGGTGCGGATCATCAACGACTCGTACAAGTTCGGCGTGAGCGGTGGCAAGGTTTATCTGGAAGCGCACACGCCGCTGGACGACAAGGGCAACCCGTCGGTGGTCGACAAGCACACCGCTGTCATCAACGCGATGCTCAAGCGTGAAGACATCACCAACAACCTGCGCATGAACTGGGATGTGGTGCGTGATGTTGTGGCTGCCGAAGACGGCCTGCCGGTGGAAATCGGCGTGCCGAACAACACGGCTGCTCCGATGATGTCGAGCGCACCCCTCGATCCGCTGCAGTAAGGCTTGAAAGAAACCCGCTGACGCAGACCGCGTCAGCGGGTTTTTTATTGCCTGCGGTAAACGGCGGGCAATAAAAAAGCCGACCCAAAAAATGGGTCGGCTTGATAACAATCCCGAGGGATTATTACTTACGGCTAGCTTTTTCCAGCATGCGCAGAGCACGCTCGTTAGCTTCGTCAGCAGTCTGTTGTGCTTTTTGAGCAGCAGCCAGAGCTTCATCAGCTTTACGGTAAGCTTCGTCTGCACGAGCCTGGGAGCGAGCAGCTGCGTCTTCAGTAGCGGTCAGACGTGCTTCGGTTTCTTTCGATGTGCTGCTGCAACCGGTAGCCAGAACTGCGGCCAGAGCCAGAGCAGAGAATTTCAGAACGTTGTTCATCGTGTTCCCCTTCAAGGACTTTCTATTAAGTAGCTGTCTCCTCAGAGTGAGGAAAGAGCCGGCGTACATACTACCCATTACTTGTACTAAGTAAAACTGACGTGAAGCAAGAAGCCTAAAAAATTGTAGGCGTTGATTCTTTTTCGAGCAACTTTTAACTGCGTTGTTTAAAAAACACTCAGCTACAAGCCCCGACCCTGAGCGAGCTGCCGGGTAAAAGTTCCTCATTCCCACGCTCTTTTTTTCAGTCTTGGCTAAAGTCTGCCTATATGGATTCGTCTACACTTTCGCGCGGGATCTGTGCGGCGCTTCTCATATCTTTCTCCATGTTCAGGTGACTTTAACAACCGGCGCTCGTCTTAAGTCTCAACATCCGGCAATGTTCAGGCCTTCGACCTTGGAAATCCTGGGGCGGGCCTTTCCTGCGTGACCCGGAGCCGCACCCTGGCAATCCGCGTAATGACGAGCGTACCTTGAGCATTTCGGGCAATGGTGCCTACTATTTGTACGTGCTCGGTAGCGCGAGATCGGTGCAGTTCTTCTCGGTGTCCATTCAGGCACGGGGTGGCGTAGATGTTCCTTCGCCGGAAAAACATCGGTAAGGTAGGGGTCAGAATTTCAGACCCGCGAGGAGTAGTGATGAGCGAGGCGTTGTCCATCCACCATGACCAGGCTGGTCATCAGTTCGAGACCAATGTGGACGGTCATCGTGCGTATCTGACCTATATGGATCTGGGGAAACAGACCCTGGACATCTATCGCACCTTCGTGCCCAACGCATTGCGCGGACGCGGTATTGCAGCCGCGTTGACCGAGAAGGCGCTGGAGTACGCCGAGGAGATGGGCTACACCGTCATCCCTTCGTGCTCCTATGTCGAGCGCTACATGGAGCGTCACCAGCGCCACGCGGCCAAGCTGAGTCAGTGACCGTCAACAAAACGAACGCATAAAAAAACGCCGGGTTCAGCCCGGCGTTTTTTTGTCTGCTGCAAACAGCGATCAGCTGCGATCGCGTTTGGGCAACACATCCTTGAGCTTGGCGTGCATGCTGCGCAAGGTGTTTTCAGTCGCGGTCCAGTCAATGCAGGCGTCGGTGATCGACACGCCGTATTGCAGGTCGGCGAGGTCTTTCGGGATCGCCTGGCAGCCCCAGTTCAGGTGGCTCTCGACCATCAGGCCGATGATCGACTGGTTGCCTTCGAGGATCTGGTTGGCGACGTTCTCCATCACCAGCGGTTGCAGGGCCGGGTCCTTGTTGGAGTTGGCGTGGCTGCAGTCGACCATGATGTTCGGCTTGATCTTCGCTTTGTTCAGCGCTTGTTCGCAGAGTGCGACGCTGACCGAGTCGTAGTTCGGCTTGCCGTTGCCACCGCGCAGTACCACGTGGCCGTAGGCATTGCCCTTGGTGGTCACGATGGACACGCCACCTTCCTGGTTGATGCCCAGGAAGCGGTGCGGGCTGGAAACCGATTGCAGGGCGTTGATCGCCACTGTCAGGCCACCGTCGGTGCCGTTCTTGAAGCCGACTGCCGAGGACAGGCCGGAAGCCATTTCACGGTGGGTCTGGGATTCGGTGGTGCGCGCGCCGATGGCCGACCAACTGATCAGGTCCTGCAAGTATTGCGGGGAGATCGGGTCGAGGGCTTCGGTGGCGGTCGGCAGGCCTTTTTCAGCCAGGTCCAGCAGCAACTGGCGACCGATGTGCAGACCGTCCTGAATCTTGAACGAGTCGTCCAGGTACGGGTCGTTGATCAAGCCTTTCCAGCCGACGGTGGTACGCGGCTTCTCGAAATACACGCGCATGACCAGATACAGGGTATCGGACACTTCGGCCGCGAGGGCTTTCAAGCGGTCGGCGTATTCGTGGGCAGCCTTGATGTCGTGGATCGAGCAAGGCCCGATGACGACGAACAGGCGATGGTCGGTGCCATCCAGAATGTTGCGAATGACTTCGCGGCCCTTGGTGACGGTGCGCAGGGCAGCATCGCTCAGGGGAATATCGCGCTTGAGCTGATCGGGAGTGATCAGCGTCTCGTTGGAGGCGACGTTAAGGTCGTTGATCGGTAAATCAGCCATCGTTTACTCGTCAGGTCACGGGTGCCGGCCGCCAGCGAACCCGCGCGGCGGAGCACAGCAAATTAAGCGCGTCGGGGACCCGAACCTTAGCGCGTTACACCGTGCCTCGACAATGGGCAGACACCGCTTTAATCCAGCACAGGCTGCGCAAACGCCTTGCGCACCGACTCATGAGAGAACTCGTTGGCATGCTCCTGGACCCATTCCAGGGCCAGGGCCTGAATATCCTGCAAATCGTCGTGGGCGTCATGCAGGCGGCAGTAGCGATCGATCTGGCAGACCTGCTCGCCCATCCGGGCGCTGAACAGTGTCTGCTCGTCGACGAAGGCAATGCCCACCAGATACCCGCGTTTGCGCCGCAGGCACCAGGCGACGTAGCCCAGAAAACGCATGTCGGGGTTCAGGGTCGGCATGCGCACTTCAACCGCCGTACCATAGCGCCAGGCCCGATGGTAATTGCAAGCCATGCCCCCCAGACTGGTAGTGTGCAGTTGTTGCCGCGAAATACACTCGGGTTTGAGCAACGTTAATTCGACGGGCACATCGTCAGGGTGAGGAATAAAACGTCCCATGAACACAGACTCCATGTGTCGGCCATCTGACATTGTTCCACCCAGTATAGTGGTCGAATTGGACCTCACCGATTTCGACGCCGACCAACGGCTGCTGGCGATGAGTGGTGTGTCGCTGGTTATTTTCACCAGCGTTGGCTGTGCCAGTTGCCGGTTTGCCCGTGAGCAGTTGCCTGGACTTGATCTGGCCGTCGATCGACTGTGCTGGATCGATGCCGGGACCAACGGCGGGGTGGTCGAGCGATATTCGGTTTTTCATTTGCCGGCGCTGTTTGTCGTGCGCGACGGTGAATTCCATGGACCATTGACATCGCGTCTGACCCGCTCGGAGCTTAATGCTGCCGTGGCGCAGGCGCTGAGTCGTACAGCAGAGGAGTTGCCATGAGCGGGGCAGTGGCCAAGCCGAGAATCGGCATTATCGGGACCGGCGCAATCGGCGGTTTCTATGGAGTGATGCTGGCGCGTGCCGGCTTCGATGTACATTTCTTGCTGCGAAGCGAATTTTCCGCAGTGACCGAGCGCGGTCTGCGAGTCGATAGCGCGCCCTATGGCGCGCTGACGTTGAACCCGGTGCAAGCGTATTCGTGCGCCGAAGACATGCCGCCCTGCGACTGGTTGCTGGTCGGCGCGAAAACCACCAGCAATGCCGATCTGGCACCGGCCATCCTCCAGGCCGCCGCACCGGGTGCCAAGGTGCTGCTGCTGCAAAATGGCCTGGATGTTGAAGACAGCCTGCGCGAGTTGCTCCCGGATTCGCTGCATGTGCTCGGCGGGCTTTGCTATATCTGCGTCCATCGCGAGGGGCCGGGTGTGATCATCCATCAGGCGCTCGGCGCGGTGCATGTTGGCTACCACAGCGGTCCCGCTGATGAATCGGCGCGCAGGGTCATTGTCGAGGAAGGTGTCGGGCTGTTCCTCGCCGCCGGCATCGATTCCCAGGCCATGGCGAACCTGCATCAGGCGCGCTGGCAAAAACTGGTCTGGAATATTCCGTACAACGGGCTCTCGGTGTTGCTCGGGGCCAGCACCACGCCGCTGATGGCCGACAGCGACAGTCGCGAACTGATCAAGGCGCTGATGGCCGAAGTGGTTCGGGGCGCAACCGCTTGTGGTCACGACGTGCCGGCGGGTTATGCCGAACATCTGTTCATGGTGACCGAAAAAATGCCCGACTACTGGCCGAGCATGTACCACGATTTCCTGCACAAGCGACCGCTTGAGCTGGAGGCGATTTATGCCCGGCCACTGGCGGCAGCCAAGGCGGCCGGATGTGAGATGCCTCGTATCGAAGCCTTGTATCGCAGCTTGAGTTTTATTGATCGACGAAATACTTGAGTCGATCGACCTGAGGGGGAAGGGCATGGCAAAGACTATCGACGACAAGCTGGTGCTGGCGATTTCTTCGCGGGCGCTGTTCGACCTGAGCGAAAGCCACAAGGTTTACCTGTCGAGTGGTGTTGAAGCCTACCGGCAGTATCAGATCGAGCACGAGGACGAAATCCTCGAACCCGGCGATGCCTTCCCGTTGGTGCAAAAACTTCTGAACCTCAACACTCACCTGGGCCGCGCCCGGGTCGAAGTGATCCTGGTGTCGCGCAACAGCGCCGACACCGGATTGCGGGTGTTCAACTCGATCGATCACTACGGGCTGGCGATTTCCCGCGCGGCATTTGTCGGTGGTCGCAGTCCGTATCCGTATCTCAAGGCCTTTGGCTGCGATCTGTTTCTCTCGACCCATGCCGAAGACGTGCGCAGTGCGCTGGACGAAGGTTTCGCGGCGGCGACCATTTTGTCGGGCGGTGCCAGTCGTGCGGCCAGTGACGAATTGCGCATCGCTTTCGACGGTGACGCGGTGCTGTTTTCCGATGAGTCGGAGCGTATCTACCAGTCTGGAGGTCTGGAGGCGTTCCAGGCCAGTGAGCGTGAATCCGCCCGCGAGCCGTTGCGCGGCGGGCCGTTCAAAGGCTTCCTCGCCGCCCTCAATCTGTTGCAGCGCGAGTTCCCGGATGACGCCTGCCCGATCCGCACTGCGCTGGTGACGGCGCGCTCGGCACCGGCCCATGAGCGGGTGATTCGCACCTTGCGCGAGTGGGACATTCGCCTGGACGAGTCGCTGTTCCTCGGTGGCCTGACCAAATCGGCGTTTCTCGAAGCCTTCGCCGCCGACGTATTTTTCGACGATCAGGCCGGGCATTGCGAGTTGGCCCGTGAAGTCGTCGCCACCGGCCACGTGCCCCACGGTATAAGCAACGAGCAAAAGGTTTAAGCCTGCCGTTCAACGCGTTACGCCGGGCGCCGCGGTCGGCAAGGCACTGCTAAGCTGAATCAAATCTCCGCCATGTTGGCATTCGAGGAGGTCATATGATTCGTTCGATGCTGTATGCCACTGACCTCGGTCTGTACGCCCCCGTGGTGATGCAGCATGCCCTGGAGTTGGCCCGAACCTTCAATGCCGACTTGTACGTGGTGCACGCCGTTGAACCCATGGGGCTGTTTGCCGAATCGGTGCTGCAAAGTTACCTCGACGAGCAAGCGCTGAACGAGTTTCACAGCCAGGGGCTGAACACGGTGATTGCCAATATTGAACAGCGGGTGCTGGACAGTTTTCGCGAAGAGTTGGGCGAGGAGAACGAACATGACCTGGAGCGGATCCAGGCAGTGCGGGTGCTGCAGGGCGATCCGTCGCAGGTGATTCTGGACCAGGCGCAGAAACTCTCTGTGGATTTGTTGATCTTAGGCAGTCACAGCCATGGTGCGGGAGCGGAAACACCCTTGGGGCGGACCGCTGCGCGCGTGCTGCAACTGGCCAAAGTGCCCGTTTATCTGGTGCCACTGGTGCAACGTCGTCGCCAGGAGGATCGCTAGAACACGAATAATGGCAATTTGATAAAAAAGTTCTAGATTTATTCTTCGAGCCATTAATATAGTTATATATCGTCGCTGATGCCCGTGGCGTCTACCTGCTTTGAGGGATTCATATGAAGCTCCAACAATTGCGCTACATCTGGGAAGTGGCGCACCACGACCTCAACGTTTCCGCTACGGCCCAAAGCCTGTACACCTCTCAACCCGGCATCAGTAAACAGATCCGCCTGTTGGAAGACGAGCTGGGCGTTGAGGTCTTCGCCCGCAGCGGCAAACACCTGACCCGCGTCACCCCTGCCGGCGAGCGCATCATCACCACCGCTGGCGAGATTCTGCGCAAGGTTGAAAGCATCAAGCAGATCGCCCAGGAATTCTCCAACGAGAAGAAAGGCACCCTGTCGATCGCCACCACCCACACCCAGGCGCGTTATGCATTGCCGCCGGTGATCAGCAATTTCATCAAGCAATACCCGGATGTGGCTTTGCACATGCACCAGGGTTCGCCGATGCAGATCGCCGAAATGGCCGCTGACGGCACCGTGGATTTCGCCATCGCCACCGAAGCGCTTGAGCTGTTCGGTGATCTGGTGATGATGCCGTGCTATCGCTGGAACCGTTGCGTGGTCGTGCCACAAGGGCATCCGCTGACCAAACTGTCGAAGTTGACCCTCGAAGCGTTGGCTGAATACCCGATCGTGACTTACGTGTTCGGTTTTACCGGTCGTTCAAAACTCGACGAAGCCTTCAGTCACCGTGGCCTGACGCCGAAAGTGGTGTTCACCGCCGCCGACGCTGACGTCATCAAAACTTATGTTCGCCTCGGTCTGGGCGTAGGCATCGTGGCGAAAATGGCCGTCGATACCAAACTCGACAGCGACCTGGTGGTGCTCGATGCCAGCGAACTGTTCGAATCCAGCGTGACCAAGATCGGTTTCCGTCGCGGCACTTTCCTGCGTGGGTTCATGTGCGACTTCATCGAGAAGTTCGCCCCACACCTGACGCGCGAAGTCATGGCCAAAGCCATTGCTTGCCACAACAAGCAGGAACTCGAAGAACTGTTCGACGGTGTTGAACTGCCCGTTCACTAATGCCGGTCAGACGACCTCGGTGACAGCAAACTGTTGCCGAGCGCCCGCCACCAGAATCTCCACCTCATCGCCCTCGAATTTGCCCAACAGGCTTTTGCCCAACGGCGAGCGCGGGGTGATGACGGTAATCAACTGTCCCACCAGATCAACTTTCAGGCCCGCCGCATCCGGCGCCAGAAACAGCCATTGCTCGCGACCTTTTTCGTCTTCCAGACCGAGCAGGGCGCCGACCTCGATACCGCGCTGCTCGTCATACGCACGCAAGTTCAGGTTCTGGCAAAGCGTCAGCGAGTGGCGAATTTCCTCCACACGCTTGGCCTGTCCGGCAGCCAGATAGGACGCCTCCAGCCCCAGTGTGTCGTACTTGTTCTCGGCGATGTTTTCTTCGTGGGTCGCGGTTTCGTAAGCGGTTTGCGCGGCACGTTCGGCGATGTCGAGATCGATGCGCAGCTTGTCGAGAATCAGTTGGTGAACCGTGTGTTTATTCATGATCAATCGCAGAATTGCAGGACGTTGGCGCGGCTTTTTTCGCTGGGGATGGTTCGATCCTGTTGCAGCCAGAACTGACAGGTCGGATTGGCCAGGTTGCGACTGCTGCTGCGTGCCTGATCGAGCCGTTGCGCTTGTTCGTTCTTGCGCAGGTTCTCTTCGTATTGCTCGAACAGAGGGCTCTGGGGCGCGATGTCCGGGCCCGGTTGCGTGGCTGCCGGTGGGTTGGCCAAATGCTCCACTGCGGCTGCGACCGGTGCCAATTGCTCGCTGAACAGACGCGAAGCGAGCCAACAGGTCAGCGCAATGGCAATGAACCCCAGCCACATGCCGAGCGCGATACTGCCGGTCAGGTACAAAGCACTGAGTCGAATCGGGAAGGATCGGCGCGGAGTGGGACGATAGGGCATGGCGGCCTCCTGGCGAATAGTCGCGGGCGAATGGCGATTGTCGCATGAAGATTAATCGCCGTCGGCTCTTCTGCGCGGGGTAATTTATGCGGACAATCGGCACCTTTGCCAACGGGAACCTGGAATGCCTGAAATGAAAACCCGCTGGGATATTTTTTGTACCGTGGTCGACAACTTTGGCGACATCGGCGTGACCTGGCGGCTGGCCCGTCAACTGGTGGCCGAACACGGTTTGGCGGTGCGTTTATGGGTCGATGATCTGCGTGCGTTCGAGCGTCTGTGCCCGGCGATCGACATCCACGCCGTGCAGCAGTGGCAGGAACATGTCGAGGTCCGTCAGTGGCCGGCCGCGTGGCAGCCGACCGAAGCCGCAGACGTGGTGATCGCCGCCTTCGCTTGTCAGTTGCCCAGTGCTTACATGGAAGCCATGGCCGAGCGGGAAAAACCGCCGTTGTGGATGAACCTCGATTACCTGAGCGCCGAGGATTGGGTGATTGGCTGCCATGGTTTGCCATCGGTGAAGTTCAGGCACGTGCAGAAATTCTTTTTCTTCCCGGGCTTCCAGAAGGGGACGGGTGGGTTGTTGCGTGAGCGCGATTTGCTTGAGCAACGTCGGCAGTTTCAGCAAAGCCCCGAAGCCCAGCGAGAATTCCTGCAGGGATTGGGGATCGATCGCGCACCTGGCGCGCAGTTGATCTCATTGTTTGCTTACGAAAATACCGGGCTGGCCAGTTGGCTCGATTCAATGGCCGCCGATTCGACGCACACACATCTGTTGGTGCCCGAGGGACGAATACTCGGCGATGTCGCGCGCTGGCTCGGAGTCGATGAGCTGGCGGCGGGTGACCTGCATGTGCGTGATGCCGTGACCGTGCAGGTGCTGCGCTTCGTCCGGCAGGACCAATATGACCGGTTGCTCTGGAGTTGCGATTTCAATGCCGTGCGCGGCGAAGATTCCTTTGTCCGCGCCCAATGGGCAGGGCGCCCGCTGCTGTGGCATATCTATCAGCAGGAGGAAGACATTCACCTGGATAAGCTCGAAGCCTTTCTTGAACTGTACACGAAGGGCTTGTCGGCGCCGGCACGGGAGGCGATCAGCGGTCTCTGGCGGGCGTGGAACGCCGGTGAGAAAATGACCGACCACTGGCAATCCACACGTAAACACTGGCCAGAGCTGGAAAAACACGCCGAGACGTGGTGTCTGGAACAGGCCTTGCAGGCCGATCTTGCCACGGCGCTGGTACAGTTTTATGGAAATTGGATATGATATGCGGCCTAGATTTTTGTAAATCCCATCCAAATTCGGATATTCGCAATGAAAACTGGTAAAGAACTGAAACCCGGTACCGTGATCCGTCTCGAAAACGATCCTTGGCTGGTTCAGAAAGCTGAATTCACCAAGTCGGGTCGTAACAGCGCGATCAT
This sequence comes from Pseudomonas sp. Irchel s3f7, assembly GCF_900187615.1. GTDB lineage: Bacteria > Pseudomonadota > Gammaproteobacteria > Pseudomonadales > Pseudomonadaceae > Aquipseudomonas. The sequence continues at coordinate 34,445 of NZ_FYDO01000040.1, read as the reverse complement.
GAAGACCAAGCTGAAAAACCTGCTGACCGGTTACAAGACCGAGATCGTTTACAGCGCCGACGACAAACTGGACGACGTGATCCTCGACCGCAAAGAAGCGACCCTGTCCTTCATCAGCGGCGACACCTACACGTTCATGGACACCTCCGACTACACCATGTATGAGCTGAACGCCGAAGACATCGAAAGCGTTCTGCCATTCGTTGAAGAAGGCATGACCGACGTTTGCGAAGCCGTCTTCTTCGAAGACCGTCTGGTTTCCGTAGAACTGCCGACCACCATCGTGCGTCAGGTTGACTACACCGAAGGTTCCGCTCGCGGCGACACTTCCGGCAAGGTAATGAAGCCTGCCAAACTGAAGAACGGTACCGAGCTGTCGGTTGCTGACTTCATCGAAATCGGCGACATGATCGAGATCGATACCCGCGAAGGCGGTTCCTACAAAGGCCGTGCTAAATAAGCACCGCTTCAGGAATGAAAAAGCCCGACCTTTGAGTCGGGCTTTTTTGTGCCTGAATTTCAGCACCAGCGATAAAACCTGCGGGATCAGACGGTGACGTGCAGGCGCACATCGACGTTGCCCCGGGTGGCGTTGGAGTACGGGCAAACCTGATGAGCCGCATCGACCAGTGCTTGTGCATCGGCTTGTTCAAGGCCCGGCAGGCTGATGTGCAGGTCAATGTCCAGGCCGAAACCGCCAGGGATCTGACCGATGCCGACATGGGCGGTAATCGAAGCGTCGTTGGGGATAGTGCGTTTGGTCTGGCTGGCGACAAACTTCAACGCGCCGATGAAGCAGGCGGAGTAACCGGCAGCGAACAGTTGCTCAGGGTTGGTGGCAGCGCCACCGGCACCACCGAGCTCTTTCGGCGTGGCGAGTTTGACGTCGAGGATGTTGTCGCTGGAAACCGCACGACCGTCGCGGCCACCGGTGGAAGTTGCGATGGCGGTGTAGAGAGTTTGCATGGTGGAAGCCTCGTTTTGGTTTGGGTTGTTTGCGCTAAATGTTTGCGCGCTAAGTAAGTGCGAAATAAATGTATCTTGCTAATGTTTTGTGCGCAAGATAAATATTCAAAGATTTAGAGAGAGACGGACGAACGGCTGGGGGAGTAGATGAGATTGTTCGGGGGAGACGTGACTCTACAAATGTAGGAGTGAGCTTGCTCGCGACAGCGTCCGCTCATTCAGCAATGATATTGACTGAAATACCGCTATCGCGAGCAAGCTCGCTCCTACAGGGGATTTTTGTTGGCTGGAAGATTACAGGCTGTCTTGCAGGTGGCTGCGCAGCTCTTGCAGCTCGGCTTGCAGCTGCTGCAATCGCTCCAGGGTCAGGCCACTGGCGCCGAGGATGCATTGGGGAATATCACGAGCCTTGTCCCGCAACGCACGACCTTTTTCCGTGAGTTCAACAATCACCACCCGTTCATCTTCCCGGCTGCGTGTGCGGCTGAGCAAGCCTTCAGCTTCCAGGCGTTTGAGCAGTGGCGTGAGTGAGCCTGGATCGGTCAGCAGGCGCGAGCTGATTTCGCTCACGGTCAAACCGTCCCGTTCCCACAGCACCATCATTGCCAAGTACTGCGGATAGGTCAGGCCCAGTGCTTGCAGCAGCGGTTTATAGACCTTGGTCATCATCAGCGACGTGGAATGCAGGGCGAAGCAGACCTGGTTGTCCAGCAACAGGTGGTCGCAGTTATCCGGTGTGATGCGCTCGGTGGTCATGTCAAAGCCTTGTTCAGTGATCCTTGGAATCTAGCGGCCAAATCTTTAATGCGCCAGATAATTCTGGCCCAGCGTTGATGCGAGTCCCGCAAAGCCGAGGTGTTACTTGATGTTTGCGCAGCAGAATCAACTGCGTAGGATGAACGGCGTGATGCAAAGGGAAAATCGCCTGTGATTGAGTTTTTGATGTATCTGGTTTTTGGCGCAGCCCTGGGCACGCTGGGTGGATTGTTCGGCATTGGCGGCGGGTTGATCGCCATACCGCTGCTGGGCGTACTGTTCGGCCTCGATCAGCAGATCGCCCAAGGCACAGCGCTGGTGATGGTGGTGCCGAACGTGATGCTCGCGTTGTGGCGCTATCACCAGCGCAACCGCATTGAACTGCGCCACGCTTTGCCGTTGGCGAGCATGGGATTCTGCTTTGCCTGGCTGGGGTCGATCTGGGCGGTGGGCATCGATGCGCAAACCATGCGGATCGGTTTCGTTGCGTTCCTGGTGGCGCTATCGGTCTACAACCTGCTGCGAATGTTCACCGCCAGTGCGCCCGGCGCTTCGCAGATGAACTATTCGTGGCCATGGCTGGGTGTGCTGGGCGCTGCATCCGGTGTGATGGGCGGATTGTTTGGTGTGGGCGGGGCGGTGGTGGCGACGCCGGTACTGACCAGTGTGTTCGGCACCAGTCAGGTGGTGGCGCAGGGGCTGTCGCTGGCATTGGCGCTGCCCAGCACGGGCGTCACGCTGGTGACGTACGCCGTGCACCACCAGGTCGACTGGCTGATTGGCGTGCCCTTGGCGATTGGAGGCCTGATGAGCATCAGTTGGGGCGTGAAAATCGCCCACGCGCTGCCGGAGCGACTGCTGCGCGGGCTGTTCTGTGGCTTCCTGGTGTTTTGCGCGGTGATGCTCGCGTTTAAAGTTTGAAGCCTTCGATGATGTGCTCGGCCAGGCACTCGGTAATCGGTGACGGGTGGTGCAGGTTGCGCACCAGCATGATGCTGGCTTCTGGCAATATCGGCAGATCCTCGGCTTTACCGAGAATGCGCATGTCCGGGGTGATCAGGCTTTCCAGTTGCGCTGTGACTGCGAGGCCAGCACTGACTACTGCCATGATCGCCGACAGGCTGTCGCTGTTGTACGCCACGCGGTAATCGCGACCCTGGGCATCGAGTGCATTGCAGGCCCACAAGCGGCAGAAACAATCGCTGTTGAACATCGCCAGAGGCAACGGCGTCTGTTCGTGGGCGCTGTAGCACTGCGCCTCGGCCCAGACAAAACGCTCCTTGCGCAACAACTGACCGATTTCATTGCCCGGCTCGCGGGTAACGATGGACAGGTCGAGGTCCTGCCGCATCAGCAGTTGTTTCGAGGATTCGCAGTGCACTTCGATCTGGATCAGCGGATAGGACTGGGCAAACTGCCGCAAAATCCCCGGCAGGAAACGCATCACATAATCGTCCGGCGTACCGATGCGCACCATGCCGACCATGTCCGGCTCGCGCAGCGTATTGAACACCTCGCTGTGCAGCTTGAGGATGCGCCGCGCATAACCGAGCAGCACCTGACCTTCGGCGGTCAGGCGCACTTGCCGCCCGTCACGCTGGAACAACTGGCGTTGCAGCACATCCTCTTCCAGCCGCTTCATCTGCATGCTCACCGCCGACTGGGTGCGATTGACCAGTTCACCGGCACGGGTAAAACCACCCTGGTCGGCAATCGCGACGAAGGTGCGCAATACGTCGGTATCGATACTCGGGTAGGCCGACATTCATCAATCTCCGAGATATGTGACATCAGAAACATTCGTTGGATTGATCTTAGACCCGGCGCGAGACTGGAGCCATCCAAACGGAGGGCAACAAGATGAAAGGTCAACATGAGTTTCAAGGCACGGAACACCATTCGGTTCACCTGATCTCCGATCTACTGCACAAGGTCAGCCGCTGGTACGAACTGCATCGCGAGCGCGAATTGCTGGCGAGCCTGAGCGACGGGGCACTCAAGGACATCGGCATGAGTCGTGCGGATGTGGAGAGCGAGTCGATCAAGCCGTTCTGGAATGACCCGATGCATAAATGATGGGAGCCACGCTACACAAACCCCTTACCGGTGAGGTAGGTTGCGAGCAGACAAGGAGATGCCCATGCCCGCAACATTGTCCTTTACCCTCAAACAGGCTCGGCGTCTGGCGCTGGCCGCCCAAGGGTTCAACGGGCGCCAGTCGCCAGCGACGATCAAGGCTGTTGCGCTCAATCGCCTGATCGAACGGCTGGGCATCTTGCAGATCGATTCAGTCAATGCGTTGGTGCGTTCGCACTACCTTCCGCTGTTTTCCCGCCTCGGCAATTACTCATCCGATTTGCTCGATCAGGCTGCCTGGAGTCAGGGTCGCCGTCGTACGTTGTTCGAGTATTGGGGGCATGAAGCTTCGTTGCTGCCTCTGTCGATGTACCCGTTGATGCGCTGGCGCATGCAGCGCGCGAGCCGTGGCGAAGACATTTATCAGCAATTGGCGCGCTTTGGTCATGAACAGCAAGACACGATTCGTCGGGTGCTGGCTTCGGTCGAGGAGCAGGGCGCGCTGGGGGCTGGCAGCCTGTCGACCCGTCAGGAGCGGGCCGGACCATGGTGGGACTGGAGCGCGGAAAAGCATGCACTGGAATGGTTGTTCGCCGCTGGCGAGGTAACTGTGGCCGGGCGTCGCGGATTCGAACGACTTTATGATTTGCCGGAGCGGGTGATTCCTTCGGCGATCCTTGCGCAACCGCCTCTGAATGAAGCCGAAGCGCAGCGTGGACTGTTGCTGCATGCAGCGACCGCGTTGGGCGTCGGCACGGAAAAGGACCTGCGCGACTACTTTCGACTCAATCCCGCGGACAGTCGTCCGCGTCTGGCGGAGTTGGTCGAGGCGGGCGAGTTGCTCACCTGTGAAGTTCAGGGCTGGAAGCAACCGGCCTATTGCCTGCCCGAGCCCAAGGTGCCGCGCAAGGTCGAGGCCAGTGCATTGCTGTCACCTTTCGATTCGCTGATCTGGGAGCGCAGCCGGACGGAGCGTCTGTTCGACTTTCGCTATCGGCTGGAGATTTACACGCCGCAGGACAAGCGGGTCTACGGCTATTACGTCTTGCCGTTTTTGCACAACGAACGGATTGCTGCACGGGTTGATCTGCGTGCGGAGAGGGCGGCGGGGCGATTGGCGGTGCACGCGGTGCATGAGGAAACGTCGGGGCTGGATGACGAGGGGATGCTGGCGCTGGCGGTCAATCTGCGGCAGATGGCGGATTGGCTGGGGTTGGCGCAGGTTCAGTTGAATTGCCCGCGGGCGAGTGCGGACAGGTTACGGGTTGCATTGGCACAGGTTGATGGTGACTGAGTTGACGCCATCGCTGGCAAGCCAGCTCCTACAAGGGGTTGCACATTCCTGTAGGAGCTGGCTTGCCGGCGATAAGTGCGACGCGATTTAGCGTCGAACCTGCTTCAAGGTTTCGGCAATCAAAAACGCCAGTTCCAGCGACTGATCGGCATTCATCCGCGGGTCGCAATGGGTGTGGTAGCGATCCGACAACCCATCTTCGGTAATCGGTCGCGCACCGCCAATGCACTCGGTGACGTTTTGCCCGGTCATCTCGATGTGGATACCGCCGGCATAGGTGCCTTCCGCTTCGTGGACCTGGAAGAACTGCTTCACTTCACCCAGGATCTGCGCGAAATCGCGGGTCTTGTAGCCGCTGCTGGCCTTGATGGTGTTGCCGTGCATCGGGTCCGAACTCCACAGCACTTGCTTGCCTTCGCGCTGTACCGCACGGATCAGCTGTGGCAAGTGATCGCCGACCTTGTTCGCGCCCATCCGCGCAATCAGGTTCAGGCGGCCCGGGTCGTTGTCCGGGTTGAGCACGTCGATCAGACGAATCAGGTCGTCCGGGTTCATGCTCGGGCCGACTTTGACCCCGATCGGATTGTTCACCCCGCGCAGGAATTCGACGTGGGCGCCGTCGAGCTGACGGGTGCGGTCGCCGATCCACAGCATGTGCGCCGAGCAGTCGTAATAATCGTTGGTCAGGCTGTCGCGACGCACGAAGGCTTCTTCGTAGTTCAGCAGCAGCGCTTCGTGGGCGGTAAAGAAACTGGTTTCGCGCAGTTGTGGCGAAGTGTCCATGCCACAAGCGCGCATGAATGCCAGGGTTTCATCGATGCGGTCGGCCAGATGGCTGTACTTTTCCGCCAGGGCCGAGTTGGCAATGAAGTCCAGGTTCCACTTGTGCACCTGATGCAGGTCGGCAAACCCGCCCTGGGCGAAGGCGCGCAACAGGTTCAGGGTGGCGGTGGATTGATGATACGACTGAAGCAGGCGCTCCGGGTCCGGCACGCGGCTTTTCTCGTCGAAACCGATGCCGTTGACGATATCGCCACGGTAGGCGGGCAGGGTCACGCCATCGATGGTTTCGTCGTTGGCCGAACGCGGCTTGGCGAACTGCCCCGCCATTCGCCCAACCTTGACCACCGGACAACCGGCCGCAAACGTCATGACAATCGCCATTTGCAGCAACACCTTGAAGGTGTCGCGGATCTTCGCCGCGGAGAATTCGGCGAAACTCTCGGCGCAATCACCGCCCTGCAACAGGAACGCGCGACCCTGAGTCACCTCGGCAAACTGACGACGCAATTCCCGGGCTTCACCGGCAAACACCAGCGGCGGATAGCTGGCCAGCGTTTGCTCGACCTGCTGCAAATGCGCAGCGTCGGGATATTGAGGTTGTTGCTGGATCGGCAGGGCGCGCCAGCTGTCAGGACTCCAGGGTTGGCTCATCATCATCTCTAGTGTTTTACGCTCGGACGTCCATGTTATCAGCAATTAGTGCGTGACCTGTTCCCGTCGCTTCGCGGACAATCGCGCCTTTGCCGCTTCATGTTGCGGCGCATCGCGTTACCGGGTCCGGTGACGATCAGGAGACGAAATGACTGAGGAGCGCGTCGAGCATTTGCTCGCCGAGGTGCAGGACGAGTTTGGTGTGATTCGCGTGCTGGAGGTGGCTGATTACCGTTTTCTCGAATTCGGTGATGCCATCGAGCAAAGCTGTGTGTTTACGGCCGATCCGAGCTGGCTCGAATACGACTACACCCGGGCGATGCTGATTGGTGCGCTGTGCCATGAGCAACCGGAAAGCGCGCTGTTCCTCGGTCTTGGTGCGGGTACGCTGACCCAGGCCTGCCTCAAGTTCCTGCCGCTGGAAGATGTCGAGGCCATCGAGTTGCGCCCCGACGTCCCGCGTTTGGCTATCGAGTACTTGGGGCTGGATGACGATCCGCGCCTGTATATCCGGGTGGGCGATGCGCTGGAATTGCTCGATACCGCAGAGCCGGCGGACCTGATTTTTGTCGACCTCTACACCGACGTCGGTCCTGGTGTCGGGCATTTGGCCTGGAGCTTTCTGGAAAACTGCCAGAAACGCCTGAATCCCGGTGGCTGGCTGGTGATCAACCAGTGGGCCACCGACGATGGCAAACCGTTGGGCGCCGCATTGCTGCGCGGGTTGTATCACCGCCACTATTGGGAGCTGCCGGTGAAGGAGGGCAATGTAATTCTGATCGTACCGTCCGAACTGGATCAGGAGTTGGACATGCAAGGCCTGACGGCTCGTGCCGAAGCGCTGGCGCCGCGGTTGGGGTATTCGTTGCAGTCGTTGATCAAGAGCATTCGCCCGGCCACTTGAAAGTTAGAAAAATTGCTGTGGCGAGGGGGCTTGCCCCCTCGCCACAAAGGGTGTGTCAGTGACCTTTGAAGACTCCGGGCCGCCGCTCAACCATTGATCGCACACCCTCCCGGGCATCCTCGCTGGCCATCAATTTCTTCACCAGCGGCGGCAACCCCTGCGCCGCAGCGGTTTCACCTTCATAGCGCGCCTGCCGTGCCGACATCAGCGTGGCCTGAACGCCAAGCGGTGCCTGCCGGGCAATGCGCTCGGCCAGTTCAATCGCCCGGGGCAGCAGATCTTCACTGGCCATGACTTCCTGCACCAAGCCCAGGTGCAGCGCATCGTGGGCATCGAACTCATCGCCGGTCAGCAGCCAACGCATCGCATTGCCCCAGCCAGCGACTTGATGCAGTCGCAGGGTGGCGCCGCCGAACGGGAAAATGCCGCGCTGCACTTCCATCTGTGCGAACCGGGTGTTGCTGGCGCACAGGTTGATGTCGGCCGCCAGCATCAATTCGATGCCGATGGTCAGGCAGTAGCCTTGTGCTGCAACAATCACCGGTTTATTGACCCGCGGACCCGCGAACACGCCCCACGGATCACAACCGCCGGGCGGTACCTGCCAGCCTTCGGCCAGTGTCACACTGGCATCCACCAGATCGAGCCCGGCAGTAAAGTGCTCCCCATGGCCGAACACCACGGCCACCCGCGCTTCAGTGTCGGCTTCAAACTCGCCGTAGGCCAGGCTCAGTTCATTGAGCAGGTCGAGATCAAAGGCGTTGCGCTTGGTCACCCTGTCCAGGCCGATCAGGAATACATGACCGCGCCGTTCACGGCTGACTCGACTGGAGCAAGGCTGATTCATGGAGCGGTCCTCGGGGCGGGAAAGGCGTGTCAGACCGGCGGTCTGCACGGCATGGGGTGAACCGTTTTAGCGCCATCACCCGCAAGGCCGGGCCCTTTGAAAAGTAGACGGTCGAGCGATAATCCGCAAAGCCGGTGACACAAAGGTGTATTCGGCGCATTTCTGATAAAAAAAGCTCCCTTTTCGGGCTAATTCCGGTATAGTGCGCGCCGGCCTTTAACCGGGCCGCGTTTAGGTAGCGCAATTCCCCGAAGCCAGCTTCGGCTGCACGTCCGCCCCGCGGACTCTTCCTTGACGATTCTTTTCATTCATTCGTTTTCGCAAATCCCCGCCGACAAAGCTGCCAGGGCGACTCTTGAGTCTCAACACGGCACGCGCAGCTTTGGAGCATGGGTCTTTGCGGATGCACTTAGAGGCAGACCCATGACCCAGGAAACCGGCGGCTTCGCCGCTTTTAATCTTAATCCGAATATTCTTGCAGCCGTCATCGCGACCGGCTACGAAGAGCCTTCGGCTATTCAGCAGCAATCGATCCCGATCATCATGGCCGGTCACGACATGATTGGTCAGGCGCAAACCGGTACGGGTAAAACCGCTGCGTTCGCCCTGCCGATCCTGCATCGCATCGATCCTGCAAAGCGCGAGCCGCAAGCCCTGATCCTGGCCCCAACTCGTGAGTTGGCGCTACAAGTTGCAACCGCTTTCGAAACTTATGCCAAGCAAATGCCGGGCGTAACTGTTGTGGCTGTCTACGGCGGCGCGCCGATGGGCCCACAATTGAAAGCAATCCGTAATGGCGCACAGATCGTTGTCGCCACTCCGGGCCGTCTGTGCGACCACCTGCGTCGCGACGAAAAAGTACTGGCGACCGTGAACCACCTGGTTCTCGACGAAGCCGACGAAATGCTCAAGCTGGGCTTCATGGACGACCTGGAAGTCATCTTCAAGGCGCTGCCTGCAACCCGTCAGACCGTATTGTTCTCGGCCACCTTGCCGCAGTCGATCCGTGCCATTGCCGAACGCCACCTGCGCGATCCGCAACACGTGAAAATCCAGACCAAGACCCAGACCGTTACCGCGATCGAACAGGCTCACCTGTTGGTTCACGCTGACCAGAAGACTTCGGCCGTTCTCAGCTTGCTGGAAGTGGAAGATTTCGACGCCCTGATCATGTTCGTGCGCACCAAGCAAGCGACCCTGGATCTGGCCAGCGCCCTGGAAGCCAAAGGCTACAAAGCCGCTGCGCTGAACGGTGACATCGCCCAGAACCAGCGTGAGCGCGTGATCGACTCCCTCAAGGATGGCCGTCTGGACATCGTTGTGGCGACCGACGTTGCCGCTCGTGGTCTGGACGTTCCGCGCATCACTCACGTGTTCAACGTTGACATGCCGTACGACCCAGAGTCCTACGTTCACCGTATCGGTCGTACCGGCCGTGCCGGTCGCGAAGGTCGTGCACTGCTGCTGGTGACTCCACGTGAGCGCCGCATGCTGCAAGTGATCGAGCGTGTAACCGGTCAGAAGGTTGCTGAAGTTCGCCTGCCGGACGCTCAAGCCGTTCTGGATGCGCGCATCAAGAAACTGACCAACAGCCTGTCGCCGCTGGTGGCTGAAGCCGAATCGACCCACGGTGATCTGCTTGATCGCCTGACCGCCGACATCGGTTGCAGCCCACGTGCCCTGGCCGCAGCCCTGCTGCGCAAGGCTACCAACGGTCAAGCGCTGAACCTGGCCGCTATCGAGAAAGAGCGTCCACTGGTGCCGAACAACGCACCGCGTGGCGATCGTCCAGAGCGTTCCGGTGATCGTCCTGAGCGTGGTGACCGCGAGCGTCGCGCTCCGATGCCACTGGGTGAAGGTCGTGCACGTTGCCGTACCGCGCTGGGTGCGCGTGACGGTATCGCTGCCAAGAACCTGCTGGGCGCCATCCTCAACGAAGGTGGTCTGGCACGTGAAGCGATCGGTCGCATCCAGGTGCGTGACAGCTTCAGCCTCGTCGAGCTGCCGGAAGATGGTCTGGAGAAGTTGCTGACCAAGCTGAAGGACACTCGCGTTGCCGGTAAGCAGTTGAAGCTGCGTCGCTACCGCGAAGATTGATCCGCTCTCGGGCTGATTGATCGAACATAAAAAATCCCCGACTGGTTCGGGGATTTTTTTTGCCTGGAAAAAGATCACTAGCCGAAGCGATAGATGTCCATGCCCAGCGCTCCCAGGGTGAACCCTTGATGCGCAATGCTGAAATCGCCACCGGCGGCGCGAGCAAAGTACAGCGGCAACAAATGCTCATCACTCGGATGGTTGCGCACGGCGTTTGGCGCTTGCGCACGATAGTCATGCAACACGGCTTCATCGTCCGCCGCCAGTTTTTCGATCATCCAGTCGCGGAAGGATTGTGCCCAGGGCTCGACGCTTTCCGGGCCGGCGTGCCAGTCCAGCTCCCGCAGATTGTGGGTAATGCTGCCCGAGCCGATCAAAAGCACGCCATGTTCGCGAAGACTGGCCAAGGCATGCCCGACGCGGGTTTGCAGGGCAGGGCCGCCACGGGTGGGCAGGGAAACCTGAACAATCGGGATATCCGCCTGCGGATACATCAACGACAAGGGGACCCAGACGCCATGGTCGAACGGTCGCTGGCTGTCGAGGCGTGCGGCAAGGTCATTGGACTTCAACAGCTCCACAACCTCTGCGGCCAACGACGGGTCCCCCTGTGCCGGGTACTGCACGTCGAACAAGGCTTTTGGGAAACCGCCGAAGTCATGCCAGGTTTCAGGCTGCGGATTTGCGCTGACCAGCAGCTCATGGCTTTCCCAGTGCGCAGAAACAATCACGATGGCCTTGGGTTTCGGCATCTCGGCGGCAAGACGCGCGAGGGCCGGTCCGCTGGCGCCTGGTTCGAGGGCCAGCATGGGGGAGCCATGGGATATGTAAAGGCTGGGGAACATGAAAGCGCTCCTGAGAGTTAAGATGTCACCATCTTCAATCAGTCATTGATCTAAATCTAATATAAGTTTTAGGGTGTTTTGATCGAATTTTCGGGGTTATTTATGCAGCCGGAGTTTTGGCACAAGAAGTGGGCATCGAACCAGATCGGCTTTCATCTGCCGCAGGTGAACCCTCATCTGAAGCGGTTCTGGCCAGCGTTAAGCCTTGAAGAAGGCGCACGCGTGTTGGTGCCGTTATGTGGGAAGAGCCTGGATTTGCTGTGGCTCGCCCACCAAGGTCATGAGGTCCTGGGGGTCGAACTGTCGGAAAAGGCCATTGAGGAATTTTTCAGCGAACATGGCTTTGATCCGGCCGTCAGCGAGCAGGGTCCGTTCAAGGTTTATCGGGCAGGCTCCATCGAGCTGTGGTGCGGTGATTTCTTCGAGCTGACGGCCGGCGATGTTGCCGATTGCACGGCGCTGTATGACCGCGCCGCATTGATCGCGATGCCGACAGAAATGCGAGAGCGCTATGCCGTTCATTTGAAGCGGATACTGCCGAAGGAGTCCCATGGCCTGGTGATTACCCTGGACTATGACCAGACGCAAATGCCCGGCCCGCCGTTCGCCGTACTCGATGATGAGGTGCAGCGGTTGTTCGGGGACTTGTGGGCGCTGAAGATTCTGGAAGATCAGGATGTGTTGAGCGAGAGCGGGAAGTTTCTGGAGGCGGGTGTCACGCGGCTTGAGGAGCGGGTGTATCGGGTTTCCAGTCGGTAGAGATGTATTGTTTTTGCTGGCTTCATCGCGAGCAAGCTTGCTCCCACAAGGGTTCTGCGGTTTTCACGGATCCCATGTAGGAGCAAGCTTGCTCGCGATGAGGCCCTCACAAACACCCCAATGACCAGCAAACAAAAAAAGGCCCGCATCACTGCGGGCCTTTTCTATTTGTACAACGACTGTTAGCCCCGACGACGTGCCAGAGCGTCGATACGCTCTTCCAGCGGCGGGTGGCTCATGAACATGCGGGCAAAGCCTTGCTTGATGCCACCGTTGATGCCAAAGGCATTCAGGGTGTCCGGCATGTGCACCGGCAGCCCCTGTTCCGCACGCAGGCGTTGCAGAGCGCCGATCATCGCGGCAGTACCGGCCAGGTTTGCACCGGCCTCGTCGGCGCGGAACTCACGCTTGCGCGAGAACCACATGACGATGGAGCTGGCGAGGATGCCCAGAACCAGTTCGGCGAAGATGGTCGCCACGTAGTAGGCAATGCCCTGGCCTTCTTCGTTCTTGAAGATCACTTTGTCGACGAAGTTGCCGATGATCCGTGCGAAGAACATCACGAAGGTGTTCACCACGCCCTGGATCAGCGCCAGGGTGACCATGTCGCCATTGGCAACGTGGCCGATTTCGTGAGCCAGAACGGCTTTCACTTCGTCCGGCGAGAATCGCTCGAGCAAACCCTGGCTGACCGCGACCAACGCGTCGTTCTTGTTCCAGCCAGTGGCGAAGGCGTTCGCCTCGTAGGCCGGGAAGATACCGACTTCGGGCATCTTGATCCCGGCTTCGCGGGACAGTTGCTCGACGGTTTGCAGCAGCCATTGCTCATGACGAGTGCGTGGCTGGGTGATGATCTGGGTGCTGGTGCTCATTTTCGCCATCCACTTGGAGATGAACAGCGAGAACAGCGAACCTGCGAAACCAAAGACCGCACAGAAAATCAGCAGCTGATTGAGGTTGAGATCAACCCCATTGGCCGCCATGAACCCGTTGAAGCCGAAAAGGCTCAGGGTGATGCTGGCAATCAGCACGACCGCCAGGTTAGTGGCCAAAAACAGCAGGATGCGCATCATGGTTGTAGAAATCTCCTTGAGCTAAAGATGTAGCGTACTGCGGGGTATATAAGGTGCTGCACCGGGGTATTCAACCGGGTGACTATTTCAAACTGTGTCCTACGACAACAGCTTAGCTGTTTGCAGGACATTTCCGAGGTGAAAGACGGAAGTGTTTGTAAGTCAATTGACGTCACGAACCCCGGAGTCGTTAGACACAGGAAGGTACGACGTTATCGGTTGAGGGTAGCTGCAGCAGTGAATGACAGCGCGTCAGCAAGTGTTGCTGAATGAATCACCGTGCGACGTGTGTCACACGGTGAACAGACCGCTTACTGGCGATAGGACTTGAGGAAGTTGCCGATACGCCCGATGGCCATGTCCAGGTCGTCCACCCGTGGCAGGGTCACGACACGGAAGTGGTCCGGCCATGGCCAGTTGAACGCAGTGCCTTGCACCACCAGCAGCTTCTCGGAAAGCAGCAGGTCCAGAACGAATTTCTCGTCGTTGTGGATCGGGCAGACTTTCGGGTCGATGCGCGGGAATGCATACAGCGCGCCCATCGGCTTGACGCAGCTCACGCCCGGAATGTCGTTGAGCAACTCCCAGGTGCGGTTGCGTTGCTCCAGCAGGCGGCCCTGCGGCAGCACCAGGTCATTGATGCTCTGATAGCCACCGAGTGCGGTCTGGATCGCGTGCTGGCTCGGTACGTTGGCACACAGGCGCATGTTGGCCAGCATGTCGATGCCTTCGATGTAGCTCTGGGCGTGGTGTTTCGGGCCGGAAATGGCGATCCAGCCGGAGCGGAAGCCGGCCACGCGGTAAGACTTGGACAGACCGTTGAAGGTCAGGCACAGCAAGTCCGGCGCCAGGGAGGCGGTGCAGATGTGCACGGCATCGTCGTAGAGAATCTTGTCGTAGATCTCGTCGGAGAACACCACCAGATTGTGCTGGCGGGCCAGCTCCAGCATGCCCAGCAACACTTCCTTCGAGTACACGGCACCGGTCGGGTTGTTCGGGTTGATGATTACCAGCGCCTTGGTGTTCGGGGTGATCTTGGCCTTGATGTCCGCCAGGTCCGGCCACCAGTTGGCTTGCTCGTCGCACAGATAATGCACCGGATTACCGCCGGACAGGCTCACCGCAGCAGTCCACAGCGGATAGTCAGGCGCCGGGACCAGCACTTCGTCGCCGTTGTTGAGCAGGGCCTGCATCGACATCACGATCAGTTCGGAAACGCCGTTACCCAGATAGATGTCTTCAATGCCGACGCCTTCCACCTGCTTTTGCTGGTAGTACTGCATCACGGCCTTGCGCGCGCTGAACAGGCCCTTGGAGTCGCTGTAGCCTTGTGCCGTCGGCAAATTGCGGATCACGTCCTGGAGGATTTCATCCGGCGCTTCGAAACCAAAAGGCGCCGGGTTGCCGATGTTCAGCTTGAGGATGCGATGGCCTTCCTCTTCCAGGCGTTTGGCGTGCTTGAGCACTGGGCCGCGAATGTCGTAGCAGACGTTGGCGAGCTTGTTCGATTTGCTGACCTGCATGGCGATGTGTTCCCGAAAATGAACGATCCAGGCGGCGAGTGAACAGCCGTACTGGGAATCCTGCGTATTCACACAGGCCTGACGCCTTGAGATGCAGCACCCATAAAACCGTTTGAATGCGCGTGGTCTGGCTGCCAGACTGGGCTTTGACGAGGCGCAATCATACGTGCCGCCCGATCAGTGGAAAAGGTACAGATCGGGCTTTTTCAGCTGCAGAGGTGTGATGATGGAAAAGTTGGAAAAAACCCAGGAAGAATGGAAAGCAATGCTCGATCCAGAGCAATACAACGTGTGCCGTCTAAAAGGCACCGAACGACCATTCTCCGGCAAATACAACGCCACCAAGACAGACGGTGTGTACCACTGCATTTGCTGCAACGAGCCACTGTTCGACTCCCAAACCAAATTTGATTCCGGCTGCGGCTGGCCGAGCTTCTACGCGCCGATCGGCGACAATGCGATGACCGAGATCCGCGATGTCAGCCACGGCATGATCCGCACCGAAGTGGTTTGCGCCAAATGCGATGCCCACCTGGGGCATGTGTTCCCGGACGGTCCTCCGCCGACCGGACTGCGTTATTGCATCAACTCGGTGTGCCTGGACCTGGTACCGCGCTCGTAATGCGACGCCTCGCTATTCCCCTGTAGGAGCTGGCTTGCCAGCGATGGCGCCCTTAAATGCGATGCAGTATTTGAGGGCCTCTTCGCGGGCAAGCCAGCTCCTACAGTAAAAAAGCCTGGGACAGATCAATTATTTAAATTGCACACAATTCAATTGCTCGCTATTTTTGTGCTTCGTCCTTCCAATCGGAAACCTGAACCATGAGCGACAATCTGCTGAGCATTCCTTGCACCACCATCAAAGGTGAGCAAAAGACCCTGGCGGATTTCGCCGGCAAAGCTGTGTTGGTGGTCAATACCGCCAGTAAATGCGGCTTTACCCCGCAGTACAAAGGTCTGGAAGAGCTGTGGCAGACCTACAAGGATCAAGGTCTGGTGGTACTCGGTTTTCCCTGCAACCAGTTCGGCAAGCAGGAACCGGGCAACGAAGGGGCGATTTCCGAGTTCTGCGAGCTGAACTTCGGTGTCAGTTTTCCGCTGTTCAAAAAGATCGATGTCAACGGCTCTGATGCCCATCCGCTGTTTGTGCAGTTGAAAAAACGTGCGCCGGGTCTGTTGGGTTCCCAAGGGATCAAGTGGAACTTCACCAAGTTTCTGATCGGCAAGGACGGGAAACTGGTCAAGCGCTTCGCTCCGGCAACCAAACCGCAGGACCTGACCCGCGAGATCGAAGCCCTGCTCAAATGAATACCTTGTCCGTCGATTCCCTGAAACTCGACAGCCAGCTCTGCTTCAAGCTGTACGCCGCGTCCCGGGCGGTGATTCGTGCCTACAAGCCGATGCTCGATCAATTGGGCCTGACGTACCCGCAATACCTGGCGATGCTGGTGTTGTGGGAGTGGCAGGAAGCCGCGCCGCAGCAGCCCACCGTCAAGGCGTTGGGCGAGCGACTGGCCCTGGATTCCGGCACGCTGACGCCGTTGCTCAAGCGCCTCGAGCAACTGCAATTGGTCCAGCGCCAGCGTTCGGCGCGGGACGAGCGTGAGGTGCATCTGAGCCTGTCTCCAGCCGGGCAGGCCTTGCGCGAACAGGTCGGACCGCTCAAGGCTCGGCTGTTATGCGACAGCGGGGTGGATCTGGACCGCTTGAATGACTTGCGCAATGGTCTGGACCAACTGCTGGGGCAAATCAAGGCGCTGTCATAGTGGGGATCCATAAATCCAGCAGGGCGGCCAGCTCCTCGCGCCTGAAGGGTTTGGCCAGATAGTCGCTCATGCCTGCCGCACGGCAACGTTCGCGTTCTTCGGACATGGCGTTGGCCGTCAGCGCAACAATAGGCAGATGTGGCCAACGTCCGCTGCGGCGGATATGCCGACTGGCTTCATAGCCGTCCATCACCGGCATGTTGCAGTCCATCAGGACCAGATCGAAATCCCGCCGCTCCAGATGATCCAGCGCCTCGGCCCCGTGGGTGGCGGTCACCACCTCACAGCCGAGTTTGCCGAGCATGCCCTTGGCCACCAGCTGATTGACCGGATTGTCCTCCACGAGCAGCACGCGCCCGCGCCGCAGGAGGTTCAGTGTGTCGGGACGAGCCTTGTTGAGTGTGGAGTGTTCCGGTTGCAGGATTCGTTGCAAGGACTGGTACAGCGCAGTGCGTGCCAGGGGCCGTGCCTGTTGCTGCAGTGGAGCGAGTGCGCTGACCTCTTCGCTGGGCATGAAGTTACCGTAGGCGGTCACCAGCAGAATCGGAGCGGTAACGGTCGGGCGCAGGTTGAACAGGCATTCGGGGCAGTCGGTGATCAGGATGTCGAGTTCGACGCCGATCAGCGGGTCATCGATGGAGCGCCGCTGAAATTCGAGTCCCCAGGCCGGCAACACGGTACTCAGCAGCTCTGCCAGGCCACTGCTGGCGGCAGTGATCGCAATGACCTTGCCTTGGAGTGGTGCGGGCTCAATCGAGCGAGTGTGACTGGGTAACGGCAGAATCGCGCAAAACTGGCTGCCAAAACCCGCCTCGGAGCTGATCGTCAGGCGTCCCTGCATGGCTTCGCAGAGGTTGTAGGTCAACGCCAAGCCCAATCCCGTGCCGCCGAATTGCCGAGTGATGCCGGCACCGGCCTGGGTGAACGGCTGGAAAATCTTGAACTGGGCGTCCTGAGGGATACCGATGCCGGTGTCGCAGACTTCGATTCTGACTCCGCCTTCGAATGCCGACAGGCGCACGTCGACTCGACCGAAGCGGGTGAATTTGAGGGCATTGGAAAGAAGGTTACTGACGATCTGCCGAACGCGGGTCGGATCGCCGAGCACCAGCGCCGGGAAATGCGGATCGATCAGGCAGGTCAGCTCGACGCTTGGCGCGGCGTTCTGTGACAACAGGTTGGCGGTGTCTTCGATCAGTGAGCCGAGATCAAACGGGATGTTTTCGAGTTCGAGCTGGCCGGCATCGAATTTCGACAAATCAAGAATATCGTTGAGCAGTTCCACCAGGACTTTGCCCGAGTCATGGGCGATGGACAGTTGTTGCTGTTGTTCGGCAGTGAGCGGTCCGTCGAGGGACAGGGCAATCATGCCCAGCAACCCGTTGAGGGGCGTGCGGATTTCGTGGCTCATGTTGGCCAGGAACACCGAGCGCGCTTCGGCCATATCCAGTGCCGTGCTGCGGGCGATTTCCAGTTCCTGATTGGACTGGCTGAGCCGGGCATTGATGGCCTTGAGCTCGGTGGTGCGGGCCGAGACGATGTTTTCCAGTTGGCCGAGGTAATCGGTCAGACGGTTTTCGGCGTTGCGTCGCTGCTGGATTTCGGTGGCGATATTATTGAATTGCCGGTTGGCAACCTTGACCAGCACCCCGATTTCATCTTTGGCATGCCCCGCAGGACACTCCAGCGTCGTGGGTTCCGGGCTGCGCGGATCACGGCTGCTGAGTTCGCGAATCACCCGTACCAGCGGTTTGGTCAACATCACATAGAAGAGCGCCAGCAGGATGCCCGTCAGGATCAGGCTGCGCGCAAAGCCATTGAGCAGCGTGACTTCTGCCCGACGCAGGAACCGGTTGCCGAAGGGATAGGTGTCGACATCGAGCCGCAAACTGCCGAGGGATTCATTCGGGTATTGACCCAGATAAAGGCGATCCTCGAAGCGTCGGTTGGCACCGAACAGGTAGTCGCTGATCACCCGATAGCTGCTCTCCATGGCCGGGCGCTTGATGTTGGCCAGCACGGTTCCGTTGTTATCGGTCAGCTTGGCGCCAATGATTGCCGGTGAGCGCAACAGACCCTGAGTGAGTTCCTTGGCGAGTTCGGCGTCGATGTTATAGGCGATGCGCGAGGCCGGGTTGTGGCTGATTTCCAGCAAAGAGAGGATTTCACGATTGATGGAGGCGTCTTCGCTGGCATAATCGATGCCTATTTGTACAAGGCTGAGCAGCGTGCCCAGAATGAAACCGACCAGCACGGTAAGCCGTGCTTGTTTGTACGAGAGCCGGTGGGTGAATTTGATATCCATGGGCGGATGGGCCACTTCCTTTTCTTTTCGCTGCTCAGCATAGTCGATCATGCCTGGCGACCGATGTTCTTGCGTGCCTGATACAACCGGGTAAGTCGCTCACCGGACGCTGTTTTTCGTCGTTCTATTGCCATCATTACTGTGAACGTGCCCGAGGAGAAGTCGTGGATTCCCGATTGAATGCTTTTCTTGAACGTGCCGATGCCGTTCTGGCCCGTATCGAACCGTTGTTGCCGGCCCCCCGGTCAGCCATTGACTGGACTCAATGTCTGGCCGCGCGCTGGCAACGAGAGGGGCGCAGCGGCTTTTTGTTACCGTTGGAAGTCAGTCTCGACATGCGTCTGTCCGACCTGATCGGCGTCGATTGGCAAGTCGAACAGCTGGGCCGAAATACCCAACAATTCCTGGATGGCATGCCCGCCAACCACGCATTGCTGTGGGGCTCGCGTGGTACCGGTAAATCATCGCTGGTGCGTGCCTTGCTGGCCGAGCACGCCAACGCCGGTCTGCGTTTGATCGAGATCGAGCGCGATCACCTGGCGGATCTGCCTCGTGTGGTCGAACAGATCGCCAAATTGCCCCAGCGTTTCGTGCTGTTTTGCGATGACCTGTCGTTCGAGTCAGGCGAGGGTGACTACCGGGTGCTGAAAAGTGTACTCGATGGCTCGCTGGAACAGGCACCGGATAACGTGCTGTTGTACGCCACGTCCAACCGTCGCCACCTGGTGCCGGAAAAGGAAAGCGATAACGAAAACTGGAAACGCGTCGACGGTGAACTGCATCCCAGCGAGGCGGTGGAAGACAAGATCGCGCTGTCGGACCGGTTTGGATTGTGGTTGTCGTTCTACCCGTTTACCCAGGACCACTTTCTCAACGTCGTCGAGCACTGGATCGGTCAGTTGGCCGACAAGTCGGGCCTGGCGTGGCAGCGCACCGAAGAACTGGACATCCTGGCCGTGCGTTGGGCCACTGGCCGCGGCAACCGCAATGGACGTTGCGCGTATCAATTTGCCCGTTATTGGGTCGGGCTGAAGTTGTTGGAGCACAAGGCATGATCGATTTACAAAAGAGCGGCCAGGGCCTTGAGGGTTACGGCATGTTGCATGCGCAACTGGAGTCATTGCTGGCGGACGAGCGGGACTTCATCGCCAATGCCGCGCAGTTCTCGGCGTTTCTGTTCAATCAGCTCGATGACCTGAACTGGGCCGGCTTCTATCTCAATCGCAACGAAGAACTGGTGCTTGGTCCATTCCAGGGGCAGATCGCCTGCGTGCGAATTCCGTTCGGCCGTGGTGTGTGCGGGGCGGCAGCGGCGACCTTGCAAACCCAGCTGGTGGAAGACGTGCACGCGTTTCCCGGGCACATCGCCTGCGACAGTGCATCGAACAGTGAGCTGGTTGTGCCGCTGGTCAAGGACGGCCGATTGATCGGCGTGCTTGACCTCGATAGCCCGAAACTGGCGCGCTTCACTGCGCAGGATCAGGCAGGCATCGAACACTTGGCAGCGATTTTCCTGCGCCTCACCGACTGCTGATCAACCGGTCAAACCAGCCTTGGCCAGCAAGCCTGCCGTGTCCACGGTATCGATTTGCTGGGGATCGAGAAAGCGCTGGGCGTACTGCAAATAGATGTGTGCGTCGATGAACAGCCCGAACAGTTCGGGATCGATGTGAGCATCACGGCACATGAAGGCCATGATCCCCAGCGCTTCGCTCAAGGTCTTGGCTTTCTTGTAGGGACGATCGGCGGCGGTCAGCGCCTCGAAAATATCGGCAATCGCCATCATCCGTGCCGGCAGGCTCATGTCTTCGCGCTTCAGGCGTTTTGGATAACCGGTGCCGTCCATTTTTTCATGGTGACCGCCAGCCAGTTCCGCGACGGTGCGCAGGTGACCGGGGAAGGGCAGGTGGTTGAGCATCAGAATCGTCTGCACCATGTGGTGATTGATGATGTAACGCTCCTCGCTCGTCAGCGTGCCCCGGACAATGCTCAGGTTATACAGCTCGCCCCGATTGTATTTGTAGGTCGGTACATCGAGTTTGAACCCCCAGGGGTTATCGTCCGGGATTCGTTCGCTGTCAGCGCGCTCGAACAGGTGTTCAGGTTTGTCCGCCAGCAACGGTTCATCGACGGGCAGGGAGGGCGCGGGTGTTCGGGCCTGGCGCCGGTTTTCTTCCCAGGACACACCTAGCCGGTCATCCAGGGTTCGACGCCAGGTCCGTTGGGCCAACGTGCGCAAGCGCTGCAAGTCCGCTTCGGCCATGGCCTCGCCACCGAGATTGCAGCGGGCGACGAAGGTGAAATCATCATCCAGTCCGGCCAGGTCGGCATCGCGCTGCTGCGCTAGCTGCTGTTCATCGTTTCCCTGGGCAATGGCTTGCCAATACTTGATCCAGACATCGCGTTTGAGCACCTCGAAACGGGTGCGGACTTCGTGGATGCGGTCGTTCAGGGTTTCCAGTTTCGTGGCCTTGTCGACAACGTATTCCGGCGTGGTGACCTTGCCGCAATCGTGCAGCCAGGCGGCGATGTGCAGCGCTTCCCAATCATCTTCGGTGGGTTGATAGCTTTTGAAGGCCGGCGCCTGGCTGGCGGCTGCCGCTTGGGCGAGCATCAGCGTCAGTTCCGGCACGCGCTGGCAATGACCGCCCGTGTAGGGGCTTTTGGCGTCGATCGCGCCGGCCAGTAATTGAATGAAAGCATCCAGCAGCTGCTTCTGCCGGGCTTGCAGGCGCTGGCTTTCAATACTGACGGCGGCCGCGCCGGACACCGCCTGGAGAAACGCGATGCGGTCCGGTTTGAGTTTTTCCAGGTCATTCTGGCTGCCGCTGTCGGGCAAAAGAAAGACCAGCAGACCCACGGTTTCGTTATGCCGATTGTGCAGACGGATACCGATCAGGTGAACCCGCGGACATTCCAGTGCGAGCATCACCTTCTGCAAATCCCCCGCCTGTTCGAACCCGAGACTGCTGACGATATTGTCGACCGTTGCCAACTGGTGCATCCATTGAGGGCTTTGTGAGTCCTGTAGCGAGTGCCCTCCGATGTCGAAAGACGACCAGTCCTCGGCGCTGTTATTGAGTACCAACCCTTGGGGTTCCATGCGATCCCCGTCACCTTCGCGCAGGTAAATCAGCCCGGCCTGGGCCTGGCCGATTTTCACGGTTTCGAACAGCACCCGCTGCAGCAACGGTGCAAAACGGGTTTCAGCGCTCAGGCTGTCAGTGATCTGGAAGAAACTGGCCAACGTGTCTTTCATACGCGCCATCGACACGCTGAGCTGGTCCACTTCGAGCACCGGAGAGCGACGGGAAGCCGGAAAATTGAAGTCGAAACTGCGAATCGCATCGGCTTCCTGCACCAATGCCCGTAGGGGTTTGACCAGAACTCTTGATGTCAGCCATCCCAAAGGCAAACACAACAATAACGTTGCGAGCGTAATCAGGGTGCCTTGCCAGCGCATGCGGTAGGCGTCGACGAGCAACTCGTCCTCGGGCACCAGCAGTGCCAATTGCAGTCCATTGGGCCCGCCTTCCTGCATGCTGCTGCGGGCCACGATCCATTGCCGGCCATCGGCGTTCAGGCGATTGCCTTGGGGAGGGCTTTTGAGCAGGGCGCCAAGACTGGGGCTCAGGTCGGCAGCCTTGGCGAGACGGGCGGTCTGATCGGCGATGATCAGCTTGCGGCTGTCGGGGTAGGCGATGGCATTGCCCTCGGCATCGAACAGCACGATTTCAGTGTTGGGGGTCACGACATGCTTGGCCAGGGTTGCGCTGAGTTCGGCCAGGGTCAGGTCAGCGCCTATGACCGCGTTATCGCCGCTGCGGCGGGCCAGCGTCGTGCCGATGTCATGGGTGGAGAAAAAGATATAAGGCTCGGTGGTAATTTGATTCTCGGCACTGCTGGCGTTGGTAAACCAGGCGCGGCTGCGTGGATCGTAAGTGTCGCCTGGGTTGTCCTGGCGGCTGAGCAAGGTCAGATGTTGATCGAAGAATAACGATTGCGAACGGGGCTGACCGTTGTTGTCATGCTCGATGCTCCACACCTGATAGTCCGCTGTCGTGGGGGCCTTGAGCAGGTTTTTCAGAGGCTGGTTGCGCAGCGGGCGAACCATGAAGAAATCACCATTGCCATAACCCAGGTACAGCGAGGCCAGATCGGGATTGTCCTTGAGGGACTGGCTGAACGGCTTGAGCAGCGCCAGGCGTTGTTCCAGGTCAGGCGCCTGACTCGCCGGGTTGGTCGCCAGCAGGCTCAGCAGTTGACGAATCGGTTGATAAGTGGCGTGCAGGTCCAGCCGGACATCCTGCTCGATGCGATTGAAGAGTTTTTCACTGCTGGAAAGGATGATTTGTGTGGTTTGCCGATAATTGAAGATGCCCAGCACCACCCCGGTCAGCAACAGCAGGAAGGTGAACATCACGCTGATATGGACGTGCAGCGAAAACCTGCGTGGGTCCGGGTGCAGTGGGCTAGGCATTGCAGGCTCTCCAGGAGGGTTAACGCACTGCTCAGCGATCAAGCATAGTTAAGGCTCAGTCATTCTGCTTTCGTCGTTTTGGCTGATTTGCTGCTGTAATACGTGCTCCAGCTCTACCATGGCGCGCTCAAGGGTTTTTCTGTATTTGGCTATTTCTTCATCATTGAAAGCCCCATGGCAGGCGGCTTCGAGCGCCTCGCAGCTTTCGATCAAGCGGGAGGCTTGTACGATGCGGGCTGCGCCTTTGATTTTGTGGGCGATGTCGAGCAATGCCTGTGTGTCCCCGGGCGGTGAGAGTGACCGCAGTGTTTGCAGGTCCTGACGATTGCTGTCCAGCAGCTCGGTCAGCAAGCGCCTGTCCAGCGCCGGGTTGCCTCCCGTCAGCAGGTGTAACCCCTGCAGACTGAATGCCGGCTTGCCGATGCCCGGTGTAACCCCCTCAACCCATTGACTCAAGGCATTCAGACTGAGGGGCTTGAACAGACAGTCATCCATTCCGGCTTGTTTACAGCGTTGTATTTCTTCGGGCTGGGCGTTGGCGGTGAAGCCAAGAATGGTGCAGGGAGGACGCCGGTGTTGGCGCTCATGCTGACGAATGGCGCGGGCCAGCTCGTAGCCGCTCATGACAGGCATGTTGCAATCGGCAATCACCAGATCATACGGCCCGCCGTTCCACACCTCGAATCCTTCCCGGCCATCCATCGCGACGCTGTACCGATGCCCGAGAAACTCCAGCTGCTGGCACATGAGCAAGCGATTGGCCGAGTGATCATCGACCACCAATACATTCAACGGGGCTTTGGCGACATTGATTTTTACCTCGGCCACTGGCGGTACATGCTGCATAGGCTGTGAATCAAGCAGGAGCGATACTTCGACCTGGGTTCCGACGCCAGGCTGACTGCTCAGTTGCAGGGTGCCGCCCATCATTTCGCACAGATTTCGGCTGATCACCAGGCCCAGCCCGGCACCTCCCCTGGCAGACTGTGCGGCGTTGTCGGCCTGGGCGAAAGGTTCGAACAGGCGCTGTTGATCCTGATCGGTAATGCCGATGCCACTGTCTTGGACATGTAAACGCAGCAGCACCTGATCGGGCTTCGCAGTGGCGTGCAGTTCGACGATCACTTTGACCTGGCCCTGCTCCGTAAACTTGATGGCATTACTGATCAGGTTCGACAGCACTTGCTTGAAGCGCAAAGGGTCGAGCAGAACATCGACTGCCGGACTGGTCGGATGGAACGCCAGTGAAAGCTCAAGCTTCTTCTGTCGAGCCAGACCTTCGAAAATCCGCACCACCGACGCCACGAGTTCCCCGGGATTGACACGCTCCGGGCTCAGGCTCAGGTGCCCGGATTCAATCCGGGCGATGTCGAGAATGTCGCCGATCAGATCCAGCAAATCCTTCGCCGAGTTGTACGCGACATCGATGGCCGGGCGATCCGGGTGCTGCTGGTCTATGCGCTTGAGGGTCAATTCGAGCATGCCGATGATTGCATTCATCGGCGTACGTATTTCATGGCTCATCGTTGCCAGAAACGTGCTTTTGGCGCGGTTCGCGTCATCGGCACGCTCTTTTGCACACCGTAGGTCATCGAACAGTTGTCGCCGCTCACTGATATCGATCCAGCCTCCGATGATGCCTTGCACTTCACCGCGCGAATCCCGGTAGGGAAGTATCCAGTGATAAATCGTCAACCGCCGGCCACCGATGTGCAGCTCGCGATCGACAATCAACGGTCGTCCTTCGGCAACGACACACTGGTAGTCGGCCTGAAACTCCCGGGCTTCGAACACATTGCTGATGTTGCCGTGCATGACGCTTTTTCCAATGACGTCTTCGCGTTTGGCGCTGAACGCTTGCAGGTAGCTGTCGTTGCAGCTTTGCAGCAGTCCCTGGCGATCGCGTACGTAAATGGGGTGAGGGGTGCCATTGACCAGCGACCGCATGAACTCGAACTGGTCGCTCAGTGCGCGCTCGGCGGCTTTGCGCTGTTTGATCTGGCGCCGCATGTAGTCATTCCAGGCAACTGAAATCAGCAACAACACACCCGCACCGATTACAATCTGATAGAACAGCCGGTGATAGTTGCGCGAGGTGCTTTGCGAGGAGGCTGAATAACCCCGCCAGCGGCTGTTGATGATGCCCAGCTCTTCGGGTGCGATGCTCAACAGGGCCTTTTCGAGGATGGCGTTCAGCTCCTTGGCGTCCGTCGCGGTGGCGAGGGAAAACGCAGCCTGTTCGGTGCCGATGGTGGTACTGATCTGCAATGTGTGTTCGAACAGTTGTGACGAGATGAAATAGTTGGCAATGATCAGCGAGTTCACCGCCCCTTCGGCCTGCCCCTCGGCCAGCATTTCCACGGCACTGAACGTGTCCGGGGTTTCGATCAGTTTGATACGGGGAAACTCCTTGCGCAGGTAACTCATGAGCGGATTGCCACGAGCAATGGCCAGACGCTTGTCACCCAGTTGCGAAAGGTTGGTCGGGCTGCCGGCGGCTTTACGGGTTAACAGGACGTAGGAGTTCTCAAGAAACGGGCGGGTAAAGTTAAGCGTGGTTTGGCGTTGGGTGCTGGGGAGCAGGGCGGCGATCACATCGGCCTGGTTGTCTTTGATTTGTTCGATCATCTCTTCATCGCTTCGGCTGCGACGGATATCAAAGCGCAAACCGGTGCGAAGCCGGATCAATTCGAGCAGGTCCGCCGTGACGCCGCGAAACTTGCCGTCACTGTCAAAAAACGTCAGCGGAGCAAAGGCTTCATTGACCACTACACGTACGATTGGATGTTGCGTCAGCCAGCGCTCTTCACGGTCGGTCAGTTGCAGTTTTTGGTCCGTCAGGAGAATGTCACTGCCCGCGCTCCAGCGTTTGGCGATGTTTTCCCGTTCGCTGGCGGGGATGGCCGCGATCAGCGTGTTGATGATGCCGAGCAATTCCGGCTGATTCTTGCGTACGGCAAAGCTGAACCCATGGGCTTCATGTTTGCCGAAGTTGGCCATGCGGATATTGTTCAGGTAGCCCTTGTTGATCATGTAATGGGTTGAAATGGTATCGCCCAGGAAAACGTCTGCCTGGTCGAAGGCTACGGCGTTGATCGCATTCTGGTAAGAAGGATACGACGTGATAATTGCCTTGGGGTACAAGGCCTTGACCTCCGACAGCGGCAAGTAGTGGTACACCATGCTCAACCGCAGACCCGCAAGACCTTCGGTCAGGGACCGGGTTTCGCCTTCGCGGGTCACCAGGACGGGTTGGTCTACGGCATAGGGCGTGGACAGGACGATGTCGGCATGGCCCGCTTCGAATCCATTGGCGGTGCCGAGCAGATCCACTTCGCCGTTCTCGAGCGCCGCGATTGCCGCGCCTCGGGATTCGAAGCGCTGAACCTTGATGGGCAATCCGGTTACCTTGCCCAGGATGCCGGCGTAATCAGCGGTATACCCTTCGTAGTCGTGACGGCTGGTGGTCAGGTCAAAGGGTGGATAATCCGGGGCGGATGTTCCGAGGCTCAGTTCACGCTTCTGTTTGAGCCATTGCAGTTGTGATTCATCCAGTCGAACTTCCACATGCCCGGCCTTTGAACGACTGAGCAACGTGTAGTTCTCACTGGTCTGTGCCGCGGACGCTGAAGCGCTGAGGCATAAACCCGCTATCACCCGTATCAAATAATCCTTTAAACGACTGGGCATCCAGGTTCTCACACAAGTGCGTTACGTTTTGCCATCTCGATGAGTTCAACCAGAGATTGGGCCTTGAGTTTTTGCATGAGTCGTTTTTTATAGGTGCTGACGGTCTTGTTACTCAGGAACATACCTTTGGCAATTTCCTTGTTGGTGCGCCCTTGTGCAAAAAGTTGCAGAACCATCAGCTCCCGGTCATTCACTGATTTGAAAAGTTCCAGTTCTGCGCAACGCTCATCATCGCCACGAACGGGATTCAGAGCTTCGCTTGGGAAGTAGTTGTAACCTGACAGGACCGCTTTTATCGCACTGACCAACTCACTCAGGTCCTCTTGTTTACACACATATCCGGAGGCTCCTGACTGCATGCAACGGATACCGAAAAGTGTTGGGCATTGTGCTGTCAGTACCAGTGTTTTAATTGGAGTACTCATGGCGTTGAAACGGGAAAGCACTTCCAGGCCATCCAGCTTGGGAATGCTGATGTCGAGAATCACCAGGTCAGGCATGCATTCGCGAACCATCTGCATGGCATCGACCCCGTTGTCAGTTTCGCCGACAACTTTGAAACCTTCGTGTTCCAGTAACATTCGAACGGCAAGGCGGATGACGGGGTGGTCGTCGACAATAAAAACGGAGTTCATAATCAAATCCCATGCGAGCTCAAATAAAGCGCGCACCTTAGCTCAGATAGTTTGGGTCACGTATGAACTGACTGAGCTGTAGCAGCAATATAGGATAAGTCCTACGTATGAAAGAGAATCGGACTACGCGATGATTGGTTTTTTTATAAGATATCTTGAAAGATCAAGCTGTTTAGTTGTGGTCCCTGATGTCTTTTTTCGTAAGTTTTATAAAGCGTGTTTATCTGGTTTTTTGATGCTTTTTTATAGAGATGCCAAGGTCAACAAGTTTCTGAATTCTGTTTGTTTCAACGGTTTTGTCAGGTATCCCAATAATGGCAATCCGTGTTGAGTCGCTTTTTTTTCCAGCCCGTCCAGTTCGATAGAGGTCAGGCTGCTCAGAAGAATGGCCTGTCTGATCATTCCACGGTGACTGGCGAACTGCACCAGATCAAGACCTGTCAGGTCAGGTAAACATTGATCACATAACAGAATGTCGAAAGGTTGCACGGCTCCGAGCATTTCATCCACGGCGCCTTTGGCGCTGTCCGTGGCGGTTAGTTGGGTGAAGCCATAACTTTCAAGCAAGTATTGAGTCGCTCTGAGCTGGAAGGGGTGGTCTTCCACCAGGAGAATGCGTAGATCGTCTTTGGCCATGGAACACTCTTCATCTGTCGAGCAGAGGGATATAGATTGTTCCGTGATAAACACAGACCTGGCGATCAGTTTGCTCAGCGTGTGCTGTAGGGCGATTCCGTGAGCCTTGAGTGCACTTGGGTTTGGAAGGGGGGATCAGCCATATCGGGTGGCGAAATGGCTGATCAACCGATACACGATCAGTGGCTGGAGCGACCGGTCATTTCCAGTGCCATGTCACTGGCGTAGCTGTCGGTCATGCCGGCGATGAAATCGATCATGCGCAGAAATGACGTATGCAATGGACCGTGGGGATCGGGTGCATTGTTGCCCAGCAAGTCGAGGATACGACGGCTTTTGAAGGACGGCGTTCGACCATTGTGCTGTTCCAGCGCCGCACCGCAGAAGGCATTGAGCAGGATTTCCAGGGTGGTATAGGCGCCGATCTCATGGAGGGTTTTGCGCTTGTCCTGGAAAATTTTCTTGCGCGCCATGTCCTTGGCATTCAGGACACAACGCTTGGCGGGGCCATGCATGTGCTCAACCAGATCACCTGCAAGCGTACCGGCCAACAACGCCTCTTGTTGCTCCACAAAGGCGCGGGCTGCCGCATTGGTCAGGTGTTCAATGGCCTTGCCGCGCAGGATCGCCAGTTTGCGTCGCCGTGAATCGTTGGGGCCGAGCTGGCGATAGGTTTCTGGCAGATCATCGCCGACCAGGTTGAGCAACAGGGACTCGACCTCGGCGTACTCCAGCAACTCCATTTCCAGACCGTCTTCCAGGTCGATCAATGCGTAGCAGATGTCATCGGCGGCTTCCATCAGGTACACCAACGGGTGGCGTGCCCAGCGTTGATCCTCCAGTTGCGGCAGACCGAGTTTATGGGCGATCTGCTCCAGCAGTGGCAGCTCGCTCTGATAGCAGCCGAATTTGTGCTTCTTGTAGCCCAACGAATCTGCGTGCTTCGCCGTCCATGGATACTTCAGGTAGGTGCCCAGCGTCGCATAGGTCAGGCGTGTGCCGCCGTCGAACTGGTGATACTCCAGTTGCGTCAGTACCCGAAAGCCTTGTGCGTTGCCTTCGAAGTTCAGGAAATCGTTGCGTTCGGCTTCGCTCATTGCATCCAGCCAGCCACGGCCGGCGGCTTGTTGAAACCAATGGCGGATCGCGTCCTCACCGGAGTGGCCAAACGGCGGATTGCCAATGTCATGGGCCAGACAGGCCGATTGCACCACCATGCCCAGATCGCTCGGTTCGCACCAGTCGGGCAGGGTGCTGCGAATGGTTTCGCCAACCCGCATGCCCAAAGAGCGCCCCACACAACTGACTTCCAGCGAATGGGTCAGGCGCGTATGAATATGGTCGTTGCTGGTGACCGGATGGACCTGGGTCTTGCGTCCGAGGCGGCGGAACGCGCCCGAGAAAATGATGCGATCGTGATCTTTGTGAAAAGGACTGCGGCCGAGTTCTTCAGGGCTGTGCAGCGGTTTTCCGAGGCGTTCGCGGGTAAGCAGGGTATGCCAATCCAAGGCGGGGTCTCTCCGTTGCGTGACTGATGGCCTAGCTTCCCGTTTCGCGCAGGGACCTGCAAGCGGAACGAAAGCCCGGCAGCATCGATATCGATGAGCAGTAGGTATTTGCCATTGGATCTGAGCGCAGGATTGCCTCCCTCGATAGAGAAAGGCATCCCGTTATTGCCAAAAAAACGACTGATCAGTTTTTTCGCGACGAGCCCTGCAGGATCAGTTTGATCAACGGAGCCAGCGTGGTGCCGAGCCGGACCAGTCGGGTGAGGCTAGCGATGCCACCGCCGTTTTTTGCGCCCTTGCCGGTTAGAAAACCCAGCAAGGTGATAGCGGCCACACCCCAAAGCGGCGCGTGTTTGATACCTAAACCCTCCTGCAGGTTCTGCGTCATCCCGCGCACACGCTGCAGGGGTTGCAGCAGTTGCCGGGATTCGTGACGGATTTCCTGGCGATGCATTTCCATGCGCAGGCGAATCAGTGCCTTGCGCATTTGCGCGCGTGAGCTGTTGCGTGGCAATTCAGGCAGGCTCATGGCAGCAGGCGCTCCCGATCATTGGCCAGCTCTTCAAGCGTGCCATGGAAGGGTGAGGACTCATCGTAAATCGCCGATTTCAGGCGTATCCCGCAAAAGATCGCCGCGAGTGCGTAGAACACGCAGAGCCCGATGATGGCTGGCAGACGATAGGTGTCCCAGAAAAGGATCATCACCAGAGCCGACAGCCCTACCAGAAACAGCAACGCAAACACCAGCGCCAGGCCTGCGAACAGTAACAGGCTTACGGTACGGGCCTTTTGTTCCTGCAGTTCAATGCCGAACAGTTCGACATGGCTGTGCAGCAATCCGAGGAATGCGGCACCCAGGCGCCGCGAGCTTGTGCCCGTCGCAGACGAGCCGGCTTCATCGATAGCCATATCAGCGGCGGCTGGCCAGCAGGCCAATCAGGAAACCCACACCCGCCGCGATCCCGACGGATTGCCATGGGTTGGCCTGGACATACTCTTCAGTCGCGCTGACAGCAGCCTGGCCGCGTTCGCGCAGGGAGTCTTCGGTCAGTTTCAAGGTTTCGCGGGCGCGCAACAGACTGTCGTGGATCTGCTCGCGCAACTCATCAGCCTGATCACCGGCCAGGGTCGCGGTATGTTCCAGCAGCCGTTCCGTGTCGCTGACCAGCGTCTGGAAGTCGGTCATCAGGATTTCTTGAGCAGTCTTTGCCTTGGTGCTGGCCATGGGTGATCTCCATATAGGTGGCGTTCTGAAGCGTTCGAGTATGAGCCTTCGGCGAAGGTTCAGTACAAATGACTGGTACAACTTTTGCTATGTCATGGTGCGTCATTCTGAGCCCTGCGCTAATGCCGGGCAGGATTTCGGTAGAACCGTAACACCAATATTCAAAACGTCGTGCAAGTGTTCGGGACGTGTTTTGCCTTGACACCACTCGTGCGCCAAATCGGTTCAACCGATGCGGCGAACTGATCTTCGAAGCTGCAACTTGGTGCATGGACAGCCCACGCGAACTGCTTTGGTGCTTTTTCTTACCATAAGGTCTGCCAACCCATGGAAAATCTGCAAAGCGCTGTGGACAGCCTGATCCATAGCTCCAATACCCTGTTTATTCTGATCGGCGCGGTCATGGTCCTGGCCATGCACGCCGGTTTTGCCTTCCTGGAAGTCGGGACGGTCCGACAAAAGAACCAGGTCAATGCGCTGTCGAAAATCCTCAGCGACTTCGCCGTGTCGACCCTTGCCTATTTCTTTATAGGCTATTGGATTTCTTATGGGGTGAACTTCATGCACCCGGCGGCCGAACTCAACGCCGATCACGGCTACGGGCTCGTGAAATTTTTCTTCCTGCTGACCTTTGCGGCGGCGATCCCGGCGATCATTTCCGGCGGCATTGCCGAGCGTGCGCGGTTTGTGCCGCAGTTATGCGCAACGGTGTTGATCGTGGCGTTCATTTATCCGTTCTTTGAAGGCATGGTCTGGAACGGCAACCTTGGGCTGCAAGTCTGGCTGCTTGAGCGGTTTGGCGCCAGTTTCCATGATTTCGCAGGTTCAGTCGTGGTTCATGCCATGGGCGGTTGGCTGGCATTGGCGGCGGTGTTGTTGCTCGGGCCGCGCAATGGCCGATACCGGGATGGACGCCTGGTCGCGTTCGCGCCATCGAGCATTCCGTTTCTGGCCTTGGGTTCGTGGATCCTGATCGTTGGCTGGTTCGGTTTCAACGTGATGAGCGCGCAAACCCTGCAAGGGGTCAGCGGTCTGGTGGCACTGAATTCGTTGATGGCCATGGTCGGCGGCACGATGGCCGCGCTGATCGTCGGCCGTAATGACCCCGGTTTTTTGCATAACGGCCCGCTGGCGGGGTTGGTGGCGATCTGTGCCGGTTCCGATCTGATGCATCCTGTGGGGGCGCTGGTCACGGGGGCAATCGCTGGCGCGCTGTTCGTCTGGTGCTTTACCGCCGCTCAAGTCAAATGGCGCATTGACGACGTACTGGGCGTGTGGCCGTTGCACGGGTTGTGCGGCGCGTGGGGCGGAATCGCCTGCGGCATTTTCGGCCAGAGTGCCTTGGGTGGGCTGGGTGGAGTGAGCATGATCAGCCAGTTGATCGGCACGTCACTGGGCGTGCTGGTGGCACTGGTCGGAGGGTTCGCGGTGTATGGCGTGATCAAGGTGTTGACCGGACTACGCCTGAGCCAGGAAGAGGAGTATTACGGCGCGGACCTGTCGATCCACAAGATCGGTGCCGTGAGTCAGGATTGAGCGGCCCTGTGGCGCTTGTGATCAGGGTTCTATGGCTCGACGGTTTTTCGGAGCGAGCCTAGAATGATCACTCAATTTTCTGGTTGATCACTCATGCTTCCTGAATGTCAGTTGTTCGGCACCCTAGGGTGTCATCTCTGCGAAGTGGCCGAAGCCATGCTGATGGAGTTCGTCGAACGCGGACTGCTGGTGGAACTGGTGGATATCGCTGAAGACGAAACGTGGTTCGCAGCGTACAGCTTGCGAATTCCGGTACTTCGACGAGTGGATAACGGCGCTGAGCTTGGCTGGCCATTCAGTGCCGATCAGGTGGTGGCGTTCCTGCGTTAGGCGATTTCTGCGTTAGCGGTGCTCCCGCCTGTCGAACTTTGCGATGGTTCCCCTTGGCTTAACGGGTATTGTTCGGATACTGTATGCGTATACAGCTATTCGCAATGCCTGCCTTGCCGATCCTGATGTTCAGGTTTGAGCGGGCAGGTCCGGGTGTGAGAGGGATGAATCGTGGTCAATGTCGAACAATTGAAGAGCAGCGTGAACCGGATGTCCGCCGAGGTCGTGCACGAGGCCGTCCTGGAGTTGCGTCTGGACGGCCTCGTGACCGAAGGCAAGACGCCCTTCAATAAAACCCATTTCAACACCTGTTTTGCAGAAATCGAAGCGTTGTTCCAGCGCGCAGGCTATCACCGGCAATTGGATGTCGTTGGTTATCAGGGGTTGTTGTACGCCTTGTACGACCCAGCTCGCTGGGAGGCGGTCGATGTGCTGCGCTGGCTCAAGGAGTACACGGAGGCGGCGGCACTGAAGCAGATTCCGGCATGAGGATTCTCCGCTAGGCTCGGCCTCGGCGCTGTTGGATAATGCCGCTCTGCATTGAGGTTTAGAGCGTTCGTATGTCCACTTCATCTTTTTCCGCGGCACATAGTCAGGCCAGCACGCTTTACCTGCCGCCGGGCTCCTGGCTGACTGTACTCGATTGCCTGTGTGAGCACTTCAGCGCCATCGGCCGCGAACAATGGCTGGACAGAATCGCTCGTGGCCGCGTCCTTGATGGGCAGGGCCTGCCGATCGCTCTCGACCTGGCGTACAAGGAAGGTTTGCGGATTCACTACTTTCGAGAAGTCCCGGACGAAAAACCGATCCCGGTCATCGAATCAATCCTGTACGCAGACGAGCATCTGGTCGTGGCCGACAAACCACACTTTCTGCCGGTGACGCCGGCGGGTGAATATGTGGAGCAGACACTTCTCAGACGTCTGATCCGTCGGCTGGATAATCCGCATCTGGTGCCATTGCATCGTATTGATCGGCATACCGCAGGGCTGGTGCTGTTTTCCGCCAATCCGCAGACTCGTTCGGCTTATCAGTCATTGTTTCCGACACGGCAAATCGAGAAACGCTATGAGGCGATCGCCGGAGCATTGCCGGAACATGCTTTCCCATTGGTTCATAAAAGCCGACTCGTCGATGGCGAGCCGTTCTTCCGCATGCAGGAAGGGCCGGGGATCAGCAATACCGAAACAGCCGTCGAAGTCAGGGAGAAACACGGTGATCTGTGGCGCTACGGCCTGTATCCGGTGACTGGCAAGAAGCACCAGTTACGGGTGCACATGACGGCCTTGGGGGCCAGCATCTGCAACGACCCGTTCTACCCCGTGGTACTCAAGGATGCGCAGGATGATTATGCCAATCCACTGAAGCTGCTGGCGCAGGGGCTGAAGTTCGTCGATCCGGTGACAGGCCAGGAAAGAGCGTTCGAGAGTGAAATCATCCTGAATTGGTGATCAGGTCAATTTCCCCCAGACACGAAAAAGCCCGCGACTAGCGTAATGCTGTTCACTTAAGCATTTGAGCTCACGCGGGGCTTCCTAGAAAATCCGAGACCAGACCTCTGGTATCGGATTTTTTATGTCTGTTCAACAAGACCTGCTCGACCTCGGCGACCTTTTCAACTTCTCTGATCTAAGGAAATTCTGAAGAAGACTTCCTGATTTTGGCAAAATACCAGGACTCCACCCGCCGAGTTTTCCGATGAAACAGATGACCTTCGCTGACGCCGAGTACGCAGGCAAGCGTAAGCAGACCCGCAAAGA
>NZ_FYDO01000051.1 GCF_900187615.1 Pseudomonas sp. Irchel s3f7 | reverse complement strand
GGGCTGGAGCACAATCTACGTCACAGGCATAAAGCCTAAGGAGCTGCACGGCTTCCAGAACCCTCCCTCGATGATCAGTCGAGAACTATCGCTCCTGATGGAGCGATAGTCGAGATACAAGGAGCTGCCGCAGGCTGCGATCTTCTACAGGCACCGCCAATCATCGGTTTCTAACCCCAGCTTTTAAACCTTTTCCCTTTTATGTGTTCTAGTTATCACTCGGCCGTTTGCGAAGTGGATTCCGCGCCACTAAACTGCCACCACTGATCCCGAGCATACCTTTATGCGTATAGACGGCGTTTCCTCTCAGTCCTACCCGATCAAGCGCAAGCCTCGCAAAGGCCATGTGGTGGAAGACGAGTCCGTCGATATCGACGGCGAGCTGGAATTTCCGACTCAAGAGCAACTGGCTGCCCGTGCCGCCAAAGCCTCTGCGCAAAAGCTCAGCAATCTCCCGGCCCGCCAGCAGGACATGCTTTATCACCGTGCGATGAGCAAAAGTGTGGCCATGGCGTTGGCCAGCTACCTGAGCACCGCCGGGTTCGTCGATTGGGATGCGGAAGTGCTGGGTCTCGACCTGTACATCTGATGGATCTGCCTTACTACCTCGGCTGCCCCTCCTGGAGTGAAAACGCCTGGCGTGACTATCTGTATCCGCCAGACGCCAGACCCGCTGAATTTCTGAATCTCTACTCCCAAGTATTCAACGCCGTGGAAGGCAACACGACTTTCTACGCGAGCCCGGCTGCCACGACGGTGCAGCGCTGGGCCGACACCATGCCCGAACATTTTCGGTTCGCCGCCAAATTTCCCGGCGAGATCAGCCACGGCGGTGACCTGCGCGAACAGCTCACTGCCGCCGAAACCTTTCTGCAGTTGCTCAGCCCGCTCGGCGAACGTGTGTCGCCCCTGTGGTTGCAGTTATCGAAAAGCTTCACGCCGCAACGCTTGCCGGAACTGGCCGGATTTATCGATGCCCTGGAACGGCCTCTGGCCGTGGAAGTGCGGCATGACGACTTCTTCGCCAAGGGCGATAGCGAGCGCATGCTCAATCGCCTGTTGCTGGATCGCGGTGTCGAACGCATCTGCCTCGATCCGCGTGCGCTGTTCAGCTGCACCTCGACCGAACCTTCGGTGCTGCATGCTCAATCCAAGAAACCCCGAGTCCCAACGCGCCCGGCAGCGTTCACGCAGTTTCCGCAGGTGCGCTTCATCGGTCATCCCGAGCTTGAGGCCAACGATCCCTTCCTGCTGCCGTGGGTGGAGAAAATCGCCCTGTGGATCGAAGAGGGCCGCACGCCTTACATCTTCCTGCACACCGCCGACAACCAGCTCGCAGCCAAACTGGCGCAACGTTTTCACGCCAGATTGATGCTGCGTTTGCCTGGCTTGCCGGCGCTGCCTGAGCTATACAGAGAACCCGCCGCCGAGCAACTTGGCCTGCTCTGAAGGCGGATTCGTTGCCCTTTTCAGGAGTCTGCCAATGGATGCGCAAACCCTTCGAGCCCAAGCGTTTAAAGCCTTGCACGAACGCAGCGGTGCTTTTGTGATTCCCAACCCGTGGGATGCCGGCTCGGCGAAAATGCTCGCAAGTCTGGGCTTCGAGGCGCTGGCGACCACCAGTGCCGGCTATGCCTTTTCCCAGGCTCGTCCCGATGGCGGCCTGACCCTGGACGAGACGCTGGCAAACGTCCGGGCGATTGTCGGCGCCACGGACTTGCCGGTGGCGGTGGACCTGGAAAACGGTTTTGCCGACAACCCCGCCGATTGCGCCAAGAGCATTCTGCGCGCGGCGGAGGCGGGCGCTGTCGGTGGTTCGATTGAAGATGCCACCGGCCGCGAAGAAGGCCCGATCTACTGCTTTGAACATGCAGTGGCGCGCATCGAAGCTGCCGTCGCTGCTGCTCGCCGCTTGGCGTTTCCTTTCACCTTGACGGCCCGGGCGGAGAACTTCCTGCACGGTAATCCGGATCTGCCAGACACCATCCGCCGCTTGCAGGCATTCGCCGAGGCGGGCGCCGACGTGCTTTACGCGCCGGGCCTGCGCAACGCCGAGGATGTACTGGCGGTGGTGCGTGCGGTGGCGCCAAAACCGGTGAACATTTTGATGTCGGGCGGCTTGAAGCTGACGGTCGCGCAGTTGAGTGAAATGGGCGTCAAGCGCATCAGCGTGGGCTCGGCGCTCGCACTGGCGGCGTATGGCGAATTCTTCCGCGCCGCCGAAGAAATCCAGACGTCGGGTACGTTCGGGTTCACTTCCCGTTCCATGCCGTTTGCCCAAGCCAATCAATTGTTCAAGGGCTGAACATAGAGTGTGTAGCGGGGGGACGAGGATCAGGCGGCGATGCGCAGGTTCTGCAGGACAATCGGGCGTGCCCAGCCGTTGTCGAAGTCGAGTTGTTTCTGTTGCTCCACCCGTTCTTCCGACGAGAACGGCGGGAACGGCTTGTCGAGCAAATCGAGTTCAAATTCGGCAATCGGCAAGTGCAGTGGACGGGGTTGCGGCGCCGGGGTGATGTGCGGCACAGGTTGGCCGGCGTTCAGGACGATCGGGCGAACCCAGCCGCTTTCGAAGTTTTGTTGCTTCTGCTGAGCGACGATTTCATCCGCCGGGAACGGTGGGAAAGGCTTGTCGGCCAGGTCCATTTCGAATTCGGCAATCGGCAGGAACAGCGGCTCGGGCGGGCGGACTTCGTTGTCCTGCACATCGCATTCACGCTGGGACACGATGTGCGCCAGCAAGTCGCTGCCGACGGTGGGTTCGACCGGGCTTTCCAGATCGACCGGTGGGAAATTCAGAGATTCAGGTAGCACTTCACCCGACTGTTCGGCCAGCGCACGGGCAAAGAAATCTTGCCAGATGTGACTGACACCGCTCAGTGCCTGGGTGTTTCGCAGGTTGTAATCGCCGTAGGGCGAGATAAAACCTGTGATTGTGGGTTGAAAGTCTGACATTTCTCTCGGTCGACGCTCAGCTCTGGCAAAATGCTCGATAGTTTTGTTATCGGCCGTTTTTGCCGATCATTAATTTTTTGAGCGTGTTTTCCGATGATTGATCAACCCGCGGTGTGCCGCATCCATGTCGAGGCGCTGAACCCTGCCTTCGCGCCACAAGCCGAACAATGGGCCGAGCGCCTGGGCTTGCCGCTGCAAGTGGCTGACGGCGAGTTTGCCTTGCAGGTGGGCGAGCAGGGTTTGCAACTGCAACAGCTTGGGCCGGATGCGCCGGGGCCGGTGCGGGTGGACTTCGTCGAGGGCGGTGCGGCCCATCGCCGTTTGTACGGTGGCGGCAGCGGGCAGATGATCGCCAAGGCTGTAGGCGTCGCCCAAGGCGTGCGTCCGCGCGTGCTGGACGCCACGGCGGGGCTGGGCAAGGATGCGTTCGTGCTGGCAAGCCTGGGCTGCGAGATGAGCCTGATCGAGCGTCAGCCGTTGATTGGCGCCTTGCTGGAGGATGGCCTCGCCCGGGGTGCAGAAGATTTCGATGTGGCGCCGATCGTGGCGCGCATGCGGTTGCTCAAGGGCAATTCGATTGAGGTGATGCGCAATTGGGAGGGGGAGCCGCCGCAGGTGATCTACCTCGATCCGATGTTTCCGCACCGTGAGAAAACCGCGCTGGTGAAGAAAGAAATGCGCCTGTTCCGGCCGCTGGTGGGCGATGACCCGGATGCACCGGCATTGCTCGAAGCGGCACTCGCGCTGGCCAGCCACCGGGTGGTGGTCAAGCGCCCGCGCAAGGCGCCCTGCATTGAAGGGCCGAAGCCGAGTCATGCGCTGGATGGCAAGTCCAGTCGGTATGACATTTATCCGAAGAAGGCGCTCAAGCCTTAGGACCGAGTCGCCTTCATCGCTGGCAAGCCAGCTCCTACAGGTTTTGTGTCGGTCCCGGGATTTTGGAACACCTCGGACCCTGTAGGAGCTGGCTTGCTAGCGAAGGCGTCAGCCCGGACACCCTCAAATCATCAGGTTCACTCAGGCCGATAAGCCCGCATAAACAACCCCACCACTTCCCGCACATGGCTCTCCGCCGCCTCACCCACCGGCGGTTCGCCGCAGCCGTACAGCAAACGAAAATTCCCCGCGCCCTTGAGCAGGCAGAAGAAGTGCTCGGCTGCGTTGTGCGGTTTGTCGATGCTCAACGCGCCGCTTTCGTCGATCTTGCTCAGCAAGCGCTCCATGCCATGCACCATGCGCTGGGGCCCGGCCTCGAAGAAGATCTGCGAGAGTTTCGGGTCCAGGCTGCCCAGGGTCATCATCAAGCGGTGCAGGTTCACCGACTCATCGCTGTTGATCAACTGATGGAAACCGCGCGCGATGTTCAGCAGCACCGCTTCCACCGCCACGCCTTCCGATAATTCGAAAAACAGCGGTGGCAGTTGTTCTTCGCACTTGGCCACCACGGCGGCGGAGAACAGCGTCTCCTTGTCGTTGAAGTGGCTGTAGACCGTCAGCTTCGACACACCGGCCTCCGCTGCGACAGCATCCATGCTGGTGTTGGCATAACCCTTGGTCAAAAACAGCGTTTTCGCTGCGTCGAGGATCGCCTGGCGCTTGGCCAGATCCTTGGGGCGGCCTGGGCCATTGGGTGCTGAAAGATTGTTCGGCATATTCGCTTTTATTACTGGACTGGTGAGTTTGCTATTAATAACATACTCGCCAGTATAATTATTCCAAGCACCATTAGCGAAAGGTCCTTCACCATGTTCCGCTATGCCTTGCCCCTCGCGTTGCCGGTCAGCCTGGCATTTCTATTGACGGCGTGCGGTCACGAAGAAGCGCCGCAAGTCAGCATCCGTCCGGCCATGGTGGTTCAGCCAGAGCCGTCGGCGCAGGCGATGGAAAGCTATCCCGGTGAAGTCCGCGCCCGCTATGAGCCGGACCTGGCGTTCCGCATCGGCGGCAAGGTCAGCCGACGATTGGTCGACGAAGGGCAGCGGGTCAAGGCCGATCAGCCGCTGGCGGAACTTGATCCCCAGGACGTGCGCCTGCAATTGGAAGCCACGCGCGCCCAGGTCGCGGCCGCCGAGGCCAATCTGAGCATGGTGCGCGCCGAGCGTGATCGCTATAAAACGCTGATGGAGCGTCAGCTGGTCAGCCGCTCGCAGTACGACAATCACGAAAACCTTTACCGTTCTGGTGAAGCGCGTCTCAAACAAATCAAAGCCGAATTCAACGTCTCGACCAATCAGGCCAGCTACGCCGTGCTGCGTGCGCCGCAGGATGGCGTGGTCGCCAAGCGTGCGGTGGAAGTCGGGCAAGTCGTCGCGGCCGGGCAAACCGTGTTTACCCTGGCCACCGACGGCGAGCGTGAAGTCTTGATCAGCCTGCCAGAGCAAAGCTTCGGTCGCTTCAAGGTCGGTCAGCCAGTATCAGTGGAGCTGTGGACGCAACCGGACCAGCGTTTCGACGGACGTATCCGCGAACTGTCGCCGGCTGCCGATCCCAAGTCCCGCACCTTCGCGGCGCGCATCGCTTTCAGTAGCGCCAAAGTGCCCGCCGAGCTCGGCCAGAGCGCCCGTGTCTTTGTGCCGACCGCCGAAACCGTGGCCCTGTCGGTGCCATTGTCCGCGCTGACCGCAGAAGGCGGCGTGACTTATGTCTGGGTCGTCAGCGCCAACAACACATTGAAGAAGACCCCGGTGCGGATCGGTGCCTTTGGCGAGAAAAACGTACCGGTACTCGAAGGCCTCAACGCCAGCGACTGGGTCGTGGCTGCGGGTGTTCATGTGCTTCTGGACGGACAATCCGTGCGCCCGGTGGATCGCTCCAACCGCGTGGTCAATCTGGCCGACAAGGAGTAATCCCCGATGGGCTTCAATCTTTCTGCCTGGGCGCTGCGCAATCGCCAGATCGTCCTGTTCCTGATGCTCTTGCTGGCGATCGTTGGCGCACTTTCCTACACCAAGCTCGGCCAGAGCGAAGACCCGCCGTTCACCTTCAAAGCCATGGTGATTCGCACCAATTGGCCGGGGGCGACCGCCGAGGAAGTCTCGCGCCAGGTCACTGAACGCATTGAAAAGAAACTGATGGAAACCGGCGAGTACGAGCGCATCGCTTCGTTCTCTCGCCCCGGAGAATCCCAGGTCACCTTCATCGCCCGTGACTCCATGCACTCGGTGGAGATCCCGGAGCTCTGGTATCAGGTGCGCAAGAAGGTCAACGACATTCGCCACACCTTGCCGCCAGGGATTCAGGGGCCGTTCTTCAACGATGAATTCGGCACCACCTTCGGCAACATCTACGCCCTGACCGGCGAAGGTTTCGACTACGCCGTGCTCAAGGATTACGCCGATCGCATCCAGATCCAGCTGCAACGGGTCAAGGACGTGGGCAAGGTCGACCTGCTCGGCTTGCAGGACGAGAAAATCTGGATCGAGCTGTCGAACGTCAAGCTCGCCACCCTCGGCTTGCCATTGGGGACGGTGCAGCAGGCGCTTGAAGAACAGAACGCGGTGTCCACGGCGGGCTTCTTCGAAACCAGCAGCGAGCGATTGCAGCTACGGGTGACGGGGAATTTTCGCACGGTCGACGAGATCAAGAACTTCCCGATCCGCGTAGGTGATCGTACGTTCCGCATCTCCGATGTGGCGGATGTGCGCCGTGGGTTCAACGATCCACCGGCGCCGCGTATGCGCTTCATGGGGGAAAATGCGATTGGTCTGGCTGTCGCCATGAAGGAGGGCGGCGACATTCTGGTGCTGGGCAAGGCGCTGGAAGGCGAGTTCGCCCGTATCCAGAAAAACCTCCCGATCGGCATGCAGCTGCGCAAGGTGTCCGATCAACCGGCGGCGGTGAAAACCGGCGTTGGTGAGTTCATTCAGGTGTTGGTCGAAGCATTGGCCATCGTGCTGTTGGTGAGTTTCTTCTCACTCGGCGTGCGCACCGGCATGGTGGTCGCCCTGGCGATTCCTCTGGTGTTGGCGATGACGTTTGCCTGCATGTATTACCTTGGCATCGGCCTGCACAAGATTTCCCTCGGCGCGTTGGTTTTGGCGCTGGGACTGCTGGTGGAT
Organism: Pseudomonas sp. Irchel s3f7; assembly: GCF_900187615.1. Classification (GTDB taxonomy): domain Bacteria; phylum Pseudomonadota; class Gammaproteobacteria; order Pseudomonadales; family Pseudomonadaceae; genus Aquipseudomonas. The sequence goes on along the minus strand of NZ_FYDO01000051.1, from coordinate 2,106 downwards.
GACGCGATCATCGCCGTGGAAATGATGGCGATCAAAATGGAGCAGGGCTTCGACCGGGTCAAAGCGGCGAGCTATGCCTGGACCAGCACCGCGTTCCCGATGCTTACCGGCACGCTGATCACCGCAGCCGGTTTCCTGCCGATTGCCACGGCGCAATCGGGCACGGGGGAGTACACCCGTTCGATCTTTGAAGTGGTGACCATCGCGCTGCTGGCGTCGTGGGTGGCCGCGGTGCTGTTCGTGCCTTACCTGGGGGAAAAACTCCTGCCGGACCTGGCGAAAATTCATGCGGCGAAACACGGCCCAGGCCAACCGGATCCTTACGGAACACCGTTCTATCAGCGCGTCCGGCGTGTGGTGGAATGGTGTGTGCGCTGGCGTAAAACCGTGATCGCGGCGACCGTGGTGCTGTTCGTTGCCTCCATCGTGCTGTTCCGTTTTGTGCCGCAGCAGTTTTTCCCCGCGTCCGGCCGACTGGAGTTGATGGTCGACCTGAAACTCGCCGAAGGCGCTTCCTTGAGCAACACCGCCGAGGAGGTCAAACGCCTTGAAGCCTTGCTCAAGGACAAGGCCGGGATTGATAACTACGTGGCTTACGTCGGCACCGGTTCGCCGCGTTTTTACCTGCCGCTGGATCAGCAACTGCCTGCTGCGAGCTTCGCCCAGGTTGTGGTGCTGGCCAAGACCATCGAGGACCGCGAACCCCTGCGTGCATGGTTGATCTCAACGCTCAACGAACAATTCCCGACGCTGCGCTCGCGGGTCACGCGCCTGGAAAACGGTCCGCCGGTTGGCTATCCGGTGCAGTTCCGGGTCACGGGTGAGCACATCGAGGAAGTTCGGGCCTTGGCGCGCAAAGTCGCGGCCAAGGTTCGGGAAAACCCGCATGTGGTCAACGTTCACCTCGATTGGGAAGAACCAAGCAAAGTCGTGTACCTGAACATCGATCAGGACCGCGCCCGGGCATTGGGCGTGAGCACGGCGAACCTGTCGAAGTTTTTGCAAAGCTCGCTGACCGGCTCCAGTGTCAGCCAGTACCGCGAAGACAACGAGTTGATCGAGATACTGCTGCGCGGCACCGTGCATGAACGCACGGAGCTGTCGTTGCTGCCGAGCCTGGCCATACCGACGGACAACGGTCGCAGCGTAGCGTTGTCGCAGATCGCCACGCTGGAATACGGCTTCGAAGAGGGCGTGATCTGGCACCGCAATCGCCTGCCTAACGTGACGGTGCGCGCCGATATTTATGGCAAGGAACAGCCGGCAACGCTGGTTCAGCAGATCATGCCGACGCTTGATCCGATTCGCGCCGAATTGCCGGACGGGTATTTGCTGGATGTCGGTGGCACCGTAGAGGATTCCGAGCGCGGACAGAACTCGGTGAAGGCCGGGGTGCCGCTGTTCATCGTGGTGGTGTTGACGTTGCTGATGCTGCAATTGCGCAGTTTCTCACGCACGGCGATGGTGTTTCTGACGGCACCGTTGGGGCTGATCGGGGTGACGCTGTTCTTGCTGGTGTTCCGTCAGCCGTTCGGGTTTGTGGCCATGCTCGGGACGATCGCGTTGTCGGGGATGATCATGCGTAACTCGGTGATTCTGGTGGATCAGATCGAGCAGGATATTGCTGCGGGGCTGAAGCCTTGGCAGGCGATTATCGAGGCGACGGTGCGGCGGTTCCGGCCGATTGTGTTGACGGCGCTGGCGGCGGTGCTGGCGATGATTCCGTTGTCGCGCAGTGTGTTTTTCGGGCCGATGGCGGTGGCGATCATGGGGGGGTTGATTGTGGCTACGGCGTTGACCCTGCTGTTTTTGCCAGCGCTTTATGCGGCGTGGTTTCGGGTTCGCAACGAGTCGGTTTGAGGGTTTGACCTTGGCGGCCTTCGGGCCGACCAGGTTCTTGGTTGATTGAGAACATATCCGTTTCTGCGGTAACGGCCACTTATGGTTTCGCCCTTACGGCGAGTCCCTTTTGGCAAACGCGGTACGTGTCAAGGTACCTGTCACCTTGTCTTACAGTTGCTAGCCCGTTGCGCTCTTAATTTCAGGGCGCTCTGGGTTTAAATACACAGCATCTGCCAACTTCCAGTTGCGTGTTCGAGTGCTCCA
>NZ_FYDO01000038.1 GCF_900187615.1 Pseudomonas sp. Irchel s3f7 | reverse complement strand
AAAGGGACCGAGGCGCTGGTGATACTTGCCAGAAAACTGGCTCGGGTACTGTTTGCCTTGATGAAAAACCAAAGTGAATACAAGCCTATTTCTATGTTTGGGGGTTCCCCCCAAACATAGAATCTCCCACATTGGTTCTTTGGCCAACCGCAGATTCTGAAAAACCCCCAATCCCCTGTGGGAGCTAGCCTGCTAGCGATGGCGTGGTTAAATCCAGCATTGATATCGACTGACCCGACGCCATCGCGAGCAAGCCGCGCTCCTACAGTGATTTTTTGGGGACCCGAAGATCCAGGCGATCCCCCAATCCCCTGTAGGAGCGAGCCTGCTCGCGATGGCGCCAGTACATCAGCATTGATGTCGACTGACCCAACGTCATCGCGGGCAAGCCGCGCTCCTACAGTGTTTTTTTGGCGATCCAGAAATCCCGGCAGACCCCAACCCCCAAATCACACCCACAAAAAAGGGGACTCACGTCCCCTTGCGGTGTTGCCTTGTGCAGGCCTAAACCATCAGTAGATGTCCTTCGACAACAACGTGAACGGCGTCTTCACCAGGATCTTCAGGTCCAGCCACAACGACCAGTTGTTGATGTACTTCAGATCGATTTCGACACGCTTCTGCATCTTGTCGATGGTGTCTGTCTCGCCCCGGCAACCGTTGACCTGCGCAAGGCCGGTAATACCCGGTTTGATTCGGTGACGCGCCATGTAAGCGAGAATTTTTCCGGAGTAGTAGTTGTTGTGCGCGATGGCGTGAGGACGCGGGCCGACCAGCGCCATGTGCCCTTGCAGCACGTTGAACAGTTGCGGCAACTCATCCAGCGAAGTGCGACGGATGAAGCGCCCGACCGGCGTGATGCGCGAGTCGTTACGGCTGGCCTGCTTGACCTCGTGATCATCGTGCACGCGCATCGAGCGGAACTTCCAGACCTGAATCACCTTGCCATTCCAGCCGTGACGGTCCTGCTTGAAGAACACCGGGCCGGGCGAGTTGAGTTTTACCGCCAGCGCAATGACCAGCAGAACCGGGCTCAACAGGATGATAGCCAGCAGCGCCACGCTTTTTTCCACCAGGCTTTTACTGAGCGCGGCAGTGGGGCGACTGGTCAGCGGACTTTCGTTCAAGTAGATCGCTGGCAGGCCGTCCACGACTTTCACCGAGTGATTGAGCAACGTCAGGCTGTTCAAGTCCGGCACCCAGACCACGTCAACGTTGGCACCCAACAAATCGACGTACATGGCTTCGATCTTTGCCGCTTCCGACAGGGGCAGGGTGATGTACAAACGACGGATGTCATGGGTTTTGATCAGTTCCAGCAGATCCTCCTGGGCGCCGACGATGCGCGGTGCACCTGGTTCCAGATTGGGAAGGGCGCCGTTGCTGACCAGACCCACCAACGGCAGGTTCTCGAGGTTGCTCAGCTTGTGCGCCAACCCCAGCGCCAGTTCGCCGGTGCCAACGATCAGGGTTTTATGCTCGCTTTTGCGTGAGCGCTGGTAGAACTTCGAGAACGCATGCAGTGGCGCATACAACAACGCCTGACCGAGGAACCCGTACACCGCCCAACCAAGGATCACTTGCCGCGAAAACAGCTCATCAGCCTTGCAGACAAATGCGATGCAGGCCAGTGCTGCCATTGTCATGGTCCAGCCCATGAACAGGCGCCCCAGCCCGGTCAGATAATTGTCTCTTTTTCGATATACACCGCTAAATGTATAAGCCGGGACCGAGGCCAGTACGGCGAGTGTTGCGCACATGCGGTAGTAGAACTCGACCGCTCCCGTGTGCTGTTCAGCAAGTATGAACAACAATGAAACTACAAAGCCTTGCGCCAGCGCCCATTGCCCCCAAAAGGTCAGTCCCTTGAGGCCGGTGTTTCGATTGATACTAAGAGTAAGATCCATACAATATCCCCAAAAGACGTCCATTCAGGTTTCGACAGTTGAAAACCGAGTTGTTAAGTAGGCTTATTATTGTTATTGGAGCGAGTGTCCTGAGGTAACAACGTCGATATGCCGAACTGTCGTCAGTCAATAGACTAAGTTATTGGCAGGGATGCTGTCTGACGAGTTCTAACAAGATGGCAAAGTGCCAATCATGCAAGTTTGTAAAAGTGCGGGCGTTAGAAAAGGTCGAATAGGAAGGGGTGAATAGTGGGTGTGGTATTTGGTACTGTAACAGGGAGGGAGTAAGAGAGTCGCAGTAGCGGGGGTCGTCAAACAGAGTGCTCTTTTATTATTGTGATCGCACTTTTCTGTTTGTTCGTTCAGGGAGGACTTGCTTACGCCAAGACTTCCTGGATCAGGCAATAGCCACGGTTGCGCACGGCACGAAACAGACGTTCGCCATTACTGGCGCTTTTGAATTTGTCTTGCAGGCGACTCAGGCACATTTCCAGTCCGCGATATTGCTCTGGCTCTCTGCCGATGCTGAGGATCAGATCGTCTCGACTGACGACACGCTCCTCGTGGTGCAACATTTTCTTGATCAGCGTGGCCTCCAATCCGGTCAGGTTGATCTCGATACCCTCTTTGACCAATGCACTTTGATCATTGTCGAGTTGCCAGGCTTCGCTGCAAACAGCGTCGTTCGCGATTTTTCGGGGGGCGTCGCTTATTTCACCCGTTATTGCCGGTACGTTATGGAATGGATTCGCGGATTGTGCCGCCAGCCATTCGGACTCAAGTGTGGCGAGGATTCTTTGTGTATCGTGTTCGATACTGCGCGCGACATTTTTCCTTGAAACGCTCGGGTAAGTGAACCCCATCAGCACTGGAGCGGAAGAGGGCGAAGCAACACCTTCAATAAACATTTGTGCCTGGGACGTGCCAAACGAATTGAAGCGCTCACTGGACAGGATGGTCTCGAGTTCACGCTGCGACGTTGTGCTATGAGTCACGACGACAAAGTATTTTCTTGGGAGGGTTGTACTAATTTCCATGTCTCTCTCCTAACGTACACACCAAATTTGGCTAAAAAGATGATCGGCAGGGGAGTAACGACTCCCACGGAAGTAATCGAAAGGCAGGGTTTGGGCCCAAAATGGCCCTCGATAGGTTCCACTCGATCTTGCTATAGAATAAAACTTTTATTGTTATGGTTCGATGTTGCCACCGTCATGTAATCGATAAATCACCAACTCGGATAAACGATGAGTCGATAGGGTTGATGGCATTCGGCTAGTTGATATCAAAAGGCCTTGAACTCTTTGAGTCAGGGCGTTGAGATCAGCCCCCTCATCAGGCGGTATCCATGCCCCCGAATGCTCTGGATCGCGTTTGTACCATACATGTCCTTGATTTTTCCACGAAGACGACTGATCGACTTTTCCAGGGCTCTGGGGTCATAAAAGTTGCTGTTCAACCCCATGATGGTGGCAATTTCATCATGGCTTAGTATGTGGTTGCTGGTGTGTGCAAAGGCTTCCAGAATCTTCATTTCTGCAAAGGAAATGTCCAGTTTCTTGCTGGTGCCCAGTAGGCAAATGCGAGTAGGGTCCAATATCAGATTGATATCTCTTTGCCATTCTTCACTACTAAAGAATTCGGCAAGCAGCGCCGAGCTTTCATCAGAAAGAGTAGTCAGCTTGATACAAAAGTCGGCCCCTGCCAGATAGTACTTTATCTTGTTGAAGGCGCCGCGACCCGTGATGACCGCACAAATGATGGGTTTCAAGTTGCCGGTGCGCAGGTTTTCCACTAGCGCGAGGCTTTCTTCGAGGGCTTGGGGGCTATCGATGATGATGAAGATGGCTCGATACGAACCAGAGCGTTCATTTGTCTTATATGAACTAGTGTAGGCGTTGGCCTCTAGAGCCATATCGGTCCGCACATGCCTTGCGACTAGCGCTCTAAAATGTTCAGCCACGCCACGGGTACGACCCAGAGTGAGGACTCCGGGTTCATCGTTTGTCTGGCGCTGGCTTCTAGTCGCTAAGTTCCCTGTAAGCATCATGCATTGACTCGAATAGGTGCTGACATCGGGATGTTAAAGCACCGGTTCTCATCTGTGACTGACAATTGGTAACATTTACGCGGATTTTAGACGTGGCTCCCGAGTTTTCTAACAATAACTAAGCTTTTCAAGCTTTTAGTTGATTTTCTCGGCTGGCTGAACTAGTGGAATAACGTCGTTAGATGGTGGCAATATGGAATTGTGCCACTATTTTGAATCGGTGGCGATTTGTTTTTATGTCCTTTTGCCACTGTTTTCATCAGTGGGTGCCATCACTCATGACAGAAGGCTTAGTCCCGTAGAAATACAAATAGTGTGAGCACGGTCACACTTAATAACGACTGAGACTTTTTCTGTCGAGCACTAAATTTCTTCCGGACGTATTCGTAGGCGGACGATTATTAACATGGCTTGAGTGTGTCTTTTGATAAGACATATTCTCCCTCGCCAAATCGGGTGATGGATGTCGCTACACCGATTGCTTTTCAGCATCTCAATATCTGAGTGCAGTTGACGGGCCATACTCAAAAAATGGTCTGACGGAGGATTAATGGATTTCTGGACCCTGTTCACGGTGTTGATTTTAGGTGCGGTAGAAGGCTTGACCGAGTTTTTGCCCATCTCAAGTACGGGCCACCAGATCATTGTTGCAGACTTGTTGGCGTTTGGCGGGGAGCGCGCCATGGCGTTCAATATCATTATTCAGCTGGGCGCCATTCTCGCTGTCGTTTGGGAGTTTCGCCCCAAGATCTTCGCAATCATCAAAGGGTTACCGAGCCAACGCAATGCACAGCGTTTTACTCTCAACTTGCTGATCGGATTTCTTCCGGCCGTTGTGCTGGGGGTGTTGTTCGCTGACAAGATTCATGAATATCTATTCAATCCGATCACCGTAGCCGTCGCATTGGTCCTCGGTGGTGTCGTGATGTTGTGGGCCGAACAGCGGGATCATGTGGTGCATATCGAACATGTTGACGACATGCGCTGGCCAGATGCGCTGAAGGTGGGGTTTGCGCAATGCCTGGCGATGGTGCCGGGTACTTCCCGCTCTGGATCGACGATCATCGGTGGCTTGTTGTTTGGTCTATCACGCAAGGCTGCCACCGAGTACTCGTTCTTTTTGGCGATGCCAACGATGGTCGGTGCTGCGGTGTATTCAGGCTACAAGTACCGGGACCTGTTCCAGAGCAGCGATCTGCCGGTTTTCGCGCTGGGTTTCGTGACAGCGTTTTTCTTCGCCATGATCGCCGTACGCGGCTTGTTGAAGTTCATTGCGAACCACAGCTATGCGGCATTCGCCTGGTACCGGATCGTGTTCGGATTGTTGATCCTGGCCACCTGGACGTTCGGCTGGGTGAACTGGACGGCGGCCGCAGCCGCAGGCTGACAGCAGAGCCAGGCGGATCAAACCGCCTGGCCGAAATGGCGAGAGCGACCGGGCATTAACGCCCTTCAAGCAACTCGGCAGCTTGATCGAGCAAGGCCAAAGGCTCTTTGGCCTTGTGAATATCCACCGACAACAACTGACGAAACTTCCGCGCTCCCGGGAACCCGGTGCCCAGTCCGAGCACGTGGCGAGTGATGTGGTGCATCGATCCACCCGCATCAATGTGTGCCGCGATGTAAGGCCGCAACTGCGCCAGCGCCTCGGCGCGGCTGATGACCGGTGCCGTGCTGCCAAACAGCTGCTGATCGACTTCGGCCATCACATAAGGGTTGTGATACGCCTCGCGACCCAACATCACGCCATCGAAGGTCTGCAAATGCTCGTGGCAGGCTTCCAGCGTCTTGATCCCGCCGTTGAGTATGATCTCCAGCGCCGGAAAATCAGCTTTCAACTGTGCTGCCACGTCATATCGCAGGGGAGGAATGTCGCGGTTTTCCTTCGGCGACAACCCCTCCAGAATCGCAATCCGCGCATGCACGGTAAAACTCGTGCACCCGGCATCCCGCACCGTACCGACGAAATCACACAACTCTGCGTAACTGTCTCGCCCGTTGATCCCGATCCGGTGCTTCACCGTCACCGGAATCGACACCGCATCCTGCATCGCCTTCACGCAATCGGCCACCAGCTGCGGATGCCCCATCAGGCACGCGCCGATCATATTGTTCTGCACCCGATCACTCGGGCAGCCGACATTCAGATTCACCTCGTCGTAACCATGCTCCTGCGCCATGCGCGCACACGCCGCCAAATCCAGCGGAACACTGCCACCGAGTTGCAGGGCGAGCGGGTGCTCGGCCTCGTTGTGCCGCAGGAAACGCTCGTGATCACCGTTGAGCAAGGCACCGGTGGTGACCATCTCGGTGTAGAGCAGGGCGTTTTTCGACAGCAAGCGCAGGAAGAAGCGGCAGTGGCGGTCGGTCCAATCCATCATCGGGGCCACGGAAAAGCGGCGGGAGAGCGGGGCGGGTGTAGCGTTGGTTACGGACATGGGGGATCTGGAATCGGTGAGGCTGGGAGGTGGGGGAGTTTATCAGGAATGGGGCTGTGGAGTTTGGGTGCGTCGGGATACGCCCAGGCTCACGCGCAACCTGAACATTCACTGTCGCCTCGCCACATTTCATGATCCCCGGCACAGACCAGGCATAGCATGCCCACCAAAGGTCTTGTCCCCCACGCCTCAACCCACAGGAATCAAAAAATGATCGCAAACCTCGTCAAAGTCTCGCTGATTTCCGGTGCTTTGTTGTTGAGTGCCTGTTCGGGTGTGAGCTCACATCGCGATTATTCGGCTGACTCGGTGCAGCCTGCCGGCTTCGGCCCGGGGCCGACCAGCAACCCCGACCAGATGAATTTTCATGGCAGTGCGCTCGGCAATAGCTACGGTGAATACGGTTCAGGTTTGTTGCACGACGACTGATACGTACTCCGCACAAAAAACGATCCGTTACTTGGCGCCAGGCACCGTCAGCCACAGATCCACGTAGGGAGAAATGTTCTCCTGTGTGAACAACCACATTCCGTAGAGGCTGGGTAAAACCTCATCGAGCTTTGGCCTGACGATGAACAGGTAGTTCACCACGCCCGTGACGGTGATGCCCACGACGATCAGCGCACCGACAAGCTAAAATCGCCTGACGGCACGAGCCAGCAACCGTATGTATGCTTCGGTTTGCAGGGCGCGGGGTTGTGCCATCAAGGCAAGCGCTAGCAGTGGGCCGAGCCCGGCTGTTGCCATCAACAACCGTCGAAAGGGCAGCACTGTTCCGGATAGCCGTTCCTGTCCCTTGAAGCTGTAGAGCCCGAACAGCGCGACGCCCAACAACAGCATCAAATCCACATACAACACAAACCGCAGCACGACGTTGGCCGAGTCGCTTATCGATCATTTCACTTTGAAGATGATGTTGCCGGTGATCGGGTGGGTGTCCGAAGACACTGCGCGCCATTCGACCTTGTAGGTGCCGGTAGTCAGGGGTGATGTCGGGATGATGAACATGGTCTTCGGGTCAGTGCCGCCACTGACTTTGGCCTTGACCGGCATCGGGGCGTGGGCCATGCCGGCCATTTCGGTCATCAGCAGTTTTGCGCCGGAAAACTGGGTGACGAGGTTTTCGGAAAAATGCAGTTCGATCTTTTCAGGTGATGCACCTTCTACGCCTTCCGCCGGGGTGGAGGAGAGTAGTTTGGGGGTGCTTGAGCGAGGGTGCTGACAAGCAGGCCACTGAGCAACGCGATTGCGACGGCGGTGGGTTTGATGATGCGCATGCAAGGTCCTTTACCGCTCGAAGCGGTTGTTGTTGGTTTTGGGTGAGTCTGTTCAGAACCACATCCGAATACCGAGCACGAGGCGAGTTTCGCTGCGGTCCTCGCCTTCGTCGTTGGCGTAGTCGGCGGTGTTGCCGTAGGTGCGGTTCCAGGTCACGCCGAGGTAGGGCGCGAATTCCCGGCGGATTTCGTAGCGCAGGCGCAAACCTGCTTCGGCGTTGGACAGGCCGGAACCGATGCCGCGTTGCGGATCGTTTTTGCCGTAGGCGTTGAGTTCTGCGGTCGGTTGCAGGATCAGCCGATTGGTCAGCAGGATGTCGTAGTCGCCCTCCAGCCGCACGGCGCTCTGGCCGCCTTCGCCGATGAAGGCCGTGGCTTCGGTCTCGAAGTTGTACAGCGCCATGCCTTGCACGCCGAGCGCGGCCCAGGTTTGTGGGGCGCCGGGTTTAAAGTCCTGGCGAACGCCGCTGACGACGTCCCACCATGGACTGATCGCGTGGCCCCACAGGGCCTGGATTTCCGCGTCCTCGGTCACGCCGGTGCTGCGTTCGCCTTCTGAGCGCAGCCACAGGCGATCAATGTCACCGCCGACCCAGCCGGACAAATCCCAGGCCAGGGTGCTGCCGTCATCGGCGTCCTGCCATTCCAGTTTGTCGGCAAGGAAAAAGGAATTGAACGTGCGGTCATGTACCTGGTGACCGGCGGGATCGACATACACCGCCGCGTGATCGGCATCGGTCAGCACCGGGATCGGCGTGCGGCTTTCGCTAGGCGCGGCGGGCTGCATCTGGCCGTCGTCCATGCCTTGCATCTGACCTTCGACCATGCCTTGCATTTGGCCGTGGTCCATCTGGCTGTGATCCATGCCTTGCATGTCATTGCTGACGGCCATCGCCGTCGAGGTCGCGAGGGCCAAAAAAAACGGGGTGAATCGAATCATGGGATGCGCCTCATTCTTCCACGCGAACTTCACGGAACATGCCCATTTCCATGTGGTACAGGAGATGGCAGTGATAGGCCCAACGGCCGAGCGCATCGGCAGTGACCCGATAGGTGCGCCGGGAGCCCGGTGGCATGTCGATGGTGTGTTTGCGCACCATGAACTGGCCGTTCTCGTCCTCGAGGTCGCTCCACATGCCATGCAGGTGGATGGGGTGCATCATCATCGTGTCGTTGACCAGTACGATCCGCAGTCGCTCGCCGTACTTGAGGCGCAGCGGCTCGGCATCCGAAAACTTCACGCCGTTGAACGACCAGGCGAATTTCTCCATGTGACCGGTCAGGTGCAACTCGATGGTGCGGCCAGGCTCGCGGCCGTCCGGGTCTTCGAAGGTGCTGCGCAGGTCGGAATAGGTGAGCACGCGGCGGCCGTTGTTGCGCAGGCCCATGCCGGGGTCGGCGAGTTTCGGTGAGGTGGACATGGCCTGCATGTCCACCAGCGGGTTGTCGGTTTCCGAGGTCGGGTGGGACTGCATGCCGGGCATGTTGCTGTGATCCATGCCCGCCATGCCCATGTCGTCCATAGTCACCAGCGGTCGTGGGTCCAGTGGTGGTAACGGCGCCGACAAACCGGCCTTCACCGCAAGGGTGCCGCGGGCGTATCCGCTGCGATCCATGGCTTGGGCGAACAGGGTGTAGCTCGCCTCGGTCGGCTCGACGATCACGTCAAAGGTCTCCGCCACGGCAATGCGAAACTCGTCGACGCTCACCGGTTTGATGTGCAGACCGTCCGCCGCGACCACGGTCATTTTCAGGCCGGGAATGCGCACGTCGAAGTACGTCATGGCGGAGCCATTGATGAAGCGCAGGCGCAGCTTTTCACCCGGGCGAAACAGACCGGTCCAGTTCGTGTCCGGCACCTGGCCGTTCAACAGGAAGGTGTAAGTGGCGCCACCGACGTCTGCCAGATCGGTGGGGTTCATCTTCATCTCGGCCCACATTTTGCGATCGGCGACGGTCGCTCCCCAGCCTTTTTCGCTGACGTCGTGGATGAAGTCGCCCACGGTGCGTTTGTTGAAGTTGTAGTAATCGGATTGTTTTTTCAGGGTCTTCATCAGGCTGGCCGGGTCTTGGTCGGTCCAGTCGCTGAGCATCACCACGTAGTCGCGGTCGTACTGAAACGGCTCCGGCTCCTTCGCGTCGATGATCAGCGGGCCATAGACACCGGCCTGTTCCTGAAGCCCTGAATGGCTGTGATACCAGTAGGTGCCGTTCTGCCGCACCTTGAACTGATAGACATACACTCCGCCCGGTTCGATGCCTTTGAAACTCAGCCCCGGTACGCCATCCATGTTGGCTGGCAGCAGGATGCCGTGCCAGTGAATGGAGGTGTTGTCCTTGAGTCGGTTGCGGACCCGCAGCGTAACGGTGTCGCCTTCACGCCAGCGCAGCAGCGGGCCGGGGAGGCTGCCGTTGATGGTCATCGCCGTGCGCGGGTTGCCGGTGAAGTTGACCGGAGTTTCACCGATGAACAGGTCGAAATCGCTGCCGGCCAACACCTGCGGTTCGCCGGGGCTGGTGATCGCCCAGACCGGCGTGCGCCACAGCCCGAGGCCGGCAAAGAGCCCGCCAACGGCCAGGCCTTTGACGAAGGTGCGTCTTGATGTGGGGGTATGCATCGGTTTATCCGCCGTCAGCCTGTTGAACGTGTCGACGAGGCTAACGGTCGGTGTCTTTCAGCAAACTGAGGCGGGGATTACAGTTTTGACAGGTAGATGCGTTGTTTACTGGCGCGACGTGGTCTTGTCCGAAGACGCCACGGTGTTGCCACCGCAATTGATATAAGAAGACGATTTCAACCAGCGCTGGTCCGGGTAATAGGAAAACAACAACTGCCCGTCTTTCATCGAGTCGATCAGCTTCTGCGCAATCGCCGGTCTCACCGCCGGGCAACCCAGGCTTCTGCCGATCCGGCCGTTGGCGCGGGCCAGTACCGGGCTGACATAAGGGGCGCCGTGAATGACGATGGCCCGGTCAAATGCGTTGTCGTTGAAGCCTGGTTCCAGGCCTTCCATGCGCAGGGAATAGCCGTTCTGGCCGCGATAGCTCTGTTGCGTGCGAAACAGGCCGAGGCTGGTGGCGTGGCTTTCGTTCTTGTTGGAAAACAGCGTGGCCATGTTTTCGCCGCTGTTGCGGCCATGGGCAACCAGTTCGTGAAACAGCAACTTGCGGCGTTTAAGATCGAACACCCACAGGCGTTGTTCGGTCGAAGGCAGGGAATAATCGATCACTGCCAGCCTTTGGGCAGCAGGCTTGCCTTGGGCACGGCTGCATTGCGAGGCGCGGACGGCGAGGGCAATCACTTTAGCGTTGGCGTCTGGTGCAGCTTTGACCAGCGCGTTTTCAAGCGAATCGGCGTAGGCTGACGTTACTGAAAGGCTCGTCAGTAAAATGGCAAATAAAAGGCCAGAGCGGATTAGCGCCATAGTCGGGTCTCATCGTGATAATTTCGAGTCTAGCAGCGAGCAGGAAGCAAGCCGTTTGAAACGGGAGATTAAGGATTATCCATGGTGCAATTAACAAGGTTATTCGTCATAAGCCGCATGTTTTTTATGGGCTTTCTGATCAGCGGTGCAGCGATCGCGCAAACTTCGCCGATTGTGCCGGTATCTCCGGCAAACAACGAAATTGATGCCGCGGCGCCGAATGATGCTATCGGCCAAGCGATCCAGGCAACGCTGGAGCCACTGCGCACGGCGTTTCCGCCGGTGCTGACCTCCAAACGCCATCAGCGCGTGGATGTCGATCGGGTGGTCATGGATTTTTACATGCATCGTCACTATCGCGCCGCGTGGACGGATGACCGCGATGTGACGCAGTTGCTGAAAAGCCTCAACGACACCCAGATCGACGGCCTGAACCCGGCGGACTTCCGCATCACGGAGTTGGCGCAGGCCCATGAAGCGCTGGTGGCGGCCATGCCTTCGACGTCGCAACGGGCGATGTTCGATATGGCGGCGACCCGCACCTTCATTACCGCGTTGCTTCAATTGCGCCGGGGCAAAGTCGATCCGTCGCGGCTGGATATCCACTGGAATTTCGACCCGGCCGGTGTTGATCCCCGCGAGGACATGAACACCCTGTTCGCCGCCCTCGATGCCCATGATGTGGCACGTGCATTTACCCAGGCGCCTCCCCAGGAAATGATTTACCGCGACCTGCGTGAAGGGCTGGCGAAGTTGCGCCAGGTTCGCAGTGCCGGTGGCTGGCCAAAAGTGACCGAGGGCCAATCGCTCAAGCCTGGCATGGAAGGGCTCGCGGTCGGACAACTCCGTGCGCGCCTGGTGGCGGGCGGATATCTGGCTCCTGGCGTGTCGAAAAAAGCCCTCTATGACGACAACGTCATCGCCGCGGTGAAAAAGTATCAGACCGAGCAATACCTGGGCGCCGACGGCGTGGCGGGGGCAGCGACACTGGCGGCGTTGAACGTGCCCGTCGAGGCGCGGATCGATCAGGTGCGGGTAAACATGGAGCGCGCGCGTTGGCTGCTGTACAAGCTGCAGGGCACGTTTGTCATTGTCGATATCGCCGGGTACAAAGTGGCGATGTATCGCGATGGTCTGCCGATCTGGCGTTCGCGGGTGCAGGTCGGTAAACCGGTACGCAGTACGCCGGTGTTCCAGGCCGAGATCACTTACATCACGTTCAATCCGACCTGGACGGTGCCGCCGACGATCCTCAAGCAGGATGTGATTCCGAAAATCCAGAACGACCCGGGCTATCTGGCCGCCAATCGGATTCGTGTGCTGGATCGGGAGGGCAATGTGCTCAGTCCGTCGAGCGTCGACTGGAGCAATCCGCGGGGCATCAGCCTGCGTCAGGACGCCGGGCCCGACAGTTCGCTGGGCCAGGTCGTCATCCGCTTCCCCAACGACTATGCGATTTACCTGCATGACACGCCGCATCGCGAGTTGTTTGCCAAAACCGTTCGGGCCACCAGCTCGGGCTGCATTCGCGTGGAAAACCCGTTGCAACTGGTTGAGTTGCTGTTCAACGACCCGGTCCGCTGGAACAGTGCAGGTATTCAGAAGCAACTGGCCAATGGCAGGACCGAAAACATTCGGCTACCGGTGAAAGTGCCGGTGCTGTTGGCTTACTGGACCGTAGACCTGAGCAACGAGGGGCGGGTGACATTCAAGCCGGATATCTACGATTACGATGCCCGGGTGCTGAAAGGGCTGAATGGTCCGACCCGATTGCCGGCACTGGACCTGCGTCGCACTGAAGCGCCGCTGGCGGTAACGGGGGAAAACAGGCAATAGGGCGCAAACAGCGCGCGCCACCCGGCAAGTGGTCGGCTTTTATCCCGGATAACCCCGTAAACTAGGCTCACACCGAGGGATTTGGGTTTTCGCCCATGCCTTGCCCCCAACAGGATGAGCTTTTTGCCTACACGCCTTCACGACTCGCACCACACCCCCGGTGTTGCATTGAAACGCATACCGCTACGCAAGGCGGCGGTGTTGTTCATTGCCACGGTGTGTCTGTGCCTGTGCGGGCTGCTTTACCTGCAGTTGGAACAATCCCGGCGACATGACCTGAGCCTGGCGCAAGTGGCATCGTCGAACCTGACGCGGGCCATGGCACAACAAGCCGAAGACACGTTCATGAAGGCTGACCTGGTGTTGAGCAGTCTGGTGGACTGGATTCAGCTGGACGGTTTTGGTCCGGAACAGCGGCCGCTTTTGCAGAAAACTTTCGCCCGGCGAGTGCTGGCGCTGAAGCAGCTGCACGGCATCCTGCTGTTCGATCAGAAAGGGCAATGGGTGATCAGTTCGTTTGAAGACCTGCCCCGTGGCGCCGGGGTCGCAGATCGCGATTACTTCAAGTTTCACCAGCAGAACGTGACGTCCTTGGTGCACATCGGCCCGGCAATCCGCAGTCGGGAAAGTGGCGAGTGGATCATTCCGATTTCCAAGCGGATCAACGACAAGAACGGTCACTTCCAGGGCGTGTTGATGGCCGGCATCAAGATGTCGTACTTCGATCAGTTTTTCAAAAGCTTCAGCCTCGATGACAAGGGTTCGATGTTTCTCACCCTGACTGATGGAACGTTGCTGGCGCGTCGTCCTTTTGTCGAGGCGCAGATCGGAACGTCATTGGCGCAGGGCGATATCTTCCAGAAGTTCCTGCCGCTGTCGACCGCCGGCCATGCGACGTTCACTTCCATGATTGATGGTGTCGAGCGCCTCTACGGCTATCGACAACTGGAAACGTATCCGCTGGTGGTTTCGGCGGCATCGTCCCTGGATGCCATTCTCGCCGGCTGGTACGACACCGCGTTTCGCTCCAGCCTCATCGTTGCCCTGGTATTGCTGGGCGTGGGGCTGTTCGGTTGGGTGTTCATTCAACAGGTGCGGGTCGGCGAACGGGTCGAGGCGGATCTGCGTCGCGCGCAGGAAGCGCTGGAGTTGATCGCCACCCATGACAGCCTGACCGGTTTGGCCAACCGTCGCTTGTTCGAGCGGGCGCTGGACGTCGAGTTCGGTCGCGGCGCTCGTCAGGCCAGCCCGCTGAGCCTGATCATGCTCGATATCGATTACTTCAAACGCTACAACGACACCTATGGCCACGTGGTGGGGGATCACTGCCTGGCCGAAGTGGCGCGGGCGCTGAAAAGCTGCTGCCACCGCAAGGCTGATCTGGCGGTGCGTTACGGCGGTGAAGAGTTCGCCGTGTTGCTGCCCGATACCGACATCCATGGCGCCATGACCATTGCCGAGCAAATCCGCCGCAATGTCATCGACAAAAACATCAGCCACACCGGCTCGCCACATGGCTATGTGACGATCAGCCTCGGTTGCTATTCGTTTGTGCCGAGCGGGCGTGACAGCATGGACGTGTTCATTGAGCGGGCGGATGCGGCGTTGTACCGGGCCAAGCATTCGGGTCGCAACTGCACGGCAACGTTGTTGAGAGAGGTGGGCGTCGAAACGCTGATGCGTTCCGACCGTTGAAGGCTTTTCGACGGTGTTTCACTGGCTTGACACCCGGCCCAAAGGTCCGTTTAACCTGACCATGCGTTTGTACGGGCCGAAGCTTGATGCGTTGAACGGTAAATGGAACCCGGCACCGGTCAAACAACTGTGAATCCTGGGTAAGAAAGCAGCCGATAGCGCTGGATTCAGTTGAGGCGCCGCACGTAGCCTGGACAGGGCAACAGACGCAACCACCGAAAGGGTCAAGTGTCAGACATTGGGCATCTCGTCCTCAGGAGAGTCCGTCCATGAAGAAGCTGCGTATCGCGACGTTCAACGTCAATGGCATACGTGCCCGGTTGCCAAACCTGTTGGCGTGGCTTGAACGCGAAAAACCCGACATCGCCTGCTTGCAGGAGCTGAAATCGGTCGACAGTGCGTTCCCTGTCGCCGAACTGGAAGCGGCCGGTTATGGCGCAATCTGGCACGGTCAGGCGTCCTGGAACGGCGTAGCGATTCTGGCGCGTGAGGCGCAGCCGCTGGAGAGTCGGCGAGGCCTGCCGGGCGATGAGGGTGACAGTCATAGTCGCTATCTGGAAGCGGCGGTGCATGGCGTGTTGGTCGGCTGCCTGTATTTGCCTAACGGCAATCCACAACCGGGGCCGAAGTTCGATTACAAACTGGCCTGGTTCGAGCGGTTGATCCGCTATGCCGAGTCACTTCAAAGCAGCGAGCATCCGGTCGTGCTGGCCGGTGATTACAACGTCGTGCCCACCGACCTGGACATCTACAACCCGCGCTCCTGGCTCAAGGACGCGTTGTTGCAACCGGAGAGCCGCGAGTGCTACCAGCGCCTGCTGGACCAAGGCTGGACCGACTCGTTGCGCCACGTGTATCCACACGATCGGCTCTACACCTTCTGGGATTATTTTCGTCAGCATTGGCAAAAGAACTCCGGATTGCGCATCGATCACCTGTTGCTCAATCCCGCCTTGAGTCCTTATCTGCAAGAGGCCGGGGTCGATGCGTGGGTGCGCAACGAACCCCGTGCCAGCGACCATGCGCCGACCTGGATACAGTTGAGCTCGCGCAAGCTGCGTTGAGTTTTTCATGCAGGGCAATTGGCTAAATCAATTGTCGGCGGCACCGGTTCATCCCTTATACATAGCGCCCATTGGCGGAAAGATCCGCCGCTTGCGTGCAAAAGGATTGAACGATGAGCGAACCACGCCTCACACACCTTGCGTTATACCTGCAACGGCTGGGCTTCGATGAGCCGCCAGCGCCGACCCTGGAAAACCTGCGACGGCTTCAATTGCGCCACACTGGCGAATTCCCGTTTGAAAACCTCACCACGCTGTCCGGCGAACCGGTGCTCATCGATCTGCCGTCGATCGAGCAAAAAGTCCTGCACGACGGTCGTGGGGGTTACTGCTACGAACTCAATAATCTGTTCCTGGCCTTGCTCCAGGAATTGGGCTACGACGCCCGCGCCATCAGTGGCCGAGTGGTGATGGGGCAGCCGGAGGGGGCGTGGACGGCGCGGACTCATCGCTTGAGCCTGGTCATCATCGATGACATTCGATACATCACCGACGTCGGCTTCGGCGGCATGGTGCCCACCGCTCCACTGCTGCTGGACTCTCGCGTTGAACAGCTCACGCCTCACGAACCGTATCGCATCGAACCGCACGTCGACGGCTACACCCTGCGCGCTCTTGTCGGTGACGAGTGGCGCGCCATGTACATCTTCGATCTGCAACGCCAGGAAGACATCGATTTCACGGTCGGCAACTGGTACGTCTCGACCCATCCCGAGTCTACTTTCACCCGGCAGCTGATGGTGGCGCGCACCGGGGAGGGCTGGCGACGCACGCTCAACAACGGTAGTTTCGCCATTCACCGTGTCGGCGAGGACAGCGAGCGGCGGCAGGTAAGTGATGTGCAGGCCTTGATTGCGTTGCTGCAGACCGAGTTCGGCATTCGTGTTCCGGGCCATGCGCAGTTGCAGCAGACGCTCGAACGATTGATCGAGGTGCCGAAGTAGGCTCAGCGTTGTAAACACCTATCGGGCTGATCTGATTGATCGGCCCGTTTTCGTTTCAGGGCTGAACGCTCGGCTCGATTACGCGTTGAATTTCTCGAAGCGCTTCTGTCAGTTTTTGCTGGAGGTTTTTCAGTTCGTCAGCCGTGATGTCTTTTTTGAGCAGGCCTGCTTTGTCGCCACCGAGCAATGCCTGGCGCAACGTGTTGTTGATCACCGTCTGGTAACCGTATCCCTCGCTTTCTGCTACTGCCCGCGCGGCCTCGATGACAGCGTCATCAAGCATGATGGTGATGCGTGTCTTGCCTTTGCTGGTGGCCATCGCCCCACGCTTGGCATCGCTGAATTCGTATTCATCTTTCATTGTTCATGCCTCCAGATATTGATGGCGCTCGCGTATACAGGCTAGACACGCGGAATTGATTCGTACGAAATTCGGGTCGCGGTAGATGTGCGGAACGACCAGCAAAGGACCTTTTGCATCCATTCCCATGGTGATCCAGCGCTGCTCGTCGTGGTGGTTGTCCTCAATGGTCAGTGCTCGCTCGTCATGAAATACCGCTTCGGTTTCGGCGAGGCTGACGCCTTGATGCATGACAAATGGACCGGTATCCATTTTGTGACTGACAAGTTGTATACAACTCTATAGACATTTGTCCCGTGTCTTGCATACAGTGTGCGCATAACAAAAACCAGGGAACCCCCTAACATGAAAACGCCCCATGTTTCACACAAACGGCCCGAGGACGAAAACCTAGGGATCGGCGCGAATATGGCTTACGGCCTGCAACATGTTCTGACCATGTACGGTGGCATCGTCGCCGTGCCTTTGATCGTTGGTCAGGCTGCCGGGCTGTCGCCGGCGGACATCGGTTTGTTGATTGCTGCTTCATTGTTTGCGGGGGGGTTGGCAACGCTGCTGCAAACCCTGGGTCTACCGTTTTTTGGTTGTCAGTTGCCGCTGGTTCAGGGCGTGTCGTTTTCTGGCGTCGCCACCATGGTGGCAATTGTCAGCAGTGGCGGGGAGGGTGGCTTCCAGTCGATTCTGGGGGCTGTCATCGCGGCGTCGCTGATAGGTTTGTTGATCACGCCGGTGTTCTCGCGAATCACCAAGTTCTTTCCACCGTTGGTCACGGGGATCGTGATCACCACCATTGGCTTGACGCTGATGCCGGTGGCCGCTCGCTGGGCCATGGGTGGCAACAGCCATGCGCCGGACTTCGGTAGCGTGGCGAACATCGGTCTGGCAGCGGTGACGCTGGTACTGGTGCTGCTGTTAAGCAAAATCGGCAGTGCGACCATCTCGCGTCTCTCGATTCTGCTGGCCATGGTCATCGGTACCATCATCGCAGTGTTCCTCGGCATGGCGGATTTTTCCTCCGTTGGCGAAGGTCCGATGTTCGGCTTCCCGACCCCGTTCCACTTCGGTATGCCAACCTTCCACTTCGCCGCGATCCTGTCGATGTGCATTGTGGTGATGGTGACGCTGGTGGAAACGTCCGCCGACATCCTGGCGGTGGGCGAGATCATCGACACCAAGGTTGACTCCAAGCGTCTGGGCAACGGCCTGCGTGCCGACATGCTGTCGAGCATGATTGCACCGATCTTCGGCTCCTTCACTCAGAGTGCCTTTGCCCAGAACGTCGGGCTGGTGGCGGTCACCGGGATCAAGAGCCGATACGTGGTTGCCACTGGCGGTGTATTCCTGGTGGTCCTGGGCCTGTTGCCGTTCATGGGACGAGTGATCGCTGCGGTGCCGACTTCGGTGCTCGGTGGTGCCGGTATCGTGTTGTTCGGTACGGTCGCAGCCAGTGGTATCCGTACCCTGTCCAAGGTCGATTATCGCAACAACGTCAACTTGATCATTGTCGCCACTTCGATCGGCTTCGGCATGATCCCGATCGCGGCACCGAACTTCTATGATCATTTCCCGAGCTGGTTCGCGACCATCTTCCATTCGGGCATCAGTTCTTCGGCGATCATGGCTATCTTGCTCAACCTGGCTTTCAACCACCTCACGGCGGGTAACTCCGACCAGCAGTCGGTGTTTGCGGCAGGTACCGAGCGGGTGCTGCGCTATCAGGATCTGGCAGCGTTGCGTGAAGGCGACTACTTCAGCGACGGCAAACTGCATGACTGCGATGGCAAGGAGATTCCAATTGTTGAGCCTGACCATGGGCATGGTCATGGTCATGGAGAGTCGCCAGCGCTGCATTCGAAAAGCAGTGAGCATGTCTGACGTTTACGTCGACTGAAAAAGGGCCGATCTGTTGAATAGACAGATCGGCCCTTTTTTGTAGATCAAAGGATCGCAGCCTTCGGCAGCTCCTACCTAAAACGTACCCGTGGGCTGCGATCCTTTGCTTTATGCGGATCACAAAAAAGCCCCTGAACCTTTCGGTTCAGGGGCTTCTTGATATTGCTGTCTGGCTCCACGACCTGGACTCGAACCAGGGACCCAGTGATTAACAGTCACTTGCTCTACCAACTGAGCTATCGCGGAATGGCGCCTATGTTACTGATTCAAAAAGAGAAGTCAAGCGCCGGATGATCAGGTGAGCCATTCAAGGGGACGGAAGGTGATTTGTCGGTGATTGGCGGTTACCGGATTCGCTTGCGGGGGCTAACATGGCTGCCCGGAAGTGGTAACACGCGCTGCCGGCCATTCGCCGAAAAGGTACGCGCCATGACTTGCTTGACCACAACACCGCCTCGCAACAACGAGGTGTTCGCATGAGCATCGCTCAAATCAGCCTGCCCAAAGGGGTCGGTCCTCACGCTGAAAAACTGTTCGATGCTATCACTCAGGCCAGCAACGCCGAGGAGTTGAACCGTGCAGGCGGCAAGGCTGAAGGTTTTGTTCTGGGCCTGGAAAGTACCAAAGCGATCAAGAGCCAGGTCGCCGAGTCGCTGTACGTGGCCTATGACGACGCGGCCAGCCAGCGTGCGACCGAACTGGCTTAACCGCCGAAGGTAATCGTGCCTAGCATCAGTTTGGCATAGAGCGCGGTGGCACCCAATTGCACCAGCCACAGGGCCAGGCCACCGAGAAACACACCGGCAGCGACTTGCATGACCAGGTTGTTGCCGCGTTTGGCCGGGGCGCGGGGGATGAAGCGATCCAGGTCATCCAGATCGTCGCGGTCGGCGCGCAGGTCATCGTTTTTCATATCGGCACTCGTCAGAATAGCGGGGCGTACACGAAGCCTGCAGGAGCCGGCTTGCTGGCGAAGAGGTCAGAATCTCCGACATCGATGTCGGTCTCCCGAACGCTATCGCCGGCAAGCCGGCTCCTACAAGGGTCTGTGTGCAGTCTAAGGGCTTGGTCCCGTTATTGAGCAATCAACAGGACAAATAAAAAACGGGAAGCCAAAGGGCTTCCCGTTTTTCGTCTCACGGCGTGATTCAGATCACCTGAACGATGGCGTCAGTCACAGCCTTGATGTTGCTCTGGTTCAGCGCGGCGACGCAGATGCGGCCGGTGTCCAGGGCATAGATGCCGAACTCGTTGCGCAGGCGGGTCACTTGCTCAACCGTCAGGCCGGAGTAAGAGAACATGCCACGCTGACGGCCAACAAAGCTGAAATCGCGCTGCGGCGCGTTCTTCGCCAGGGTGTCGACCATCTGGATACGCATGCCACGAATGCGCAGGCGCATTTCGGCCAGTTCGGCTTCCCACTGGGCGCGCAGTTCCGGGCTGTTCAGCACGGCGGCGACGATGCTTGCACCGTGGGTCGGCGGGTTGGAGTAGTTGGTGCGGATCACGCGTTTGACTTGCGACAGCACGCGCGCGCTTTCTTCTTTCGATTCGCTGACGATCGACAGCGCGCCAACGCGCTCGCCATACAGCGAGAACGATTTGGAGAACGAGCTGGAAACAAAGAAGGTCAGGCCCGATTCAGCAAACAGACGCACGGCGGCGGCGTCTTCGTCGATACCATCGCCAAAGCCCTGGTAGGCCATGTCGAGAAATGGCACGTGACCTTTGGCTTTCACCACGTCCAGCACGTTGTTCCAGTCCGCCGGGCTCAGGTCGACGCCGGTCGGGTTATGGCAGCAAGCGTGCAGCACAACGATCGAACCGTTTGGCAGCGCGTTCAGATCTTCCAGCAGGCCAACACGATTTACGTCGTGGGTCGCGGCGTCGTAGTAGCGATAGTTCTGCACCGGGAAACCCGCGGTTTCGAACAGGGCGCGGTGGTTTTCCCAGCTTGGGTCGCTGATCGCCACGACGGCGTTCGGCAGCAGTTGCTTGAGGAAGTCGGCACCGATTTTCAGGGCGCCCGTACCGCCAACGGCCTGGGTGGTGATCACGCGGCCAGCGGCGATCAGCGGCGAGTCATTGCCGAACAACAGTTTCTGCACAGCCTGGTCATAGGCGGCAATACCGTCGATTGGCAAATAGCCACGGGAAGCGTGTTGAGCAACGCGAATGGT
Source organism: Pseudomonas sp. Irchel s3f7 (assembly GCF_900187615.1). Classification (GTDB taxonomy): domain Bacteria; phylum Pseudomonadota; class Gammaproteobacteria; order Pseudomonadales; family Pseudomonadaceae; genus Aquipseudomonas. The sequence continues at coordinate 34,163 of NZ_FYDO01000038.1, read as the reverse complement.
TTCGGCTTCGACAACGGCGCGCAGGAGTGGAATTCGCCCCTCCTCGTTGCAATAAACACCGACCCCCAGGTTGACCTTGTTGGTACGGGTATCGGCGTTGAATGCTTCGTTGAGGCCCAGGATTGGATCGCGTGGTGCCATTTCGACAGCGGAGAACAGGCTCATTATTGCGGCGGCTCTGAATGGAAAATGGAGGGACGTGTCGCGCTCCAGCCGAATGCACTAGAGCGGTGCACAAACGGGGAGCTAGTATAGAGGCCATCTGCGATTGATGGCGACAGGCGAATCGGCTTTTCCCGTAAGTTTTTCCGATTATTTTTCGACCGTTAGTCGATTGTTGTCATCAAAGGCTTTACGCGTTGTAGGACGTTTGCCTTGAAAGCGACGGCAATCGGCTCCACATTGAGCGCAATCCAGTTTTTTCCTCGGGCGACAACGGTCGTTTGCGGTCTTTCTCGTTCGTGTCGGTTTTGCCGGCAAGAGTGATCCAGAGGTATTTCATGTCTGAATTCCAGCTAGTCACCCGTTTCGAGCCCGCCGGCGATCAGCCGGAAGCCATCCGCCTGATGGTCGAGGGTATCGAAGCCGGGCTGGCGCACCAGACGTTGCTCGGTGTGACCGGCTCGGGCAAGACTTTCAGCATCGCCAACGTGATCGCCCAGGTACAGCGCCCGACGCTGGTGCTGGCGCCGAACAAGACCCTCGCGGCGCAGCTGTACGGGGAGTTCAAGGCGTTCTTCCCGAACAACGCGGTCGAGTACTTCGTTTCCTACTACGACTACTACCAGCCCGAAGCCTATGTGCCGTCCTCCGATACCTTCATCGAGAAAGACGCCTCGATCAACGATCACATCGAACAGATGCGCCTTTCCGCGACCAAGGCGTTGCTGGAGCGCAAGGACGCGATCATCGTCACCACGGTGTCGTGCATCTATGGTCTGGGCAGTCCGGAAACCTACCTGAAAATGGTGCTGCACGTGGATCGGGGTGACCGACTCGATCAGCGGGAGTTGCTGCGGCGTCTGGCCGATCTGCAATACACCCGCAACGACATGGATTTCGCCCGTGCGACCTTCCGCGTGCGCGGCGACGTGATCGATATCCACCCGGCGGAATCCGATTTCGAGGCGATCCGCATCGAACTGTTCGATGACGAAGTGGAAAGCCTGTCGGCGTTTGATCCTTTGACCGGTGAGGTCATCCGCAAACTGCCGCGCTTCACCTTCTACCCGAAAAGCCACTACGTGACGCCCCGGGAAACCCTGATGGGCGCCGTGGAAGGGATCAAGGAGGAGTTGAAGGAGCGCCTGGAGTACCTGCGTTCGAACAACAAACTGGTGGAAGCTCAGCGCCTGGAACAGCGCACCCGTTTCGACATAGAGATGATTCTCGAATTGGGTTACTGCAACGGCATTGAAAACTACTCGCGCTACCTGTCCGGACGCGCATCCGGTGAAGCGCCGCCAACCTTATACGATTACTTGCCAGCGGACGCCTTGCTGGTGATCGACGAATCCCACGTCAGCGTCCCGCAGGTCGGTGCGATGTACAAAGGCGACCGCTCGCGCAAAGAGACACTGGTGGAATACGGATTCCGTCTGCCGTCGGCGCTGGACAACCGGCCGATGCGCTTTGACGAGTGGGAAAGCATCAGCCCGCAGACGATTTTCGTCTCGGCGACACCGGGCAACTATGAAGCCGAGCACGCTGGGCGCGTGATTGACATGGTGGTGCGTCCGACCGGGCTGGTGGACCCGCAAATCGAGATTCGCCCGGCACTGACCCAGGTCGACGACTTGTTGTCGGAAATCAGCAAGCGCGTGGCGGTCGAAGAGCGGGTGCTGGTCACCACGCTGACCAAACGCATGGCCGAGGACTTGACCGATTACCTGGCCGATCACGGCGTGCGCGTGCGCTATCTGCACTCGGACATCGACACCGTGGAGCGGGTCGAAATCATTCGCGATCTGCGTCTTGGCACCTTCGATGTGTTGGTGGGGATCAACCTGCTGCGCGAAGGTCTGGACATGCCTGAAGTGTCGCTGGTGGCGATCCTCGATGCGGACAAGGAAGGCTTCCTGCGGTCCGAGCGTTCGCTGATCCAGACCATCGGCCGTGCGGCGCGTAACCTCAATGGCCGGGCAATTCTCTACGCCGACCGGATCACCGGCTCCATGGAGCGGGCCATCGGTGAAACCGAGCGTCGTCGCGACAAGCAGATCGCCTTCAACCTGGCCAATGGCATCACCCCCAAAGGTGTGTTCAAGGACGTTGCCGACATCATGGAAGGCGCGACCGTGCCGGGTTCGCGCAGCAAGAAGCGCAAGGGCATGGCCAAGGCTGCCGAGGAAAACGCCCGGTACGAAGCGGAATTGCGCTCGCCTGGCGAGATTGCCAAGCGCATCAAAGCCCTGGAAGAGAAGATGTATCAGCTCGCTCGCGACCTGGAGTTCGAAGCAGCGGCGCAGATGCGCGATGAGATTGCCAAGTTGCGCGAAAGACTGCTGACGGTCTGAACTTAAAATGCGCTCGCCACATGTTGTGTATGGCTCAATATCAATGCGCCTCGCCAGCCTTCAACCCCTCCGGCAATTTCTTGGTCAGCAACACCGCCAGCATGCTGATCCCCAGTGCAATCCCGACAAAATGAAACGCATCGTTGTAAGCCATGATCGACGCCTGCTGATGGGCGATTTCACTGAGCTTGGCCAGCGCCGCCGTTTCATTGCCCAATCGATCGCTCAACGAGGCGATGCGCTCGGCGACCTGCGGATTGCTCGGCACCAGGGCCTCGCGCAAGTAATCGAAGTAAACCTTGGTCCGCGCATCCAGTAGCGTGGCGAGGAGGGCGATGCCAATGGCGCCGCCGAGGTTGCGCAGAATGTTGAACAGGCTCGACGCCGATCCCGCGTCCTGCGGAAGAATGTACGCCGTGGCGATCAACGAAATGGTGACCATGATCAGTGGCTGGCCGAGGGCGCGGACGATCTGGATCTGATTGAACTGCGGCCCGGCAAAGTCCGGGTTCAGCACGCCCGAGGAAAAACTCGCCAGTCCGAACAACCCGAAGCCCAGCGTGCACAGCCATTTGGGCGAGACATACTTCATCAGCTTCGGCACCAGCGGAATCAGAAACAGCTGCGGCACACCCATCCACATGATCACTTCGCCGATTTGCAGGGCGTTGTAGTTCTGGATCTGCGCCAGATACAGCGGCAACAAATAGATCGAGCCGTACAAGCCGACCCCCATCCCGACACTGGAAATGCTCGATAATCCAAAGTTACGATTGCGCAGGATGCCGAGGTTGATCAGCGGATTGGGCTTGGAGGTCTGCACGATCACAAAGGTGATCAGGCTGATCAGCGCGATACTGCCCAAGGCCACGATCAGGCTCGATTCCAGCCAGTCCTTGCGATGGCCTTCTTCCAGGAACACCTGCAAGCAGCCGAGACCGATGCCCAGCGTGAGGATGCCGGCGTAGTCGGTGCTTTTGAGTAACTCCCAGTGTGCTTCCTTCTTTTCGAGGCCGTACATCAGGCCGGCGATCATGAGCAAGCCGGGCGGGATGTTGATATAGAAGATGTATTCCCAGCCCCAGTTTTCCGTCAGCCAACCGCCGAGGGTCGGGCCAATGGAAGGGGCGAAGGTCGCCGTCATGGCAAACATCGCCATGCCTTTGGCGCGGTGATGCTCCGGGAGTTTGATCAGCGTCAGGGTGAAGGCGAGCGGGATCAGTGCGCCGCCGGTAAAACCTTGCAGGGCTCGGAACACAATCATGCTTTCCAGGCTCCACGCCATGGAGCAGAGTAGGGAAGCGAACAGAAATCCGATGGATACCCACACCGCCAGGCGTCGCGCCGAGAGCAGTTGAACCAGCCACGCGGTCAGCGGGATCATGATGATCTCGGCCACCAGGTAGGAAGTGGAAATCCACGAGCCTTCTTCCAGCGTCGCCGACAGCGCGCCTTGAATATCCTTGAGCGACGAGTTGGTGATCTGGATGTCCAGCACCGCCATGAAGGCGCCGAGCATCACGCTCATCACCGCAATCCAGTCCCGCCGGGTCGGCTCGCCGACCGGGCGGATCAGTTGATCACCGGCCATCGGCAGGGGCGTCTTTGAGGCTCACTTTCACGGTGACGTCTTCCGGGGCGTCCTTGATGTTCACCTTGGCGGTGACCGACATGCCCGGACGAATCTTGCCGCGCAGCGGATTGTCCGCAGCGAAGGTCAGTTTGACCGGAATCCGTTGCACGACTTTGGTGAAGTTGCCCGTGGCATTGTCCGGAGGCAGCAGGCTGAATTGCGCGCCCGAGGCGGCAAACAGGCTGTCGACCCGGGCTTCGATCGGTGTATCGCCATAGGCATCGAAGGTCAGCTCGGCTTTCTGGCCGGGCTGCATGTGACCGATCTGGGTTTCCTTGAAATTCGCCTGAATCCAGATGTCTTCGTCCGGCACGATCGACAACAGATAGGCACCGGCCTGCACAACTTGACCGTTACGCGCAGCACGCTGGCCGATCAGGCCGCTGATGGGGGCGTGGATCTCGCTGCGGGTCAGGTTCAGTTCGGCCTGGGCCAGGTCGGTTTTGGCGTTGGCGATCTGCGCGTCGAGGCGTTTGATGTCGGCATTCAGTGCATTGACTTGCTGGCGCTGACTTTGCGCATCGGCCTGGGCTTTGGTGACTTGCGAGCGGGCGATGTGGTTTTCTGCGGAAAGGCTCGTCACGCGTTCTTCCGAGATATAGCCGGGTTTGCGCAAGGTTTCGGCGCGAATCAGGTCGATTTGCGAGCGACCCAGGCTCGCCTGGCTGGACGAGACTTGCGCTTCGCTGGCGGCAATCAGGCTGCCTTGCTGAGTCAGTTTGCTCTGGGCTTGCAGGCGTTCGGCCTGGCGGGTGGCGAGGGCGGCGTTGGCACGGTCGACGGCGAGGCGGAAGTCTTCGCCTTCGAGCCTGATCAGCAATTGGCCTTTCTCGACATGCTGGTTGTCCTGCACCAACACTTCGTCGATGCGTGCGCCCAACTGGCTGGACACGCGGGTGATTTCACCCTGGACGTAGGCGTTATCGGTGCTTTCATAAAAACGACCGTTGAGGAACCAGTGGGCAAACAATCCCCCGGCAATCAACAGGACAATCAGCAGGAAGGTAAGCAGGCGACGCTTGAGTTGGGCAGGCATGGGCAAACTGTAGTCAAGAAATTGTAAGAGAAGTTTACAGCACCCAAATCTGTCATATCACCGATAAGCGGTAAATGCCGACGACTGATATTCGGCCATTCACCACGCCATACAGGCATTCCAGTCGCAACCTTGGCTTAAATGCCCTGTTAGCTGGAGCCGGGCGGGTGTCGCCTGTTACCATTCGCGCCTTGTTTGAACTTCGCTTTTATTCTTTTCGAGACATGCCATGACCACCGTCCGCACTCGCATCGCGCCATCGCCTACCGGGGATCCCCACGTAGGCACCGCTTACATCGCATTGTTCAACTACTGCTTTGCCAAGCAGCATGGCGGTGAGTTCATCCTGCGGATCGAAGACACCGACCAGTTGCGTTCGACCCGCGAGTCCGAACAGCAGATCTTCGACGCCCTGCGCTGGCTGGGTATCAACTGGAGCGAAGGCCCGGACGTTGGCGGCCCGCACGGTCCTTATCGTCAAAGCGAACGCGGCGATATCTACCAGAAATATTGCCAGCAGTTGGTAGAGCTCGGTCATGCCTTCCCGTGCTTCTGCACCGCCGAAGAGCTGGACCAGATGCGCGCCGAGCAAATGGCTCGCGGCGAAACTCCGCGTTACGACGGCCGCGCCTTGCTGCTGTCCAAGGAAGAAGTCGATCGTCGCCTGGCTGCCGGCGAACCGCACGTGATCCGCATGAAGGTACCGAGCGAAGGCGTCTGCGTAGTGCCGGACATGCTGCGTGGCGACGTTGAAATCCCGTGGGACCGCATGGACATGCAGGTCCTGATGAAGACCGACGGCTTGCCGACGTACTTCCTCGCCAACGTCGTCGACGACCACCTGATGGGCATCACCCACGTATTGCGTGGCGAAGAATGGCTGCCATCGGCGCCGAAACTGATCCTGCTTTACGAGTACTTCGGCTGGGAGCAGCCCGAGCTGTGTTACATGCCGCTGCTGCGTAACCCGGACAAGAGCAAGCTGTCCAAGCGCAAGAACCCGACTTCGGTGACGTTCTACGAGCGTATGGGTTTCATGCCTGAGGCGATGCTCAACTACCTGGGTCGCATGGGTTGGTCGATGCCGGACGAGCGCGAGAAGTTCTCGCTGCAGGAAATGGTCGACAACTTCGATCTGAAGCGCGTGTCCCTCGGCGGGCCGATCTTCGACATCGAGAAGCTGTCTTGGCTCAACGGCCAATGGCTGCGTGACCTGCCGGTCGAAGAGTTCGCCGCACGCGTGCAGAAGTGGGCGTTCAATTCCGAATACATGATGAAGATCGCACCACACGTGCAGGGCCGGGTTGAAACCTTCAGCCAGGTTGCACCGTTGGCCGGGTTCTTCTTTGCCGGTGGCGTGAACCCGGATGCCAAGTTGTTCGAATCCAAGAAGCTCTCGGGCGATCAGGTTCGACAATTGATGCAGTTGATCCTGTGGAAGCTCGAAAGCCTGCGCCAGTGGGAGAAGGACAGCATCACTGCGACCATTCAGGCCGTGGTCGAATCGCTGGAGCTGAAACTGCGCGACGCCATGCCGCTGATGTTTGCGGCGATCACCGGCCAGGCCAGTTCGGTGTCGGTGCTCGATGCGATGGAAATCCTCGGGCCGGACCTGACCCGTTTCCGTCTGCGCCAGGCGATCGACCTGCTGGGCGGCGTGTCGAAGAAAGAAAACAAAGAGTGGGAAAAGCTGCTGGGCGCTATCGCCTGATCCCACAGGGTTGACCTGTAGGAGCCGGCTTGCTGGCGAAGCGACCTTGCGGCCGCCATCGCTGGCAAGCCAGCTCCTACAGTTGGGGAAAACCCCTGATTTTTCGGGGGAGGGCGGTAAGTGATTGTTATGTCGGCAAAAAATTTCAGTTTTTTTGCAAAATAAGTTTGACAGACTTTCGATGCGCCCTTAAGATTCGCCCCGTCCTCAGCGATGAGGGGCTATAGCTCAGCTGGGAGAGCGCTTGCATGGCATGCAAGAGGTCGACGGTTCGATCCCGTCTAGCTCCACCAATTTACACTTCAAGGTCTGGCCACACCGGCTTTGAAGCGATCAACACTCAGCGTTGATCTGTTGTATAGAAGGGTTTGCGTCCCCTTCGTCTAGTGGCCTAGGACACCGCCCTTTCACGGCGGTAACAGGGGTTCGAGTCCCCTAGGGGACGCCAGTTTTACAGAAGTGATGTTGCAAGATGTCACTCCGCCGCGAGGCGAAAAATCCGGGGCTTTAGCTCAGCTGGGAGAGCGCCTGCATGGCATGCAGGAGGTCAGCGGTTCGATCCCGCTAAGCTCCACCAATTTTACAAGTTCAAGGTCTGGCCACACCGGCCTTGAATCGATCAGCTCTCAGCACTGATCAGTTGTATAGAAGGGTTTGTGTCCCCTTCGTCTAGTGGCCTAGGACACCGCCCTTTCACGGCGGTAACAGGGGTTCGAGTCCCCTAGGGGACGCCACGATTACCCGCTCTGCGGGATTTTATAAGGGTCATTCAATTATTGAATGGCCCTTTTGTTTGTCTGGCGTTTGGCCAAATCTCCCTTTCTCTTTCAAACTGTTCTTCAGACCAGCGGTCACATCCACGACTTGCGAAAAATTATTATGAGAATAATATTTGAGTCGTAATATTCGGAGGCAACGATGAACGATAAAAAAGCTCAAACCCGCGAACGCATCCTCAAGGCCGCCAGCTCCGCGCTGATTCAGCGTGGCCCGGCCGAACCGAGCGTGGGCGAGGTGATGGGCGCGGCGGGCCTGACGGTCGGCGGCTTCTACGCGCACTTCGAAAGCAAGGACGCCATGATGCTGGAGGCGTTCAAGCAATTGCTCGGTCACCGGCGTGACCTGATTGCCGACATGGATGCCGAGCTGACCGGCGAAGAGCGTCGTGCGTTGGTGGCGGCGTTTTATCTGTCGCGCAAGCACCGTGATTCCTCCGAGTCGGCCTGCCCGATTCCCGCGTCGGTCGGTGAGCTTGGGCGGCTGCCGGATGCCTTCCGTGTCGCGCTCAGCGAGCACATGGAATTGATGGTCGCGCAATTGGCGGCCAGCCCTGAAGAAACCGATAAAGCCTTGGCCGACATGGCCTTGATGGTGGGTGGTCTGGCTCTGGCGCGGGCGCTGGGGCCGGGAGAATTGTCCGATCGATTACTGCGTGCCGCCAAATCGGCAGTGCGTTGACCTGAAGGCTGCGGCCTGGGGAGAATGCGATGAGCACGTTGAAGTGGGTTCGTGGCGTTAATGGCACCTTGGGCTGGGTTGCACCGAAACTGGTTGCAAGCAAAATGCGACTGGCTTTCATGACGCCGCGGGATCTGCCGCCGCGTGACTGGGAATTGCCGCTGTTGGCGAAGTCCGAACGCATCACTTTGCGATTCGGTCTTTCAGCGTTGCGCTGGGGGCAAGGCCCGGCGGTTTTGCTGATGCACGGCTGGGAAGGGCGGCCGACGCAGTTCGCCAGCCTGATCACGGCGCTGGTCGATGCCGGATATTCGGTGGTCGCGCTGGACGGTCCGGCCCACGGCCGCTCACCGGGCAGTGAAGCGAATGTGGTGCTGTTCGCCCGCGCCATGCTTGAAGCCGCCGCTGAATTGCCGCCGTTGCAAGCGGTCATCGGCCACTCCATGGGCGGTGCCAGTGCCATGCTGGCCGTGCAGCTGGGCCTGCGCACCGAAACACTGGTCACCATTGGCGCCCCGGCCCGCATCCTCGGCGTGTTGCGCGGGTTTGCCCGTTATGTTGGGTTGCCACCCAAAGCCCGTTCCGCGTTCATTCGCCAGGTCGAGAAAGATGTCGGCATGCGCGCAGCGATGCTCGACGTCGCCCATTATCAACTCGACATGCCCGGCTTGATCGTCCACGCCGAAGACGACAACTTTGTCTCGGTCAAGGAGTCGCAACTGATCCACGAAGCCTGGTTTGATAGCCGCTTGCTGCGCCTGCAAGAGGGTGGTCATCAGCGGGTACTGGCCGATCCTCGGGTGATTGACGGGGTGTTATCACTGCTGGCCGGTCGCAGCCTGCAATCGCGCCAATCGGCCTGAGCATCCGTTACACTGCCCCGGTCGAAACTATCTGACCGGGAGTGGGGCATGGGCTGGGATCGGGAAACGCCATTTATCATTGATCTGCAAGTGGGCGCCGAGGACATCGATGGGTTGGGTCACGCGAACAACGCGGTGTACGTGACCTGGCTGGAGCGTTGTGCCTGGCGCCACTCCCAGCGCCTGGGCCTGGATCTGGTCGAGTACCGTCGGCTGGACCGTGCCATGGCGGTGGTGCGGCACGAGATCGATTACCTGGCGGCCGCCTACGAGGGCGACGAGTTGCAGTTGGCGACCTGGATCGTCGATTGGGACCAGCGCCTGAAGATGACCCGGCATTTCCAGCTGATCCGCCCGAGTGACAACACCACGCTATTGCGCGCACAGACCACGTTCGTTTGCATCGAGCTGTCCACGGGCAGACCCAAGCGGATGCCGGCAGAATTTATCGAGGGCTACGGCCCGGCGTTGCAAGTCCCGGCCTGACACGGCCCTGTGGCGAGGGAGCTGGCTCCCGTTAGTGCGCAGCACTCTTCATTTGCAGGGGGACCGCTTCGCGCTCCAGCGGGAGCAAGCTCCCTCGCCACAAAGGTATGCGCAAGTCTTTCGCTCGATAATCCAGTAAACTGCCGCACGTTTTTCGTTGAGTGTGTTTTTCATGCAAATTGCTTTGGCGCCCATGGAGGGGTTGGTCGACGACATCCTGCGCGACGTGCTGACCCGAGTGGGCGGCATCGATTGGTGTGTGACCGAGTTCATCCGGGTCAACGACCAGTTACTCACGCCCGCCTACTTCCACAAGTTCGGACCGGAGCTGCTCAACGGCGCGCGGACCGCCTCTGGCGTGCCGCTGCGCGTGCAGCTGCTGGGTTCCGACCCGGTGTGCCTGGCGGAAAACGCCGCGCTGGCCTGCGAGTTGGGTTCCGAGGTGATCGACCTGAACTTCGGCTGCCCGGCCAAGACCGTCAACAAGTCCCGTGGCGGTGCGGTGTTGCTCAAAGAGCCTGAACTGCTCAACCAGATCGTCGAGCACGTGCGTCGTGCCGTGCCTGCACACATTCCCGTCACCGCCAAGATGCGCCTGGGGTTCGACAGCCCGGACGGTTCGCTGGTCTGCGCCACGGCCCTGGCCGAGGGCGGTGCCGAGCACATCGTGGTGCACGCGCGAACCAAGGTTGACGGGTACAAACCGCCTGCGCACTGGGAATGGATTCCACGGGTGCAAGACGTGGTCAAGGTTCCGGTGTTCGCCAATGGTGACATCTGGAGCGTCGAAGATTGGCGCCGGTGTCGTGAAATCAGTGGCGTGGAAGACATCATGCTCGGTCGCGGCCTGGTTTCGCGCCCGGATCTCGCCCGACAGATTGCCGCTGCACGTGCCGGTGAGGAAGTGGTCGAGATGACCTGGAGCGAGCTGCTACCGCTGATTCAGGACTTCTGGCTGCAAGCCAAGGCGCAGATGACAGCGCGTCAATCCCCTGGTCGCCTGAAGCAATGGCTGGCGATGTTGACCCGTAATTATCCCGAAGCCGTAGAGCTGTTCACCGTCCTGCGACGCGAGACAGAACTGGATCAGGTCTCGCGTTTGCTGGGATTGCCGGTGGCGGAAGCGGCCTGAACAACGGTCTGTTGAGCATTGACCTGCTGCGGGTGATTCCTGAAGAGGCGAAAGCCAGGCGCATCCCGATCAACGGGACGCAAAAGCCAGCTCTGCAACACTAAGCCAGAGCAAGAAAAGGGCGCCAACGGCGCCCTTTTTTGTACCTGTTCTTTGTAGGGATCATTTCAGTAATTTCTGAAACTCTTCAACCGGCAGCGGCTGGCTGTGCAGATACCCCTGATAGAAGTGACATTCCAGCCCTTGCAGAAACTCCAGCTGCTCCGCCGTTTCCACCCCTTCGGCAATCACTTTCAAGTCCAGGCTGCGGGCCATCGCGACGATAGCGCGAATGATTTCGGCGTCGTTCGGGTCGCTGGTCGCATCGCGGATGAAAGATTGGTCGATTTTCAAGGTGTCGACCGGCAGGCGCTTGAGGTAGGTCAGCGAGGAGTACCCCGTGCCGAAGTCATCCATGGCGAAGCTCACGCCGAGTTTTTTCAGGCGGCGCATTTTGCTGATGGTGTCTTCCAGGTTCTGGATGACGATGCCTTCGGTAATTTCCAGTTTCAGTATCGAGCAGGGCAGGCCTTGGCTGGTGAGGCTGCTTTCGACGCGTTCGACAAAATCGTTCTGACGGAACTGACGGGGGCTGATGTTGACGCACAGGCTGAACCGATGCGGGTCCACCAGGTGTTTATCGACCAACTTCTTGAACGCCAGGCAGGCTTCATTGAGGATCCAGTTGCCGACCTCAAGAATCAGTCCACTGTCTTCCAGTACTTTGATGAACTCGTTGGGTGATTGCGCACCGAGTTCCGGATGAGTCCAGCGCAGCAATGCCTCGGCACCGACGATACGGTCGCCCCGGGCGTCGATCTGGGGTTGGTAATGCACACGAAATTCGCCTCGGGAAAGGGCCAAGCGCAAGTCGGTTTCCAGGCGCAGGCGTTCGCTCGCGGCCTTCTGCATGGTGTTGTGGTACATCTGCGCGGTATTACGCCCCGAGTCTTTTGCTCGATAGAGCGCGATATCGGCGCGTTTGAGCAGGTCCGTTGGTGTCGAGCCGTGATCAGGAATCAGAGCAATGCCGATACTCGGTGTCACCTGCAGGCGATGGCCGTCGAGGAACATCGGTTCGGATAGCAGTTCGCGCAGGGTGTCGGCCAGTTCCCGCACCTGATCGCTGACTGCGCTGCGCGAACCTTCGAGGCCGCTGAGCAGCACGACGAATTCATCACCGCCCAGGCGTGCGACGGTGTCTTCCATGCGCACGCTCGCCTCAAGGCGGGCGGTGATGATTTTCAACACGGTATCGCCCACCGGATGACCGAGGGAGTCGTTGATGTGCTTGAAGTGGTCGAGGTCAAGGAACATCAACGCGCCGCGCAGATTGTGGCGTTTGAGCAGGGCGATCTGTTGGCTCAGGCGATCCATCAGCAGTGCGCGGTTGGGCAGGTTGGTCAGCGGGTCGTGGTAAGCCAGGTGACGAATTTGCGCTTCGGCATTTTTCAGCAGGCTGACGTCCCGCGCGGTCAGCAACAGGCATGCGGTTTCGTTGAGGGTGATCGGCTCAACCGAGACTTCGACGGTCAGCAACTCACCGCGCTTGTTGCGTGCGAGCATTTCCCGGTGATGGACCCGGCCCTTGGTGTGCAATTCGGCCAACAAACCCGACCGCTGTTTTTCTTCGGCCCAAATCCCGACCTCATAGACCGTGCGGCCCACCACGTCCTCGGTGCGGTAACCGGTCAAGCGGCAAAAGCCGTCGTTGACCTCCAGATAGAAGCCGGTGTCGCGCTCGGTGATGGTGATGGCATCGGGGCTGGAGTGGAACGCCTTGGCGAACTTCTCTTCGCTGGCCTTGAGTGCCGCTTCCGAGCGCTGTTGCTGGGTGATGTCGCGCAATGTGGTGACGATGCAGGGCTGTTCGCCAACGCTGATCTGGCGGCTGGAAATCACGCAGGTCAGTGACTGTCCGTCCTTGTGCTGGACCTGTATCGCGACATTGCTCAGGTCTTGTTCGCGGATGACTTGTTCGATGCGTCGCAAGCTTTGGGCCGAGGCATCCCACAGGCCGATTTCATCGGCGCTGCGATCGATCACGTCGGCGGTGTTCCAGCCGAAAGTCTGGGTGAAACTGGAATTGATCTCGATGAAGTGGCCGGTGTCCTGGCGAGTGACGCAGATCGGGTCTGGGCTGACTTGAAACAGGGTGGCGAACTTCTCTTCGGAGGCCACCAGTTTCTGTTCGCGTTCAACCTGATCCGTGATGTCGAGCAGGGTGCCGGCCATGCGCAATGGCGCACCGTTTTCATCCCGATAGAGGCGGGCTCGGCTTTCCAGGTAGCGTGAACTGCCGTCCGACAGTTGCACACGATAGGTCAGTTGATAGTTGCCGGCCGGGCCTTCGCGCAGGCTGCGGTAGGCGTCGCGCATGGTGTCGCGTTCTTCGCCCGGTACCCCTTCGAAAAAATCGTCAAAGGACTCATGGAACGGTATGGCTTCCATCCCGTGCAGTTGAGCCGCGCGTGCCGAGCCATAGAGCATGCCGCTGGGAATGTGCCAATCCCAGGTGCCGAGTTGCGCCGAGTCCAGGGCCAGGTCAAGGCGTTCCTGACTGTCCTTGAGGGCGTGTTCGGCGATTTTTCGTTCGGTGGTGTCGAGGAAGGTGCTCAGCAAGTACGGCTGGCCTTCGAGTTCGACCTTCTGGGCGCTGAGGATGCCGTCGTGAATCTGCCCGTTGCTGGCGCGAAATTGCACCTCCATGCTGACCAGATCGCCTTTGGCCTTGGTGGCCTTGACCAGTTCTGCCCGCTGTTCAGGGTGCACCCATAGGCCCAGTTCCAGCGTTGTGCGGCCGATCGCATGTTGTACCGGCCAGCCGAACAGGCTTTCGAAATACTGGTTGGCTTCGGTGATCAGGCCATCTTCCTGGCGGGTCAGCAGGACCATGTTCGGACACAGATGAAACAGCGTGGCGAAGCGTTTTTCCGAGCTGCTCAGCGCGTGCTCGCGCTGGCGCTGTTGGGTGATCTCGCGGATCACACCAATCATGCGTGGCCGGCCGTGCTTGTCCGGCAACAGGCTGCCGCTGACTTCCAGCCAGTGCAAGCTGCCATCGGGCCAGCGAATCCGGTGGTGCATGGCCTGTTCCAGTGGCGCGCCGGCGATCACCGCATGGAACGCACGAATGGTTTTCGCCCGGTCTTCCGGGGGTAGCAGGTCGAGGTATTCCATGTCCGCCGGCAACGGTCGGCGGGGGTCGAAGCCGAACAACGCCTGTGTGCCTCGTGACCAACTGATCTGCCCGCGTTCAATGTCCCAATACCAGGCACCCAGGTGCGCGCCGTTAAGTGCGGCCAGCAATTGCGAGGCACTTTCCCAACTCTGCTCCGAGTTTTTAGGGTCAATCGCCTGTATACGCGGCATCGGCGGAATACGGTCAACAGATTTCGGCATTGGCAAGCCTTAGGCTGAATGGGCGTTTGGCACAGGTGTTCGCGGCTTTATAGGCTTAGCACAATTTAGCCTTGAGTCCCTGGCAGATCGAGTTGGGCGTCCAGCAGGGCCATGAAAGCCCGGGCAGCATTCGACAATGTCCGTTCGGTGTGCAGGATATAGCCTAGCTGGCGAGTGAGCTGTATGCCCGGCAAAGGTATCCTCGCCACCTGATCGTCGAGCATGGTGCGCGGTAAAACACTCCAGGCCAGGCCGATCGAGACCATCATCTTGATGGTTTCCAGGTAGTTGGTGCTCATGGCGATGTTGGGCGTCAGGCCTTGGGCTTCAAACAGGCGCTGCACGATGTGATGGGTAAAGGTGTTGCCGCCGGGGAAAACGGCGGGATGCCGGGCTATGTCCGCGAGGGTGACCTTGCCGTTGTTGAGGAGTGAGTGCTCCGGGGCAACCACGAAGTCCAGCGGGTCGTCCCATACAGGCGTGGCTTTGACCAGTGTGTGGGGTTCCGGCGCGAGGGTGATGACAGCCAGTTCAGCGCGGCCGTGGAGAATTTCCTCGTAGGCGACTTCTGAGTCGAGGAACTGAATATCCAGCGCCACCTCGGGATAGCGTCGGGTGAACTCCCTTAATAAGGGCGGCAAGCGGTGCAGGCCAATGTGGTGGCTGGTGGCCAGGGTCAGACGACCGGTCACTTCGCCCGTGAGGTTGGTCAGGGCGCGGCGCGTATCATCGAGGACATTCAGAATCTGATACGCCCGTGGCAACAGGGCGCGGCCAGCCTCGGTCAGCCCGACCTCGCGGCCCAGTCGATCGAACAGTCGCACCTTTAATTGCTGCTCCAGCCCGGCGATGCGTTTGCTGATCGCCGGTTGAGTCAGGTGCAGCCGTTCGCCCGCACCGGAGAAGCTTCCGGTCTCGGCGATGGCAATAAAGGCATTGAGATTGGCCAGGTCCATGGTTGTATTCCAGTTGGTTATCCAAAGCATAAAAAATATGAATTTGAGTTATTTAATGTAACCCCATAGGATCAGCCTCACAAGCCAAAGGGTTATTGAGACTTTCAAGGCCCGGGGCATAGAAACAAGCTGATGAGGAACCGTCTGATGGCCGGCAAAACGCTCTACGACAAGCTCTGGGATTCGCATTTGGTCAAGCAGCGCGATGATGGCTCTGCGCTGATCTACATCGATCGTCACATCATTCACGAAGTGACCTCGCCGCAAGCCTTCGAAGGCCTGCGTCTGGCCGGGCGCAAGCCATGGCGCATCGATGCCAACATCGCGACCCCGGACCACAACGTACCGACCACCCCGGAGCGCAAGGGCGGCATCGAGGCGATTGTCGACCAGGTCTCGCGTTTGCAGGTTCAGACCCTCGACGACAACTGCGATGAATACGGCATCGTCGAGTTCAAGATGAACGACATCCGCCAGGGTATCGTCCACGTTATTGGCCCTGAGCAGGGCGCGACCTTGCCGGGCATGACTGTGGTCTGCGGTGACTCCCACACCTCGACCCACGGCGCATTTGGCGCTCTGGCTCACGGTATCGGCACCTCCGAGGTCGAGCACGTGCTCGCCACTCAGTGCCTCGTCGCCAAGAAAATGAAAAACATGCTGGTGTCCGTCGAAGGTCAATTGCCGTTCGGCGTGACCGCCAAGGACATCGTCCTCGCGGTGATCGGCAAGATCGGCACCGCCGGCGGTAACGGCCATGCCATCGAATTTGCCGGCAGCGCCATTCGCGACCTGTCTGTCGAAGGCCGCATGACCATCTGCAACATGTCCATCGAGGCCGGCGCTCGCGTAGGCCTGGTGGCCGCTGACGAAAAGACCGTGGCTTACGTGAAGGGCCGTCCATTCGCCCCGAAAGGCGCGGAATGGGATTTGGCCGTCGAAGCCTGGAAGGACCTCGTCTCCGACGCTGATGCCAGGTTCGATACTGTGGTCGAGCTCGATGCGACCCAGATCAAACCGCAAGTCAGCTGGGGCACTTCGCCTGAGATGGTGTTGGCGGTAGACCAGAACGTGCCAGATCCTGCGAAGGAAATGGACCTGGTCAAGCGCGATTCCATCGTCCGCGCCTTGAAATACATGGGTTTGACCGCCAACCAGGCGATCACCGACATCCAGCTCGACCGCGTGTTCATCGGTTCCTGCACCAACTCGCGGATCGAAGATTTGCGCGCTGCGGCCGTGATCGCCAAGGGCCGCAAAGTGGCTTCGACCATCAAGCAGGCCATCGTGGTGCCGGGCTCGGGTCTGGTGAAGGCGCAGGCCGAATCGGAAGGTCTGGACAAGATTTTCCTCGAAGCCGGTTTCGAATGGCGCGAGCCGGGTTGCTCGATGTGTCTGGCGATGAACCCGGACCGTTTGGAGTCCGGCGAGCATTGCGCGTCGACCTCTAACCGTAACTTCGAAGGCCGTCAGGGCGCCGGTGGCCGTACCCACCTCGTCAGCCCGGCCATGGCCGCGGCCGCCGCTGTGAACGGTCGTTTCATTGACGTCCGTGAATTGATCTAAAGGAGCGCAGCATGAAAGCTTTTACCCAGCACACTGGACTTGTCGCGCCTTTGGATCGTGCCAACGTCGACACCGACCAGATCATCCCGAAGCAATTCTTGAAATCGATCAAGCGCACGGGTTTCGGCCCGAACCTGTTCGATGAATGGCGCTACCTCGATGTAGGGCAGCCGTATCAGGACAACTCCAAGCGCCCGTTGAACAAGGACTTCGTCCTTAATGCCGAGCGTTATCAAGGCGCCAGCGTACTGTTGGCCCGTGAAAACTTCGGTTGCGGTTCCAGCCGTGAACACGCGCCGTGGGCACTGGAAGAGTACGGTTTCCGCAGCATCATCGCGCCGAGCTACGCCGACATCTTCTTCAACAACAGCTTCAAGAACGGCTTGCTGCCGATCATCTTGAGCGACGCCGAAGTCGATGAACTGTTCCAGCAGGTCGAGGCTAATCCGGGCTATCAGTTGCAGGTCGATCTGCAAGCCCAGACCGTGACTCGCCCTGACGGCAAGGTGTTGAACTTCGAAATCGATGCGTTCCGCAAGCATTGCCTGCTCAACGGCCTGGACGATATCGGCCTGACCTTGCAGGACGGCGATGCGATTGCGACGTTTGAGGCCAAGCATCGTGCGAGCCAGCCTTGGTTGTTTCGCGACGCGTGATTTTGTGTAAGGCGTAATGACGCCATCACCGGCAAGCCAGCTCCTACAGTTGAAACGCATTCCCCTGTAGGAGCTGGCTTGCCGGCGAAGAGGCCCGCCCAGACAACACCAGGCTAAACCCCAAAAAGGAAGTCCCCATGACCAGCACCGCCCAGCACAACCAGGTAGTCCAAAAGCAATTCGGTGAACAGGCTTCGGCCTACTTGAGCAGCGCCGTTCACGCTCAAGGTACCGAGTTCGCGCTGCTACAGGCTGAGCTGGCGGGGCAGGGCGATGCCAGGATTCTGGACCTGGGCTGCGGCGCCGGTCACGTGAGTTTTCACGTTGCCTCGTTGGTGAAAGAAGTGGTGGCCTACGACCTGTCGCAGCAGATGCTCGACGTGGTGACGGCCGCTGCCATCGATCGTGGCTTGAACAATGTGTCCACGGTCAATGGTGCCGCTGAGCGTCTGCCGTTTGCCGATGGCGAATTCGATTTCGTCTTCAGCCGTTATTCGGCGCACCATTGGAGTGATCTCGGCCTGGCATTGCGCGAAGTGCGTCGGGTGTTGAAACCGGGTGGCGTCGCCGCGTTCATCGACGTGTTGTCACCGGGCAGCCCGTTGTTCGACACTTACCTGCAAAGCGTCGAAGTGCTGCGCGACACCAGCCATGTGCGCGATTATTCCGCCGGCGAGTGGTTGCGCCAGGTCAGCGAGGCGGGACTGCACACCCGCAGTACCACTCGTCAGCGCCTGCGCCTGGAGTACAGCAGCTGGGTCGAACGCATGCGCACGCCTGAAGTGATGCGCGCGGCGATCCGCGAGTTGCAGCAGTCGATGGGCAACGAAGTGCGCGAATATTTTGAGATTGAGGCTGATGGTTCGTTCAGTACCGATGTACTGGTACTGATGGCCGAGCGATAGAATTTTTCCGGGTGCGTCCATGGGCGCACCGACTGATGACATGAGGAAAGCATGAGCAAGCAGATTCTGATTCTCCCAGGTGACGGTATTGGCCCGGAAATCATGGCCGAAGCGGTCAAGGTGCTGGAGCTGGCCAGCGACAAGTTCGCCCTGGGCTTCGAGCTGAGCCACGACGTGATCGGTGGCGCTGCCATCGACAAGCACGGCGTGCCACTGGCCGACGAGACCCTGGAACGTGCCCGTGCGGCCGATGCCGTGCTGTTGGGTGCCGTTGGCGGCCCGAAATGGGATGCCATCGAACGTGACATCCGCCCTGAGCGCGGTCTGTTGAAAATCCGTGCGCAACTGGGCTTGTTCGGCAACCTGCGTCCGGCAATCCTCTACCCGCAACTGGCCGAGGCTTCCAGCCTGAAGCCGGAAATCGTTGCCGGCCTGGATATCCTGATCGTTCGTGAACTGACCGGCGGCATCTACTTCGGCGCGCCACGCGGTACCCGCACCCTCGAAAACGGCGAGCGCCAGTCCTACGACACGCTGCCGTACAGCGAAAGCGAAATTCGCCGTATCGCCCGTGTCGGTTTCGACATGGCCATGGTCCGTGGCAAGAAGCTCTGCTCGGTGGATAAAGCCAACGTGTTGGCCTCCAGCCAACTGTGGCGTGAAATTGTCGAGGAAGTGGCCAAGGATTACCCTGAAGTCGAACTGAGCCACATGTATGTCGACAACGCCGCCATGCAACTGGTGCGTGCACCGAAGCAGTTCGACGTGATCGTCACCGACAACATGTTCGGCGACATCCTGTCCGACCAGGCTTCGATGCTCACCGGTTCCATCGGCATGCTGCCATCGGCGTCCCTGGACACCAACAACAAGGGCATGTACGAGCCGTGCCACGGTTCGGCGCCGGACATCGCGGGCAAAGGCATCGCCAACCCGCTGGCGACCATTCTGTCGGTGTCGATGATGCTGCGTTACAGCTTCAATCAGCAGGCTGCAGCCGATGCCATTGAGAAAGCCGTCAGCCTGGTGCTGGATCAGGGCTTGCGCACCGGTGACATTTATTCGGCAGGTTGCACTAAAGTCGGTACGCAGGAAATGGGTGACGCAGTAGTCGCCGCGCTGCGGAATCTGTAATCTCTCGGGCCCGCTGCCAAATTCAAGACAAAGCAGCGGCCCACATTTCAAGAAGGTGTAGTTGCGATGAAACGTGTAGGTCTGATCGGTTGGCGCGGTATGGTCGGTTCCGTGCTCATGCAGCGGATGCTGGAAGAGCAGGATTTCGATCTTATCGAGCCGGTGTTTTTCACCACTTCCAATGTCGGTGGCCAAGGCCCGTCCGTGGGCAAGGACATTGCTCCGCTCAAAGACGCTTACAGCATTGAAGAGCTGAAAACCCTCGATGTGATTCTGACCTGCCAGGGTGGCGACTACACCAGCGAAGTCTTCCCGAAACTGCGTGAAGCCGGCTGGCAGGGTTACTGGATCGACGCCGCTTCCAGCCTGCGTATGCAGGATGATGCGGTGATCGTTCTGGATCCAGTGAACCGCAAGGTCATCGACCAGCAACTGGACGCGGGCACCAAGAACTACATCGGCGGCAACTGCACCGTCAGCCTGATGCTGATGGGCCTCGGTGGCCTGTTCGAAGCTGGCCTGGTGGAGTGGATGAGCGCCATGACTTATCAGGCGGCCTCCGGTGCCGGCGCGCAGAACATGCGTGAACTGATCAAGCAAATGGGCGCGACCCACGCCGCTGTCGCCGATCAACTGGCCGATCCGGCCAGCGCGATCCTCGACATTGACCGCCGTGTGGCCGAAGCCATGCGCAGCGACGCGTACCCGACCGAAAACTTCGGCGTACCACTGGCCGGCAGCCTGATCCCGTGGATCGACAAGGAATTGCCGAACGGTCAGAGCCGCGAAGAGTGGAAGGCCCAGGCCGAGACCAACAAGATTCTCGGTCGCTTCAAGAGCCCGATTCCAGTCGACGGCATCTGCGTGCGCATCGGCGCCATGCGTTGCCACAGCCAGGCTTTGACCATCAAGCTGAACAAAGACGTGCCGATCGCCGATATCGAAGGGCTGATCAGCCAGCACAACCCTTGGGTCAAGCTGGTGCCGAACAACCGCGAGACCAGCATTCAGGAACTGAGCCCGACCAAGGTCACCGGTACCCTGAACGTGCCGGTGGGTCGTCTGCGCAAGCTGAACATGGGTTCGCAGTTCATCGGTGCATTCACCGTCGGCGACCAGTTGCTGTGGGGCGCGGCCGAACCGCTGCGTCGCATGCTGCGGATCCTGCTTGAGCGTTGATCGATTGATGCAATGAAAGAACCCGCGCCTTGAAAGAGGTGCGGGTTTTTTTATGGGAGTTGTGTCGCCAGTCAGGCCGCCATCGCCAGCAAGCTGGCTCCTACAATGATGAGCTTACTCACACCTGTAGGAGCCGGCTTGCTGGCGATGGCGATCTCATCGGCGCCGCATAACCCCCTGCGGAAATTGCCTGTGTGCCACCCACCCGGTAAAGTGCCGCTCCCCCCGTTTCGCCAGAGGTAAAACCCATGAGCCAGACCATTGATATCGCCGTGATCGGCGCCACCGGTACTGTCGGCGAAACGCTCGTGCAGATTCTGGAAGAGCGCGATTTTCCAATCGGTAACCTGCACTTGCTGGCCAGCAGCGAATCCGCCGGCAGCTCAGTGCCGTTTCGTGGCAAGAACGTGCGTGTGCGCGAAGTCGATGAATTCGATTTCGGCAAAGTGCAGTTGGTATTTTTTGCCGCAGGCCCGGCGGTAACCCTGAGTTTCGCTTCGCGCGCCAGTGCTGCCGGTTGCTCGGTGATTGATCTGTCCGGAGCCTTGTCGGCCGAACAAGCGCCGCAAGTGGTGCCGGAAGCCAATCCACAGGTACTGGCCAACTTGAAAAAGCCATTCCTGGTCAGCAGCCCGAGTCCATCGGCCACCACCCTGGCGGTAGTGCTTGCACCGTTGCTGAGCTTGATGGAATTGCAACGTATCAATCTGACCGCCAGCCTCGCGGTGTCTGCCCAGGGCCGCGAAGCGGTGAGCGAGCTGGCGCGGCAAACCGCCGAACTGCTCAATGTGCGCCCGCTTGAACCGAAGTTCTTTGATCGGCAGATGGCATTCAACCTGCTGGCACAAGTCGGCAAGCCGGATGATCAGGGCCATACGCTGCTGGAAAAGCGGCTGGTACGTGAACTTCGCCAGGTCATGAACCTGCCGTCGTTGAAGATTTCTGTCACTTGCATTCAAGCCCCGGTGTTTTTTGGCGATAGCTTTAATGTGACCCTGCAGTCGGCAAGTGATATCGACCTGGCGAAGGTGAACGCAGCCCTGGAAGACGCGCCGGGTATCGAGCTGGTGGAAGCCGGCGATTATCCGACCCCGGTTGGCGATGCGGTGGGGCAGGATGTGGTCTACGTTGGTCGGGTTCGCCAGGGTATCGACGACCTGTCGGAACTTAATTTGTGGCTGACGTCAGATAACGTACGCAAAGGCGCTGCGCTCAACGCTGTGCAACTGGCTGAGTTGTTGATAAAAGACCTGCTGTAAAAGATACTTTGCTACAAATTGTCGAATGTTTCCGGGCGAGCCTATGCTTGCCCGAATGCTGACGGCAGAGCCACTCTGCGTGGCTTTGCGGAGCAACAATGAAATGACCGCGCGCGACGACCTTCGCCGTTGCGCGCAATGCCTTGCGGCAGCGACTATCAATACCTTCTCGCTGGCCGAGGAATGTTCAAACTAAGGATGAACTAATGGTTCAAGTTCGCAAACTGGTGTTAGCAATAGCGGCCGCCTCGGCGCTGTCCTCCGGTATGGCGCATGCCCTCGGGCTCGGGGAGCTGACCCTGAAATCGACGCTCAACCAGCCGCTGGTTGCGGAAATCGAGCTGCTTGATGTCAAGGACCTCACCGTTGCCGAAGTGGTGCCAAGCCTTGCTTCGCCTGACGATTTCGCCAAGGCCGGTGTCGACCGCCAGGCGTTTCTCAACGACTTGACCTTCACCCCGGTACTCAACGCCAGCGGCAAAAGCATCCTGCGCGTGACCTCCAGCAAACCACTCTCCGAGCCCATGGTGAAATTCCTGGTGCAGGTGATGTGGCCGAACGGCCGTCTGTTGCGCGATTACAGCGTGTTGCTCGATCCGTCCAAATTCTCACCACAAACCGCTGAAGCGGCTGCGCAACCGACGTCTACGGTTGCCGCGCCTGTCACCGGTGCGACCAAACCGTCCCAGCACACCACCTCGCCACGCGATACCCTCTGGGAAATTGCTGCGAAGGCGCGTAACGGCGGTTCGATCCAGCAGACCATGCTGGCCATCCAGGCCTTGAACCCGGATGCGTTCATCGATGGCAATATCAACCGCTTGAAAACCGGCCAGGTGTTGCGCCTGCCGGATCAGGCGCAGAGCACCGGTTTGCCGCAATCCAAAGCCATCGCCGAAGTGGCAGCCCAGAACACCGCATGGCGTCAGGGCCGTCGTTACGTCGCCAAGCCAGGGGCAGGGCAGCAGCAGATCGACGCCACCCATCGCGCCCGCGGTGAAGATGCTCCGAAACAGGCGGCCACCGATAAGCTGAGCCTGGTGTCTGCCGAATCCGGCAAGAACCTTGGCAAAGGTGCGGCCGGTGATGCCAAAGCCTTAAACAACAAGTTGGCGGTAACCCAGGAAAGCCTCGACACGACGCGTCGTGACAACGCTGAACTGAAAAGCCGCATGACCGATTTGCAAAGTCAGCTGGACAAGCTGCAACGCCTGATCGAGCTGAAAAACAATCAATTGGCCAAGTTGCAGGCCGAAGGGGCTGCGGGCGCACCGGCTGCCACAGCGCCAGCGATGTCGGCTGAGCTGGCTGCCGATCCCGCGGCAACGCCATCGCAGACTGCTCCAGCCCCGACGCCAGCTGTAGCTGCGCCTGAGGCGACGGCTCCAACGCAGGCACCCGTCGAAACGCCAGCAGCCACATCCGACGATCAAAAATTCAACGAACTGCTGACCAACCCATTACTGCTCGGCCTGATGGGTGGTGGCGCTGTAGTGCTTCTGCTTCTGCTGCTGTTGTTGGCTCGTCGCCGCAAAGCCCAGCAAGAAGCTGAAAAACATCTGCGCATGGCCCGTGCGCTGGCTGAAGAACAGCCGTTTTCGGCTGACCTTGATCTGCCGGAAAGCAGCTTTGAAGGTCTTGAGGTTCCATCGCCAAGTGTGAAACTGGCGACTGCACCGAAACCTGCTCCTGCGCCAGTGGTTGCACCGGTTGTGATGACCACGCCAATCGCTGCGCCGTTGGTTGCACCGTCTGCCGAGCGTTCCGATGATGTGCTGGGTCAGGCGCAATCGCACATCAACGCCGGTCGCCTGAATCAGGCCGCAGCGTTGCTGGAAGACGGCGTCAAGCAAGAGCCCCAGCGCAGCGATGTGCGCTTGAAACTGATGGAAGTCTACGGCCAGCAAGGCGACCGCGATGCGTTCGTTGCGCAGGAACGTCAGTTGGTGGCCAATGGCGACAACTACGCCCAGGTTGAAAAGCTGAAAAGCCGCTTCCCGGCGATGGTACTGGTTGCTGCCGGTGGAATCGCCGCCGCCGCGGCTACCGCCGAACTGGACGCGCAATACGTCAAGGATCTGCTGCTGGATGAGCCGCAAGCACCGGCCGCCGTTGATGACGATCTCGACAGTGCTTTCGACTTGAGCCTGGACGATCTCGAAAACGTGACACCGGCGCCGGCTGCTCCGGTCCCGGCCGAAGATGGTCTCGACAGCGCCTTCGACCTGAGTCTCGATGACTTCGAAAACATTGCTCCAGCGACACAACCTGAGCCGGATGCGACCCTGGGCGAGCTGGAAGAATTCCCGCGGGATGACGATTTGAGCTTTGAGTCGGTATTGCAGCAGCAGACCGATATCAGGGACAACCTCGACGACCTGGCAGACTTCGATCTGGATTTGGATCTGGGGGCGGAGCCAACGCCAGCCATTCTCGCTGAAGACGACTTCTTGCTGGATCTCGACGAAGGGGTGAAAGATCTGCCGTCGGTTGACGCTCCAGCGGTTGCTGAAGCACCGCTGGACGACCTGGAGCTGCCATCTGACTTTGATCTGTCACTGGCTGACGAAATGGACGCCACGGAAGCTGCAGATGCGCCGGACGCCTTTGCCGTCGAGCTGGACGACGTCAACGCCGAACTGGATCGCCTGTCCCAGAGCATCAGTGAGCCGAGCTTCACCGTGGACGATGCTCTGGCCACAGTTGACGAGGAACCCGAGTTTGACTTCCTGTCGGGTACTGATGAAGTCGCTACCAAGCTCGATCTGGCCCAGGCCTACATCGACATGGGTGACAACGACGGCGCCCGGGACATCCTCAATGAGGTGGTGACGGAAGGCGATGCCGGTCAGAAGAGCGAAGCCGAGGAAATGCTTTCGCGTCTGGTGTGAGTCAATCGTTGCAAATGAAACGGCAGCCATTGAGGCTGCCGTTTTTGTTTGTTGAGTCAAAAGATCGCAGCCTGCGACAGCTCCTACAGGGGATTGCATGCTTTTTTGTAGGAGCTGCCGCAGGCTGCGATCTTTCGATCTTCAGTCGACCAACTCTGGCATCCCCGCCCGAGCGCCTTATAATGCCCACCTTTGCGTCAATCAGCAGGCTGTCACTCCTTGGCAAATATAGATAATCCGGCCGCCGAAATGGCGGCCGACGGCTTTTTCCGGGTCGCGTTGGGCGTGGAATACAAAGGCTCGCGGTATCGTGGCTGGCAGCGTCAGGCCTCTGGCGTGCTCACCGTGCAGGAAACCCTCGAAAACGCCTTGTCCAAAGTCGCCGACTCCCCGGTGTCGCTGCTTTGTGCCGGTCGTACGGATGCCGGAGTGCACGCCTGCGGACAAGTGGTGCATTTCGATACGCAGGTCGAGCGCTCGATGAAGGCCTGGGTCATGGGCGCCAATATCAATTTGCCCCACGACGTCAGCGTCAGTTGGGCCAAGGTTATGCCGCCGCACTTCCATGCGCGGTTCAAGGCGATCGCCCGGCGCTATCGCTACGTGATTTACAACGATCAGATTCGTCCCGCGCATCTGAATGAAGAAATCACCTGGAACCACCGTCCGCTGGACGTCGAACGCATGGCCGAAGCGGCTCAGTATTTAGTCGGCACCCATGATTTCAGCGCTTTTCGCGCCGGTCAGTGTCAGGCCAAGTCGCCGATCAAGGAGCTTCATCACCTGCGCGTCACGCGCCACGGCAAGATGATCGTGCTGGATATTCGTGCCAGCGCGTTCCTTCACCACATGGTGCGCAACATTGCCGGCGTGCTGATGACGATTGGCGCCGGCGAGCGTCCGGTGGAGTGGATGAAAGAAGTGCTGGAAAGTCGTATACGCCGTTCCGGCGGGGTGACGGCGCATCCGTTTGGTCTTTACCTGGTGCAGGTCGAGTATCGCGACGAATTCGAGTTGCCCGAGCGTTACATCGGTCCACACTTCTTGACCGGTTTCTCGGAACTTGACGGCTGACGCCCTCGAACGCTTTTGCTACCATCCGGGACTTTCCCGGATTTGTCTTGGAGTTGTGCCGACATGTCAGCCGTTCGCAGCAAGATTTGTGGGATTACCCGCATAGAAGATGCGTTGGCAGCCGTCGAGGCCGGGGCGGATGCCATTGGATTCGTGTTCTATGCCAAGAGCCCCCGGGCAGTGACGTTCCAGCAGGCGCGCTCGATCATCCAGGCGCTGCCGCCGTTCGTGACCACTGTCGGTTTGTTCGTAAATGCCAGCCGTTGCGAATTGGGGGAAATCCTCGATGCGGTGCCGTTGGGCCTGCTGCAGTTTCATGGCGATGAAGTCGCCGCGGACTGCGAAAGCTGGCACCGACCCTACATCAAGGCGCTGCGGGTCAAGGCCGGTGATGACATTGCGGCAGCCTGTAATGCTTACCCGAGTGCCAGCGGAATTTTGCTCGATGCCTATGTCGAAGGCATTCCCGGGGGAACCGGTGAAGCGTTCGACTGGTCTTTGATACCGCAAGGCCTGAGTAAGCCGATTATCCTGGCCGGTGGCCTTACGCCCGATAACGTCGCAGAAGCCGTGGCGCGGGTTCGGCCCTATGCCGTGGACGTCAGCGGCGGGGTAGAGGCAAGCAAAGGCATCAAGGATCATGCAAAGATTCGCGCCTTCATCAAGGCAGCCGTAGGAGCTGTCTCGTGAAACGAGGCTGCGATTTGTCGATGTGACGGCTGGCACACTGCCGCCGTCTTTAACTGCACTTGCACAAAGCAGGCAAGGCTGAGGGTTTTCGGGGTTGCACGCAGGTCATGTTTCGCGCTGACCGTGGCGACCCTTCGATCATCGCCGTACACATGAATTTAGCTCAAGGGCATACACGGGGTTGCGAACCAGAGCGTTCGGGCCACCGGTACTGGAGAAAGAAAGCATGAGCAACTGGTTAGTAGACAAACTGATCCCTTCGATCATGCGTTCCGAGGTCAAGAAGAGCTCGGTGCCTGAAGGTCTTTGGCACAAATGCCCGTCTTGCGAGGCGGTGCTGTATCGTCCCGAGTTGGAAAAGACCCTGGATGTTTGCCCCAAGTGCAACCATCACATGCGTATCGGCGCCCGCGCCCGTATCGACATCTTCCTCGACGTCGAAGGCCGTGCCGAGCTGGGTGCGGACCTGGAGCCGGTTGACCGCCTGAAATTCCGCGACGGCAAGAAGTACAAGGATCGCCTGACCGCTGCACAAAAGCAGACGGGCGAAAAAGACGCCCTGGTCTCCATGAGCGGTACCTTGCTGGGTATGCCGGTTGTGGTCTCGGCGTTCGAGTTCTCCTTCATGGGTGGTTCGATGGGCGCCATCGTCGGTGAGCGTTTTGTTCGCGCCGCCAACTACGCCCTGGAAAAACGCTGCCCGATGATCTGCTTCGCCGCTTCCGGTGGTGCGCGAATGCAGGAAGCGCTGATTTCCTTGATGCAAATGGCCAAGACCTCCGCGGTGCTGGCGCGTCTGCGTGAAGAGGGCATCCCGTTCATCTCCGTGCTGACCGATCCGGTCTACGGCGGTGTTTCCGCCAGTCTGGCGATGCTGGGCGACGTGATTGTCGGTGAGCCGAAGGCGCTGATCGGTTTTGCCGGTCCGCGTGTTATCGAGCAGACCGTTCGCGAAAAACTGCCGGAAGGCTTCCAGCGCAGCGAGTTCCTGCTGGAGCACGGTGCCATCGACATGATCGTTCACCGTCAGGAGCTGCGTCCGCGTCTGGGCAATCTGCTGGCGCAAATGATGGGCCTGCCGACGCCGACATTCGTCGCTGCACCTATTGAGCCGATCGTGGTTCCACCGGTACCTGCCAACGTATGACCGAGCGCACCCTTGGCGAATGGCTCGCCTACCTTGAGCAGTTGCACCCTTCGGCCATCGACATGGGCCTGGAGCGTTCGCAACAGGTAGCGTCCCGCATGGGACTGGGCAAGCCGGCGCCTCGGGTGATCACCGTCACCGGCACCAACGGCAAGGGTTCTACCTGTGCCTTCGTGGCGTCATTGCTGCGGGCGCAGGGCCTGAAAGTCGGGGTGTACAACTCTCCGCACCTGCTGCGATACAACGAGCGGGTGCAGGTTGATGGCGTCGAAGCCACTGACGCGCAGCTGTGTGAAGCCTTTGCTGCGGTGGAAGCGGGTCGCGGCGAAACCTCCCTGACTTATTTCGAGATGGGCACGCTCGCGGCATTCTGGCTGTTTCAACAGTCAGCGCTCGATGCAGTGGTGCTGGAGGTCGGTCTGGGCGGGCGTCTGGACACGGTCAACGTGGTGGATGCCGACATTGCGCTGGTCACCAGTATCGGCGTCGATCATGCGGATTATCTGGGTGATACCCGCGAATCCGTGGCCTTCGAAAAGGCCGGCATTTTCCGCCAGGGCGCGCCTGCACTCTGTGGTGACCTGAATCCCCCTCAACCCCTGCTGGATAAAGCGCGCGAGCTCAGCTGCCCGTTTTTCCTGCGTGGGCGTGATTTTGATCTGGGTGTCACCGATCACAACTGGCAATGGCGCGGTCTTGATGCTCAAGGTCGTGTGGTTGAGTTGCACGATCTGCCGTTGCTCGACTTGCCGATGGAGAATGCCGCGCTGGCTCTGCAGGCTTACCTGTTGCTCGGTTTGCCTTGGGTGGATGCGCAGATTGTCAAGGCGCTGCAAGCGACGCGTGTCGTTGGTCGTCTGGACCGTCGTGAGATCGACTGGCAGGGTAAACGCCTGAATTTGTTGCTGGATGTAGGGCATAACCCCCATGCGGCGGAGTATCTGGCCCGTCGTCTGGCGAGTCGTCCTCCGGTTGGCAAGCGCCTGGCGGTGTTCGGGCTGCTGGCGGACAAGGATCTGGATGGTGTTGTCGGTGAGTTGAGTGCTAGTGTCCAGCACTGGGCCGTTGCGCCGCTGGATTCTCCGCGCGCTCGGCCGGTTGCTGAGTTGCAGGGCGCGTTACAGAGCCTTGGCGCGTCGGTAACGTGTTACGACAGTGTGGCCGCCGCCCTGGAAGGGCAGTGCGCGCAAGCAACGAACGACGATGAAATCCTGTTGTTCGGATCATTTTATTGTGTCGCCGAGGCCCTTGAATGGCTGGCCCGGCGCTCCACGGAGGAAGCGGCAAATGGCATTGCTGGATAAAGCATACAAACAGCGTATGGTCGGCGCCCTGGTGCTGGTAGCGCTGGCGGTGATTTTTCTGCCCATGCTGTTTTCCCGTCAGGATGAACAGCGTTCGGTGACGGTTGACGCTCCGTCGGCACCACAGGCTCCGGCGATGCCCCAGGTACAAGTGGAGCCAGTGGTGGTGCCTGAGCCGCAAGCATTGCCTCAAGAGCCGGTGCCTAGCGATGACGAAATCGCTCAGCAGGAAACGCCTGTTGTGCCGGCTGTACCGAGTGCGCCAGTGGCGCCGGTTCCCGCGGTCAAATCGGCAGCGCCTGCGCTGGCCCCGAATCCAGCGTTGGCCGCCAAGCCTGCTACTGCGCCTGCTCAGCCGATCACCACGGCACCGAGCAAACCAGACACCACACAAAGCCGCGTCGATGCCAATGGGCTGTCGGTCAGCTGGTCGGTGCAACTGGCCAGCCTGTCCAGTCGTGAAAGCGCGGAAAAACTGCAAAAGTCCCTGCGTAGCCAGGGTTACAACGCCTACATTCGTGCTGCTGACGGCAAAAACCGGGTGTTTGTCGGGCCGTTGATCGAGCGCGCCGAAGCGGATCGCCTGCGTGACTTGCTCAGCCGTCAACAGAACCTCAAGGGGTTCGTCGTGCGCTTTCAGCCAGAGCGCGGTTAAAACTATCGCTCCTATTTGAAATGCACTGACAATCGCAGCTTACCGATAAGCATGGGCTCTGCTAAAATGCGCCGCCTTATCCGTCTGTAGGCTGCACTGTGCCATTTACCTGGGTTGACTGGGCGATCGTTGCTATCGTCGCCATCTCCGCATTGATCAGTCTGAGCCGCGGCTTCGTCAAAGAAGCTTTGTCGCTGGTGACCTGGATCATCGCAGGAGTCGTTGCCTGGATGTTTGGTGGCTCATTGTCCGAGTACCTCGCCGGATACATCGAAACGCCATCGGCTCGTACAATCACGGGCTGTGCCATCATGTTTGTCGCCACGTTAATCGTAGGCGCAATGATCAATTATCTTATCGGCGAATTGGTACGCGTCACCGGGCTTTCCGGGACCGACCGATTCCTCGGCATGGCCTTCGGCGCCGCACGCGGTGTGTTGCTGGTGGTTATTGCTGTCGGGCTGTTGAGCCTGGGGCCGGTACAGCAGGACGGGTGGTGGAAAGAATCACAGCTCGTGCCAAAATTTCTATTGGTCGCCGACTGGTCCAAAAACCTGATTCTCGGGTGGAGCAGTCAGTGGCTTGCCAGCGGTATCAGCGTACCCGCTGAAATACCGTTCAAGGAACACCTCTTGCCGATGGCCAAAACGCCTCAGTGAGCAGTGTTCAGTTCAGATCCATTAAGTAGGGGTTGCGTCGCATGTGTGGCATCGTCGGTATCGTCGGTAAGTCGAACGTCAATCAGGCGCTGTATGACGCGCTAACCGTGCTCCAGCACCGCGGCCAGGACGCTGCCGGTATCGTGACCAGCCATGATGGCCGGTTATTCCTGCGCAAGGACAACGGCCTGGTGCGTGATGTGTTCCAGCAGCGTCACATGCAGCGTCTGGTTGGCCACATGGGCATTGGCCATGTGCGCTACCCGACCGCGGGCAGCTCGACTTCGGCCGAAGCGCAACCGTTTTACGTCAACTCGCCTTACGGCATCACCTTGGCGCACAACGGTAACCTGACCAACGTTGAACAACTGGCCAAGGAGATTTACGAATCTGACCTGCGCCATGTCAACACCAACTCCGACTCGGAAGTGCTGCTCAACGTGTTCGCGCACGAACTGGCCCAGCGCGGCAAGTTGCAGCCAACCGAAGAAGACGTTTTTGCTGCCGTCACTGATGTGCACAACCGTTGCGTCGGTGGTTATGCCGTTGTAGCGATGATCACCGGCTACGGCATCGTCGGTTTCCGCGATCCGCACGGCATCCGTCCGATCGTATTCGGCCAGCGTCACACCGACGAAGGCGTCGAGTACATGATCGCTTCGGAAAGCGTTTCCCTGGACGTGCTCGGTTTTACCCTGATTCGCGACCTGGCACCGGGCGAAGCGGTCTACATCACTGAAGAGGGCAAGCTCTACACCCGTCAGTGCGCGACCAACCCGTCCCTGACGCCGTGCATCTTTGAGCACGTCTACCTGGCGCGTCCGGACTCGATCATCGACGGCGTGTCGGTCTACAAGGCTCGTCTGCGCATGGGTGAGAAACTCGCCGAGAAGATCCTGCGCGAGCGTCCGGAGCACGACATCGATGTGGTCATCCCGATCCCGGACACCAGCCGCACCGCGGCCCTGGAGCTGGCGAACCACTTGGGCGTGAAATTCCGCGAAGGCTTCGTGAAGAACCGCTACATCGGCCGGACCTTCATCATGCCGGGCCAGGCAGCACGGAAAAAATCCGTACGCCAGAAACTCAACGCCATCGAGTTGGAATTCCGCGGCAAGAACGTGATGCTGGTGGACGACTCCATTGTTCGCGGTACTACTTGCAAGCAGATCATCCAGATGGCCCGCGAAGCCGGCGCCAAGAACGTTTACTTCTGCTCCGCGGCCCCGGCTGTTCGCTACCCGAACGTCTACGGCATCGACATGCCGAGCGCTCACGAGCTGATCGCCCACAACCGTACCACTCAGGACGTGGCCGACCTGATCGGCGCCGACTGGCTGATCTATCAGGACTTGCCTGACTTGATCGAAGCGGTCGGTGGCGGCAAGATCAAGATCGACAAGTTCGATTGTGCGGTGTTCGACGGCCATTACGTCACCGGTGACGTCGACGAGGCTTACCTGAACAAGATCGAGCAGGCACGCAACGATGCCTCCAAGGTCAAGACGCAGGCAGTCAGTGCGATCATCGATCTGTACAACAACTGAGTAATTACCGGCCCTGAGGGGCCGGTTTTGTATCTGGCTTTTAAACTACGAGAATAGGGAAAGGAGTGACAGCATGAGTCAGGATTGGGATGCCGGTCGGTTGGACAGCGACCTCGAAGGCGTAGCGTTCGATACCCTGGCCGTACGTGCCGGTCAGCACCGCACGCCGGAAGGCGAACACGGTGATCCGATGTTCTTCACCTCCAGCTACGTATTCCGTACCGCCGCCGACGCCGCTGCGCGTTTCGCTGGCGAAGTGCCGGGTAACGTTTACTCGCGCTACACCAACCCGACCGTGCGCGCCTTTGAAGAGCGCATTGCCGCGCTGGAAAGCGCCGAGCAGGCCGTGGCCACCGCGACCGGCATGGCCGCGATCATGGCGGTGGTGATGAGTCTGTGCAGCGCTGGCGATCACGTGCTGGTGTCGCGTAGCGTGTTCGGGTCGACCATCAGCCTGTTCGAGAAGTACTTCAAGCGTTTCGGCATCGAAGTCGATTACGTAGCCCTGGCGGACTTGTCCGGTTGGGACGCGGCGATCAAATCCAATACCAAATTGCTGTTCGTCGAGTCGCCGTCCAATCCACTGGCTGAATTGGTGGACATCGCGGAACTGTCGAAAATCGCTCACGCCAAAGGCGCGATGCTGGTGGTCGACAACTGTTTCTGCACGCCGGCATTGCAGCAGCCGCTGAAAATGGGCGCAGACATCGTCGTGCACTCGGCCACCAAGTTCATCGACGGTCAGGGCCGTTGCATGGGGGGCGTCGTTGCAGGTCGTGGCGAACAGATGAAAGAGGTGGTCGGCTTCCTGCGCACTGCCGGGCCAACGCTTAGCCCGTTCAACGCCTGGATCTTCCTCAAGGGCCTGGAAACGTTGAACCTGCGGATGAAGGCGCATTGCGCCAACGCCCAGCAACTGGCCGAGTGGCTGGAGCAGCAGGACGGTATCGAGAAAGTCCATTACGCCGGGCTCAAGAGCCATCCGCAGCACGAGTTGGCCTTGCGCCAGCAGAAGGGTTTCGGGGCGGTGGTGAGTTTCGAGGTCAAGGGTGGCAAAGAGGGCGCCTGGCGCTTTATCGACGCCACGCGACTGATTTCGATCACCGCCAACCTGGGCGATAGCAAAACCACCATCACGCACCCGAGCACAACTTCGCACGGACGTCTGGCGCCGCAAGAGCGTGAAGCAGCCGGTATTCGTGACAGTCTGATTCGCGTTGCTGTCGGCCTCGAAGACGTGGCCGATCTGCAAGCCGATCTGGCACGCGGTCTGGCTGCGCTGTGATCGAGTTGTCCACGCCGTCCGCTGGCTCCAATGGTCGTGTCGCACTGGTAACCGGTGCGGCGCGAGGTATTGGCTTGGGGATTGCCGCCTGGCTGATCAGCGAAGGCTGGCAAGTCGTATTGACGGACCTGGACCGCGAGCGCGGGTCGAAAGTGGCGAAGGTCCTGGGTGATAGCGCCTGGTTCATTGCCATGGATGTCTCGAACGAAGGGCAGGTGGCACTCGGTGTTGCCGAGGTGTTGGGCCAATTCGGGCGTCTTGATGCGCTGGTCTGTAACGCCGCGGTTGCGGATCCGCACAACATCACTCTGGAAAGCCTTGATCTGGCCTACTGGAATCGTGTGCTGGCGGTAAACCTCAGTGGGCCGATGTTGTTGGCCAAGCACTGTGCGCCGTACCTGCGCGCTCACAGCGGGGCGATCGTCAATCTGGCTTCGACCCGTGCCGGGCAGTCGGAGCCTGACACAGAGGCTTACGCGGCGAGCAAGGGCGGCCTGCTGGCCCTGACTCACGCGCTCGCAATCAGCCTGGGCCCGGAGATTCGGGTCAACGCCGTCAGCCCTGGCTGGATCGATGCGCGCGACCCTTCGGCACGCCGTGCCGAACCACTGACTGATGCCGATCATGCCCAGCATCCGGCGGGCAGGGTGGGGACGGTTGAGGATGTGGCGGCGATGGTGGCGTGGCTGTTGTCCAGGAACGCAGGGTTCGTTACGGGCCAGGAGTTTGTGGTCGACGGCGGTATGACCAAGAAAATGATCTACAGCGAGTGACGCTGGCGGATCTGATCAACCGTAATTGGATGGACTCGCCCACGCCGAGGCGTCAATGCGCCACGGTGGCAGTCTAAGAAGCCAACGGCAGCGAGGGCGAGTCCATGAAAAAGAATACGACGCTTAAACAGTCCCTGTCTTCAACCGATGTGTCGGCCTGTACGACAGTGGCGGTCGATCTTGCCAAGCAGGTCTTTCAGGTCGCAG
>NZ_FYDO01000037.1 GCF_900187615.1 Pseudomonas sp. Irchel s3f7 | reverse complement strand
ACGGGTCAGCTGGAAGGGATAAACAATCGAATAAAGGTCATCAAGCGGATGGCGTACGGTTACCGGGATAGCGAATTCTTTTTCATGAAGATCAAGAGCGTCTTTCCCGGTAATCCGTGAAGAACCTTTTTATTGCCCGATGTTTCCCTTTTTTAAGGTTCAGGCTAAGCACAAACCGGTATAACGGTTATAACTCGCAGCCAGAAATATTTTAAAAACAGGCCTTTACAGCGCGAATATGACACTACACTTCAACTCAAGCGGCTTGACCCGCTTGCGGCGAGCCTGAGTCGATTCACTGCTGCCAAAGCCCTTCAGGCATCGCCGTCCATATTGAGGTTTCGAGGGTTTTATGGGTATCGCTGCCAGCGAACTGTGCCGTTATGTCATTCGTCCCACCCTGATTTATCTGGGACGTCATAGCGCTACTGCCGAATCCCTGCTGCTGGGCATCGCCGCCAGCCAGTCCGCCCTGGGATCCGCCCTTCATGACCGCCGCGGACACGGCCTGTACCGTATCGCCGAACCTCGCCACCAGGCCCTTTGGGACCATTACCTGGCACTGGACCCGGAGCGTGCAAGCCTGGTCCGCGGACTGGCCAGCCAACACGCCTTTCTCAGTGGTCCGCACCTCGAATTGACCGTCAACCTGCGTTACGCCACTGCCATCGCTTGGCTGCTGGTAGAAGAACAGAACACTCCCCTCCCCGCCGCTGACGATTTGTTGGGTATGGCCAGAATCTGGCGCCAGACATTTCAACCCCAAGGTCGTCTGCGTGATTTCACCTGCGCCTGGCAAACTTGTGTTTCACCCATGAATCAGGTTGCCTGCTGAAAAATCCTGTATCCAAAATTCGCGCAACGCGCCGCCATTTGGTCGGATTGTCCTACAAAACCGCTCTAAATCAAGCATTACAGCCTATGGCGCTGGGACGAAAATGTTGGTAATTTTCGCCCCGGTGATCACCAGGAGTTCTAATAATGAAAAAAGTAATGCTCAAAACCACCCTTAGCCTCGCCGCTGCCATGGCATCCACCCAGATCTTTGCGAGTGGCTTTGCCATCAACGAACAAAGCATCAGCGGGATGGGTACAGGTTTTGCCGGGCGATCTTCCGTTGCCGATGATGCATCCACTATTTTTGGTAACCCTGCCGGCATGTCTCGCCTCAAGCGCGAACAAGTCACCGGCGGTGTTGCAATGCTCGACGCGCATACCGATATCAGCGACGCCAGCTCCTCTCCGAAAAGCGGCAGCAACGATGGCGACATGGTTCCATTCATCGCTGTCCCTATGGGCTACTACGTCAAGCCAATCGATGACCAGTGGGCCGTCGGCGTAGGCATTTACGCTCCGTTCGGCCTGGTGACCGATTACGAGAACGGCTTTGCCGGCCGTTACTTCGGCACCAACAGCGAAGTCAAAGTCGTCACCATCCAGCCGACCGTCAGCTACGCCTTCAACGACAAGGTATCGATCGGTTTCGGTCCGACCATCAACCGCATCGAAGGCACCCTGGAATCGGATATCTCGCTGCACCCACGCTTTGCGGACGGTAACGTCAAGATCAAGGGTGACGACACCGCGCTGGGCTACAACATCGGCATCCTGGTTCAAGCCACCGACAGCACCCGCGTCGGCCTGACCTATCACTCGAAAGTGAAGTACACGCTCGAAGGTGACACCAAGGTCAACTACGGCTTCCTGACCAACCTGCGCCAGAACCCGAACCAGAAGTACGATGCTTCGCTGGACGTGACCACGCCTGAGTCGGTTGACTTCTCGGTTACCCATCAGCTTGACGACCAGTGGACCCTCTACGCCGGCAGCACCTGGACTCGCTGGAGCCGCCTGAAAGAAATCAGCGTCGAGAACAGTGGCGTACCAGCTGGCTTGCAACCTGCGTTCGGTACCATCACCGAAGAGCAGAACTGGCACGACACCTGGGCTCATGCCATCGGTGCTTCCTACCAGATTGACAAGCAATGGGTCCTGCGTACCGGTTTCTCCGTTGACCAGTCACCGACCAACAACGAAAACCGCTCCCCACGCATCCCGACTGGCGACCGCAAGATTTTCAGCCTGGGCGCTGGCTGGAGCCCGACCGACGACCTGACCATCGACGTGGCGTACTCGTACCTGGTTGAAGAAGACGTCAAGGTCAACAACGACAACGACCGCCAAACCTACAACGCCAAGTATGAAAACTCGGCCAACGGTTTCGGTGTCGGTGCGACCTACCGCTTCTGATAATTCCCGGCGAGCCTGAACGGCTCGCCGCCGGATTCAAAAAAAGCCCCGCTCTCTTGCACAGAGGCGGGGCTTTTTAGCGGGCGCTTATCAGGGTTTCGACGCCAGGGCTTTCTCCACCGCAGCGATGAACTCCGGATCATCAGGCTTGGTCAGGCTGGAAAAGCTGGCGACGACCTTGCCCTGGCGATCGACCACGTATTTGTAGAAATTCCACTTCGGCGCGCTGCTCTGTTCGGCAAGCACCTTGAACAGATGTGTCGCCTCGTCGCCACGAACCTTTTGCGGCTCGGTCATGGTGAAGGTCACGCCGTAGTTCACGTAGCAGACCTTGGCGGTTTCGGCGCCGTCGCCGGCCTCCTGCTTGAAGTCATTGGACGGCACGCCGATCACTTCCAGGCCTTGATCCTTGAAACGCTGGCTCAGCGCCTCAAGGCTTTTGAATTGCGGGGCAAAGCCACAGAAGCTCGCGGTATTGACCACCACCAGCGGCTTGCCGGCGAAGCGTTCGCACAAGTCGATCGTTTCCTTGGCCCGAAGCTTGGGTAGCGAGCCTTGCAAAAGCTCAGGGCAACTTGCCGCTTGAGCCCACCCGGTAAATGCGACCAGTAACGCGGGAACTGCCAGCCAGCGTATCGGCATATCGGGATATCCTTGAGAAGTCGTCAGCGGTGGAAGTTACTCGCCCTCACAACCGGCTAGCAAGTCCCCATGCCCAACTGCATCAAGGCCAACCCACCCTGCTGCCAGCCCCACCACACGGCGGCGAGCAGCAACGCGCAAACAGCAATAATCGTGATGCGTGGCCAAAGGCTGTTCATGTCGCACTCATTCGGGTTTGAAGACGCTCTACCGGCCGCTCACGCACCGGCCAGTTCAAGGCGGCGGCCAACAGACTCAGAAGAATCGCCACCTGCCAGATCAAGTCATAGCTCCCCATGCGGTCGTACACCACCCCGCCCAACCAGCCGCCGAGGAACGAGCCGAGCTGGTGAAACAGGAAAACAATCCCACCGAGCATGGACAGGTTTCGCACGCCAAACAAGGTGGCGACCGTACCGTTAGTCAACGGCACCGTCGACAACCACAAGAACCCCATGGCCATGCCGAACAGATAGGCGCTGGTGGTCGTCACCGGTGCCCAAAGAAACAGTGCGATGACCACCGCCCGCAACAGATACAACCCCGTGAGCAAACGGGGTTTGGACATACGTCCGCCGAGCCAGCCGGCGGTGTAGGTTCCGAAAATGTTGAACAGGCCGATCAACGCCAACACCGTGGTGCCGACTGTCGCCGGAAGGTGCTGATCCACCAGATAGGCCGGCAAATGCACGCCGATAAACACCACCTGAAATCCGCACACGAAGAAGCCGAACGCCAGCAACCAGAAACCGGAATGTGAACAGGCCTCACACAACGCCTCGCCCAGGGTTTGTTCGTGCCCGAGCACTGGCAAAGGCTTGTCCTTGAGCATCGTCACCAACGGTACGATCAGCGCGATCAACAGACCCAGCGCCAGCAAGGCTGCCGACCAACCCAGCCAGCCGATCAAACCCAAGGTGCCGGGCAACATGGCGAACTGGCCGAACGAGCCCGCAGCACTGGCGATGCCCATGCCCATGCTGCGTTTCTCTGGCGGTACCGCGCGGCCGACCACGCCCAGAATCACCGAGAACGATGTACCGGACAGACCCATCCCGATCAACAGGCCCGCGCTCAGGGATAAGGTCATCGGCGAGTCGGAAAGCCCCATGCACATCAGCCCTGCCGCGTACAGGACGCCACCGATCAGCACCACTTTCGCTGCACCAAAACGGTCGGCCAACGCACCGGTAAAGGGTTGGGCCAGGCCCCAAATCAGGTTTTGCAAGGCGATGGCAAAGGCAAAGACCTCACGCCCCCAGCCGAACTCGGCGCTCATCGGCGCCAAAAACAGCCCGAAACCGTGACGAACGCCCAGAGACAACGCAAGGATCAGCGCACTCCCCAACAAAACCCAACCGCACGTACGCCACATCGATGTCATCTTATTCTCCGGTAGCGGGTATATACCCGCTTGAGGTCGGAAAAACCGGCATCACGCCAGTTCATCCAGCAGTTTCAGCAAGATTTCCCGTTTCTCGGCACCCAGGCGATCAATCAACCGCTGTTGCGCCGCCTCCCAGGCCGGCAAGGCCGCTTTCAGGCGCTCGGCGCCTGTGTCGGTGAGCAGAACGATGCGATTGCGCATGTCCTCACCCTCGACCAGCGTCACCAGGCCTTCGCCCTCCAGCACGCGCAAATTGCGTCCCAGGGTGCTGCGATCGAGGCCCATCGCTTCGGCCAGCACGGAGATACTCGGCTGATTCAGGCGTTGCAGATTGCACAGCAAAGAATACTGCGCAACGTTGATCCCGAAGCCGTCGAGAGCGCCGTCGTAGTGCCTGCTGACGCCACGGGCGGCACGACGCAGGTTGGTGCATAAACATTGGGAGTCGAGCATAGTGCGTGTATATACCCGCGAGTCGGTTAAATCAAGTTACATGGATTCTTTTCTGTGACTGGGGTGGAGCTTGGTCGATCGCCATCGCGAGCAAGCTCGCTCCTACAGTTGATCGCAATCAGACCAGCGCCAAGCCTGCCAGCACTGCAACTTCCAGCAACTCCAGCATTGCGCCCGCTGTGTCACCGGTCGTCCCGCCCAGGCGCCGCAGCATCACCTGACGCAACCAGACAAAACCCAACGTCGCCAGCACCACCGCCACCACGCCGTTCAACCCGGCGATCAACACGCAGACCACCGCGCTGAGTGCCAAAACCCGCTTGCCCGCAGAGCGCGGAAGATGATCAGCCAACGCTTGCCCCAGACCACCAGGCCGCACGTAAGGCGTCGTCAGAAATATGCCCAGCAACGCACTGCGACCGATCAATGGAACAATCAGCAACGCCAGCGCCTGTTGCTGTTCGATCAATGCCAGCAGCGCCGCGAACTTGAGCAGCAACACCAACACCAACGTGACGACCGCAATCGGCCCGCTGCGGGGGTCTTTCATGATGGTCAAGGTGCGCTCGCGGTCGCCGAAACCACCGAGCCAGGCATCGGCGCTATCTGCCAGACCATCCAGATGCAGTGCACCACTGAGCAAGACCCAAACGGTGAGCAACAGCGCCGCATGCAGCAACAGCGGCGTTCCGAGCAGCAACCCGTTCAGCGCCCAAAGAATCGCACCGAACAACAACCCCACCAGCGGGTAAAACAGCAATGACCGTCCCAACGCCTGAGGCACAGGCATGCCCGGCAAGCGAATCGGCAGGCTGCTGAGGAATTGCAGGGCGATCCAGAATGGCAACATGGTCAGACGACTTCCCTTAACACGCCACCGGACGTCACCGTCAGCGAGAACAACGCACCATGCCCGACCTCAACGTTGAGCAGTTGCTCACGCGGCAAGCCACGCGCCTGGGCCAGCAACAAACGCATGACGCCGCCATGACTGATCAGCAACACGCGCTCGCCAGCGTATGAAACCTGTAGCCGCGCCACCGCCGTCAGCACTCGCCTGGAAAAATCCGCGACCGGCTCACCTTGAGGCGGCGTAAACGCATAAGGATCGGCCCAGAACCGGCCCAGACCCTCTGCATCGGTTTCCATCAACACCGCAGCGCTTTGCCCTTCCCAGTCACCGAAATGCAGCTCTTGCAGGTCTTTGTCCAGGCTCACGGGCACAGACAGTTGCGCACCGAGTTCTTGCGCGAATCGCGCACAACGCTGCAACGGCGAACTGACCAGGCGATCCCAGGGTCGTTGCTCGACCACTGCCGCACGCATCTGCGCCCAGCCCTTGTCGGTCAGCGCATCGTCGAGGCTGCCGCGCAGGCCACCGCCCAGTTCGGTTTCACCGTGACGCAACAGATCCAGGCGCAGGGTCATACCGGACGATCCGCCACAGCCGCTTCGGCGAAGGTCGCCATCTGCCCGTGGAGGTCGCATGCCAGACGCAACAACGGAACTGCCAGCGCGGCCCCACTGCCCTCACCCAGACGCAGGCCGAGGTCGAGCAGCGGTTCAGCGTGCAGGGTTTCCAGTACATGCCGATGACCCGGCTCGGCGCCGCGATGACCGAACAACAGCCATGGGCGACACTGCGGGTTCAAGCGCACCGCGACCAGCGCCGCGACGCTGCAAATGAAGCCGTCCACCAGCACCGCG
Source organism: Pseudomonas sp. Irchel s3f7 (assembly GCF_900187615.1). Taxonomy (GTDB): domain Bacteria; phylum Pseudomonadota; class Gammaproteobacteria; order Pseudomonadales; family Pseudomonadaceae; genus Aquipseudomonas. The sequence goes on along the minus strand of NZ_FYDO01000037.1, from coordinate 51,285 downwards.
ATTCCTTCCTGGGCACAAGCCAGATAAGCGCCCACCAGCGCGGCAATCTCAAAACCACCCAGATTGAACAGCGTCTGCAACGCATCGCCCCGCTGTGCCCCGTGTATCGCTAAAGCGCGCTCGATAACCTGCGCCTTGTGGCTGACACCGGCGGCATTCAGTCCGGTTCCCGGCCCGGTCAAATGCGCCACCGCGCAATCGAGCAATGCACACGCCAACGCACTGGCGGCGGTGGTGTTGCCGATGCCCATTTCACCGCCGATAAACAGTTGCGTGCCTGCTGCTTTGGCCCGTTGCGCGCTGTCGCGACCGGCCTGCAAAGCGAGTTCGCCCTGAGCCACGGTCATCGCCGGACCCTGTACGAAGTTCGACGTGCCAGGACCGATGTTCAGGTGCCGCACACCCGGCAGACTGAGTGATGGCGTAATCGTGCCGAGATCGACCACTTCGAGGGAAGCACCCAACTGCCGCGCCAATACGCTGATCGCCGCGCCACCACTGACAAAGTTGTGCAGCATCTGCCCGGTGACTTCCTGAGGGAACGCCGAAACCCCTTCGGCGACCACGCCATGATCACCGGCAAAAATCGCGATCCACAGCTGATCCAGACTCGGCTTGACCTGCCCCTGCAGACCCGCCAGCTGTATCGCCACCGACTCCAGTTGACCGAGGGAACCGGCCGGTTTGGTCAGTTGCTGCTGTCGCGCTTGCGCCTGCTCGAGTGCTTGCGCATCGACAGGTTTGCAGGGGTTCAGCCACCAGGCGTGGGTCATAACGCAGTTCCTTTCAAAGTCAGGGGCAGGCCGGCGACGGTGAGGATGACGCGGTCACAGCGCTCGGCCAGGGCTTGATGCAGCCAACCGGCTTCATCGACATAACGGCGAGTCAATTCGCCCAGCGGCACGACGCCCATCCCGGTCTCGTTGCTGACAAAAATGATTTCCCCCGGCAACGATGCCAGGCAGTCCAGCAAGGACTCACGCTCGGCGCCTAAACGCTCGACATCGTCCTGCATCAGCAGATTGGTCAGCCACAAGGTCAGGCAATCCACCAGCAGGCAACGCTCGGCGCTCGCGTTCTCACGCAGCACCCGCGCCAGTTCCAGCGGTTCTTCGATCAACGCCCATTCGACGGGACGACGGGCGCGGTGATGGGCCACGCGATCGCTCATTTCCCCGTCCAGCGGTTGGCTGGTGGCGATGTAGGTCACGGCCAGCGCGCTGTCGGTGGCGAGTTTTTCTGCCAGGCGACTCTTGCCGGAGCGAGCGCCGCCGAGGATCAGTTGGAGCATGGTTTTTTTCCTAGAATCTTCGTTGAGGCGACTTCAGTCATCGCGAGCAGGCTCGCTCCCACAGGGTTATGTGGTGTTCTCTGCGGGAGCGGGCTTAGCCGCGATGAGGCCTTGAAAGGCATCTCAAATCCCGCAGAGCCGACGCAGTAATTCGGTATCCAGATGCGTCTCCACCAGGTCCGCCAGCCGCTCGATATCCCGCTCACGCAAGCCGTGGTAATCCACCTCCTGCACATCCTGCAAACCCGCCCAACGCAACAGTGCGCTGCACGCTGCCGGCGACTCGAACAGGCCGTGCAGATAAGTGCCGAAAACCTGCCCGTCGATACTTTGCGCACCGTCGCAACGACCGTCATCCAGCAACACCGCCGCATTTTCCAGCGCGGGGCCGGTGGTCACGCCTGCATGAATTTCATAACCCGTCACCGGCGCATCTTCCAACGCCAGACGACCACGCACATTGCGTAGTTGCTTGTGCTCTTCGAGCACGGTTTCGAACGCCAGCAATCCCAAGCCTGCGCTGGAACCCGGGGCGCCTTCGAGCCCCAGTGGGTCGTGCACGTGCTCACCGAGCATTTGCAGACCGCCGCAAATCCCCAAGACCTTGCCGCCGTAACGCAGATGCCGGGCGATGGCACTTTCCCAGCCATTGGCACGCAGAAACGCCAAATCGCTGCGCACACTTTTCGAACCGGGAAGGATGATCAGGTCGGCCGGTGGCATCGCCTGGCCCGGGCCGATGAATTGCAGATCGACTTGCGGATGCAGACGCAAGGGATCGAAATCGGTGTGATTGCTGATGCGCGGCAGTACCGGCACCACCACTTTCAGCACTTGCTCAGCCTTGTCGGTCTGGCGCTGATCGATGCCGTCCTCGGCTTCCAGGTGCAGGTCCATCACGTAGGGCAGGACGCCAATCACCGGTTTTCCGGTCCGCTCTTCCAGCCAGTCGAGCCCCGGTTGCAACAGGGCAATGTCGCCACGAAAACGGTTGATGATGAAGCCTTTGATGCGCGCCTGTTCGCTCGGTGACAGCAGTTCCAGCGTGCCCACCAGATGCGCGAAGACCCCGCCGCGATTGATGTCGGCAATCAGCAGCACCGGGCAATCCACCGCTTCGGCAAAGCCCATATTGGCGATGTCGCCGGCCCGCAGATTGATCTCGGCCGGGGAGCCCGCGCCTTCGACCATCACCACCGGATACGCCGCGCTCAACCGTTCGTGGGACGCCAGCACCGCTTGCATGGCGATGGTTTTGTAGTCGTGATAGGCGACGGCATTCATGCTTGTGATGGCGCGACCATGAATGATCACCTGCGCGCCGGTGTCGCTGTTCGGCTTGAGCAGCACGGGGTTCATGTCGGTGTGTGGTTCAAGATTAGCCGCCTGGGCCTGCACCGCCTGCGCACGACCGATCTCGCCACCGTCGGCGGTCACCGCACTGTTGAGTGCCATGTTCTGCGGTTTGAACGGCACCACGCTGACACCTTGACGGGTGACCCAGCGGCACAGCGCGGTTACCAACGTACTTTTACCGGCGTCCGAGGTGGTGCCCTGCACCATCAACGTCGTCATGGGTTTTCCTTGGCGAAAGCTTCGAGTGCAGCGGCCAGGCGTGCGAAATCGGCTTCGGCGCCCGGCAAGCCGAAACGCAGGCTGCTGTTGTGTGTGAACAGACGCAGCAGAATGCCGCGCCGGGCCATGAATTCATAAAGGACTTCGGCACGATCAGTGATCAGCCACTGGAACAAGGCGCAGCCGCCCTGAGGGTTGAATCCGTGTTGCTTCAGCAGCGAGGCCAGGCGCTCACTGGCCACTTCGGCGCGTGCCCGCTGGCGCGCATGGCCTTCGGTATCACGCAAGCATGCCTGCCCTATTGTTCGCGTCGGCCCGCTCACCGCCCACGGCCCTACTTGTTCGGCGAGCAATTTGAGCAACTTGCGCTCCGCCAGGACGAAACCCAATCGCACCCCGGCCAGACCGAAAAACTTGCCGAAGGAACGCAGCACGATCAATCCGACCTGATGGGCAAACGGCGCGAGGCTCAGCTGCGGTGTGTTGTCCATGAACGCCTCATCCACTACCAGCCAGCCACCGCGCTGGGCCAGCCGCGCGTGCCAGTCGAGCAAGCGATCAGGCGTCAGGTTCAACCCCGTGGGATTGTTTGGATTGACCACCACCAGCACGTCGAAACTGTCGATAAAGAAGTCGACTTCCTGTTCCACCACTTCGCGCACGATGTAGCCGTTGCGACGCCACGCTTCGGCATGTTCGGCATAACACGGTGACAGCACGCCGACTTTGCCTGCGCGACGCAAACGCGGCAGCAGCTGGATGGCCATTTGCGACCCGGCCACTGGCAATGCCTGCAATGTGCCGTAGTAATCACAGGCAGCGTGCTCCAGACCGTCGTCGGCTTCCGGCAGCCGCGCCCAGGCCCGCATTGGAATCTCCGGCACCGGAAACGGCCAAGGCGCCAGACCGGTCGACAGGTCCAGCCACTCACCTTCGTCTATGCAATATTCGAGCGCGGCCTTGCGCAATCTTCCACCGTGCTCAAGCATAAAATTCGGCCCCAATGCAGAGAATCAGCAACCATAACCATACCCCGCGCTGGACCAATTGCCAGCCTCGGTCGATGGAGTCGGCGTCCGCTGGCGGGCCTTCGCCCAGTTGAGGACGCTGATGCAGTTCACCGTGATAAATCGCCGCCCCGCCCAACTCGACACCCAGCGCTCCTGCCCCTGCCGCCATCACCGGACCGGCATTCGGGCTGTCCCAGGTCGGGCCCTGAAGGCGCCAGCACTTCAGCGCCAGCCGGGTTTTGCCCAGCAACGCGTAGGTCAATGCCACCAACCTTGCGGGAATGTAATTAAGCACATCGTCGATCTTCGCCGCCGCCCAGCCAAAACGCTCAAAGCGTTCATTACGATAGCCCCACATCGCATCCAGCGTGTTGCTCAAACGGTAGAGCACCACGCCGGGAGCACCGGCCACGGCAAACCAGAACAGCGCCGCGAACACCGCGTCGCTACCGTTCTCCAGTACCGATTCGGTGGCGGCGCGGGCGACTGCGGTTTTATCCAGATCGCTGGTCTGACGGCTGACCAGATAGCCCACGCGTTTGCGTGCTTCCTCTAGATCATCACTGCGCAGCGCCTTGGCCACGGGCTCGACATGTTCACCGAGGCTGCGCATGCCGAGTGCGCAATACAGCGCGAGAATCTCGACGATCCAGCCGACATAAGGCGCCCAGGAAAATGCAGTCGCCAACAAGGTCAGCGGCAACACGGCGATCACCCACGCCGTGACGCCATGGCTGCGCCAGCCGCGACCTTCACCGTTGAAACGTTGTTCGATGCGGTCGGCAAAACGGCCGAACGCCACCAGCGGATGCCAGCGTTTGGGTTCACCCAGCAGCGCATCCAGCGCAACCGCGGCGACACTCAACAACGCCACACTCATTGACTCACTCCCCAATAATTTTCATACAACAGTTCACTCAGCGGACGCGCCTGCGCCCAGCCTTCGAGCACCAGCATCGGCGCCGGATAAAATGCCTCGACCGGCCCCAGGCACAGCACCGCCAGCGGCTTCGCACCCGCCGGCAACTGCAACAAATCCGCCAGGGCTTGTGGCTCGAACAGCGACACCCAACCCATGCCCAGTCCTTCGGCGCGGGATGCCAGCCACAGGTTCTGGATCGCGCAGGACAACGAAGCCATGTCCATTTCCGGCAACGTGCGCCGACCGAAAACATGGCGCTCTCGATCCTCCGTCAGCGCGGCGACCAGCACCTCGGCACAATCGTTGATGCCTTCGACCTTGAGTTTCATGAACTCGTCGCTGCGCTCACCGAGGGCTTCGGCGGTGCGGATGCGCTCTTCTTCCACCAGTTGCTGAATCTGTCCGCGCAAGGCCCGATCGCTGATACGGATAAAGCGCCACGGCTGCATCAGCCCCACGCTGGGCGCCTGATGCGCGGCTTCGAGCAGACGTCGGAGCAGTTCTGGCTCGACCGTGCCACCGCTGAAGTGACGCATGTCGCGACGTTCGGCGATGGCGCGGTAGACCGCTGCGCGCTCGGTTTCGGAGAAGGTGTTGTCAGTCATGACCGCTTCGCTGGCAAGCCAGTTCCTACAGGATTGAGGTGGTCCCTTGTAGGAGCTGGCTTGCCAGCGAAGGCGTCCTGAAGGTCGGGCGCAAAAAGCGCGGCAATCGCTGAGGGATTGGACGGAAAATAAAAGTGCACATAAGAAGCAGTCATCCGCCCCTCACGATAAACCGCCTCGGCCCCTCGCCCGCCGTTAGGGCTCAAGCCCCGGGCAATCGGCGTCAGCTCAGTGGTGGTCAGCGAGTGATGATACGTGTGTCCGCGCAACGACCCTTCCGGCAGCTCGACCGCTTGCAACGCCAGCGCGGCCAGGCGTTTTTGCATCACCGCATCACCGGCCAGCAAGCCAACCAGTTCGGCGCGAACACCGTCGACATCGGTCAACGAATCGAGCAGATAAAGCATGCCGCCACACTCGGCGAGCAATGGCTTGCCTGCCCCGTGGTGTGCACGGATCGCGTCAAGCATCGCGGTGTTTTTCGACAGCGCAACATGGTGCAATTCCGGATAACCGCCCGGCAGATAGAGACTGTCTACCTCCGGCAACACGCTATCGCGGATCGGCGAGAAGAATGACAACTCGGCGCCCATCGCCCGCAACAGGTCCAGGCTCGCGCCGTAGGTGAACGCAAAAGCTTCGTCCCGGGCCACGGCGATACGCACACCGGCCAGCAACGGTTCGACGTCAATCACGTCCGGCGCCGCGAACGCCACTGCGGGCGGCAGCGCCACCTCGCAACTGCTGGCCAAGGCATCGGCGGCCGCATCGAGGCGCACATCGAGATCGTTCAATTCACTGGCCTGCACCAGACCGAGGTGCCGACTCGGCAATTCGATTCCGGTTTCCCGGGACAAGGCGCCGTACCAACGCAGTCCCTCGGTCAGGCTACCTTCGAGCAACTGCGCATGGCGCAACGTACCGACGCGGTTGGCCAGCACACCGGCAAACGGCAAGTCCGGCTGATAACGCGCCAGCCCCAACGCCAATGCGCCGAAGGTCTGGGCCATGGCGGTGCCGTCAATGACGCCCAGCACCGGCACACCGAAGTGCCGCGCCAGATCCGCACTGGACGGCGTTCCGTCAAATAAACCCATGACGCCTTCGATCAGGATCAGGTCGGCTTCGCCGGCGGCTTCCCACAACAGACGGCGACTTTCCTGCTCGCCCACCATCCACATGTCCAGTTGATACACCGGCGCACCACTGGCACGCTCGAGAATCATCGGGTCGAGAAAGTCTGGCCCGCATTTGAACACGCGAACCTTGCGCCCCTGGTTGCGATGCAAACGGGCGAGCGCGGCGGTGACGGTGGTCTTGCCCTGACCGGAGGCCGGCGCGGCGATCAGTACCGCCGGGCAATGACGTGGTTGATTCACAGCTCGACGCCTTTCTGCGCTTTGATGCCGGCCTGGAAGGCGTGCTTGAGCATGCCCATTTCGGTGGCGGTGTCGGCCATCTCGATCATTTCCGGCTTGGCGGCGCGGCCCGTGACGATCACATGCTGCATCGGCGGCCGCGCCTGCAAATCGCTGAGCACCTGATCGAGGTCAAGGTAGCCATGCTTGAGGGCGATGTTCAATTCATCGAGCACCACCAGGCCGACGGACGGATCGCGCAGCAGTTCGCGGGACACTTCCCAGGCCGCTTCGGCGGCGGCGATGTCGCGCTGGCGATCCTGGGTTTCCCAGGTAAAGCCCTCGCCCATCACATGGAAACGCACTTGCTCCGGGAAACGGCGGAAGAACAACTCTTCGCCCGTGCTGTTACGCCCCTTGATGAACTGCACCACACCGCATTGCATGCCGTGGCCCATGGCGCGCGCGAGCATGCCGAACGCCGAACTGCTCTTGCCTTTGCCGTTACCGGTCAGCACCAGCAACAGGCCGCATTCATTCGGGGAATTGGCGATGCGTTCGTCGATCACCGCTTTTTTGCGCTGCATGCGCGCCAGGTGGCGTTCGTCACGATCGGGGGTGTCAGTCATGGGGAAGCTCTCCGTTGAGGCGGGAATAACGGCGGGCAGGCACAAAAAAAGAAGGCAACAAGCCTGGCATCGCCCACCGTGATGCCGTTGAATGAATCAGGCCGGTCTCCGGGCTCATGAGCGGTTTGCACCCGACTGCGCGCCTTCCCATATCGACCCTCGATACAGTGGCTCAAAGCTCAGTCTTCACTCATTTACCGTTGCGGGGGCAGCGCCGGGATCATGACCTTCAACAGTTTGAAGAGCTCATTCACCGGCTTCCCTGTTTCACTCTGTCGACCCAAGCCACAGAGCACCTGAAACAAGCCGCGAAGGTTAGAGGGTTGGGGGTGGAGCGTCAATTAAAGCCGGGACGTCGGATGGGAATATCGACTGGCGCTCAATATTCTGACGCCAATCTTGTGCCTCGCTCCCAGCAGTGATATCAAATAGCCACAAACCCACAACACAATAACAAGGGTGAGCCCCATGCAAGGCATGATCATCAGCAATCCAAAACTGGAATTCCTGCGCCCGGTACTGGAACGCTGGTTCGACTGTATTGACCGCTACAATGCCGTGCGCGGCGACGGTGACGCGCCCTACTGGCACGACGAAAAAGCCAATCTGGGACTGCTTTCAGCCGCCGCCTGGATGGCCGAAATGGTCACGCTGCAACACACGCAAACGCGCAAGCAAACCGAAGACGGCGAGCGCAACAGTCGCGCCGATCTGCTGCTTGCCTCGCCCGAAACCCGTGCCTATTTCCAGGCGACCCAGCGCTGGCCGCGGGTCAACAGTCTCGATCTGACCCAGGCGTTGCTCGACATCACCAGCGACGCCAAACGCGTGAGCCACGCCAGCGACCTGAGACTCGGCTGCCTGTTCGCTGCACCGCAAAAAGCCCAGCAAGGTGCTACGCCAGAAGAGCTCCAGGACATGGTCGATGACCTGCAAAAAATAAACACCTGCGCCGTTGCCTGGTATTTCCCTTACGCCTATCGCAAATTGCGCAACGAAGCCGGCCACTATCATCCCGGTATTGCCGTGCTTTTGAAGGAAGCGCACGGCTGAAGGTTGAACCATCAAAAGGCAACACTTCTCTATGATGAGAACAAGGCATTCATAGGGAAGATCAGTATGCGCACAGCCCCGTTCGTTTTCGTTATCGCCCTCACTGGAGGGCTCGTCGCCTGTGGCGAGACCTCCAGCCTGCAAGTCTCCGACGGCACCGGCCCATCTCCCCAACTGCCCGAACCCAGTAAAACCCTGATCCCGACAGTCAACATCGCACCCGCCATCGGCTGGCCTGCGGGCGTGAAACCCATTGCCGCCGCAGGCACTCAAGTGACGGCTTTTGCCGAAGACCTTGATCACCCGCGCTGGCTCTATGTACTGCCAAACGGCGACGTGTTGGTGGCCGAAACCAACGCCCCGGCCAAACCCGATGATGGCAGTGGCATCAAGGGCTGGATCACCAAGAAAGTGATGGGCCGCGCCGGGGCCGGCGTGCCGAGCGCGAACCGCATCACCTTGCTGAGGGACAAGGATCACGACGGTATCGCCGAAACCCGCAGCGTGTTTCTGGAGAACCTCAATTCACCGTTCGGTATGACACTGGTCGGCAATGACTTCTACGTGGCCGACACGGACCGCCTGCTGCGCTTTCACTATGAGTATGGCGATACCGAAATCAAGTCGCCACCGATCAAAGTGGTCGACTTGCCGGGAGGCCCGTTGAATCACCACTGGACCAAAAATGTCATCGCCAGCAAGGATGGCCGCAAGCTCTACGTCACCGTGGGCTCCAACAGCAACGTCGCCGAAAACGGCATGGATAAAGAGGAAGGTCGCGCCGCGATCTGGGAAGTGGATCGCGCCACCGGCAACCAGCGGATTTTCGCCTCAGGCTTGCGCAACCCCAATGGCCTGGCCTGGGAACCGCAAAGTGGGTCCCTATGGACCGCCGTCAACGAGCGCGATGACATCGGCAGCGACCTGGTGCCCGACTACATCACCTCGGTGCAGGATGGCGCCTTCTACGGCTGGCCGTTCAGCTATTACGGCCAGCACGTCGATGTTCGCGTCGAGCCGCAAAATCCGGATCTTGTCGCCAAGTCTCTCAAGCCGGACTATGCCGTCGGCCCACACACGGCCTCACTGGGCCTGACGTTTGCCGAAAACAGCAAACTGCCAGCACCGTTCACCCAAGGTGCATTCATTGGTCAGCACGGCTCATGGAATCGCAAGCCGCACAGTGGCTACAAAGTGATTTTCGTGCCGTTCAACGGAGGCAAACCGACCGGTCAGCCGATTGATGTACTGACCGGATTCCTCAATGACGAAGAAAAAGCCATGGGACGGCCAGTGGGTGTGGTGATTGATCGGCAGGGGGATTTGCTCGTGGCCGACGATGTAGGGAACAAGGTGTGGCGGGTGTCGGCTGTAAAATAGACAGCAAAAGATCGCAGCCTGCTGATGACTACCGTTTGCGGCAGAGCGTCAATCCATCGCCTATCGGCAACAGGGACAGATCCACTCTCGCGTCATCTTTCAACGCTCGATTAAGCGCCTGGATCGCACGGGTGTCTTTGCTCTCGGGATTTGCCTCAAGAACCCGGCCACTCCACAGGGTGTTATCGAACACCGCCAGCCCACCTACCCGCAACAGACGCAGCGAATGCTCCAGGTAGGCGGGATAGTTGGCCTTGTCGGCATCGATGAAAATCAGATCGAATTGACCTGGTTGGTCCAGCTTGCCAAGCGTCTCCAGCGCAGGCGCCAGACGCAGGTCGATTCGCCCGGCCAGCCCTGCCTCGAGCCAGTAACGGCGGGCGGTGGCATTGTAATCACCCGGAACGTCGCAACAGATCAGTGAACCGTCATCCGGCAATGCCGTCGCCATGCACAGGGCACTGTAACCGGTGAAGGTGCCGATTTCCAGCACACGCCTGGCGCCGGTGAGTTTCACCAGCAGTGCGAGAAACTGCCCTTGCTCCGGCGCCACTTGCCAGCGCGCCATGGGCAGTGCCTGGGTTTCATCGCGCAGGCGCTTGAGCAGCGGCGTTTCGCGCAAAGAGACGTCGAGCAGGTATTGATACAACGCATCATCGAGATTGAGCGTGCGAGCGGTCATGACCACAACCTCTGGCGATTATCGATTGCGCGCCAGATGCTCCGGTTGCAGAACGCGCTTGGCGCTGAGATAGGCTTTCTGCCAATAGTTCTTGGACAAGCTGTCGAGCTTCACGGTGCCGCCGGTGGCGGGTGCATGGACGAAGCGTCCCTCGCCGACATAAATCCCGGCATGATTGACCTGGGAAGCGCCATTGGTGGCGAAGAAGATCAGGTCACCCGATTGCAGACCTTCCTTGCCGACGTTGGCCGCTTGCATCGTGATCATCTCGCGGGTGGTGCGCGGCAAGGAAATACCGGTAACGTCACGGTACACATAACCGATCAGACCACTGCAATCAAAACCCGAATCCGGTGTATTGCCCCCCCAACGATAAGGCGTGCCTACGAGACCAAGGGCGCGAAACAGTACGTCTTCCGCTTCGGGCGAAAACGCTTGGGATGGACCGAAAACGATGGGAGCGCGAACCACCGGCGCAGGAGGCGGCGTACGGCTGGCACAGGCGCTGAGCAGCGCTGCGAGGAACATGATTGCGAGGCGGGCCGACATCGTCATAAGCAGAACATCCTGATCTGGCTGCGGCTTTTTTCTGCTCGGAGCGCAGAAAAGAAAACCGCCTGCGTGTGACGCAGGCGGTTTGCCATCATTAATAGATCAGAATTCTAGCGGCTATCCGGCAAACTTCAAGTAAGACTTTAAGTTCACCTTACAAATTGTCCGCTTATTTGCGAGCAGTCACGATTGGCGACGCGTTTGGCGCCATTGCCAGAGCACGCTTGGCTTCGATGAAGGTCTTGCTCCAGTAGCTGTCGCCCAGGCTATCGATCCGCACGCCACCGCTACGACGGCTGCTGGAATGGATGAACTGGTTGTCGCCGAGGTAGATACCGGCATGACTGACGCGACCGCGACGGCCGTTGGTTGCGAAGAACAACAGGTCGCCCGGCTCAAGCTTGCTGCGCGAGACCAGAGGGGCGTCAACGTTGATCATTTCGCGAGTGGAACGAGGCAGGTTCATGCCCGCTTCTTCGCGGAACAGGTAACCGATGAAGCCACTGCAATCGAAACCGGCTTCAGAGGTGCCGCCGAAACGGTAACGGGTACCGATCAGGGACATGCCACGTTCAAGGATGCTGTCGGCCAGAACCGGCAATTGATACGACTTGCCGCCGGCGAAATCGGCGAGTTCTTTTTCGTTCGCCTGTTCTTCTTGCTCCAGCGCTTCCTGATAAAGAGAAGAAGACTGGGCTGTAGCGGAGTTCTTGACCTGCTGTTGCGATGCTTGCTGAGTCACTGGTGTGTGAGCAGCGCAACCGAACAACAGGGTAACGAGTGCGAGAGGCACGAGGGGTGCGAAGCGATTTAGCATGGGCACGACCGTGGCTGATAGTTGTAAAGAAGCCGAGACTATGCCCGCTATCAACCTCATTTGCAAATTCAATCGATCTTTATGTGACTTCTCGGTTTCTCGTTAACATCTAAGCGCTTAAGCCCATTTTGAACATTCACGCTGCCTGTCACTCGACAGGAAAGCGGATTTTTTTGGCGCCTGAAATATGCCAAACCCGCTAAACCTCTCGGTTTCAGCGGGTTTTACCAGCCCAGGGTTTCTTTCAAAAACGGGATCGTCAGCTTGCGTTGAGCCTGAAGAGAGGCCTGATCGAGACGTTCAAGCAGCTCGAACAGCGCACTCATGCTGCGGGTGCCCCGCGTCAGAATGAAATGCCCCACTTCGTCAGTCAGGTGAAGACCACGACGGGATGCGCGCAATTGCAACGCGCGCAACTTGTCTTCATCGGAAAGCGGACGCATCTGAAAGATCAGCGCCAAGGTGAGTCGGGATTTGAGATCCGCCAGTTTCACCGGCAACTCTCGGGGAGAGGTCGATGCGGCAATCAGCAGGCGTCGACCACTGTCACGCAAGCGATTGAACAGATGGAACAGCGCCTCTTCCCAGTCCGCCTTGCCGGCGACCGCCTGCAGGTCATCCAGACAGACCAGTTCGTACTGTTCGAGGTTGTCGAGAATTTCTATACCACGATCCAGCAGTTCGGCCAGCGGCAGATACACCGCCGGCTCCCCCATCTGCTCGAAGCGCAGACAGGCCGCTTGCAACAGGTGCGTACGCCCTACCCCATCCTTGCCCCAAAGGTAGATCAGGCTTTCGGTCCAGCCGGCGTCGGCTTCGCAAAGCCGCTCGACATAGCCGAGTGCAGCGGCGTTGGCGCCTGGGTAGTAATTGATAAAGGTGGCGTCGTCACGCAGACGCACACCTAGGGGCAGCTGAATCGGTTTCATGCTGACTGAACAGTTCCAAAGGAACCGTTAGTGGCCTCTGTGTAAAGTTTGCGAAGTTTATACCCGTGGCGCTGGTCGCACAATGCGACAGACCACAAGCAAAATCAAAGGTTTGCGTTAACGCTACGGTTTTATGACCGTTTGTTTGGCGGTCAGTGCGACCGCCACCCACTCATCATGTCGCTACGGCCCCTCGCCACTGGCGTAGATATCAGAGTCTTTATACAAATCATGGACATGACGCACCAGCACCATGATCACTGCCGCCACCGGTAGCGCCAGCAGCACACCGGTAAAGCCGAACAACTCCCCGCCAGCCAGAATCGCGAAAATTACCGCGACCGGGTGCAACCCGATCCGGTCGCCGACCAGCAACGGCGTCAGCACCATGCCCTCCAGCGCCTGACCGACCATGAACACCGCCACGATACCCAGCATGGGATACAAATCACCGCCAAACTGAAACAGGCCGGCGATCAATGCCGCGCCGATGCCGATGATGAATCCCATGTACGGCACAATTGCCGCCAGACCGGCAATCATACCGATCAACAGCCCCAGCTCCAGACCGACCAGCATCAGCCCCGCTGCGTAAATCACGCCCAATGCGACCATCACCATCAACTGCCCGCGAACGAACGCGCCGAGTACTTCGTGGCATTCGCCTGCCAGGGAGACCGCACGCTCCTCGCGATCACGAGGTAATAGATTGCGGATTTTGACCATCATCACGTCCCAATCCCGCAGCAGGTAAAAACTCACCACCGGGATCAGCACCAGATTCGCCATCAAGCCTATCAACGCCAGGCCCGAAGCCGTCGCCTGGCTCAATACCACGCCGACGATGTCCGTGGTTTGGCCCATGTGTTCACTGATCGCGGCCTTGAGTTTGTCGAACTTCCAGAATCCGTCCGACAACCCGAATTTGGACTGCGCCCAAGGCAATGCCGTGTGCTGCAACCAATCAAGCATTTGCGGCGCCAGTTCATACAACCGGAACAACTGCTTGACGAGCATCGGCACCAGCACCAATAGCAGCGCAGTAAAAATCAGCGTGAACACGGCAAACACCGTCACCACGCCCCAAGTCCGCGACAGACCGGCCTTTTCCAGGCGGTCTACCAACGGATCGAACAGATAGGCCAACAGTAGCGCCACCAGAAAAGGCGTCAGAATCGGATGCAACAACCAGACAAACACGCAAAGCAGGACCACCCCACCCAGCCAGAACCAACGCCGAGAATCGGCCATGTACCACTCCTGCTTCTATATAAGGAACGAAAAACTACCAACGAAAACGCAACTGCGGTACAGGAGCGGCGACTGGCGCTACGGCGGGCGCCGAACCTTGGGCAACAGGCTGGACAGGAGCCACTGGCACGGGTGCTTGCTCGACCGGCATTTCCTGCAGTTTTGCCAGCGACATCTGCGCTCTCAACTGATCGGCGCTACCGTTGACCCGGTAAAGAATCCGCTCGCCATCGACACTTTGCAGACGCCCACCGAAGGGCTCAAGCAACCGCCCAAGCGCCGCATATCGCTCAAGACTCATGCCCTGTACTTCTATTAATTGCTGACCCGAAGCACCAGGCTTGGCAACGAATCGTGGTGCCAGGCGCTGATTGACCGCCAACATCACCGCATCGGCCAATGCTGCCTGATCGACCCCCTGTACGGTGCCGGCCTCCTTTTGATCACCCAGCCACAGCCGCCAATTGGCCTGCCACTGCCCACCTTCCTCATGCGCGCGCACCGCCAGCAAGGCATCGGCGTTGTAGCGCTCCGAAGCACCTTGCAACGGTGCTGGGTCAGTGCCTTCCAGATTGGGTGCCGTGGCGACGATCTGCTCATTCAGGTCCGCCAGCGGCAAGCGCAGCGGCAACCCACGATGCTGGGCGGCCCGACGCAGCGGCGCGGCGCTGGCCTGGCCGTCACCTACCAGGCTCGAACCTTCTGTGGAGTCATTCAACCACCAGGCCAGAATCGACGGCCGATTGGCACCCCACATCGCCAGCCCCGCCCGGCGCAGAGCCTGCTCAGTCGTACCCGGATCGAAATCGACTTTCAGCACGTCCGGCGGCCCGGCTTCAAAGCCGTACTGGCTGATGATTTGTTGCGGATCTTTGCGAACCGTCGCCAGCCCCGGGTTTTGCGCAGCCTTGGGGTCACCGGTCAGGCGCAGCACCAAGGTGTCCAGCGCACGCTGAGTCGCCTGTTCACGCTCCTCGGGTGACTGGCCATTTACTGGTTCACGCACCTGATAAAGGCCTTTGACGGTTTCGGCATGACTCACAAGGCTGAACAATGACAAACAGCCCACAAACAAGAATTTACAAAAACGCATGGAAGATTCCTGACGACAAGAGCGGCTGAAACAGACCGCATGAAGACGATAGAGCAAGGCTGTGACCCTCGCCCGACGCAAAACATTCACACGCCCCGGGTAAGTTTTTCGCACTGTCATAACGATAGACGGTTAATCGCGATACTTTATACAGCCATGCAGGTTACTAACGACACCGGGCAATAACGGTTTTTTTTCAGCTGAAATGGCCCTGCTGTCGGCCTGAGGATGGCCGCTGCCGCTCAAGCCTGATAAAATCGCGCGCCTTCGCAGACCGGCAACAGCCGGGTACCCTGAAATACGCGCATGGCTCCCTCCTTCGTGTTTTTTGGCGGTCCCGCTAGACTCGGTCGTTACCCAGAAATCCCCCCTAAAGGCCTGGATCATGAGCAAGCAACCCTCCCTGAGCTACAAGGACGCCGGTGTAGACATCGACGCCGGTGAAGCATTGGTCGAACGCATCAAGAGCGTCGCCAAGCGCACTGCGCGCCCGGAAGTCATGGGCGGCCTGGGCGGTTTCGGCGCCCTCTGCGAAATCCCGGCCGGCTACAAGCAGCCTGTGCTGGTTTCCGGTACTGACGGCGTCGGCACCAAGCTGCGCCTGGCACTGAACCTGAACAAGCACGACACCATCGGCATCGACCTGGTCGCCATGTGCGTCAACGATCTGGTGGTGTGCGGCGCCGAGCCGCTGTTCTTCCTCGACTACTACGCCACCGGCAAACTGAACGTCGACACCGCCGCTCAGGTGGTGACCGGCATCGGTGCTGGCTGCGAACTGTCGGGTTGCTCGCTGGTTGGCGGCGAAACCGCTGAAATGCCGGGCATGTACGAAGGCGAAGACTACGACCTGGCCGGTTTCTGCGTCGGCGTTGTAGAAAAAGCCGAAATCATCGACGGTTCCAAGGTTGCTGCCGGCGATGCCCTGCTCGCTCTGCCATCTTCCGGCCCGCACTCCAACGGTTACTCGCTGATCCGCAAGATCATCGAAGTGTCCGGTGCCGACATCGAAAACATCCAGCTCGACGGCAAGCCGCTGACCGACCTGCTGATGGCCCCGACCCGCATCTACGTGAAGCCGCTGCTCAAGCTGATCAAGGAAACCGGCGCAGTCAAAGCCATGGCCCACATCACTGGTGGTGGCCTGCTGGACAACATCCCGCGCGTTCTGCCAAAAGGCGCACAAGCGATCGTTGACGTGGCGAGCTGGAACCGCCCAGCGGTATTCGACTGGCTGCAAGAGAAAGGCAACGTCGACGAGAACGAAATGCACCGCGTGCTGAACTGCGGCGTGGGCATGGTCATCTGCGTGGCTCAGGAGCACGTTGAAACTGCTCTGAACGTCCTGCGTGATGCGGGCGAACAGCCATGGGTCATCGGCCAGATCGCCACCGCTGCCGAAGGCGCAGCCCAGGTTGAACTGAAGAACCTCAAGGCTCATTGATGTCTCAGACCTGTGATGTCGTGGTGCTGCTCTCCGGCACCGGCAGTAACTTGCAGGCCTTGATCGACAGCACGCGGACGGGCGACAGCCCGGTCCGCATCGCTGCGGTGGTGTCCAACCGCGCCGACGCCTACGGCCTGCAACGCGCCAAGGATGCGGGTATCGACACCCGCACCCTGGATCACAAGGCTTTCGAAGGTCGCGAGGCCTTCGATGCCGCGCTGATCGAACTGATCGACGCCTTCAACCCAAAACTCGTGGTACTGGCCGGTTTCATGCGCATTCTCAGCGCAGGATTCGTACGCCACTATCAGGGTCGCCTGCTCAATATCCATCCTTCGCTGCTGCCCAAATACAAAGGGTTACACACTCATCAGCGGGCTCTGGATGCCGGCGACGCCGAACATGGCTGCTCTGTGCACTTCGTCACCGAGGAACTCGATGGCGGACCACTGGTCGTACAAGCAGTAATACCGGTAGAGTTAGATGATTCGCCGCAGAGTCTGGCGCAGCGGGTCCATGTTCAGGAACACCTGATCTACCCGTTGGCCGTGCACTGGTTTGCCGAAGGTCGTCTAGCCCTCGGCGAACAAGGTGCTTTACTGGATGGACAGTTACTCGCGGCCAGCGGCCACTTGATTCGACCCTAGGAGATTTTATGCGTCGCGCCCTGCTCTTCGCTTGCGCCTTGCTTGCCTTGCCCTTTGCACAGGCGGCAGACCTTCAACCGTTCTCCGCCAGCTACACCGCCGACTGGAAACAGTTGCCCATGAGCGGCACCGCCGAACGCAGCCTCGAAAGCCTGGGCGACGGCAAATGGAAGCTCAGCTTCAAGGCGTCGATGATGATCGCCAGCCTGTCCGAAGAAAGCACCCTGACCTTGGACAAGGACACCCTGCTGCCCCATTCGTATCACTTCGAACGTGGCGGCCTGGGCAAAGCCAAGAAAGCCGACCTGGATTTCGACTGGACCACCAAGATGGTCACTGGCACCGATCGCGGTGACCCGGTCAAGATCCCGCTCAACCGCGGCATGGTCGACAAATCCACCTACCAGCTGGCGCTGCAGCATGACGTAGCCGCCGGCAAGAAAAGCATGAGCTATCAAGTGGTTGATGATGGCGAAGTCGATACTTATGACTTCCGCGTGCTGGGTTCGGAAAAAGTCGACACCAAGGCTGGCCAGATCGAAGCGATCAAGGTCGAGCGCGTACGCGACCCGACACAAAGCAAGCGCATCACCGTTCTGTGGTTCGCCAAGGATTGGGATTACTTGCTGGTTCGCCTGCAACAGGTCGAGACCGACGGCAAGGAGTACAACATCATGCTCCTGAACGGTACGGTCAACGGTAAAGCGGTCAAAGGCAGCTAAGCCGGCTCGATAAGAGAAGCCCCGCAAACGCGGGGCTTTTTTTCGCCTGTTGAAAAAACCGGAACGCGTTCCCTCAAGCAGGCTCTATACCTTCAAGGTCTTTTTTGATCGAATGACTTTTCCTGTCGCCTGCGAGGTTTGCCATGACTGTTACCGTCAACACCGTCTCTGCCGAAGGTTTTCGCCACAGCGTACAAATCGACGATCACGAACTCTTTGCCGACGTACCCACCACGGCAGGGGGTGAAGGCTCCGCACCAGAACCCCACGACTATTTCGATGCCGCGCTCGGCGCCTGCAAAGCCTTGACCCTGAAGCTGTACGCCAAGAAGAAAGACATCCCGCTCACGGGCGTCGGTGTCGAGGTCAAACGCGACAACAGCCAAGAACAGAAAGGCAAATACGCACTGCACGTCAAACTCACCCTCAAGGGTGTACTCACCGACGCCCAGCGCGATGAACTGCACCGCGTGGCTGATCGCTGCCCGATCCACAAGCTGATGACCACCTCCGAAGTCAGCATCGAAACCCATCTGTCCGAAGGCGCGTTCAGCCAATAGCGGCAAGGGCTGCGCAAGCGGGTTATGCTCGACGGCATCACCCGCTCAGCCTGGAATGCACCATGAACACTCCGCTCGTGATCCGCCCTCGCGCCGAAGATGTCGAAGGCCAGCCGATTCTTCGCCCGTTGCCGTCGGCCAAGTGCCGCAGCGTCGGGCCATTCGTGTTTTTCGACCACATGCTGGAAACCCGTTATCCGGCCGGCAAAGGCATGAACATTCGCCAGCACCCGCACATCGGCCTCTCCACCCTCACCTACCTGTTCCAGGGGCAGATTCAGCACAAGGACAGCCTCGGCTCAGATCAAGTGGTCGGGGCGGGCGACGTCAGCTGGATGACGGCCGGCAGCGCCATTGCCCATGTTGAACGCACACCTGAGGCGCTGAAAGAAAGCGGCTTCACGATGCACGGCTTGCAGATCTGGCTGGCCTCGCCCAAGGACCATGAACAAGGTCCTGGCCATTACAGCCACCATCCGGCGTCCACGCTTCCGGTCAGCGACAACCTCGGCGTGAAGATTCGCATGATTGCCGGGACAGGCTTTTGCCTGGAATCACCGGTGCCGGTGCTTTCACCTACGTTGTATGCCGAATTGAACCTGCAAACAGCGACAACGTTGCTGATTCCGACCGAGCACGAAGAACGAGCGCTGTATGTGTTGAGCGGTGAGGTGCAACTGGATGGCGAGCCAATTGAGCCGCACACGTTAGTGGTGTTGCCAGGCGGCGAAGAAATGACTGTGTTCGCCGAAAGCGACAGTCATGCCGTTGTGTTCGGCGGTGCACCGCTGGATGGACCAAGACGGATCAATTGGAATTTCGTGGCGAGCGATCCAGCGGCCATCGATGAGGCGCGCCGTCGCTGGGCGGCCGGGGATTGGCCGACGGTGCCGGGGGAAGTTGAGCGGATCGAATTGCCCTGATGCTTGCAGCGCCTGTGATTGCCTCATCGCTGACAAGCCAGCTTTTACAGTTGACCGGCTCATTCCCGAAATTGCGTGCGGCACAATCCCTGTAGGAGCTGGCTTGCCAGCGATGGCGATCGTGAGGATCGCTATCGCCAGCAAGCGGGCTCCTACAGGTTTCGTTGCTCAGCGCTTATTCAATCCTTGAACACTTCATCCAGCAAATTATGCATCGACGTAAACGCCCGAGCGGCGACTTTAGCGTCATACATCATCATCCCCGGTACATTGGCGTGCGGATCGGTGAACGAGTGGAACGCACCGCCGTAGCTCAGCAACTGCCAATCCACACCCGCCGCATTCATTTCATCTTCGAACGCCGGCAATTGCTCCTTCGGCACCAAAGGATCGGAAGCACCGTGCAGCACCAACACCTTACCCTTGATGTTTTTCGCATCAGCCGGATTCAGTGTGTCCAGCGTGCCATGGAACGAAACAGCCGCCTTCACCGGCGCACCGGTACGAGCGAACTCCAGCGCACAGCAACCGCCGAAGCAGAAACCGAAAGTCGCCAGTTTCGACGTATCAACGGCCACCTCACCCTGGCTTTGCAGCTGTTCGAACGCCACCTGCATGCGCTTGCGCAGCAACGGGCGGTCATTCTTCAACGGCATCATCGCCGCGCCCGCCTCGTCATTGTTGGTCGGACGAACCGATTGCCCGTAGAGGTCCGCGATCAGCACCACGTAGCCTTTGGCCGCCACCGACTTGGCGATCTCCTCGGCACCGGCGCTGACGCCCATCCAGTTCGGCGCCATCAACAGACCCGGACGCGGGCCTTTATGGTCGGCATCGAAGGCCAGGCGGCTTTCGTAATCTCGTCCATCAATCTGATAGGCAACGGAACGTACAGTAATTTGGCTCATTTCTGACTCCTGATTGTTGAACACCAGAATGAAAAAACCCGCCGAAGCGGGTTTTTCTGCAACACAGTTAAGCCGATAATTCGACCAGCAGCTTGTTCAGACGGCGCACATACGCCGCCGGGTCTTTCAAGCTGTCGCCGGCTGCCAGAGCCGCCTGATCGAAGAGGATGTGCGACAGGTCGCCGAAGCGCTCGTCGCTCTGCTCGTTGTCGAGCTTCTCGATCAGTGGGTGAGCCGGGTTGAATTCGAAGATCGGCTTCGAATCCGGAACCTTCTGACCGCTGGCCTCCAGGATCTGACGCATCTGCAAGCCCAAGTCCTGCTCACCGATGGCCAGAATCGCCGGGGAGTCGGTCAGACGATGGGAAACCCGCACTTCAGCAACGGATTCGCCCAAGGCTGCTTTCAGACGCTCAACCAGACCTTCTTTGGCCTTGGCGACTTCTTCCGCAGCCTTCTTGTCCTCCTCCGAGTCCAGGTTGCCGAGGTCCAGGTCACCGCGCGCCACGTCGACAAAGCTCTTGCCGTCGAAATCGCTGAGGTAGCTCATCAGCCACTCGTCGATGCGGTCGGTCAGCAGCAGCACTTCGATGCCTTTCTTGCGGAAGACTTCCAGGTGCGGGCTGTTTTTCACTTGCGCGTAGGTTTCGCCGGTCAGGTAGTAA
The DNA here is from genome assembly GCF_900187615.1 of Pseudomonas sp. Irchel s3f7. GTDB lineage: Bacteria > Pseudomonadota > Gammaproteobacteria > Pseudomonadales > Pseudomonadaceae > Aquipseudomonas. Next base: position 30,266 of record NZ_FYDO01000037.1, on the reverse strand, counting down.
ATCTTGTCCTGACCTTCCTTGGCGCGTGCCAGGTAATCCGCCAGGCCGACAACCTGTTCGCCGTCGTCACCGTTGGTCGATGCGAAACGCAGCAGGCCAGCGATTTTCTCTTTGTTGGCGAAGTCTTCTGCCGGGCCTTCTTTCATGACCTGGCCGAAGTTTTTCCAGAAGCCTTTGTATTGCTCAGGCTCGTTCTTCGCCAGTTTTTCCAGCATGTCCAGAACGCGCTTGGTCAGTGCCGACTTCATGGAGTCGATGATCGGGTCTTTCTGCAGGATTTCCCGCGACACGTTCAGCGACAGGTCGTTGGAATCGACCACGCCCTTGATGAAGCGCAGGTACAACGGCAGGAAGGACTCGGCCTGATCCATGACAAATACACGCTGCACGTACAGCTTCAGGCCTTTCGGCGCTTCACGCTGGTACAGGTCGAACGGCGCACGGGTCGGCACGTACAACAGCGAGCTGTATTCCAGCTTGCCTTCGACCTTGTTGTGGCTCCAGCTCAGCGGATTTTCGAAGTCGTGAGCGATGTGCTTATAGAACTCCTGGTATTCCTCGTCCTTGATCTCGGTACGCGGACGGGTCCACAGAGCACTGGCGCGGTTGACGGTTTCCCATTCAACGGCCGGCTGCTCTTCGCCTTCGGCAGCGGCCACTTCTTTCGGCAACTCGATCGGCAAAGCGATGTGATCAGAGTACTTCTTGATGATGTTGCGCAGACGCCAGCCATCGGCGAATTCGTCTTCAGCAGATTTCAGGTGCAGGACGATGCGAGTGCCACGGTCGGCCTTTTCGACGGTAGCGACTTCAAAGTCGCCTTCGCCTTTGGACGACCAGTGCACGCCTTCGCTGGCAGCAGCGCCGGCACGACGGCTGTACACGTCAACCTTGTCGGCGACGATGAAGGCGGAGTAGAAGCCAACACCGAATTGACCGATCAGGTGCGAGTCTTTCTTCTGGTCGCCGCTCAGGTGCTTCATGAAATCAGCGGTGCCAGATTTGGCGATGGTGCCCAGATGGGTGATCGCGTCTTCGCGGCTCATGCCGATACCGTTGTCTTCGAGGGTGACGGTTTTAGCGTCCTTGTCGAAGCTCACACGGATTTTCAGTTCGGCGCCACCTTCCAGCAGCTCTGGCTTGGCCAGGGCTTCGAAACGTAATTTATCGACAGCGTCAGAGGCGTTCGAGATCAATTCGCGAAGGAAAATTTCCTTGTTGGAATACAGCGAATGGATCATGAGGTGCAGCAGTTGCTTCACCTCGGTCTGGAAGCCCAGGGTTTCCTTTTGAGTTTCCACACTCATGGTCATCAAACTCCAATCAGATGGCATAAGCCGCGACCTGAATGATCGACGGCGGGTTGTCCTCAGAGTTTGGGGCACCAATCAGGATTTCAAGGGCTCTTCGACTTTGAAATGCGCGCGGGCCGTGGCAATGGGTTCGGCCTCGGTGCTTTGCCAGGCGGTAATCGCCACATTGGCGACCCTGCGACCCTGGCGACACACCTGGCAACGGGCCCAGGTATCGCGAAATTGCCCGGCTCGCAGGTAGTCCAGGGAAAAGTCGATAATCTTCGGTACGCCGGGCGATCCGGTTGCAATCAACAGGTGCAACGCGGCGGACAACTCCATGAAACCGGCGATCACACCGCCATGAATGGCCGGCAGCAGAGGGTTGCCGATGTTGTCCTTGTTGGCCGGCAGACGAAACAGCAATTCGTCGCCCACCCGAGAGCATTCGACGCCGATCAACGTGGCGTACGGAATCAACTGCAACAGCGAGCTGTAGTCGCCCCGCTCATGAGCCGCTTGCAGTTGCTCCTGAAGGCTAATAGTCATTTCGTGTCTCCGGCAATGACGCCACCAAAGCCCTTGGTGCCTTTAATACCCTTGCCCATGCGCATGAACGTGCCCACCACATGGGCGATGGGATGCTCCGGATCGTCCTGATAGGCGAAGCCGCGCGCAAAGATCACGTCGGTGGTCACCCGGTAGCACTGGGCAAAACCGTAGACGTCTTTATGGGGCTCGGCGGCGTGCATGTAGTCGATGCGCAGGTCGAGGGTCGGACACACTTCGAATTCCGGCAGCACGCACAGTGTCGACATGCCACAAGCCGTGTCCATCAACGAGGTCAAGGCGCCGCCATGAATGACGCCGGTTTCGGGGTTGCCGACAATTTGTGGGCTGTACGGCAGAACAACCGTCAGACCTTCATTGTTGGCGCTATGAACTCGCAACCCGAGTACCTGGCAATGCCGCAATGCCGACAGGAATCGTGTAGCACGCTCAAAAACGGGGTTTTCAGCCATTTGATAAAAACTCTTGAAGTGTTGGCCCGACGCCGTAGAAATCCCGGTAAAAGTTCCGCGTTAAAACAAACTTATATATCTGCAAAAATCGTGGAACTTAACCCGAACGCCCATGCTCTTAAGGCCAGTAGATATTTTCCATAAGGAGAAACACCCATGCGTAAGACTTTAGCTATTGCCTTGATGTTGACCGCTTCCCTCGGTCTCGCTGCCTGCGATAAAAAATCCGAGGACAAAGCTCAAGATGCCGCCAAACATGCTGAGCAAGCTCAGCAGGACATGAACAAAGCTCAGGATAAAGTGAACGACGCTGCGAAAGAAAACGCCGAAGCTGCCAAAGCTCAGGCTGAATCGAACGCAGCAGCGGCTAAAGAAGCCGCTCCGGAAGCACCTAAGAACTAAATCGGTTTTTAGCGTGATAAAAGAAAACCCGCCAAGTGCGGGTTTTCTTTTGCTTGGAGCTTTTGTTGTCGCGTTAGCGCTAGAGCAAAATCGTTCGAAAAGTCGGACTAACCATCAGTAACAACGAACAGACCAATCCCACCACCCAAACCAGACTGCGCTGCCAGGCCAGGTCTTTCCAGTAACAGACCAGGTAGATCACTCGCGAAATCACGAAGATGATCGCCAGCAAATCGATGAGCCATCCTGCCGTTTGAGTGGTATGCGCCATCAACACGCCTACCGCAAACAACAAGAACGCTTCGAAACTGTTCTGATGGGCCGCCACCGCGCGGGCGCCCAAACCAGTGAGTTGTGCCTGCTGTTCGCGTGGCTGGTGATTGTTGTAACCACCCTGCTCTTTCATCGCTTTGGTCACGGGCATACGCGCCACGAAGATCAGCAAGGCCGAGATAAACACACACCAGAACGGAATACTCATCAAGCCGCCTCTTTATTTGCTTCGGGCAACGGTGCCTCTGTAGGGGTATAGACCATCACGTCGAGAACGTCGGAGTGAAACTCGCGGCGATACAACACGAAGACCACACCGGCACTCATCAACATGAACAACCAGGGACTGACAAACCAGGCCAGCATGGTCATGCCGAAGTAATAGGAACGCAGCCCAAAGTTGAACTGGTTGGCGGCCATCGAAATAACCCGCGCCGCCCGGGACGCGAAGGCTTTGCGTTCCTGTTCGGACACGTGGCGCTCACCGACCATCGGTGCCGAACCGACCAGAATCGCCGCAAAGTTGTACTGGCGCATGCACCAACTGAAGGTGAAGAACGCATAGACGAACACCAGCGCCAGGCACAGCAGCTTGATCTCCGACATGCCCTGGGACGCCTGTTGCACCATCGGGATGTCGGCCAGCAATGAGACTGCCCGCTCGGAAGCGCCGAGCACCGTGAGAATACCCGCCAGGATGATCAATGTGCTGGAGGCGAAGAATGACGCGTTTCGCTCAAGGTTGCCGATCACGCTGGCGTCAGCGATGCGGTTGTCCCGCAACAGCATGCGACGCATCCAGTCTTCGCGGTACAGGTGCAGGACACTGGCCAGACATGCCGTGTCGCGGCCCTTCCAGCCCGCATAGCGGGTGTAACCGCCCCAGCAGATGACAAACCATACGGCGGCAAGAATGTGGATCAGATTGGCTTGGATGAACGACATGCAGGTCCTTGTGATGTGTTAACGGTGTACATAAACCCTGTGTAGGAGCGAGTTTGGTCGCGAAGGTCGCTCCTACAATCGATTGGGCAATGCTTCGACGTTAGCGCAACGGAAAAGGCACCGCACGCCTCACAAAAAAAATGCCCCGTATCGATTGATACGGGGCATTTCTGTTTCTGCTCAAGACCCGCTTGTGGCGGGCCGTTGAAGCTTAAGCCAAGGCTTCGGCGCGTTTGCCCAGCAGGCGATCGCAAACCACGGCAATCACCAACGTCATCACCGATGGCACCAGCCAGGCCAGACCTTGCTCGCTCAGCGGCAGATGGGCCAGTTGAGTCGGCATCCAGTCCGCCAGGCCCGCACCCTTGAGTGCATCGATCAGACCGAAGATAAACGACACCAGCATCACCGGACCGACGATACGGCCCTGCTCATGCCAGAAGTCCTTGCAGAAGCTCAGCGCTACCAGCGCGATGCACGGCGGGTAGATCGCCGTCAGTACCGGGATCGAGAACGCAATGAGCTTGGTCAGCCCCAGGTTGGACACCAGCAACGAGAACGCCGCAAGGATGATGACCAATGTCTTGTAAGACAGCGGCAGTACACGGCTGAAGTACTCGGCGCAGGCACAGGTCAGGCCGACCGCCGTAACCAGGCAAGCCAGGGAAATCAGCACCGCGAGGAAACCGCTGCCCAACGAACCGAAGGTATGCTGGACGTAAGCGTGCAATACCGCCGCGCCGTTGCTCGCACCGGCGGCCACTTCATGGCTGCCCGAACCGAGGCGGAACAGGCTGATGTAAACCAGCGCCAGACCGACGCCGGCTATCAACCCGGCAATGATCGCGTAACGGGTGATCAGCGCTGGTGACTCTACGCCACGGGAACGGATGGCGTTAACGATGACGATACCGAACACCAGTGCGCCGAGGGTATCCATGGTCAGGTAACCATTGATGAACCCCTGGGAGAACGGTGCTGCGACGTACTCGGGCGTGGCAAGGCCAATGTCACCCGCTGGCAAAGCAAATGCCGCGATGCCGAGAACGGCCAGAGCGATGATCTTCAGTGGTGCGAGGAAACGGCCAACGGTATCCAGCAAACGGCCCGGATAGAGCGAGATGAAGAACACCAGCAGGAAGTACACCGAACTGTAGAGGAACAGCGCCAACGGGCTTTCGCCGGTCAATGGCGCAAGGCCCACTTCGAACGATACGGTTGCGGTACGCGGCGTCGCAAACAGCGGGCCGACCGAGAGGTAGCATACCGCCGCCAACAGACCACCAGCGACTTTACCGATCGGGCTGCTCAGCGCATCCATGGCTCCGCCGACCTTGGCCAGCGCCACCACGGTGATCACCGGAAGACCGACCGCCGTGACCAGGAAACCCAGCGCCGCCATCCAGACATGCGGTCCGGACTGTAAACCGACGATAGGCGGGAAGATGATGTTGCCAGCCCCGACGAACAGGGCAAACGTCATAAAACCAAGTGCCAGGATGTCCTGGCCTTTCAACACTTTCATTAAGGAAATACCACACTACTGAATCGGAATTTAGAGAGGGATTTCCCTATGGGTGAGGGAAATGCTGTCAGTCCGCATAAGACCAACCCTTTAAGCGCGTTGCTGCCTTGTGGGCTGCAGACGCAAAAATGGCGCGTAGCCTAACGAATTTGGCCGATAAACGCACTGTTACGGGGCGAACATTCCGATCTGCGACACCTCTATGTCGCGTTTACGTACGTAATTATCATTTAGACGATAACTGTAGGACCTGGCTTGCCAGCGATGACGGTATATCTGACACACCGGGCAGCCTGAATCGCCAGCAAGCCGGCTCCTACAGATCCCAGAGCCTGCATGAATCCCGAAAACGACAAAGGCCACCCGAAGGTGGCCTTTGTTTGGTGAAGCGTCAGCTAAGCGCGAGGCTTACTTGACAGCCCAACCGGTCAGCTCGGACAAAGCCTTGCCGATGTCTGCCAGCGAACGCACGGTTTTAACGCCTGCGTCTTCCAGGGCAGCAAACTTCTCGTCTGCAGTGCCTTTGCCGCCAGAGATGATTGCGCCAGCATGGCCCATGCGCTTGCCCGGAGGAGCAGTCACACCAGCGATGTAGGAAACAACCGGCTTGGTCACGTGTGCCTTGATGTAAGCAGCCGCTTCTTCTTCAGCCGAACCGCCGATCTCACCGATCATTACGATCGCTTCGGTCTTCGGGTCTTCCTGGAACAGCTTCAGGATGTCGATGAAGTTCGAACCCGGGATCGGGTCACCGCCGATGCCGACGCAAGTCGACTGACCGAAACCGGCGTCAGTGGTCTGCTTCACAGCTTCGTAGGTCAGGGTGCCGGAACGGGAAACGATACCGACCTTGCCTGGCAAGTGAATGTGACCTGGCATGATGCCGATCTTGCATTCGCCTGGAGTGATCACGCCTGGGCAGTTAGGGCCGATCAGGATAACACCCAGCTCGTCGCACTTAACTTTAGCGTCCAGCATGTCCAGGGTAGGAATGCCTTCGGTGATGCAGACGATCAGCTTGATGCCGCCGAAAGCAGCTTCCAGGATCGAATCTTTGCAGAAAGGAGCCGGAACGTAGATCACGCTGGCGGTAGCGCCAGTGGCAGCTACTGCGTCTTTAACGGTGTTGAACACTGGCAGACCCAGGTGCTCGGTGCCGCCTTTGCCTGGAGTTACACCACCAACCATCTTGGTGCCGTACTCGATGGCTTGCTGGGTGTGGAAACTACCTTGCGAACCGGTAATACCCTGGCAGATAACTTTGGTGTCTTTATTGATCAGGACGCTCATTATTTGCCCTCCGCAGCTTTGACAACTTGTTGAGCAGCGTCGGTCAGGCTGGTAGCAGCGATGATGTTCAAACCGCTTTCTGCCAGTACTTTAGCGCCCAGTTCAGCGTTGTTGCCTTCAAGGCGAACAACAACCGGGATTTTCACGCCGACTTCTTTCACAGCGCCGATGATGCCTTCGGCAATCATGTCGCAACGAACGATGCCGCCGAAGATGTTGACCAGTACTGCAGCGACGTTAGTGTCGGACAGGATGATCTTGAACGCTTCGGTAACGCGTTCTTTGGTAGCACCGCCGCCCACGTCGAGGAAGTTGGCTGGTTTGCCGCCATGCAGGTTGACGATGTCCATGGTACCCATGGCCAGGCCAGCACCGTTGACCATGCAACCGATGTTGCCTTCCAGTGCTACGTAGTTCAGTTCGAACTTGGCAGCGTGCGCTTCGCGCGGATCGTCTTGCGACGGATCGTGGAAAGTCTTCAGCTTAGGCTGACGGTACATGGCGTTGGCGTCGATGTTGATCTTGGCATCGAGGCAGTGCAGATCGCCGTCAGCCTTGATCACCAGCGGGTTCACTTCCAGCAGAGCCAAGTCGTGATCCTTGAACAGCTTGGCCAGACCTACGAAGATCTTGGCGAACTGAGCAACCTGCTTGCCTTCCAGACCCAGCTGGAATGCCAGCTCGCGACCCTGGAATGGCTGAGCGCCAACCAGTGGATCGATAGTGGCCTTCAGAATTTTTTCTGGAGTGTCGTGAGCGATTTTCTCGATGTCCACGCCACCTTCGGTGGAAGCCATGAACACGATACGACGGCTCGAACGGTCAACGACAGCGCCCAGGTACAGCTCTTTAGCGATATCAGTGCACGATTCAACCAGGATCTTGGTGACTGGCTGACCATTGGCGTCAGTCTGGTAAGTCACCAGACGCTTGCCCAGCCACTGCTGTGCGAAGGCTTTGGCGTCTTCTTTGCTGCGAACCAGCTTAACGCCGCCCGCTTTACCGCGACCACCGGCGTGGACCTGGGCTTTGACAACCCACTCGCTGCCGCCGATTTTGTCGCAAGCTTCTGCTGCTGCTTCCGGGGTGTCTACCGCGTAACCGGTGGAAACTGGCAGGCCGTACTCAGCGAACAGCTGCTTACCCTGATACTCGTGAAGATTCATGCTTATTACCGTCTTCGTTAGGTACTGCGCATTCGGTGCTGCACTCATTCAAGTGCCGCACCACCTTTGACTGCTGCTTGCGTAGCCTTTCCGGACAACCGGTGCAGCTACGCAAGACTGCGTCCAGCGGATATTCCGCGGTGAGTCTTGCGTGCAAGGCTCACGACGGGCCATTCCGCCGTGGTTTCTTATTGTCTTAACGCTTCTTGCGGTTGGCGATGTGGATGGCGCCGCCATTCACTGCCAAAGCTGCTTCGTGCAAGGCTTCAGACAGGGTCGGATGGGAGAAAACCATCATGCCCAGGTCTTCAGCGCTAGTGCCGAATTCCATACCGATCGCGCCCTGCTGAACCAGTTCTGCAGCGCTTGGGCCAATCACGTGGACGCCCAGCACGCGGTCTGTCTTGGCATCTGCGATGACCTTGACGAAACCACCGGTGTCGTTGGCAGCCATGGCACGGCCAGAGGCTGCGAACGGGAAGGTGCCGACGTTAACTTCAACGCCTTCAGCTTTCAAGGCCTGCTCGGTTTTACCGACCCATGCGATTTCCGGGTGAGTATAAATAACCGAAGGGATCAGGTCATAGTTCATCTGGGCCTTGTGGCCCTTGATGCGCTCGACAACCATGATGCCTTCTTCCGACGCCTTGTGCGCCAGCATCATGCCGCGAACCACGTCACCGATGGCGTAAACGCCCGGTACGGTGGTAGCGCAGTGATCGTCAACGTGCACGAAACCGCGCTCGTCCAGGGTCACGCCGCAGTCGGCAGCCAGCAGATCAGTGGTCACCGGACGGCGACCAACGGCTACGATCAGCTTGTCGAAAGTGATGTTCTGTTCGCCTTTGGCATCGGTGTAGTTCACAACGACTTCGTCGCCGTTCACTTTGGAACCGGTGACGCGAGCGCCCAGCTTGATGTCCAGACCCTGCTTGGTCAGGGTTTTCAGCGCTTCCTTGGAAACAGCGGTGTCCGCTGCCATCAGGAAGGTGTCCAGGGCTTCCAGGACAGTCACTTCTGCACCCAGACGCGACCAGACCGAACCCAGTTCCAGACCGATCACGCCAGCGCCGATCACGCCCAGACGCTTCGGTACGGATTGGAATTCCAGGGCGCCAGTCGAATCGACGATCACATTCTGGTCAACCGGAGCTGGCGGAATGTCGATCGGACGCGAACCTGGAGCCAGGATGACGTTTTCGGCTTCGATGATTTCTACCGAGCCGTCTGGCTTGGTGACTTCGACTTTCTTGCCGGCCAGCAGCTTGCCGTGACCCTGGATCGAGGTCACACCATTGGCTTTGAACAGGGTCGCAACGCCGGAGGTCAGGCCTTTGACGATGTTGGCTTTACGGCCAACCATCGCTGGCACGTCCATGGTCACGCCAGCGTGATTGATACCGTGGATCGCGAAACCGTCCTGGGCTTCGTGGAATTTCCACGAGCTGTCCAGCAGGGCTTTGGATGGAATGCAGCCGACGTTCAGGCAAGTACCGCCCAGAGCCAGTTTGCCTTCCTTGTCGGTGTACTTCTCGATGCAGGCAGTGCTGAGGCCGAGTTGGGCGGCCTTGATGGCAGCCACGTAACCGCCAGGGCCTGCACCGATCACTACTACGTCAAATTTCTGCGACATTCAAAAAATCCTCTTTAGCAATAAAGCTACAAGCCGCAAGCTGCAAGCCTCAAGCCCACTCGCTCGCCTTGAGCTTGGGGCTTGTCGCTTGCAGCTTGCAGCTGCTCTTTAGATATCCAGCAACAGACGAGCCGGATCTTCCAGCAGGTTCTTGATGGTCACCAGGAAGGTCACAGCTTCTTTGCCATCGATCAGACGGTGATCGTAGGACAGGGCCAGGTACATCATCGGGCGGATAACGACCTGACCGTTGATGGCCATAGGACGCTGGATGATGTTGTGCATGCCCAGGATGGCTGCTTGTGGCGGGTTGACGATCGGGGTCGACATCATCGAACCGAAAGTACCGCCGTTGGTGATGGTGAAAGTACCACCGGTCATTTCGTCCATCGACAGTTTGCCGTCGCGGGCTTTCTTGCCGAAGGTGGCGATGCCGCCTTCGATTTCAGCCAGGCTCATCAGTTCAGCGTTACGCAGAACCGGTACAACCAGGCCGCGATCGCTGGAAACTGCAACGCCGACGTCAGCGTAGCCGTGGTAAACGATGTCGCCGCCGTCGATCGAAGCGTTGACAGCCGGGAAGCGTTTCAGCGCTTCGGTGGCCGCTTTCACGAAGAACGACATGAAGCCCAGGCGCACGCCGTTGTGGGACTTCTCGAACAGGTCCTTGTACTTCGAACGCAGTGCCATGACTTCGGTCATGTCGACTTCGTTGAAAGTGGTCAGCATCGCCATGTTCGATTGAGCTTCAACCAGACGCTTGGCCACGGTGGCACGAACGCGGGTCATCGGTACACGCTTCTCGATGCGGTCGCCAGCGGCGAACACAGGAGCGGCAGCCGAAGGAGCAGCAGCCTTGGCAGGCGCGGCAGCCGGAGCGGCTTTCTTGGCGGCAACAGCTGCAACCACGTCTTCCTTGGTCACACGACCGCCTTTGCCGGTGCCGGCAACGGAAGCGATGTTGATGCCGTTTTCTTCAGCCAGCTTACGGGCAGCCGGTGCAGCAACAGGATCGTCTTCGCCTTCGGTGGCTGGCGCAGCGGCTTGTGCAGCAGCAGGAGCCGCGGCAGCAGGAGCGGCAGCAGCGCCGCCCGCTTCGATCGAGCCCAGGACTTCGTCGGACAGAACGGTTTCGCCTTCGTTCTTGACGATAGCGCCCAGCACGCCGTCAGCAGTAGCCAACACTTCCAGCACAACCTTGTCGGTTTCGATGTCGACGATCAGGTCGTCGCGCTTGACCGCGTCGCCCGGTTGCTTGTGCCAGGTGGCAACGGTGCCATCGGCAACCGATTCCGGGAAAGTGGGGGCTTTGATTTCGATAGCCATTATCTGTGGGTCCTTAAATTCGGTTTCAGGTGCGCGAAGGCGTTAAACAGTAAAGGCGTCTTGCAGCAGTTTTTCCTGCTGCTCAGCGTGCATCGATGCGTAACCGCATGCCGGTGCAGCAGAAGCCTCACGGCCCGCGTACTCAAGTACGAGAGACTTGTCGAGGTTGCTGATGCTGCGACGCATATGGTGTTGGCTGCAGTACCACGCCCCCTGGTTCATCGGCTCTTCCTGACACCAAACGGCAGCTTTGACGTTGGTATAAGGAGCCAGGACTTCTTTCAAGTCGTCCTCAGGGAATGGATACAGCTGCTCGATACGCATGACGGCGATGTCGTCACGACCTTCGGCACGACGTTTTTCCAGCAGGTCGTAGTAGACCTTGCCGCTACACAGAACAACGCGCTCGACCTTTTTCGGGTCTTGGGCATCGATTTCCGGGATCACGGTCTGGAACGAACCTTCGGCCAGATCTTCCAGCGTCGAGATGGCCAGCTTGTGGCGCAGCAGCGACTTCGGTGTCAGAACGATCAATGGCTTGCGCAGCGGGCGAATGACCTGACGACGCAGCAAGTGATAGATCTGTGCCGGCGTAGTCGGCACGGCTACCTGAATGTTGTGCTCGGCGCACAGCTGCAGGTAACGTTCCAGACGAGCCGAGGAGTGCTCCGGCCCCTGACCTTCATAACCGTGCGGCAGCAACATGGTCAGACCGCACAGACGGCCCCACTTGTGCTCGCCGCTGGTGATGAACTGGTCGATAACCACCTGGGCACCGTTGGCGAAGTCGCCGAACTGGGCTTCCCAGATCACCAGCGCATCAGGCGTGGTGGTCGAGTAACCGTATTCGAACGCCAGTACGGCTTCTTCGGACAGGAACGAATCGTACAGGTCGAAACGTGGCTGGCCGTTGTACAGGTTCTGCAACGGGATGTAGGTGCCCGCGTCTTTCTGGTTGTGCAAGACAGCATGACGGTGCGAGAACGTACCGCGGCCGATGTCCTGGCCGGTCATGCGGATCGGGTGACCTTCGAACGCCAGGGTCGCGTACGCCATGGTTTCGGCGTAACCCCAGTTGATCGGCAGGCCGCCGGCTTGCATCTTCTGACGGTCTTCGTAGATCTTCGCGACCTGGCGCTGAACCACGAAGCCTTCCGGAATTTCCAGCAGCTTGGCGGACAGTTCCTGCAGGGTCTTCAGATCGAAACGAGTGTCGTGACGCGCGGTCCAGGCGTGGCCCAGATACGGACGCCAATCCACGAACAACTCTTTGTTCGGCTCTTTGACCAGGCTCTTCACTACGTGCAGACCGTTGTCCAGCGCGTTGCGGTATTCGTCGACTTTCGCCTGAACACGCTCTGCGTCCAGCACACCGCCCTGGGTCAGACGATCGGCATACAGCTCACGGGTGGTGCGCTGTTTGGTGATCTGCTGATACATGATCGGCTGGGTGCCGCTTGGCTCGTCGGCCTCGTTGTGGCCGCGACGACGGTAGCAGACCAGGTCGATCACCACGTCACGCTTGAACTGCATGCGGTAGTCGATGGCCAGCTGGGTCACGAACAATACGGCTTCCGGATCATCACCATTCACATGGAGGATCGGCGCCTGGATCATTTTCGCAACGTCGGTCGCGTACTCGGTGGAACGCGAGTCCAGCGGGTTGCTGATGGTGAAACCGACCTGGTTGTTGATCACGATGTGCACGGTGCCGCCGGTTTTGAAACCGCGGGTCTGCGACATCTGGAAGGTTTCCATGACCACGCCTTGACCGGCGAATGCCGCGTCACCGTGGATGGAGATCGGCAGAACCTTCTCACCGGTTGGATCGTTACGACGATCCTGACGGGCGCGAACCGAACCCTCGACCACCGGGGAAACGATTTCCAGGTGGGACGGGTTGAACGCCATGGCCAGGTGAACTTCACCGCCAGCGGTCATCACGTTGGACGAGAAGCCCTGGTGGTACTTAACGTCACCGGAGCCCAGCTCGACCTTCTTCTTGCCTTCGAACTCGTCGAACAACTCGCGCGGGTTCTTGCCGAAGGTGTTGACCAGCACGTTCAGACGACCACGGTGGGCCATGCCGATAACGATTTCCTTGGTGCCGTAGGAACCGGAACGCTGGATCAGCTCGTCGAGCATCGGAATCAGGCTTTCGCCGCCTTCCAGACCGAAACGCTTGGTACCCGGGTACTTGGTGCCCAGGTATTTTTCCAGGCCTTCACCGGCAGTCACGCGCTCAAGCAGGTGGCTCTTGATGTCGGCGGAGTACGTCGGACGGCCGCGCACGCTTTCCAGACGCTGCTGGAACCACTGGCGCTGTTCGGAATCGGTGATGTGCGTGAATTCAGCGCCGATGGTGCGGCAATATGTCTGCTGCAACGCTTCGTGAATTTCGCGTAGGCTCGCTTCCTCTTTGCCGATGAACAGGTCGCCGGCACGGAAGGTCGTATCAAGATCGGCATTGGTCAAGCCGTAATGATTGATCGACAGGTCTGCAGGTGCAGGACGCTGCCACAGCCCCAGCGGGTCAAGCTGGGCTGCCTGGTGGCCACGCATACGGTAGGCCTGGATCAATCGCAGCACTTCAACTTGCTTCTTCTCGTGCTCACTGCTCACGCTGCCGGCGGAAACCGGTTGGGCGCGGCGCTGGTTCTTTGCCAGCAAGACGAAATGATCGCGAATTGTCGAGTGCGAAACATCGGTGGCAGAGTTGCCGTCAGCAGGCAACTTCTGGAAGTAGGTGCGCCACTCTTCTGGCACAGCGTTAGGGTCGTGCAGGTAGAGCTCGTAGAGCTCTTCCACATAGGCAGCGTTACTACCGGATAGGTAGGCGCTGTTCCACATGCGCTGCATCACGCTTTCTTGCATGCTTGGTCACCCTCGGTTAGGGGAACACCACCGGTGTCGACACCGAGCAAACTTGCAGAAGTCCGAATGCAGCGACCAAAACAAGCCACTAGGATCACACTGATAGTCCGGGTACCAGCCCGGATGCCCCTGCTTGTCTCATTTCTTCAAAATAAGAGCTGCAGCCTTTTAAGCTGCTGCTCAGGTTAAAACTACGGCGCCGGTTGAAGCCTGCGCCGTAGCATCTACGGGTACAACGGATACAGCAGCTGAATCACACGCCGCTAGACAGCAACATGTTACGGATGTGACCGATGGCCTTAGTCGGGTTCAGGCCTTTCGGACATACGTTGACGCAGTTCATGATCCCGCGGCAGCGGAATACGCTGAACGGGTCATCCAGCGAAGCCAGACGCTCGGACGTCTTGGTGTCACGGCTGTCTGCCAGGAAGCGATACGCTTGCAGCAGAGCAGCTGGACCCAGGAATTTGTCCGGGTTCCACCAGAAGGACGGGCAAGAGGTCGAGCAGCAAGCGCACAGGATGCACTCGTACAGACCGTCGAGCTTTTCACGCTCTTCAGGGGACTGCAGACGCTCGATGGCCGGAGCCGGCGTGTCGTTCTGCAGGTATGGCTTAACCTTCTCGTATTGCTTGTAGAAGATGCTCATATCGACGACCAGGTCACGGATAACCGGCAAACCTGGCAGAGGACGAACGATCAACTTGTTACCTTTTACGACAGCAGACAGCGGCGTGACGCAGGCCAGGCCGTTCTTGCCGTTGATGTTCATGCCGTCGGAACCGCAAACGCCTTCACGGCAAGAGCGACGATAGGAGAAACCTTCGTCCTGCTCTTTGATCAGGGCCAGCACGTCCAGCACCATCAGGTCTTTACCACCGGTATCAACCTGGAATTCCTGCATGAACGGCGCGGCGTCCTGATCAGGGTTGTAACGATAAACGCTGACTTGCAACATGGCGGCCACCCTTAATAAGTCCGAATCTTAGGTTCAAAAGTCGGAACAGTCTTCGGCGAGAAGTTCACGGCACGCTTGGTCACGCGCTTGTCACCCGGGAAGTACAGGGTGTGGCACAGCCAGTTTTCATCGTCACGATCTTCGAAGTCTTCACGGGCGTGAGCGCCGCGGGACTCTTTACGTACTTCGGCAGCGATGGCGGTAGCTTCGGCTACTTCCAGCAGGTTCTGCAGCTCAAGTGCTTCGATACGTGCAGTGTTGAACGCCTGCGACTTATCGTTGATCTTGACGTTGGCGATGCGCTTGCGCAGGTCCGCCAGCTGGGCAATACCCTTCTGCATGTATTCGCCAGTACGGAATACACCGAAGTAGTTCTGCATGCAGTTTTGCAGCTCGCGACGCAGGGTTGCCACGTCTTCGCCTTCGGTACGGCTGTTCAGAGCGTTCAAGCGCGACAGGGCAGCTTCGATATCGGCTTCGGTAGCGTCGTCGTATTCGATGCCGTCGGTCAGTGCTTTTTCCAGGTGCAGGCCGGCAGCGCGGCCGAATACCACCAGGTCGAGCAGCGAGTTGCCGCCCAGACGGTTGGCACCGTGAACCGATACGCAAGCCACTTCACCCACTGCGAACAGGCCAGGGATGATTTCGTCGACGCCTTCGCCGTTCTGGGTGATCGCCTGACCATGAATGTTGGTGGCAACGCCGCCCATCATATAGTGGCAGGTCGGAACAACCGGAACCGGAGCAACAACCGGGTCAACGTGTGCGAAAGTCTTCGACAGTTCGCAGATGCCTGGCAGACGGCTGTGCAGCACTTCCTCGCCCAGGTGGTCGAGCTTGAGCATTACGTGGTCGCCATTCGGACCGCAACCGTTGCCGGCGATGATTTCTTTAACCATCGAGCGAGCAACAACGTCACGACCGGCAAGGTCTTTCGCGTTCGGAGCATAACGCTCCATGAAACGCTCGCCGTGCTTGTTGATCAGGTATCCACCTTCACCACGGCAACCTTCGGTAACCAGTACACCAGCGCCGGCGATGCCGGTCGGGTGGAACTGCCACATTTCGATGTCTTGCACTGGGACGCCGGCACGCAGCGCCATACCAACGCCGTCACCGGTGTTGATCAGGGCGTTGGTGGTCGAAGCGTAGATACGACCTGCACCGCCGGTAGCCAGTACGGTGGCCTTGGCACGGATGTAGGTGGTTTCGCCGGTTTCGATGCAGATGGCGATCACGCCGACGAACTCGCCTTCGCTGTTCTTCACCAGATCGACAGCGTAGTACTCGTTCAGGAACACGGTACCGGCTTTCAGGTTGCCCTGATAAAGGGTGTGCAGCAGAGCGTGACCGGTACGGTCGGACGCAGCGCAAGTACGCGCAGCCTGGCCGCCTTTACCGTAGTCCTTGGACTGACCGCCGAATGGACGCTGGTAGATACGACCTTGCTCGGTACGCGAGAACGGCATACCCATGTGGTCCAGCTCGTAAACGGCAGCCGGGCCTTCCTGACACATGTATTCGATAGCGTCCTGGTCACCGATGTAGTCGGAACCCTTGACGGTATCGTACATGTGCCAGCGCCAGTCATCGTTCGGGTCAGCGGACGCGATGGCACAGGTGATGCCGCCCTGGGCGGAAACAGTGTGCGAACGGGTCGGGAAAACCTTGGTGATCACGGCAGTCTTGTGACCACCCTGTGCCAGTTGCAGCGCTGCGCGCATGCCGGCACCGCCACCACCAATAATGATGGCGTCGAAAGAAATCGTTGGAATGTTAGCCATGAATCAGATACCCCAGAGAATCTGCACGCCCCAGACGAAGTAAGCGAACATCGCAACGCCGCAGACTGCCTGGAAAAGGAAACGTATAGCCGTCGCGGACTTGCCGAACGCCATTGGCGTCAGGTAGTCGGTCGCGATGGTCCACATGCCGACCCAGGCGTGAGCGCCGAGGGCAACAAGGGCCAGGAGGCTGAAGATACGCATCCCGTTGTGGGCGAACAGTTCATGCCACTGGGCGTAATCGATGCCAGGGTTGGCCGCGATGTATCCGATCAGGAAGATGAAGTAAGCCGCGAGAACGACCGCAGACACACGTTGCGCCATCCAGTCATAGAGGCCCGAACGCGAGAGGTTCGTGACGTTAGTTACCATATCCAAACTCCTGCCAGAACGATTACCACCACGGAAACGGCGATAACGATTTTCGAGCCCAGTTTGCCGCCTTCCAGCGTCTCACCGATGCCCATGTCCATGATCAAGTGGCGCACACCGGCTACCAAGTGATAAAGCAGAGCGGACAGGATGCCCCATGTCACTAGCTTGGCTAGCGGACTGGTCAGACACGCTTTCACCTGACCGAAGCCTTCCTCGGAGCTCAGCGACTTGTCCAATGCATAAAGCATGATGGCAAGGCACACGAAGAGGATGACACCGGAGATTCGGTGAAGGATGGACGTGTAAGCAGTGACTGGGAGTTTGATGGTCCTTAGGTCTAGGTTTACAGGTCGTTGGCTTTTCACGGCTTTTTTTTCACACTGAAGAGCCCCTAACAATCAGGGCAAAGTTGTTGGGGAGTGCACTGGTCAGGTAACCACCACCCAGGGATGCGACCCCCAATGAAAGCAAGCCCAAAAGCCCTTGGCGGTCGGTGGCCGAGTATAGACAGTTAGGCTACTAATGACAACGCAATCACCTAACCCAAACAGCTGATTGCGCAACTGACATAAAAGGCGTAAATGGCAGCCAATTTCGAGAAAAATGTCTGGTTAAAGCCTTTGGGAGCAAGACTTTAGGCAAATTGACATTCGAATTTATCTCACTATAGTGGTGCGGGCCCTGCGTGGGGGGTCTGTCTGATGATTTCAAGCATAAATAGGAGGCCACATGGCTGACAAAAAAGCGCAGTTGATCATCGAGGGCGCAGCCCCCGTCGAGCTGCCCATTTTAACCGGCACCGTTGGTCCCGATGTTATCGATGTTCGGGGTCTGACGGCCACGGGCCGCTTCACCTTTGACCCAGGTTTCATGTCGACCGCTTCGTGCGAGTCGAAGATCACCTATATTGATGGTGACAACGGCATTCTGCTGCACCGCGGCTACCCGATCGAACAGCTGGCTGAAAAGTCGGACTATCTGGAAACCTGCTACCTGCTGCTCAATGGCGAACTGCCGACCGCAGAACAGAAGGCCCAGTTCGTCAGCACCGTGAAGAACCACACCATGGTTCACGAGCAGCTGAAGACCTTCTTCAACGGCTTCCGTCGCGACGCCCACCCGATGGCCGTCATGTGCGGCGTAGTTGGCGCCCTCTCGGCCTTCTACCACGACTCCCTGGACATCAATAACCCGCAGCATCGCGAAATTTCCGCGATCCGCCTGGTTGCCAAGATGCCTACCCTGGCAGCGATGGTTTACAAGTACTCCATGGGCCAACCCATGATGTACCCGCGCAACGACCTGTCGTACGCGGAAAACTTCCTGCACATGATGTTCAACACCCCGTGCGAGATCAAACCGATCAGCCCGGTACTCGCCAAGGCCATGGACCGGATCTTCATCCTCCACGCCGACCACGAGCAGAACGCTTCGACCTCCACCGTCCGTCTGGCTGGCTCTTCGGGTGCCAACCCGTTCGCCTGTATCGCCGCCGGTATCGCTGCACTGTGGGGCCCTGCCCACGGCGGTGCCAACGAAGCCGTACTGACCATGCTCGATGAAATCGGCGATGTTTCGAACATCGACAAGTTCATCGCCAAGGCCAAGGACAAGAACGATCCGTTCAAACTGATGGGCTTCGGTCATCGCGTTTACAAAAACCGCGACCCGCGCGCCACCGTGATGAAGAAGACCTGCGACGAAGTGTTGAAGGAACTGGGCATCCAGAACGATCCGCAACTCGAACTGGCCATGCGCCTGGAAGAGATCGCCCTGACCGACCCGTACTTCATCGAACGTTCGCTGTACCCGAACGTCGACTTCTACTCGGGGATCATCCTCAAGGCGATCGGCATTCCAACCAGCATGTTCACCGTGATCTTCGCCCTGGCGCGGACCGTCGGCTGGATCTCCCACTGGAAAGAAATGCTCTCCAGCCCGTACAAGATTGGCCGTCCGCGTCAGTTGTACACCGGCTACGAGTCGCGTGATATCTCCAAGCTGGAAGACCGCAAGTAAGATCTGTCTTGCTGTAGCGTGTTGAGTTGCACCGGGAACGGCCTCTGCTTTTTATATAAAGAGCAGGAGGCCGTTTTTGTTTGTGCGCCTTTTTGATGGTGTACATATCCGTTTCTGCGGTTACGGCCGCTATTGGTTCCGCCCTTACGGCGGGTCACTTTGGAAAAGCCCCAAAGTAACCAAAGGGCTCTTGCCCCTGACATTCGGTGCCTCGCCGCGGCTCGGCATTCCCTCGCTCCGGTCCTGCTCCGTGGGCCCGCCGCCATCGGCCATCCATGGCCGGGGGCGGCTAAACCGGCATCCATGCCGGCTTGCCCACTGCGCAGAACCTCCTCTCGGCCTCACGAGGGGGCGTACACCGCAAAAGCGCCCGAGGCGGCCTACCGGCCGGCCTGGTTCTGATGTGTACGCGCTCTCCCTGTAGGAGCTGTCGAGTGCAACGAGGCTGCGATCTTTTGACTCTGTTTTTTTAAGATCGCAGCCTTCGGCAGCTCCTACGGAGTGATACATCCGCGAAATCAGGCCGGCAGGCAGGCCGCCATCGCTGGCAAGCCAGCTCCTACAATGGATCAGCGTACACCCACGCTCTTCACCACTCATCAGGCCGAGCGTTAGCTCGCCTTCCGCTTTTGATCCACCCGCCCCCTCGGGAGGCTGAGTGGAGGTGTTTATCCGGGGATTGGCGCACAGCGCCGTTCGACGCAATCGAGCTCATTGCATGTAGGTCGAAGCGAAGCCGACCGGAGGGCAATGCCCCCGGATGAATACCGGAGCGAAGGAACGCCGAGCCTTAGCGAGGGGCCGTACGTAAGGGACTCGCCGTAAGGGCGAAACCATAAGCCGCCGTCACCTGAATAACGGATATGTACTCAATCAACCAAGAACCAGGTCTGCCCGAAGGCCGCCATCGCTGGCAAGCCAGCTCCTACAGTAAATCGGCAACATCCAAAAATTCCGGCCGATTACCGCTCAATAAAAAAATGCCCCGATCTCTCGACCGGGGCATTCCATTCAACACATCTTAAACAGTCAAACCCAAACCCTTAGTGCGAAACAGCCCCACTCGCGCCCAGGCCAGTCTGCGAACGAACAAACTGCGGGAAGAACAGCGCCCGCTCATTGTCAGCCGCGGTCGACTTGTCAGTAATCGAGAAGAACCAGATCCCGACAAAGGCAATCAGCATCGAGAACAGCGCCGGGTACTCATACGGGAAGATAGCCTTCTCGTGATGCAGGATCTGCACCCAGATGGTCGGACCAAGCACCATCAGGCCTACAGCACTGATCAGGCCCATCCAGCCGCCGATCATCGCACCGCGGGTGGTCAGCTTCTTCCAGTACATGGAAAGCAGTAGGACCGGGAAGTTGCAGCTCGCCGCAATGGAGAACGCCAGGCCCACCATGAACGCAATGTTCTGGCTCTCGAACAGGATACCCAGACCAATTGCCAGCACCGCCAGCGCGATGGTGGTGATTTTCGAGACGCGGATCTCATCCTTCTCGTTGGCTTTGCCTTTCTTGATCACGCTGGCGTACAGGTCGTGGGAGACCGCCGAAGCACCGGCCAGGGTCAGACCGGCAACCACTGCCAGAATGGTCGCGAACGCTACCGCCGAGATGAAGCCCAGGAAGATACTGCCGCCTACCGCGTTAGCCAGGTGCACCGCCGCCATGTTGTTGCCGCCCAACAGCGCGCCAGCAGCATCTTTAAAGGCCGGGTTGGTGCTGACCAGCAGGATCGCGCCGAAGCCGATGATGAAGGTCAGGATGTAGAAGTAGCCGATGAAGCCGGTTGCGTACAACACGCTCTTGCGAGCTTCTTTAGCGTCACTCACGGTGAAGAAGCGCATCAGGATGTGTGGCAGGCCAGCGGTACCGAACATCAAGGCCAGACCGAGGGAGAACGCCGAGATCGGATCTTTCACCAGGCCGCCCGGGCTCATGATCGCTTCAGCTTTCGGGTGAACCTTGATCGCTTCGGAGAACAGCATGTTGAAGTCGAAGTTGACGTGCTTCATCACCATCAGCGCCATGAACGAAGCGCCGGACAGCAACAGAACCGCCTTGATGATCTGCACCCAGGTGGTCGCCAGCATGCCGCCGAACAACACGTACATGCACATCAGGATACCGACCAGGATCACTGCAACGTGGTAGTCGAGACCGAACAGCAGCTGAATCAGCTTGCCGGCACCCACCATTTGCGCGATCAGGTAGAACGCCACCACCACCAGCGAGCCGCACGCGGACAGCGAGCGAATCTGGGTTTGGCCCAGGCGATAGGACGCCACGTCGGCAAAGGTGTACTTGCCCAGGTTACGCAAGCGCTCGGCGATCAGGAACAGAATGATCGGCCAGCCCACCAGGAAGCCGATCGAGTAGATCAGGCCGTCGTAGCCGGAGGTGAACACCAGCGCGGAAATACCCAGGAAGGATGCTGCCGACATGTAGTCACCGGCAATCGCCAGACCGTTCTGGAAACCAGTGATCTTGCCGCCAGCGGCGTAGTAGTCAGAGGCCGAGTTGTTTTTCTTGGACGCCCAGTAAGTGATGCACAAGGTTGCGCCGACGAACGCCACGAACATAAGGATCGCGGCGACGTTCAGCGGTTGTTTCTGCACGGCGCCGGTCAGGGCGTCAGCCGCCCAGGCGCCCGGTGCGAAGGCTGCGATGCTCAACAGAGCCATTAGACGCCGGATCATTGCTGAGCCTCCTTGAGAATCGCATTGTTCAGGTCGTCGAACTCGCCGTTGGCGCGTTTTACATAGATGCCGGTCAGGATGAAGGCCGAGAGAATCAGGCCGACACCGATCGGAATGCCCCAGGTTATCGATGACTCAGGGCTGATTTTCGCCCCCAGTACATGCGGCCCGTAAGCAATCAAAAGGATGAATCCGGAGTAAAGCCCTAGCATGATCGCTGAAAGAATCCAGGCGAATCGTTCCCTCTTGCTAACCAGCTCCTTGAAGCGCGGGCTGTTTTGAATCGAGAGGTAAATGCTGTCGTTCATTGTTTTTATCCTCGCAGCACAGATTAAGTTGGAACGGTATCCACTCTATGCGGCTGCGGGGCAGGTTCCAGACGACCTTAGTCTTAGAACGCCATGACATATCTGCCAATTGCAGGAACGAGCTTGCTCGCGATGAATTTGGAGGCACCGAGTTTTTCCCGGCGGCACGCGTTAACGTTCACGCCCATCGCGAGCAAGCTCGCTCCTACAGAAAAGAAAAAGGGCCACTAGGCATAGAATGCCCAGCGACCCTGGAAGAGACTGACCTGAAGCATCAACTCAGATTATTTAATCCAGTCAGCCACACGTTCCGGGTGTTTAGCGACCCAGTCCTTCGCCGCCGCTTCAGGTTTGGCGCCATCCTGGATCGCCAGCATGACCTCGCCGATTTCGTCTTTCGAGGCCCACTGGAAGTGCTTCAGGAACTTGGCCACTTCCGGCGCTTTGGTTGCCAGCTCTTTGCTGCCGATGCTGTTGACGGTTTCAGCAGCGCCATACACGCCTTTCGGGTCTTCCAGGAAACGCAGTTTCCACTTGGCGAACATCCAGTGCGGCACCCAACCGGTCACGGCGATGGATTCGTTTTTCTTCTCGGCGCGCGTCAGCTCGGCAATCATGCCGGCGCCGGAACTGGCCTTGAGTTGATAACCGGTCAGGTCGTAATCCTTGATCGCCTGTTCGGTCTTGAGCATTACGCCTGAACCGGCGTCGATACCAACGATGCGGTTCTTGAAGGTGTCATCGGTTTTCAGATCGCCGACTGTCTTGGCTTTCACATACTCCGGTACGATCAAACCGATTTTCGCGTCTTTGAAGTTGGGGCCGTAATCGACAACCTGATCCTTGTTCTTGGTCCAGTAGTCACCGTGCGTCACTGGCAACCAGGCCGACAACATGGCGTCGAGTTTGCCGGTCGCCACGCCTTGCCACATGATCCCGGTGGCGACGGCTTGCAGCTTCACGTCATAACCGAGTTTCTGCTTGATCACTTCGGCGGCCACGTGAGTGGTCGCAACGCTGTCGGACCAGCCGTCAACATAACCGATGCTCAGGGTCTTGCTCTCGGCATTGGCGAATGTGGAGCCAACCGCAAGTACCAGAGCGGCACTCGCGCCTAAAAGTCGTCGCATCTTCATCGTTACTTCCCCGAAAGTGCTGCGCTCGACGGGTGCCGAGCCGCGTCAACGTATTGTTATGGTGCACAGCGCCTCCATCACGCCTCACCGCAAACTCGCTCCAACATCAGCGGAGTACTGACACAGCGATCATCAACCTCACGCTCTTGGCGACCTGCTCTGCCAGCGACCTCAAGCCATCGAGAAACGACATCAGAAAGCCATTAACCCTGAGCGCGACAAACACTGCGGCCAATCCGCCCGAACTTTGCATGTCAAAATCATGCAGGCCACCAAGCGCGCGGTAAATGCAGGTAACATGCGCCGCTTTGCTCCCACACGGCCTGACCATGTCCGCGATTTCCCGTTTCCCTTTCGCTGCTTATTTTTTCGCTTGCCTGCTGGGGCTGTTTGCGCTCTGCGGCTTTTGGTACGGGCTCGGTAAACCGGTGATTCTGCCGGACGTGGCCAGTGCCACGCACAAGTTGCAATGCGCCTCCTACACCCCATTCGATAAAGATCAGTCGCCGTTCGATGTGCCGTTCAATCTGCGCCCGGAGCGCATGGACGCCGATCTTGCACTGCTGTCCAAAAGTTTCGAATGCATCCGCACCTACTCCATGACTGGCCTCGAAGCCCTGCCGGACCTGGCGCGCAAGCATGGCTTGAAGCTGATGATCGGCGCCTGGGTCAACAGCAATCCGGTGGACACGGAAAAAGAGGTCGATTTGCTGATCGCCTCGGCCAATGCCAACGCCGATGTGGTGAGCGCAGTGATCGTCGGCAACGAAGCCCTCCTGCGCAAGGAAGTTACCGGACCACAACTGGCCAAGCTGATCAACAACGTCAAAAACCAGGTCAAACAACCTGTCACCTATGCCGACGTCTGGGAGTTCTGGCTCAAGCATCCGGAAATCGCCCCCGCCGTGGACTTCCTGACCATCCACTTGCTGCCCTACTGGGAAGACGATCCATCGAACATCGATGCCGCCCTGCAACATGTGGCCGAGGTACGCCAGGTGTTCGGCAACAGGTTCGCGCCCAAGGACGTGATGATTGGCGAAACCGGCTGGCCGAGCGAGGGCCGTCAGCGTGAAACCGCGCTGCCGAGCCGGGTTAACGAAGCCAAATTCATTCGCGGCTTTGTCACCCTGGCCGAGCAGCAAGGCTGGCATTACAACCTGATCGAAGCCTTCGACCAGCCGTGGAAACGCGCCAGCGAAGGTGCGGTCGGCGGTTACTGGGGATTGTTCGATGCTGACCGCCAGGACAAAGGCGTGCTGGCCGGGCCGGTGACGAACGTGCCGTACTGGTCGCAATGGCTGGTGGCGGGTGGTTTGATTTTCCTCGGCATTCTGCTTGTTGGCGGTCGGGTTCGCAGTACCCGTTCGGCACTGGTTCTTCCGTTGTTCGCCGCAGTCGCCGCCTGCTCGTTGGGCGCCTGGGGCGACCTGGCGCGGGTCACCACTCGTTTCAACAGTGAATGGCTATGGGTCGGCTTGCTGACCGTATTGAATCTGCTGATCATTGCCCACGCGGCGCTGACGCTGAGCTCACGCACCGGATGGCGTGAAAGCGCTTTCAACTTTTTGGAGCGCCACGCTGGATGGCTCGTCGCAGCTTCCGGTTTTGCAGCGGCAGTGATGATGCTGGAACTGGTGTTCGATCCGCGCTATCGCAGCTTCCCGAGCGTGGCGTTTATCGTGCCGGCACTCGTCTACCTGTGCCGCCCGGTGAGCGTGCCGCGTCGGGAGATTGCGCTGCTGACGTTCATTATTGGGGCCAGCATTGCACCGCAGTTGTTTCGTGAAGGGCTGCAGAATCAGCAGGCTTGGGGTTGGGCGCTGGTGAGTGTGTTGATGGTGGCTGCGTTGTGGCGGTGTTTGCGGGTTCGCAAGGCTTAAATTTGCAGCGCAGCTTGCGGCCCCATCGCGAGCAAGCTTGCTCCTACATTTGATTTTTGTCGCACGCCAATTTTGCGTTCGCTATAGATCTACTGCAGGAGCGAGCCTGCTCGCGATGGCAATCTATCAGGCGCTACGTGACGCCCGAACCAACCGCAACCCCGCGATCACCACCGCAAACACCGCCAACGTCGTGTTGTACAACGCCAGCGCAGGCAACCCACAAATCAGCGCCAGCACCGCCAGCCACCACCCTGCCCGACCCGGCACAACGAAGCCAACGATCGCAGCCGCCAATGCGGCCCAACCCAGGACGGCGAAGTGAATCATCAGGCCCAGGTTCGACCGTATCTGGCATTCCCAGCGGCTTGACTCATCGACGCAAATGCCCACCCACTGCGCATCTTCCATGAAGCCATAACGTGCGCCATAACTGGCGGCCAGCCAGACGGGCAGCAAAACAAGCAGCAGGATCACGGGCAGGCGGGACATGAATTACTCCAATGGGTGAAAAACGGCGGCCAGCTTAATCGCCCTTATGCTATTCGCAAGCTATAACAACAGTTTGCTAGTCATTCAATCGCTGCAAAGTGTATCGTCCAGCTACTATTACTTCGAAATCAGGCGTGTTTGGTGCCGACGCTTGGCACTTAGGCGCAAATCCGGTGGTCATAGCCTGCGACATTCAATCGGCACCTTCTTCTAAGGGATCTAGTCATGCTCCGTTCCTTGCGCTTCGCCGCCCTGTTTGGCGGCCTTATTTTGAGTGCGTCCGCACTGGCGGTCGATATCGACGCCGCCAGTTATGGCTATCCCCTCACCAATCCGTTTGAAGCGACCATCGCGACAACACCACCGGACTTGCGCCCGGAACTGCCGCTGGACGATGACATCGACCAGTCGACACTCAGCGTCACCCTGCGCCCGGAGCGGGCCTTCGAGCTGCCGGCGAATTTCTGGCCGGTGACGAAACTCGAATACCGACTCGCCACGCAGGACCATGCCGCACCGTTGATTTTCCTGATCGCCGGCACTGGCGCGCGCTATGACAGCAGCCTGAACGAATATTTGAAGAAGCTCTACTACAAGGCCGGCTACCACGTGGTGCAATTGTCGTCGCCGACCAGCTTCGACTTCATCAGCTCCGCTTCACGCTTCGCCACGCCGGGCATCACCAAGGAGGATGCCGAAGACATGTATCGGGTGATGCAGGCCATACGGGCACAAAACCCGAATCTGCCGGTCACCGACTACTACCTGACCGGTTACAGCCTGGGTGCGCTGGATGCTGCTTTTGTGGCGCACCTGGACGAAACCCGCCGCAGCTTCAACTTCAAGAAAGTCCTGCTGCTCAACCCGCCGGTGAACCTCTATACCTCGATCACCAACCTGGACAAGCTGGTGCAAACCGAGGTCAAAGGCATCAGTACTTCCACGACCTTCTATGAGCTGGTGCTGGACAAACTGACCCGCTACTTCCAGCAGAAGGGCTACATCGACCTCAACGATGCCCTGCTCTACGACTTCCAACAGTCCAAGCAGCATCTGAGCAATGAACAGATGGCCATGCTGATCGGCACATCGTTCCGCTTCTCCGCCGCCGATATCGCTTTTACCTCGGACCTGATCAACCGCCGCGGCCTGATCACGCCACCGAAGTTCCCGATCACCGAAGGCACCACCCTCACGCCGTTCTTCAAGCGTGCGCTGCAATGCGACTTCGATTGCTACATCACCGAACAGGTCATTCCGATGTGGCGCGCCCGCACCGACGGCGGCAGCCTGCTGCAATTGATCGACCAAGTCAGCTTGTATGCTCTGAAGGACTATCTGCGCGACAGCCCGAAAATTGCCGTCATGCACAACGCCGATGACGTGATTCTTGGACCAGGCGACCTGGGTTTCCTGCGCAAGACATTCGGCGACCGCTTGACCGTTTATCCGCTGGGCGGCCATTGCGGCAACCTTAACTACCGCGTCAACAGCGACGCCATGCTGGAGTTTTTCCGTGGCTAAATATCTCCTGCTTGTCACCGCGCTACTCTGTGCAGGCGTCGCCAATGCCGAAGACAGCAAAACCAACGCCCCCGTCGTGGTCGACAGTGACGGCTTCAAGGAACCGTTGAGTGAACTCAAGTTCAACCCGGGCCTGGATCAGCGCGAGTTCGAGCGTTCAACGCTCAATGCGCTGAACGTCTACGACCCGCTGGAAGAGTGGAACCGTCGTGTCTACCACTTCAACTATCGGTTCGACCAATGGGTGTTCCTGCCCGTAGTCAACGGCTATCGCTACGTCACCCCGAGCTTCTTGCGCACCGGGGTCAGCAACTTCTTCAACAACCTAGGCGATGTGCCGAACCTGTTGAACAGCTTGCTGCAACTCAAGGGCCAGCGCTCGATGGAGACCACCGCGCGACTGTTGCTCAACACCACCATTGGCGTCGCCGGTCTGTGGGACCCGGCAACCGCCATGGGCTTGCCGCGCCAGAGCGAAGACTTCGGCCAGACCTTGGGTTTCTATGGCGTACCGGGCGGCGCTTACATCGTACTGCCGATCCTCGGCCCGTCGAACCTGCGGGACACCGGTGGGTTGCTGGTGGATTACACCGCAGACTCCGCGATCAACTTCCTCAATGTTCCCGAAGTCAGCTCCAACCATCCGGAAGTCTGGATCCTGCGCGGCATCGACAAGCGCTACCAGACCAGCTTCCGCTACGGTCAACTGAACTCACCGTTTGAGTATGACAAAGTGCGTTACGTGTACACCCAGGCGCGCAAGTTGCAGATTTCCGAGTAATTCCAACGGTAAAAAATGTGGGAGCGAGCCTGCTCGCTCCCACATTGTTATGTGCTGTCTTCAGCCTTTCAGCGCTTTCCAGATCTTGCCGACAACCATCACACCGGCCAACACCACCGCACCCGCCACAATTCCCGCCGCCGCATTCAGCAACATCGGTACGATAAACCCTGCACCGCCCGCCCCTGCGCTGACACTTTCAATCCAGTGATGCACCACAGGCACACCGTGGGTCAGGATGCCGCCGCCGACCAGGAACATCGCCGCCGTGCCAATCACCGACAGGCTTTTCATCATGTAAGGCGCCGCCCGCAGAATGGCACCGCCGATGCTTTTCGCCATTTGCCCGGGCTTTTGGGTCAGCCACAGGCCCAGATCATCGAGCTTGACGATGCCCGCCACCAGGCCATAGACGCCGACCGTCATGATGATTGCGATGCCCGAAAGCACGATCACTTGCTGGGTCAACGGCGCATCGGCCACGGTGCCGAGGGTGATGGCGATGATTTCCGCCGAAAGAATGAAGTCGGTGCGCACGGCGCCTTTGATCTTGTCTTTCTCGAAGGCCACCAAGTCCGTGGCGGGATCGGCCACGGCTTCGACCAACTGCGCATGCTCGGCGGCATCCTCGGCCTTGCTGTGCAGAAACTTGTGGGCGATCTTCTCGAAACCCTCGAAGCACAGGTAAGCGCCACCAATCATCAGCAACGGGGTGACCGCCCACGGAACGAACGCACTGATCGCCAATGCCGAAGGCACCAGGATCAGTTTGTTGATGAACGACCCCTTGGCGACCGCCCAGACCACCGGGATCTCACGCTCGGCGCGCACGCCGCTGACTTGCTGGGCATTGAGCGCCAGGTCGTCGCCGAGCACGCCGGCAGTCTTCTTGGCGGCCATTTGAGTCATCAACGAAACGTCGTCCAGTACGGTGGCGATGTCGTCGATCAGCACCAGTAAACTGCTTCCTGCCATGAGTCGGGTTTCCTTCTTGAATAAATGCGATGCAGCATAGCGCGGCGCAACAGGCTACGGTGCATTCTTGAGCGCCGCGCGAGCCCGGTGATACCATGCGCAACCGCCAGAACAGGCAAGGAACCACCGGCTTTATGAGCACAATCCGCGAGCGCAACAAACAACTGATCCTGCGTGCCGCCAGTGAAGAATTTGCCGACAAAGGCTTCGCTGCGACCAAAACCAGCGATATCGCAGCCAAGGCGGGATTGCCCAAGCCCAACGTCTACTACTATTTCAAATCCAAGGAAAACCTCTACCGCGAGGTCCTGGAAAGTATCATCGAGCCGATTCTCCAGGCTTCCACGCCTTTCAATCCGGACGGCGTACCCAGTGAAGTGCTCAGCGGCTACATCCGCTCGAAAATCCGTATCTCCCGCGACCTGCCCTTCGCCTCCAAGGTGTTCGCCAGCGAAATCATGCACGGTGCACCGCACCTGAGCAGCGACCTGGTCGAACAGCTCAACGGCCAGGCCCGACACAACATCGAGTGCATCCAGACCTGGATCGACCGCGGGCAAATCGCCCCCATCGACCCTAATCACCTGATGTTCAGCATCTGGGCCGCGACCCAGACCTACGCCGATTTCGACTGGCAAATCAGTGCCATCACCGGCAAGGCCAGGCTGGATGAAGAAGATTACGAAGCGGCGGCGCAGACGATTATCCGGTTGGTGTTGAAGGGGTGTGAGCCGGATTGATGGACCGCGGTGCCTTCAATCGCTAGCAGGCTAGCTCCCACACTGGATCTGTGGCGCTCATAAAACCCTTGTGGGAGCTAGCCTGCTAGCGATGAAGACAACTCGATATCAGCTCAAACCCAGATAGCATCCCACAGCGGGTAGTCGCCAAGTTTCTCAACCAGCCCGGCCCGCAAAGGATTGGCCACGACATATCGCGCTACCCTCACCAGATCTTCCTCTCGTCGCAGTGCCCGATCATGAAAGCCTTTCTGCCAGAGAGTGACCTTGCGACCAGTAAACTGATTTACCGCTTTGGTGCTCATCGACTTGGTCTTCTGCATGAGGCCACACAATGATCCCTGCTGTAACTCAACCAGCCAATGAAAATGATCGGGCATGACAACCCAGGCCAATGAATTCGCCATGCCTTGATGCTGCGCATTTCTAAACTGATCCACGACCAAACGACCCAGGACAAAATTCTTGAATATCTGTTTTCGTCCAAACGTGTTGGTGGTCAATAGGTAAATCCGGTGGGTTTCAGCATAGCGACCACGCCGTAGGCGATGTGAAGCAGGTGAATCAGGCATTCCTTTGCCTCCTCCATGAATTGATCATGAGAAGGCTAGTTCGGCTGATTCGATCGGGGGGTGTCAGAAATTTTGTGTTCGGGCATAACATGAGTAAGAGGTGCATGTATGCCAACCAAAAAGAAACCCGCGTTGCGAGAACTACCGAAAATCCCGAAAGAGCTGCTCGAGCAATTCACCGATGGACCGATGACCGCTGAAGCCATTGAGGACGCCTCTGCGGCGTTCAAGAAGGCTTTGATCGAGCGAGCCCTCAGTGCTGAGCTTGG
>NZ_FYDO01000032.1 GCF_900187615.1 Pseudomonas sp. Irchel s3f7 | reverse complement strand
TCGACCTGATCGACCACCGACAATTTAAAAGCCAGCGTGTAATCGCGCTGACTGCGCCTTTTCCCCGAATCCATTGCTCCCTCCTGAAAATAGGTCAGAAGGTGTAAACCTTATTCAGGACGGGACATGAACCAAAAAAAAGCCCTGATCTTTCGATCAGGGCTTTTTCATGTCCGGCGCAATCGCTTGGTTACAAGCCGTTGGCAGCCTTGAACTCGCGACGACGACGGTGCAGGACCGGCTCGGTGTAGCCGTTCGGTTGCTTCGTGCCTTCGACCACCAGTTCGACCGCCGCCTGGAAGGCGATGTTGCTGTCGAAGTTGGGGGCCAGCGGACGGTACAGCGCATCACCGGCGTTCTGACGGTCAACCACCGGCGCCATGCGCTTGAGGCTTTCCATCACTTGCGCTTCGGTGACGATGCCGTGACGCAGCCAGTTGGCGATGTGCTGGCTGGAAATACGCAGCGTCGCACGATCTTCCATCAGGCCGACGTCGTTGATGTCCGGCACTTTCGAACAGCCGACGCCCTGGTCGATCCAGCGCACCACATAACCGAGAATGCCCTGGCTGTTGTTGTCCAGTTCGTTCTGGATCTGTTCGGCGGTCCACTGCGGGTTCACCGCCAGCGGGATGCTCAGGATGTCGTCCACCGAGGCGTGAGCACGCTTGGCCAGTTCGGCTTGACGGGCGAACACGTCAACCTTGTGGTAGTGCAGCGCGTGCAGGGCAGCGGCGGTTGGCGACGGGACCCAGGCGGTGTTGGCGCCGGCCATCGGGTGGGCGATTTTCTGTTCGAGCATCGCGGCCATCAGGTCCGGCATGGCCCACATGCCTTTACCGATTTGTGCGCGACCTTGCAGGCCGGTGCTCAAGCCGATATCGACGTTGGAGTTCTCGTAGGCGCCGATCCATTTTTCCGCCTTCATGTCCGCCTTGCGAACCATCGGGCCGGCTTCCATGGAGGTGTGGATTTCGTCGCCCGTGCGGTCGAGGAAACCGGTGTTGATGAACACCACGCGCTCGCTCGCCGCCTTGATGCAGGCCTTGAGGTTGATCGTGGTACGACGCTCCTCGTCCATGATCCCGACTTTGAGGGTGTTGCGCGGCAAGCCCAGCACGTCTTCGATGCGCCCGAACAGCTCGTTGGTGAACGCCGCTTCTTCAGGACCGTGCATCTTCGGCTTCACAATGTAGATGGAGCCGGTGCGGGTGTTTTTGCGCGAGGTGTTGCCGTTCAGGTTGTGCATCGATGCCAGGCACGTGACCAGGCCATCGAGAATACCTTCAGGCACTTCGTTGCCGTCTTTGTCGAGGATCGCGTCGATGGTCATCAGGTGACCGACGTTGCGCACGAACAACAGCGAGCGGCCATGCAGGCTCAGTTCGCTGCCATCGACGCCGGTGTAGGTGCGATCGGCGTTCATGGTGCGGGTAAAGATCTGACCGCCCTTGGCGACTTCTTCCGACAGGTCGCCCTTCATCAGGCCGAGCCAGTTGCGGTAGATCACCACTTTGTCATCGGCATCGACGGCGGCGACGGAGTCTTCGCAGTCCATGATGGTGGTCAGCGCGGCTTCCATCAGGATGTCTTTGACGCCGGCCGCGTCGGTCTGGCCGACCGGGGTGCTGGCGTCGACCTGGATTTCGAAGTGCAGGCCGTTGTTTTTCAGCAGGATCGCGGTCGGTGCCGCCGGATCGCCCTGGAAACCGATCAACTGAGCGTCGTTGCGCAGGCCGGTGTTGCTGCCACCCTTAAGGGCGACCACCAGTTTGCCGTCGATGATTTTGTAAGCGGTGGAATCGACGTGGGAACCGGCCGCCAATGGCGCCGCTTCGTCGAGGAAGGCGCGAGCGAAGGCGATGACCTTGTCGCCGCGAACCTTGTTGTAGCCTTTGCCTTTTACCGCGCCGTCAGCTTCGCTGATGGCATCGGTGCCGTAGAGCGCGTCATACAGCGAACCCCAGCGGGCGTTCGAGGCATTGAGGGCAAAACGGGCATTCATTACCGGCACCACGAGTTGCGGGCCGGCCATGCGGGCGATTTCGTCATCGACGTTTTGCGTCGTTGCCTGGAAATCGGCCGCTTCTGGCAGCAGATAACCGATGTCTTGCAGGAAGGCTTTATAGGCCACGGCGTCATGCGCCTGACCGGCACGGGATTGGTGCCAGCCATCGATACGAGCCTGGAAATCATCGCGTTTGGCGAGTAGGGCTTTGTTCTTCGGCGCCAGGTCATGAATGACCTTGTCGGCACCGGCCCAGAATTGATCGGCGGTGAGGCCGGTTCCGGGAATGGCTTCGTTGTTCACGAAGTCGAACAGGACTTTGGCGACCTGCAGGCCACCGACTTGAACGTGTTCAGTCATTGCTTGCCTCACTCTGCTCAGCTATTTCGCTTTTCAGCTCTTCAATTTAACAATGAAGCCTTGGGCCATTTAAACCACAAACCCGTCTACCAGTACATGCCATTTAGGGGCGGCTGGGTTGGGACCAATCAACGGCTTGGGGCCTTGCTGACAGGGCTTTCAGGGTCGCGAACGTGCCTGCGGCAGACATCGATCCAACGTTATGTAGTGCGCGCTGCGGCATACTACATGATGAATTGCGGTTGTGAAAATTAGACTATTTACGTCGTTCTGCGACCCCATGACGCATTGCAGTCATCGCGGGGTGCGTGATGTTCTCAAAAAACCAATGGATTGTTCCAGTTAAATATCAAAAGTTGTACACGATTTGTTTTCCGCAGCAGATCGGCGGTGGACTGGATCGCTGGCAAGCCAGCTCCTACAGGGCCTTTTGCAATCCTTGTAGGAGCTGGCTTGCCAGCGATGGCGTCAGCCCATTCAGCACAGGAACAACCCTTGCCTATACTTGGTTTTCTATAACAAAAGTCATGACCAGAGGGCTGCGCCATGGACCACCTCGTACTCACCGTAATCGCACCGGACAAGCCAGGGCAGGTCGAGCGCATTGCCCAATGCATTGCCGAGCACGGCGGCAATTGGCTGGAAAGTCGCATGTCGCGCATGGCCGGGCAGTTCGCCGGGATTCTTCGGATCGGCGTGCCGGCCGAGGCCTACGATGAATTGGTCGATGCCCTGCAAGGTTTGTCGACCTTGGGCATTCGCGTGCTGATCGCCGAAAGCGGCATCGAGCAATCGTGCACCTGGAAACCGATCGCCATGGAACTGGTGGGCAATGATCGTCCGGGAATCGTGCGCGACATCACGCGGTTGCTGAGCGAGCAGGGGGTCAACCTGGAACAGCTGACAACGGAAGTGCGTCCGGCTCCAATGAGCAGCGAGCCGCTGTTTCACGCTGAAGCGATCCTTGCCGTACCGCTGACGCTGTCGCTGGACGTGCTGCAGTCGCGCCTGGAAACCCTGGCCGACGACCTGATGGTCGAACTGGTACTGCGCAGCGAACCTTGATCAGGTTATCCAAGTTAATCGTGCACCTGCCTGTGGATAACCTGTAGAGACAGCCCGCCAGCCCACGCTGGCCGGGCTTCTTCAGGACCTGATCAAAAAACCAGCAGTTTCAGCGACTTGCGCACAATCGGCGGGGATCACGCTGTGGATAACCTTGGGAAGGATCGATGCAGGCCACGGGGGACGAGGCCTGTAGAGGTTTGTATGTTTTTTGATCAGCTGCGTCGGCGCAAACTGACCCACGCATCGATGCTGTAAACCGCCAGACCGGCCCAAATAAAGATGAACGCGACCAGCGTGCTGGACGACAGCTGTTCGCCAAACAGCAGCACCGCTTGCAGCAGTACCAACGTCGGCGCCAGGTACTGGAGAAATCCCAGTGTGGTGTAGGGCAAATGCCGGGCAGCGGCGTTGAAACAGACCAGCGGCACCAGCGTGACCGGTCCTGCGGCGACCAGCCACCAGGCTTCGGACGTGGTCCAGAATTCGGCCTGTGCGCTGCTAGCGGTTGGATTGAACAGCAACCAGGCCACGGCAATCGGTACCAGCATCCAGGTTTCCACCACCAGCCCCGGCAAGGCCTTGACCGGCGCCTGCTTGCGAATCAACCCGTAGAAACCGAAGGTCAGTGCCAGCACCAGCGACACCCAAGGCAGACTGCCGACCTGCCACACCTGTTGCGCCACGCCGACCGCCGCCAGACCCACCGCAACCCACTGCATGCGCCGCAGCCGTTCACCGAGGATCAGCATGCCGAGCAACACGTTCACCAGCGGATTGATGTAGTAGCCGAGGCTGGCTTCCAGCATGCGGCCGTTGTTCACCGACCACACGTAAGTCAGCCAGTTGGCCGCGATCAGGGTGCCGCTGAGGGCTAGGATCGCCAGCCGGCGCGGATTCTCGCGCAGTTCACGCCACCAGCCGGGATGCTTCCAGACCATCAGCAACAGGGCACCGAACAGCGCCGACCACAACACGCGGTGAATGATGATCTCCACGGCGGGCACACTGGCGATGGCTTTGAAGTAGAGCGGGAAAAGTCCCCAGATGATGTAGGCACTGAGGCCCAGAATGTACCCGCGACGCGGGTTGGCGGCTTGCATGCAGAATCCTTGCTTAGGCAGCTAACAAAGAAACCGATTGTATAGATGTGTCACGACTTTTGTAGGAGCCGGCTTGCTGGCGATTCGTACGACGCGGTGTATCAGGTAAACCGCGTCTTGGTTCATCGCCAGTAAGCCGGCTCCTACAAGGGTTAGAACAGCTTCAGTGGCTCTTCGCTGAGCGCAGCACATTGCTCGCGCAACGCCAACACCTGATCGCCCCAATACCGCTCGGTGCCGAACCACGGAAAGCTGTGCGGAAACGCCGGGTCATCCCAGCGCCGGGCGAGCCAGGCGCTGTAATGCATCAGGCGCAAGGCGCGCAATGGTTCGATCAAAGCCAGTTCACGCGGATTAAAGTCGTGGAACTCGTTATAGCCGTCCATCAACTCCGACAGCTGCCCCATGCATTCGTGGCGATCGCCGGCCAGCATCATCCAGATGTCCTGGACCGCCGGGCCCATGCGGCAGTCGTCGAGATCGACGATGTGGAACATTTCGTCGCGGCACATCATGTTGCCGGGGTGGCAGTCGCCGTGCATGCGGATGTTCTGATGCGGCGTGTTGCTGTAGGCATCTTCCACACGCTTGAGCAGATCACGGGCCACCGATTCGTAGGCCGGCAATAGGCTGCGGGGGACGAAATTACCTTCGAGCAATGTCGTGAGTGAATCGTGGCCGAAGTTTTTCACGGCCAAGGCTTCACGGTGATCGAACGGTTTGGTCGAGCCGACGGCATGCAAGCGACCGAGCAACTGGCCCAGGCGATACAGTTGATCGAGGTTGCCCGGCTCCGGCGCACGACCGCCACGACGCGGAAACAGGGTGAAACGGAAGCCGTTGTGTTCGTGCAGGGTTTCACCGTTGTGGATCATCGGCGCGACCACCGGAACATCGCACTCGGCGAGTTCGGCGGTGAACTGGTGTTCTTCCAGAATGGCTTCGTTGGTCCAGCGCTGAGGCCGGTAAAATTTGGCGATCAGCGGCTCGGCGTCTTCGATACCGACTTGATAGACGCGGTTCTCGTAGCTGTTGAGCGCCAGAATGCGCGCGTCGCTGAGGAAGCCAATGCTTTCGACGGCATCGAGCACGAGGTCTGGCGTAAGGGTTTCAAACGGGTGGGCCATGCTGACTCCTGCGCGCAGCAGGCTGCTGCGTCCGGCCAGGCATGGTAGCGCAGACGGGCGCTCTTTAGGGGCAGGGTTGCGAGATGTGTTGTTTGGGCTGACGCTATCGCGAGCAAGCTCGCTCCTACAGGTTATGCACATGCCCTGTAGGAGCTGGCTTGCCAGCGATGATGGGCTGTCAGGCGCCGACGATCCCGCCATCTTCGCGGGAAATGGCCATCACCGAAGACCGTGGCTTGCCATTGGGCTGATGCTCGGGGAAGGTCGAACCGCCGTTCTCGCCCGGATGCTGAATCCCGACAAACAGGGTTTTCTGGTCCGGCGAAAAACTGATTCCCGTCACTTCACAGCCCACCGGCCCGACCATGAAACGGCGAATCTCGCCGGTCACCGGGTCAGCACAGAGCATCTGATTATTGCCCATGCCGGCAAAGTCACCGGCGTTGCTCGAATCGCCATCGGTGAGAATCCACAAGCGTCCCGCCTTGTCGAAACCCAGACCATCCGGGCTGTTGAACATGTTCTGCGGCGTGATATTCGAAGAGCCAGCCTTCGGCGTGCCGGCGTGGATTCCCGGATTGCCTGCAACGACAAACAGATCCCAGGCAAAACTCTTCGAGCCGTGATCGTCGCGGTCGGTACGCCAGCGCAGGATCTGCCCGTAGACGTTCTTCTCGCGCGGGTTCGGCCCGCCCGCCGGCTGGCCGTCTTCGCCGCGTTTGGCGTTGTTGGTCAGCGTGCAGTAAACCTGGCCGTCGTTGGGACTGACGACGATCCACTCCGGACGGTCCATGCGCGTGGCCTTGACCACGCTGGCAGCCAGCCGCGCATGGATCAACACTTCAGCCTGATCGGCAAACCCGCTGCTGGCGTCGATGCCGTTTTTGCCGTGGGTCAGTTCGATCCATTCGCCCTGGCCCTTCGGGTGATCGGTGTTGCCGTCGCCCGCGTCGAAACGCGCGACATACAGCGTGCCGTGATCGAGCAGGTCGTGGTTGGCCTTGGGGTTCTTGTGATTGATCTTGTCGCGGCTGACGAATTTGTAGATGAACTCGCCGCGCTCATCGTCGCCCATGTACACCACGGCATGGCCCTCCGCAGTTTCGGCGAGGGCGGCATTTTCATGCTTGAAGCGGCCGAGCGCCGTGCGTTTCACCGGGGTCGACTTTGGATCGAACGGATCGATTTCCACGACCCAGCCATGGCGGTTCAATTCGTTGGGATTCTTCGCCATGTCGAAGCGCTCGTCGTGCGGGTGCCAGTTGATCTCTTTACTGGTGGCCACCACGCCGTAGCGTTTCTGCGCCGCGTCGAATTTTTGCTCGGCGTTGCTGCTGCCGAAGCAGTCGGTGAAGTTTTCTTCGCAGGTCAGATAAGTGCCCCACGGCGTCTTGCCGTTGGCGCAGTTCTGGAAGGTGCCGAGAACGTGCTTGCCCTGAGGGTCGGCGCTGGTTTTCAGCAGGGCGTGACCGGCGGCAGGACCGCTCACGGTAATAGGCGCGTTACCGTGAATGCGACGGTTGTAGTGCGAGCCCTGGACGAACTGCCACTGGCCGTTCTTGCGCTGCACTTCGATCACCGACACACCTTCGCAGGCCAGAGCCTTGCGCACGTCTTCCGCCGATTGCGGCATGCCGCCGTGGGGGTAGAGGTAGCGGTAGTTGGTGTATTCGTTGTTGATCGCCATCAGCGCCCGGTCGTTCTCACCCGGAAACTCGAACAGGCTCATGCCGTCGTTGTTGTCCCCGAACTGGAGTTCCTGCTGCTCGGCGCTGCCGTTGCCGCTCGGGTCGAACGCCGGTCCGTTTTTGTGCAGGGGTTGGCCCCAACTGATCAGCACCGAAGACTTGTAGCCTGGCGGCAGGGTAATTGCGTCGCTGGTCGCAGCGGCAATGCTGTCGAAACCCAGCAGTTGGCTGTTGCCGGCGCTGACACTGGCGGCCATCACGCTGCGGCTCAGCAGGTTGCCACCCAAAAACATGGCAGCACCACAAAGGGCGCCCGCGCTGATAAAGCCGCGACGGCTGAGGCCGACCATTTTTTCGAGGTCGGTGGATTGGTTTTCTTCTAATAGGCTCACATCAGGCTCCCTGCGGTTTTGCAGACACCTTAAAGAAGCGTGATGAAGGTTTTGTTGCAGATTGCTTAAAGCGGAGTACCCAGCAGTACATTGGACGGAGAAAACTCGATGCGCACGGATTTGCCGATTGCCAACCCCAACGTTTGTAGATGTGCGGGTTCGGCCAGGGCGCACAGCGTCAAACCGTTGGGCAGGGTGATGCGCACTTCGCTGGGGCCGTCGTCGGCGTCGAGAATCTTCTCGATGATGCCGGTCAGGCAATTGTTCCCGGGCGTTGCCTGGGAATCGACATCCAGCACGTCCAGCCAGCCAGCCTTGATCAAGGCCACGACTTCGGTGCCGATTTGCAGTTCCAGGCGTTGGGTGCTGTCGTGGGTGATTTGCGCCTCGATGATCACGTCTTTGCACACTTCGAGACGGATCAAGTCGTTGCGTCCTTGAGACCGGATCGCTGCAACCTTGCCGTGCAATTGGTTGCGAGCACTGGTTCGCAGCATCAAACGCCCGAGCAGATCAAGATCGCCTGCCTCTTCCGTGGCTTCCAGCACCTGGGCCTGCAGCGCTTGCAGCTTTTGATACAGGCGCAACACGCGCTCGCCCTCGCTGGACAGCCTGGCACCGCCACCGCCCTTGCCGCCGACAACCCGTTCTACCAGCGGTGTTTGCGCCAGGTTGTTCAGCTCATCGATGGCGTCCCAGGCGGCCTTGTAGCTGAGCCCCGCGCTTTTCGCGGCGCGGGTGATCGAGCCCTGTTCGGCGACATGCAGCAACAACGCGATGCGCTGCGGTCGGCGGACAATGTGCTGAGACAACAAGGTAGGCAGGGACATGGCAAGTCGCTTTGGGTTCTGACGATGGCCCAGACGTTGGCGGCTTGGCGTGCTGGCGTCAAGTCAGGACGTCTCGCCAGGTTTTGGCGTTCGGGCCAGGCAGTAAACGTCCACACGGGCGGCTCCGGCTTCCATCAGCAGACGGGCCAGGGCCTGGGCCGTGGCACCAGTGGTCAATACATCATCGACCAGGGCCAGATGTTGTCCTTTCACGACGGCATCGGGCGCCATCGCGAACGCATTGCGCAGGTTTTTCCGGCGCGCGTCGGCGTTCAGTGCCTGTTGCGCGTCGGTATCCTGAGTGCGCAATAACAACCGTTCGTCGACGGGAATGTCGAGGCTGGTTCCAAGCCAGCGGGCCAGCATCGCCGCCTGATTGAAGCCCCTTTTACGCAGGCGTCGGTTGGCCAAAGGAACGGGTATCAGCGCGTCGGGGCGATCCAGATCGTCGGTGAAGCGATGTTGCAGCGATTGACTGACAAGTTCGGCGAGCAGGCGTCCAAACGGCCACTTGGCGTTGTGCTTGAAGCGCGTAATCAGGCTGTCGATCGGAAAGCTGTAGGTCCACGGTGCAATGACCCGTTCAAAGGCCGGAGTCTGCTGCAGACATTGGCCGCAGGTCAGGCCCGCAGCGGGCAAAGGCAGGGCGCAGGTCAGGCAATGATCGCCGAGCCAGGGCAGTTCGGTTTCGCAGGCCATGCAGATGGGTGTGATGTCTTCGGCGGGCTCGTTGCAAAGCAAGCACCGCTGTTTGTTTTTTAACCAGATGTAAACCTGTCCTGAGTATCGTGGTTGACAGCGCATCGCTCTTCCTTAAATATGCCGAACATCCGTGTTGCGCCTGTGGGTATTCCATTCCCCAGCCGCTTGCCCAGCATAAATGAAGGAAACGCCCATGAGCGCCAGCACCACTGCAACCCTGCGTCATGACTGGTCTTTGGCCGAAGTCAAAGCACTCTTCGTACAGCCATTCAACGACCTGTTGTTCCAGGCGCAGACGGTGCACCGCGCGCATTTCGACGCCAACCGCGTCCAGGTATCGACCCTGTTGTCGATCAAAACGGGCGCCTGCCCGGAAGATTGCAAATATTGTCCGCAGTCCGGTCACTACAACACCGGCCTGGAAAAAGAAAAACTGATGGAAGTGCAGAAGGTCCTCGAAGAGGCCGCTCGCGCCAAGGCCATCGGTTCGACCCGTTTCTGCATGGGCGCGGCGTGGAAGCATCCGTCGGCCAAAGACATGCCTTACGTATTGAAGATGGTCGAAGGCGTGAAAGCACTGGGTCTGGAAACCTGCATGACCCTCGGTCGCCTGGATCAGGACCAGACCGAGGCGCTGGCCAAGGCCGGCCTCGACTACTACAACCACAACCTCGACACCTCGCCTGAGTTCTACGGCAGCATCATCACCACCCGCACCTACAGCGAGCGCCTGCAAACCCTGGCCTATGTGCGTGAGTCAGGGATGAAGATCTGTTCCGGCGGTATTCTGGGCATGGGCGAATCCCTCGACGACCGCGCCAACCTGCTGATCCAGCTGGCCAACCTGCCGGAGCATCCGGAGTCGGTGCCGATCAACATGCTGGTGAAGGTTGCCGGTACACCGTTGGAAAATGCCGACGACGTCGATCCGTTCGACTTTATCCGCATGCTCGCGGTCGCTCGCATCCTGATGCCGCAATCCCACGTGCGCCTGTCCGCCGGCCGCGAAGCCATGAACGAACAGATGCAGGCCCTGGCGTTCTTCGCCGGCGCCAACTCGATTTTCTACGGCGAGAAACTGCTGACCACCGCCAACCCGCAGGCCGACAAGGACATGCAACTGTTCTCGCGTCTGGGTATCTTGCCGGAAGCTCGCGAAGAGCACGCCGATGAAGTTCACCAGGCTGCCATCGAGCAAGCACTGGTGGAGCAGAAGAGCAGCGAGCAGTTCTATAACGCGGCGGTTTGAAGCCTTCCATCGACTCCTCTGATTGGAATGCGAAACCCTTGTAGGAGCTGGCTTGCCAGCGATAGCGGTCTGTCAGCTGATGGGTACCTCATCGCTGGCAAGCCAGCTCCTACAGGTTCGGTGTCTATCTTGATTGTTTGTCCGAGGCCTGCATGTCTTTCGATCTCGCCGCACGCCTTGCTGCCCGTCGTGCCGAAAACCTCTATCGCCAACGCCCACTGCTCGAAAGCCCCCAGGGGCCGCAAGTGGTGGTCGATGGCCAGCCGTTGCTGGCGTTCTGTAACAACGACTACCTGGGCCTGGCCAATCACCCGCAAGTGATCGAAGCCTGGCGAGAAGGCGCGTCGAAATGGGGCGTCGGTGGCGGGGCGTCGCACTTGGTCATCGGCCACAGCGGCCCGCATCACGCGTTGGAAGAAGCCCTGGCGGACCTCACCGGTCGCCCGCGGGCCTTGTTGTTCACCACCGGCTACATGGCCAACCTCGGTGCAGTCACCGCATTGGTCGGGCAGGGCGATACGGTGCTGGAAGACCGGCTCAACCATGCGTCGCTGCTCGATGCGGGCCTGTTGTCCGGGGCGCGGTTCAATCGTTACTTACACAACGACGCCGTGAGCCTGGCCAAGCGCCTCGAGAAAGCCACCGGCAATACGCTGGTGGTCACCGACGGCGTGTTCAGCATGGACGGCGACATCGCCGACTTGCCGGCGCTGGCGCGGGAAGCCAAGGCCAAAGGCGCGTGGCTGATGGTCGATGACGCCCACGGTTTCGGGCCCTTGGGTGCGAACGGCGGCGGCATCGTCGAACATTTCGGTTTGAGCCAGGAAGACGTGCCGGTACTGGTCGGCACTCTCGGTAAAGCGTTCGGCACGGCCGGGGCTTTTGTCGCCGGCAGTGAAGAATTGATCGAGAGCCTGATCCAGTTCGCCCGCCCGTACATCTACACCACCAGCCAACCGCCAGCCCTGGCCTGCGCCACGCTGAAAAGCCTGGAACTGCTGCGCAGCGAGCACTGGCGCCGCGAGCATTTGCAGACGTTGATCCGCCAGTTCCGCCACGGCGCCGAGCAAATCGGCCTGGAACTCATGGACAGTTTCACGCCCATTCAACCGATCATGATCGGTGACGCCGGGCGTGCGGTGCGTCTGTCGCAGATGTTGCGCGAGCGCGGACTGATGGTGACCGCGATCCGTCCGCCAACCGTGCCCGCCGGCAGCGCCCGACTGCGCGTGACCCTGACCGCCGCCCATACCGAGGCGCAGGTACAGCTATTGTTAGAAGGATTGGCCGATTGTTTTCAACAACTGGGACCGGAGCCGAACCATGCGTGATCGTCTGATTCTGCTGCCAGGCTGGGGTCTTGGTGTTTCGCCGCTCGAACCTTTGGCGGCGGCGTTGCAGGGGCTGGATGAACACCTGCGGGTCGAGATCGAACCGTTGCCGGAGCTGGCGTCGAGTGATCTCGAAGAATGGCTCGACGATCTCGATTCGACGCTGCCGCAGGACGCCTGGCTGGGTGGCTGGTCCTTGGGTGGCATGCTCGCTTCGGAATTGGCGGCGCGTCGCGGTGATCGTTGCTGCGGATTGCTGACGCTGGCGAGTAATCCTTCTTTTGTCGCCCATGAACAGTGGCCGAGCGCGATGCCAGGTGAAACCTTCGACGCGTTCCTGGCCGGCTGTGCTGCTGATTCACGCATGACCTTGAAACGTTTTTCGCTGCTTTGCGCCCAAGGCGCCGAAGACCCACGCGGGTTGTCGCGGTTGTTGGTCGGTGGTGCGCCGCATACGGCTGGCCCCGTGTTGATGAGCGGCCTGGAGTTGCTTGCTCAACTGGACACCCGCCAAGCCTTGCAGGCGTTCCGTGGCCCGCAACTGCACTTGTTCGCCGGCCTCGACGCACTGGTTCCGGCCGAAGCCACCGCAGAGTTGCTGGCATTGCTGCCGGATGTCGAAATCGGTCTGATTGAACAGGCCAGCCACGCGTTTCTTCTGGAAGACCCCCACGGTGTGGCGGGGGCGATCCAGGCTTTTTTGCATGAGTCCGGCGATGACTGATTTGTCTCTTCCCAACGCACCCGACGGTCTGCCTGACAAGCGCCAGGTGGCGGCTTCGTTTTCCCGTGCGGCGTCGAGCTATGACAGCGTGGCCGAACTGCAACGTGACGTGGGCAGCCAATTGCTGAGCCGCCTGCCGGCAGATTTTATGCCGCAACGCTGGCTGGACCTGGGCTGTGGCACCGGGCATTTCAGCCGTGCGCTGGGTGAACGTTTTGCCGGTACTCACGGTGTGGCGCTGGACATCGCCGAGGGCATGCTCAACCACGCCCGGCCCTTGGGTGGCGCCACGCACTTCATCGCCGGTGATGCCGAGCGCTTGCCATTGCAGGACTCGACCTGCGATCTGATCTTCTCCAGCCTGGCGGTGCAGTGGTGTGCAGACTTCGGTTCGGTACTCAGCGAAGCCCATCGGGTACTGAAACCGGGCGGAATTTTCGCGTTTGCTAGTCTATGCGTAGGGACGTTGATTGAGCTGCGTGACAGTTGGCGTGAGGTCGACGGTATGGTGCACGTCAATCGCTTCCGTGAGTTCGGTGTTTATCAACAGCTGTGTGCGGACAGCGGTTTGCAGGTGGTCAGCCTGCAAACCCGTCCACATGTGTTGCACTACCCGGATGTTCGCAGCCTGACCCATGAGCTCAAGGCCTTGGGCGCACACAACCTTAATCCCGGTCGGCCGGGCGGCTTGACTGGCCGGGCGCGGATTCTGGGTTTGATCGAGGCTTATGAGCAGTTTCGTCAGGCCGAAGGTTTGCCGGCGACTTATCAAGTGGTGTACGCCGTTCTGGAGAAACCCTTATGAGCGCAGCCTATTTCATCGCTGGCACAGACACGGATGTCGGCAAAACCACCGTCGCGGCGGGGTTGCTGCACGCTGCGCGGTCGGCGGGTTTGAGCACGGCGGCGGGCAAGCCGGTTGCCTCCGGTTGCGCCGTCACGCC
The DNA here is from genome assembly GCF_900187615.1 of Pseudomonas sp. Irchel s3f7. Taxonomy (GTDB): domain Bacteria; phylum Pseudomonadota; class Gammaproteobacteria; order Pseudomonadales; family Pseudomonadaceae; genus Aquipseudomonas. The sequence continues at coordinate 55,750 of NZ_FYDO01000032.1, read as the reverse complement.
CAAGGGTTTGCGCAACGCGGATGCGTTGGCGCTGTTGGCGGAATGTTCGTTGCCGTTGACGTATGCACAGGTCAATCCGGTGGCGTTCGAACCGGCGATTGCCCCGCATCTTGCGGCGCGTGAAGCAGGTGTGGCGCTGACAGTGCAGTCGTTGTTGACGCCGATGCGGCAGATCCTTGAGATGCAGGCCGACTTCACGTTGATTGAAGGTGCCGGAGGCTGGCGCGTGCCGTTGGCGGATCAGGATAATCTTTCTGATTTGGCGAAAGCCTTGGGCCTGCCGGTGATTCTGGTGGTCGGCGTGCGCTTGGGCTGCATCAGTCATGCCTTGCTGACGGCTGAGGCCATTGCTCGTGATGGTTTGCAACTGGCGGGATGGGTGGCGAATATCATTGATCCGAAAACTTCACGGCTTGAAGAAAACCTGGCGACCCTCGCCGAACGCCTGCCAGCGCCATGCCTGGGGCGGGTACCGAAACTCAAGTCAGTGACGGCGGAAGCCGTGGCAGAACATCTTCAACTGGATTTGCTCGACTAGTTTTGCCTATGGCAAGGCACTATGCCATTAGTGTTTTTGACGGGCCTTTTTTTCACAGGTCTGCTTCAATGCCCACTGTTGATCCTTTGCAAGGACGAGTTCTCCCATGGAAATCTCAGGAAACACCGCTTTTTATGCCGGTCTGAGCACTATTCAGACAGGGCTGAATCGCGTCGATCAGGCTGCCGGGCAGATCGCCAACACAACCCTTGAGCGTTCGGTCACCAGCCAGTCTTCCGAGGCGCAGGTTGATCGCCTGCGTTCGGTTGATCTCAGTCAGCAATCGGACCTCGCCAGTAATGTCGTCGAAATGTCCCAAGGAAAGTTTCAGGTCGAACTGGGCGCTAAAATCGCCAAGGCGTCCGATGAAGTGCAGGGAACGTTGATCGACACCTTTGCTTGATGCCTCTCTGAGTCCGCCCCCTCAACGCCGCGCCTGTTCGCGGCGTTTTTCTGCGTAAGTCCTTCTTCCTCAACTAATCTTTTTTAATCGACGGATCGCTTTTCAGCGCTGTCGCGTCGTTGCGTGGCTGTGTGTTTTGAGGGTCGATGACGAACGGCAAAAGATCGATGCTTGACAAGAATTCGGCGTAAACGTATGTTTCAAACAACTGTTTGATCGCTACAACAAATCAACGCGGTCGTTCATTCCCGGTTACATCAGCAGAGGTTTATCGCTATGCCTGACTACAAGGCCCCCTTGCGTGATATTCGCTTCGTTCGTGACGAGCTGCTCGGCTACGAAGCGCACTATCAGAGCCTTCCGGCGTGTGCAGACGCAACACCGGACATGGTTGACGCCATTCTCGAAGAAGGCGCCAAGTTTTGTGAGCAGGTACTGGCTCCGCTGAACCGTGTGGGCGACCTTGAAGGCTGCACCTGGAGCGAGTCCGGCGTTAAGACCCCGACTGGCTTCAAAGAAGCGTACAAGCAATTCGTAGAAGGCGGCTGGCCAAGCCTGGCTCACGATGTTGAGCACGGCGGCCAAGGCCTGCCGGAGTCCCTGGGTCTGGCGATCAGCGAAATGGTCGGCGAGTCGAACTGGTCGTGGGGCATGTACCCAGGCCTGTCGCACGGCGCGATGAACACCATCTCCGAGCACGGCACCCCTGAGCAGCAAGAGGCCTACCTGACCAAGCTGGTTTCCGGCGAGTGGACCGGCACCATGTGCCTGACCGAGCCGCACTGCGGCACCGACCTGGGCATGCTGCGCACCAAGGCTGAACCTCAGGCCGACGGTTCCTACAAAGTCTCCGGCACCAAGATCTTCATCTCGGCCGGTGAACACGACATGGCCGATAACATCGTCCACATCGTACTGGCTCGCCTGCCGGATGCACCGGCTGGCACCAAAGGCATTTCGCTGTTCATCGTGCCGAAGTTCATGCCGAACGCCGATGGTTCGGTTGGCGCACGTAACGCTGTGTCTTGCGGTTCCCTGGAACACAAGATGGGCATCCACGGCAACGCCACTTGCGTGATGAACTTTGATGGCGCGACCGGTTTCCTGATCGGTCCGGCGAACAAAGGCCTGAACTGCATGTTCACCTTCATGAACACCGCACGTCTGGGTACCGCGCTGCAAGGTCTGGCCCACGCCGAAATCGGTTTCCAGGGCGGCTTGAAGTACGCTCGCGACCGTCTGCAAATGCGTTCGCTGACTGGCCCGAAAGCGCCGGACAAAGCCGCTGACCCAATCATCGTGCACCCTGACGTACGCCGCATGCTGTTGACCATGAAGGCATTCGCCGAAGGCAACCGTGCGATGGTTTACTTCACTGCCAAGCAAGTCGACATCGTCAAGTACGGCGTGGACGAAGAAGAGAAGAAGAAAGCCGACGCGCTGCTGGCGTTCATGACGCCAATCGCCAAAGCCTTCATGACCGAAGTCGGTTTCGAGTCGGCCAACCACGGCGTGCAGATCTACGGCGGCCACGGCTTCATCGCCGAGTGGGGCATGGAGCAGAACGTTCGCGACAGCCGCATTTCGATGCTGTACGAAGGCACCACCGGTATCCAGGCACTCGACCTGCTGGGCCGTAAAGTGCTGATGACTCAAGGCGAGGCTCTGAAAAGCTTCACCAAGATCGTCCACAAGTTCTGCCAGACCAACGAAGGCAACGAAGCGGTTCAAGAGTTCGTCGCACCGCTGGCTGCACTGAACAAAGAGTGGGGCGAGCTGACCATGAAGGTCGGTATGGCTGCCATGAAAGATCGCGAAGAAGTCGGCGCGGCCTCCGTGGACTACCTGATGTACTCCGGTTACGCCTGCCTGGCCTACTTCTGGGCTGACATGGCACGCCTGGCTGCCGAGAAACTGGCTGCCGGCACCGCGGACGAAGCGTTCTACACGGCCAAGCTGCAGACCGCGCGCTTCTACTTCCAGCGCATCCTGCCGCGTACCCGTTCTCACGTTGTAACCATGCTGTCGGGCGCCAACAACCTGATGGACATGAAAGAAGAGCACTTCGACCTGGGCTACTAAGGCCTGGTGAAGCACTCCAAAAAGCCGCTGTTCCTTAGGGATCAGCGGCTTTTTTGCTTTAAAGATGGTCGGTGAAATTGAAGCGGGCGACACCCTTTTAAAAAATACCTCAGTAATTCACTCAGCAACTCGGGGTTTCTGCCGTTACAGTGGTGGGCACAATGCCATCTCCTGAATAGACGGGTCGGAGCTCTACCCTTGCTGCGTTCTTCCGCTGTACGTTTCAGTCATTTCCTACCGTCATTACTGCTTCTGTTGGCGGGGCTCGCGGCTGCATACGTTAAGGATCTCAACGTTTTCTTCACGTCGCTGTTCAACGTCCTGCCGACTCTGGTTTTACTGCTCGGCGGTGCTTATTGCGCGGTTTACCGACGCCAGCGTGAGCTGTTTCTGATGGTCACGGTGTACATCGCCTACTTCCTGCTCGACACCCAGACCGACTATTACCGCGACAACGGCAAGGTGCGCGATGACGCCGCCGTGGTCTTTCATTTGTGTTGTCTGCTGCTGCCGTTGCTGTTTGGCATTTTCGCCGCGTGGCAGGAGCGCACGCATCTGTTCCAGGACATGGTGGCGCGTTTTGCCGTGTTGCTGGCGGTGGGCAGCGTGGCGTTGGCGCTTGAGCAAAGTTATCCCCATGCGTTGCTGATCTGGCTCTCGGAGATTCGCTGGCCCGCATTGCACGGTGCCTGGATGAGCTTGATCCAGTTGTCTTATCCGGTGTTCATCGCCGCATTTTTATTGCTGGCTTATCAGTACTGGCGCAACCCACGCCCCTTGCATGCCGCGCAATTGGTGGGCCTGCTCGGGTTGTTCTGGATGCTGCCGAAAACCTTCATCCTGCCGTTCACCCTGAACATCATGTGCAGCCAGGTGATGTTGATGATCGCCGCCGCCGTCGCCCACGAAGCCTATCAAATGGCCTTCCGCGACGAGCTGACCGGGTTGCCGGGCCGTCGCGCGCTGAACGAGCGCATGCAGCGGTTGGGTCGCAACTACGTGTTGGCCATGAGCGACGTCGACCACTTCAAGAAATTCAACGACACCCACGGTCACGACGTCGGTGACCAGGTGCTGCGGTTGGTGGCCAGCAAGTTGTCGAAAATCGGCGGCGGCGGTAAGGCATATCGTTACGGCGGTGAGGAATTTGCCCTGGTGTTTGCAGGCAAGACCCTCGAAGAGTGCATGCCGCATCTTGAAGTCATCCGCGAGTCCATCGCCACTTACAACATTCAACTGCGCAATCCGGACAGGCCACAGGACGACCATCAGGGTCGGCAACGTCGTGCCGGTGCCGGCGCTTCGAGCGTGTCGGTAACGGTCAGCATCGGCGTCGCCGAACGCATCGAGCAGCGCACCCCGGAAGAAGTGCTCAAGTCCGCTGACCAGGCGCTCTACAGCGCCAAGGGTGCGGGGCGAAACTGCGTGATGGCGTTCGGTCAGAACCGCCGTGGCGCCGTGCGTATGGAAGCCGCTACGGTTGAGTGATGATGGCGCATTCAGCGTCTGGACTGTGATTGTGAGGCGGGGTCGACGGCAGTAGGTTGGAGCAATCTGCTGACGGAGAATGACCATGCCCGACTACAAAGCTCCCTTGCGCGATATGCGCTTTTTGATCGATCACGTCTTCGATTTCCACGGCAACTACGCCGCGCTGGGGGCGACCGACGCCAGTCCGGACATGGTCAATGCGATCCTCGAAGAAGGGGCGAAATTCTGCGAGAACGTCCTCTCGCCGCTCAACCGCAGTGGTGATGAAGAAGGCTGCCATTTCGACAACGGCGTGGTCACGACGCCCGCAGGGTTCAAGCAGGCTTTTGCACAATATGTTGAGGGCGGCTGGCATGGGCTGGCGGCGGATCCGGTCTACGGCGGCCAGGGTTTGCCAAGCTCGCTGGGGCTGGTCATCAGCGAAATGGTCGGTTCCAGCAACACCTCTTGGGGCATGTACCCGGGCCTGACCCACGGCGCCATGTCGGCCATTCACGCCCATGGCACCGAAGCGCAAAAAGATACTTACCTGAGCAAGCTCACCGCGGGCCAATGGACCGGCACCATGTGCCTGACCGAAGCCCATTGCGGTACCGACCTGGGCATCATCAAGACCCGCGCCGTACCTTCTGCCGATGGCAGTTATGCGATCACCGGCAGCAAGATTTTCATCTCTGCCGGCGAGCACGACATGAGCGACAACATCATTCATCTGGTGCTGGCAAAGTTGCCGGATGCGCCAGCCGGGACCAAGGGCATTTCGCTGTTTATCGTGCCCAAGTTCTTGCCCGATGCAGCGGGTGAAGCGGGCGAGCGCAATGGTGTGTCTTGCGGTTCGATCGAACACAAAATGGGCATCAAGGCCTCGGCTACCTGCGTGCTGAATTTCGACGGTGCCAAGGGCTTCCTGATCGGCGAGGCGAACAAGGGCCTGAACTGCATGTTCACCATGATGAACCACGCACGCCTGGGCACTGGCATGCAGGGGTTGTGTCTGGGCGAAGCGAGTTTCCAGGGAGCGATCAAGTACGCCAACGACCGCTTGCAGATGCGTTCGCTGACCGGCCCGAAAGCCCCGGAAAAAGTCGCTGACCCGATCATCGTGCATCCCGATGTGCGACGGATGTTGCTGACCATGAAGGCCTTCAACGAGGGCAATCGGGCGCTGACGTATTTCACTGCACAATTGCTCGACGTGGCGCACTTGAGCCCGGATGCAGCCGCGCGCCAGGACGCAGAAGACCTGTTGGCCTTCCTCACGCCGATCTGCAAAGCCTTCATGACCGACACGGGCCTGGAAGTCACCAACCACGGCATGCAGGTGTTTGGCGGCCACGGGTTCATTCGCGAATGGGGCATGGAACAGTTGGTTCGCGACTGCCGGATCGCGCCGATCTACGAAGGCACCAACGGCATTCAGGCGCTGGATCTGCTCGGTCGTAAAGTCCTTGGCAGCCAAGGCAAATTGTTGCGGGGCTTTACCAAAATCGTCCATAAATTCTGTGAGGCAAATGCCGAGCATCCGCAACTGGCCCGTTATGTGGCACAGCTCAAAGGGTTGAACCAGCAGTGGGGCGAGTTGACCGCTCAGGTCGGTATGGCCGCGATGAAAAACCCCGACGAAGTCGGTGCCGCGTCGGTGGATTACCTGATGTACAGCGGTTACATCATCCTCGGCTATCTATGGTTACGGATGGCGCTGGTCGCTCAGGCGCAGCTCGATAACGGCACAGGTGATGCCGATTTCTGCCGGGGCAAACTCGCCACCAGCGAGTTCTACTTCAAGCGCTTGTTGCCGCGAACCGCCGCTCATCGGGCAGCCATCGAGGCGGGCAGCGATTGCCTGATGCAACTGCCGGCGGAGTTGTTCGCGCTTTAATTGGTTTTCAATCCTTAGACGATCGCAGCCTTCGGCAACTCCTACCTTAATTGGCGTAGGAGCTCGGGGAGGCTGCGATCTTTTGCGTGACTAAAAATAACAAAAACGTCACAGGCTGACCCTATGTGTCGCAAAAGTTGTTGGGGTACACTCCGACCCAACGAAAATCATCTTCCTACGAATCACCTGTATAGATCTTGCGAGGTTTGCCATGGCTGACTACAAAGCGCCCCTGCGCGATATGCGCTTCGTCCTCAATGAAGTTTTCGAGGTCGCCAAACTCTGGGCCGAACTGCCTGCGCTGGCCGAGACCATCGATGCAGAAACCGTCGAGGCGATCCTGGAAGAAGCGGGCAAGGTCACCAGCAAAAGCATTGCGCCATTGAGCCGTGCGGCTGACGAAGAAGGTTGCCATTGGGCGGACGGTGCCGTCACCACGCCGGCAGGTTTCCCACAGGCTTATCAGACTTACGCTGAAGGCGGCTGGGTTGGTGTGGGGGGTGATCCGGCTTACGGCGGCATGGGCATGCCCAAAGCCGTTTCGGCCCAGGTCGAAGAAATGGTCAACTCCGCGAGCCTGTCGTTCGGTCTGTACCCGATGCTGACGGCCGGCGCTTGCCTGTCGATCAATGCTCACGCCAGCGAAGAGCTGAAGGCGGCGTACCTGCCGAACATGTACGCCGGCGTCTGGGCTGGCTCGATGTGCCTGACCGAGCCGCATGCCGGTACCGACCTGGGGATCATCCGCACCAAGGCTGAGCCTCAGGCCGACGGTTCCTACAAGGTCAGCGGCACCAAGATATTCATCACCGGTGGCGAACACGACCTGACCGAAAACATCATTCACCTAGTGCTGGCCAAACTGCCGGACGCACCGGCGGGTCCGAAAGGCATTTCGCTGTTCCTGGTGCCGAAGTTCATGGTCAATGCCGATGGCAGCCTGGGCGCACGCAACCCGGCCAACTGCGGTTCGATTGAACACAAGATGGGCATCCAGGCCTCCGCGACCTGCGTGATGAACTTCGATGAAGCCGTGGGTTACCTGGTCGGCGAGCCAAACAAAGGCCTGGCGGCGATGTTCACCATGATGAACTACGAGCGTCTGGGCGTCGGTATCCAGGGCCTTGCCACTGGCGAGCGCTCGTACCAGAACGCTGTTGAATACGCCCGTGATCGCCTGCAAAGCCGTTCGCCAACCGGCGCGCAGAACAAGGACAAAGTGGCTGACCCGATCATCGTCCACCCGGACGTGCGTCGCATGCTGCTGACCATGAAAGCCTCGAACGAAGGCGGTCGTGCGTTTTCCACTTACGTGGCCATGCAACTGGACACCGCCAAGTTCAGCGAAGACGCGACCACCCGCAAACGCGCCGAAGATCTGGTGGCTTTGCTGACCCCGGTGGCCAAAGCGTTCCTGACCGACCTCGGCCTGGAAACCACCGTGCACGGCCAACAGGTTTTCGGCGGTCATGGTTACATTCGTGAGTGGGGCCAGGAGCAACTGGTTCGTGATGTGCGCATCACCCAAATCTACGAAGGCACCAACGGTATTCAGGCGCTGGACCTGGTCGGGCGCAAAATCGTGGGTAGCGGCGGCGCGTTCTATAACCTGTTCGCTGACGAGATTCGCCATTTCACGGCCACTGCCAGCGCCGATCTGGTTGAGTTCACCAAGCCATTGAACGACGCGGTGACCACCCTCGACGAATTGACCGCCTGGTTGCTGGACCGTGCAAAAGCCAACCCGAACGAAATCGGCGCGGCGTCGGTCGAGTATCTGCAAGCGTTTGGCTACGTTGCTTACGCTTACATGTGGGCGCTGATGGCCAAAGCCGCGTTCGGCAAGGAAGCGCAGGATGATTTCTACGCAAGCAAACTGGGCACCGCGCGGTTTTACTTCGCCCGTCTGCTGCCGCGGATTCACTCGCTGAGCGCTTCGGTCAAGTCGGGGAGCGAGTCACTGTTCCTGCTGGACGCCAAACAGTTCTGACAACGCAACGCCATGTAAGCATTCGCTTACATGGCGTGCTGCTGTTCTCCCATAGAAGCAAATTGGATCCACAGCTAATCTACTTCTCATGGACGTAGCGCAGGAAGCGCAAAAGCAACAACACGGACACGTAGGATTCCGCCAGGACGGTGGAGCGAAATGGATGTCAGGGAAACAGTCTGCAAAGCCCCGCTTCGGCGGGGTTTTCTTTTGCCTGCAGAAAAGTGCTCAGTCCAATCCGTCCATGACTTGCGGGCTGTTCAAGCGCTCGTGCGGGCCGTTTATCACTTCTTCCAGCAACGTGCGCAACAAGCTCAACGAAGCCTGTTGGCGTTGCACATCCCGACACACCAATCCGACTTTCAATGGCACGCGTGGCTCGCTCAGGGGTTTCCAGAGCAGTTCTTGATTGCCATGGGTCTTTTGCGAACGTCCTGGCAGCACCGTCGCCAATCGCGTGTGCGGCAGGCTGTCGAGTATCCCGGCCATGTTGTTCAATTCGGCTTGTACCTGTGGGCGTCGTCCCAGGCTCGCCAATTGCGCCTGCCAGATCTGGCGTATCTGGAACTCTTCCCCGAGCAGCAACATGGGCAATTCGGCGGCCTGGCTCATGGAGACCTTCTTGAATTCGCGCAGCGGATGGTCGGCGGGGATGACAAGGGTCAGTTCATCTTCGTACAGCATCACGCCATGCAGGCCCGGCTGACGCGGCGGCAGGTAGCTGATGCCGATGTCCAGCGAGCCATTGAGCAGGCGGCGTTCGATCTCCAGCCCGGTCAGCTCATAGATCTGAACTACGAGGTGTGGCTGCGCCTTGCGCACTCGTTCAAGCATCTGCGGCACAAGACTGGTGTGGACCGTCTGCAATACGCCAATCGCCAAGGTGCGCAGCGCTTGTCCCTTGAAGTTACCCAGCGCTTCACGCGCCCGTTGCAGGCCATCGAGCAAAGGCTGCGCGTGGTTGTACAGCGTGTGGGCGGCGAGGGTTGGCAACAGGCGTTTGCTGCTGCGCTCGAACAGGCTCACGTCGAGGTTCTGTTCGAGGTGACGGATCTGTTGGGACAGCGCCGGTTGTGAGATTGAAAGCCGCTCGGCGGCCCGGCCCACATGACCCTCTTCGTAGACCGCGACGAAATAACGCAGTTGTTTGAAATCCATAAGTAACACTTATCAAAAATGCTCGGAAATCGAAATGGCTCAACGCCTTGTCTGAGCCTAGTCTAACCGTATTCACAGGGCTTACAGGGCCAGAAAGCGAAATGGATACGGTGTGTTTCGATGGTATTTGCATAGGTAAGGCAAAAAACCTCCAGCGAGGTTTTCTCAGATGAATCTGTTCAAACTGCGTCGGCACATCCCCAGCCTTGATGATCTGGCGATGCACGCGCCCCTGCCATCCAAACGCGAACGGCCGCCGCAGGTTTTTGTCCGGGGCCAGGGTTCATGGTTATGGGACAGCGATGACCGCGCTTACCTGGATTTTTCCCAAGGGTGCGGCGCCAACACGCTCGGACATAGCCCATCGGTACTGGTCAATGCTATCGCCGCTCAAGCGCAATCGTTGATCAATCCCGGTTTCGATCTGCATAACCGCGGCATGCGCAATCTCACCGAACGACTGTGTGTCAGCACCGGCAGTGATCACGCCTGCTTGTTCAATTCAGGCAGCGAAGCCGGCGAGGCGGCGATCGAACTGGCGCGTAAATGGGGTCAAACACATCGCGGTGGTGCTTCGAGAATTATCGTGGCCAGCAATGATTGTCGTGGATTTGGTCTGGCGACGACTGCGGCGTCGGTCAGCCATGTCCCGTTCAATGACCTTCCTGCATTGCACGCGGCGGTGGATGAGCGAACCGTGGCAATTATGCTCGAACCGGTCCAGAGCGATGCTGGCGTCATTCCCGCCGCCGCGTATTACCTCAAAGGCGTCGAGCGGCTCTGTCGAGAGCTCGGCATTCTGTTGATCCTCGACGAAGTGCAATCCGGTGTCGGTCGCTGCGGCACTTTACTTGCCGAACAGTCCTACGGCGTCAAGGCGGATATCGTCGTGCTCGGCGAAGGATTGGGCGGTGGCGTGCCATTGGCTGCGTTGCTGGCGCGGGAAAAGGTGTGCTGTTTCGAAACGGGCGAGATGACCGCCACTCATCATCATGGCAATGCATTGATGGCGTCAGTGGGCCTAACGGTGCTTGACGCCGTGCAAGACAAAGGCTTGCTCAAACACGTCGCAGAGACCGGTCAACACTTGCGCGAAGGATTAGGGCGTTTGTCCCACCGCTACGGCCATGGCGAACTGCGCGGTCAGGGGCTGCTCTGGGGGCTGACACTGTCTGACGACTCGGCTGATGCCGTAGTCAAGGCCGCACTGTATGAAGGCCTGCTACTCAATGCCCCGCAACCCGACTGCTTGCGCTTTACCCCCGCGCTGAATGTGAGCAACGCCAACATCGACGAAATGCTCCTGCGCCTGGCTCGCGCCTTCTCCCGCGTACGCACCGCGCAATTGCAGTGCCGCAAAGGGATTGCCGTCTGATCAGACCTGCCCTACACAAATTCCAGAACCGTCTCGCGGTATAACGCACGCCCCACGCCTGATTCTTTTGGCGTGGGGCGTTTTTTTGTGGCCGGGTTTTGCCAAAAGCATTTCGGCGCTTGTGCGAAGGGCAGATCACTGGTTTTTTAGAGGGAATCGGCAAGGAGTGCCGGTGCCAACGTAACTGTTTGGTTGCTGCGTTGGCTTTGATATCTATACCACTGAGTGGTATGTTTTGTGGAAGGGATGCCAATGTCACCCAGGTTGTTCAAGACAAAGCGTTTTGCAACGCAAGCCGCGAAAGCGTGGATTGGTGATGATGAGCTTCGGGAAGCGTTCACCGAAATGCTCAATGGTCAGGCTGACAATTTAGGCGGCGGAGTCTGGAAGAAGCGTTTGAATGCCAACCGCCATCGCTCGATTGTCCTGGCTAAGGGAAGTGGATACTGGATTTATCAGTTCCTGTATGCGAAGAGAGATCAGAGCAATATTAGTCAGGCCGAACTGATCGGATTTCGAAAAATGGCAAAAACCTACGAGGGTCTGACAGAAGTGCAAGTGGAGTACTTGCTCAATACCAAGGAGTTTGTGGAGATACCTAATGAGTAAGAAATTTAAGAGTGAAGTATTTGAATCAATCCACGAGTCCGCCAGTGCCTTGTACGCCATCGGCGCAATCAGCAAGGCAACCATGCGTGAGTTCGATGAGTCTTGCCTTGCAACGGTACCGGATGCGATCCCGGCGCAGGAGATCAAGGCATTGCGCGAGCGCAACAATGTCAGTCAGCCGGTGTTTGCACGCTACTTGAACACCAGCGCTTCGACCGTCAAGCAATGGGAGGCTGGGGATAAGCGCCCCAGTGGCATGGCGTTGAAGTTGCTGAGCATCGTGCAGAAACACGGTCTGGAGATACTGGCCTGAGCAATCGTGCTGAACCCTGACAAGCGGCACAGGTCGATTAGCTGTAGGGTGTGAACGAACCCACCCCCAATCAGGAGCTGCCCCATGGACTTCATTCGCATCATCATCGCCATTCTGTTACCGCCGCTGGGCGTGTTTCTGCAAGTAGGATTTGGCGGGGCGTTCTGGCTGAATATTCTGCTGACGCTGTGCGGCTACATTCCGGGGATCGTGCATGCGGTGTACATCATCGCCAAGCGTTGAGTCGAGTGTCGGCAGGTAGATTGCCTTCGCGAGCAGGTCGTATTGCCGCACCGTCACTCCCACACTCGATCGAGTTCTCCCAAAGGAACGCGATTAATTGTGGGAGCGAGCCTGCTCGCGATTGAGGCGCCACCGTGTCGGCAGTGAGCGTGGGCTTCAGCCCGCTGAGTCCATCATCCGCCGATAAAACAGCCACTCCTGTTCCAGCGCATGGGCCTGATTGCCGGCCTTGCGAAAGCCATGGCGTTCGTCGGCGTAGTAGTGCGCTTCGACCGGAACGCCGTTGTCCTGCAGGGCCTCGACCATGTCGCGGGTCTGCTGTGGCACAACCACGGCATCCAGTTCCCCTTGAAAGAAAATCACCGGTACGCGGATGTTGCCTGCGTGCAGTAACGGCGTTCGTGCGGCGTAGCGCTCGGCGTCCTGCTCTGGATCGCCGATCAGCCAATCCAGGTAGTCACCCTCGAACTTGTGGGTCGCACGGCCCAGCGCGACCGGGTCGCTGACCCCATAAAGGCTCGCCCCGGCCCGGAATACGTTGTGGAAAGCCAGAGCACACAGCGTGGTGTACCCGCCCGCGCTGCCTCCTCGAATGAACGCTTTATTGCCGTCAATCAATCCGCGTTCGGCGAGATGGCTGACCACAGCACACGCATCTTCGACATCGACCGCTCCCCAACTCAAATGCAATGCCTGGCGGTAAGCCCGGCCATAGCCGCTGCTGCCGCGATAGTTGAGGTCGGCCACGGCGAAGCCGCGTTGCGCCCAGTACTGAATGCGCGGATCGAGCATCGGGTAGCACGCCGACGTCGGGCCGCCGTGGATGAACACCACCAATGGCGGTTTCGCCTGGCCAGCCATCGCCGGATAGAAGAAACCGTGTGCCTCACCGGAACCGCTTGGATAACGCAGTGTTTGTGGCTGGCTGATCTGCTCGGCGGGCAGCGGCGCAACGCCGCCGGCCAGTACCTTTACTTGCCGGGACTGGCGATCGATTGCGATCACGGCGGTTGAACTGAGCGGCGAAGCGGCAATGCAGTAGATGAATTGTTCATCCAGCGCGAGATGGCGGAAGCGGCTGTAGTCCCCGGTGAAGTCTTCGCACGTGGCACCGCGAAGACCCAGTCGGCCGAAACCCTCTTCGGTCCAACTCGCCAGATAGTTAGCTTCGCCCAGCGGCAACCAAGTACATCCACCGAGTTGCCAAGGCGCGGGGCCATGGTCGGCGGCGGCACTTGGCAGAGGGCTCAGGCCATTTTCAGATGCCACCCACGGTTGCCAGTAACCGCCACGATCGGTCAGGCAAAACAAACGGCCGGAGTGATCAAATCTCGGTTGCTGCAGGGACTCCTGAAGGGTGTCTCCGGCCACGCATCGGGCCGGGCCAAAGCCACCGTCGTTCTGGCGTTCGGAAATCATCAAACGGGTCGCGGTCCAGGGTTGATCGGGGCGACTCCATTCGATCCAGGCCAGACGACGCGCGTCTGGACTGAGGGTCGGGGCGGCGTAGAAGTCAGCGCCTTCGGCCAACAAATGCCGCGTGCCGTCGACCAGATCAATGGCCACCAAACGGTGCTCATTACGGTTTTCCTCAACCGCCAGCACCTGGCCGTCGGCGAACTGCAGATCACCGTAGCGACATACGCCAGACGTAAGCACTTCGGGCGTTTCGCCCTGTATCGACTGACGATACAACTGCTGGTCAGCCTCGTTGACGAAAACGATCCCATCGTCCGTCAGACAAAACGCACCACCGCCATATTCGTAAACCCGGCTACGCACGCTGAACCCTGGCGGCGTCAGACATTTCGCCACGCCGTTACGCCAATGCCAGATCCGGCACGCGGCGTCTGCGGGGCGATACTCGTTCCAGAACAGGCCCTGTGGGCCGACCTGCAGTTCGGCAAAATCGATGCCGGCGGCGACAGCTTTGGCAGCGCTGATAGGCTCAGCTTTTGGCGATGAGGCGTGAGTTTCGTTCATTGCGAAAGGCCAGTTGTTCGATGGTCTGGGTGGCGTGCTCGGCTTCTTCGCGGGCTTTGAGGATCACGCCGTGATGTTCGGATTTGCTGCATACCGGGTCGGCGTTGCTCGCATCGCCGGTGAGCATGAAGGCCTGACAACGGCAGCCGCCGAAGTCTTTTTCTTTCTCGTCGCACGAGCGGCAAGGCTCGGGCATCCAGTCGTAACCACGGAAGCGGTTGAAGCCGAACGAGTCATACCAGATGTGCTGCATGCTGTGGTCGCGCACGTTGGGAAACTGCACCGGCATCTGTCGGGCACCGTGACAGGGCAGTGCGGTTCCGTCCGGTGTGACGGTCAGAAAAATACTGCCCCAGCCATTCATGCAGGCTTTCGGGCGTTCTTCATAGTAGTCCGGTGTAACGAAAATCAACTTGCACGGATGCCCTTCGGCTTCGAGCTTGGCGCGGTACTCGTTGGTGATGCGCTCGGCCCGCACCAGTTGTTCTTTGGTCGGCAATAGCCCGACGCGATTGAGCTGCGCCCAACCGTAAAACTGGCAAGTGGCGAGTTCGACGAAGTCCGCTTCAAGGGCGATGCACAGCTCGATGATGCGGTCGATCTTGTCGATGTTGTGCCGATGGGTGACGAAGTTCAGCACCATCGGGTAGCCGTGGGCTTTTACCGCCCGGGCCATTTCCAGTTTCTGCGCGAAGGCTTTTTTTGAGCCGGCCAGCAGGTTGTTCACCTGCTCGTCGCTGGCCTGGAAACTGATCTGGATGTGATCAAGCCCGGCTTTTTTGAAGTCGCTGATTTTCTGTTCGGTCAGGCCGATGCCGGAGGTGATCAGGTTGGTGTAGAAACCCAGCTTTCGGGCTTCAGCGATCAGCTCGGCGAGGTCTTGGCGCACCAGCGGCTCGCCACCGGAAAAACCCAGTTGCGCCGCGCCCATCTCCCGCGCTTCGCGGAATACCTTGATCCACTGTTCGGTGCTGAGCTCCTTGCCTTGCTCGGCGAAATCCAGCGGATTGGAGCAGTACGGGCATTGCAGCGGGCAGCGATAGGTCAGCTCGGCGAGCAACCAAAGCGGCAGGCCGATTTCCGGTTTGGGCGGTACTTGCACCGATGAATCAGGCAAGTTCGATCCAGTGCTGCGCACGGGCAACCTCCATGAACTGCTCGATGTCCTCACCGAGTTCGAGCACGCCGGGGAACTGCTGGTCGAGTTCGGCGATGATCGCTGCGACGTCGCGTTCGCCATCGATCAAACCGCCAATCAATGCGGCGCTGTC
This sequence comes from Pseudomonas sp. Irchel s3f7, assembly GCF_900187615.1. Lineage (GTDB taxonomy): Bacteria > Pseudomonadota > Gammaproteobacteria > Pseudomonadales > Pseudomonadaceae > Aquipseudomonas. Next base: position 40,415 of record NZ_FYDO01000032.1, on the reverse strand, counting down.
ATTGAGTTTAATCATGCCTTCCGGGTACAGCAGCACATGGCCTTTTTGCGCCGGTTCGTACTGGAAGCGGTAGCCGGGACGCCAGGTCGGGGTCTTGCTGCGATCGAAACTCATAAGGTGATTCCTTTGTGCCAGACCCGTTCCCCGGTCACGCTGTGATACGGCGGGCGTTTCAGTTCGTAGGCCATGCTCATGGCGTCGAGCATGCTCCAAAGAATGTCCAGTTTGAACTGGAGAATTTCCAGCATGCGCTCCTGGCCTTCGCGGGTTTTGTAGTGCTCAAGCGTGATCGCCAGACCGTGCTCGACATCGCGCCGCGCCTGGCCCAGGCGGGTGCGGAAATACTCGTAGCCGGCCGGGTCGATCCACGGGTAATGCTGCGGCCAGCTGTCCAGGCGCGACTGATGAATTTGCGGGGCGAACAGTTCCGTCAGCGAGCTGCTGGCGGCTTCCTGCCAACGGGCCCGACGGGCGAAATTGACGTAAGCGTCGACGGCGAAGCGTACGCCGGGCAGTACCAGTTCCTGGGAGCGCAATTGGTCCGGGTCGAGACCAACGGCTTGACCCAATCGCAACCACGCTTCGATGCCGCCGTCTTCACCGGGGGCTCCGTCATGGTCGAGCAGGCGCTGAATCCACTCGCGCCGGATCTCGCGGTCCGGACAGTTGGCGAGGATCGCCGCGTCCTTCAGGGGGATGTTCACCTGATAGTAAAAGCGGTTGGCGACCCAGCCCTGGATCTGCTCACGGCTCGCCCGGCCTTCGTACATCGCCACGTGATACGGGTGATGGATGTGGTAGTAGGCGCCCTTGGCGCGCAGGGCCGCTTCGAATTCGGCGGGGGACATTGGGGTGTCAGTCATTGCGGTTCTCCGGGTAGGACCGGTGGATTCTTCATCGTCTGAGCTGGCCTCATCGCCGGCAAGCCAGCTCCTACATTCCCCTGTAGGAGCTGGCTTGCCAGCGATGGGACCATTCGCTACAGCACAATACTCATGCCGTCATAAGCCACTTCAACATTGCGCCGATCCAGCTCCGCACGCTCCGGTGAATCCTCATCAAGAATGGGGTTGGTGTTGTTGATGTGGATAAGCACCTTGCGCGACTCGGGCAGTTGCTCAAAGACTTCGAGCATACCGCCGGGGCCGTTCTGCGCCAGGTGGCCCATCTCGCGACCGGTGCGGGTACCGACGCCGCGACGCTGCATTTCATCGTCGTCCCACAACGTTCCATCCACCAGCAGGCAATCGCTGTCGGCCATGATGTCCAGCAGCGCCGCATCCACCTTGCCCAGTCCCGGCGCATAGAACAGTTTGCCTCCGGTGCCGAGGTCTTCGACGATCAGGCCGATGTTGTCGCCAGGATGCGGGTCGAAGCGATGGGGCGAGTAGGGCGGTGCGGCGCTACGCAGAGGCAATGGGGTGAAACGCAGGTTCGGGCAGGCCGGCACGCTGAAGCTCTGGTCGAGCTCAATGCGGTTCCAGTTCAACCCGCCATTCCAGTGAGTCAGCATGGTGAACAGCGGGAAACCGGTGCTCAAGTCTTCGTGGACCATGTCGGTGCACCACACTTGGTGCGGGCAACCCTCGCGCAGCATGAGCAGGCCGGTGGTGTGATCGATTTGGCTGTCCATCAGGATGATTGCGCTGATCCCGGTATCACGCAGGGCGCGGCCCGGTTGCATCGGGGCGAAGTCCTGGAGTTGTGCGCGGATGTCCGGGGACGTGTTGCACAGCACCCAGTTCACGCCGTCATCGGAGATCGCGATGGACGATTGCGTCCGCGCCTTGGCCCGCAGGCTGCCGTCGCGAAAACCTGCGCAGTTCACGCAGTTGCAGTTCCACTGTGGAAAACCGCCGCCGGCAGCGGAACCTAGAATCTGGACAAACATGGGCGCTCCATCATTTCAACGCTGAAAATAAAACGCCTCGGATAACCGAGGCGTTGTGCTGCTCATCTGCCAAGGCAGAGATTAGCGGCTTGCGAAGTACATGGTGACTTCAAAGCCGATACGCAGATCGGTGTAAGCCGGTTTGGTCCAGGCCATAAATCGAGCTCCTTCAAGTAGGGTGGGACAGCGCTATCTATAGGTATAGTCCACCTCAAGTGAGAGATGTTCCAAATAGTTAGGCTGCTATGTTACTCAAAATTTCAAAGGGATTGCCCGTGAATCTTTGAGAAAGCTCCTTACCGCCCCGGTAATGATCATTTTGTCGCTTGCCAAGGAGCGCCTGGTTTCGCGCAGTTGGCAAGGCACAGCCAGCCGCCTTCGGCCTGATTCAATCGCTGTGCTGCTGCGAGCAATTCAGCGCGGTCGATCTGCAGGATTGCTTCGGGCAGTTGTGTCAGGTAATCCGACGAGCGGCCGGCCAGTTTGCCCTGCCAGAGTAGGTCGGCGGCCTGGGCGGTGGGCAACACGGTGCTCGAAAACTGTTCGGCGAGCACCTGGCGCTGAGCGATCAAAACAGGGTCGTCGATGGCAGTGATCCGTTCCGGTAACCCGCCCAGAAAATGCTCGATGTGTTGCAGCAGCTCCGTTGGCGCAACGCTTGGCGATTGCACGCCGAACAGCAGCCCGGTTTGCCCATGAATCTGGCGCAGGGCGCTGAACACCGCATAACCCAGTTGCAACTCCACCCGCAGCCGTTGGTAAAACGGTGTCTGGCAGAGGTGAGCGAGTAAACGCCAGGCAGCTTCGTCGGACATTTCGTCAGTCGCTGTCGGGCAGAACAGCAGCAGTGCGTGTTCGCTGGAGCCGGTGTCGACAGTGCTCCACACCCGCCGCGAACGGATCGAAGTCGGCAACGCCGGTTGATGATCAGACGTGCCGGGTACTCGACTCAAAGCCAGCCCCATGCCCGCTTGAGTCTGAGCGGATAACCCCACGGCCAGACCATCCCAGCGAGCACTCGACCAGAGCTGCTGGACGTCATCCGAGTGCGCAGTGGGTTCTAGACAGTGGTCGGGCAACGCCTTGAGCAGTTGTCGAATCGGCATCTGTGCGGCGCTCGCCGGTTCTTCCTGTGAGAACCCCGCAACAGGCGTTGTCAGCTCTTTCAGCGCATGCTCCAGGACGATGGGCATCGGCTCCTGTAGCCCGGTCATTTTCAGCAGCCATTCATTTCCCGAAGCGCTGAAGGAAAAATCCACACCGGCCTGACGTGCGTCTTCGCGCAACGGTTGCAGGTCATTTTCCAATCGTGATTGAAGGGTGCTGCCGGGTGTCGAGTCCAGACGCCAGCGCAGATAAATCGCACCTTCCGCACCGTTGTCCGGTAGTGCCTGACTGAACTGCATCGGTGAGCGTTCGCGACGACTGCGCGAGCGATCCTGGGCAAAGGTGCGCAGGCCACGGTGGGCACTGGTCTGGCCGCGAATCAGTCCGGCGTTCGATGCCGGTGCTTCGGCGCGCAAAAAAGGATTGGGTGCCGGCAATTGCCAAGGGCCGCTGAAGTTATCCACAGCGCCAATTTGTTCAAGGATTGATTTGAGGGCTGTAACGCCGTGCTCGGTTAACCCGAATTCGCGTTGTTCGCTGTCCAGACGGGCCAATTGCAGCGCACTGCTGACCTGTTGCTGACGCTCAAGCAACGCCGCGTATTCTTCGCGTACCCCGCTCCAGTTTTGCCCGGCGAAGAAGCTCAGCCAATCCATGAGTCGTTCAGGAATTCCGGTTACCGGCGCATTGGCGGGCAAGGTGAATTCGATGTGCAGCACGGCTTGCCCGGCGAACTGGTACAGCGGGGTGGCCTTGAGTTTTAGAGCTAGCCCGCGTTCGTGTAAATCCGCCAGCAAACTGCCCGGTTTCTCGGTGTTGAGCCAATGGCACAGAAACGCCAGCGCTTCGGCAGACGACTCGGGTAGCGCTTCGAGCGTGAACAGTAAATCCAATCGCCGCTCGCCGGCCTGTTGATAACTTCTATCCGACGTTTCCATCAGGGGAGTTGGGGCTTGTTGTGCTACAACTTCGCCCTTGGCAATGACTCTGCCAAACGCGTTGGCCATCTCCCTCAATTCATCGAGACTCTGCGGTCCCGCCAGGCTCAAGGTCATCTGCCCGGTCTGATAGTAGCGCTGGTAAAAATCCTGCAAGGCTTGCTGAAACTCGGGTTGCGCAACAGGCAGGCTGTCGCGATTGCCAGCGTGAAAGCCTCGCAGTGGATGAGCCTGTGAAAGTCCGTTGAAGAGAGCAAACTGCTGCTGAGCTGTCGGATCTTGCGACCACGCGACATATTCCGCGTGCAGCACTTCCCGCTCCCGCATTTGATCGTCCGGATTCATACGCGGATGGGCGAGCATGTCTGACAGACGCTCCAGCCCATCAACGAATGCTTGAGGTGGCAATTCGAAAAAGTAGTCGGTGGTGCGTTCGCTGGTCCGCGCATTCACTTGTCCACCATGACTCTGGACGTAAGCCATCAGCCCTTGTCCCGCAGGAAAACGCTCAGTCCCCAAAAACAGCAGATGCTCGAGAAAGTGCGCCAGACCGGGCCAGGCCAGTGGCACGTCATGGCTGCCCGCAGCAACGCGCAACGCTGCCGCGCAGCGCTTCAAGTTCGGTGCATGACGCAGCGTCACCCGCAAGCCATTGGCCAGGGTTTCAGTGTGGGGGCGAGGGGGATTCAGCGCGGGCATGGGCACTTCCAGAACAGTGAAGTGCCAATGCTAGCGGATTACGGTGGGCTAGCGCTTGTTCAGGTCGCCGTAAAGCTCGGGACGACGATCAATCAGGTAGCGATTGGCGGCACGGGAATCGATCATCAGCTGTCGATTCAGCTCTGCGACGATCAGTGCCTCATCCAATCCGGCCTGGGCAATGCGGCTGCCATCCGGCGCAGCGATGCTGCTCTGGCCGCAGTAGTGGATGTCGCCTTCTGTACCGCAGTAGTTGGCGTAGGCCACATAGCATTGGTTTTCGAAGGCGCGGGCGCGCACGGTGACATCGGCGACGAAATCGAACGGAATCATGTTCGCGGTCGGCACCAGAATCAGCTCTGCACCGGCCAGGGCCAGACGTCGGGCGTTCTCCGGAAATTCCAGGTCGTAGCAGATCAGGAAGCCGAGCTTCCAGCCATTGAGTTCAACGATGGGAAAATCGTCGGAACCGGCGCTGAACATCGAGTGATCCAGATCGCCGAACAGATGGGTCTTGCGGTAGTTGCAGACGCGCTCGCCATTAGCGTCTATCAGCTGCACGGCGTTGTAGATCTGCCCGTCCTCGGTGCGCTCGGGGTAGCCATACAAAATGGCGATCCCGGCAGCCTTTGCAATACGCGCAATCTGCTGCGCCGATTCACCGTTGTGCACCTGCGCCAGCACGCTGACGGCATCGACGCCGATGTTGTAGCCGGTCAGGAACATTTCCGGCAGCACCAACAGATCGGCGCCTTTTGCCTCCAGCACAAGCTGCTGCAAGCGGTGCAGGTTGCCGGCGACATCCAGCGGCAGCGGTGGACATTGGTAAAGGGCTACGCGCATTTCGGATTCCTCTTACTCGGGCAGGGCGATCGGTCCGATCTCGTTGAACACATCTCCTGGACCCGGATTCTCGGCGTGAGTTGCACCGCCGAAATGTTTCATGATGCCCCACACCGCGTTGAGCGACGTCTGTACCGCGCCCTCAACCCAGGCCGGTGTCCACGAAACGTCGTCACCGGCGATGAAGATCCCGCGCTGCTCGGCTGGCATGTCGTCCTGCATGAAGTGCGCGTACATGCGCTGGTTGTAGCGGTAGTGGCCGGGCAGGGCGCCTTTGAACGCGCCGAGGAAATGCGGGTCGGCTTCCCACGAAACGGTGATCGGGTCGCCGATGATGCGCGCGGCGATGTCGACTTTCGGGTAGATCTTCTTCAACGCATCCAGCGCCAGCTTCACGCGTTTTTCCACCGGCTGCGGCAGCATTTTCAGCGCGTCGCTCATCCACGAGTACGACAGGCAAATCACGCCGGGTTTGTCGTCGCCGTTGTCGAACAGATAGGTGCCACGGGTCAGGCGATCGGTGAGGGTCATGCTCATCAGGTCGCGGCCGGTTTCTGGATCTTTATCCTTCCAGAACGGGCGGTCGACCATCACGAAAGTCTTCGACGACTGCATGTAGCGAGTGCGGTCCAAAGCCATCCACATCTTTTGCGAAAACAGGGTTTCGTCGCATTCGATCTGGGTGGTCAGCAACCAGCTCTGGCAGGTGGTCAGCACGGCGGCGTATTCGCGGGTGTCGCCCCAGTTGTCGGTGACGGCGAAACGGCCACCCGGCGCGTGGGAAATCTTCTTCACGCCAGTGCGTGGTGCGCCGTTGTGCAACGAGCTGAGGCTGGTGCCCGCTGGCCAATGCGCGCAACGTTCCGGCACATGACGCCAGATGCCCTGCGGAACCTGTTCCACGCCACCGACCACCAGGTGCTGGTGATCGTCGCAGTTGGTCATCACCACGCGGAAAATTTCCAGCATCGAGTTCGGGAAGTCCGAGTCCCAGCCGCCGGTACCGAAACCGACCTGGCCGAACACTTCGCGGTGATGGAACGAGAGCTTGGCGAACGCTTTGGAGGTGGCGACGAAATCGTAGAAGGTGCGGTCGTCCCACAGCGGCACCAGGGTGTTCCACAGCTCTTTCAGGCGTGGCACATCGCGGTCGCGAATGGCTTGCTGGATATCGGCAAACTGCGAACCGGCTTCTAGCGCATCAGCCCAGGCGTCAGCCACTTCCTGGAACAGCGCAGGAAGATCCGACAGCTTCTGTGCGTAATGGGTCTGGCCTTCGAGGTCGATCACCGTGCTGCCCGACGCGGGCGTCAGCGGGTTAGGGAAAGGCTTGGTTTCCAGACCCAGTTTGTCGACGTAGTGATAGAACGCGGTGGACGATACCGGGAAACGCATCCCGCCCAGTTCGGCAACAATGCCTTCGGCGCCATTGAACGCCTGAGAGCGAAGACGGCCGCCCATTTTCGAGGCTTCGTAGACGACCGGTTTCAGGCCCAGTTTCATCAGCTCATACGCCGCCACCAGACCGGCGATCCCGCCACCGACAATCGCCACTTCGGCACCGTGATTGTGCTCGGGAATGCTGCCCAAACCGGCCGGGTGTTCGATCCAGTCGTCGAAGGCGAAAGGAAAGTCGGGGCCGAAAATGGTGATTGGTTTCTTACCGTCTGCAGGATGGCGATTGTTCTTGTTCATGGCTGACCTTGCTGGCGACCCGACGCGGAATGCGCATCTGAGTATAGGAAAAGATGCCAGCCATTCTAGAGAGCACAGAACACGTTAATAAGACGCAAAGTGTCGTCGTTTTGCCATTTATCAGGTCATTCTGACAATGTTACTGCGCACACTGACCACTGTAGGAGCTGGCTTGCCAGCGAAGAGGCCGTGGAATTTTGTATTGAAGATCCGGACGCCTTCGCCGGCAAGCCAGCTCCTACAGGTCTTTGCTAGCCTGTCAGGCACCTAAAACCACCGGAAAAACTTAAACCGGCTGCCCCCGATCAATCTTGCTACTCAAGATGATCGACGTCGTGGTCTTCTCCACCCCATCCACGCTGCCAATCTGATCCAGCAACTGATCCAGCTGCTCCGGCGAATCGGTGCGCAACCACGCCACATAATCAAATTCGCCACTCACAGCACACAACTGCTGCACCTGCGCCATAGCACTCAACCGCCGCAACACCTCCTTGCCCGAACGCGGTTGCACTGTAATCCCCACATATGCCTGCAACCCGCCATCCACCACCCTCTGTCCAAGACGCACACCATAACCAGTGATTACCTTGGCCTTTTCCAAGCGCGCCAGGCGTGAAGTCACCGTGGTGCGGGCAATGCCCAATTGCCGGGCGAGCATGGCCACGCTCTCGCGGGCGTTGATCTGCAGGGCGGCAATCAACTGGCGGTCGATTTCATCGAGAACGGGTGTGCGAGTGTCAGGCAAAGGGTTATCTCCAGCGGCATGGATCAGTGCGCAAGCATGTTACAGGCAGTTTCTGTACGACGCTCGCGACGGATCCTTGATCTGGCCTCAGTACCGTTCATGACATTTCCAGCTGCGACAAATTGCCATAAGTAACTAGCTAGTACATTATTCCGCCCTTGTCACAAATGGGGAAAATGTCCGACATGAAAAATTCTGGGGCTGCCGCCGGCAGCAAATGGGTGCTGGCGGGGCTGGGTGTGTTGATTGCACTGATCGGGCTCGGTCTGGTCGGTGGCGGTGGTTACCTGATCGCGCTGGGTGGTAGCTGGTATTTCCTGCTGATGGGCCTGGCGATGCTGGCGTCCGGGCTGATGATTGCCCGGCGTAGGCAGCTCGGTGCCTGGCTGTACGGTGTCGCGTTGATTCTCACGGCGATCTGGGCTGTTTGGGACACCGGTTTTGAATACTGGCCGCTGGTCTCGCGGGTGCTGACGTTTGCCGTCATCGGTCTGGTGGTGGCGTTGATCTATCCGACCCTGGTCCGCGCTTCGGGCGCGAGCGGCGGGCGTGGCGCTTACGGCTTGGCGGGCATTCTGGGTGTTGGCGTCGTTGCGACCTTGGCCTACATGTTCGTGCCGACCCACGTGGTTAAAAACGCCACTGTGCCTGCGGTAACGCCGGTTGCTCCGGGCACCGAACAGAAAGACTGGGCCCATTGGGGCAACACCACCGCTGGCAACCGCTTCGCCGCGCTGGACCAGATCAACAAGGGCAACATCGACAAGTTGCAGGTCGCGTGGACCTTCCGCACCGGCGACATTCCGCAGAGCACCGGCGCTGGCGCCGAAGACCAGAACACCCCGCTGCAAATCGGTGACACGGTCTACACCTGCACCGCCTACGGCAAAGTCTTCGCCCTCGATGCCGACACCGGCACCCAACGCTGGAAGTTCGACCCGCAAGGCACCGCGCCCAACTGGCAGCGCTGCCGTGGCCTGGGCTATTCCGAAACCCCGGCGTCTTCAGACAATCAGCCTACAGCCTGTACGAAACGTCTGTTTCTGCCGACCGGCGATGCGCGCCTGATCGCCATCAACGCTGAAACCGGCAAGCCCTGCGAAGAGTTCGGCAATAAAGGCACCGTCGATCTGACTACTGACATGGGCGAAGTGAAGCCCGGTTACTACCAGCAAACCTCGACCCCATTGGTTGCGGGTGACGTAGTGATCGTCGGTGGCCGCGTGGCCGATAACTATTCCACTGGCGAGCCGCCGGGCGTGGTGCGTGCCTACGACGTGCGCACTGGTGAACTGGTCTGGGCGTGGGATCCGGGTAACCCGAACACCACCAAACGCCCTCCGGCCGGTGAGACGTATACCCGTGGTACGCCGAACGTGTGGTCGGCCATGTCCTACGACGCCAATCTCGGTCTGGTGTACCTGCCAACCGGTAACGCCACACCGGATTTCTTCGGCGGTCAGCGCACCGAAATGGACAACAAGTGGAACTCCTCCGTCGTTGCCATCGACGTGAAAACCGGCCAAGTGCGCTGGCATTTCCAGACCACCCACAACGATCTGTGGGATTTCGACCTGCCTGCCCAACCGCTGCTGTACGACGTGCCCGACGACAAGGGCGGCACCCAGCCTGCGCTGGCGCAAGTCACCAAGCAAGGCGAGATCTTCCTGCTCAACCGTGAGACCGGCGTGCCGATCGCTCGGGTTGAAGAGCGTCCGGTGCCGCAGGGCCATGTGCCCGGCGAACACTACTCGCCGACCCAGCCGTTCTCTGTCGACATGCCGTCCATCGGCAACAAAACCCTGACCGAGTCCGACATGTGGGGCGCCACACCGTTCGACCAATTGATGTGCCGCATCCAGTTCAAAGGCATGCGCCACGAAGGCGTCTACACCCCGCCAGGCATGGACCGCGCCCTGCAATTCCCGGGCTCGCTGGGCGGCATGAACTGGGGCAGCGTCTCGGTTGATCCGAACACTAACTACATGTTCGTCAACGACATGCGCCTGGGCCTGGCCAACTACATGATCCCGCGTGACAAGATCGGCGCCGGGGCCAGCGGTATCGAAATGGGCGTGGCCCCGCAGGAAGGCACGCCGTTCGGCGCCATGCGCGAACGCTTCCTCTCGGCAGTTGGCATTCCGTGCCAGAAACCACCGTTCGGCACCATGTCGGCCATCGACCTCAAGACCCACAAACTGATGTGGCAAGTCCCGGTCGGCACCGTGCAAGACACCGGCCCGATGGGCATCCGCATGCACCTGCCAATTCCGATCGGCATGCCGACCCTCGGCGCATCGCTCGCCACCCAGTCGGGCCTGCTGTTCTTCGCCGGCACCCAGGACTTCTACCTGCGCGCCTTCGACACCGGCAACGGCAACGAAATCTGGAAATCGCGCCTGCCAGTGGGCAGCCAGTCCGGGCCGATGACCTACGTTTCACCGAAAACCGGCAAGCAGTACATCCTGCTGACGGTGGGCGGCGCGCGTCAGTCGACGGATCGTGGGGATTATGTGATTGCTTACGCTTTACCGTAGGAGCGAGCCTGCTCGCGATGGACGTTAACGATAACGCGTACTTGCAGAATAAACGCGTCGTTCTTGAGTTCATCGCGAGCAAGCTCGCTCCTACAGTGCGCGGGGCGCTAGAGTTACTCGTAGTCGAATGCTGGAACGAAGGTTCAGATGCGATGGACATGACGAGGAAGCTGCCTCCCGCAGTACGCGAGCGTGCATTGCAAATCGCCCATCACGAAATGGGCCACTACGTCGTGGCCCGCGCCCTGGGCTTTGCCACGGGGGGTGTGACCTTGACGGTGACCAAGGATCTGCGCCACTACGGAGGGGCGACCATTACCCTGGTGCGCCCCATTTCGTCGATGGAAGCCATGAAGGAACATCTGGAAGCCCGAATGATGGTGCTCCTGGCTGGCGCTATGGCGCAAACCCTGCCCTCAAAACCCTCAGCCGCCAAACGCGTCGACAAGCGCAAAGCCACCGCCATCCTCAAAGGCGAGCAGGGCGCGGAGCAGGATTACGCAAAGGTCAGGGAGCTTCAGCATCTGCTGCGAAATATCGTCTACCCGGACACTGATCCTGCGTCGGTTGAGCGGATCGCGGCGGAGCTTAAAGAGATGACAGATCGGCTGTGGCTTCGGACTCAAAAAATCATAGAAGATCAGGCCGAGACGATTGCCGAATTGGCGGCGACATTGGTCGACGGCATGACGCTCGTTGAGCAGTGGGGACGGCCGGCGGATACGTATCAGGGCATGCTGACGGGGCCAATGCTGGAACGGCGGTTGGCCGTGCAGGCCATGCCTTCATGATGTGATTGAACTGAAGAACCGAAGCATCTGGCGCTAATCAGTCCCAAAAAGGGAACGCTCGGTCCCTGTTTGGGAATTTTCAGGCTCTGTTTGTTTTACTGATCTGCCTGCGCTCTCGTTTGCGCCGGTTTGCGCGTCAGCACCTTCACCACATCATCAATCACCGCTTTGCTCATCGTCGTCAGGTAATGCGCGGCCCAGGCATGACGGTCGGAGTTTTGAGCGTAGGCGGCGTCCACGGTGAGGGACTTGGCGAGGAACAGCAGGTCGGAGGCTTGGGCCAGAGCGTCGGCGATGGGGACGTCGCGGCAGACGTGGAATAGTGGTTGGTCCGAGAGATACAGAAAGGGGGTGAAGCCGACGGTTTTGAGTTCTGAAGGATCGGACGAGATGGGTTTGCTCATTATGTAACTCCTTAATCCAAGGAGCCGCCACGTTCGTTTCCAAGCGAATGGGTGGCAGCTGTACGCGGGTTGGAAAACCGGGGATCAAGGAAACCGGCACGCCCGAAAGCGTCCCACGCACAGCTGCCATAACACAGCCTCGCAGTCGTAAAAAACGACTGGAGTAGTGGTAGATACTGCTGCGCTTTTGATCCGACGGGTTTCCAAGCCCGATCGCTGAATGGCCAGCGACGTCCGCAGACTATCCCGTCAAAGAAAAGCGCAACAAGGCGGCAAAGTGCCCAAACAGCAGATTCGGAGTTTGCCTACAAGGTCCTAAGGCGTCATCCGATAAAGCGAAACCTTAAGTAAACAAATCTAAACGGCAGACACGAAAAAGCCGCGCATTGCGCGGCTTTCTTGTTTGGTGGGCCCACACGGACTTGAACCGTGGACCAAAGGATTATGAGTCCTCTGCTCTAACCAACTGAGCTATAGGCCCTCAGTAGGTCGCGGATTATAGCGACGGTTTCACGGCTGTGCCATCCGAAAAAGCCTTTACGTTTGTACGAAGAAACGTCGCAGCAAATTCCTCGGGGGGCAGGGGCAGGCTGACGATGTAGCCCTGGATCTGTTCGCAGCCTTCGGCGGCGAGGAATTGTTGCTGTGCCTGGGTCTCGACTCCTTCGGCGATGACGGTGAATTGCATGCTTCGTCCGAGGGCGATTATGGCTCGCACAATGGCCGCGTCGTGTGGGTCGTCGGGCAGGCCGCGGACGAAAGACTGGTCGATCTTGAGAATGTCCAACGGCAGGCGCTTGAGGTAGCTCAGGGAGGAATAGCCTGTTCCGAAGTCGTCGATGGCCAGTTGGACGCCCAATTGTTTGAGTTGATGCAGCACGGCCAAGGCCTCTTCGGCCTGGCTCATGATGAAGTTTTCGGTAATTTCCAGTTGCAGAATACCGGGGTTGAGGCCGTTGTCCTTGAGCAGTTGTTCGATTCGGCCCAGCAGGTTCGGCTGACGCAGTTGAGCCCCGGCGAGGTTGACCGAGAGCGGACCGAGGCCTTCGTACAGCTGGTGCCACTCGCGTATCTGGCGGCAGGCGGTTTCGAGGACCCAGTCGCCGATTTGCAGGATCATGCCGTTTTCTTCGGCCAACGGAATGAAGTGCTCTCGCGGCACGTCACCAAAGGTCGGGTGGTGCCAGCGGATCAAGGCTTCGGCACCGACCAGGCGGTAGTCATCGAGGCTGATTTTTGGTTGGTAGTACAGGTGCAGTTCGTTGCGTTCGATGGCGCGGCGAAGTTCGTGTTCCAGGGCCACACGCTCGCTGGCCTGGGCCGTGAGGTCGCGGGTATAGCTTTCTACGCGGTTGCGGCCCTTGGCCTTGGAGCGATACATCGCCGCGTCCGCATTCTTGATCAGCGTGGCGACGTCGCTGCCATCCTTCGGATAGAGGCTGGTGCCGATGCTGGCGCTGATGAAAAACTCATGCTCGCCGGCCTGGAAGGGCGCCGAGAAGCAGTTGAGCAGTTTGGTGGCGATGTTGTCGGCATCGGTGGGTTGTTGCAGGCCGGGCAGCAGGATGATGAACTCGTCCCCGCCCAGGCGCGCCACGGTATCGATATCACGAAGTTGCTCCTTGAGGCGTATGGCGATGCCTTTGAGCAGCAAGTCGCCGACCGGATGGCCAAGGCTGTCGTTGATATGCTTGAAGCGGTCAAGGTCGAGAAACAACACGGCGCCCTGGCCGCCATTTTCCTGCTGATTATTGAGTGCGGTCAGCAATCGGCTTTCAAACAATGTGCGGTTGGGCAGGCCGGTCAGCGGATCATGGTGTGCCTGGTAGTCGAGTTTGGCCTGGGCGTGCTTGAGGCTGGAAATGTCGGCAAACACCGCGACAAAGTGAGTGATTAATTTGTCCCGGTTACGCACGGAGCTGATGGTTAACCAGCTCGGATAGAGTTCGCCGTTTTTGCGCCGGTTGGAAATCTCGCCTTGCCAGTGTCCCTCGGCGGTCAGTTGGTGCCACATGGCCGCGTAGAACGCGCTGTCGTGCAGGCCTGAGGCAAGCAGGCGCGGCGTATGGCCCAAGGCCTCGCTTTCGCTGTAGCCGGTGATTTCAGTGAACGCCCGGTTGACCGCGCTGATGTGCTGCTGGGTGTCGGTGATTAATACACCTTCCGCGGTGCTCTCGAATACGGTCGCGGCCTGTTGCAGTTTTTCCTGCATCAGGTGCCGCTCGGTGATGTCCCGGGCGATGGTCAACATGCAGTCTTCATCGCCGATCGGCAGCGGCCGGCTGGACACTTCGCAAAGCCGGATCTGCCCGTCGCTGCGGCGGATGTGGCAGCTGAAGTCGCGGACGAAGCCATCACGATGCAACAGGTCGAGCATTTGTTTGCGTTCGTTGAGGTTGACCCAGATCCCCAAATCCAGCGCCGAACGATCCACCGACATGGCGCTGTTGAACCCGGTGATGCGGCTGAAACCCTCGTTGACCTCCAGTAGCAGGCCATCGCTTTGCCGCGACAGCAATAAACCGTCGGGCGAGGCGTGGAAGGCCTTGGCGAATTTTTCTTCGGACGTTTGCAGCTGTTGCTGGGTTTCCTTGAGCTGAGTGATGTCACGCACCACGACCACCAGCGCGGGCGTCATGTCGAGATCGAACGGCTCGGCGGAGATCAGGCCGGTAAACACTTGGCCATTGTTGCGACGGAAAGGCATTTCCAGGTTGCGGATGCTGCCGGCCTGCAGCCGCTGCAACAGGCCCGGCCCCACGCCGGGAATACCCCAGATGTTGAGGTCGGTGGCGGTGAGGCCGATGACGTCTTCGGCCCGGAGGCCAATCTGTTCTTCAAACGCTTCGTTGACTTCAAGAAGACAGCCGTCGGAAAGCCGCGCGATCACCAGAATGTCCGGGCATTGCTGGAACACCGAGGCGAATTTCTGCTCCGACAGGCGCAGCGCTTCTTCGGTGCGTTTGGCGTCGCTGATATCGATCATCAGTCCGCGCAGCACTGGCTCATGGCCGTGTTCGATCAGGCTGACGATGTCGCGCACCCACAAGCAACGGCCGTCAGCGGTGATGACCCGGTAATCGAGGGTGTGGTCACGTCCAGCCAGTACTTCGTTGTCGCAGTAGGTCTGGGCGCGGATCAGGTCGGCGGGGTGAATGATGTTGCGCCAGAAGCCCGGGATCAGCCAATGGGCCAAGGGATAACCCAGCAGTTCTTTGGCATGGGGGGACACGTAGCTGTAGGTGAAATCGTCCATCTTCGCTTCCCACGCGATAGCCGACAGGCTCTCCACCAGGCCGCGGTAATGGTATTCGCTAATGCGCAGTTCTTGCTCCAGATCGACCCGGCGGGCAATTTCCGAACTCAAGCGACGGTTGATCCGAATGACCGCCGCCAGCACGAAGGTCAACAACAGCAACCCCGGTAAGCCGTAAATCAGCAGATCGTTCCAGAACGTTCGATGATCGAGGACGTTGCCCACCCAACGTTCCTGGATGGCGCTGATTTCCGCCGGGCTCATGTCTGCCAGGACTTTGTCGAGAATGCCGACCAGAGTTTTGTTGTCGCGGGGTACGCCCATGGCCATCTGATAGCGGTAAGGGGTCTCACCGCTGACATACAGCCCGTCGAGCTTGAGCTGGCGCAGGCTCCAGACGCTGGAGGCCAGATCCCCCACAACGGCGTCTACTTCATCGGTCGCCAATGCCTGCAACGCCGAGCTGACGTTGGGCATCGCCACTAAGTTGAGATCGGGATTGTGTGTGCGCAAGAGTTCGTGGGGCGCGTAGTTCTCCACGACGGCGATTTTCAGCCCGTACAGATCTTCGATTTTGCGCGGTTGCGGGCCTCCGGCATGGGCCAGGATGACAATCGGAAAGTCCAGGTAAGGACGGGTAAAGGACAGAAAAGCCTGGCGTTCGGGCGTCGACATGATGCCGGGCAGCAGGTCCAGCTTGCCCTGTTTGGCTTGCTGTAGGACGACGGACCAACTTACGGGTTCAACGGGTGTGAGCTTTACGGCCAATCGCTGGCGTATCACCTGGATATAGTCGGCAGCCAAGCCCTGATAGCGACCCTGATCGTCGCGAAACTCAAACGGGGGCCATGAGGCATCGACACCCAGGCGCAAGTCCGGATGAGCCGTCAGCCAGCGACGTTCTTCGTCTGTGAGAGTCAGCGCGCCAGCCGTTGCGGTCCAGGTCATCAGCGACAGCAAAAAAAGCACGGTCGGCAATCTGGGCATAACGGTCTCGTTATGGCTCGGGGGAATGCTTCGAGTGTAGACGGGCTATGGGTCGGGAGGCGGAGGCGCGGGGATTTATCTGCACAAAACAAAACCCCCGGCCTGGGCCGGGGGGTTGTGTTTACTCGTCGAGGAAGGAGCGCAAATGCTCGCTTCTCGTCGGGTGGCGCAGCTTGCGCAGCGCCTTGGCTTCGATCTGACGAATCCGTTCACGGGTCACGTCGAACTGCTTACCAACCTCCTCGAGGGTGTGGTCGGTATTCATGTCGATACCGAAACGCATGCGCAATACCTTGGCTTCACGGGCAGTGAGGCCGGACAGTACTTCGCGAGTCGCTTCTTTAAGGCTCTCAACGGTGGCAACATCGATTGGCGACTGCATGGTCGAGTCTTCGATGAAGTCGCCCAGATGGGAGTCTTCGTCATCACCGATCGGGGTTTCCATGGAGATCGGCTCTTTAGCGATCTTCAATACCTTGCGGATTTTGTCCTCAGGCATTTCCATGCGTTCGCCCAGCTCTTCCGGGGTCGGTTCGCGACCCATTTCCTGCAACATCTGGCGGGAAATACGGTTGAGCTTGTTGATCGTTTCGATCATGTGCACCGGAATACGGATGGTGCGGGCCTGGTCGGCGATCGAGCGAGTGATCGCCTGACGGATCCACCAGGTGGCATAAGTCGAGAATTTGTAGCCGCGACGGTATTCAAACTTGTCTACCGCTTTCATCAAACCGATGTTGCCTTCCTGGATCAAATCGAGGAATTGCAGGCCACGGTTGGTGTACTTCTTGGCAATCGAGATCACCAGACGCAAGTTCGCTTCAACCATCTCTTTCTTCGCGCGGCGGGCCTTGGCCTCACCGATCGACATGCGACGGTTGATGTCCTTGATCTCGGCGATCGTCAAGCCGGTCTCGGTTTCCAGCGCGGTCAGCTTCTGCTGGCAACGGACGATGTCCGGTTGCAAGCGACCAATGGCTTCAGCGTATTTGCTTTTGCCTTTGGCCAGAGCGTCGCTCCAGCTTTCGTCAACTTCGTTGCCCGGGAACTGGCGCAGGAAGTCGGCACGCGGCATGCGTGCATCACGAACGCACAGCTGCATGATTGCGCGCTCTTGCTGACGCAGGCGATCCAGGGCACTGCGAACACGCTCGACCAGGCCTTCGAATTGCTTCGGCACCAGTTTGATCGGCATGAACAGCTCGGCCAAGGCCAATAGCTCGGCAATCGTTGCCTTGTTGTTGCGACCGTGCTTTTTCAGCGCCTTGCGGGCGATTTCCATCTGATCGGCGACAGCACCAAAGCGCTGTGCAGCGATGACCGGATCCGGACCGCTTTCGGCTTCTTCTTCGTCATCGGAAGATTCGGCTTCATCGTCGTCGGTGTCGTCATCCGCTTTCACCGCTTTCGCGTCGACCGGTGGCGGCACTTCCGCTGCCGGCGGCGCAATGCCGTCGTCCGGGTCGATATAACCGCTCAGGACGTCAGACAGGCGACCACCTTCGGTGGTAACGCGGGTGTACTCGGAGAGAATATGATCAACCGTGCCAGGGAAGTGCGCGATAGCGCCCATCACTTCACGGATGCCCTCTTCAATACGTTTGGCGATTTCAATTTCGCCTTCACGTGTGAGGAGCTCTACTGTTCCCATTTCGCGCATGTACATGCGCACCGGGTCGGTAGTGCGACCAATGTCGGTCTCGACCGCTGCCAACGCAGCAGCTGCCTCTTCGGCCGCCGCTTCGTCGGTATCGGCGTCGGCCAGCATAAGGGAATCCTTATCTGGCGCAACCTCGAATACGTTGATCCCCATGTCGTTAATCATGCGGATGATGTCTTCCACCTGTTCCGGATCTGAAATATCCTCCGGCAGGTGGTCGTTGACCTCCGCGTAAGTCAGGTAGCCCTGCTCACGACCAAGTGTGATCAACTCTTTGATACGAGACTGCTGTTGCGCTTTTCCGGACATAACACCCTATCCACTGAAGGTCTTGGCGGGCAAAAAACAAGCCGAGGATTATACCTGAGCTATGACCTCACGCGCCAGTTGAGGTCGGGCTTGATGCGGAAACATTGCGACTTAATAGGTCGCGCAGTTGATTTTTCTCGTCGCTGGTCAGTTCGCTTTGACGTGCTTTCCTGAGAAGTTGTTCCAGGTTTCGCTCGCGTTGGCGCGCTGACAAGCTAGTTATGGTGTCAAAAAACTGTTGTTCAAGGTTATCTCCGTCTATCAGCCATTCCTTTTCCGCCAGGGCTCTGAGCAAGCGACCTTGCTCCGTGCCGTGCCAGCGTGCGATCAACTGAATTGAGTTTAGCTTGGGATTCTTTTGCACGGCTTCGAGCAGCGCCACCAGCAATTGCGTGTTGGTGTGGTCCTCGGCGGCAAAGTGCCCGGCGTCCTCGACTTTTTCCGCCAACTGCGGGTGATGCAGCAGCGTGCGCAAGGCGGCGAGGGTTGGCGGCTCTACAGCGGCAGGCACCCGCGGGGCGCGAGGTTGATCGCGATCACCGCCACGTTTGCCATTTTTGTCCCAGGGTTTCTTGTCCCATTTCTTGCCTCCTGCACCAGGTTTCTTCGGCGTCCATTCCTGCTGCGGCACATACATTTCCTGCGCCTGCGGCTGATGATAGTCGCTGTAATCGGGCATCGCGTCGTAATCGATACCCGGATCGTAGGCCGGTGGGGCTTCCTGCGGGGCGCTTTGGGCCAGCTGGCTCACCGCTTCGCCGCTCAGGCCGGTGATTTCGCTCAGGCGCTGACGCATCAGGATGCGCAGGTTGGCCCCGGGGACTTTGTCGATCAGCGGCGCGGCGAGGGTGGCCATGTGGGCCTTGCCTTCGAGCGAGCGCGGGTCGGCTTCTTCCGTCAGTTGCTGGAAAAAATAATCTGCCAATGGCTGCGCGTGCTGGTTGATCCGGGCGCGGAAGGCATCGGTGCCTTCGGAGCGAACCAGCGTATCCGGGTCTTCGCCTTCGGGCAGGAACAGAAAACGGGCACGACGCCCGTCCTGAAGGCTCGGAAGCGTTGCTTCCAGCGCTCGCCAGGCGGCATTGCGGCCTGCCTGGTCGCCGTCGAAGCAAAACAGCACGTTGGGCACGACGCGAAACAATCGCTTCAAGTGCTCTTCGCTGGTGGCGGTGCCCAGTGTCGCGACGGCATTGCGCAGGCCTTGCTGGGCGAGGGCGATGACGTCCATGTAGCCTTCGACGACGATGATTTCGTCGAGGTTGCGGTTGTTCTTGCGCGCTTCATACAGGCCATAGAGTTCCTGACCTTTATGGAAGACCGGGGTTTCCGGGGAGTTCAGGTATTTCGGTTTGTCATCGCCCAGTACCCGGCCACCAAAGGCAATGATGCGGCCGCGGCTGTCGCGGATCGGGAACATCACGCGATCACGAAAGCGATCGTAGCGTTTGCCGGTTTCGGCGTTCTCGATCAGCAAGCCAGCATCGATCATGGCTTTTTGTTGCAGGGTATCGCTGCTCAAGTGCTTGAACAGGTTGTCCCAGCCGGGTGGTGCAAAGCCGAGGCCGAAGTCCCGGGCGATTTCACCGGTCAGCCCGCGACCTTTTAGGTAGTCCACGGCGGCTTTGCGCGATGGATGGCTTTTGAGGGCCTGACGATAGAAATCGGCGGCGGCACTGAGCAGCGGGTACAGCGGCGAATTGGTCGGTTGCCGTGGCTTGTGCGGCCGCCCGCTTTCTTCGCGGGGGATCTCCATGCCGGCCGCTTTGGCCAGTTCTTCGACAGCCTGGACGAAATCCAGGTTGTCGTGGTCCATGATGAAGCCAAGGGCGTTGCCGCCCGCGCCGCAACCGAAGCAGTAATAGAACTGTTTGTCGGGGCTGACGCTGAAAGAGGGTGTTTTTTCTTTATGGAACGGGCAGCAGGCGGTGTGGTTCTTGCCGGCTTTTTTCAGTTGCAGGCGCGAGCTGACCACGTCGACGATGTCGGTGCGGTTCAGAAGGTCGTCAATGAAGCTCTGGGGAATTAGCCCGGCCATGGCGTTCTCGTCATCTGCGCTGATAGGAGCCCGAAACGAAGGGTGACCGAACGCGGGTCATTGTGTGAGGCGCGCAAGATGTGCGGCTCGACCAGTGTCGTCTGCGTATTCGCTGTCGGGAAGTGTATCTGCCGAAAATCCACTGACGTTAGTGCCAATCAGTATTCGACGGTTTGAAAATGTTGCGCTGAATCCGGCTGCGACCAATCAATGGTCTCGGATAGCTCACAATTTGGCACGCATGCAGGTGCCTTGGGCTGATCGTCGTGAGAGGAATCAGTGGGTGTGCTCGTCAGTAGCCTTGAAAGGCTCGTCAGAAAAGACGTGCACCGCTGGCAAAAGAGCCAGGTCTGACGCGGTGAAGCAGATTTGTCTCGGTCGCGTCTGCGGCTTCGACAGTGAAGCATCAAGCGTTTTACGCAAATGCCATAAGCCCGGCTGAGGGCCGGGCTTGGCAGAAGCTTGCTACGATCGTCTGTGTATTAGTACAGACGAACGGCGCGGCGCTGTTCGCGCTGAACTTTCTTGGCGTGACGCTTAACAGCGGCTGCTGCCTTGCGCTTACGCTCAGAAGTTGGCTTCTCGTAAAATTCGCGGCTACGAACTTCAGCCAGTACACCGGCTTTTTCGCAGGAGCGCTTGAAACGACGCAGAGCTACGTCGAAGGGTTCGTTCTCTTTTACTTTGACGGCTGGCATCCAGAGCTACCTTCATTCATTACCGGGGTCAACATCCTCGCGGCAAAAGAGCACTTGAAGACGTCGGTTTTTAAGGGTTGCGGATGTTAACCCCTCATCGCTCGGAATGCAAAGCCTCTGATCGAAAACCGCTGGTCGGGGCATCACGCGACGACTATTATGCGCGCCTTCGAATTCAGCCTAAACAAGGCGCAAACCCATGCTAGTACTGGGATTAGAAACCTCCTGCGACGAAACTGGTGTCGCATTATATGACAGTGAACGCGGCTTGCTGGCCGACGCGCTGTTCAGTCAGATCGACCTGCACCGTGCCTATGGGGGCGTGGTGCCGGAGCTGGCCTCGCGGGACCACGTCAAGCGCATGCTGCCCTTGATTCGTCAGGTGTTGGCCGAGGCGGACTGCGTGCCGACCGAGATCGACGCGATCGCTTATACCGCGGGTCCTGGCCTGGTTGGTGCCTTGTTGGTGGGGGCTTCCTGCGCCCAGGCGCTGGCCTTTGCCTGGGGTATTCCGGCGCTGGGCGTGCACCACATGGAAGGCCATTTACTGGCGCCGATGCTGGAGCCAAAACCGCCGGAATTTCCGTTCGTCGCTTTGTTGGTGTCGGGCGGTCATACGCAGCTGGTTCAGGTCGACGGAATCGGTCAATACACGCTTCTGGGCGAAACCCTGGATGACGCGGCAGGCGAAGCCTTCGACAAGACCGCGAAGATGATGGGTCTCAATTATCCTGGTGGACCGGAGATCGCTCGTCTGGCGGAGCAGGGCGTTGCAGGACGTTTCGTGTTCCCGCGTCCGATGTGCGACCGCCCGGGCCTGGATTTCAGCTTCAGTGGCTTGAAAACCTTCGCTTTGAATACCTGGCAACAGTGCGTCAGCGCCGGGGACGACGGCGAGCAAGCCCGTTGCGACATCTCACTGGCGTTCCAGCAGGCGGTGGTGGAGACTTTGACCATCAAGTGCAAGCGTGCCCTCAAAGCGGCTGGCATGAAGCGTCTGGTGATCGCTGGGGGCGTCAGTGCCAACAAGGCTCTGCGTACTTCATTGGAAAAAATGCTCGGCGACATGAAGGGCGATGTTTTTTATGCTCGCCCTGAGTTTTGTACCGATAATGGCGCGATGATCGCGTTTGCCGGTTGCCAGCGCTTGCAGGCCGGTCAGCAGGAGAGCCTGGCAATCAGCGTGCAGGCGCGTTGGCCGATGGAGCAATTGTCGGCGCTGTGATGAGCGGCGCTCACGTGCGGCATTTAAAAATGCCGTTCGCGCCCGGCAAACAGGTCACGTAGATTACCGCGATGACGCCAGACGATCAGTGCGGTGAGTGCGCTCATGGGTAGCAGCGCTGCCGGCTCTTGCCAGGCCAGCAGCGGCAGGGTCAGCGGTGTGGCGATCAAGGCGGCCAGGGAGCTGGTGCGGGTCAGATAGAACGTCAGCAGCCAGGCGCAGACCGCCAGCAGTGCTGCTGGCGGATACAGGCCCAGCAACATACCGGCAGCAGTGGCGACACCCTTGCCACCGCGAAAACGGAAGTACACCGGGAACAAATGGCCGATGACGGCGCTGACGCCAATCCATGCCTGCTCTTGCAGTGAAAGCCCGGCAATGCTTGCAATCAGTACGGGCAGCAAGCCTTTGCAAAGGTCGCCGAGCAGGGTCAGGATCGCGAGTTTCCTGCCTGCGACGCGCAACATGTTGGTGGCGCCGGCATTGCCCGAACCACTCATTCGCGGATCGGGGTTACCGGTCAGGCGGCTGAGCAAAATGGCAAAGGACAGAGAGCCGAGCAGGTAGGCGAGGATCGCCAATAACCAAAACATGCTAACTATTCCGGGCGAGGACGCCCTGATTCTAACGGCGCATTGCGCCCTTGTCGTGTAGCGGAGAGAAGTGCTTGGACAGAGTGTTTATCGAGGGCCTGGAAGTCGATACGGTGATTGGTGCCTACGACTGGGAGCGAGGCATCCGACAGTGCTTGCGACTTGATCTGAGCTTCGCCTGGGACAATCGCCCGGCCGCTGCCGGCGATGACCTGGCGTTGGCGCTCGACTACGCAAGCGTTTCCTCGCGCATTCAGGCCTTTGCCGAGCAGGCGCAGTTTCAGTTGGTCGAAACCTTTGCCGAGCGTCTGGTTGCAGTGCTGATGAGCGAATTCAAGATCACCTGGATGCGCCTCAAGCTGACCAAGCCCGGTGCGGTCCCGGCTGCCACGGGTGGTGTGGGTGTGGAGATCGAGCGCGGATGTCGCTGACTCAGGTGTACCTCGGGCTCGGTAGCAATATCGAGCGCGAAACCCATTTGCTTGCCGGGCTGGAGGCGTTGTCGGGGTTTCTGGCGGACATTCATTGTTCGCCGGTTTTCGAAAGCCAGCCAGTCGGGATCAAGAGCGGGCCGTTCTTCAATTTTGTGGTATCGGCTTACACCGATCTGCCACTGATGGAACTGGATCGTCGGCTAAAGTTTATCGAGGCGGATAACGGTCGTTATGCGCCTGATCGCCGGGGTTTGCCGCTGGATATCGACGTGTTGCTGTTCGGTGATCTGGTGGGGAATTTTGACGGTTTGATCTTGCCGCGGGCAGAAATTCTGAAAAATGCGTTCGTTCTGTGGCCGTTGTCTTTGATTGCGCCGGATCGTGTACATCCCGGAGTAGGCAAAAGTTTTTCCAGGCTGTGGGATGAATCGCAGATTGATCAGGTGTTGGCGCCGGTGGCTTTCGAGTGGCGTGGTGAGCAACTGACACCCTCTAATTTACTGTAATGACAAATATCGCAGCCTTCGGCATCTCCTGCATGGATTGATGTGCGTCCTGTAGGAGCTGCCGAAGGCTGCGATCTTTTGATCCGCTTAGGCTTTTTCTTTGTAAGCCTTCAACGCATTGAGCCGCTCGCGCTTGATTGCCTCACCCAGCTCCGGTCCTTTGAAGCCTTTCTCCAGCAGCGGCTGAACCGCGACGCTGCGAGCAGCTGTTGCGGCCCCGCGCAAATAATCCGCCTGTGGATAACTTCTCTCTTCCAGCCCTTTGCGTCCGCGTGCATCCATTTCGCATGCAGCGATGAACTCTTCGAACCGCTGCGGACGACGGTACACGTCGAAGCGTTGCAGTAACTCCAGCAATGTCGACGGCTTGAGCTCTTGGGCGCGATGACCGTGAGTATGATATTCACCCACCAATAGTGCCAATTCCTGGCAATCCCTTGGCGCCTTGAAGCGCTCATTGACCGCTTTGATCAGTTTGAGTCCCTTGAACTCGTGAGCAATGTGCCTGGGCCATTCTTCTTCCGGCGTCAGGCCTTTGCCCAGGTCGTGCAGCAGGCAGGCCCAGCGCACGGTCAGCGGTTGTTGGTGCTTTGCGGCTTGTTCCAGCACGCTCAGGGTGTGTGCGCCGGTATCGATTTCCGGATGGTGAGCTTCCGGTTGCGGTACGCCGAACAGTGCATCGACCTCTGGCATCAAGACGTTCAGTGCGCCGCACGCACGCAGAACTTCGATGAACACCTGAGGCTGTTTTTCCATCAGTGCGCGGGATATTTCTTTCCAGCTCCGCTCTGCCGTCAGCGCCTCCAGTTCGCCTGACTCACTGAGTTGGCGCATGAGGTCCAGCGTTTCGGGGGCAACGGTGAAACCAAGCCCCGCATAACGAGCGGCGAAGCGGGCAACACGCAGAACCCTGAGCGGATCTTCGGCAAACGCGGGGGAAACGTGGCGAAGAATACGTGCTTCAAGATCGCGTTGACCGTGATAAGGGTCGGTCAGGTTCTGCTGATCGTCCTCGGCCATGGCATTGATGGTCAGGTCGCGGCGAATCAGGTCTTCTTCGAGGGTGACTTCAGGGCTGGCGTGGAACGTGAACCCGCCGTAACCGCGTCCGCTTTTGCGTTCGGTCCGGGCGAGGGCGTATTCCTCACCGGTTTTGGGATGAAGAAACACTGGGAAATCCGCTCCCACCGGGCGAAAGCCCTTGGCGAGCATCTCTTCGGTAGTGGCACCGACCACGACCCGGTCAATGTCAGTGACCGGTATGCCCAGCAGGCGATCGCGTACTGCACCGCCGACTTTATAGATCCGCATAAAAAACCTCCGTTAGCTCGACAGGATAACCGTTGCGTCGAGCTTTCGGAGGCTGGTACAGGATCAAAGATGAATGACAGCCAGATCCAGCCGTCCGTAATCGCCTTCGCTGTGCTCGTTCCTGGGGGGGACATGGTGGGTTTTCATCACTTGGTCCCCTTGCAAGGTTTCCAGGTGAATATCGAAACCCCAGAGGCGGTGCAAGTGCTTGAGCACCTCCTCGGTGGACTCTCCCAGCGGTTTGCGGTCGTGTTGTTGATGGCGCAAGGTCAGGGACCGGTCGCCGCGCCGGTCGATGCTGTAAATCTGCACATTGGGTTCGCGATTGCCCAGATTGTACTGCGCCGCGAGGGTTTCGCGGATGATGCGGTAGCCGCCCTCGTCGTGAATGGCGGGCACCAGCAGATCGTCCTTCTGGTCGTCATCGAGAATGCTGAACAGCTTCAGATCGCGGATCACCTTGGGCGACAGGTACTGCAGGATGAAACTCTCGTCCTTGAAGCTGCTCATGGCGAACTTGATGGCTGCCAGCCAGTCGGTACCGGCGATGTCCGGGAACCAGCGGTAATCTTCTTCCGTAGGTTCTTCGCACATGCGACGGATGTCGCGGTACATGGCAAACCCCAAAGCGTAGGGGTTGATGCCGCTGTAGTAAGGGCTGTCGAAACCAGGCTGGAACACCACGCTGGTGTGGGACGTCAGGAACTCCATCATGAAGCCGTCGGTCACCAGGCCTTCGTCGTACAGGTCGTTCATCAGGGTGTAGTGCCAGAACGTGGCCCAGCCCTCGTTCATCACCTGAGTCTGGCGTTGTGGATAAAAATACTGGGCGATCTTGCGCACGATACGCACGATTTCCCGCTGCCACGGCTCCAGCAGTGGCGCGTGTTTTTCGATGAAGTACAGGATGTTTTCCTGAGGTTCGGCGGGGAAGCGAGCGTTGTCCTTGTCGCTGTACTTGTCCGCGCCCTTGGGAATGGTGCGCCACAGGTCGTTGATTTGTTTCTGCAGGTGTTCTTCCCGGTCTTTCTGGCGGCGACGTTCTTCTTCCGCGGAAATCGGATAAGGGCGCTTGTAGCGGTCAACGCCATAGTTCATCAGCGCGTGGCAGGAATCGAGCAAGTCCTCGACCGCATCGATGCCGTGGCGCTCTTCGCATTGCATGATGTACTGCTTGGCGAACACCAGGTAATCAATGATCGAACTGGCGTCGGTCCAGGTGCGGAACAGGTAATTGCCTTTGAAAAAGCTGTTATGCCCGTAGCAGGCATGGGCCACGACCAACGCCTGCATGCAGATGGTGTTTTCTTCCATCAGGTAGGCGATGCAGGGGTCGGAGTTGATCACAATCTCGTAGGCCAGCCCCATCTGGCCGCGGGAGTAGGATTTTTCGGTGCTGAGGAAGTGTTTGCCGTAGGACCAATGGTGATAGCCCAGCGGCATGCCGACGGAGGCGTAGGCGTCCATCATCTGTTCGGCGGTGATGACTTCGATCTGGTTGGGGTAGGTGTCGAGCGCGTAGCCGGCCGCAATACGGCTGATTTCGCGGTCGTAGGCCTGGATCAGCTCGAACGTCCATTCGGAGCCGGTGGAAATGGGTTGGCGCTTCTGCTCTTTGGCGGTCATGTCACTAACCTGCGCTGGAAGAGTTCACGGAAGACCGGATAGATATCCCCGGCCGAGACCAGTTGTTGCTGGGCAAACGTGTCGGAAAAGGCTTCGGCGATGCGCTCGTACTCGAACCACAAGGCTTGATGTTCGCGCGGGGTTATCTCAACGTAAGTGTAGTACTGCACGAACGGCATGATCTGGTTGATCAGGATGTCGCGGCAGATCGGCGAGTCGTCGTTCCAGTTGTCGCCGTCGGAAGCCTGGGCGGCATAGATGTTCCACTCGTTGCTCGGATAGCGCTCGGCCATGATCTCTTGCATCAGTTTCAGGGCGCTGGACACGATGGTGCCACCGGTTTCCCGGGAGTAGAAAAACTCTTCCTCGTCCACTTCGCGAGCGCTGGTGTGGTGACGGATGAACACGACGTCGATCTTGTCGTAATTACGCTTGAGGAACAGGTACAGCAAGATGAAGAAACGCTTGGCGATGTCCTTGGTCGCCTGGGTCATCGAGCCGGATACGTCCATCAGGCAGAACATCACGGCCTTGGAGCTGGGGTTGGGTTGCTTGATGAGCAGGTTGTACTTGAGGTCGAAGGTGTCAAGAAACGGCACGCGATGGATACGTGCACTGAGTTTTTCGATTTCAGCTTCGATTTTCTGAATATCGCCGAAGTTGTCCGGTTCTTCCTGCTTGAGTCGCAGGAGTTCCTCTTTGGCTTCACGCAGTTTGGCGCGGCTGCTGCCGGACAACGCAATCCGTCGGGCATGGGCTGAGCGCAGGGTACGGATGATGTTGATCCGCGACGGATTGCCTTCGTTGCTGATCCCGGCGCGTACGGTTTTGAAGGTGTCGGTGCCGGTCAGGTTGCGTTTGACCAGGTTTGGCAATTCGAGATCCTCGAACATGAACTCGAGAAACTCCTCCTGAGTGATCTGGAAGACAAACTCGTCCATCCCTTCACCCGAGTTACCGGCCTTACCAGGCCCGCGGCCGCCGCCACCTCCCGGTGGGCGGGCGATATGCTCGCCGCTGGTGAACTCTTTGTTCCCCGGATGCACGACCGTCTGTTTGCCCCCGCGACCGTGGTGAAGCACCGGCTCGTCGATGTCGCGGCCGGGAATGCTGATTTGTTCGCCGTGTTCCATATCGGTAATGGAGCGCCGGCTGACCGCCTCTTCGACAGCCTTTTTGATGTGATCACGGTAACGCCGCAGAAACCGCTGACGGTTCACCGTGCTCTTGTTCTTGCCATTGAGACGTCGGTCGATCACATAGCTCATGACTGCTCCTTAGAAGCTGTCCTGAAAGGGGCGAGCGGTGATGCAGCATCGAACCGGGAGCCGAGGGGTCACGCTCCCCCAAGCGCTTTGGATGCTGCCTGAACTCGCTACCGACTTTCGAACACCTTCCAGAGGCCTGTGTAACAGAAAAAGCGCACACAGGTCTCTGGCTGACGACAACCGGTCTGACCGGCAGCGGGTTATTGTGATTTTCTGACCCGCAGGTACCACTCGGACAGCAGTCGTACCTGTTTGTCGGTGTAGCCCCGCTCGACCATTCGTGTGACGAAGTCGTTGTGTTTCTGCTGGTCCTCTTTGCTGGCCTTGGCATTGAAACTGATGACTGGCAGCAGGTCTTCGGTGTTGGAGAACATTTTCTTCTCGATGACCACCCGCAGTTTCTCGTAGCTGAGCCAGGTCGGGTTCTTGCCGTTGTTGTTGGCGCGGGCACGCAGGACGAAGTTGACGATTTCGTTGCGGAAATCCTTCGGATTGCTGATGCCGGCCGGTTTTTCGATTTTCTCCAGTTCTTCGTTCAGGGCCACACGGTTGAGGATTTCGCCGGTTTCCGGGTCGCGGTATTCCTGGTCCTGGATCCAGAAGTCGGCGTACAGCACGTAACGATCGAAGATGTTCTGACCGTACTCGCTGTAGGACTCGAGGTACGCGGTCTGGATCTCCTTGCCGATGAACTCGATGTAGCGCGGTGCCAGGTATTCCTTGAGGAAGCGTAGATAGCGCTCGCGGGTTTCGGCCTGGAACTGTTCCTGCTCAATCTGTTGTTCCAGCACGTAAAGCAAGTGCACTGGGTTGGCGGCAATTTCGTGCGGGTCGAAGTTGAAGACCTTCGACAGGATCTTGAACGCGAAGCGGGTCGAGAGGCCGTTCATGCCTTCGTCGACACCGGCGTTGTCGCGGTATTCCTGGATCGACTTGGCTTTCGGATCGGTGTCCTTGAGGTTCTCGCCGTCGTACACGCGCATCTTCGAGTAGATGTTGGAGTTTTCCGGCTCCTTGAGGCGCGAGAGTACGGTGAACTGGGCCAGCATCTTCAAAGTGTCGGGAGCGCAGTGGGCCTTGGCCAGTGAGCTGTTGAACAGCAGTTTGTCGTAGATCTTCACTTCGTCACTGACCCGCAGGCAGTACGGCACTTTGACGATGTAGATCCGGTCGATGAACGCTTCGTTGTTCTTGTTGTTACGGAAGGTGTGCCACTCCGATTCGTTGGAGTGCGCGAGCAGGATCCCGGTGAACGGAATCGCGCCGAGGCCTTCGGTACTGTTGTAGTTGCCCTCCTGGGTGGCGGTCAGCAGTGGGTGCAGCACCTTGATCGGTGCCTTGAACATTTCGACGAATTCCATCAGGCCCTGGTTGGCCCGGCACAGTGCGCCCGAGTAGCTGTAGGCGTCGGCGTCGTTCTGTGGGAACTCTTCCAGTTTGCGAATATCGACCTTGCCCACCAGCGCCGAGATGTCCTGGTTATTTTCGTCACCCGGTTCGGTTTTGGCCACGGCGATCTGGTTGAGGATCGACGGGTAAAGCTTCACTACGCGGAACTGACTGATGTCGCCGCCGAATTCAGCCAGGCGCTTGGTCGCCCATGGGGACATGATGGTGTTGAGGTAGCGCCGTGGAATGCCGAAATCTTCCTCGAGGATCGCCCCATCTTCAGTGGAGTTGAACAGACCCAGAGGTGATTCGAACACTGGCGAGCCCTTGATCGCATAGAAGGGCACTTTTTCAATCAGTTGCTTGAGCTTCTCGGCAAGGGAGGATTTACCGCCACCGACAGGGCCGAGCAGGTAAAGAATCTGTTTCTTCTCTT
Source organism: Pseudomonas sp. Irchel s3f7 (assembly GCF_900187615.1). Classification (GTDB taxonomy): domain Bacteria; phylum Pseudomonadota; class Gammaproteobacteria; order Pseudomonadales; family Pseudomonadaceae; genus Aquipseudomonas. The sequence continues at coordinate 11,029 of NZ_FYDO01000032.1, read as the reverse complement.
CCAGGCCCTGAGCGGCATGGCGGAAGTACGACACGATCTGGTCGATGCATTCTTCCATCCCATGGAAGTCTTCAAAGGCCGGATAGCGGCGAATGACCTTGTTGGAGAAAATTCGCGACAGTCTCGAGTTGGTCGAGGTGTCGAGCAGTTCCGGTTCACCGATGGCCAACAGCAGACGCTCGGCGGCGGAAACGTAGGCGCTGCGGTCTTTTTTGCACAGTTCCAGATACTCTTGCAGAGAGAGTTCTTCCTGGCGTGTGGACTCGAAGCGTTGTTGGAAGTGGCTAAAGATACTCATGACGTCACCTCGCTCGATACGTGGAGCCGACGCCGGATCATTCAGTCGATGCTGGCAGCAACCGAACAGGCGATCGCTGTTTACCCCCCAGAACTCTCCCGGAGCTGACTGCCCCGAAAGCTACTCCCGATGACCCGCGCGCCGGTGTACCGGCTCTCCCCTGTTTTGGATGGCCTGCGCTTAAGGATAGTTGGGAATTCGGGAGGTAAAGGCGAGATACGTAATTAGTTGTGGCAGACCGTTCGTCTGCCACCGCGCTAGCCCGCGGCTGCCGGGGGCTTGCGTGTTACAAAAAAATTATTCGGAAGTGCCTTGCGACGTTTCCGCAGGATAAGTCGTACGCCACAGCTCAAAACCGCCATCCATGCTGTAGACATCCGAGAAGCCCTGGCTGATCAGATAGGCCGCAGCGCCCTGGCTGGAGTTGCCGTGGTAGCAGACCACCACGGTCGGCGCGTCGAGGTCGGCACCCTGGATGAAGGCGTGCAAGGAGTGGTTGTCCAGATGCTTCGAACCGGCAATGTGCAGGGAGGCAAAAGTCGCGGGGTCACGGACGTCGACCACCACTGCGCCTTGCTCGCGCAGGGCCTGGGCCTGTTCCGGGGGGATACGTTTGAATTCGCTCATGGCGGGCTCCTGTGGCTCGGCTGAATGGGCAGTCTAGCGCGGGGCGCTGGCTGGCGATGTTTCGGGAATGGGGGAGGCGACTGGCGGTGCAGGGTGCCCGTGCTCGTCGCACTTGCAGGACACGCGCTGGCCACTGTCGACGTTCATCAGGGTCAAGGCGCCGCCCCAGACGCAACCGGTATCGAGCGCCAGGATGCACGGCTCATCGATCTTGCCTTCCAGCGCCGCCCAATGACCGAAGATGATCTTCAGGTCCCTGGTCTTGCGTTCTTTGTGCTGGAACCAGGGTTTGTAACCTGGCGGAGCGGTGTCCAGGCCTTCCTTGCTCTTGAGGTCGAGCTTGCCTTCAGCGGTGCAAAAACGCATGCGAGTAAAGTAGTTGGTGATCACTCGCAGGCGTGTCACGCCTTTGAGGTCGTTTTCCCACTTCGCCGGATCGTTGCCGTACATGCCATCGAGATAGGGCGGCAGCAGGTTGTCGTCTCGCAGCGCAGTCTCGACTTCCGCGGCGTACTTCAAGGCTTTGCGCAGCGACCACTGGGGCGGGATGCCGGCATGGACCAAGGCGACTTTGCGCTGTTCGTCGTAGTGCATGAGCTTCTGCTGGCGCAACCATTCAAGCAATTCGGCGCAATCGGGCGCTTCGATGATTTCGCGCAGGGTATCGGACTTCTTCAGGCGCTCAATGTTGCGTCCGGCCGCCAGCAGATGCAGGTCGTGGTTGCCGAGTACGCACACCAGTGATTCACGGATGCCGTAGAGAAAACGCAAGGTTTCCAGCGACTGGGGGCCGCGATTGACCAGGTCGCCCACCAGCCACAGGCGATCCTTTGCAGGATCGAATGCGACTTGCTTGAGCAGGCATTGCAACGCTTCAAGGCAGCCTTGCAGATCGCCGACCGCGTACGTTGCCATCAGTGCAACGACCCCGGCACGGCCAGGCGGAACGGGGCAATGATGGCATCGAATTGCTTACCATCGTCGGCAACCATCTGATACGAACCTTGCATGGTGCCAACCTTGGTGGTCATGACCGTGCCGCTGCTGTAGGTGTGGCTCTTGCCTGCCTCGATCAAAGGTTGCTGACCGACCACGCCGGCACCGCGAACCTCTTCGACGTGCCCGTCACCATCGGTGATCACCCAATGCCGAGACAGCAGCTTGGCGGGCACCAGGCCGTTGTTTTGCACGGTAATGGTGTAGGCGAAGGCAAAACGTTCATGTTCAGGTTGCGATTGTTCTGCCAGATAGCGGGTGACGACGCTGACGTCGACCTGATAACGAGGATCGGACATGCAAGAGGCCTTAAAAACGAAGCGGGACGCGGGGCATAACTGATTGAGTTCAGTCTAGGCCAAGTATCGGGTAGTAAACCAGAGTGGCGTCCTACCCGATAGCGCTCATCGCCTGTCAGTCGGTGGAGGGCTTTTGTTCGCTGAGCTTGTCAGCCAGGCGCACGAACGCGGCCAGGTCGAGTTGCTCGGGGCGCAAGCTACCGTCGACACCGGCCGCTTCGATTTCGTCGTTGCTCAGCAGCAGCTTGAGCGTGTTGCGCAGGGTTTTACGACGCTGGTTGAAGGCTTCGCGAACGACGCGCTCCAGCAGCCGGTGGTCCTTTGCCGGGTGCGGCAACACGGCGTGAGGCACCAGACGCACGATGGCCGAATCGACTTTCGGTGGCGGATTGAACGCACCCGGACCAACGTTGAACAGGTGTTCGACCCGGCAGTGATACTGAACCATGATCGACAAACGACCCCAATCGCCACCGCCAGGCCCCGCGGCCAGGCGCTCGACCACTTCCTTTTGCAGCATGAAGTGCATGTCGCGAATCAGGTGCGAGTTGTGCAGCAGGTGGAAAATCAGCGGCGTGGAGATGTTGTACGGCAGGTTGCCGACCACACGCAGGCTGCCAGGCGCAGCATTCAGGCTGTTGAAGTCAAACTTCAGCGCGTCGCCCTGATGCAGGTTGAAGTTACTCTTGCTGGCGAACTGCTGGTTGAGGATCGGGATCAGGTCCTTGTCCAGTTCAACCACGTCGAGTTGTGCGCCGCTGCTGAGCAAACCTTGGGTGAGCGCACCCTGGCCCGGGCCGATTTCCAGCAGTCGGTCCTCGGTCTTGGCGTGGATGGAGCGCAGGATGCGGTCGATAACGCCGGCATCGTGCAGGAAGTTCTGGCCAAAACGCTTGCGCGCCTTGTGTTGGTAATGCTCGGTCATAAACGGGTCTCGGCCATCTGGTAGGCGGTTTCCAGGGCGACTTGCAGGCTGCCGGTATCGATCTTGCCGCTGCCGGCCAGATCCAGGGCGGTGCCGTGGTCGACCGATGTGCGGATGATCGGCAAGCCGAGGGTCACGTTGACTGCCGCGCCGAAGCCTTTGTATTTCAGCACAGGCAAGCCCTGGTCGTGGTACATCGCCAGCACTGCGTCGCAGTGCTCCAGATACTTGGGGGTAAACAGAGTGTCGGCGGGCAGGGGACCGCGCAGGTCCATGCCTTCGCCGCGCAGGCGCTCTAATGTGGGTTCAATGATATCGATTTCTTCATGGCCCAGGTGTCCGCCTTCACCGGCATGGGGGTTGAGCCCACACACCAGGATGCGTGGCTGGGCGATGCCGAATTTGTTTTGCAGATCGGCGTGCAGGATTCGCGTCACACGCTCCAGCCGCTCCGGGGTGATTGCATCGGCAATCTCGCGAAGGGGCAGGTGAGTCGTCACCAATGCCACTCGCAATCCGCGAGTAGCCAGCATCATCACCACTTGTTCGGTGTGGGTCAGGTCTGCGAGGAATTCCGTGTGCCCGGAAAAGGCGATGCCGGATTCGTTGATCACGCCTTTGTGCACCGGGGCAGTAATCATCCCGGCGAAATGCCCGTCCAGGCAGCCTTGGCCGGCGCGGGTCAGGGTTTCCAGAACGAATGCGGCGTTGGCCTTGTCCAGCTGCCCCGCGACAACCCTGGCGTTGAGGGGCGTATCCCAGACATACAGGCTATTGGCGGGTGCGGGGGCGTCCGGCCAATGGTCCGGCGTGACTGGCAGCACTTCGACAGCCACGCCCAGTTGCGCGGCCCGCTCAAGGAGCAGGTCGCGGCTGGTAATGGCAATCAGGGGGTGTGGCTGGGCTTGCGAGGCGAGCAGCAGGCACAGGTCGGGACCTATGCCGGCTGGTTCGCCGGGTGTCAGCGCGAAACGTTGGGGTTTCACTGCGCTGCCTGGTCGGCGCCAGGGAGTTTGATTTCTACGTACGCTTCGTCACGGATCTGACGCAGCCAGGTTTGCAGTTCTTCGTCGTATTTGCGGTTACGCAGTACGGTCATTGCTTGCTGCTCACGAGCCTGGGTGGTGCTGTCGGTGGCGCGGCGACCAAGAACTTCGAGTACGTGCCAGCCATATTGCGTCTGGAATGGCTTGGACAGCTGACCTTGGGGGGTCTTGGCCATCACTTCTCGGAACTCCGGAACCAGAGCGTTCGGGTCGATCCAGTTCAGGTCGCCGCCGTTGAGGGCAGAACCCGGATCTTCCGAGTAGCTTTTGGCCAGATCGCCAAAGTTTTCGCCGGCTTCGATACGCGTGTAAATCGACTCAGCCAGTGCCTTGGTCTTTGCTTCGTCGCGGATCGGACTCGGTTTGACCAGAATATGACGCACATGCACTTCATCGCGCATCTGGGTCTCGCCGCCACGCTTGCCGAGGAGCTTGAGGATGATGAAGCCACCTGGCGTCCGCGCCGGTTGAGTGATGTCACCCACCGTCATTCTGCTCAGTTCGCGGTCGAACGGAGGCGGCAGTTGAGCGGCTTTGCGCCAGCCCATATCGCCACCTTCCAGTGCGTTTTCGCTGGCGGATCTGGCAACGGCCATTTGACCGAAGTCAGCGCCTTGCTTGAGTTGCTGGTAGACGTCCATTGCCTGGCGCGCGGCATTCTGAATGGCTTCAGAGTTGGCGCTTTCAGGGGTTGGAATCAGGATGTTGGCCAAGTGCAGTTCTTCGGACAGCTGCATCTTGCCAAGGTCGGATGCCAGGAAGTTCTTCACTTCCTGCTCGGACACCTGAATGCGTTCGGCAACCCGGCGCTGGCGCACGCGGCTGATGACCATTTCGCGACGAATCTGCTCACGGGCGTCGTCATAAGACAGACCGTCGTGGGACAGGGCGGCGCGGAATTGCTCGAGCGACATGTTATTGCGCTGGGCGATGCTGCCGACCGCCTGATTCAGTTCTTCATCGGTGATGCGGATGCCGGAGCGTTCGCCGATCTGCAGCTGCAGGTTTTCGACGATCAAGCGCTCAAGTACCTGCTGTTCCAACACACCGGCTGGTGGTGCGGCAGAGCCACGCTTGGCAATGGTTTGCTGAACTTCATGGACGCGGTGGTCCAGTTGGCTCTGCATGACCACGTCGTTGTCGACAATGGCCACCACTTTGTCGATGGACTGCACGGCGGCGCTCGCCGCCGTGCTCAGGAACAGCGCGCCCAGCATCAGCGGGCGCAGACAATCAGAAAGCTTGGTCTTCACGTTCACGATAACCTTGAATGCCTTTGTCAAGGAAGGTCTCTACCTTGGCGCCAGTGAGGCCGCCGAGTCCCTTCAGAACAATTTGGAGGAAGATGCCATGGTCGCCTTTTTCGTTTTCCGGTGCTTCCTGACTGAATTCGTCATAAGAAACCCAGTAACGGTTGATCAGGCGCAATTTCCAGCAGCAGCTGTCGTACTCGAAGCCACCGAAGGCTTCCAGGGTACGGTTACGGTTGTAGTCATACTGCCAACGGCTGATGGCGTTCCATTGCGGCACGATCGGCCAGATCACCGAGAAGTCGTGCTGTTGAATCTTGTAGTAGTCCTTCACGTAACCAGGCTGGCCAGGGGTGCCATAGTCACCACCACCCACAGTCCATTTACCGGTGTTCTGGTCGTAACGGACCTGGTCATTACGATAGCGATAGCCGGCGTTGATGACCTTGTTCGGGTTGTCTTCAGGCTGGTAGTGGAACATTGCGCTGCCCGAACGCGGGCTGCGGGTGTCCGGGTCCCAGTTGTAGTCGGCGGTAGTGCGCCAGTCGCGGTTGTAGCGGTATTCGTATTCCAGTGCGTAGGGTGACACGTCGGAATGCGCGTCTTCGCGGGTCTTGGCATCGATACCCGGCAGCTGGACTTCACGATCCTTGAAGTACAAGGCCTGGCCGACGCTGACGCGTTGACGCTCAAAGCCGTTGTCTTCGATCCAGCGGCTGGTCACACCCAGCGACAGCTTGTTCTCGTCACCAACACGGTCGGTGCCGGAGAAGCGGTTGTCGCGGAACAACGACGAATAGCTGAAGGTGTTTTCACTGGTATCGAATACCGGAATGTCTTCCTGATCCACTTCTGGAACGTAGAGGTAGAACAGACGCGGTTCGAGGGTCTGGCGATAGTCCTTGCCGAACCATTGGGTATTGCGATCGAAGTACAGGCCGCTGTCGACGCTGGCAATCGGCACACCACGGTTCTGGTTGCTGTCGAAGGTGCCGTTGAGCTTGTCCTGTTCTGCGTTTTGCGCAGCGACCTGGGCTTTGCCGATGCTGTCCAGATCCAGTTGGTACTGGGTGTACTGGTACTTCAGCGTCGGTTTGATGAACCCGTACGTCCAGTCCAGCGGCAGGCTAACGGCTGGGGCAAGGTTCAGACGGTCGCCAGTGGCACGTGCCAGGCCTTGAATATTGTTATCAAGCCGTGGCTCCACATTGCCGTCTTCATCGGAATAGGTACCGTTCTGCAGATCCCGGTCAAACCGAACGAGTTCGGTGTTGTAGGAGAAGTTCAGACCGTTCGGATGATAGGGCAGGGCACCGTCAAAGGTGATCTGCGGCAAGCGGTCATACGGCGTGATGTTCGATACGGTCGCCAGCTGATAAGCCTGGGCATTCACGCGAGCGGTGTAGCTGTCGCCACGATAGGTGACGGCGCCTTGCTGGTTCACGAAATCGGCACTTTTCACGCCAATCTGGTCAGACTGCAGATCCTGGAAGTAATACGGATCGCTGATCTTGGTGTAGTCGACTTGCGTGAATACACGCGAGTCCAGGCCACCCTTGTGCTGCCAGTTGTACATGTAACGAGTCTTGTCGTAGTCGCTTTGCTCCTCGCGATCGTTGCTCTCGTCATTGAGGTAGGCGGCACCGAACTGACCTTCGCTGGATTGGGTCAGGTAGCGAGCTTCGCCTTCCATCAACAAACCATGCTTGGACATGTAGCGCGGGTACAACGTGGCGTCGTAGTTCGGCGCCAGGTTGAAGTAGTACGGGGTGACCAGCAGGAAGCCGGTATCGCTGCCGGTGCCGATGGTCGGCGGCAGGAAGCCGGACTGGCGACGGTCGTCGATCGGGAAATAGATGTAAGGCGTGTACAGGACCGGAATGTCCTTGACCCGCAGTGTCACGTTGGTCGCGGTACCAAAACCGGTGGCCGGGTTCAAGGTGACATTATTGCCCTTGAGCTGCCAGGCGTTGCTGTTCGGTTCGCACGTGGTGTACGTACCGTCCTTGAGGCGGATGATCGCGTTTTCGGAACGTTTGGCGTACAGCGCATTACCGCGGATGCGCGATTTGTGCATCACGTATTCGGCGTTGTCGACCTTGGCTTCACCGGTGTCGAGCTGCACGTCGGCGTGATCGCCCACGATCAGCGCGCCGTTGTCGCGAATGCGCACGTTGCCGTTCAGCTCGCCACGGCTCTCGGCCTGGTACAGGTTCGCTTCGTCGGCTTCGACCTGCATGCTGCCCTGACGCATGACCACGTCACCGGCCAGGGTCGCGATCTGCTCGTCCTGCTTATAGCGGGAGGCTTTGGCGCCGATAAAGGTAGGCGCGTCACTTTTATTCGTCTTGTCATTCATGCCAGGACGAATCGGTTCGATATAGGAACCAGCGCAATAAGGACCGGTTTCGGCCAACTGTGCTGCGGTGAGCTGCTCGCGGGGAACCCAGTCGAGGTGACTGTAGTCTTCACTGCGCGACTTCAGGCCACGGCCCTTGGACTCGGTAACCAGTGCAGCCTTGGCGCCGGCATTTTCGCTGGAGCCGCTCTCGGCCGGGGCTTCACCGGTCGCGGAGACTGCGCTGTCGTCATGCACGGGACGCGGAGGCAATGCAGCTGCCGGTGATTTTGGCGCACAGTTCCAGGCACCCGAAGCAGAGACTGAGCAGTCATACTGTTCCGCAGCGACCACGAAGGAAGTGGCGAGGGGTTGCAGGACCAGCAGACTGCCGGTGACCAACAACGGAAATTTTTTACGAAACGCGGGGGATTTCAATGCCATCTTATTAGTCCGGGCTTCCTGCGTGCCATCTGCCCGCGGTGTGGGCCGCACGCCTCTCGATGGTCTGAAAAAGATGCTGGATAATAAAGCATGACCCGCTTGACGGCTAGCGCCGTCGGAGACCCTTGCAATGCCTGACCAAGATGTACGTTTGCAACACCTGAAAGTTTGGCTCGAAGAGCAATTGGCAACTCTGTTTGCTGAACAGGGCTGGGGGGGCGTACCCCCGGCCACGTTGACCGCGGCCAGCAGTGACGCGAGTTTTCGGCGGTATTTCCGCTGGGAAGGCGGTGACAGAAGTTTCATCGTCATGGACGCGCCACCGCCCCAGGAAAACTGCAAACCCTTCGTGGATATCGCTTTTTTACTGGCGAAATCCAGAATAAATGTGCCGAAAATTTATGCCGAAGACCTCGATCGCGGCTTTCTTTTGCTCAACGACCTGGGCAACAAGACGTATCTGGACGTGATCGACAGCGAAAACGCCGACGATTTGTTCAGCGATGCCCTGCAAGCACTGTTGGCTTTTCAGCAGTTGCCAATGGTTGCGCCACTGCCGAGCTATGACGTGGCCCTGTTGCGCCGCGAACTGGAGCTGTTCCCTGAGTGGTACGTAAAGCGCGAACTGGGCGTCGAATTCGATTCGGCGCAGCAAACGCTTTGGCAGCAGGTCAGCGATCTGCTGATCGACAGTGCCCTGGCCCAACCGAAAGTCCTGGTGCATCGCGACTATATGCCGCGCAACCTGATGCTCAGCGAACCTAATCCCGGGGTGCTGGATTTTCAGGATGCGGTCTATGGCCCGGTGACTTATGACGTGACCTGCCTGTTCAAGGATGCCTTCCTCAGTTGGCCCGAAGAACGTGTGCGGGGCTGGTTGGAAAACTACTGGCAGCAGGCGGGCGCGTTGGGCATTCCTGTTCAACCTGATCTGGAGGACTTCCTGCGTGCGAGTGACTTGATGGGGGTCCAACGTCACCTGAAAGTCATCGGTATTTTTGCCCGTATCTGTCATCGCGACGGCAAACCGCGCTATTTGGGTGATGTGCCGCGCTTCTTCGCTTACATAGAAGCGGTAGTTGCCCGCCGTCCTGAACTGTCAGGCCTGGCCGAGTTGTTGGGCGGCCTGCGAGCTGGAGCCAGCGCATGAAGGCAATGATTCTGGCCGCGGGCAAAGGCGAGCGCATGCGCCCGCTGACCCTGACGACGCCTAAACCTCTGGTGCGCGCAGGCGGCGTGCCACTGATCGAGTATCACCTGCGTGCGCTGGCCGCCGCGGGTTTCACCGACATCGTCATCAACCATGCGTGGCTCGGCCAGCAGATTGAAGATTATCTGGGGGATGGCTCGCGGTATGGCGTCAGCATTCAATATTCTGCAGAAGGGGAGCCGCTGGAAACCGGCGGTGGAATCTTCCGCGCCTTGCCGTTGCTGGGTGACGAAGCGTTTCTGGTGGTCAACGGGGACATCTGGACCGATTACGACTTCAGCGTGCTGCACCCATCCATCACCGGGCTGGCGCATCTGGTGCTGGCCGACAATCCGGCTCATCACCCGACAGGGGATTTCAGCCTGATCGGCGACCAGGTACGCGACGGTCAGCCGGACACCGCGACGCTGACGTACAGCGGGATCGCCGTATTGCATCCGCAGTTGTTCGACGGTTGCTCGGCAGGCGCTTTCAAACTCGCACCGCTGTTGCGAAAAGCCATGGCGGACGGGCAAGTGAGCGGCGAGCATCTCAAAGGACACTGGGTCGATGTTGGCACTCACGAGCGTCTGGCTGAAGCTGAAACATTGATAGAAGCGAGCCGCTGACATGCTGTGGCCAGGGACTCTGATTGGAGCCGGAGCGGGCTTTGCCATAGCCAGCATTCCGGGGGCCATGCTCGGCGCATTGTTGGGTCAGGCGCTGGATCGGCGCTTGCACCTGCAGAGTTGGGGGCATTTGCGGGAAAAACTGGGCGGCCGTTCGATGCTGCGCAACGATGAACTGCTGTTCGTGCTGCTTGGGCGTCTGGCCAAATGCGACGGCCAGGTATTGGCAGGACACATCGAGCAGGCCCGAGCGGAGATGCGCTCGCTGGAGATGTCCGAACCCGCCCGACGCCGGGCGATTGCTGCATTCAATCGTGGCAAGTCGGGCAGTGACCGGTTGTGCGGTTACCTGCGCCGCTTGAGCGCACAACCCCATGCCGCCGAAGGTGTGCTGCGGGCTTGTTGGCGGATGGTGTGGGCCGACGGTCGTGCCGGTCGCCATGAGCGCGAACTGATCAACCAATGGGGCAAGTGGCTGGGTTGGACGTCGCATCAGGTACAGGCGTTGGCCCACGACTATGAGCCGCAAAAGCGGCCGTTGGCCAACCAGGCGCCGACCTATCAAGATGCGTTGCGGCTATTGGGCGTGTCGGCAACCAGCGAGCCGGCGCAGATCAAGCGTGCGTACCGGCGCCTGCTCAGTCGCCATCACCCGGACAAGATCGCCGGCAGCGGGGCGACGGCATCGCAGGTTCGTGAAGCGACCGAGCGTACGCGTGAGCTGCACAGCGCCTACACGTTGATTCGTGAGCGGCGGGGTTTTCGATGATCGGTGTTATGCAGTCATGCTGTCATCGCGAGCAGGCTCGCTCCCACAGGATTTGAGTCGTACGCGATTTTAGAATCGACATAAACCCTGTGGGAGATTCTATGTTTGGGGGGAACCCCCAAACATAGAAATAGGCTTGTATTCACTTTGGTTTTTCATCAAGGCAAACAGTACCCGAGCCAGTTTTCTGGCAAGTATCACCAGCGCCTCGGTCCCTTT
>NZ_FYDO01000036.1 GCF_900187615.1 Pseudomonas sp. Irchel s3f7 | reverse complement strand
GGTGCTCGCGGCGGCTAAAAGCTCAGAAATAAGCGGATGATCTGATCGTTTTGGTCGATTCGCCGTTTTCAAAATCAGCGGAGGCTGAAGTCAGCCAGAAAAGCGTGACTACTTCAGACCATCCCTAAGTACCTTCACTCAAACATTCCGGTTGAATGGGTAAATGCCGGACCTTTTCTTTTATGAACGATTCTTTAAACAAAGGCTCGAAGCCCATATACCCCAGAAGAACATGAGGCGTCCTATGACACCGGTTAACAACGGCAAAAAGACTAAACGTTTGGCACTGTCCGCGTTTGTGGCTGGACTGTTGATGGCTCAAGGAGCAATGGCAGCCAATGACGGCACCGCTGCTGTAGGCGGCGGTCTGGGTGGTGCATTGGGTAACGTCGTCGGCGGCCAATTGGGCGGCAGCACGGGCGCAGCCATCGGCGCCGGTGTCGGCGGTGCGGCAGGGAGCGCAGTCGGGGCGAATAAGGGCAGTCGCAACGAAGCAGCCATTGGCGGTGGCTTAGGTGCGGCAGGCGGCTCGATAATTGGTAACAGCCTCGGCGGCTCAACGGGTTCGACCATTGGTGCGGGCCTTGGCGGTGCAGCGGGTGGTGGCGTCGGCAATAACCTGGGCAACGACGACGATGATCATGGCAGTTCCCATTCCGGTGGTGGCCATAAGCACAAGCACAAGCATAAAAACAAACACCACTAACTCGGTATCGAGTAGCAAAAACCCGGCCCCGTGCCGTAATGCTGTTCACTTAAGCATTTGAGCTCACGCGGGGCTTCCTAGAAAATCCGAGACCAGACTTCTGGTATCGGATTTTTTATGTCTGTTCAACAAGACCTGCTCGACCTCGGCGACCTTTTCAACTTCTCTGATCTAAGTACCTTCACTCAAACATTCCTGTTGAATGGGTAGCCTCAGCGCTGGATCTTTCTATGCAGGCATCCGTTTCAAGTCAGCCTGCCAATACATCGCCGTTCAACTGATCGTGATGGCTGCGGCAAATCCGATTTCAGCAACGGGAAGGCGGTTGGCAGAGCTAAGGGCGGGTGTAGGAGGGATGTTTCTGGATCACCGTCCGAGGCCTTTGAGGCCAAGGACGGTGAAGATCTCAAAGACCCGGTTTCCGGTGGACCGTAAGGCTGCTCCGCTTAAGTGAACAGCATTACGCGACTAGCGGGCTTTTCTGTATCTGATCTCTCGTCCTGGATTACAGCTCCTTGACGGTACGAACCTGATCCTTGTTGATGCGTGTTTGCTTGCCATCCAGCTGTTCGAATTCGTAGAAGCCAGTTTCATCGTCGTACTGTGGCGCGTCGACGGCCTGGATTTCGCGACCGTCATTCAAGGTGATCACCGATGGCGATGCGCAACCGGCAAGGGTCGCAAGGCCGAGGGCAAGCATGAAAGTGGCGAGGGTCCGTTGTGTCATGGGTGTGTCTCCGAATGGGAATTCTTTTGGTTACCGAGCTTGAGACGTAAACGGCACGAGCAAGTTCCTCACATAGTGTCAGTCTGACACAGTGTAGTCGGTGCTCAACAGTTCCGGTGTGTTGAGGTTGGCCAGTCGAGGGTCATTGTCGGGGCATTGCAACGCCGTTGCACCGAGCTTGCGCATCAGTCGGCCCGGGCTGCGTTCACCTTGATTCCAGGCTTCTTCGAACGCTGCCTTGAGCGTCACCGGTATCACGCACAACAACGGTTCCCAATGGTCGCCATGACGCAGCATCAGCGGTTTGTCCGGATGCAGGTTGGCGGTTTCGCGCATGCTGGTGAGCAGCGCCGCATCTACACGTGGCACGTCGCAGGGCATAACCAGCAGATGAGTATGGCGAGCCGCGTTCAGACCCGCACGGATACCCGCCAGAGGGCCGGGGAAATCCCTTTCATCGTCATGGACCAACTGATCGGCGTAGGGCGCGTACTTCTCCAGATTGCGGTTGCAGGAGATGATCAGGTCATCGGTCATCCCGCGGGTCTTGGCATGCAAGTGGGTAATCAGCGGCTCGCCGTGCCAGTCCAGTAACCCTTTGTCCTGGCCACCCATACGTTGGCCGCGGCCACCTGCCAGAAGCAGAATGGAGCAGGGCGGCAAATGTGTATTGGTGGTCATGGCAGGTCTCCACGGGAGCGGCGCAAAAAGGGGGCGCTGTGATATAACACCGGGCTGTTTCTCCTACAACTGGACGAGCCTATGAAAGCCAAGGCTGATGTGCCTTTCGCACCGCTGAACATCGCCGTACTGACTGTCAGTGATACCCGCACCCTGGAAACCGACACTTCCGGCCAGGTTTTTGTCGACCGATTGACCGCTGCCGGCCATCACCTTGCTGCCCGTGTATTGCTCAAAGATGACCTCTACAAAATTCGCGCGCAAGTGGCCAACTGGATTGCCGACGATGTCGTGCAAGTCGTGCTGATTACCGGCGGCACCGGATTTACCGGACGTGACAGTACGCCGGAAGCAGTGAGCTGCTTGCTGGACAAGCAGGTGGATGGTTTCGGTGAACTGTTCCGTCAGATATCGGTGGCCGACATTGGCACCTCGACCGTTCAGTCCCGAGCTTTGGCCGGTTTGGCCAATGGCACGCTGGTCTGCTGCTTGCCGGGCTCGACCAATGCCGTGCGCACGGGGTGGGATGGCATCCTTGGCGAACAGCTGGATTCACGGCATCGCCCGTGCAATTTCGTGACGCATTTGAAGCAGGCCGCCCCTTGTGAATCCCGTGGGTAAGCCGGGCAAGACCGGCAGCCTGATGCCCGTCGAAGCGGCATTGGCACGCTTGCTTGAAATGGCTGAAGCCTCAAGAATTTTCGAGCGTGAACGCTTGCCGTTGGCGCAGGCGCAGGGTCGAGTGTTGGCTGAAGATTTACTGTCGACGCTTGACCTGCCGCCCTGGCCCAACAGTGCCATGGACGGTTATGCGCTGAGGATGGCGGACTGGACGGGTGAACCGTTGACCGTCAGCCAGAAGATTTTTGCCGGCCAGGCTCCCGCTCCCCTGGAGCCTGGAACCTGTGCGCGAATCTTCACGGGCGCACCTGTTCCCGCCGGCGCCGATTGTGTCGAAATGCAGGAAAACGCCGACGTTCAGGCCGATGAGCGAGTGCGCTTCACCGAAGTCATGACTCCGGGCCAGAACATCCGTCCGCAAGGCCAGGAAACCACGGTCGGTGAGCTGATTCTGTCGGCAGGCACGCGTTTGGGCCCAATCGAACAAGGATTGGCGGCCTCCTTGGGCTGTGCCGAGCTTGATGTCATCCGAAAAGTGCGCGTAGCCGTGTTGTCCACTGGCGACGAGTTGATTGAGCCAGGACAAGCGTTGGGGCCGGGGCAGATCTATAACAGTAATCGGGTATTGCTTTGCAGCTGGTTGCAGCGTTTGGGCTGTGAAGTCATTGATGCGGGCATTCTCCCGGATAATCTGGAAACCACTCGCGCCCGATTGGGGGAATTGAAGGATGTCGACCTGATTCTCTCGACAGGCGGAGTATCGGTAGGTGAGGCCGACTTTTTGGGCATTGCCTTGCGTGAAGAAGGTGAATTAACGCTGTGGAAACTTGCGATCAAACCCGGTAAACCACTGACGTTCGGGCATTTTCGTGGCGTACCCGTGATTGGTCTGCCTGGCAATCCGGCATCGACGCTGGTGACCTTCGCGTTACTGGCCAGGCCTTACCTCCTGCGCCGACAGGGCGTGCAAGACGTTGAGCCGCTAAACGTGCAGGTGCCCGCAGGGTTTGACTGGCCACAGGCCGGTAACCGGCGTGAGTATCTACGGGGACGCCTAGAAAACGGTCGGGCAATTATCTATAGAAACCAGAGTTCCGGCGTACTGCGCAGTGCCGCGTGGGCCGATGGTTTGGTTGAGGTGCTGGAGGGGCGCACCTTGGTTCAGGGTGACAGCGTGAACTTCATTCCGTTAAGTGAAGTATTGGGCTGACGGCTGCTCCACCCTACATGCAAAGCCCGGTCGAATGAGCCGGGCTTTGCACTTATGGCGAGTCAATGAGCCAGCAGCAGGGCAATGACCTGCTCGAATCGACTATTGGCAATCCAGCCGAGGAGCCCGAGGACGACCGCTGTACCTCCGGCCGAGTAGGCAAGCCGATGCTTGATGGATTTGACGTCACCCCGGACTTCGTCCATGTCTCTGCGGATGTACTTGAGGTGTGTTTCCAGTTCGGTGACGCGAGGTTCCATATCAACTTCTCCAGTGGCTTTTGCGCTGTCTTTGGGCTCTGCCCGGTGGTCGGCACGTTTTTCTGCGAGCGCCATAACCTGAATGACCGATGAACCGATGTGTTGGTTTTGCAATGGCACGTCCTTGTGTTTGTCCTGATGACTGAAAACCGCCGACCCAAAGTGAACCAATCCTCTTTCTGGGTCAATTGAGCCGATTCCTCACGTTTTGTAAGAAAAATCCCGCAATGTGATACCGAACAAAATTACCCGCCGGAATTAATTCGCGACCTGGCGACTTTTATGGCGTGTGGCGAGGTCACATTTCCCAGATGGCATTCATTCCGGGGGAACACCGCATGAGCGAACGCAAGGCGCTATTGATTCTGCATGGCAAGCAGGCGCTCAACGAAGAGGTGCGTGCCGCTGTCGCAAACAAACGTGAACAGGGTTGGGAGTTGGCGGTTAGCTTGACCTGGGAGGCCGGCGACGCGCAGCGGATGGTGACGCAAGCACTGGCGGCGGGTTATCGGCAGATCATCGCGGGGGGCGGCGATGGCACCTTGCGTGATATCGCCGAAGCCATGGCAATGCAACCGACCCAGGCCAGCCTGGTGCTGATGCCGCTGGGCACTGCCAACGATTTTGCGCGCGCGGCGGGCGTCCCGCTTGAACCCGCTTTGGCGCTGGAGCTTCTGGAGTCTGCGCCGAGTGCAATCGATCTGGGAGAGGTCGATGGGCAGGTATTTCTGAACATGGCCACGGGAGGCTTTGGCAGTCAGGTGACGGCGAACACCTCGGAAGAACTGAAAAAGATCCTCGGTGGCGCGGCCTATCTGTTTACCGGTCTTTCACGCTTCAACGAGCTGCATGCCGCTTACGGTGAGTTGCAGGGACCGGACTTTCACTGGCAAGGCGATCTGTTGGCGTTGGGTATCGGTAATGGACGGCAGGCCGGTGGAGGGCGGGTGCTGTGTCCTGAAGCCCTGGTGGATGACGGATTACTGGATATCAGTATCTTGCCTGCACCGCAGGAAGTGGTGGGCACATTAAAGAACCTGTTGACCGAGGGGTTCGGCATCGACAGCCTGTTCGTTCGCGCCCGGTTGCCCTGGATCGAGATCAAGGTGTCTGAAGGGCTTTACATCAACCTGGACGGTGAGCCACTGGAAGGGAATAGCCTACGGTTTTCGGTGCGTCCAGCGGCGCTGCTTGTGCATTTGCCTGAGACCTCGCTGCTGTTAAGCGCCAATGCAGAGGTTAATCGTCCAGGCTGATGATTTGTTCACGCACTGCAAACAGCACCAGACCTGCCACGTCGTAGATCTGCAAGCGTTTCATGATCTGCGAGCGATGGGTCTCGACGGTCTTGACGCTCAAGCCCAGGCCGTTGGCGATCTCCCGGGTGGATTTCCCGCGAACGATCAGTCGCAGGATTTCCAGCTGGCGCGCGGTCAGGTTGTGCGAGTCGGAAGGCTCCGGCTGGTTTTTCTGGTGTCGGGTGAGCGCCTGATTGATGACCGTGTGAGCGATGGCCGGGCTCAGGTAGCGTTCGTTGTTACGCAAAGCCTCCAGAGCATGCTCGAGTTCGGTGGCGGTTGTGTCCTTGAGCAGGTAACCGTGGGCGCCGGATTCCAGTGCCTGCATGATGACAGCCGGGTCGGTGTGCATGGACAGGATCAGCACCTTGCTTTGCGGGCGGACGCGTTTGAGCTGCTGCAAGGATTCCAGGCCTCCGGTCTGCCGCATGGAAATATCCAGCAAGACAATATCCGGAAGCAATTGCTCGACCAGCTCAAGCAACTGCGACCCGTCATTGGCTTCACCAATGACGGCATAGCCGGGAAGATCCATTACCAGAGCGCGCACGCCAGCCCTGATCAGCGAGTGGTCATCCACCAGAAGTAAGTTACAAGTCAATGCATAACCTTATTCGAACTGGCCCGTTCAAGCGCACGAGGCGCCCAGGGGAAGAGAGCTTCGATTTGAGTACCTTTGCCCGGTTCGCTGGCAACGGTCAATGTGCCGCCCAATTGATCGATCCGTTCCGACATTCCGGCCATACCCCGTTGACCTTCACGGCCGGGATCTGAGGCAGGTGAAAACCCCAGACCGTCGTCGCGGATTTGTAGCATCAGGCCTTGGGGCTGACGTTGCAGGCAGACCTGCAAATTTTTCGCTTGGGCATGCCGCAAGATGTTGGTGACCGCTTCCTGGGTGATACGGAATGCCGCCACGGCGATTTCTTCCGGTATGCCGGTCAGGCGCTGATGACATTCCAGGCTCCAGTGCACCGGCGTATTGGCCAGGGTCTTGAGCAGGTGCGCACGCAGACTGGCTTCCAGCCCAAGGCTGGCCAGTTGCCGGGGATTGAGGATGGCCGAAACATCACGGACTTTGGCCAGCGTCTCTTCGAGCGTGTCGCACAGGATGGAGCATTGCCCGTGGAGTTCTTCGGGCATCCGCCGTTTGAGCCAGTCACTTTGCAGTTTGGCGGCGGTCAGCAGTTGGCCAATGTCGTCATGCAATTCCCGGCTCAATCGGTGACGCTCGTTTTCCTGAACCTGCAGCAGGCGGTCGGCCAGTTCCTGGGGCTGGAATTTTATCGATTTGCGAGAGAGGCGGTATTGCACCCAGACGCTGGTCAGCGCGGCAACGTTGAGAAGCAACAGACCCAGTGGCAAGCGAATGGACAGGCTATAAGCCCACAAACTACCGACTGTGGAGCAGGCGCATAGCAACAACGTGAACCTGCGGGCATTTTCTCCGGAGGGTGGCCACGTGGCGATTGACTTGAGGCTGGCGTGCATAACGGATGGAGCCAATGGATGTTCGCTGCGGGCAGACCAGCCAATTGGACAAGTCTCTGTTTTGTCTGGTGACGCGTCGACTTCAACGGGTGTGTTTTTTATTTTTGCATCAGCCTGAGCTGATTCGCCGGTGTAGTCGGCACGCACACTACCATTATTTGGCGTCAACTAATGGACGGCATAATAGCACTTAAGAAATCGTTGGTCGCGCGTGGGGTCGATGCAGAAGTCAGGAAAGGGGGCTTTTGGCTTATGGATCCATAATGGACAAAGTGTGGTCGATGCCTGTGTTAATGCCAGGCAAAACCTTAGATGGAATACAGAATGTAACTGGCTAAAAGAATGACTGTTAGTTACAAACAGTCGCTTATGCAGGAAGGTTTTAAAAGCGACATCCGCACAGGCCAATATCGGCGCCCACTAAAACATTGCGCCCCAGCATCGGTTGATGATTTCAGGCTTGCCGTTCCAGGTAGGACACGCGCGTGAATGGCCTGGTGTTGACGGGTAGTTGAAACTGGCTGTGTCCGACCTGAAAGGCAAAGGCTTCGATCAACGTCGTCTGTTCAGATTCGTCGAGACTGAGCTGGCCTGTGGTCTGGTCGATGAGTTCAAGTTGCCAGGCAATCAGGGTCAGGCAGTCTTTCAGTGCGCTCAGGGCCTCGTCATGCAGGCTCATGTGATTCTGTGCGTGGTTCAGCAGGCCATGGATGTGCAGTGAGAACTCCGACACGGCAGCCAACGCCAGCGCATCAGCCCTGTTGGCCAGCTTGAGCAAGTTGCTGAGCATGCAGTCGATGGCATCCTTGTCATTGCTGATCAGTTGCAAATGACTCAGGCATTCCTCGGTTTTACCCAGGAGCGTTTCAGCCTCGACAAGAAACTCCGGGATTCGTTGAGCCCACTCTTTACGGTCGTTCGGCATGATTATCTCCACAACGTCATTAAAATGAGGGGGGTGTCGTGTGTGCCGACGAGAAAGGAGTCCGGTTTTGAACCGGCCTGGAGGCAGCCTGAGAAGGACGAGAGGGTGGTTGGCCACTTACCTGCGATCGCACACAAAAGCCTGACTCCGTTCATGCAATGAGAATGGCGTCACATTAATGGCAATTGGATATTGCGAATATCAGGTTGCACCTGATTGTTGCTAGGGGAATCCCTTATGCAGCGGAACCTAATGCACAAATGATGGTCGTGGGGCGCGGAGGTGACAGAGGTCAATCACGGCGCCAGTAAAGCATGATGTTAATGTGACATCAATGCTTGGGCGTGGCATTTTAGAGGGGTCAAGCTACGGCAAACATTGCCGATAACCTTCCTTAAGTGAATTCATCCGAACAAGACCTGGAGTCATCGATGGCCGGCATTCTCGACACGGTAGACCAACGCACGCAACTGGTGGGTGAGAATCGCCTGGAAATTCTCATGTTCCGTCTCGCCGGACGCCAGTTGTTCGCGATCAACGTCTTTAAAGTGCAAGAAGTCCTGCAGTTGCCGAAGTTGACCCTGATGCCCCAGCGCCATCCTTTCGTGTGCGGCGTGGTCAATCTGCGTGGTCAGACACTGCCGGTCATCGACTTGTCCCAGGCCATCGGCATGCGTCCGTTGGTGCCGGGACCCGGCAGCACGATCATCGTGACCGAGTACAACCGCTCGGTGCAGGCATTCCTGGTCGGTGGTGTGGACCGTATCGTCAACATGAACTGGGAAGCCATCCTGCCGCCGCCGACCAGCGCCGGCCGCCAGCATTACCTGACGGCCATCAGCAAGGTCGATGATCAGCTGGTGGAAATCATCGATGTGGAAAAGGTCCTGGCCGAGATCGTGCCGTACAACGCCAAGGTGTCCCGTGAAAAACTGGCCGATCCGGTGCTGGAGCGCGCCCGGGGCCGTGAAGTGTTGCTGGTGGATGACTCGAACGTGGCGCTGGCGCAATTGCGCGACACCCTGGGGCAGTTGGGGGTGAAAATGCACATCGCCAGCGACGGCATGAAAGCGTTGAACATGCTCAAGGCCTGGGCGGACACCGGCGTGGACATGACCGACAAACTGCTGATGGTCTTCACCGATGCGGAAATGCCGGAAATGGACGGCTATCGCCTGACCACCGAAATCCGCAACGATCCGCGTCTGCGTGGGCTGTATGTGGTGCTGCACACCTCGTTGTCCGGCAGTTTCAACGACTCGATGGTGAAGAAAGTCGGCTGCGATAACTTCCTGTCCAAATTCCAGCCGGACAAACTCGTCGACGTGGTGCGTCAGCGTCTGATGCTTGACGAAGTTCCGGCCTGATCAAGTCCTCGACCACTGTTGGAGCGAGCTTGCTCGCGATCGCGTCGGCACATCCGGCAGGGATGTAACTGATACACCATCGCGAGCAAGCTCGCTCCTACAGGTTTTTGCTCTTTGATTCGTCGAGCAAGCTCGTATAGGGTGGCTTTTTTGCCATCCAGGGAGCCGGCTATGCTGCGTTTGAGCGCGCTTTATCGTTATCCGTTGAAATCCGCCAGGGGTGAAGCCTTGCAACAGATCGGTCTCGACAAATTGGGGCTGGACGGAGATCGACGCTGGATGCTGGTGGATGAGTCCAGCGGGCGCTTCCTGACCCAGCGGGCGGTGGCGCAGATGAGTCAGCTGTCGGCCTTGTGGAATGCCGAAGGCGGCTTGACCCTCAGTGCTCCCGGCCATTCACCGATGAACGTGGTGCTGCCCGGCAGTGACGCGGAACTGCGTGGCGTGACGATCTGGCGCGACACCTTGCGTGTTCCCGATGCCGGTGATGCGGCGGCGGCCTGGGTCAGCAAGTTCATCGGTCAACCGACACGTCTGGTGCAAGTGCCGCTGGACCGCGCACGGACCACTCAGGCGGGCTTCGGCAAAGATGATGATCAGGTGGCGTTTGCCGATGGCTTCCCGCTGTTGTTGATCGGTCAGGCGTCTTTGGAGGACTTGTCACAGGAGGTCGGTCGCCCGATGGAAATGCTGCGTTTTCGACCGAATCTGGTGATCGAGGGCAGCGAAGCCTTCGCCGAGGATGGCTGGAAACGCATTCGTATCGGCGAGGTCGAGTTCCGCGTGGTCAAGCCGTGCTCACGCTGCATCCTGACCACCATCGACCCGGAAACCGGCGAACGCAGTGTAGATCGCGAACCCTTTGCGACCTTGCAGAAGTACCGTTCCACAGCAGATGGCGCGATGTTTGGCCAGAACCTGGTCAACGATGGCAATGGCCGACTCGAAGTCGGCATGCCGGTAGAGATCCTCGAATAGCCGTGCCAGGAATGAAAAATGCCCGTGTCCAAGGACACGGGCATTTTTTGTTGCGCTAAAAAAACCGTGGTTTCAGCCGCGGTATTCGCACAGGTAAGCGGTGTCGACAGCCACTTTCAGCTGGAACTTGCTGTTGGCAGGCACGTTGAACTGGCTACCGGCGGCAAAGGTTTCCCAGTCGCTGCTGTCCGGCAGTTTGACCGTCAGTGCGCCGCTCACGACGTGCATGATTTCACGCTGGCTGGTGCCGAATTCGTATTCGCCCGGAGCCATGACGCCGATGGTCGCCGGACCTTCTGCGGTGCCAAAGGCGATCGACTTGACGGTGCCGTCGAAGTACTCGTTGACTTTAAACATGGGCGATTCCTCGAAAAGGGCTAAAAAGGGCTAAAAAGGGCTAAAAAGGGCCGGCCAGTATGCACAAGGCCCTTGGCGTCGTCACCTGTCTAAAGCGGAAGAACCAGCGGCAATAGCCGTGCGGTATTGCGCGCATCTTCCAGTGCCCGGTGTTGCTGGCCGGTGAACTGCAAGCCGGCCAGTTGCAGGGCGCCATTGAGGCCCAGCGGACGTTCGAGCCGCCGCACCTTGGCAAACCGCTGCTTGAGGTTCATGTGGGGCACGTTGGCCAATACGCTGGCGAGTTGCAGCTGCTGCCACTCCAGCAGCAATTGTTTGCGATCGTAGTCGCCCCAGCTGACCCAGCCTTCAAGGTGTGTGTGATGTTGGCCAAGCCAGCGCTCAAAATCCGCCCAGACCTCGCTCAGCGGTTGTGCGGTATCGATGTTGGCCTGGGTGATGTGCGTGAGTTCCCGGCAAAACGGCGTCAGCAAGGGCCGCCGCAACGGCCGGACGAAGCGCTGGAAGTGATCCAGCTCCCGACCTTTGCGGTCCACCAGGGTCGCGCCGATTTCGATGATTTCCATTTCCGTTATCGGCCAACCACCCTCATCGGTGGTGGCTTCCAGATCAATGACCAGCCAGTGAGGCATTGCAGGGTTCCTGGTATCCGCGTCTTGATAGCGCTGAGCGTAGCCAAACCCGGCGGTTCCGCCTAGAGGCTTATTCGACCTCCAGCAGTATCTGGCGGTTTTTGACTTGATCGCCGACCTGCACCTGCAAACGCTTGAGCACACCGTCGATACCCGATTTGAGCGGGTGTTCCATTTTCATGGCTTCCAGCACCACCAGCAGTTGCCCCTTGCTCACAGCGCTGCCTTCGCTGACCAGCACATCGACAATCGCGCCATCCATGGGCGCCTTGAGGGTGCCGGTGCTGATGCTGGTCCGGCTGCTGACCGGCGCCTGGGTGCGATCCTCCAAGCGCAAACTGCCCGGACGGGTGGATAACCAGAGTTGCCCGGCCTCCAGGCGATAAGCGTGGCGTTGACGGATGCCGTCGATTTCCAGGGTGGCCCAGCGCCCGTCGCACTGAATGATCTTCAGGTTGATATGGCGGCTGGCGGCTTGAATTTGCAATGGCTCGCCAGGTACGGCGTGCAATTGCACCGGCCAGTCCTGATCCTCGGCACCGACACGATAGTGCAGTGGCACGCTGGCGTTGTTGCGCCAACCGGCCAGCGGGGCAGGGTGCGTCATCGCCGAGGCGTGATAAAGCAGCGCCGCAGCAATGGCCAGTTGTTCGGCGCTCGGCACCAGCGGTTGCAGGCAGGCATCGTTGGCGAAATGTTGCTGAATGAACCCGGTGCTGAAATCACTGCTGGCAAATTGTGGATGCTCCAGCAGGCTGGCGAGCAAGCGCTGATTGCCGTGCACGCCCAGCAGCACGGTGTCTTGCACTGCGCGCAGCAACTTGCGCCGCGCCTCTTCGCGGGTGGCGCCATGGGCGATGATCTTGCCGAGCATCGGGTCGTAGAACGGGCTGATGGTCTGGCCTTCGATCAAGCCATGGTCGATCCGCACACCGTCCTGCAGACCCGGCTCCCACCCCGTGATGCATCCGGTTTGCGGGAGGAATCCCTGAGCGGGATCTTCGGCGTACAAGCGCACTTCCATGGCGTGCCCGTTGAGCTGCACTTGTTCCTGACGCAATGGCAGCGCTTGCCCTTCGGCCACGTTCAACTGCCAGGCCACCAGGTCCAATCCCGTGATCAATTCGGTCACCGGGTGCTCCACTTGCAGCCGGGTGTTCATTTCCAGAAAGTAGAACTGGCCACGGGCATCCAGCAGAAACTCCACCGTGCCGGCGCCGACGTAATTCACCGCTCGCCCGGCTTTGAGCGCGGCTTCACCCATGGCCTGGCGCAGTTCGATGGTCATGACCGGGCAGGGCGCTTCTTCGATGACTTTCTGGTGGCGGCGCTGGATCGAACAATCGCGCTCACCGAGGTAAATCAGGTTGCCGTGCTGATCGCCAAACAGTTGAATCTCGACGTGACGAGTCTCGATCAAGGCCTGCTCGAGAATCAGTTCATCGCTGCCAAAGCCGTTCAAGGCTTCCGAGCGCGCGGTGCGAATCTGCGCAAGCAAATCCCCTGCGTCATGCACCAGGCGCATGCCACGACCACCGCCGCCAGCGCTGGCCTTGATCATCAGCGGATAACCGATTCGTTCGGCTTCACGGCTCAGGGTGGCGTCGTCCTGTTGCGCACCTTGATAGCCGTTGATGCACGGCACACCGGCTTCGAGCATGGCGATTTTCGACAGGCGCTTGCTGCCCATCAATTCGATGGCTTCGGGGCTTGGGCCGATGAAGGTGAGGCCGGCTGCCTGGCAGGCGCGGGCGAATCCGGCGTTCTCCGAAAGAAAACCGTAACCCGGATGGATCGCGTCCGCCCCGGTGCGGCGTGCCGCGTCGAGGATTGCCGGGATGTTCAGATAAGACTGTTGCACCGGAGCCGGGCCGATGTTGACTGCTTCGTCGGCCATCTGCACATGCAAGGCGTCGGCGTCGGCATCGCTGAACACGGCAACGGTGCGATAGCCCAGCGCCTGCGCGGTGCGCTGGATGCGACAGGCGATTTCACCGCGGTTGGCGATGAGGATTTTTTTGAGTCCGGGCATGGGTTGGCTCTCTGAAAGTTGCGGTGTCTGGTCGGGCCTCATCGCTGGCAAGCCAGCTCCTACAGTGGGTTTATGTCGCACACAGAACCTGTAGGAGCGGGCTTGCCAGCGATGCTTTCAAGAAGCCCACCCCGGTTTACGTTTTTGCAAGAAGGCCATCGTTCCTTCGACCCCTTCAGGCCCGGTCACCGCCTCGCTGAACCATTCGGCAGCCTCGTCCAGCAAGGCATCCGTCGGTTGTCCGGCGCTCGCCAGCAAGAGCTTCTTGGTCGCGGCGTTGGCCCCTGGCGCGCAACACAACACATGGGCCAACACCTCGTCGAGACGCTCGGCCAACGCCTGTGGATCGTGTTCGACAAAATGCACCAACCCCATCTTCCGAGCCTGGATCCCATCGAAACGGGCCGCGGTCAGGGCCAGTCGTCGGGCCTGGGTCAGGCCGATGCGTTGCACCACGAACGGCACAATTTGCGCGGGCAACAGACCGAGGCTGGTTTCCGGCAGGCCGAATTGCGCCGAATGATCGGCCATGGCGATATCGCTGACACAGGCCAGGCCGAAACCGCCACCCAACACGGCGCCTTGCAGGATCGTGATCACCACCTGTGGCGCGTGTTGCATCTCTTGCAGCAGCGCACCGAACACCCGGTTCAGATCGCGATGGGCATTCGGACCCTGAGTGCGGGCATTGGCCATGTCCTTGATATCGCCGCCGGCACAGAAGTGCCCACCGACGCCGCCGATCACCAAGGCGCGAACCCCCGGTTTATCGCGGACCGAGGCCAGCACCGAACGCAATTCGGTGACCATTTGCACACTCATGGCGTTGCGACTTTCCGGGCGGTTGAGGGTGACGTGCAACACGCCGTTGTGCAGTTCCAACAACAAGGTCTGGCAAACCGGCAGGTTGTTCATTTCTTTCTCCCAGGCAGGATGCCCATGAGTTTGCAGATGATCCCCAACATGATTTCGTCGGCACCGCCGCCAATCGAGACCAGTCGCACATCGCGATAGGCGCGGGCGACCGGGTTGTCCCACATGAAACCCATGCCGCCCCAGTATTGCAGGCAACTGTCGCTGACTTCGCGGCCCAGCCGTCCGGCCTTGAGCTTGGCCATGGAGGCCAGGCGCGTAACGTCCTGGCCTTTGACGTATTGCTCGGTGGCTTGATAGACCAGCGCCCGCAGGCATTCGATTTCGGTCTGCAGTTCGGCCAGGCGGAAGTGGATGACCTGGTTGTCGATTAGCGCATTGCCGAAGGTTTTGCGCTCCTTGCAGTACTCGATGGTGCTGTCGACGCAGTATTCCAGGCCCTTGATCATGTTGGCGGCGCCAAACAGGCGTTCCTCCTGGAATTGCAGCATTTGCATCATGAAACCCGCGCCTTCATGGCCGATGCGGTTGCGCTGCGGTACGCGCACGTTGTCGAAAAACACCTGGGCGGTTTCCGAACTGCGCATGCCGAGTTTGTCCAGGTTCGAGCTGAGGCTGATGCCCGGCGCGTTCATCGGCACCATGATCAACGACTTGTTGATGTGCGGTTTGTCGTCCGATGTGTTCGCCAGCAGGCAGATGAAATCAGCGCTGGGTGAGTTGGTGATCCACATCTTGCTGCCGTTGATCACGTAGTCGTCGCCGTCCTTGCGCGCACTGGTTTTCAGCCCGGCCACGTCGGAACCCGCACCGACTTCGGAAACGCCGATGCAGCCGACCTGTTCGCCGCTGATGGCCGGGCGCAGGAACTCATCACGCAACTCATCGGAGCCGAAACGGGCCAGGGCCGGGGTGCACATGTCGGTCTGCACGCCGATGGACATCGGGATGCCGCCGCAATGGATGGTGCCGAACTCTTCGGCAGCGACGATCGAATAGCTGTAGTCGAGTCCCATACCACCGAATTTTTCCGGTTTGGAAATGCCCAGCAAACCAAGGTCGCCGGCCTTGCGGAAAATCTCGTGGATCGGAAAGCGTCCGGCTTTTTCCCATTCGTCGACGTGCGGATTGATCTCGTGCTCGACGAATTGGCGAACCGTGCGGCGCAGTGCTTCGTGTTCCTGGGTGAAGATCATTTTTATTGTTCTCCTGACGATCAATTCAAAAACGCGAAACGCCAAAACTGTTGGTTTGGAGTGACCGCACTTCGGCCTCGTGACAGATATCCAGCAAGTAGCCGAGCAGCGTTCGGGTATCCCGTGGGTCGATCAAACCGTCGTCCCACAGATTGGCGCTGCCGTAAAGCGCCGTGGACTGGCTGTCGAGTTTCTGCGCGGCGGCCTGTTCGAGCATGTCGAGCACTTTCGGGTCGGGCACCAGGCCATCCTTGGCTTGTTTGGCCTCGGTGACGATGCGCAGCACCTTGCCTGCCTGGGCACCGCCCATCACCGCAGTGCGGCTGTTGGGCCAGGCGAAGATGAAGCGCGGGTCGAGGCCGCGCCCGCACATCGCATAGTTACCGGCACCATAGGAGCCACCGACGACGACGGTCAGTTTGGGCACACGGGCGTTGGCCACCGCTTGTATCATCTTGGCGCCATGCTTGATCACGCCTTGCTGTTCCGATTCGGTGCCGACCATGAACCCGGTGGTGTTGTGGAAAAACAGCAGCGGTGTCTGGCTCTGGTCGCACAGCTGAATGAATTGCGCTGCCTTGCTCGCCCCTTTGGGCGTGATCGGGCCGTTGTTGCCGATGAAACCACAGGTCCGTCCCTGGATTTTCAGGTGACCGCAGACGGTCTGCTGATCGAACTCGACCTTGAAGTCGAGGAAGTTCGAGCCATCGGCAATGCGGGCAATGATTTCGCGCACGTCGTAAGGTTTTTTCGGGTCGTCCGGGATCAGCCCCAGCAGTTCGTCGATGGGGTAGAGCGGCTCTGCCCATTGTGGTTCAGGTAACCAGGGCAGTTGATCGTTCCATGACAGCAGGCTGACGATCTCGCGCACCTGACGCACACCGTCGGCGTCGTTTTCCGCCAGGTACTCGGCGGTGCCGGCGGTTTGCGCGTGCATCTCGGCGCCGCCCAGTTCCTCATCCGTCGCGACTTCGCCGGTGGCGGCCTTCAACAGCGGCGGGCCGGCCAAAAACAACTTGGCCTTGCCGCGCACCACCACCACGTAGTCCGACAAACCGGGTTGATAAGCGCCGCCAGCGGTGGCTGAACCGTGCACCACGGTGATCTGTGGCAGGCCCATCGCCGACATCCGCGCCTGGTTGGCAAAGCTGCGCGCGCCTTCGACGAAAATCTCCGCTGCGTAATTGAGGTTGGCGCCGCCGCTTTCGGCAAGGGTGATCACTGGCAGTTTGTTTTCCATGGCGATCTGTTGCAGGCGCAGGGATTTTTTCAGACCGCTGGGGGAGATGGTTCCACCCTTGATCGCGCTGTTGTTCGCCACCACCAGTACCCGCACACCCGAGACGTAGCCGATACCGGCGATCAGGCCGCCACCGGCGGAGTTGCCGTCCTTGTCATCGTGCAGCTTGAAACCGGCCAGACTCGCCAACTCGAGGAACGGCGCGCCAGGGTCCAGCAAAAGATTGAGGCGTTCCCGGGGCAACAGCTGACCGCGTTTCTCGAATTTCGGCTTGGCCTCGGCAGCCTTGCTCAGCAGGTTCTGTTCAAGTGTGCGCACCTGCTCTATCGCGCTCAGCATCGCCGCACGGTTCTGGGCGAACTGTTCACTATGGGGATCGAGTTGCGACTGAATCACCGGCATGGGTTATTCCTTGTCCTTGAGGACATCGGGAAGGTAGGCGCGGTGGAAACCGTTGTAAGACTCACTGTTAGTCGCCTTGTGGATCGGCCAGGCACGCCCGCCAAGGCTGGCGGCACCGTCGATGCGCAACGTGCTGCCGCTGACGAACGCTGCGGCCGGGCTGAGGAGGAAAACAATCGCGGCGCTGACTTCCGATTCTGTCCCGATGCGTTTGAGCGGCACGTGTTCACGCAAGGTCGGGATCACGGCTTTGAACGCGCCTTCATAGGTGTCCATGCCGCTGGAGGCAATCCAGCCCGGTGCCACGGCATTGACCCGCACCCCGGCATAACCCCATTCGAACGCGGCGGTCTTGGTCAGGTTGTCCATGCCCGAACGTGCTGCGCCGGAGTGCCCCATGCCGGGCATGCCGCCCCACATGTCGGCCAGCATGTTGACGATGGCGCCGCCGTGCTTGCTCATGGACTGGTTGAACACTTCCCGGGCCATCAGGAAACCGCCCACCAGGTTGGTGCGCATCACGGTTTCGAAACCCTTTTGATTGATCGAGGCCAGGGGCGATGGGTACTGCCCACCAGCGTTATTGACCAGTCCATGAATGGGGCCATGCTGGCGGATCAGTTCACTGACCAGATGCGTAACCGCTTCTTCGTCGCGAATGTCGCAAGTCGCCCAATCCGCCTTGCCACCGTCTTCGACGATTTCCGTTGCGACACTTTTGAGTTTGTCGGCCTTGCGTCCGATCAGCAGAACATGGGCGCCGAGAGCGGCCAGTTCGTGGGCGGTGCAACGACCGATGCCACTGCCGCCACCGGTGACAATGATGTTTTGGCCAGCAAACAGATCGGCTTTGAAAATCGAATCGTAGGCCATGGCGGCAGTCCTCTAGTTGACCTGGTCGGCGATGCGCTGCGGCACCGGAATCTGGATTTCCAGCAATTGCTGGGCGAAGGCCTTGCCTTGCGGGTCGATCCGCAGGCTGGCGATGCCACCGCCACCGAGGGCGTTCTCCAGCAGAAAATTCAGGCTGTGGCTGGCGGGCAAATACCAGCGTTCGACTCGCCCGAAAATCGGGTCGAGGACATGGCTCATCCAGTCGACGATCACTTCCGGGGTCAAGGCTTCGGCGATCCACGGCAGGTATTCTGGATCACGGGCCATGACGCCGATGTTGCTGTGATTGCCCTTGTCGCCGGAGCGCGCGACCGCGAGTTTGATCAAGGCCACGCTGGCGTCGGCGCGACCATCGGGTTTGGGTGGCTCGACCGGTATGGGCAGGTCGTGGGTGTCGAGCGCGTCCAGGGCGGGCAAGGCACACGGGTGACGACGGCCCATGAAATCAATGTCCAGCGTGCAGGCGGTTTTGTCGATCAGGAACGAGAACAGCCGGATCAGCGGATACACCGTCGGCCGGCCACCGACAATCCCGGTCAGCCCCGGCGCCATGCCGGTAGCGGCCTGAGCAATTTCCCGAGAGAACATGATCAACGCCTGCTTGTTCGGATGACGCACCGCGAGCTTGATCACCACTTCGCGAGTGTCCCGGCGCTGGCCGTGGGGGCCATAAGTGGCCTCGCTGCCGAGCAGTTCGATATTCACTTCGCTGTACGGTGCCCAACCGCGTTGACTGAACATGTCCGAGGTCTTGTTGATGATTGCGTCGCTGACCCGCCGGGCCTTGTCGTGCGCATCGATACCGGCGATCAGACAACTGGCGGTGCAGCGAAAGCCGTCCGGATACGTCGCGCTGACCTTGTACTGAGCGGTCGGCGGCAAGCCTTTTGCGCCGTGGACCCGGACCGCGTTCTTGCCCTGTTGCTGTAGTTTTACTTGAGTGAAATCGCAGACCACATCGGGCAGCAGATAGGCCCGTGGGTCACCGATCTCATAGAGCATTTGTTCGCCAACGGTCAGCGGCGTGATCAACCCGCCGGAGCCTTCCGGTTTGCTGACGACAAATTGGCTGTCGGCGCTGACCTCGACGATCGGGAAGCCGATGTGCTCGTAATCGGGCACGTCGCGCCAATCGGTAAAGTTGCCGCCGGTGCACTGGGCGCCACATTCGATGATATGCCCGGCCAGCGCGGCCTGGGCCAGTTTGTCGTAGTCGTGCCACGACCAGCCGAACTCATGCACCAGCGCGGCGCTGACCACGGCGCTGTCGACCACGCGGCCGGTGATGACGATGTCCGCCCCCAGGCGCAAGGCCTCGACGATGCCCGGCGCACCGAGGTAGGCGTTGGTTGACACGCACATCGGCGGCAATGGCGCGCCGTTGAACATTTCATGAATGCCCAGGCTGCCCAGTTGCTTGAACTGCGGTTGCAGGTCATCCCCCAGCAGCACGGCAATTTTCAGCGTCACGCCGGCCTTGTCGCAGGCGGCTTGCAGGGCGGCGGCACACGCCTGTGGATTGACCCCGCCGGCATTGCTGATGACGCGGATGTTTTGTTCGGCAAGCCGTTGGAGCAGAGGGCTGAGGACCTCGATGAAGTCGCCTGCATAACCCGCCTGAGGGTCTTTCATGCGGGCACCGGCCATGATCGACATCGTGATTTCTGCCAGGTAATCAAAGACCAGATAGTCCAGGTGCCCGTGCTCCACCAGTTGCGCGGCCGCGGTCGAGGTGTCGCCCCAGAAGGCGCTGGCGCAACCAATGCGAATCGTTTCAGGCGTAGTCCGTTGCATAGCCACCTCCAACCGAAGTGCAGCGACATTACCAAGCAAGCGCTTGGTTTGTAAATCCTCGAATGTTTCTTCTTCCCAAGCGCTTGCTTGGTTGCGGCCGTCAGCTTAAATTGCCCGCGCAACCCCAATGTTTCAGGGGGATCGGCGTATCGGATTGATCGACTGTAGGAGAGAATGCGTGGACGAGCAAAAAGCCCTGAGCGTCATGCGCGAATTGGTCGACAGCGGCCAGTTGACCGATCCGGACAGCGCCCGTGGCAAGCTGCTGCAAGTGGCGGCTCATCTGTTCCGCAATAAAGGCTATGAACGCACGACGGTACGCGACCTGGCCGGCGCTGTGGGCATTCAGTCCGGAAGCATTTTTCATCACTTCAAGAGCAAGGACGAAATCCTGCGGGCAGTGATGGAGGAAACCATTCGCTACAACACCGCGTTGATGCGCGCGGCCATCGCCGAGGCCGGCAGTGTGCGCGAGCAGGTGTTGGCGCTGATTCGCTGTGAATTGCAGTCGATCATGGGCGGCAGCGGCGAGGCCATGGCGGTGCTGGTCTACGAATGGCGGTCGCTGTCCGAGGACGGCCAGGCCAAGGTACTGGCGCTGCGGGATATTTACGAAGACATCTGGTTGCAAGTGCTGGGTGAGGCCAAGAGCGCCGGGTTTATCCGGGGTGATGTGTTCATCACGCGACGGTTTCTGACCGGGGCCTTGTCCTGGACCACGACCTGGTTTCGCGCCGATGGCAGCATGAGCCTCGATCAATTGGCCGAAGAGGCGTTGATTCTTGTACTTGAGGGGAAGCAATAAGCTTGTAATGGCTGGCCAAATGCTGGCTAATTGGACGGAACGCCTGGTTTTAATGCATTGATGCTGTTTTATCGGGGAGTGGGTTGTTTTGATGGGGTTGCCAATCCGGACAGTCTCGCGGCTTTTGCTGGTGACGCTTGCGGCATTAACGATGATGCCATCCCAGGCCGCACAACTGGTGCGCGTGGGTGCCGCTCACTTTCCGCCTTACACCGTACGCCCGGAGTCCGGGGCCGACACGGGATTGCTGCCGCAACTGATCCAGGCGCTCAACGCTTCACAAACCGACTACCAGTTCGTGGTGGTGCCCACCTCCATCCCCCGGCGTTTCGGTGATTTCCTGCAGGGCCGGATCGACATGGCAATCTTCGAAAATCCCGCCTGGGGTTGGGACAGTGTTCCCCACGTCGCCGTCGACATGGGGCTGGAAGATGCCGAGGTCTTTGTCGCGCAACGCCAGCTCGATCGACAGCAAAACTACTTTGCCGACCTGACCGGCAAACGTCTGGCGTTGTTCAGCGGCTATCATTATGAATTCGCCAATTTCAATGCCGACCCCCAGTACCTTGCGAAAAACTACAAGGCCACGCTGACCTATTCCCACGACAGCAATCTGTTGATGGTATTGCGCGGGCGCGCCGACATTGCACTGCTGACGCGCTCATACCTGAGCGATTATTTTTTGCGCAACGATCATGTCGCCGAACAGTTGCTGGTGTCCGAGCGCGTCGACCAGATCTATCACCACTACGCCATTCTGCGTCCGGCAGCGCCCATCAGCGGCGAGACCTTCGGCAACTTGCTGCAAGCCCTGCGCGAGAATGGCCAGATGCTGAAGATCTTCGGCCCGTACAAGATTGTGGTGGTACCGATCCCTCCCGCTGAAAAGGCCCCCACAGTCGCGAACTGACGGACTTCCCCTAAATTTTCCCCTGCGGCTCACGTCACATCGTTGAACTGTCGACGATTATCGCGAGCCCGACCCATGCCCAATTTGAATGACCTCAACGCCCTGCACTTGCCGACCGGCAGCTGTCCGCAGCAAATGATCGTGAGCGCTGGCAAGCGACATCCTCTACGGCCGGTCAAACCCGATGGTGAAGTCTATCGCCGCTTCGATGCGCGTTTGGGCATGTGGGTGTCCCTGCGCACATTGGACATCGAACAGGATCTGGTGCGTTTCAATTGTTGGCAGAACAACCCGCGTGTCGCGAGTTTCTGGCAGGAGGAGGGCAGCCTCGAACAGCATCGCGATTACCTGAGCAAACTCGAAGCCGATCCCCATACCCTGACGTTGATTGGCTGCTTTGACGACCAGCCGTTTGCCTATTTCGAAGCCTACTGGGCCAAGGAAGATCGCATTGCGCCGTTCTATGACGCAGCCGATTACGACCGTGGCATTCACATGCTGGTGGGCGAGGAAAATCACCGTGGACCGCACAAGGTGGTGAGCTGGTTATCGGCGCTGGTTCATTACCTTTTTCTCGATGATCCGCGCACGCAGCGGGTCGTCGCCGAACCTCGCGCCGATAACGCGAAGATGATCGGTTACATGCAGGATCAAGGTTTCCGCTGCGAAAAAGAATTCGACTTCCCGCACAAGCGCG
This sequence comes from Pseudomonas sp. Irchel s3f7, assembly GCF_900187615.1. Classification (GTDB taxonomy): domain Bacteria; phylum Pseudomonadota; class Gammaproteobacteria; order Pseudomonadales; family Pseudomonadaceae; genus Aquipseudomonas. The sequence continues at coordinate 37,125 of NZ_FYDO01000036.1, read as the reverse complement.
CGGCCTTGATGGTGTTGGGGCGTGAGGTTTTTTTTGATCGGTGCGAATTAGCGTAGAAGTAAAAGATCGCAGCCTTCGGCAGCGCCTGCAGACGTGGACCGAAGGCTGCGATCTTTTATTCAGTGGCGGGCAGAAGACTCACCACGACTGACCGACACCTTGCGGCAATGCACCAAGGCATCACGAATCATGAAGTTCACCAGGGTCGGCGAAACACCCAATTCCTTGGCGATATCTTTTTGCGGCACGCCGTGCAAGCGGTACATCTCGAAGGCATAGCGGGTGCGGCTCGGCAGCTCCGTCAGCGCATCGGCGATGTGTTCCAGGGTCGAGAAGTTGATGTGCGACGTTTCCGGTGATGCGCCTTGAATCACCACGTTCAGGCCTTCCTCTTCAGGCCCGGAATACTTCTGCTCCAGCGCCTGCTTGCGGTAGTGATCGATCGCCAGGTTACGCACGATCTGGAACAGATAGCTGAGCTGCGCCTTGATCGAACTGGTGATTTGCGGCGCTGATTGCAAGCGGAAGAAGGCGTCCTGCACGACATCTTCGGCACGGGAGCGGCAGCCGGTAATTCGCGCTGCGATCTTCACCAGAATTAATCGATTATCGACAAAAGCCTGAAGTAGCGGTGTATCGCACCTGCTTGTGGACACTGGTTCCATCATGGAAATCACCCTGCTGCCAAAAGGTTTGTGGGACGGGGTAAACCGGGGGCCGTCCTACACATCGAGCGACAAATTAGGCTTAATGATAATGATTGTCAAATGAGAAGAAGAACTAATGCGCTACAAAGGTGCAGAGTGAGAACTGCGACACGCTGACGCAGGCCGGCCCGTCTGGCGTCCAGGCTTGGCGACTAATTATTTCAGAACGTCATCCGTTCTCATTGGTGAATGGACCCGGGCAACTGTCCCGGTGACAACCGCATTCCCAATGCCTTGCGCGGTCGGCGAAGACCGCGTCCTGCGTGCCTCCCGATGGGGCGCGACGCCAGAAAACCGATTCCAATTGCAAGCCGAAATCAGGCAGGAAACCTCATGACCGACGCGTTCGAACTCCCCAGCACAATGGTCCAAGCCCTCCAGCGCCGTGCGGCCCTGACGCCGGATCGGGTGGCCTTGCGTTTTCTCGCCGAAACCCCGGACCAGGCTGCGGTGCTCAGTTATCGCGAACTGGATCTACGCGCGCGGACCATTGCCAGCGCGTTGCAGGCCGAGGCTGATTTTGGCGACCGTGCGGTACTGCTGTTTCCCAGTGGGCCTGATTACGTGGCTGCATTTTTCGGCTGCCTGTACGCCGGTGTCATCGCCGTGCCGGCCTATCCGCCGGAGTCGACCCGTCGTCATCATCAGGAGCGTTTGCTGTCGATCATTGGCGATGCCGAGCCGCGTCTGCTGCTGACCAGCGCTGACCTGCGCGATGTGTTGGCGAAAATCGAGGGCGCGCCGCCGCTGCTGTGCGTCGATACGCTCGATACCGACATGGCCGAGCGCTGGGTCGAGCCGCCGTTGCAAGACGATCACATCGCGTTCTTGCAATACACCTCCGGCTCCACCGCGCTGCCTAAAGGCGTGCAAGTCAGCCACGGCAATCTGGTCGCCAATGAGCTGTTGATTCGTCACGGTTTCGGTATCGACCTCAACCCTGACGACGTGATCGTCAGCTGGTTGCCGCTGTACCACGACATGGGCCTGATCGGTGGTTTGCTGCAACCGATTTTCAGCGGCGTGCCGTGTGTGTTGATGTCGCCCGCGTACTTTCTGGGTCGACCCTTGCGCTGGCTCGAAGCGATCAGCGATTACGGCGGCACCATCAGCGGCGGGCCGGATTTTGCCTATCGCCTGTGCAACGAACGGGTCAGTGAGTCGGCCTTGCAACGCCTCGACCTGAGCGGCTGGCGCGTGGCGTACTCCGGGTCCGAACCGATTCGTCTCGATACCCTCGAAAGCTTCGCCGAAAAGTTCGCGACCTGCGGTTTTTCCGCGGACAGCTTCATGGCGTCCTACGGTTTGGCCGAGGCCACGCTGTTCGTCGCTGGCACCCCACGCGGGCAAGGTATTGGCAGCCTGCGCGTTGACGATCAGGCCCTGACGCAAAACCGCGCCGAACCGGGCGAGGGCAGTGCGATCATGAGCTGCGGCATCCATCAGCCGGATCATGCGGTGTTGATCATCGATCCGGCGTCGCTCGGTGAACGGGCGGACAACAGCGTCGGAGAAGTCTGGGCCAGCGGGCCGAGCATCGCCCAAGGTTACTGGTGCAACCCTGAGGCGTCGGCCAAAACCTTTGTCCAGCATGCCGGTCGCACCTGGCTGCGCACCGGTGACCTGGGCTTCATGCGCAACGGTGAACTGTTCATCACCGGTCGCCTGAAAGACATGCTGATCGTTCGCGGCCACAACCTCTATCCGCAGGACATCGAGCAAACCATCGAGCGTGAAGTGGAGGTGGTGCGCAAAGGTCGCGTCGCCGCATTTGCGGTTTCCATCGACGGACTGGAAGGCATCGGCATTGCCGCCGAAATCAGTCGCAGCGTGCAAAAAATTCTACCGCCAGACGCCGTGATCAAAGCCATTCGTCAGGCCGTTGCCGAGGCCTGTCAGGAAGCGCCGAGCGTGGTGGTGCTGCTAAATCCGGGCGCATTGCCCAAGACGTCCAGCGGCAAGCTGCAACGCTCGGCGTGCCGCAATCGCCTGGCGGACGGCAGCCTCGACAGCTATGCAGTGTTTCCGTCAATGGCGCCTGAAAGCACCGGCAACCTCGAATCCGGATCCGACCTGCAAACCCTGATCGCCCGGATCTGGTGCGAGCAGTTGCAGGTCCGGCAGATCGGCGCCGATGATCATTTCTTCCTGCTCGGCGGCAACTCCATTGCGGCCACCCAAGTGGTTGCGCGGTTGCGCGAGGAACTCGCTCTGGAGCTGAACCTGCGCCTGTTGTTCGAAGCACCGACCCTCGGCGCATTCACTGAGGTGGTGGCCTGCCAGCAACAGGACGGCGGACTGGCCCAAGGCGCGATCACACCGTTGTCACGCGTCGAAGCGATGCTGCAATCCCTGGCCCAGAACCGTTTGTGGATCACCTGGCAACTCGACCCGCACAGCAGCGCCTACAACATTCCCGGTGCCTTGCGCCTGCGCGGCGAACTGGATGAAGACGCCTTGCGCGCCAGTTTCCAGCAGTTGATCGAGCGTCACGAATCCTTGCGCACGCGGTTCTTCGAGCGCGACGGCGTGGCGTTGCAGCAGGTGATTGCGGCGGGTGAGTTCAACCTGCAAATGATCGACATCAGCGATCTGCCGATGGCCGAGCGTGAAGCCCGCGCGCAACAAATCCGCGAGGATGAAGCGCACACCCAGTTCGATCTGGAGAAAGGCCCGTTGCTGTGGGTGACCCTGTTGCGCCTCGACGACGAGGATCATCAACTGCTGGTGACGATGCACCACATCATCGCGGACGGCTGGTCGCTGAACGTGTTGATCGACGAGTTTTCCCGTTTATACGCGGCCGCCAGCCAAGGACAGCCCGCGACACTGGCACCGTTGCCCACGCAATACGCCGATTACGGCAGCTGGCAACGCCAATGGCTGGCGCAGGGCGAAGGCGAACGGCAACTGGCGTATTGGAAAGCACAACTGGGCGATGAGCATCCGACCTTGAGCCTGGCCACCGATCATCCACGTTCGGCACAACCACAGCACAGCGCTGCGCGTCACACCGCGCGGTTGGATACGGCCCAGAGCGCGGCGATTCGTCGGACTGCGCAGGCCCATGAGTCAACGTCGTTCATGCTGCTGCTCGCCGCATTCCAGACGTTGTTGCACCGCTACAGCGGCCAGCGTGATATCCGCATCGGCGTGCCGAACGCCAACCGTCCACGCCTGGAAACCCAGGGCCTGATCGGCTTCTTCATCAACACTCAGGTGCTGCGCGCCGAGGTGGATCCGCGGTTGCCGTTCGTTGAACTGCTGGCGCAAACACGGCTGGCGGCGTTGGGCGCACAGGCCCATCAGGATCTGCCGTTCGAACAACTGCTCGAAGCGTTCCCGCAGGCGCGTGAACAAGGCCTGTTCCAGGTGATGTTCAATCACCAGCAGCGCGACCTCAGCGCATTGAAGCGCTTGCCGGGCCTGCTGGCCGAAGAGCTGCCGTGGCACAGCCGCGAAGCCAAGTTCGATTTGCAGTTGCACAGTGAAGAAGACCGCAACGGTCGCCTTAGCCTGTCGTTCGACTACGCCAGCGAGTTGTTCGATGGCGCGACCATTGAGCGTTTGGCGGCGCACTTCAACAACCTGTTGCGTGACGTCTGCGAGCGTCCGCAAACCGCCCTCGGCGATTTGCGATTGCTGACTGAGTCCGAGATTGATCAGCAAGCGGATTGGGCTGCTGCACCGTGCACGCCGGCCAGTCTGTGGTTGCCGGAATTGCTTAACGAGCAAGCACGCCAGACGCCCGAGCGTACTGCGCTGCTGTGGGACGGCGGCCAGATGGACTTCGCCGAACTGCACGCTCGGGCCAATCGCCTGGCCCATTACCTGCGCGACAAAGGGGTTGGCCCGGATGTCTGCGTGGCGATTGCCTGCGAGCGTTCGCCGCAATTGCTGATCGGCCTGTTGGCGATCATCAAGGCCGGTGGCGCCTACGTACCGCTGGACCCGGATTACCCGGCCGAGCGCCTGGCCTACATGCTCGGCGACAGCGGCGTGCAATTGCTGTTGACCCAAACCCCATTGCTCAACCGCTTGCCGGCCAGCGAAGGCGTCAGCGTGATCGCCATGGACGCCCTGCATCTGGACGGCTGGCCGAGTCATGCTCCGGGCTTGCACCTGCACGGCGACAACCTTGCGTATGTGATTTACACCTCAGGTTCCACCGGGCAACCCAAAGGCGTCGGCAACACCCATGCGGCACTCGCCGAACGACTGCAATGGATGCAGGACACCTATCGCCTGAACCACACCGACGTGCTGATGCAAAAGGCGCCGATCAGTTTCGACGTGTCGGTGTGGGAATGCTTCTGGCCACTGATCACGGGCGCACGCCTGGTGATCGCCGGCCCGGGAGAACACCGCGATCCCCATCGCATCGCGCAGTTGGTCCAGCAGTTCGGCGTGACCACGCTGCACTTCGTGCCGCCGCTGCTTTCGCTGTTTATCGACGAAGCGCTGACCGCTGAATGCAGCAGCCTGCGTCGCGTGTTCTCGGGTGGCGAAGCGTTGCCCGCCGAACTGCGCAACCGCGTGTTGGCACAACTACCCGCCGCGCAATTGCACAACCGCTACGGCCCGACCGAGACGGCGATCAACGTCACCCACTGGCATTGCACCCGCGCCGATGGCGAGCGCTCGCCGATTGGCCGGCCGCTGGGGAATGTGATCTGCCGAATCCTCGACAGCGATCTCAACCCTGTCCCGGCCGGGGTGCCGGGTGAGTTGTGCATCGGCGGCGTTGGGTTGGCGCGAGGTTACCTGGGCCGTGCGGGGTTGACCGCCGAACGTTTCGTGGTCGATCCATTGGGCGAGCAGGGCGAACGTCTCTACCGTACAGGTGACCGTGCGCGCTGGACCGCCGAGGGCGTGATCGAGTACCTCGGTCGCCTCGATCAGCAGGTGAAGCTGCGTGGTTTTCGCGTCGAACCGGAGGAAGTCGAAGCGCGTTTGTTGGCCCAAGCTGGCGTCACCCAAGCCGTGGTGCTGGTGCGCAAAACCGCGGCGGGTGGTCAACTGATCGGCTACTACACAGCGATGGATGGCGACGAAAGCGAAGACGCTCAAACGGCTCGCCTGAAAATTGCCCTTGCCGCCGAACTGCCGGAATACATGGTGCCTGCGCAGCTGATGCGTCTGGACGAAATGCCCCTCAGCCCAAGCGGCAAACTCGACCGCCGCGCCTTGCCGGAACCGCAGTGGCAGGTTCGTGAGCACGTCGAGCCAGTGACGGAACTGGAGCAACAGATCGCCGGTATCTGGCGCGAAGTGTTGGGGCTGGCGCAAGTCGGTTTGCGCGATGACTTCTTCGCCCTCGGCGGTCATTCCCTATTGGCCACGCAAATCATCTCCCGCACCCGCCAGGCCTGCGACGTCGAGTTGCCCCTGCGTACATTGTTCGAGAACAGCGAGTTGGGCGAATTTGCCGAACAGGTGCGCCGGATCCACGCCAGCGGCAGCACCAACCAGCAGCCGCCCATCGAGAAAGTCGACCGCAGCCAACCTGTGCCGTTGTCCTATTCCCAGCAACGCATGTGGTTCCTCTGGCAGATGGAGCCGGATAGCCCGGCCTACAACGTCGGCGGCATGGCGCGGTTGCGCGGGGTGCTGGATGTCGCGCGTTTCGAAGCGGCGCTGCAAGCGCTGATCCTGCGTCACGAAACCCTGCGCACCACGTTCCCGAGTATCGACGGCGTCGCTCGCCAACAGGTGCACGCGGAAACCGGCGTGCGCATGGCGTGGAAGGACTTCACCGCACTGGATGCCGAAGGCCGCGAATGGCAGGTCCAGCAACTGGCCGACGACGAAGCGCACCAGCCGTTTGATCTGGAAACCGGACCGCTTCTGCGCGCGAGCCTGGTCAAGACTGCCGAGCAGGAACACTACTTCGTACTGACCTTGCACCACATCGTCACCGAAGGCTGGGCGATGGACATTTTCGCCCGGGAATTGAGTGCGTTGTACGAAGCGTTCGTGGATGATCGCGAGTCGCCGCTGCAACCGCTGCCGGTGCAATACCTGGATTACAGCGTGTGGCAACGTCAGTGGCTGGAATCCGGTGAGCGCCAGCGCCAACTCGACTACTGGACCACACAACTGGGCCGCGAGCATCCGCTGCTGGAGTTGCCCGCCGACCGCCCGCGTCCACCGGTGCAAAGCCATCAGGGCGAACTGTACCGTTTCGATCTCAGCGATGAACTCGCGGCAAAGGTCCGCGCCTTCAACGCGCAAAACGGCCTGACGCTGTTCATGACCATGACCGCTGCATTGGCCACTTTGCTGTACCGCTACAGCGGCCAGACCGATTTGCGCATCGGTGCGCCAGTGGCCAACCGCATTCGCCCGGAAAGCGAAGGGCTGATCGGTGCGTTCCTCAATACCCAGGTGCTGCGCTGCCAACTTGACGGGCAGATGTCCGTGGGCGAGTTGTTCGAGCAGGTACGTCACACCGTGATCGAAGGCCAGTCCCATCAGGACCTGCCGTTCGATCATCTGGTGGAAGCTTTGCAGCCGCCGCGCAGTACGGCGTACAACCCTTTGTTCCAGGTGATGTGCAACGTGCAGCGCTGGGAATTCCAGCAGAGCCGCACCCTGGCCGGCATGACGGTCGAGTACTTGGCCAACGATGCGCGGGCGACCAAGTTTGATCTCAACCTGGAAGTCACCGATCTCGACCATCGCCTGGGTTGCTGCCTGACTTACAGCACCGATCTGTTCGACGAGCCGCGCATCGCACAAATGGCCGCGCACTGGCGAAATCTGCTGGAAGCGCTGATTGCCGGTCCGCAACAGCGTCTCAGTGAATTGCCGCTGTTGGACGCCAGCGAACAACAATATCTGCTCGACAGTCTTGGCGTCGAGCCGGGCGAGCATCGACTCGACCAGTGCATTCATCAGCTGTTCAGCGAACAGGCACTGGCGCGCCCCGATTCACCGGCGTTGACCTTCGCCGGACAAACACTGAGCTACGCCGAACTCGACAGCCGAGCCAATCGTCTCGCGTGGATGCTGCGTGAGCGTGGCGTCGGTCCGCAGGTGCGCGTGGGGCTGGCGCTTGAGCGTTCACTGGAAATGGTCGTCAGTCTGCTGGCGATCCTCAAGGCCGGCGGCGCCTATGTGCCACTGGACCCTGAATACCCGCTCGACCGTTTGCATTACATGATCGAAGACAGTGGCATCGGTTTGCTGCTCAGTGATGCGGCGATGTTCAAAGCCCTGGGGGAATTGCCACCTTCGGTTGCCCATTGGTGCCTGGAGGAAGACACGGCAAAACTGGCCGACTACCCGACAACCGAGCTGCCATTCATCAATCTGCCGCAGCATCAGGCGTACCTGATCTATACCTCGGGCTCCACTGGCAAGCCGAAAGGTGTGGTGGTGTCCCACGGCGAAATCGCCATGCACTGCCGCGCCGTGATCGAGCGCTTCGGCATGCGCCCGGACGACTGCGAACTGCATTTCTATTCGATCAACTTCGATGCCGCTACCGAACGCTTGCTGGTGCCATTGCTGTGCGGTGCTCAAGTGGTGCTGCGCGCCCAAGGCCAATGGGATGCCGAAGAAATCTGCGGACTGATCCGTACCCACCACATCAACGTGCTTGGCTTCACCCCAAGCTATGGCAGCCAGTTGGCGCAATGGCTGGCGACTCAGGGCGATACCTTGCCGGTGCGCATGATCATCACCGGTGGCGAAGCGCTGACCGGCGAACACCTGGCGCGTATTCGTGCAGCGTTCAAACCGAATCTGTTTTTCAACGCTTACGGTCCAACCGAAACCGTGGTCATGCCGCTGGCCAGCCTTGCGCCCGAGGTGTTGGAAGAAGGCTTGGGCAGTGTGCCGATCGGCAGCGTGATCGGCGACCGCGTGGCGTACATCCTTGATGCCGACATGGCATTGGTTCCGCAGGGCGCGACGGGCGAACTGTTCGTCGGTGGCGCTGGCCTGGCGCAGGGTTATCACCAACGAGCGGGGATTACGGCAGAACGCTTTGTCGCCGATCCGTTTGCCGGCAATGGCGGGCGCATGTACCGCACGGGCGACCTGGTGCGCCAGCGCGCCGATGGCCTGGTGGAATACCTCGGTCGTATCGACCATCAAGTGAAGATTCGTGGTTTCCGTATCGAGCTGGGCGAAATCGAAACCCGGCTGCTGGAGCATGAATCGGTTCGCGAAGCCGTTGTGTTGGCGCTCGACGCGCCGAGCGGCAAACAGTTGGTTGGCTATCTGGTGACGGACGTCGCCGAACAGGACGAAGCGCAGCAATCGGTTTTGCGCGAAGCCCTCAAGGCGCATCTGAAGGCACAATTGCCGGATTACATGGTGCCGACGCACCAGATCCTGCTGGCCAGCATGCCGCTGACCGCCAACGGCAAACTCGACCGACGCGCCTTGCCGGCACCGGACCCGGAGCTGAACCGTCAACGCTACGTGGCGCCGAGCAACGAGCTCGAGGTCACGCTGGCGCAGATCTGGTGCGAAGTGCTGAACGTCGAACAGGTTGGCATCAACGATAACTTCTTCGAACTGGGCGGCGACTCCATCCTGTCGATCCAGGTGGTCAGCCGGGGGCGGCAACAGGGTATTCACTGCAGCCCACGCGATTTGTTCCAGCACCAGACCGTGCAGACCCTCGCCGCCGTGTCGACTCGCACTGAACAAATCACTGCCGAGCAAGGGTTGCTCAGTGGTGAATCACACCTGACGCCGATCCAGCACTGGTTCTTCGACACCGACATCCCGCAGCGTCAACACTGGAACCAGGCGTTGTTGCTGCAACCGACTGCGCCTCTGGAGCCCCATCGCCTGGAGCAAGCACTGCTGGCGGTGATTGAACAGCATGATGCGTTGCGCCTGCGCTTCGACAAAGTGGGTGGCCAATGGCATGCGGCCCATCAGGCGATTTTCGATACCCCGGTGTTGTGGCAGATGCGGGTTTCGTCCATGGACAAATGTGCCGCGCTGTTCGCCGATGCCCAACGCAGCCTCGACCTTAACGACGGACCGTTGATGCGCGTGCTGCTGGTCGATGGCCCCGAGGGTCAGCAACGCCTGTTCATTGCGATTCATCACTTGGTGGTCGATGGCGTTTCCTGGCGCATTCTGCTGGACGATCTGCAAACCGTGTACCGCCAACTCGACGCGCAACAGTCAGTGAAACTGCCGGCCAAAACCAGCGCCTTCAAGGACTGGGCCGCACGTTTGCACGCCTATGCCGGCAGCGAATCCCTGCGTGAAGAATTGGGTGGGTGGCAAACTCAACTGGCCGGGCCGAACGCCGAGTTGCCGTGTGATCGTCCCGAGGGCGGTCGGCAGAACCGGCATGCGCAAACCGTCAGCGTACGCCTCGACAGCGAGCGCACCCGGCAATTGCTGCAACAGGCGCCAAGCGCTTATCGCACCCAGGTCAACGACTTGCTGCTGACGGCGTTGGCCCGCGTGGTGTGTCGCTGGAGCGGTCATGAATCGGCGCTGATTCAACTGGAAGGCCACGGCCGCGAAGCGCTGTTCGACGAGATCGACCTGACCCGCACCGTCGGTTGGTTCACCAGCGCTTACCCGCTGCGCCTGACCCCGTCGAACATTAAGGAGGGCGCAGGGCAGGGCGCGTCGATCAAGGCCATCAAGGAACAGTTGCGCGCCGTGCCGCACAAAGGCCTGGGGTATGGCGTGCTGCGTTACCTCGCCGATGACCTGAGTCGCCAGCGCATGGCCGAGTTGCCGGTGGCGCCGATCACCTTCAACTACCTCGGTCAGTTCGACCAGAGTTTTGGCGCGGAGGCGCTGTTCCTTCCGCTCGATGAACCTGTCGGCGCGGCCCACGATCCGAAAGCACCGTTGCCCAATGAGTTGAGTGTCGACAGTCAGGTTTACGGTGGTGAACTGCTGTTGCGCTGGACCTTCAGCGCCGAACGCTACGATCCGCAAACTATCAACGAACTGGCAGTCGCTTATGTTGGCGAACTGCAAAGCCTGATCGAGCATTGCCTGCGCGAAGATGCCGGAGGCCTGACGCCGTCGGACTTCCCGCTGGCGAAACTCAGCCAGACGCAACTGGATGCACTGCCGATTCCGGCCGCTGTCATCGAAGACGTCTACCCGCTGACCCCGATGCAGGAAGGCATGCTGCTGCACACCTTGCTGGAGCCGGGCACCGGCCTGTATTACATGCAGGATCGCTACCGCATCAACAGCGATCTCGATCCGCAGCGTTTCGCCCAGGCCTGGCAAGCGGTGATCGCCCGGCATGAAGCACTGCGCGCGTCGTTCTGCTGGAACGTCGGCGAAGACATGCTGCAAGTGATCCACAAACCGGGCAGCACGCCGATCGAATATCTCGACTGGAGCGCTATTGCCGAAGCCGAGCAAGAGCCGAAGCTGCAAACCTTGCTCAAGACCGAACGCGAGGCCGGGTTCGATCTGCTCAACCAGGCACCGTTCCACTTGCGCCTGATCCGGGTTGGCGCAGCGCGTTACTGGTTCATGATGAGCAATCACCACATCCTCATCGATGCCTGGTGCCGCTCGTTGTTGATGAACGATTTCTTCGAAATCTACACCGCCCTCGGTGAAGGCCGGGAAGCGCAATTGGCCGTGCCGCCGCGCTATCGCGACTACATCGGCTGGCTGCAACGCCAGAGCCTGTCCGAAGCGCGGCAGTGGTGGAAAACCAACCTGCAAGGTTTCGAGCGGACCACGCCAATCCCGAGCGACCGGCCGTTCCTGCGTGAACATGCCGGCGACAGCGGCGGCATGATCGTCGGCGACCGCTACACCCGGCTCGACGCCCGTGACGGCGCGCAATTGCGCGAACTCGCCCAGGCGCATCAGTTGACCATCAACACCTTCGCCCAAGCGGCGTGGGCGCTGGTGCTGCGCCGCTTGAGCGATGATCGCGATGTGCTGTTCGGCGTCACGGTGGCGGGTCGCCCGGTGGAGATGCCGCAGATGCAGCGCACCGTCGGCCTGTTCATCAACAGCATCGCCCTGCGGGTGAAAATGCCTGAGGACGATCAGCGTTGCAGCGTGCGCCAGTGGCTGACCGGGCTGCTCGACAGCAACATGCAACTGCGCGAGTACGAATACCTGCCGCTGGTGAGCATTCAGGAAAACAGCGAATTGCCCAAGGGCCAGCCACTGTTCGACAGCCTGTTCGTGTTCGAAAACGCCCCGGTGGAAGTCTCGGTGCTGGACCGTGCACAAAGCCTTAACGCGACTTCCGATTCGGGCCGCACCCACACCAATTTCCCGCTGACGGCGGTCTGCTATCCGGGGGATGACCTGGGCTTGCACCTGTCCTACGACCGGCGTTACTTCGATGAGTCGACGGTCGAGCGCATGCTCGGCGAGTTCAAGCGGTTGCTGTTGGCGTTGGTCGAAGGCTTCCACGGCGACATGGCTGACCTGCCGTTACTCGGCGTCGAGGAGCAGGAATTCCTGATTCACGGTTGTAACCAGAGCGAGCACGAGTATCCGCTAGAGACCAGTTATGTCGAGTTGTTCGAAGCACAGGTTGCCGAGCATCCGCAGCGGATTGCCGCCAGTTGCCTCACGCAACAGCACAGTTATTTCGAGCTGAACCAGCGCAGCAACCGTCTCGGACATGCGCTGATTGCCGGCGGTGTCGGGCTGGATCAACCGGTGGCGTTGCTGGCGGAACGTAATCTCGACCTGCTCGGGATGATCATCGGTAGCTTCAAGGCGGGCGCAGGTTATCTGCCGCTGGATCCGGGGCTGCCGAGTCAGCGCTTGAGTCGCATCATCGATCTGAGCCGCACGCCGTTGCTGGTCTGCACCGAAGCGTGTCGCGAGCAGGCTGTCGCGCTGCTGGAAGAATTCGGCTGCGCCAATCGCCCTCGCTTGTTGGTTTGGGAAACTGTGCAGGCAGCTGACTTTTCGGTGAGCAACCCGGGCATTTACAGCGGCCCGGACAACCTCGCTTACGTGATCTACACCTCCGGTTCTACCGGGTTGCCGAAGGGCGTGATGGTCGAACAGCGCGGCATGCTCAACAACCAGTTGAGCAAGGTGCCGTATCTGAATCTGAGTGAAGCCGACGTGATCGCGCAAACTGCGTCGCAAAGCTTCGACATTTCCGTCTGGCAGTTCCTTGCTGCGCCGTTGTTCGGCGCGCGGGTCGACATTGTGCCGAACACCATCGCCCATGATCCGCAGGGTTTGTTGGCGCACGTGCAGAGCCAGGGCATCACCGTGCTGGAAAGCGTGCCGTCGCTGATCCAGGGCATGCTCGCCCAGGAACGCATGAGCCTCGACGGCTTGCGCTGGATGCTGCCGACCGGTGAGGCCATGCCGCCAGAACTCGCACATCAATGGCTGTTGCGTTACCCGCAGATCGGTTTGGTGAACGCCTACGGTCCGGCGGAATGCTCGGATGACGTGGCGTTTTTCCGTGTTGATATCGCCTCGACACGCGGCAGCTACTTGCCGATCGGCATGCCGACCGACAACAACCGTTTGTACTTGCTGGACGGCGCGCAGGAGCTGGTGCCGCTGGGTGCGGTGGGTGAGTTGTGCGTTGCGGGCACGGGGGTAGGGCGCGGTTATGTCAGTGACCCGCTGCGCACTGCGCAGGTGTTTGTACCGGACCCGTTCGGCGCGCCGGGTGATCGTTTGTACCGCACCGGCGACCTGGCTCGTCGGCGCAGTGACGGCGTACTGGAATACGTCGGGCGCATCGACCATCAGGTGAAGATTCGCGGCTACCGCATTGAGTTGGGCGAAATCGAAGCGCGCCTGCATGAGCAAGCCGAAGTCCGTGATGCTGCCGTTGGCGTGCAGGAAGGCACGAATGGCAAGCATCTGGTGGGTTATCTGGTGGCGGCTGATTCAACGCTCAATCCCGTCGAACGACTGGAGCGCATCAAGCAACGCCTGCGCGCCGAACTGCCCGAATACATGGTGCCGCTGCACTGGTTGTGGCTCGACAAAATGCCGCTTAACGCCAACGGCAAACTCGACCGCAAGGCCCTGCCGGCGCTGGACATCGGCCAGACGCAGAGCCAAGACTATCAAGCGCCGCGCAGTGATCTGGAGCAAACCCTGGCCGCTATCTGGGCCGAGGTGCTGAAGGTCGAGAAAGTCGGCATTCGCGACAACTTCTTCGAACTGGGCGGGCATTCGCTGCTGGCCACGCAGATCGCCTCCCGTGTGCAGAAAACCCTGCAACGGGATGTGCCACTGCGGGCGATGTTCGAGTGCAGTACGGTGGAAGAACTGGCCGGGTACATCGAAGGGTTGGCGGCCAGCGATATCACTGAAGAGAAGGTGGATCGGTTGAATGATTTGATGGCGGAGCTGGAGGGGTTTTGATTCTCTAGCGTCTGGATTGGCCTCTTCGCTGGCTTGCCAGCGAAGGCGTCGATGCGTGTTACTTCGGCCCGAGAATCTTCCCCAACGTTTCCGGCGACGGCGCACCTTGCTGTTGTTGCAACTCGCCCTTGGCGTCCATATAGAAAATCGCCGGAGTGGCCTGCAGCTCCAACTCTTCCATCAACTGCATGTTGGCCGCCAGTTTGGCCTGAACGGCTGGCGGCACTTCCTTCAGCGCCTTGAGCGAGCTGCTCTTGCCCGCCGCTTCATGTTCTTGCAGGGCTTTTTGCGGGTCTTTGGCAGCAAGCAGTGCGGCGGACTTGCCCGGGCTGTCTTCGCGGATGATGCCGACCATGATGTGGCGCAACTGCACTTTGCCGGACTTGACCCATGGCCGCGCCTGTTCCCAGAACACATTGCAGTACGGGCAGTTCGGATCGCTGAACAGGTACACCACGCGCGGGGCGTCCTTGTTGCCGTCGCCAATCCAGTTGCTCGCTTCGAACTTGCTCCAGACCTCCTTGGACATCGGCGCGTACACCAGCTTCTGCAACGGCGCGCTGGTCAAGTCGTTGCCCTCGGCGTCATACAGATTGCCCAGCAGCACATGCTTGCCATCCGGGGTCAGGTACAACGCCATGCCGCGGTTCTGGTATTGCGCGGCGTAACCGCGCAAGCCGTCGGGTGCGTCGAACCGGCCGACGATTTTCGCGCCTTTGGCTTCGATCTTCTTGATCGCCTCGGGCAGCTCTTCGGCCTGCACCGACGGCAGGTGCAGCAGGGCGGCACCGAGGCTCAGGGTCAGCAGGTGGCGGAGGCGGGGCATGGCAATTTCCTTGAAGAAGTGGCGGGGACAGTGTCGAAGTTTTCCAGGGCGCGAGCCAGGCTGGCTTCCGAGAGTTCGCCCAGATGGCTGCCCAGCAGGCGACCTTCGGGGCTGTAGAACAGCGTAGTCGGCAACGCCATGGAGCCAACGGCCTGACCCAAACGACCACCGCCGTCGAACAGCACGTTGGACAGGCTCAGGCCCTGGGTTTCCAGGAAGGTCGCGACGCTTTGCATGCTTTCGGCCTGATTGATGAACAGAAAGGTCAGGTCCGACCGGGCTTGCTGGGCATTTTCCAGCACCGGCATTTCCCGGCGACACGGTGGGCACCAGGTGGCCCAGAGATTGATCACCAACGGGCCGCCCTTGTAGTCGGCCAGTTTCACGGTTTCACCGGCGGCGTTGCGCAAAGTGATTTCCGGCAGGCGCGTGCCTTGTTCGTAAATCGACAGGGAAAACGTTGCGAGCACCCAGAACGCCAGGCCGCTGGCCACGCCAAACCCCAATGGGCGTCTCAAGCCTGGGCGTCGCCAGCCACGATACAAGGTCGCAAGCAGCACCACGATCACGCCGGGCCAGGCGAGGAAACCGCCGTCACGCAAGTCGATGATCTGCCACGGATCGTTGCGATAGTGCATCCAGTAAGCGACCACGAAACCGACCCGGGCCGCGAGCATGCCCAGTAAAAACAGGCTGAACAGCGCCGACTCGGGATTCTCGCCACCACGCTTGGCCACCCGCCAGCCGACAAAAGTCGCCAGCGCCAATGCACTGATCAGCAGCAGGTGATTAAGCGCGATGGCAAAGGTGCCGAGGGTGAGTGTCAGCATTAACGGGCGTCTCGGGTGGTGGTCCAGCGTTGCAGGAACGTATCGGCATCGACCTCGCCGGTGATGCGCTGGCTGCGACGCTCCTCGCCGTCAGCGCCGATCCACAGCAGGCTCGGTGGCCCCGGCACTTTGTAACGGCTAAGCAGTTCGCGGCTGGCGGCATTGTCGGCGGTGACGTCCAGCCGGAGCAAGCGTACGTCGCTCAGGGCTTCCATGACTTTGGCTTTGCCGAACACCTGTTTCTCCATGACCTTGCACGACACGCACCAGTCGGCGTAATAGTCCAGCAGCACCCATTGACCCTGAGCCTGTGCAGCGTCGAGTTCACGCTGCAACGCTTGTGGATCCTTGAGGGTGGTGAAGGCGTCGTGACCGACCGGAGCGGCGGCAACCGCTGTGCCTGAAGCGCGAAACACCTGCAACGGCTTGAACAGATCATCGCTGCCGCCCGCCGCGCCGATCATCAACAGGCTGCCCCACACACCGAGCAGCAACGAGCTGGCACCGAACAGGTGGGCGATCCGTCCAAAACCGTCCGATTGTTTCCAGGCGCTGTAGGCTGCGACCAACAGCAGGGCGCCACAGAGACCGATCCACAGCGACTCATCCAGTACCGGACGCAGCATCAGCAATGCCGTGGCGAGGAACAGGAAGCCGAAAATACCTTTGACCAGATTCATCCAGGCGCCCGGTTTGGGCATGAAGCGGTTGCCGACAGTGACCAGCAACAGCAGCGGCACACCGATGCCAATCCCCATGGCGAACAGAATCAGCCCGCCGTGCAGCGCGTTACCGCTCTGCGCAATGTAGAGCAGGGCACCGGCCAGCGGAGCGGTCATGCACGGGCCGACCAGCAGACCGGACAACGCCCCCAGCACTCCCGCGCCAACCAGGCTGCCACCGCGTTGATTGCGCGAGACGTTTTCCAGGCGATCACGCACGGCCACCGGCAACTGCAATTCGAAGAAACCGAACATCGGCAAGGCCAGCAGCACGAAAATCGCCGCGAAACTGCCGAGCAACCAAGGGTTCTGCAGCAACGCTTGCAGATTCGCCCCTAGCATGGCGGCCAAAACACCCATCGCCGCGTACACCAGCGCCATGCTGACCACATAGCTACTGGCCAGGGCCAAACCACGTTTGGGCGTGGCGCCACTGCCCACGATCAGACCGGCCAGAATCGGCAGCATCGGCAGTGAACATGGGGTGAATGCCAGCAACAGCCCGAGGCCGAAAAACACCAGAAGGCTCCAGCCCAGAGCACGCTGTTGCAGGCCGCTGGCCAAGGCTTGATCCGGAGCTTCGGCGCCTGCATTCGTGACGTTGGTGTTGCCCAGATCGACAACTTTGGTTTGCGGCGGATAACACAAGCCGGCATCCGCGCAGCCCTGATAGCTCACTTTGACCTGACCGCTGGCACCCACCGGAACCTTCAGCTCCAGGCCTTGGCGGTAGACTTGCTGCTGACCGAAAAACTCGTCGCTGTGATCTTCGCCCACGGGCAACGTCGGTTTGTGTTCGGTCGGCAGACCGTCGAACTTCAGGCGCTGCTGGTACAGGTAATAACCGTCGGCAATCTGCCAATAGAGCTGGGTTTCACCAGATTCCAGACGTTCAGACGTAAACGTGAAGGCTTTCTCGACAGGGAGAAAATCGGGTTTTGTGTCAAACGGATTGGTCCCTGCCTGGGCCAGGCCCGAGATCAAGAAAGCGAAAAGTAAAAACAGTCGACGCATGGGTAAGCCTTTGCCCTGTGCAAGTGAGGTGCACAATGGGTGGTGTCGATTAACCGATGATTAACCGTGGCGGCCTTGTGGCGGTGGCGCTTGCGGCATAATGTCCGCTTAATCGGTCAAAGGCTTAATCTGCTTTATTTACAAGAGGCTCCCCATGCACGTACTGGTTTGCGAAGACGATGAGCTGATCGCCAGCGGCATCGTTGCCGGCCTGACCGCCCAGGGCCTGACGGTGGAACACGTCGCCACGGCGTCGGCGGCCCGGGCCATGCTCAAGGTGGCCGAATTCGACGTGATGGTGCTCGACCTCGGATTGCCCGATGAAGATGGCCTGAAATTGTTGCAGCAGTTGCGCCACAACGGTCTGGAATTGCCGGTGCTGATTCTCACGGCGCGGGACTCGGTCACCGATCGTGTTGATGGCTTGCAGGCCGGCGCCGACGACTACCTGCTCAAACCTTTCGACTTGCGCGAACTCGCTGCACGGTTGCATACCCTGTTGCGCCGGGTGGCGGGGCGCAGCGTCAACCTGATCGAACATGGCGCGTTGACGTACGACCCCAGCAGCCGCGAAACCCTGCTCGCCGGTCAGCCCGTAGACCTTTCGCGCCGCGAACAGTCGCTGCTGCAAGCCTTGTTGCACAACCGTGGCCGCGTGCTGTCGACCGAGCAGCTCAAGGACAGTGTCTACGGTTTCAACGACGAACTGGAAAGCAACGCCCTCAACGTCCACATCCATCACCTGCGGCGCAAACTCGGCAACGGGATTGTCGAGACCGTGCGCGGCTTGGGTTATCGCCTGGGGCCGGCTGATGGGGGAGAAGAGTCGAAGTGATGAGCCTGCGTTTGCGCTTGAGCCTGACGCTCGGCGCCGCTTTTGCGTTGATCTGGGCACTGGCTGCGGCCTGGATGCTCAGCGACCTGCGCAATCAGATGATGTTTTCCCTCGACCAGCGGCTGGTGGCATCGGCACGCATGGTCGCCGGCCTGATGGAGCAACTGCCGCCCGTGTCGAGCAAGGGCGAGGGCACCCATTTCAGCGCCGAGCAGTTGAACATTCCCGGTGGCATGGCCTGTCAGGTCAGCTCGTTGCGCGGTGAAATCCTGGCCCGCAGCCACACCGATCCGCAGCAAACCCTGGAAGCCGAGAAAATGGGCTTCCACGATCAGATGATCGACGGCGCACCGTGGCGCAGTTTCACCCTGGCCCGGGGCGATTTGCGCATCACCACGGCCGACCGCCAAATCGAGCGCGAAGCGTTGAACATGTCGATCCTGCTGGCCGCTTCGGTGCCGGTGGGCGTGGCGTTGCTCGGTTGCCTGTGCCTGCTCTGGCTGGGTATCGGCCAGGGGCTCGCGCCGCTCAACCGCATGCGCGATGCCTTGATGCGCCGCAGCCCCGACTCCCTGGAACCCTTGCATGTCCACCCATTGCCCAGTGAGCTGCAACCCTTGCTGGAAACCCAGAATCAGTTGCTGCTGCGCATCGGCAAGACCATCGAACGCGAGCGCCGCCTGACCGGTGATGCCGCCCACGAGCTGCGCAGCCCGTTGACCGCGATCAAGACCCACCTGCAAGTGGCGCGCATGACCGAAGGCACTGCCCGGGATCAGTCCCTGGCCCGCGCCGAGGAGGGTGCCGACCGCTTGCACCGGACCCTCGAACAATTGCTGTTGCTGGCGCGGGTCGAAGGCAGTCTGTCGTTCGACGACGGTGTGCAATGCAGCGCTGAACAAGTCGCGAAACTGGCGATTCAGGACGCGGCCAGTGGTGATCGCCAGCGTATCCGCTTCCAACCGCCGACCAAGGCTTCCAATGCACCGGTGCAAATGCCCGCCGTGCTGTCGATTGCGGCGCTGCGCAACTTGCTCGATAACGCCCTGCGCCATACGCCGGGTGACAAGGCAGTGGAGTTGAGCCTGGAAACAACCGGTGATCGCGTGCAGTTTGTGGTTCGCGATCACGGGCCGGGCATTGCCGAAGAAGATTTGCAGAACCTGACCCAACGCTTCTGGCGCAACGGCCAGAGCACCGGCTGCGGTCTGGGGCTGGCGATTGTCCAGGCCATCGTCCAGCGTTGCGGCTGCACGTTGCATTTCGACAGCCGCCCGGACGGCTTGCGCGTTGAGCTGACCATGCCGCTACAACCAGCCTGATAAATACCCAACCCCTTGTAGGAGCGAGCCTGCTCGCGATGACGTCGTGTCAGTCGACATCAATGTTGCCTGATACACCGCTATCGCGAGCAGGCTCGCTCCTACAAGGGCTTGGGGTGCCTCCGAGAAAGCCGCTCAAAAGTCTAAATCCTCTCGACGCTGATGCGTTTCCAGAACAGGAAAACCTGACAAGTGCGCCCCGTGAGCGGAATGCGCACCTGCCTGGTGTGCAGTTTTGGTCACTATCACAGCGTATTGAGGGGTCGAGAGATGTCAGTCGCTACCAGCCTTATCGAAGATCAGCCGGCCCGGGTCGCCCCGACCGAAACGCTTTATCAATTCGAAGAAACGCCCTTGCTGGCCCGCCAGAGCCGGCAGGAATCCAACGCCCGCAGCTACCCGCGACGCATACCCCTGGCGCTCAAGCGTGCCAGGGGCCTGTATGTCGAGGATGTCGAAGGCCGCACTTTTATCGACTGCCTGGCCGGCGCCGGAACACTGGCCCTTGGACACAACCACCCGGTCGTGATCGAAGCCATCCAGCAAGTGCTGAGCGATGAACTACCGCTGCACACGCTCGACCTGACGACACCGGTGAAAGATCAGTTTGTTCAGGATTTGTTCGGCCTGCTGCCACCGGCATTGGCCGCCGAAGCGAAGATCCAGTTCTGTGGCCCGACCGGCACCGATGCCGTGGAAGCCGCACTGAAACTGGTGCGCACCGCCACGGGTCGTAGCACCGTGCTGTCGTTTCAGGGCGGTTATCACGGCATGAGCCAGGGCGCGTTGAGCCTGATGGGCAGCCTGGGTCCGAAAAAGCCACTGGGCGCGTTGCTCAGCAGCGGCGTGCAGTTCATGCCATACCCCTACGATTACCGTTGCCCGTTCGGATTGGGCGGTACGCAGGGCATCAAGGCCAACCTGAACTACCTGGAAAACCTGCTCAACGATCCCGAGGCTGGCGTTCAATTACCCGCGGCCGTGATCGTGGAAGTGGTGCAGGGCGAGGGCGGGGTCATTCCGGCCGATCTGGACTGGTTACGCGGTTTGCGCCGGATCACCGAAAAGGCAGGGGTGGCGTTGATCGTCGACGAGATCCAGAGCGGATTCGCCCGCACCGGCAAGATGTTTGCCTTCGAACACGCCGGGATCACCCCCGATGTGGTGGTGATGTCCAAAGCCATCGGCGGCAGCCTGCCGCTGGCGGTGGTGATCTACCGCGACTGGCTCGACACCTGGCTGCCGGGTGCCCACGCCGGGACTTTTCGCGGCAACCAGATGGCGATGGCCGCCGGTTCCGCCGTCATGCGCTATCTGGTTGAGCACAGGGTGTGCGAACACGCCGCTGCGATGGGCGAGCGTCTGACCGAGCACTTGCGCATCCTGCAGCGCGACTTCCCGCAAATGGGCGACATTCGCGGTCGCGGCTTGATGCTGGGAGTGGAACTGGTCGATCCGGCCGGTGCGCGTGACGCTCTGGGCCATCCACCGGCTTTCGCGCGCCTGGCGCCGCTGGTTCAGCGTGAATGCCTCAAACGGGGCTTGATCCTGGAACTCGGCGGTCGGCATGGCGCGGTGGTGCGTTTCCTGCCGCCACTGGTGATCACCTCTGCGGAAATAGATCGGGTTGCCGAGATTTTCGGTCGGGCTTTGGCCGCTGCCACCACCACGCTCTAAATTTTCCGGCGCGTACATCGTTCCTTCTACATACCGGCTGCGCACACAGCGCAGCCCGCCCTACAACGATGGAGACATAGCATGACGTCAGTATTCGACCGCGAGGACATCCTCTTTCAGGTCGTGGTCAACCACGAAGAGCAATACTCGATCTGGCCCGACTACAAAGCCGTGCCACAAGGCTGGCGCACCGTGGGTAAAAGCGGGTTGAAAAAGGAATGCCTGGCCTACATCGAAGAGACCTGGACCGACATGCGTCCGTTGAGCCTGCGTCAGAAAATGGAAGAGCAGGCGTCTGTGGCGCACTGAGTCGTCGCGGCAAAAAGAAGCCCGCTGGACTGGTGACAGTCAGCGGGCTTTTTCAGGTCTGGAGTCTGTATTTGGATTGCCTTCGTGAGCAGGCTCGCTCCCTGTAGGAGCGAGCTTGCTCGCGATGAACGATAACGCGGTCCTGACCTTAAACGCCGCTCAAACCCTTGATCAGCAAATCCACATTCCCCTCAAGCTCAGTCACCGGATCCTCGGCATCGGTACTCAACACCACCAACCGGCTACCCGCTTCGGTAATCACCGTTTTCAGGGCCTCCGACGGCTGCCGGTGATGCAGCACCACCGCCACATCGTTGTCTTTGAGCTGTACGCCCAATTCCTTGAGCGCCTCAGGTGTCCACTCGGCATCCGGTCGTGCATCGAGCCCGACCAGTTCCAGGTTCAGTCCGCCAATCAGGTAGCCAAAGTGATCGCTCAAACTCATCACACTGAGGTTGTCCGCGCTGGCCAACTGCGCTTCGCTGGTGGCGCTGAGTTTGAGCAAACGCTGCTTGAGTGCCGCCAGGTTCGCCTCGATCTTCGGCTTGGACTCGGGCGCCAGACGCACTAGGTCCGCCGCGATCACATCTGCCATGCGTCCCATGTTGTTGCTGGAAAACCACGGCTGGCTGTTCAGACCATCGACCTTGATGCCTGGCTGCACGGCAATGCCGGGCAGGGCGCCGTCGACCGGGCGGGCAGCATCGACTTCAACGATACGAATATTGCTGCGACGGGAAATCGGATACAGCGGATCGTCCGGCCACAGCGAGCGCAGGCCAATTACCGCATCGGCATCCGTCGCCAGTTTGGCCAGCGCCGGAGCACCACGGCCAGTGAAGTAGGCGGTCTGGCGGCTGCCGGGCAGATTGGCCGGCGCCGCGCGTTCGAGGCTGACATCGGTGCCCTTGAGCAGCACTTCGCCCAGTCCGTAGGTGATTGGCAGCGAGGCCAATACGCGCAGCGGTTTGCCGTTGTCGGCGGCGAAGGTTGCGGTGGCCACCCCGCACAGCGCGACGGCCAGGGTCAGTTGACGCAGAGAGAATGACATTTATCCAAGGTTCCCTTTCAGGCTGGGGACGACGCCGCGTGCGATGGCGGCGAGGGCGAAGGCAATGCCGGACACCAGAATGATCGCAGCGCCGGACGGGATCGGCAGGTCGAAGACAATCGGCGCGAGAATGCCGCACAGGGTGCTGACCGTGGCGATCAGCACCGAACACCAGAAGAAACCTTTCAACGATTGGCTGAGCAAGCGTGCCGCTGCGGCTGGAATGACCAACAGTGCGCCTACGAGAATGGCGCCAATGACTTTCACTGCGGCGACGGTGATCAGCGTCACCAGAATCACGAACAGGTAATCCAGGGTCTTCACCGCCACACCGCGTACCGCCGCCAGTTGCGGGTTGAAACTGGCGAGCATGATGCGGTTATACAGCGGCAACGCCAGCGCCATCACCAGCGAGCCGACAATCGCCAGTACGGCGAGGTCATTGCCATTGACCGTCAGTACCGAGCCGAACAGCACGTTCTCCAGAATGTGCACATTGATCTTGCCCGCCAGAATCAGCAGCAGGCTGGCTCCCAACGCCAAAGAGACCGAGAGGAACACGCCGATCAGCGTATCCGGCGCCAGGCCCGTGCGGTTGCGCAGGTAGTTGAGCAGGATGCCGAACAACAGGCAGTAGCCGAACAGGCTGCCATAAGGACCGGTGTAGGGTTCGCCGAGCAGAATGCCGATGGCCACGCCGGTCAATGCCGCGTGCCCCACAGCCTCGGAAAAAAACGCGAAGCGCTTGACCACGACCAATGTGCCCAGGCCGCCGAGCACCGGACCGATCAGCAGACCGGCGAGCAACGCGTTGACTACGAATCCGTAGGCGAGGGCTTCGGGCAGATACCCGGACGAAGCCCAACCCTGGACCATCAAACGGAAAGCTTCGTAACTCATCAGGCAACGCTCCGGGGATGGGTCGAAAACAGCGTCAGCAGACGCTCCGGGGTCAGTGCCTGTTTCGGCGTGGCGTCGAACAGCACCCGACGATTGAGCCCTGTAACGTGATCGGCCAGACGCCCGACGGCTTCCAGATCGTGCTCGATCCACAGCACGGTAATTCCGGCTGAACGCCAGTCGCCGAGCAAGCGTTCAAACACCTGAATGCCAGCCTCATCGAGCGCAGACATCGGTTCATCGAGTACTAGCAATTGCGGCGAAGGGATCAACCCTTGAGCCAGTAAAACCCGCTGACGTTCGCCGCCGGACAACGCGCCCATGCGTCGCTTGCGTTTGTCCTGCATGCCGACGCGCTCCAGCGCCTCGCCAATCGCCGCCGCGTAGTGCTTGCTCAAGCCGAGGAACGCCGGGCGCCGCTGGCACATGGCGGCCATGAAATCGTCGACGGTCATCGGCAGGCCGCGGTCGAACTCCAGCGCTTGCGGCACGTAGCCGATGGTGCGTGGTTCAGCGGGCCATTGCAGGCTCAAACGGCCCTGATGCGGCATCTGCCCGAGCAAAGTCTTGATCAGCGAACTCTTGCCGCCACCATTGGGGCCGACCAGCGCATGGACGCTGCCGGGCTGCACCTTGAAGGTCACGTTGTCGAGAATTGTCGTGCGCCCCAGCGTCAGGCTGACCCCGGCGAAATCCAGCGTCGGGCCCGCCCCCTGTAGGAGCGAGCTTGCTCGCGATTGCGCTGCATCATTCAAGGAAGATGCTGACTGACCGGACCCCTTCGCCAGCAGGCTGGCTCCCACAGGATTCTCGGCGTCTTGGGCGATGATCGTTTCTTTCGAAGTCATGCGCCCGACTCCTGGATCGCCCGCACCACGGTGTCGAGGTTGCCGGTCATTTCCTTTTCGTACTTGTCGGCGGTGTATTCGCCGTAGGAAATGTGCGACAGCGGATACAGCTTCACCCCGGATTCGCGCTGGATGGTGTCGACGTAAGAGGACGGGAAATCCATCTCCGAGAAGATCACTTTCACATCCAGTTCACGCAATTGGTCGATGGTCTTTTTCAGCTGGCTCGGGCTCGGTTCGATACCGTGGGCCGGTTCGACCACGGCGGTGACTTCCAGACCAAACTCGCGCAACAGGTAATCGTAGGCAGCGTGCACCGTGGCCACGCGCAGTTCGGCGTTCGGTGCCTGGGTCAGTTTGGCCAGGGCATCGGCGCGCATTTTGCGCAGGCGCTTGCCGTAGGCTCGGGCGTTTTCGGTGTAGGTCTTGGCATTGGCCGGGTCGATCTTGCCCAGTTCCCGGGCGATGTTGTTGACCTGGGCAATGGAAGCGCTGATCGACAGGAACGTGTGTGGGTTCACCACCTTGCCCGCGCCGCGTGCGGCAACACCCGTGGCGGCCAGCAGCGGTACGTTTTCGTTGGCTTCGATGACTTTGACGTTCGGGGTTTCGCTGGCGGCGATCATGCGGTCGGCGAAGTCGTCATGACCGACGCCGTTGAGCACGATCACGTCCAGCCCGCTGATGCGCTTGATGTCTTCGGCGCGGGGCTCGTAGGCGTGGGGGTTGAAGCCGGCAGGGATCAGCGGCACGACCTCGGCCTTGTCGCCGACGATATTGGCCACGTAGCTGTAATAAGGGTGCAGGGTGATGCCGATGCGCAGGCGCTTGGCCTCGTCGGCACTGGCCAGGGTGGGCAGCAGGCAGGCAAGCAGGCCGACCAGCAGCAGGCGCAAGAACGAACGTTGAGATGAAATGGGCATGGGAAAGCGGTCTTCTCTCGGGTGAAGGCGAGGGTTCAATGCTTATGCTGGCGGGTCACGCCGGCATCGAATTGCGCGAC
Organism: Pseudomonas sp. Irchel s3f7; assembly: GCF_900187615.1. Taxonomy (GTDB): domain Bacteria; phylum Pseudomonadota; class Gammaproteobacteria; order Pseudomonadales; family Pseudomonadaceae; genus Aquipseudomonas. The sequence continues at coordinate 11,749 of NZ_FYDO01000036.1, read as the reverse complement.
GATCTGCTGCCAGCCGGCACTTTCAAGCGCGGCGTCGCTGAGGTCGGCAGGGGCCTTGAGGTCGGTCGCGCGGTTGAGCCAGATGTCTGGCGCGTCATCCGCAGCGGTCAAGCGCATCAGAAAGGAACCGGCGACACCCTTCGCCTGGCTCTGACCGAAGTAGGCTTTGCTATCGAGCAACTGCCAGGCATGTCCGCCGCGACTGACGGAACTGGCGTCCTGAGCGAACGGCGCAAAACCCTCATCGGCGAGGGTTTCGGGCGTCGGCAGCGCTTGTTGTTCCTGACGCAGCAGGTGAATTTCGTCCAGCGTCACACGCAGGTCGGCATAGATGCCTTGCTCGGAAGCACTGAGGTCGCGGCGGGCGTCCAGTTGATGGCTGCTGATGCTGCTCACCTCATGGGACTCGCCGCGCCAGAGCACCACCGAGCCGGCAACGGCCAGAATCATCAGGCACAGCAGCAGGACGTAGAGGGTTTCGTGACCGGCCCCAGCCGGGCGGACGACCTGGGTGGTTGGCGTACTCATGGTGCCTCGATGTCCGCTTGGTCGATTTCGACGACGTGGCCGGGGCCCGCGTCGAACAGCACGTAGAATTCCGCGCCGGGTTTCTTGAAGGTCAGGGTCGAGTCGGCGCCGAGCTTGCCTGGCACCAGAATGGTTTCGTCGTAACCGACCACATCAAGGGTGACACCCGGAGCACCGCTGCCATCGGAAAAACCGCCGGTGCATTTGATCTGCTCGGCGTCGATGGCTTTGCATTCGCACATCGGGTTGTGGGCCAGGGCGCTGGCACTGAAGCCAGCACACAGCAGCAGCAAAACCGCGTGGAGAGGGCGGGAAATACGGGTCATGGTTTGCCTCCTTGTTTGCTCAGCCAGGCGACGGTGGCGGGGGATGCCTGGTTCAAAGGAATGGATGCCTGATGCATGCTGCCGTCCCAGCCTTCCATGGTGATCCACAGTTGAGCGTCGGGCTTGGTCTTGTCCGGCACCGGCAACTGGGCGCTCATGCGGTATGGCGTGCCGAAGAAAATCACCCCGGCGGCGCGCAGGCTGCGGGGCTTGCCGATGCGCAGGTAAGTAGCCTTGACCTGGTCGATACAGGCGTCGCAGAGCGCTGCATTGAAGTTTTTCATGTGGCCGGCCGGGCTGTTGAGCGGAGCTTCATTGCGCAGTTCCGCCAAACGCAGGCTCCAGGGGCCGACTTGCACTTCGCCAACCTCCCGCTCGCCCAGACCGTCGTCACCACGCTGCAATGCCTCGTCGGCGAAGTACTTGGGCATGAAACCCAACGGAATCAGGAGCAACAGGATGTTCAGGTGGAAGCGCCATTTGTGCCAGAACATGCGCAAACGGGAGGCTTGAGGGGCAGCAGTGACGTTGCTCACAGGTTAGCCTCCGACGGTTCGTTGCTCAGGGCTGTTTGGGTTTTCGTGGCGTGTTGCTTCTTGTTGCTGCGCTTCAAGGCATTGGCAGTGGCCAGTGCGGTGCGTTTGGTCCAGATCAACAAGCCGCTCAGGACCATCATGCTCAACAACAGGCCGAAGAAGGCCCAGATCAACTTGATCCACAGCCCTCCGAAATCCCCGGTGTGCAACGGACGCATCGACTCGGTGACGAACTCCAGCGCCGAGCGGTCCGAGATCAGTCGCGTGGCCGCAATTTCGCCGCTGTACGGGTTGAGGGTGGCCGTCTGGAACATCAGCGGATACCAACCGCGTCCACCGATATCCATATGGCTATAGGCATTGCCCGGCAGGCTGACAAAGCTGGCCTCAAGCCCGGAAATCTGTTGCGAGGCGATTTCAATCGCGCGATCGAGATCGATGCGCGGTGGCGGAGTACCGTTGGCCGACATCGGTACGGCTTCACGGGACATCGACGGGATGATTTTCTCGGTGGAAATCGACACCTGGTTATCGAATAGAAATGCCTGGATCAGGAACCAGGTGCCGGTGATGGAAATGACCGCAATGAACCAGATCGACCAGATGCCGCTCAAGCGGTGGAAGTCGCCCCAGAAAATCCGTGCGCCATGGCGGATGCGCAGAGTCGGACTGAAAAAGCCTTTCCAGAAGCGTTTGTAGACCACCAGCCCGGTCACCAGCGAAGCCAAGAGTGGCAAACCGAGAAACGACACCAGATACCAGCCCCAGCTAAAGCCGTTGGTAAACGGCACCAGCCACCAGCCATGCAACGCACGGGTGAATGCCTGGAAATTGAATTCCGGCGCTACCCCCTGAATGACGCCGCTGTACGGGTTGACGTACACCACCACGGAGCGTCCGTCGGGGTAGCTGACTTGTACGTCGAGGGCAAAATGCGACTCGTCGGGTCGGCTGATGCTTTCCACCACGGTCTGCGGTTCAGCCTTGTGGATAGCGTCGAGGACCTGTTGATAGCTGAGCAGCGGTGCATCATCGGAAGGCTGGCTGGCGCGCATCGACGGGTTGGCCAGCCAGACGATTTCCTGGCTGACGACGGCCAGAGTGCCGGTTACACAAACGATGAGTACGAAAAACCAGATCGGCAACGCCAGCCAGCTATGGACCAGAAACCAGATTTTTGAACGGGACTTCTTTGACATGATGTGAGGTCTTGCCTGGATGAGAGGGGCTCTGCTGCGGGTTTCACAGCGACGATGTCCCTGGAAAGTTCGGTCGTGGCTTTTGCCTACGCGACCGACTGCATCTAGATAAGACGAATGATGACCGAAAAACCCGAACGGCAATGCAAAAGTAAATGTTTCTTATTATTGCCACAATGATCAATTGACGCAAAGGGTTGCAGCCTGCGATTGCTGCCGCAGGTCATCGCTGCTGTCACAGGCTGCGACCTTTTCGTGCTTCAACCCTGACTGAACATCTCTTTGGCCCGTTGCTCAATCTGTTCCTGGGTCAGGTCTTCCTTACGCGTGGCCAGGAACCACAGATGCCCATAGGGGTCCCTCAACGTCCCGGAACGGTCGCCGTAAAACTGATCCTTGACCTCGGATACGACGGTTGCACCGGCCTCTATGGCCTGTTTGTAGGATTTATCGACATCCGTCACATACAGATGGAGGCCCACGGACGGCGAGTTGTCCGGATTGCTCAACGGCCCTTGATCGCACGGTGTGCCCAACATGATCGGACAATCGCCGATGCGTAGCTCGGCATGACCGATGCCGCCATCAGGCATGGCCAGCCGCATCACTTCGATGGCACCAAAGGCTTTCTTGTAGAAGTCGATAGCCTGAGCGGCTTTTTGAATGCCCAGATAGGGGGTGATGCTGTGATAACCCTCTGGAATCGGTTTGACGCTCATGATGAATCTCCCTGTTTTTGTTGTGAGAAAGAGGTTCTATGCCGTTACCCAGCTGGATAAATATAGGCCAGCTGCTTTTGCGCTACTGAACGCCCGACGAGCAGCAGTGGTCCGTGGTGTAACGAACGTTCCAGCGGATGCTGTAAACCTGATAGCCACTATCGAGCGTGTTGATTTCTGCCCGTTCGACGGCACGGGTAGCCTGTGTTCATTGCCCCGAACCCAGATGCCGGACGCCAGAAATGAAACCTCTAATCGCCACTTTCCTGCTGTTTGCCCTTTGCGTACTCGCCGGGTGTGCCAGTCATGTTTCTCCTGAACTGCGGCCCTACACCGCAGAGGAAAGCAAGGAACTGGCGCTGGAGGCGTTGAATCGTCGCGGTTTGTCCTTTGACGAGTACCACGCGAAAAAAGCCGAATTGCTCGGTGAACCGCAGAAGTCGTTCCGCTTCGACAGCCAGGGCGAAATGAACGCCGAGCGATCTGTACAGCTTCACGGTCGCTCAAGCTGAGTCAGAACTGTACTGCTTGAAGTTCACGCAACTGTCCGTGGGTTTCACCCAAGGTGTGCGATAGGGTCAACACCTGACTGACCCAGATGGACTGCCACTCATGACGCTCTCACTTGATCTGCTGCTGGGCTTCGCCCTGTTTGCCCTTGTCACCTCAATCACTCCCGGCCCGAACAACACCATGTTGCTGGCATCCGGCGTGAACTTCGGCTTCAACCGCACCATTCCGCACATGCTGGGTATCACCTGCGGCTTCTTTGTGCTCGTCGTCGCGGTGGGTTTCGGATTGGGAGCGGTATTCCAGACTTATCCTTTGCTTTACACCGTTCTGCGTTACGTCGGTGCGGCGTACCTGTTGTACCTGGCGTGGAAAATCGCTCATTCCGGGCCGGTGTCCGACAGTCAGCAGGGCGAAGCGAAACCGATCAGCTATCTGGGCGCCGCCGCGTTCCAGTGGGTCAATCCCAAGGCCTGGATCATGGCCATCGGTGCCATCAGCACCTACACGCCGATGCAGGGTTATTTCACCAATGTGATCGTGATTGCGGCCGTGTTCGCGATCATCAACCTGCCGAGTGTCGGTGTCTGGGCCGCGTGCGGCACGTTGTTGCGCAATGTTTTGAAAGACCGCCGCTGGTTGCGTCTGTTCAATTGGGGGATGGCCGCGTTGCTGGTGGTTTCGCTATATCCGTTGTTGCTCGAAAGCTTCAGCTGACGCGCTGCTTCGACCGGTCGCCCGATGCCTGTTAAGCTGGCTTTTCAGGAGCGTTCCTACGCACTTTTAAATGAAGTTGTACTTCTTTAACGGCATCCGATCAGGTATTGGTAACGTTCTGAAAACTGCGCGCAGCTCACGAGGCTGCGCCTTGCCGTTTCCAGCCACGAGCTTCCTGATCCCGGAACACGCTCTGCGAGTCTTTTATGAATAAACGTCCGTTGTATTTCGATTACGCCGCCACCACGCCGGTGGACGAGCGGGTCATCAAGGTCATGGTCGAGTGCCTGGGCTTTACCGGCAATTTCGGCAACCCGGCTTCAAGCTCCCACGCGTTCGGCCAGCAGGCCCGGCAATCGGTCGAACAGGCGCGATGTCAGGTCGCCGAGCTGGTCGGCGCGACACCTGAACAGATCGTCTGGACATCCGGCGCCACCGAATCCAACAATCTGGCGCTCAAGGGTGTGGCCCAGGCTCGCGGGATTTCCGGCGGCCACATCATTACCAGTCAGATCGAACACAAGGCGATTCTCGACACTGCCCGGCAATTGCAGGATGCCGGCGTTGCGGTGACCTATCTGGTGCCGGACGCCGAAGGTCTGATTACTCCGCAAGCCGTCAGCGAAGCCATGCGCGAGGACACGTTCCTGGTGTCGCTGATGCTGGTCAACAATGAACTGGGCACGCTCAATGACATCCCGGCGATCGGAGAAGTGGTGCGCGGGCGCGCTGCGTTGTTCCATGTCGACGCCGCACAGGGCACGGGTAAAGTGGCGATCGACCTGGCGCAGTGGCCGGTGGACCTGATGTCGTTCTCCGCTCACAAACTCTACGGTCCCAAAGGTATCGGCGCGTTGTACGTCGGCCCGCGCGCGCAGCAAAAATTGCAGGCGCAGATCCACGGCGGCGGCCACGAAGGCGGTTTGCGTTCCGGTACCTTGGCGACCCATCAGATCGTTGCCATGGGTGAAGCTTTCACATTGGCGGCGAAGCTGTTCGAAACAGAAAAAGCCCAGATCGTGCGCTTGCGTGAGCGTCTGCTCAACCAGTTGCTGAGCCTGCCCGGCGTGCACCTCAATGGCAGTCCGTCCCGGCGCATTCCCCATACCCTGAGCCTGACTTTCGGCGAAGGCGAGTTCAACTCGGCGGCGTTGAGCCATTCGATCGCGTTTTCCGCGACCTCGGCCTGCAATTCCGCGAGCAATACCCCATCCCACGTGCTGCTGGCCTTGGGGCTTGATGCCCACGCGGCCGGTCGCACGATTCGCTTGAGCCTGGGGCGTTTCACGACCGAACAGGATATCGACCAAGCGGTAGAACTGATCAGAACAGCCTGCGCCAGTGCTCCGGCATTCTGGCAATAGGGCGATAAAGTGCCGACGCTGATCGGCGCGCAACAATAATGATGAGTGGTTAGCAGGAGTCATGATGAATATGCAGTCTTCGATCAATGGATCGGTGCCCCAGCGCCTGGCACAAACCCGCGAACTGATGAGCCGGGAGGGCATTCATGCCTTGCTGGTGCCGTCGGCCGACCCGCACCTGTCGGAATACCTGCCGGGTTACTGGCAAGGACGCCAATGGTTGTCGGGTTTCCATGGTTCTGTCGGCACTTTGATCGTGACTCCGGACTTTGCCGGCGTCTGGGCCGATAGCCGTTACTGGGAGCAGGCGACCAAAGAGCTCAATGGCAGCGGTATCGAACTGGTCAAGCTGCAACCGGGTCAACCCGGCCCATTGGAATGGTTGGCCGAACAAACTCCTGAGGGTGGCGTTGTCGCGGTCGATGGCGCGGTGATGGCCGTGGCTTCGGCGCGGACATTGGGAAGCAAGCTTGAAGAGCGCGGCGCCCGATTGCGCACGGACATCGACCTGTTGAGCGATGTCTGGAGCGACCGTCCGCAGCTGCCCAATGAACCGATCTATCAACACTTGCCGCCGCAAGCGACCGTCAGCCGTGGCGAAAAGCTCGCCAAGCTGCGTGAAACCCTGAAGTCCCGTGGCGCCGACTGGCATTTTATCGCCACCCTCGATGACATCGCCTGGCTGTTCAATCTGCGTGGCGGCGATGTGTCGTTTAACCCGGTGTTCGTTTCCTTCGCCTTGATCAGCCAGCAGCAGGCCACGCTGTTCGTGGCGCTGAGTAAAGTGAGCGCCGAGTTGCGCGCAATCCTTGAACAGGATGGCGTGACCCTGCGCGATTACAGCGAAGTGGCTGCGGGGCTGAAGGCTGTTCCAGAAGGAGCAAGCCTGCAAGTCGACCCGGCACGGGTCACGGCCGGTCTGCTGGAAAACCTGGGCAGCGACGTCAAGCTGATCGAAGGCTTGAATCCGACCACACTGGCCAAATCGCAGAAAAGCCTGGCGGATGCCGAGCATATCCGTCAGGCCATGGAACAGGACGGCGCGGCGCTGTGCGAGTTCTTCGCCTGGCTGGACTCGGCATTGGGTCGCGAACGCATCACCGAACTGACCATCGACGAACACCTGACCGCTGCTCGTGAGCGCCGTCCCGATTACGTGTCGTTGAGCTTCAACACCATTGCTGCGTTCAACGCCAACGGTGCGATGCCGCATTACCACGCCACCGAGGAAGAGCACGCGGTGATTGAAGGTGACGGTCTGTTGTTGATCGACTCCGGCGGTCAATACTTGGGCGGTACTACCGACATCACGCGGATGGTGCCGGTCGGCACACCGACCGCGGAACAGAAGCGCGATTGCACTCGTGTGCTCAAAGGCGTGATTGCCTTGTCCCGTGCACAGTTCCCGAAAGGCATCCTGTCGCCGTTGCTCGATGCCATCGCTCGTGCACCGATCTGGGCGGAAAGCGTCGATTACGGTCACGGCACCGGTCATGGTGTGGGCTATTTCCTTAATGTGCACGAAGGTCCGCAAGTGATTGCCTATCAGGCTGCACCTGCACCACAGACAGCGATGCTGCCGGGGATGATCACGTCCATCGAGCCTGGCACCTACCGTCCGGGCCGCTGGGGCGTGCGGATCGAAAACCTGGCGATGAACCGTGAGGCGGGCAAAAGCGAATTCGGCGAGTTCCTCAAGTTCGAAACCCTGACCCTGTGCCCGATCGACACGCGTTGCCTGGAAACGTCTTTGCTGACTGAAGACGAGAAGCAATGGTTCAACGCCTATCACGCCGAAGTGCGCGAGCGCTTGAGTCCGTTGGTCGAGGGGGCAGCCCTTGCGTGGTTGAATGCTCGTACGGCGGCGGTTTAGCAGGTTGTTGTAATGCGATTCGGTTGATCAAGGGCATTGCCCGCCACCCTGAACCCTGGAGTGGCGGGTTACCGAGAAATCAGCTCAGGGCTTCAAGGACGAATTCCAAGCGGTCCTGACCGAAGTACAGCTGATTGCCGACAAACATGCTCGGTGCACCAAACACTCCCCGTTGTACCGCTTTCTCGGTGTTGTCCTTGAGTGTGGCTTTGACTTCTTCATCGGCGGTCAGAGCCAGTATCGCTTGAGGATCAAAACCGTTTTCGATCAACACCGCCGCAACGGTGGCAGGCTCATTCAGGCTGCGGCCGTCGACCCACAGCGCCTTGAACAGGCATTCGATGAATGCGCAAAAACGTTCAGGATCACGCATCTGGATGCCGGTCACCGCACGCATCAACATCAGCGTGTTGATCGGAAAGTGTGGATTGAACTTCAGCGGCACACCGTAGCGTTTCGCGTAGCGATCCAGGTCCTGGAAAATGTAACGACCCTTGGCCGGAACGGTCGCTGGCGAGGCGTTGCCGGTGGCTTTGAATACTCCGCCCAGCAGAATTGGAATGTAGATCAACTGCGCGTCAGTCTGCGCGCAGATCTTCGGTAGCTGGGTGTAGGCCAGATAAGTGGCGGGGCTGCCGAGGTCGAAGTAGAACTCCACGGTTTTGCTCATGGTCGAAGGTGCTCGTTTTATTGTTGTGGGGAAGGGCTTACCAGCGTTCGCTCCAGGGACGCAGATCGAGCTCGAAAGTCCAGGCGTCGCGGGGCTGGGCGTGCAGATACCAGTAGTTCTCGGCGATGTGCTCGGGGTTGAGAATGCCGTCCTGATCCTTGGTCGCATACTTCTCGGGGAAGCTCTCGCGGATGAAATCGGTATCGATGGCGCCATCGACGACCACATGGGCAACGTGAATGTTCATCGGTCCCAACTCACGGGCCATGCTTTGGGCCAGTGCCCGGATCCCATGCTTGGCGCCGGCAAACGCGGCGAATCCGGCGGCGCCACGCATACCCGCCGTGGCACCCGTGAACAGAATCGTGCCTCGTTGACGCTTGGCCATGCGTTTGGCCACTTCCCGGGCGTTGAGAAAACCCGAGAAGCAGGCCATCTCCCAAATCTTGAAATACTTGCGGGCCGTTTCTTCGAGAATGCTGCACGGCACGTTGGCGCCGATATTGAACACGAACGCTTCAATGGGGCCGATCTGGTTTTCAATCTGTTCGACCAGCGCGATCACGTCTTCTTCTTTTCGCGCATCGCAAGCGAACCCGTGTGCTTCACCGCCGTCGGCCTTGATGGCATCCACCAACGGTTGAAGCTTGTCCGCGCTGCGGCGAGTGACACAGGCGACAAAACCTTCCCGAGCAAAGCGTTTGGCAATTGCGCCACCTGTGGCATCACCAGCGCCGACAACCAGTACGACCTTCTTGTTATTCATGGGTAGATCCCTTTGGTAAACGATCGTTAACTAAACGGACGTTATGCTACGATTCGATAATCGTCAAGGTATTCAAATCGGGAAGAAGGCTATGCGTTATTCGACCAGCCACAAATTGGAAACCAAGGAGAAGCTGCTGGAAAGCAGCGCGGTTTCGGCCAAGAAGTCGGGTTTCTCAACGGTAGGCGTCGATGGCTTGATGAAAGCGATCGGCTTGAGTGGCGGCGCGTTCTATAGCCACTTCTCGTCAAAGGATGAGCTGTTCGCAACCATTGTCGAGCGTGAGCTACGCCAAAGCCTGGCACGATTGGGAGCGGATCAGGACCGAGACAAACTTGAACGCTGTCTCAAACTTTATCTGAGCATGTCCCATGTCGAGCATCCGGAAACCGGTTGTGCGCTGCCAGCCTTGGGGGCCGAGATCGCCCGGTCAGACGTGAGCGTTCGCCAACAGGCGGAACACTGGATCTGTCGGCTCCAGGAAAGCTGGGCGGAGATTTTGCACAGTGAAAGCTTGGCCTGGGCGATTCTGTCGCAATGCATTGGTGCACTGGTCGTCGCCCGGATGCTCGCAACTCCGGATGTTCAGCGCGAGGTGCTGAAGTCCAGTTACGATGAAATCGGTCGCCAAATCGCAAGTCCGAGAACCTGACGCGGCGACCTGTCTATTTGCAGATGACAATCATGCTTCGGCTGGTATAGCCCGCGGGATTGAGGCCAAACGGATAGTCGCCAGGTTCTTCCACGGTATCCCCCGACTTGGCGATGACCTTGTAACCCTTGGGAGCGCACAAGTTGCTAGCGGTGGCGTAGCATTTGTCCCAAGACGACGACAGTCCTGAACAGTTGATGTGCAGCCCTTTCTTGCCGTGTTTGATCTTGGTTTCTGATGTCGCTGCGCAGCCTGCAATTGCAAGAGCGGCGATCAGTATCAAAATTCGTTTCATTACTATCCTTATAGCGCCCCGGGTCTTGTGCCCGGGTCTGGCTCTAATCGCTTTTACTTGAAGCGTCCTGATATCCCTGTCTGAAATCGCCCTGCCTGACTCTGGGTTGCGGGCCTAAACATGGCCTAATTAAGCGGTAAATGCCAGAGCTTCGTTATTTCTGCTTCAATCTGCCGCTATCGCAGGTTTGGCAGCATTGCCCATGGTCAACGTCGCACCTACCGACGCCAAAATGATGCACATGATGGCCATCCATTGTGACAGTGAAAGGAACTCGTGAAGGAACAGTAGCCCCGAAAGCGCTCCGACGGCAGGTTCAATGCTCATCAGTGTGCCGAAAGTTCTGGCCGGCATGCGAGTCAATGCGACCATCTCCAGGGTGTAGGGCAGGGCGGTGGACAAGATGGCGACGCCGAGAGCTATCGGGATCAAGGCAGGCGTCAACAGAGCAGAACCCGCATGGACGATTCCGATCGGTGCTACAAACAACGCGGCAATCATTACTCCCAGCGCGGCAGTCTGAACTCCGTTGTCGGCGCCGGCCTTCTGGCCGAACAGAATGTATAGCGCCCAACATACCCCGGCGCCCAAAGCATAACCGACGCCTGTCAGATCCATCCCCGCTGCCGCTTCGCCTGACGGTATTAATAGCAGTAATCCTGCCGCTGCCAGCGCGATCCACAAAAAGTCGATTGCACGGCGTGAGGCATAGATCGCAACCGCCAGTGGGCCAGTGAACTCCAGCGCTACCGCGATACCCAGGGGAACGGTTTGCAAGGACATATAGAAGAGGAAGTTCATGCCGCCCAGTGCCATCCCGTAGACGACGACGGTACGCAGGGATTTTGCGGTGAGTTTCGCGCGCCATGGGCGCAGTATCAGCATCATGATCACGCTGGCGAAAATCAGGCGCAGTGTGGTGGTCCCTTGAGGGCCAATGACCGGGAACATGCTTTTGGCCAGGGACGCTCCGGTCTGGATCGAGGCCATGGCTATAAGTAACAGCCCAACCGAGAATAGGGTGGAGGCTAGGCTGCGTTGCTGGTCGTTCATTGCGTGACACCGTCCAAGGTAGGAAATCAGGGCGTTTCTACGTACTTGGGCAATATGTTGCGCATTAGTCATCGGCGCGTCTATATATAAGCAGTGATTTTGAGTGTCATGCTAGAAAGGCAAAATCAGTGCTTGACGGCAGATCTCAGGTGTCTATAATTCGCCCCACTTCCGGCGCAGTCGAAACGGAAAACTCCTTGGTAAACAATGAGTTACGAAGTTTTCGGCAGCAGGTTGCTTCAGTTCATCGAAGCCAAAAGGAAGTTGAAAAAGAGGTGTTGACAACAGCGGGTAACGCTGTAGAATTCGCCTCCCGCTGATGAGAGATCTGAAGCGCAAGTGGTTGAAGTTGTTAAGGAAATCCTTGAAAGCTTCTGAAAATAACCACTTGACAGCAAATGAGGCTGCTGTAGAATGCGCGCCTCGGTTGAGACGAAAGATCTTAACCAACCGCTCTTTAACAACTGAATCAAGCAATTCGTGTGGGTGCTTGTGGAGTCAGACTGCTAGTCAACAGATTATCAGCATCACAAGTTACTCC
>NZ_FYDO01000033.1 GCF_900187615.1 Pseudomonas sp. Irchel s3f7 | reverse complement strand
TCTTTGCGGGTCTGCTTACGCTTGCCTGCGTACTCGGCGTCAGCGAAGGTCATCTGTTTCATCGGAAAACTCGGCGGGTGGAGTCCTGGTATTTTGCCAAAATCAGGAAGTCTTCTTCAGAATTTCCCTAGAGGTTCAAGTGTTCAAGGCTGCTACCCGCTGTTGACGCTCCAGCTCCTTCGTATTTTGGCGACCGATATAGAACACTAAACAGATGCCCACTACGCACATACCTGAAAGCGGCAGAAGCGCTAAAGGGAAGCTCCCAGTGTGCTCGCGGATAACGCCGACAAAGAAGTTAAGAACACCAGTACCGAGGTGACCGAGTGTGTTAACCGCCGCAATACCAGCAGCAAGTACAGCCGGAGAAAGGGTTTCGGATGTGAGAGCCCAGAACGGCCCTTTCAACGCAAAGTTACCAATCAGTACCAAGGACAACAGGATCAACGTGATCGTAAGCGAATCAGTAAGCAAAGTGGCTGCGAAACTGATTGCGGTAACTGCCAGCGGGATTGCGGTGCTGAAGATCCGCTCGGCTTTTTTGTCAGCTCGCATGCCCCAGAAGATCATGAAAACCGCGCCCAAGCCGAACGGGATCATATTCAACAAACCGGTTTGCATATCAGTCAGGTGAAAGGATTTAAGGATCTGAGGCATCCACAGCGAAAGCGTGTTACTGGTTGCAGAGATGCTCATGTAGATGACAGCTAACAAGAGGACGTTTTTGTTAGTCAGAGCGGCCATGATCTTGCCTCTAGTCTTCTCCTTGGTCAGACCTTTCTCACGCTCCTTAACTTCTCTCTCCAGCCTTTCTGCCTCGAGACGATTGCTGAGCCAGTCTTTCTGATCTGCAGTCAGCCACCGCGCTTCAGACGGTTTGCTCGGCAAAAGGAACAACGTCAAGACGCCCATGATTACCGCAGGAAGGGCTTCGAGCATCAACAGCCATTGCCAGCCTCGGAAATCCAAGAACCCATCCAGTTTTAAAAGGACTGCCGAAAGCGGTGAACCGAGGAAATTAGACAGTGGCACGGCAACCATGAATACAGCCACGATACGTGCCATGTATGCCTTGGGGAACCACTGAGTGAGGTACAGAATGACGCCTGGGAAAAAACCGGCTTCAGCAGCACCAAGCAAAAAGCGCGAAAGGCCGAAGGAGTAAGGGCCCGTGATGAAGGCAGTAAAAAATCCTACAATCCCCCACGTAATCATGATTCGCGCAATCCAGCGTCGAGCGCCGAACTTTTCCATCGCAATGTTGCTTGGCATTTCAAAAAGCACATAGGCGACAAAGAAGAGCGTCGCGCCAAACCCGAATATGGTTGCAGTCAACCCAATGTCTTTGTTCATCGTCAACGCGGCAAAGCCGATGTTTACGCGATCCACGTACGCAATGAAGTAGCAAAACATCAGGAACGGGATCAGCCGCAGCGTGAGCTTTCTGACGACCGCTTTTTCCACTTCGCACTTTACTGTCTGGTCATTCATGATGGGCCTGCTAGGTTGCTTATTATTGTGCAAAAACGCAATGCAATCATCGTAACCCTACCTGCGTTTGTCAACAAAAAAGCGCAATGTTGCCGACCATCGGCATTTCCTGCCACACCTCAAACAAGACACAGTCGCTGAGTGCCCGTGGATCCTGCATCCTAGGGAAATATCGTTGAGAAAAATGTAAGACTAGCTCAGGACTAGAGCAAAAAAATCCTATAAATCTGACTTTATTGTTTAATAAAGACAAAATATCGGTAAAAGTGTGAAGCCTATCGCTTCCCCCTCTGAACGCTTCAGGATGGAGCGTTGGCGGTTCGGGCCAGGCGGATGCGCGCAACGCGTCGTGCCTGACCGCCTCCAAAAAGCCCCGAATATGTCGGGGCGATTGTCGAAGCCAGCGGCTCAGTCAGCAAAATGCCGCTCGTGCTCAAACCAAACTCCCTTGGTCAACCAAGACTCAACGGTCGCGAAGCCGTGCTCAGCTCTCCATTCCTTCAGGGTCTTGTGATTGCCACCTTTGGTTTCGACGATTTCACCGGTGTTCGGGCTCTTGTAGAACTTAACCTGGCGTGGTGTCCGAGTACTGGCTTGGGGCTCGGCAACTGGTGCACGTCGATCAGACTTCGGATCAAGCAGGTTGATCACGTCTTTTAGGCTGTAGCTGTATTCACCCAGCAGTGCACTCAGCTTGGTCTCAAATTCAATTTCTTTCTTCAAGCCAGCATTAATGCAATCACACGCCTGATCTCATGGATCAAAAGTTCTTCGTCCATAAAGGTGCCTTCCTAGACTTTGCCGGTAAGAGGCAGCCACAGTTTGCACACCCGCACTGCATGCGGTAAGCCATGTTATAGGGACGGCTGAGAAGCGAAGCCCTTCTGCCCGCCCCGAATAAAGTTCGAAGCCCCTAATCAACGCGGGCTATATTGCTTGATGAGCTTCCCAAATTTCCGCAGACCTATCGCATCAGCAGCGGATGGAGAGATGGCGTTCATGAGCGTCATCATCTTGAGCAGCGCGCCACCCATAACATGCTCCTTACGTCGCTGGCGGATCGTGGCGAGGATATCGCGTGCAACTTCATCAGGCTCGCATAGGTCGACGCCCATCTTTTTCCACATGTCGAAAAACGAGGACTCCGACTCAGTGTTGGCGGGGGCGGGCCCGAAGAACGACAGGGATACGTTTGTCCCTTCAAGCTCGCGATTGGCGCCTTGCACGTAGCTCGCCAGTGCGCCGCGGGTCGCCGCATAGGCGCTCATAAACGGCAGCGCCACCCGGCCATCCATGGCGCCACCGATGTGGACAATCACTCCGTCGCTGGCTTGCTTGCGCAGCCCAGGCAGGAATGCCTGAGTCACGAAGATGGGCCCCTTCACGTTGATAGCGAGCAGATCGTCGACGTCGGATAGCGTGTAGTCTTCAATAGGTTTGCGGGGTGAGATGCCTGCAAGGTTAACCACTGCATCGATCCGGCCGAGGTGTTCAAAGGCTGTTACAGCCAGCTTCTCGAGGCTAGCTGGATCGGTTACGTCCGCGCGCACGTAAATCGCCGAACCGTCGCTTTTGCCGGCTATCTCGGCGGCGTCGTGCTCTCGTCGTGCAGCGAGCACCAATCGAAAGCCCTCGGCCGCGAGGAGCCTGGCCAACGCGTGGCCAAGTCCACCGGTCACTCCGATGAGAACGGCGGTGGGCGAATCCTTGTCATGCCTGGCAGCGGCGGGGCCGGTTGCAGTGCCGTCATTCACAGGGGACTTTTCGTTCAATTTCGTCATTTCGTGTTCCTTTAAATGCTTATTAGCTACTATTAACGTATCTATTATAGGCAAAAAAAATCTAAGCGGACTTAGCTCTGATTTTGGACACCACATCTGCCAACGTCGTCTGTCTCAACTCCTTATGGACGGCCTCTTGAGTACAAACCAGTATGTCGCTCATGACTTCCTTGATGTTGGAGCTCACGACACACTCCTTCCTTACGGGATAGGCGTGGATAGCAAAAGCATCCGGAGGGCTTACCGCAGAGTAGATTTCTAAAAGCGAAATATTTTCCGGGCTTCGTGCCAGGCCGTAACCTCCAGACTTACCAACAGCCGTTTTAGCCAGCTTCGCCTTCGATAGCTTAACGAGAATCCTTTTAACGAAAACCGGGTTGGCATTTACGCTGCCCGCAAGAATTTCCGAAGCGAAAACCCCGTCATGATGTGCAATCGCTGCCAATACGTGCACGGCAATCGAGAATTGAGTGTTTACTGAAGACATCAATGGATACTATATTAGTATCCCTATTGACGCAAGAGGCGGGCGAAATTGTATGAACGAACCCATTGGATTAGTCGAATGAACCACGGTGAAGATCACTTCGCTCATTCCTTTCGTATTCTTGTCGCAAGCAGAGAGGCATTTTCGTTACAAGGATCAGTAAAAAAAGAGCACTGGACTCTTAACGATGCATCGACACCTGCTCCCCAACCAAACCTCCCTGCTATGCCCTCATAATTCCAAGGATATGAGTGCCCGACAGGCAAGTGGTTGACGCTCAAACAGCGCAACAAGGGGGATCGGATCTATCAGGCAGATGTCAGCGACTGCGCTGCCTGCCCGCTCAAATCCCAATGCACTGGCGCCCAGTGCCGCTATGTCTCACGTCATGCCCATGAGGAAGCCTTTGAGCGAATGCTGGCCCATCCGCAGATGAGGGCTAACCGAAGATCCATCGTTGAGCACCCTTTCGGTAACCTCAAGCAATGGCTGTTTGGGAATGGTCACTTCCTGCTGCGCCAGTTGGAAGGAGCAAAAGCAGAAATGGCATTGGCTGTGAACGCTTACAACCTCGAGCGAGCGATTAGCGTGCTGGGAGCCCGCCAGTTGATGGCGCTGATGGGCTGAAACGTCTGTCGCTCAAACAAAAACAAACGCTCCGAACAAGTTGGGGCGTTTGTTGGGCCGGCCTTCAGTGCGTTTTCACACAGTCTGTCATTGGGCTCTTTTTCTTGTACTAAAACCAAACTCACTTGGTCAATCGGGACTCAACGGTCGCGGAGCCGTGTTCTGCTTTCCACTTTTCTAAGGATTTTGTGATTCCATACCTACAGGTTCTGTATCACCAACTGTAATCCGGTCACAAGAAGCCCAAACCAAGCGATCCGATAAAACCATTTCTGGTTCACCCGGCTTTGCAACCAAATGCCCAACCAGACGCCGGGTATAACGATCGGAGCAAGCGCCATGCTAGCCCCAAGGTTGGTCACTGAGAACTGACCTAATAGCGCATACGGCACTACCTTGATCGCGTTGGTTAGAAGGAAAAACACATTGGTCGTCGCGACGTACCGCACCTTGTCCATTTGCTGAGGAAGAAGATACATCATCAGCGGTGGCCCACCTGCGTGAGCAACAAAGCTCGTGAACCCGGCCAATCCAGAATAGAACGTTCCCTTACCAACATGTGGATTCGCAGGCGCAAGAGTGTGACGGGCAGTCCAGACGTTCAAGCAAAAAAATATGATCGCGATTCCTCCCATCAGCAGTGCGATCAAACGTTCACTTAGAGCACCGAACGATAAAGCTCCGATCAACACGCCAACCAGAGCACCTGGAAGCATGATCTGCAGATTGCGTATGTCCCACTTACCTCGGAAGCGGCGCAGTCCGGTGATATCGGCGATGCAGAGGATCGGTAGCATGATCGCTGCGGCCTGAGTTGGTGGCATATTCAGAGCAAGCAGCGGTACGGCAATACCGCCAAGCGCACCTCCAAAACCACCCTTCGATATCCCCGTCAGCAAGACAGCCGGTACCCCCAACAAGAACAACTCAACTAGCGACATGCCCTACTCCATTCTGATCCTTGAGGCCGAGGCTCAGGCTCAGGCTCAAGCTCAAGCTTCAAATTGACTAACTCGCTGACGAAGTTCTCCACTTGCATCCTACAGCGCACCTCTGCGTCCCAGAACATCTTGCGAGCGGTTCCGAGCCTCTTCACGTATCCGTTAATCGAAGTCCCACCGAGGTATCGCCCTAGTGGGACTTCTTCCAGGTCAGCTACACAACGCTGGCGAACTACACATCATTTCCACCAGTACTCAAGCTGGAGGCCGACGTTCGAACCATGAAGGGCATTACCGAAGGCGCCACTGTCTGAGAGCGCTGAGCCAGCAGACATTTCGCTCGCGGCCCGTTGGGCTGCCTTGTTCCAAGAGGCATAGGTGTAATACAGGCGAAGTTCCGGACGAGACCAGTAGCCTGGCCCGGCCGGCGACCAGGTTGGAGCAATAGTGAATTTCGTCAATTTCCGCGTCCCCCCGGGAGCATCCACTTGATCTCGACCAACCTCGGTGCTCAGCTTGAATTGCTCAGTAAACGCATAGACAGGACGGACGCCGATCGACAACCAATTCTGGTCATCATCTTCATTAGGGTGGGTATCCTTTTGGTACACAATTTGGAATTGCCCACTGAATCGTGGAGTCATTTGCCAGTCGAAGTACTCTACAACGCGCCAACTCTGATTGTTGCTGTCCAGAGAGGAATCGCCGGTGTAACTCATAGCCGTTCCCGGCCCTTGCCCATACTGCACAGCAAAGGTATTGAGCCCCCCCAGAAACCCTTTCTGCTTGTGCTGCGCAATAGCTGACCAACCACTGTGGGAATCTTCCTTGTTATCTGGCTTTTCGAGATAACTGACTCCTAACTCCAGACCACCGCCAGGATTGGTATCGAAGCCGCTGACAGTGAAGTCGTGACGGTTTGTGTAATCCTCTTGGAAGAGGTTGTCTTTGCGCGAGAACACGTAGCTGTACTTGAGATCACCGATACCTACTTGATCAAAGCCGAAACCATTCGAACTCTGGTTCCAATAGAAGTAGTCACTCATTTCGATGCTGTTTCGATTGTAGTAACGGCGGCCTGCCCAGAAGGAACCACCGTTGAGTACAGGCATCTTGCTCCATTCGGCGTACGCTTGGTTCATTCGAGCAAAGCCATAGTCACCGGTGAATTTAGGTGTATGTCCATATTCGTTATACAGTTGCGCCATGCCCTCGACACTGATTTTAGAGCCGTCCTCCAGCTTGAGCAGGTCTTGACGCAGATCAAACTCGAAGTACTGCTCGCATTCGTTACCCAAGCGATACTTGGATTGTGCCCCTGGAAGCTGAAAGCACGATTGCCGGCCTCCCTCCGTAGAATCTCCGACACCGGTACGAAAATAGCCGCTGAAATCTAACGCATGCGCAGACAGCGGAAATACCGCCACTGAAAGTACAGACCAGAAAGCTCCCTTGGTGTTGAACGACATGCTCTTCTCTCCACTTGTTGTTGTTTTTTTATTTTTCGGGACAGCCGAGCCCACTCCGGGAGATTTCTCTTCCGATGTTGTGGGCTTTTTTATTGAGTTGCAGTAATAGAATGAGAGCTTGAAACCGAAACTGTCTGCGTGGGTAATGACAGTCAGTAAGGCACTCGTATAGCTTCAGTTAGAGCTATAAATTAGCAGTCTTAACGAACTGCTCTGATCACGATTTGCCTCTGGATTTAGCGTAGGTATCGAAGCCAACCGCCAGCACGATGATGATTCCAATCACCACTTGCTGGTAATACGCGGACACGTTCATGATCACGAGTCCATTGATGAGGACGCCGATAAGCAGCGCTCCGATAATCGTGCCGCCGACACCGCCCAGGCCACCGAACAGGCTCGTCCCTCCGATCACCACCGAAGCAATGACGCGAAGTTCGTAGCCCGAGCCAGCGACCGCCTCAGCCGACCCAAGTCGGGCAGAAAGAAGGAACCCTGCAAGACCTGCGAGGAAGCCCGTGATGACGTAAACACTCAACACAACCGCCTGCACGCTCAAACCTGAAAGCCGAGCTGCCTCAGGGTTACCGCCAACGGCATAAACCTGGCGGCCATAGCGTGTGTATCGCAGTGCGATGTATCCCACCAAAGCGACGATCATGAAGACCAGGACGGGAACAGGTACGCCCAACACGTCTCCTCTCCCCCACCAACGGAACGCTTCATTGAAGCCGCTCACAGGAGCGCCATCATTCACAATGAGCGTCGCACCGCGCCATACCGTGAGACCACCCAGTGTCACGATGAATGCAGGAACGCCAAATCGAGTCACGACCTTACCGTGGAGGTAGCCTGCCATCGTACCGACAGCACACGCTGCCAGCATCGCAACAAGCCATCCCATGAAGAAGTCGCCGCCCAATGCCTGCATCAGGAATGCACCGCTAATAGCGGCAAATGCGAGCAGCGATCCCACTGCCAGATCGATACCTCCCGTGAGAATCACGTAGGTCATTCCCACGCCAATAATCCCGTAGATTGAGACCTCGGTGAGAATGTTCTTGATGTTGCGAACCGACAGGAACATTGGGTTGTAGAGGGTGAAAATGGCGATCAGTGCGACGAGGAACAACAGCACGCCATACTTCTCGAAGAACCCGACCATCTCGAATTTTTTCCGATGCTCCACGGCCGACTCACTAGATGCTGGTTTGATCATTTTATGTTTACTCGATAGATGATGCGGGTGCGGCCCGTTTAGGCCACGCCTTGGTGTGAAAGCGTCGAACTCACTCCCTGAGCCATTCGCTGCATCAGTAGCTCTTCAGTTGCCTCATCAGCCGAGACAACACCGGTGATTGTTCCTTCCCGGAACGTGACAATCTGGTCGCTGACGGCCATGACTTCGGGCAGCTCGGAAGAGATGACAATCACGGCGATGCCAGCGCGCGCCATATCGAACAGAACCTGGTGAACTTCTGCTTTGGCCCCAACATCAATGCCTCGCGTTGGCTCGTCGACAATGAGAACTTTCGGCTTGAGCGCCATGCATCGGGCCAGGATGACTTTCTGTTGGTTTCCCCCTGACAGAGTCCCAATGGCCACACTGTCGTTAGCCATCTTGATTCGCAGTCGCTTCTGGTAGTCCTGAATGAGTTGGGTTTCAGATCGGTCATCAATGAACATGCCCCAGCGCTTCATCCCACCCAAGCTCGGTAGGCTCATGTTCCAGCGAATGGAGTGCCCCAAGAAGCAGGCCTGCTGCTTCCTGTCCTCCGGCACAAGCGCGACTCCGGCAGCGATGCCTTCACGAGGCGATCGAAACGGAGAAACCTGGCGACCGTTCACGTAGATGATCCCTTCATCGCATCCATCTGCGCCGAAGATCACACGAGCCAGTTCTGTACGGCCTGCTCCTACCAGCCCAGCGAAACCAACAATTTCCCCAGCCCGCACATCGATGGACATATCGCGTAGTGGCGTTGCATGAAGACTTTGGCCGCCGCCACCGGAGATTCTGGAAACACTCTGCACTTTCAGCATCACTTCGCCTGGAGAGCCGGTGAGCGGTTTGCGCACAAACTCGACGTCCCGGCCGACCATCAGACGAACGATGTCATCGACGCTGACGTCTGCGACGTCCCCAGAGGTGATGTAGGCGCCATCACGAAAGATGGTGTAACGATCACAGCAAGCCTTCACTTCATTGAGCTTATGCGACACGTAGATGATGCTGATGCCTTTGGCCTTCAGACCCGCGACGATTCCGTGCAACTTGTCTACTTCGCGGCCACTGAGCGCAGCGGTAGGTTCATCCATGATGATGAGCTTCGCATTCATGGTGAGCGCCTTGGCAATCTCTACCATCTGCTGTTCAGCCACACTGAGCTTGCGAACCATCGTCCTTGGCGTAATGGTCAAACCGAGGTCGTCCAGGACATGCTGGGCATCACTAAACATCAGCTTCCAGTCAACAAACCCATGTCGTAACGGCTCACGTCCGAGGTACATGTTCTCAGCGACAGACATGTCGGCGATGAGATTGAACTCCTGATAGATAGTAATGATGCCAAGCTCTTGGCGGCGCATGGGAGTGTCATGCTCCTGCAGCACATGGCCATTGAATTCAAGTGAACCTTGACCAGCATCCGCAGGCTGGGCACCGGCCAGAATCTTCAGGATGGTCGACTTGCCCGCCCCGTTTTCACCGAGCAAAGCGTGTACTTCACCTTTGCCGACTTCGAGCTTTACGCCATTGAGTGCAACAACCCCTGGAAAGGTCTTCTTGATATTGCGAACTTGCAGCAGCGTATCGTTCATTCCGATGCCTTCCAGTCCTAGATCCGTTAAATAGGGAGATAGCGGTGCTCTCTCCCGCGTCAATTACAAAGATGGGTAGTCGATTACTTGATAGCGCTGAATTGCTCCGCTTGATCCAGGTTTTGCTGGGTGACCATGAACGGCTGAACGGTCACTGATTCGATCTTGGTGCCATTGCGGATATTGTCCACAACCAGGCGTAAGGCGGTGCGGATCTGCTTGCTTGGGCTCTGTTCAACGATGCCGGTAATCTCACCTGCCTTGATGCTTTTCAGAACTTCAGGGTAAGCGTCGTAGCCAATGATTTTGATCTTGTTGCTTAGTCCCATTCCTCGAACGGCTTCGACTGCTCCAAGCGTCATATCGCCGGTGGAGCAGATGATCACATCAGGCGGAGTGCCCGCCGAAGCGGTCAGAATGTTCTCGACCACCGACATTGCCTTGGCACGATCAGCCTCACCGGATTGCTCGGCCACGAGTTTGAAGTTGCTACCGGCCGCAGTCAGTGCTTGATGCACCCCTTTCGCTCGATCCATTGCGGTGGTGGAGCCAATCTGACCGGTGATCAGTACCACATTGGCCCCCTTGGGCATGTTCTTCACAACCCACTCACCCATGATGCGCCCACCCGCCACGTTGTCTGCCGTTACGAATGGCACAGCAGAGGAAGTGCCCTCCACACGGCGGTCAACTGCGATTACCGGAACCTTCTCATCCAGCACATCATTGATAACCGGTGCGAGCGCGGAGACATCGTTCGGAGTCAATACAACTGCCTTAGCACCTTGTGTGAGCGAGTTCTCGATATCGGAACTTTGTTTGGAAGATGAAGCCTGGGCATCCTGGACAAGCAGGTTGATATCCAGTGCTTTAGCTTCCTGCACTGCCTGCTCATGCATGAAGATGAAGAAGGGAATTGATAGGGTTTGGAAGCTCACCGCAATCTTCTCGCCAGCGGCGAAAACGGGTGCGTTCGACATCAAAAAAGCTGTGGCCAATGCAGCAGTCAGCACTCGACGTTTATTGTTCGTTTTCATTCTCGATTTCCTTAATTGCATAGGTGCATCAAACAGTCGGATTTACCGGACGAAGAACCGCCAGTTATTGAATGGCGCTGTATTGTTCTGCCTGACTCAGGTTTTCCTGGGTGACCATGAATGGCTGAACGATGACCGTTTCGAGCTCTGCTTTGCCGCGTACTTTCATCACCGCCATGCGAAGGGCCGTCCTGATTTGTTTGCTCGGGCTTTGCTCCACGATGCCGGCGATATCTCCGTCTCGGATGGCACGCAGCACCTCTGGGTACGCGTCAAACCCGATGACTTTGATCTTGCCTTTCAACCCCATGGCCCGCACGGCTTCCGCAGCCCCGAGTGCCATGTCGCCGCTCGCACAGATGATTGCATCTGGAGGGTTTGCACTCAGCGATGTCAGGATGTTTTCAGCCACCGACATAGCCTTGGCGCGCTCCCACTCCCCAGACTGCTCAGCAACGAGTTTGAATTTGCTTCCGCCAGCTTTGAGTCCTTCATGGACACCTTTCGCACGGTCAATGGCTGTTGATGAACCAGCTGTACCGGCAATGAATGCCACGCGCGCACCATTTTTCATGTTGGTCGTGACCCACTCGGCCATAAGTCGGCCACCCGCTACGCTGTCAGCAGTCACATAGGGCACTGGGACATCGGTACCTTCGACGCGACGGTCGACTGTCACCAAGGGTACTTTTTCAGATAGCACTTCGTTCAAAGCCGGAGCCAAGGCGGTCACATCATTGGGTGCGACAACCATTGCATCGACACCTTGAGTCAGTGCGTTCTCGACATCCGAAGACTGCTTCGTCGAGGAAGATTGGGCATCCTGCACAAGCAGTTCAACATTGAGCGTCTTGGCTTCCTGCGCAGCCTGCTCGTGCATGTAGATGAAGTAAGGAATGGATAACGTTTGGAAGTTGACGACGATCTTCTCCCCAGCCGCCATTGCAGGCGAAAGCTGTAACGTCAAACCTGCTGCCAAAACAGCGCTGCACAACAAACCACCTTTCTGCGTTTTCATTATTTTTGTTCTCCTCAGATGGGTATCAAAATTGCGGCACGGAGTTGCCCCTGTCGCAGTACGCGCACGTCAATAGAACGCTCAGGGCGTTGTGTAACCTCCATCAACCACGAGCTCTGCCCCAGTGATGAAGCTCGCTTCATCACTGGAGAGGAACAATGCTGCGTAGGCAATTTCTTTGGGATCCGCCGCACGCCCCATCGGCGTCGCTGCGACGACGGCTGCTGTGGTATCAGCGGCTTGGCGAGCAATCATCGGTGTTTCGACCAACCCCGGATGCAACGAGTTGACGCGGATACCGTTGGCCACATAAGACAGAGCTGCGTTCTTGCTCATCATGCGCACTGCAGCTTTGCTAGCCTGGTACGCCGACACACCACTGGCGCCGACGATGCCCCAGATCGAAGACACGTTAACGATGGAGCCTGCTTGCTGTCGCTTCATGATCGGGATGACGGTTCTCATCCCATAGAACACACCGTTTTGATTGATATCGATGACCCGATTCCAGTCATCGAGGGTGATCTCATCGATGGGAAGGTAGGAACCTACCAAGCCCGCGTTGTTCACGAGCACATCAACCTTACCGTGCTCACGAACTACCTCTTCGACGAGACGTTCCCAGTCGTCCAGCTTTGACACATCCAAGTGCTTGGCAACGACGCTTGCATTTTTGTATGGCTCAGGTTGGTGCACATCGCCAACGATAACGGTGGCTCCTTCATCGGCGAAAAGCTCAGCGATCGCACGTCCGATACCCATTCCACCGCCAGTCACCAACGCAACTTTGCTGTGTAGTCGTTTCATGTTGATTTTCCTAATCTGAAACCTGCCAATCACCAGCTTGCAAGAATTTCGGGCAAGCTGAATCCGTTGCAGCAGGCCTTGCAATGCAGGGCCTACTACACGTCGTTGCTGGAGTTATGAGTTAGTGAGCTTTGCCGGTCGCCGTCACGGGTGTCTGGCTCTGCCCATACCACGCGATGACAGCGAAACATGCCAGCGGTACATAGAACGCCGTAGCAATCCCAAAGTGATCAGCAAGTGCCCCCATCAGCAGTGGAACGAAAGCACCACCCACAAGTGTCATCACTAGGCACGAACCCGCTTTCTTGGTTTGTGTACCGAGCCCCCGAATGCCCATCGCGAAGATCGTTGGATACATCACCGACATGAAGAGATAGATGGCGGTGACCGCGAAGATCGAGATCCGCTCAAATCCGGCGATGGCAACGATGCACAGGATCATGCTCACCAAGCTGTTGAGGATCAGTATTGAACGTGCAGGGACATAACGCATTACCCATGTCCCGGCGAATCGGCCGATCATGTAGGCGAGCATCCCGAGCGAAAGCAGGAAGGTTGCTTTCTGAACGGAGATTCCGTGCCAGTGATCAATCGCGTAGTTGATGAAGAACGCACCAATTCCGACGTAAGCACCGACATTGCAGAACTGGGCGACCAGCGCACCAGTAAAGTTGCTCTTCTTCCAAAGGCTTACTTCACCCCCATTTGGGATCAGTACATCAGAGGGCTTTTCGCTGCGAATTTCCGGAAGTTTGATTCGAGCAAAGGCGACGAACATCAACATCACGATGATCGCCAACACCGCATACGTCACCGAAACCAGATCAACGCGGCTGCCGTTGAATTCAACGGGTGGGGCGAAGAAGACCGCGCCACCAATGACCGGCCCGATGAAGGCACCCAGACCGTTGAAGGACTGAGCGAATGTCAGACGTTGTTCTGATTTTGCAGGATCGCCAAGCGCTGCCGCATATAGGTTTGCGGCAGTCTCCAGGCATCCCAAGCCGCAGGCAAGAACAAATAGGGCAACCAAAAACGGCGTGAATGTGCCGACCATCGAAGCCGGAATAAACAGCAGTGCTCCGAAGGCAAATAATGCAAGCCCTGCCAGAATCCCTGCTTTGTAGCCAAAACGCTCCATGAACAGGCCGACTGGCAAGGCGATGATGAAGTACGCCCCGAAGTACGCTGTTTGAACCAATCCAGACTGCGCACGAGAAATATGGAGCGTGTCTTGGAAGTGCTTGTTCAGCACGTCGAGAAGCCCGTGTGAGAGGCCCCACATGAAAAATAAACTTGTCACGAAAATAAACGCTAGTCTGGTCGAGGAAAGCTTTTCGTGGTTATGGGCCAGCCCAGTTAGGGCTTCAGTATCTGTGTTCATGACCGGTACCTTTATATGTTTTGTTAACCGTCATCAGTGCACGCCAGGCGATGTTGAAATCCTGGTCTAGAGCCAAATGCCACAGCCCTTGCAACTACGTTTTGCTACGTCAACTTCAAGCATCCTGTTGTGTTCCTGGTGCACCGTAAGGCGGAGCCCCGTACAGGGTTTGGGGCTCACGCATTGGAACGATTAGTGGTTCCCTACCCGCACAACCTTGCCCGTCTCAGCCGACTCAGTGGCGCAGTTCGCCAAGCGAAGCGCCAAGAGACCATCGCGTGGTGTTGCTGGCATCGGACTGTTGCTTTCGAGCGCATCCAGGAAGCTGTTGAGCTCGATCTTGTAAGAGTCGGCGTGACGCTCCAGGAAGAAGTTGAGGAGAGGATCAGCTACGTCAGTGGCCTCGGCGCCGAAACGGCGGACGCTGTTCGAACGATGGTTCTCGTTCAGCAGCATGCCCTTGGAACCAGAAACCTCCAGGCGCTGATCAAAGCCGTACACGGCCTCACGGCAGCAGTTGATATGACATTGGCGGCCGGATGCGGTGCGCATAAGCACCATTACGCTGTCATAGTCCGGAATAGATTCGAGCGACGGATCTACCAGTCGGCTTCCGATTGCAAAGACCTCTACTGGCTCCTCACCAAGCAGACTACGAGCCATGTCGAAGTCATGAATGGTCATATCGCGGTAGATTCCTCCCGATGATTCAAGATATGCCCGGGGAGCCAGAGCAGGATCCCGGCTGGTGATGATGACTTGGCGAACATCCCCAATTTCACCATCATCGATCGCACGACGCAGGCGGAGGTAGTCAGGGTCAAATCGGCGATTGAATGCCAGCATCACCCGACCATTGAGGCGCTCGAGCTCATCGACTGCAGCTTTCGCACGCTCGTAATCCATGTCGATTGGCTTTTCGCAGATCACGGGTTTACCGAGCTTCACGGCACGAAGCATCAACTCGATATGAAATTCTGTAGGCGTACCAATAAACACGGCATCTACGTCATCGCGGTCAACTGCGGAGGCATAGTCGTAAGCCGCTTCACAACCCAGTTGCTTGGCTAGCGCGTCAACGCCGTCTTTCCACGGATCAGCTACCACGACCAATTTCGTGCGAGGATTTGTAGCGACGTTAGCGGCGTGAATTTTTCCGATACGTCCGGCACCTAATACGGCAATGCGCAACATGATATTTCTTCCCTTGACAGCTAGGCTGCCTGTTATTTTTAGGTGGGTGCGGGAGAGCATTGCTCCCCGCCAATCCTGCTCGACTTACTTGAATTGAGAGATCGTGGTCTCGTAAGTGCGCTGAGCCATTTCTTGCAGAGGGAGCTTGCGCACCACCTCCGAGAGTACTTCCACGCCCCATGGGCCGTTGTAACCTGTCGCTTGAACCGCCTTGATGAATCCAGGAACATCCAGCACACCCTCACCCGGCAGACGGCGACGATGGATGGTGTCTTGCCACAGATCCTCTACGGCGTATTTATCGGCATCGTCCAGCTCGATCGAGCCAATGAACTTGCTTGGGATACGGGCAATTTCTTTGAAGTCGACACCGCCGCGAGCGAGGTGCCAGATGTCCAGCAACAGCTTGCCGTTATCGTGGTTTGCGCCTTGCACTAGGGCCAATGCGGTGTCGATGGTACGCACGTTACTGAACGGCATGATTTCGAGCACGATGTTAGTACCGTGGGACTTTGCCTCCTCACTGAGCAGGGCGAAGTGCTCAACCATCAGAGGAATATCAGCATGTTCTTCGTTTAGACCAG
Source organism: Pseudomonas sp. Irchel s3f7 (assembly GCF_900187615.1). Classification (GTDB taxonomy): domain Bacteria; phylum Pseudomonadota; class Gammaproteobacteria; order Pseudomonadales; family Pseudomonadaceae; genus Aquipseudomonas. Next base: position 50,228 of record NZ_FYDO01000033.1, on the reverse strand, counting down.
GTGCGGTTTTAACAGCGCGCGCACCCAACTCTTCGGCAGCATTGAACAGCTCAGCACGCATCTTGTTGGACGCACGACGTCGCTCACCATCTTTGTACCAGTCGGTCAGAAATTCGAATTCGACATGCTTGATGCCGTTTGCTTCGAGGATGTGGCGCATCTCACCAAAACCAATCCGATCCACGGTGGACATCAAATCCACATGGATGAGGCCAATGCCGGTGTAACCAGCCTCTGCAGCGGCCTCTACACGGTCGCGAAATGCGAACGGGCTGATCTCAGTAGGGCCGAACGGGTACACATCGCCCGAGAGCGTGAAGTACGCCGCCAGCAGTTCTACATTTTGATTGCTCATTTAAATCTCCTGATACGCAGTTAAAGTGTTTTAGGTAGCCGCACTACCAAAGGGTGAATCCAATACCGACAAAAATCGCTTGGCGATCGAGAATTCACCTGCCCTCCACGACTCCACGATTCAGCGTCCTCAAAAATGGCAGCACTGCAGTTGCAGCCCGCCAGCTCAAGGGCTGAGGGAAGAATGTCGGGGTGAACGAGAAGATAATTTGAACGGCCGCTGCCAAACGAGTGCGATCGAAACCCCGAAAGGAAGCTCGCACCAATGCGGTCAGCGGATTGTTGGGCGCGACTGCTAAAAGTGGTTTACTGCAGGAGCGGGTCAGAAAGCTTCCAACGGCATCAAGGCAGATCGCGGACATCGCAAGGAGAAAGTGCATAGCTAACTCTCCGTTCTTGTTATGGTGCAGCCGAGATGGCTGTCATTGAGAACGATCTTAGATATGCGATTTCAGGTATAAAAGGCCAGAAAGAGAAATCTCTTTTTCGCCTAGTGGAAAACTGAAATTTTACGGAGTGCGCTGAGAGCCTGAGCATTCCTTCTCCGGCATTCCAAGATCGAGATGCAATCCCCCCCCGAGCACCGCCAGCCCTAACGTTTGAGGGTTCGTTACGCCTCCTCCGCTGACTAAATCCACACAAAATCCGGCTCTACTATTTCTCCAGCGAAAAAAAGAATTCCATAAACGATGTTTTATAGCTGAGAGTGAAATTATAGGCTTGAACTGAAGCGTGAGCTGCAGGCTTTCTGGAAGTCTGAAGGTAACGCCCAGCGGGGCATTTTCGATTTCCGCCCTATGCCCCGCCATACGAAAGAGGCCGAGCATGAACAACCATAATGAAACTGAAGATCTGATTCGCGCACTCGAAGACAAGCGCTACAACGCCATCTTGGCGGGCGATTTCGAGGCATTCCGCGCGCTCGCACATCCCGACCTTAGCTATGCCCATTCCAGCGGGGTCGTCGATACGCTTCAAAGCTACCTCGACAAATGCCTGGGCGGTTTCTACATCTACCACTCGATAGACCACCCGATTCAAGCCATCAAAGTAGTCGGTGATATCGCTCTTGTGTTCGGCGAAATGAATGGCGAAATCACCGCTGGTGGTATCCAAAAAACGCTTCGCAATAAGGCTCTCGCAGTTTGGGAGCAACGCGACGGTGAGTGGAAGCTAATTGCCTATCAGCCGACCCCAATTCCGAGCTAACCCCTGCTCTTAACAGCGAGAACGACGCGATAGGCGACATGCTAGAACGCTTGCTCTGCGCCTTCCCTCACCCATAGGAACCAAATCAACATCATGAAAAACTTCACCTATACCGGCCTGCCCGCCAGAGTGATTTTTGGCAAAGGATCCCTCCAGCAACTTGAAGCCGAGATTGATCGGCTGGAGTCACGTCGCGCACTTATTCTTTCCACACCGGAACAACGTGATCAGGCTGAGCGCATAGCGGAAATCCTTGGCACTCGTGCTGCAGGTATCTTCGACAAAGCAGTAATGCATGTACCGATTGAGACGGCGCGCGAAGCCAGGGAAATTGCTAAGGAGTTGGGAGCTGATTGCGCAGTTGCCATCGGTGGCGGATCGACCACAGGTCTCGGGAAAGCCATCGCGCTTGAGTCTGGGTTGCCGATTCTAGCGATCCCTACAACATATGCTGGATCAGAAATGACACCAGTCTATGGGCTCACCGAAAACGGCATCAAAAAAACAGGCAAGGATCCACGCGTCCTTCCCAAGACAGTCATTTACGACCCCGAGCTTTCGGCAACCCTGCCTGTTGGAATGTCGGTGATGAGTGGCATGAATGCTATTGCCCATGCGGCGGAGGGCTTGTACGCCCAGGACGGCAATCCCGTCATGTCTCTTATCGCGGAAGAAGGTATTCGTGCGATGGCTGAAGGCCTGGATCAAATAGTCAGGACGCCCGATGATCTCGAAGCCCGTAGTGATTGCCTATACGGTGCTTGGCTATGTAGCACAGTGCTAGGGAACGTCGGAATGGCACTGCATCATAAGTTGTGTCATACGCTGGGTGGCAGCTTTAACCTGCCTCACGCTCAAACTCACACTGTCGTGCTACCCCATGCAATTGCCTACAACGCCAGCGCAGCACCGGATGCAGCCGCTCGAATTATTCGGGCGCTCGGCGTAAAACATAACTCCGCTGGTGGTGCATTGTACGACCTGGCTGAGAAGCTTGGCGCTCCGATGACGCTACGTGAACTGGGCCTGACAGAAGCTGACCTTGACCGTGCGACCGACATCGCACTGTCTAATCCATACTGGAACCCACGTCCCATCGAACGCGATGGTATTCGCCAGCTGCTTCAAAATGCTTACGAGGGCAAAAGGCCCAACTAAAACGGCGATCGACGTCATCTAATACAGGTTTTTTCCTCGGTTCACTCATAACGGTGGCCGAGGTTTTTTATCGAGTCCAGTAGCGCTCGTACTCTTTACGCTTGAAGTGATCCAACAGAAAATCAATGAAGAGTCTCGTCTTGGCCGGCATGTGACGCCGATCCTGAAACGCCAAGTTGATAATCAGCCGGGGAAGATCCCAATCGTCTAAAACTGGTACCAATCTGCCCGCGACCAGATCATCATAGATAATGTATTTGGGCTGCACCAGAATCCCTGCCCCAGCCAGAGCAGCTGCACGAACAATCTGTCCGTCATTAGTTTCCAGGGCGGGTTGTATTTTGACACTCCGTCGCTCAGAACCCTTAGTGAACTCCATCATTTCCGGATGATTCGCGAGGCTGTAAATCAACAAATCGTGATCTGCGAGGTCTTCAACCGACGCGGGAACTCCTTTGCGTTGGAGGTATTTTGGTGATGCAGCCAGTACCCTCCTTGTTTCTGCCAGTTTACGAATAGTGATGCTGGAGTCCGCCTCGAACTCACGTGTACGGATCGCCAAGTCGATTTCGCTATCGATAATGTCGTAATAGCGGTTCGCCCCAACGATCTTTACCTTAATTCTGGGATACAGGCGCTGAAACTCAGGAACAAGCGGCGCAATGTGCAGCATGGCAAAAGAGATCGTTGCAGTAATCGTCAGAGTACCTGTCGGCTCGATCAGCGCGGCGCTCACTGTCGCCTCTGCCTCACTGAGTTCGGCAAGGACGCTTTTGCATCGTGCGTAGAAATCATGGCCCGCATTTGTAAGCGACAAGCGCCGTGTATTTCGTTCTATCAAACGAACCTTCAGCCTGTTTTCCAAGGCAGCAAGGTGTCTGCTTGCGGCTGCATTCGAGATGTCGAGCTTCTCTGCGGCTTTGCTCAGCGTTCCCAGTTCCGCGGTATTGACGAATAGTTCAAGTTCGGTGAATCGATCCATCAGCTCATTTCCCAGAATTTGGACGACTTTTTCACTGGTGAAAGAAAGATTTTCATTTTTAGTATTTTATTCCATCTATCAGCACTTTAGCGTAGCTGCATAGATTCGGGAATAGGCTTTTGGACTACAGGGAGCCGAGCAGCTTTCCGAAGGAGAAATCAGGGTGTTTACCCCATTTCCCACCACAAATAAGAACACAGGGTGCAACCATGCGAAATTTAGATGAGCAGACAATCACGCAGGCCGTACTGGCCCGTAACGCGGGTACGGAAGATCGTCGGCTTCATGAGATAATGACGTCTCTCGTACAACATCTTCATGCATTTGCACGCGAGACTCAGTTGACCGAGCAAGAGTGGGAAAAAGGCATTGAATTTCTCACTGCTGTCGGTCAAATCTGCACCTCGACCCGTCAAGAGTTCATCCTGCTTTCTGACACTTTGGGCCTGTCTACCTTAGTCACTGCGCAGAACCACAAGAAACCTGCCGGGTGTACTGAAGCTACTGTATTTGGCCCATTTCACGTAGCTGACGCCCCTCAGTTTGATTTGGGAGCAAATATAAGCAGCGGCCTGCCAGGCACTCCGTGGTTCGTCAAAGGGAAGGTGCAAGCCGCTGACGGAACCCCAATTCCCCATGCCAAAATTGAGGTGTGGCAGGCTGACGATGCCGGTTTCTATGATGTACAGAAGCCAGGCTTAGAAGCCCACCATGGCCGGGCAATACTCCAAGCAAACGCGGAAGGCCACTATCAGTTCAGGACGATCGTACCGGATTGTTATCCAATCCCACACGATGGCCCAGTCGGCAAAATGCTGGAAACCTTAAATCGTCATCCATGGCGTCCGGCCCATCTGCATTTCATGATCACAGCTCCAGGCTTCCAGCGACTCGTCACTCATGTATTTCGTGAAGGAGGCGACTATCTGGACTCGGATGCTGTGTTCGGCGTTCGCTCTTCGCTTATTGCCGAATGGGTTCCCCACGAAAGCGGACTAGACCCTTACGGCAACCAAATCGACTCACAGTACTACACCCTGGAGTTCGACTTTATTCTGCACCACGCATAGCCGCGCGGCGCTCAGTTGAATATAAGGTCTGCATGGCATTGTAGCCCTTTTCATCTGTTTACCAATTTACCTCGGAGAGGAATATGCAACCGGTCAAACACATCGTCATGTGGAATCTGCGCGGTGAAAGTGAAGTAGAGCGTTCCAGCAATATCGAAAAACTGAAATCGGCATTCGAAGGAATTAGAACAGAGATTCCCGGCTTGCGAACTTTGGAAATCGGAGTCGATTTCAGCAAGATCGATTATGCATGTGATGTGGTTCTATACTCAGAGTTTGATTCAGTGGAAGCACTGGAGGGATATGCAAGTCACCCCGCGCATCTGCGAGTACGAGAAGAGCTCGGTAATCTTCGTATCGCGAGGCATCAAGTTGACTACTTTATCTAGACACTAATGCTTTCAGACATTTGAAAACATTTCCCCTTAGTTTCTCCATTTAAAATAAAAAGAATGAGGAACAGTAACGTGAACAAACAGCACGCCCCCCCACGAGCTTTTCATCACCATCATCTCTCGCAACAGTGCTGCGCACAAAGCGGCAATGAGTAGGGCTTTGCCTCTAGACACCACGATCGTATCGTCCCCTACTTACACGTACGGAGCAATGTCGTAAAGCTCCCATAGCGAGACCGATATTTACACTCCTGAAAGACGTTTGATCTCCCCCATCGACTCGGAAGAAGGTATCCAATTATGAAAACAAACCTTGCTGGCAAAGTCGTTCTGATTACCGGCGCAGCTAAAGGCATTGGCCGATCAACTGCACTTGCGTTTGCCGCTGAAGGTAGCCATCTGGCATTGCTAGATTGGGATGCTGAGGCCCTCTCAGAACTGAAATCTGAAGGTGAAGCGTTGGGAGCCACGGTAGCGGTTGCTAAAGCCGACCTGAGCACCTTGACTGGTGTGAACGACGGAATCGACCGCGTCCTCGCGGCCTATAACGGCAAAGTCGATGTTCTCGTGAACAACGTCGGCTCTGGCGCGGTGCGAATGTTCGATGACCTTACGGACGAAGACTGGGAAGCAACCATGCAACTCAACTTCATGAGTTATGTCCGGGCATGCCGCAAAGTCCTGCCGATCATGCGGACTCAAAAAAGTGGCGTGATAATTAATAACGCCTCCGACCTAGCAAGGCAGCCTGAGCCTTGCCCACTGGATTATGCCGCGTCGAAGGCAGCGGTATTGGCCGTCACAAAAGGTCTAGCTCGCAGCGAAGGCCCGCATATTCGCGTAAATGCAGTAGCGCCAGGCCCGATCTGGACTCCGTTCTGGACTAAATCAGGCGGTTTTGCCGAAACGATGGGCAAAGTTCATGGCATGGAACCCCAGGCGGCTGTCCAGCACGAGCTTTCCCTGCGCCAACTCCCGCTCGATCGCTTAGGCACACCGGAGGAAGTTGCAAATGTCATTGTCTTCATGGCATCCGATCTCGCCTCTTTCGTGACATCAAGTGTCTGGGGAGTCGATGGTGGCAGCATCCGCTCAGTGATCTGATCTGAACTCACAGGCGAGACTCAATGGAATGAAAATGCTCCGTCACTTAAAGGACGGAGCGAAATGCACACATCGAGGAATCCAACATGCCACAAAAATTCAACGAAGACTCCAAGCTAGGAGTAGCTTGCTTAGGCATCACTCATCCGCACACTTCCGGCCGAGTGAAGGCTTTTCAGCGTATGCCAAACGTGGCGTTTCTTGGGGCGTACGATGACAGCCCCTTGTTAGAACCGTTCGTGGACGCACTCGGGTTACAAGCGCGCAGCAAGGCGGAAATCCTAAGCGATCCAAATGTACACATCGTCTTAGTGCATCCGAAAAGCTATCTGATGGCTGACTGGGCGATTGAGGCACTCGAAGCAGGGAAAGCCGTACTCTGCGAAAAGCCAGCTGGTCGCCGATCAGAAGACACATCCCGCATTGTTGAAGTAGTGGAGCGCACTGGCAACCTGTTCCAGGTTGGATATTGCTGGAGATTCTCACCTTCGGTGGAGAAAATGCAGCAGGTTATCCAGAGCGGAGAGATCGGCAAGGTACTTCAGGTACGAGCTCATGCCGGATGCTCACATGACGAGGCCGATACGAACCACATGAAGCAATCAGGTGATCTTGGTGGCGCCTTTTACGTAATCGGATGCCATACGATCGACCGCATTCTCCTGCATTTCGGCATGCCCAAGTCGGTCAATGCTCGAATCTCTAAATTCCAAGGACAAATGAGCGACTCGGCACGTGAAGACGCGGCCGCAGCAGTACTGAACTATGACGATAAGGTCGTGACAATCGACTTCATGTCCTGGGATCCCATGCCTTGGACAGAAAGCTGGGATATCACCGCTTACGGCACTCATGGCGTGATGCATTCAACGCCTATGCCTGCATCTTACAAGCTCTACCATGACGGAAAAATCGGACACGCACAGGGTTGGACACACTGGAATGAAACAAGCTTTCCAGAGGTCTGGGCGGTGCGCAAAACAGTTTATTCGCCAGAAATTGCTGAGATTGGCAACCCAGTTTATTTTGACCGAGAAGCAGCCGCTTTCGTCAAATCCTTGCGAGAAGGTCTGCCTTCTCAAGTTCCGGCAAGCCAGGCACATAACATCAACGTGATTCTAGAAGCTCTCTTCAAATCTTCTGAGCTTCGTGGACAAGAAATTCCTCTGAGCTGAAATTTATCGCTGGTTGCCCGGATTTTTCTTGGGCAACACAGCCAAACGATTTAAAACCGCAATATGCCTCTACAGGTTCTCGACCTAGCAAGATAAAGCCCTGCCAGCTGTCTCCGGGACACTAACTTGATTTCTTCACAGAAGAAAAAATGAATTCCACACCCTGCATTTTTCTCCTGTGAAGACTGTGTTTTGATGAACTTACAGGTGCTAAATCGAGGAACAGATAAGTACTAATTGAATATATCTATCCAGCGCTCAGCGCTTAGTCTCACTGCTAATAGAAAACTGTTCACAATCATAACAATGACAGGGCTCAGCCATGCAGTTTCAGAAAATTGTCCAGGTAATTGGACTACGTAAAACCTATGGCGGCATTACAGCCTTGAAGTCTGTTGACTTTGAACTGGATGCTGGAGAGATACACGGTCTTTGCGGCGAAAATGGAGCCGGAAAAAGCACGCTAGTGAAGATTCTCGGCGGTTTGGTGGAGCCAACGGCAGGGCAGATACTGTTCGACGGAGCGGCCCTCCGGCTTGGGCGACGCACCGACCCTTCATGTATATCCATCGTCCACCAAGAGCTGTCCATCATTCCAGCGCTATCCGTGCTGGACAATGTGCTCATGGGCAATACTCGAGTAGGCCATATCTACCTAAGGCGCCGCTTCAAAACTGACGTTCGACGTCAGCTCGACTCCATTGGCTTATCTCATATCTCGCTGAATCAATCGGCCTCCGAACTCTCCCTCGCGGAGCGGCAACTGGTGGAGATCGCTCGTTGCGTGCTCCATGGCGCTAAAATCCTGATCCTCGATGAGCCCACTGCGACTTTGGCAGAAAGCGAAATTGCCCGTGTGTTCACGGCTGTCCGCTGGCTTCGTGATCAGGGGACTACGGTGGTATTCATCAGCCATCGTCTGAATGAAGTCTTCGATCTGACTGATCGAATTACAGTCTTCCGTAGCGGTGAGCGGATCCTCACTGCTCCCACTTCTGAGATGACTACAGACTCGCTGGTGTTTGCGATGGTAGGGCATGAGGTCGAGCGCCGCACGACGCTTGGAGCGATCAATCCGCACGCGCACGTCGCGAGACTCAATCTCGACGGCTTCGGCGTACCAAACGCCTGCCAGCCACTTAACCTGACAGTTCCAGCTGGCGAGATTCTCGGCGTAGTAGGTCAACTGGGATCGGGTGCTGATCGTTTGGTAGAGGCGATTGCCGGAGTCCGATCGCACACTGGCAAACTGTCGATCGATAGTCAGCAGGTCGACATACAGTCCCCTCGAAAGGCTATCTCCCAGGGCATCGCTTATGTACCGGAAGACCGCGCCGGCAAAGGTGTCTTTCTTGAGGCCAGTATCGGACAAAACTCGACTGCTTCGATCCTCAATCAATTGACGCGCTTTGGTCGGCTTGAAAATGCACTTGAACGCAATGCGGCCCATGAGCTGATGAAGCGCTTCACGATCGACACTAAACGCATAAACAGCAAGGTATCGAGCTTGAGCGGAGGCAACCAACAAAAGGTTGCCATGGCCAAAGCCGCCGCAATCTCACCAAAAATCCTCATTTTGAATGAGCCAACTCGTGGCGTGGACATCGGTGCAAGAGCCGAAATCTACGCCCAACTTCGCTCGATGGCAGCTACCGGACTCACAGTAGTTTTCTTCTCTACCGACTTCGAAGAAGTCCTGGAACTGGCAGACCGGGTCATAACCGTCTTCAGAGGGGAAATGGTTAATGACCGGATGATCGAGCATTGCTCAATGACCACAATCCTGATGGACATCCTTCACGGGCATGGCGAGGAGAAAATCGCATGAGACAAGCACGTGACGCCTCACATCTTGCGTCGACCACGCCATCGAGGACGCAAAAAATGACCTCAGTCATCGGGGATCTAATAAAGCAGTCTGTTCAAGGAGACAGAATTCAGGTTAATGGCATCAAGGCGGTGTCGTTGCTTCTGATCATATGGGGCTATTTTTCGGTCGATAATTTCCTTACCCCTGCCAACCTTAGCGCCATTATGTATTCGGTCTCTGCGATAGGTATTGCTGCTGTTGGCATGGCGTTCATCACCTTGAGCGGCAACCTGTTCATGCTTTCGATGGCGGCGACAGCTGCGCTCTCGACGATCGTGTTCGCGAGCACTCTTCACTTCGGCCTTCCGGTAGCCCTTCTGTCCGTCAGCGTGCTCGGTATTGTAATCGGCTCCATCCAGGGGCTGGTAGTCGGTGCCGCACGTGTAAACCCGATCATTGCGACGATTGCAGTGGCCTCTATCGTGATGGGCATTGGTTCATATGTCTCGGGTGGCATGACGGTTATTGGCAAGGGCGATGCTTCTTGGCTTGGTATCGGGAAGTTCGCCTCGCTCGTGCCCAACCAGCTGGTCATCTTCCTGGCTTTTGCGATAGCTGCAAACTACTGGGTCGAAAGAACGCGCTTCGGTCGTGAGTTGCGACTCATTGGTTTAAACCCCATAACTGCTGCCTACTCCGGAATTAGTGTCCCTCGGACATTAGTGATTGCGTTTGTGGTCGCTGGCTTCTCAGCAGCATTAGCCGGAGGGCTCTTTGCCTCTCAAGCCAGCCAAGGAAATCTGAAGATGGCGGCGGGCTTAGATTTCGACGCAATCGCGGCGGTGCTCGTAGCCGGCATCTCGATCCGAGGCGGACAGGGAAAAATCATCGATGCGGTTTACGGTGCGATCTTTCTCGCCCTGATTGGAAATCTACTGCTCGTCCACGGTTTGTCCTTTGAAATCCAACTCATGGTCAAGGGTGCCGTCGTTGTTCTGGCCGTCATCGTGGCTGCCTTGATTGCCCGAGGGAAGGTGCGCTGATGAAAACCCAAATCACTTCTATGGCAGCAAATCTGCCACTTGTTCTGGCGGTCGCGCTGTTCGCTGTTTTCGCTGTAGGACTCGACAACTTCGCGAGCCCTCAGAACACGTATGCCATTCTCCAGTCCTTCGCCCTTCTAGGTCTCATTACCCTTGGCTTGTCGATGACCATGCTCGTTGGAGAGTTCGACTTGAGTGTGGGATCGATGGTCGCCGTTGCAGGGTTGATCACGCTGAAAGTAGGCGGTGATGACTTAGTGACAGGTGCGTTCGTTGCGATGGCTTTTGCCTTCGTGGTCGGCACACTAAACGCGCTCGTATTTGTATGGTTACGACTGTCATCACTCGTAGTCACGGTGGGAACGATGATCGCACTAAGCGGCTTCGCCTACTGGCTGGCTGGTGGAAAAATTATCAGCACGGACAACTTCGATGCAGGGGCGTTCTGGGACGATTCGATCCTCGGTATTTTCTCTGCACGAAGCCTGTTAACCATCCTTGCATTCATAGTCATGGCTGGAATTCTCAAATTCACCCGGCTTGGTCGGGACATGGTGGCCACCGGCAGCAGCACACCAGCCGCGCGGGCATGTGGAGTATCCATTGGAAAAGTCCACCTGTTTGCCTTCGTGTTGTCGTCGCTATGTGCAGGTCTCGCAGGGGTTCTGCTGTCGATCAGTTTGGCGACAGCATCCGCCACCATGGGCAGCAATCTTCTTCTCCAAGCTGTATCAGCAGCCATTATCGGTGGTGTCGCGCTCGCAGGTGGCATTGGCAAACCTAGCGGCGTGTTCTTCGGTGTCCTGATCCTCACCATTCTCAACAATGGCCTTAGCCTGCTCGGTGCAAGCTCAGCAGCGATCTTACTGACCAATGGCTTGTTACTACTGGTCGTTGTTGTCATCGACGGCAAGTCAGGTGCACTGCTTCAGATCGTTCGTTCGAAAGGCCTAACTCGACAGACGTGACCCGTTCCCTAGCCCATACAAAAACCAAAATCAGAGAGGCTTTAATATGAAACCTGAGACTCCATTCGCTCAAAATCACCTGACAGGCTTGAACAAGGTCGCCATCTTTTCTGCATGGATGATGGCCACAGCGACGATTAGTGTGGCAACAAGCTATCCCGCAAACGCGGCAGCCAAGGACGCTAAAGTTATCTTGCTGACAGTTAGCGAAGAGTGCGAGTACTGCTCGCGACACCTGCAGTCCTTCCGCCAAAAGGCTCAGGAAGAGGGAATATCCCTAAAGGTAAAAATTACCAACTTCGATCCAGCTGAACAGGCCAGCCAGGTTGATCAAGCCATCGCTGAACGTCCCGATGCCATCGTACTTTGGCCTGCGGATGCCAGTGCAATTGTCCCTTCTCTGCGCAAGATCAAATCGGCTGGCATCCCTCTGGTGGTGACCAATTCGCTACCGGATATGAAGTACTCCAAGTTCTGGGATGTCTACACGGGCCCGAATGACAAAGCTTCAGGAGGCTCTGCTGCCAAAGCCATGGAGCAAGGGTTCAAGGAAAAGGGCTACGGTGAGGCAGGTGATGTTTTCCTTGTTGTCGGAGTACCTGGTACGCCTCCACAAATTGGCCGGGAGGAAGGCTTTAAGCAGGGTCTTGCCGCCGACGCACCTGGTATCCAGATCAAAGGAGCGCAACCAGGGAATTGGGATCAGACCAAAGCATCCGAAGCAGCGTCCGCCCTTTTCACTCAGTTTGGCACAAAGGTAAAAGGCGTCTATGCACAGGCAGACAACATGATGGCGGGGGTAATAGTCGCCGCTCAACGTGCCGGCATCGATCCTTCAAAACTCGTACTCGTGGGCAGCAACTGCAGCATTGAAGGCGTGACAGCTATCGAGTCCGGCACCCAATACGCCACGGTTCTACAGTCACCCGTCCAGGACGGCGCGTACGCGGCTCAGGCGGTTGTCGATCTGCTGAATGGCAAGAAACCCGAGAACGTACGTTACCTGCCCCAGCAAATTATCACCAAAGCCAATGTTAGTGAGTGCAACGCCGCAGTTGGCCGCTGAACTCAATAAAGTCTAAAAGGAGTTAAAAAATGCCTGCACAAATTTCGTTCGAGTTGCCGCACGCTGTCGCCGTTTCGGGTGCAGCTTCAGGTCTGGGTCTGGAAATCTGCCAACTGCTCGTAGACAACGGTGTATATACCGTGGGCGTCGATCTTACAGATGCCGCAGCTCAGCTAAAGGAGGCTCACGGCTATCATCACGTGTCTGGGGATGTCACGGAAGAAACAACTTGGCAAGCCGTGGTCGATCGCCTTAAAGACAGCGGTTATCACTCCTACGGACTGGTCACCTCAGCGGCAATTCTGGACGTTGGGTTGGTGACAGAAAATACCAAAGCGCAGATCCTACGCACCTTCGACGTCAACGTGGTGGGTACTGCCTTGGCAATGAAGGCGCTGATCCCATTGATGGTAGAAACTGGGGGTGGCTCCATCGTCGCTGTTGCTAGCGTAAACGCGAGTTTCGCCGAACAACAACTGGCGCTCTATAACGCTTCTAAAGCAGCAGTGCGCCAACTCGCTCGGACTGCTGCTTTGGATCACGCAAGACAAGGCATCCGTGTGAACGTACTGAGCCCTGGTGCCATGATGGCCGGATTGTTCCAACGTCACCTAGAGTCGGCAGCGGATCCTGACCTGTTCCACAAAACCCGTGCGAAGCGTCAGCCTGTGGGTCGCATCACCTCTGCCCGTGATGTAGCAAGGGCTGGGCTGTTCCTGCTGTCGAATGGTGCTGGTGCTCTTATTGGATCGGACATCATTGCCGATGGCGGGCTGACCACCAGCTTTGATTTCCGCACTGGCGAAGAAGGCGCCTCGATCTAATAATCGGAAAACGCCAGCGGGGTTCACCTGCTGGCGTGCTCGTCAGTTTGAGTCAGTTACCATACTTGTCAGATCTCCCTCAATCCAACGCCCCGCGCTCAGCCCTTACTACCAGCTCGTCCACGACACGTCGAACCTTCGGTAACAAATGGCGAGTCTGTGGCCATACCGCATGGATCTCCACGTCACCTGGATTGTATTTTTCAAGAACCTGAACGAGCCGCCCTGCCTCAAGATGATCTCGAACTAAAGAGCTCGGCATCTGGCAAATGCCCTGGCCGGCCACCGTCATGGAAACGATGGCATCGCCATCTCCAACCTCATGAGTACCGGGTGGAGTGATGCGTGTGAGTTCACCGTCCACATCCAGGACGCTCCAACTCATCCGCTGCCCACGTCGGTAGTTCACGATGCAACTGTGGTTCTGCAGCTCCTCTAGAGATTCAGGGCAGCCGTGCTTCGCGAGATATTTGGGTGCGGCACATATGATCTGCTTCTGCACGGTAAGTCGACGAGCTACAAGGCCGCTGGAATCCTTCAATGTCCCGAAGCGGATACTAAGATCAATCCCCTCTTCAATCAGGTCAATGACGGCATCGGTGAATGTAACCGTCAACTTGAGGTCGGGATTCGCATCCAGGATTTCCAGTAGCACCGGCAGCACAACGCTTCTGCCGTACGCGGCAGGTAGGTCAACTCTCAGGCGTCCACTGGGCGTTTGTTGGTGGCTGGTCAATGATGCCTCTGCAGCGAGGATGTCATCAACTGCAGCCGAGCAGCTTGCGAAGTAGGCCTCGCCATCTACGGTCAGGCCCGAGCTTCGTGTCGTTCGATGAAAAAGTTTGCATCCGAGCCGTTCTTCGAGCTTCGCGATGCTTTTCCCCACCGCTGACTTGGTGATGCCAAGCCGGTCGGCAGCGACGGTAAAGCTTCCAGCCCGCGCCGCAGTAACGAAGATCAGCACGCCACTTAAGGCCTGTTCAACCTGTGCCATTGTCTACCTTTGCTCCACTATGAAAGGAGCATAATGAGGTTTATCGCAACAAAGCTCTACCTTAGTCTGTTCTCACGTTGATTCCAATCCTAATGAGGACAGAGAAATGAAGACTCAAAATATTGAACTGCTTGCTGCGTATTGGACTATTGCAGGTGACATCTATCCGATGGGCCCCACCGAAGTCAGCCCGTACTCGTTCGAAGATCGGATGAAAGCTGCGGGCAACGCGGGCTTCAAAGGCATCGGCTTGGTTCACAACGGCATGATGGATACCGTCGACAAGATTGGATATCCCGCCATGAAAGCCATTCTCGAAAAGAACGGTATCAAGCATGTCGAGTTGGAATTCCTGGTTGACTGGTATCACACCGGCGAACGTCGTCGTCAGTCGGATAAGGTTCGCCAGGAGCTACTCGAAGCAGCCAAAGCTTTGGGCGCTCGCTCCATCAAGATCGGCCCTGGCATCGGTGAGGACACTGCGGACATCGACTTGATGGTCAAGGAGTTCACCCTGCTGAGCCAACAGGCTGCAGAGGTCGGTGCCAACGTCGTTCTGGAAATTATGCCTTTCAGCAACGTGCGAACCATCGAAACCGCTTTGGCCATCGTGGAAGGCGCCAACCAGCCAAACGGCGGTCTATTGCTCGATATTTGGCACCTCCAGCGCGGTGGCATCGACTTTAACGATATCACCAAGATCCCGGCTCGCTTCATCAAGTCGATCGAGCTCAACGACGCTCACAAATACGCCATCGAACCACTGTGGATGGACACCATTCACAAACGCGTCCTGCCAGGCGACGGCACCTTCGACATCCCGGCATTCATCAAGGCTGTTCACGCTGCTGGCTACGAAGGCCCGTGGGGTCTAGAAGTGTTGTCCGACACCCACCGCAAACTCCCTCTGGAACTGATGGCAAATCGCGCCTACGAAACGACCATCAGCCAATTCGGCAAGTAACTCAGTCGTCGCACCTGCTTTCAGCTCCCACGCGGAGCTGAAAGCGCCCTTTTTTCTCAATCGGAGCCGCGAAACCGTGAGCACTGAAAAAACCCTCGAAGTGATCCGCACCCTTTTCGCAAAGATCTCGTCCGGACAAAGCCCGGAGGCCATTGCGGAGTGCTTTAGCCACGATGTGGACTGGAGCATTCCAGGTGCTTCTGACATCGCCCCTTGGGTTGGCCAGCGCAGAGGCCGTGCTGCGGTGGCTGCGTTTTATCGCGACTTTGGAACCTATCTGCAGCCCCAAGAATTTAACATCAAGTCGCTGATGGCCGATTACGAACGCGGTGTCGCGCTGGGATCACTGCAGTGCCAAGTCATTCGTACTGGCAAAACCATCATCAGCGAGTTCGCGATCGAATTTGAAGTCATCAACGAGCTGATCACACGCTACCGCTTCTTCGAAGACACCTACGGAGTTGCGGTGGCCGCCCAATGAGTTTTGGCGTCGATCTGAGTCACCATACTGGAGTCGAGCGTGCCTTTTACTAACGGCGTCTGGCCCACACTTTCGTGATCGACAACCGCTCAGTAATGCTCAGCAGGCCAACAAACCAGCTGACTCCTTCTGTAACCCACCTATTAGGACTTCAATATGCAACCACTGCGATTTGTTGTACTCCTCGGTAGTCTGAGGAAAGCCTCGTTTCACGCCACACTGGCACGCTCACTTCAGTCCCTGTCACCTGATGGCGTTTCGATCGAAATACTCGAATCTGTTGGTGACATTCCACACTACGATGCAGACATTCAGGCTAATGGTTTTCCCGACCCAGTAGTGAAGATGGGCAAGGTCATCAAACAAGCGGATGCCGTCATCATTGTGACGCCTGAGTACAACTACTCAGTGCCCGGCGTGCTGAAGAACGCCTTGGATTGGATTTCGCGACTTCCCGATACACCATTTGCTGGTAAGCCTGTCGCTCTCCAGACGGGTTCGCCTGGATTGATTGGCGGGGCAAGGGCGCAGTACCACCTACGTCAGATCCTGGTGTTTTTCGATGCCCTGGTTCTCAACAAACCAGAAGTCATGGTCGGTCAACTTCCCAGCAAGGTTGATCAGGCAAATGACCAGATCACCGATCCCGCGACCCGAGACTTCATCGCCACTCAGCTTGTAGCACTGAGCAAAATGGTTTCGCAGCGAAAGGCCTAACAGACGGTGAGGATATGGCGATCCACTCGCCACATCCTTGCTTGGGCCCATGCCCAACTCAATTGTTGAGCTGAGCTCAACTCTCAGTATCCCGTTCAGGCCTTTATCTCCTTTGATGGCTCCCTGATAGTGCAGCCCGCTGCACCTGATCACATTTCGGGAACAGCGCTGCGGATAACACGCAGCCTGTGCAAGCGCTCGTTCACTATCAAGAGACATCCCTGATGTACAACTCCAAACCAAAGGAAGCGGGCCTCTGGCTGCCCGTCGTCCTTGCGTGCATGCACGCGTTAGTAGGCATTTCACTTCTGATCGGTGGGTTCGAACTCGTCCGGTTCGGCGGATCCTGGTACTACCTGATCGCTGGCCTGGCCCTACTGCTCTCGGCATTTTTCCTCTTCAAGCGTCGCTTTGCCGGCATCGGCATTTTTTCGATCCTGTTCCTCGGTACCATAGCGTGGTCAGCGTATGAGGCCGGCCTCGACTACTGGCAATGGGTGCCACGCCTGGGAGTGTTTTTGGCGTTGGCAATCCTGAATGCCCTGATCGCTCCAACACTCGTCGATCGAGCTCAAAGTCGCGTCCCCTTCACCATCGCAGGTGCTCTCGGTTTGGTTTTCGTGGGTGGCTTCGCGTTGGCGTTCGCGCCAAACGGCATGATCGAAGGCCAGCCATCTACCGACACCAAAGCAAACTCGCCCGCTGAGACTGAAGGAAACTGGACTCACTACGGGAAAAGCGCAGCAGGCACGCGATACGCGCCCTACGGCCAGATCACGAAGGAGAACGTCGAGAAGCTCCAGATAGCCTGGACGTTCCACACTGGCGAGGTCGCGACAACAGGATTGGAAGACCAGAACACGCCACTGCAGATTGGCGATACGGTCTATGTCTGCACCCCGAAAAGCCAAGTGATCGCAGTCGACGCCGACACTGGGGCTGAACGCTGGAGATTCAATCCGAAGTCGGATACCGGTGTCTGGCAGCGTTGCCGTGGCGTAGGCTATTTTGACGAAGCGGTTGGCAAGAAGTATCACGCCGTTGCTACATCAGTTGCCTCGAACCTCCCTGCCACTGCATGTCGACAACGGATCATAGTCGCCTCCAATGACGCCCGCGTGCATACAGTTGATGCTCACACAGGTGAACTCTGTGAAAGTTTCGGCCAGCACGGCAGCATCCACCTAAGCGAAGGGATGGGGCCGTACAGCCCTGGTATCTACTCTCAGACCTCTGCGCCGCTGGTAGCGGGTGATCTCATCATCGTTGGCGGTCGTGTCTATGACAACGTTGCAGTGGGCGAACCGTCCGGTGTGATCCGTGCCTTCAGCGCGGTAACAGGTGAGCTGGTCTGGGCTTGGGATTTGGGTAACCCGCTCATAGACCGCCTTCCTCCTGAAGGGCAAACTTATACCCGTGGCACTCCAAATGTATGGGTCACTCCGACCTACGACGAGAAGCTCGGCCTGGTTTACCTCCCCACAGGCAATACCACGCCTGACTTCTGGGGCGCTGAGCGAACCGAGGCAGAAGACAAGTACTCCTCCTCTGTCGTAGCCCTGGATGTACGGACGGGCAAAGAGCGCTGGACATTCCAGACCACTCACCATGACTTGTGGGATTACGACGTACCCGCTCAACCAACGCTGTATGACATCCCCAACGGCAAAGGCGAAACCGTTCCTGCGCTGATTCAAGTAACGAAGCGTGGTCAAATCTTCGTGCTTGATCGGAGAGATGGAAAGCCGCTCACTGCCGTGAAGGAGTTGCCTGTTCCCCAGAATGGCCAACCAGGTGAACGCCTGTCCCCTACCCAACCTTATTCGGTGGAGATGCCCGTAATCGGTGCCGAGCCACTGACCGAAAAGAGGATGTGGGGCCTAAGTATCTTTGATCAGCTCGTCTGCCGCGTTCAGTTCAAGAAGCTTCATTACAACGGCGATTTCACTCCTCCGACAACTACTCCCTCATTGCAGTGGCCAGGCTTTTACGGTGGCATGAATTGGGGGAGTGCGTCCGTCAACGCTTCCAATCATTATTTGATCGTGAACGACATCCGCCTTGGGCATATGACCCAATTGAAAACGCGTGAAGAAACCGATCGGATCATCGAAGAGAGCCGAGGACTCAGTGGCGGTGCTGGCCACGATGGCATCAACGCCCAAGCGGGAACTCCCTTTGGCGTAATGCTAGTGAACTTCATGTCTCCGCTGGGCGTGCCTTGCCAGAATCCGCCATTCGGCACCATGACGGCCATCGATTTGAAGACCAAGCAAATCGCGTGGCAACGACCTCTGGGTACTGTAGAGGATACCGGGCCATTGGGCATTTCTACTCGCCTGCCAATGCCTATCGGAACGCCTACCCTCAGCGGCTCGGTGACGACCCAATCCGGTCTGATCTTCTATGCGGGCACTTCTGATTACTACTTGCGAGCGATTGATGCAGACACGGGTAAGGAGATCTGGAAAGGCCGTCTACCCGTTGGCGGCCAAGCGACTCCGATGACCTATATCTCACCAAAGACGCATCGCCAATACGTGCTGCTCACTGCAGGCGGAGCACGAAACTCGCCTGACCGTGGCGACTACGTCATTGCCTATGCGTTGCCGTTAGAAAAGACCCACTAAATGCCCTCAACCCTAGTCACCTTGCCATCAGGTAAGGTGGCCGGGGTTTACTAATGATCCCGAAAAGTAATGTAGCGCTTTACTCAACTCTGAAACGAGGTGTACAGCGTTTATAAACACTCTTTCAACTGCAACACTGGGTACCGTGTTTCTTAAGAGCGTGAACTCATGACTGCACTGTCTATCCTCGACCTCATACCCATTAACGTCGGCAGCACTCTAGCTCAGACCTATGAGAACTCAGTAAAGCTCGCTCAGCATGCCGAAGCATGCGGATACCGGCGGTACTGGCTCGCCGAACACCACAACATGCCAGGCATCGGTTCCTCGGCAACCACACTGCTAATAAGCCATCTCGCCGCAAACACTACCTCGATCCGCATCGGTTCTGGGGGAATCATGCTGCCGAACCATTCGCCGCTCACAGTGGCTGAACAGTTCGGTACCTTGGAAACACTTTATCCTGGTCGCATCGACCTCGGGCTCGGTAGGGCGCCAGGCGCAGATGGCGTGACCATGCGAGCCTTGCGGCGTTCCACTGAAACCAGCGCCGACCAATTCCCACTTGACGTGGTCGAGATTCTTGACTACTTCGAAGACAACGGACGCCAGCCTGTACGCGCTGTCCCTGGTGCCGGGCAAAATATTCCTGTCTGGATTCTTGGTTCGAGTACCTATGGGGCAAGCCTAGCCGCACACCTGGGGTTGCCCTATGCCTTCGCCTCCCACTTTGCTCCCAGGTTGATCAAGGAAGCCCTGCAGGTGTATCGCTCTCAATTCCAGCCATCCCACTACCTGGACAAGCCCTACGTGATGGCTGGGATCAACGTCTTCGCTGCAGATACCCGCGCTGAAGCAGAATTCATCGCGAGTTCTCATCGTAAGTGGGTCGCCGGTGTTCACACCGGAAAGATCACGCTCTTACCGGAGCCAGTCGAGGGTTATATGCAGAGTATCCCACCGAGCCTTCGAGAAAGTCTTGAGCGCGAACTAGCCTTCATGGCAATCGGTACACAGGAGGATGTGCGCTTAACGCTGCAGCAGTTCATCGATTTCACCGGTGCTGACGAACTCATGATCGACGCGAGAATTTACGACCCTGCTGCACGACGGAAGTCCTATCAAATTGCCGCGCAATCTCTTGCTGATCTGTTGAATTGAATCTTCTTTGAGCGGATCGACGCCGCTCACTTTCTAACTCTGCCTGCGCCCAAAGCACTTTGCTAATACAGTCGACTGATCGCAGTAGGTAGAGAATAACTCAACTCTGTTGTTACTAATTGCTACTTTATCGACTTCAGAGATACTGACAAAGTTACATCCTGAATTACCCGTCTTCGGCGAGTCATCGCCGCAATAAGAAGTGGCGAGCATCCCATCGCCCTCCTCCTATTCGGCACGCCTTGAGGCGTGCCTACGTCTACTAAAATACAGAGGATGAAGACCATGCCTTCAGCTTTATGGGCGCTGGCCCTCAGTGCATTCGGGATCGGCACAACAGAGTTTGTCATCGCGGGGCTTCTGCCCCAAGTGGCCGCAGACTTCAACATTTCTATTCCCCAAGCCGGCAACCTGGCAACTGTCTACGCCTTAGGCGTGTTCGTAGGCGCGCCGCTCTTGATCATTTTGGGCACCCGCATCCCTCGTAAAGGCATGCTGATGCTCCTTATGAGCCTGTTTGTCATCGGCAACTTTGTTACGGCAACCGCAAGCGATTTCAACATCGCGCTGCTGGGTCGCTTGGTGACATCTTTGACTCACGGCGCATTCTTCGGCATTGGTGCAATCCTCGCCGCAGACCTTGTTGCGCCAAACAAGCGTGTTCAGGCTATCTCTTTCATGTTCTCAGGACTGACCGTCGCCAACTTGGTTGGCGTTCCAGTCGGCACGTGGCTGAGCCAAGTCATGAGCTGGCGTGACACCTTCTACGCTATCACTGCTGTGGGTGTGATGGGGTTCATTGGTGTCATGATGCTGGTACCCAAGATCGCAAACCACGAACGCCCTCAGATCAAGAAAGAATTCGCAGCATTTGCGAATGTACGCGTATTACTGGCGATGGGTATCACCGTTTTTGGCCCGGCAGCCTTCTTCACCTCGATCACTTATATCGCTCCGATGATGGTGGAGATCGCCAAGTTCGATCCTGCCAGCGTGACGTGGCTGATGGTCGTTTTCGGTCTCGGCCTGTTCCTAGGCAACATCCTGGGTGGCCGCTACGCTGATAAGGCTCTCATGCCGCTGCTGTACCTGACGCTGGGGGCTCAGGCGATCGTTTTGCTGATTTTCAGTCAGACCGCTCACAGCCAGATTATGTCGGTGGCCTGCATCCTGCTCATGGCGGGATTTGGCTTTGCCACCGTATCGCCGATTCAAAAGCTGGTGATGGACAAAGCACGAGCGGCAGGCGCACCTACCCTCGCTTCGGCGGTGAACATCGGGCTATTTAATCTTGGCAACGCCATCGGTGCGTGGGTAGGTGGCTTTGTTATTTCCGCAGGCCTTGGTTATGCAGCGCCAAATTGGGCGGGCGCGCTGCTATCCGTTATAGCTCTGCTTCTGGCTCTGGCCTCTGGTGCGATGGATCGTCGTGACGGTGCGTCCTCTGTGCTCCAAACTGCGTAAACCTCAATGCGAAGAGCTCGCCCCACCGTCAAAATTGGGCGAGCTTGTTTCCGAAGCCAGCTATAGAACTGTGCTCAACTCTGAGGCCTCTTGAGTCGTTTTTATCTTTGATGCCGACTAGATAAAGTTAGGCGCATCGATATATGTCGGTTGTCCAGTAGACTCTCATTGAGCGCACTTATCTTGATGAAGATCGTAGAGCTCAGGTCTACAGACAGTCAACTCGGACAGCATTTATCCTAGCCAGACGGTATGCCACTCTGACCAGCTCAGTCTGCATGGGAGTTTCACGTGAGCTCAAAAACTTCTTCATATACAAGCACTGCGAAGCTACTGCATTGGCTCATGGCGAGTATCTGGATTGCTGTTTGGATCGTAGGGGCTCTTGCAGTGTACTTTCGCGACACTCTCAATCCAACGCATGGATTGACTTACTGGCACAAGGCGTTCGCTAGCGCCTTGTTGATTCTATTGGTAATCAGAGTGGCCTGGAGAGCTACTCACACTCCGCCGGCAATGCCACCGCAAATGACGAGTAGGATGAAACAAGCAGCTCACCTTGGACATCTGGTCTTATATGCCCTGGCGCTTGCAGCATTGCCAATTTCAGGCTGGATCTGGAGCTCGGTCGCAGATAAACCCATCATGGTACTCGGCATGGTTCAACTGCCGCCGTTGCTGGCTGCCAATCCAGATGCGTATGACTTGGCCAAGTGGGTACATGTGGCTTGCGCCTGGACTTCCGTAGCGCTCGTATTAGGGCACATTGCCATGGCTCTAAAACATCATCTGGTAGACAAAGACAATGTCTTACTGAGCATGGCTCCCCGCTTCAAGTCGAAGTACTGACATCCGCTAATACTTCGGGATTTGCCTTTGCAACGCGCTGTATGGGCCCTCCTGCCTTGGCAGGCTACGCGCTACGCTGGTCGCTGCTGGCCAAGAATCTACTCAAATCAGTGAAGCATTTCTCGAAGAATGCCGCCTTGAAATTCCTGCGAAACGCTTCGGTTCTCCTGAAGTGTTGGCGCTGATTGAAAACTGACCCGCCTTTACTGGGTCAGTTTTCGGTCAGCGGCAACAGTAGCTAGCAGAAGTTCCACGGTGGAACTGTTCAGCACGAGTAAGCAAACGGCACATCTCAGCAGTGGCGGCAGACCGCTTTGTCAGAGCTGCCTGTCGATATGGTGTTCCGTTGAAGAGCTAAAAACGGGGCCAAATGTACCTATCCCTAATTTCTTCGCTTGTTCTTCAATTCGGCCGGCCTGTAGAACATCCTGTTTAGTAGGAAAGTGGCGTAAAAGGAAGTGAGCGTTTTTTCTAACTCGTTCAGGCACTTCTGTGTCGCAAGCAAGCTCCGTCAGGAAAGCGTGAGCTTGTACGACGGACCGGGTCCGTTCAAATGGCATCGTCATGTAATCCACCATGATTGAGATCGTCAGTTAAATTCAAGGCGACCAGAATCCGTCGCCAAATTTCGCAGGTCTGGATCAAAGTTCCACGGTGGAACTTTATCAAGCGCATCTCGCACCCGTAAGGAGAACATTTCTTTCCCTTAAGGCCGTTTTTAGCCCTTAAAGGAAAGATTTCTTTTCCTTACGGCAAGCTTAATTTTTTGAATTGATGAGCCTCGCATAATGGACGTTATGGATAAATTCAGCGCCGGGGCTTCGCTATTATCCCGGCGCTAAATTCGTCGATCACGACGGCAAAGCTACCATAACGTCATCGATATTACACGTAACAACGTATTTCAAGATCAGCCTCGTTACACACTGCTTTTGAAGCACTCAACTCAGCTATCTGCTCTTTTCCTGTATCACTCCGTCTTCGGGAACTGTTCGAGGCTCGACATTCACTCAGTGCCATATTCGAGCCACACCCTGGTTGAGTCTTTTTTTGCTAATCAAACGAAACCTTCGATGCCTGGCGTCAACCAAAAGATTCCTGCTTTCTTCATATCAAGATTGCGTGCTGCTCTGTAAAGCTCGGCAGGAATGAACGGTGTTTTTTAAACGCTAATAATGAACGGCCACAGATGAATGCTGAAAGAACGTGAAATTGGATGTCGTTGAATGGCGTTGGCAGGATCGATTCGTTCATCCCTTGCCTGATTTACTGGAATTCACCCTGGAAACAGCCACTGCATTCGAGGGTGATTTCGAGCAAGCGTAATCTGATGTTTGTGTTTTTTCACGTCATTTAGCGCCATAATTGAAGACGATAGCGACTTAAAACGACTAAACGGCTATTTAGTAGAGCTAAGTATCGATATTGCTTTCCAGTCAACTCCTCGGCCGCGTTGGCAGCGCTTCCAAGATTATCGCACCCGCCTCACGTAGTTGATCGATCTCTGCAAGGCAAACATCCGGACCTAGCCCCAATCGCTCCATGACTCCATGCCGATTGCCATCGAACAAGATTTCGGCATTGTCAAATCGATGACGCTGCGCCAGTTCGCCAAGGAAGCAGGGGTCAATTCGTCTGCCCTTTACCTTTACTACAAAGGCAAAGAGGATGGTCGGCTGCCCCCTGCCATCCCCCTTCCCTCCCCCCGCAAAACCAGGCTTTCGGGCACGCGAGAGTGTTCAACCTGGACAATAAAAATGACTGGAGAATGAAGCAATTTGAAACTCACTGCGTGATGTGTCCCGGGGTGCTCGCTAACTGTCCGTAGGATCACCCGAGCAGCGTCGCTTTACGGTGTTAATCGGCCCGTTTTTTCATCACTGCAACCAAGATGAGCTATCTTTCAGCCAGATCACCTGTATCAGGTCATTGCCATCAAGTAAGGACGCTTTATGAACCGATTGTCCCGGCGCCAAGCCCTATTCGCCCTGACCTTCGTCAGTACCTTCGGCACAACCTCCGTGCTGGCCGCCCAGAGCCCTGCTGCCCCGGCCGCCACCGCCGTCGCCGGCCCCGTCGCGGGCACAAAAGTGACCGAGCCCTATGTGCGCATGATGGCGCGCGAGGCCTATTTCTGGGGTTGGCCGATGGCCAACATCTTCAACCGCCGCCAGACGTTCAAGGACCTGCCCCAGCCAGGCTTGATGGGCGGGATTGTGCCTGTGGCGCCGATCAATCAGCTGTCGATGCTCAGCGATTACATCGACCCGGCCGAACGGCTGGTGGCCTACCCGAACCAGGACGTGGTGTACGGCGCCGGCAGCATTGCGCTGGATATCGAGCCGGTGGTGTTGCAAGTGCCGGACTTCGGTAAACGCTTCTGGGTCTACCAAGTGGTGGACCTGCGCTCCGACAGCTTCGCCGAACTGGGCAAGATGTATAACACTCAGCCGGGGTTTTACCTGCTGGTGGGCCCGGACTGGAACGGTAAGGTACCGCCGGGCATTACCCGGGTTTACCGCGCACGCACCAACACCGGCTTCGTGATTCCACGGGTATTCCAGGACGACACCGCCGAAGACCGCTTGGCTGTACAACCGGCACTGGCCGGGATCGACATGTACCCGCTGTCCAAGTACGACGGCAAGGCCAAACGACGCGACTGGAGGCAACAGCCGAAATTCCCCGCTCAGGGCGCCGAAGGCAACGCCGAAACCAAGTGGGTGACACCGGAGACGTTCTTCGACGAGCTGCCGGCCCTGCTCAAGGACGCCAAGCCTTTACCGGGCGAAGAGGCTCGTTACGCGCAAATGTCTGCCCTGGCGGCCATCGCCAAGGCCGATCCGAAACTTCGGGCCGCGATGATCGACGAAGCGAGAAAAGCCGACAGCGAAGTGATCGACCCGTTGTTGCAGTTCCGCAACTATGGCCTGCAATTACCGGATCACTGGAGCACCGTGAACAATGGTGCAGCCTTTGGCACGGACTACTTCACCCGTACGGCGGTGGCGCGTTCGAATATTTTCGTGAACCCGCAGAAAGAAACCAAATACTTCTACCAGGACCTCGACCAGAACGGTTTGCGCCTCAATGGCCGGTACGGCTACAGCGTGACGTTCGCCAAGGGCAAGCTGCCGCCGGTCAAGGGTTTCTGGTCACTGACGCTGTACAACGAACAGCACTTCTTCTCACCCAATGAGCTGAAGCGGTACTCCATCGGCACCAAGAACAAATCCCTGCAAACCAACCCTGACGGGTCGCTGACGCTGTATGTGCAGAGCGAGTCGCCGGGCAAAGACAAGGAAAGCAACTGGTTGCCTGCGCCAAAAGACGCCGACTTCTCGTTGTACATCCGCGCCTACTGGCCGCAAGCCGACGCCCTCGACGGTGACTGGACCCCGCCGCCGGTGGTGAAGGCCAACTGACCGAGGCTGGAGGTCAAATTATTCAAGCTCGTGAGCCACGACGGCTCACCGAGTGTCCTTCCGGGCGGCAACTTGCTGCCGCTCGTCAGCGAGTCAGCACCTTTCGCCGTGCCTGCGCTTCCAACGCTCTATACCCCTCGAATGGATGGCGCCCCGTCATGAACAGAAAAATAGCCGTACTTACGCTGGCAAGCTTGTTGTCGATGGGCTCATTTTCAGCGCTGGCAGCCGAGAAGAATGTTCATGAGCACACCCTCCCCCCGGATGCTGTTCCGGGCGTCAACACGCCTCAAGGGCCTGAATCGAATGAGGAGAAGTCCGACAAAAAAGGCGAAGAGGCGGCAGGTTCAAATTCGGGGGCGCAAACACATGAAACGGAAAAAGACGCGGCGTCGTCGAGCCGTTCGATGGACGAAGTCCAGAACTGAGACCGTATGTTCGGCTGCCCGAGGCGAATTCGGAGAATAGATCGAGCAGGAAAGAGTCGCCCCTTTTCAGCCCCCTCGCGTGATGCGGGGGGCTGGAGGCAGGTGATTAGTATTTGATGTCTCGCGCGGTGTCACGGTTGTCCTGCTTGGTGCTGCGCTTGTCCTGGCGACAGTCGTTGCGGCTCTTTTCATCGCCTTCCTTGCATTCTTCCTTGACCTCTCGGGATGCGTCGCGCCCTTCCTGCTTGGTATCTCGCGATTCCTGTCGCTGGTCTGCCTGATCGGTCGCGTAGGCCTGCGTCGGCAACCAGGTACCGCCCGCGGCAATGGCCAAAGTGGCCAAGGCTGTCAGATAAAACGTGCGAATCATGATTTACCTCCTTCCAGAGTCATCAATCAGTTCTTGCCTGGTCGGCAATGCCGATTCTTCTCTGTAGGAGCGAGCAGGCTCGCTCCTACAACAGCAGCATGACCTCAGGGGATTTAACGATAGGTCGACATAGGCCGTCCCACAAGGAAGTCGCTTCCCGCCGGTCGCGAAACCTCCACAAACCCTAGGCACTCACCAGTGCACTGGCCAACAATGCCTCCAGCCCCATCGGCTTGGAAAAGTAGTAACCCTGGGCCTGCCCGGCGCCTATTTCACGCAGCAGCTCCAATGTCGCTTTATCCTCGACACCTTCGGCCACCACACTCAGGTCCAGGGACTCAGCCATCCGCACAATCGCCCGGACAATGGCGCGGCTGCGAGCACTGGTGGTCAATTCGAGGATGAACGACTTGTCGATCTTCAAACCGCTGAACCGGTATTGATGCACATAGCTCAGGGATGAAAACCCGGCACCGAAGTCATCGAGCACCACCGACATACCGTTGTCGGCCAGTTGCTGCATGGTCAGCCGGGCAATGGCCGGCTCGGCCACCAGCGCCCCTTCCGTCAGTTCCAGGCAGATCCGTGACGGCGCGACCCGATGCCGCTCCAACAAGGCAAGCACCTCTGCGGCGAACTCGGGGCGCGTCATGCTGTAGCTGGAGCAATTGACGTGCACCGCAGGCCAATTGGCGTGCTCGGGCTGTGCAAGGATCACGGCGATGCTGGTGAGCATGTACAGGTCCAGGCGACCGATCAGGCGCAAACCTTCGACATCGGGCAAGAACTCGCCCGGCGCGATCACCCGGCCGCCCGGTTGATGCCAGCGGATCAACGCCTCAAGGGCCAACAGCTCGCCGGTTTCGACGCTGACAATCGGCTGGAAATACGGCAGCAGTTCGTCGGTCCGTTTAAGCGCGTTGCGCAAGGCGCCTTCACGCTCGACCTGGTCAGAGACTTCACGGCGCACTTCCTGGTTGAACACGGCGTAACTGTCGCGTCCGGCGCTCTTGACCCGATACATTGCCGCATCGGCATCGCGCAGCAGGTCGGCGGGCTCGTCATGGAACTGCGTGTCGGCGCTGACAATACCGATGCTGCAGGACGAAAAGACTTCATAGCCATTGATGAAAAACGGCAGGTCAAACGCCACCAGGATCCGTTCGGCGATTTCGATCATCACATCCAGCGGCGCCTCGGGCGCGAGCACCGAAAACTCATCGCCCCCCAAACGAGCCAACATGTCGGCTTCGCGCAGGCACCCGCGTAACCGGTGGGCAGCCTGCATCAACAGCAGGTCGCCAAAATGGTGGCCGAGGCTGTCGTTGACCATTTTGAAACGGTCGAGGTCGATGAACATGACCGCCAGGTGCCCACCTTCGCTGAGGAACTGCGACCAGGCCAGATTGAGGCGCTGTTGCAGGTAGGTGCGATTCGGTAGCCCGGTCAGCGCATCGTGAGAGTTTTCGTGTTGCAGCTTGGCATTGGCGTGATCGAGTTCGCGGGTGCGGTTCTGCACCCGGGCCTCCAGCCTGAGATTGGCGGCATGAATCGCTTCGGCGGCCGTACGCCGCGACAACGCGGTATCAATGTGGCGCGACACAAACGTCAGCAGTTCCTGGTCACGCAGGGTATAGCGCACCGGTGAGGTATAGCTTTGCACCGCCAGCATGCCCCGCACCACATCGCCATCGAACAATGGAATGCCCAGCCAGGAGAAGGAGCGGACAGACTCATGGGCCCGTTCAATTTCACCCTGCGCAGCCAAGCGCTCAGCCTCGTCTGCGTCAATCAGGCACGGACGACGCTGGCGGATAACGTACTCCGTCAAACCCCGTCGCCCACGCCGAGCCATCGGACGGGTCGTCTGCCGCTCATCGACGTAATAGGGAAAGGTCACTTCACCGGTCGCGTCCTCGAACAGTGCAATGTAAAAGTTCTGCGCGAACAGCAGTTCGCCGACGATGCCATGCAGTGTTTGAAACAGCTCAGCCATATCGCCCGGCCGGCTCGACAGCTCGGCAATCTGGAACAACGCGCTCTGTAGATGTTCGGCACGCTCCCGTTCCGCCACTTCCTGACGCAATGCGTCGTTGAGCGCCGACAGCTCCAGGGTGCGACGCATCACCGTCTGCTCCAGATCCTCGCGGTGCAGAATGCGGTCCAGCGCCATGGCCACGTGGCGGGCCACCACCAGAAACAGCGCGCGGTCTTCAGCGCTGTAGGTACGAGAAACGTCGTACACCTGCATCGCCAGCATGCCGAACACGTCATCCGAAGCGTTTTTCAGCGGAGCGCCCATCCAGAACTCCGGACGATCACCCACACAATGGAAACGGTCCTCGACCTGAGCCGCAAGAATACCGGCGGAGTCGATCAGCAACGGCTGGCCGGAGGTCAACACCTGGCCGGTCAACGACAAGTGCGTCATGTCGAGATATTCGTAATGCTCGGCTTCCACGGCATCAACGTCGATGATGTCGACGTAATACGGGTAGTCAATCTTGCCGGTGTGCGGGTCATACAGGGCGAGATAGAAGTTCTCGGCGTCGATCAGGCTGGCCAGCAGTTGGTGAACACCGACCAGGAACACAGACCGGTCGCGGGTCGAACTGGCCAGGTAGGTAATTTCATACAGCACACGCTGAGTAATCTGCGCACGGGCAAGGGAATTGGTCTGAACCTCCATCCCCAGGCGCCGGGCAAACTCGGCGAGCGCCGGTTCCTCGGCATCATTGACTGGCGCCAATAACCAGCCCAGAACACTTTCACCTTTACCGGTCGGCCAGCGCTGCAAGCGCCGGGTCGCGCAGAAAGCATCGAATGCTTCATTGGCGACGTTTGATGGCCACTGCGCCTGCGGGTCGCCCTGCCCGAGCAGATGCATTTGCTCACCGGCGCGGTAAACCACCCACGCGCGGGTAAGGTCCCAGCTGCGCGCTGAGTCGAGTAATTGTTCGATCGTGTTCTCATTGCCAGCGCAGACCGTGCCGACACCCTCGCAGTCTGTGGATTGCCACGGGAATTGGGTCATGTACGAAAACTCATCTGCACTCCCTGAGCCAAAAACCGGCGATGCGCGCTGACTCAATACTAGCCGTGCGCCATCGAGCTTCCCGTTTAAAGCTAATAAAGTTTTTTATCAATGACTTTGTTCACTTTAGTAGCAATTTTGGGACCGACATAACGCCCCCGGCTCTGACATCAGTAATCAATCCAACTGGCGCGAATCATGCCTGTTTGAACAGGGTGAAGTCGGTGCTGACTATGTGGACGACACTTTTGGAGTGAGCCTCCTCAATGCCTGCCTCGATAATCGAATGCTAATTGATGAACCGTCGAGGTCAGGTATGACGAGCGCAACTACCGAACAAGTCAGCCCACGTACGCTGAGAAAAGTGATTGTGGCCGCCGGCATCGGCAATTTCGTCGAGTGGTTCGACTTCGCGGTCTATGGTTTTTTGGCCACCACCATCGCCCAGCAATTTTTCCCCAGTGGCGACGCCAGTGCCGCGCTGCTGAAGACCTTTGCGGTATTCGCCGTGGCGTTTGCGTTTCGGCCCCTTGGCGGGATTTTCTTCGGCATGCTGGGCGACCGGATCGGCCGCAAGCGAACCCTGGCGATGACGATCCTCCTGATGGCCGCTGCGACGACCTTGATCGGTCTATTGCCCAGCTATGCCGCAATCGGGGTGATGGCGCCGATTCTTCTGTCGTTGATCCGTTGCGCCCAGGGCTTCTCCGCCGGGGGCGAATACGCAGGGGCCTGTGCGTACCTGATGGAGCATGCACCGAGCGATAAACGCGCCTGGTACGGCAGCTTCATTCCGGTGTCGACATTTTCCGCCTTCGCATCGGCAGCGGTGGTGGCCTACGCACTCGAGGCGTCACTCTCCGCCGAAGCGATGGGCAGCTGGGGCTGGCGTCTGCCATTCCTGATTGCGGCGCCGCTGGGCCTGGTGGGCCTTTACTTACGCTGGAAACTGGATGAGACACCGGCATTCCAGGCGGTGACTGAGGAGCATGCCGTCGCCCACTCTCCCCTCAAGGAAACATTGCGCAATCATGGTGCGGCGATCTGCTGCCTGGGCGCCTTTGTGTCACTCACCGCACTTTCGTTTTATATGTTCACCACCTACTTCGCGACCTACCTGCAAGTTGCGGGTGGCCTGAGTCGTGCCACTGCGTTGCTGGTGTCACTGATTGCGTTGCTGTTCGCTGCGGCGATCTGCCCGCTGGCCGGGCTGTATTCAGACCGGTTCGGACGTCGAATGACGGTGGTGACGGCTTGCGTGCTGTTGATGGTGGTCGTGTACCCCTCGTTCCTGATGGCCAGTTCCGGTTCGTTCGCAGCGTCCGTCGTCGGCGTGATGCTCCTGGCGGTCGGAGCGGTGTTGTGCGGCGTGGTCACAGCGGCCCTGCTGTCAGAAACCTTCCCGACCCGCACGCGATACACCGCCTCGGCGATCACCTACAACATGGCGTACACCCTTTTTGGCGGCACCGCACCGCTGGTGGCCACGTGGCTGATCACCACCACCGGCAGCAACCTGTCGCCAGCGTTCTATCTGATCGCGATTGCGTTGCTCGCGCTGGCCGGCGGACTGGCACTGCCAGAGACGTCACGGATCTCCCTGCATGACATTGCGTCGCCAGAAAAAGGCGTGGGTGTGAACGCTACGGTTGAAACGTAAAAGAGCGAAGACGGTGCCCTTGCGGCCAGGCGAGCCGGACGCTGGGCCGATCGAGGTTTGAGCCAACGGGTGACCGGTATGGCGCTGGTGCTGCTGACGCCAGGCCTCAAAGGCCACTTCAACTGATTTGGCGCAATAACGGCGCCGAAATGTGTCATCAAATGAAAAGTGGATGTCGTCGAATGCGTGGTCTACCGCAAGGAAAACCGCGTAGAACGAAGCCTGAGGCACGGGTACTTGTCCGGTACCGCCGCTCTGCCAGTTCTGATTTACATGCTCTGACTCATACTAATAATCCGAAAAGGAATTGCACTCTATGCGAGTGAATCTGCCCGTTACCGAGCATGAAAGAACCTTCCCCGCCGACCAGCGATTGATCTCCACGACCGACCTGGACAGCCGCATCACCTACTGCAACGACGCCTTCGCCGACATCAGCGGTTTCACTTACGACGAATTGGTCGGTCAGACGCATAACCTGGTTCGACACCCCGACATGCCACCCGGGGTGTTTGTTCATATGTGGCACACCATCAAGCAAGGCAAGCCCTGGATGGGCATTGTGAAAAACCGCTCGAAAAATGGTGATTTCTATTGGGTCAGTGCCTACGTCACGGCCATCTATGAAAACGGACGCTTGAGTGGTTACGAGTCCGTGCGCTCGGTGCCCACCCGCGACCAGGTCCGTCGGGCAGCCGCCCTCTATGCCAGGATGCGGGCCGGCAAGCCGATCGTTGCCCGGAGCGCGCGGATTCTGCGCCCCCTGAAAAACGGTTGGCCATTGGTGGTAGCTGGCGGTGCTTCACTGCTGGCTCAACACTTGTTACCCGACGCTGCGGCTCAGGGCGTGCTGGTAGCGAGTCTGTGTATTGCCTGGTACTTGATCGAGTCCCGGCAGCGCAGCGCCATTGAGCGCACCTTGGCCGAGCACCCGAAAGCATTTTCCGATCCGCTGGTTGCGCTCACCTACAGCGACAACCATGGTCCCCAGGGTCGACTGGACATGGCCATGCTCAGTGAGGAAGCGCGATTGCAGACAGCCCTGACCAGGCTGGTCGATGCGGTGGTCAACGTGAAGGCCAAGGCGTCCCAGTCATCCGAACTTTCCGGTTCGCAAGCGCAGTCGCTGGATCGTCAGCGCAATGAAACGGATCAGTCTGCCGCTGCCATTTCGCAGATGGCGGCCACCAATCAACAAGTGACGGAAAACGTCATCAGTACGGCGCATGCCGCATCCGAAGCCGATCAGTTGACCAAAGACGGCCGTCAACTGGCCCAGCAAAGCCTGAGCGCCATGGAAGCCATGAATGAGGCCGTCAACGACATCGGCCAGGCAGTCAACACGTTGGCGAGCGAGACGCAATCGATCGGCACGGTCGTGGATGTCATCACGTCCATTGCCGAACAGACCAATCTGTTGGCGCTCAATGCGGCAATCGAGGCCGCCCGGGCAGGCGAGCAAGGACGAGGTTTCGCGGTGGTCGCCGACGAGGTGCGTTCCTTGGCTCAGCGCACTCGCACCTCTACCGAGCAGATCCACGGCATCATCACCTCACTGCATGTCGGCGTTGATCGCGCCGTTTCATCGGCCAGCAAAGGTGAGCAGATTTCCCGCGAGAGCATGCAGCGTGTCGAAGCGGTGCAGGCGGCCCTGGTCGGTATCAGCCAAGCCGTGAGTCGCATCACCGAGATGAGCCAACAGATGGCGTCGGCATCCGAAGAACAGAGCCACGTGACGGAAGACATCAATCAACAGATCACCCGAATCGCTCAACTCTGTGATCACAGTGCCGGACAAGCCGAGCAAGGCGCAGCAATCAGCCAGGACCTTGAGGCAATGGCCGATTATCTGCACGGCCTGGCCGAGCGCTTCAACCGATAGCCATCGCAGGCACCTCCCTCCCCGCATCCAGCTGTCTAAACCGCAGCTGACATGCCCGCGCATGAGTTGGCGGCTGTCATTGATAGCCAAGCGACTGTCGTCAAATGAAAAGCGCCCCCTATTCGGGGGCGTTTTAATGTCCGCACTAAAAAGCTCCGCCTGAGTCACGCGATGTTTGGTACGCCGAGCAGGAGAATAACAATATGAAATTCGTGAAAAGTCTTGTGACTGCTTCATTCCTGACGACACTGGCCTTTGATGCACAGGCCTTGGTAACGAGTCAGGAAGCGTCTGAACTGGGCGCCCGCCTCACTATGGTGGGGGCTGAAAAAGCCGGGAATTCCGATGGTTCCATCCCGGCATACAGCGGAGGCCTGACCACTGCGCCGACCGGTTTCAAGACCGGTGACAGCATGCGCCCGGACCCCTATGCAGGCGAGAAACCGCTACTGGTCATCAACGGCAAGAACGTTGATCAGTACAAGAGCATGTTGACGGAAACCACCGTCACATTGGCCAAGCGTTTCCCCGACTACCGCATCGATGTTTACCCGACCCACCGCACGGCATCGCTGCCGCAGGCGGTGCTGGACAATAGCCGCAAGAACGCCACCGACGCCAGGTCACTCAACGGCGGGCTAGCGTTCGATAATGTATTGCCCGGTGTGCCGTTCCCGATTCCGCAATCGGGTGCCGAGGCGATGTGGAATTTCCTGCTGCGCTACCAGGGCGTCAACACCCGTTCCAAGTACGATTCCTGGAGTGTCGACTCGGCGGGCGTGCCGAGCCTGGCTGTCACCGGCGAGGCATTTGTCTCGTTTCCGATTTACGAGAACATGTCGAAACCGATCAACAACTCCGACATCTACTACCAGTTGAAACTGTCCTACACCGGGCCTGCGCGGCGTGCCGGCGAGTCGATCATGCTCAAGAACGCCACCAACCCACTGCAGCGTCCCGGTCGCGCCTGGCAGTACATGCCGGCCCAGCGCCGGGTCAAACAGATTTCGATCCTGGCCTACGACACCCCGAACCCCGGCACCGCCCGTGCCCTGGAACTGTATGACTGGACGCTGGTGGGCAAGAAAGAAATGATCGTGCCCTACAACACGTACAAACTGACCTATGCCCGGGATGCCAAGTCGCTGACCACCCCCAACTTCATTTCCCCGGACTTCGTACGCTGGGAAAAACACCGGGTCTATGTCGTGGAAGGCAACCTCAAGCCGGGCGCAAAGCACATCTACCAGAAACGCCGCTTCTACCTGGATGAAGACACTTGGGCCGCCGTCGCCTCCGATCAGTTCGACACCCGTGGTCAGCTTTACCGTGGTTCCTTCGCATTCCTCAGCCAGAGCTATGACGAGCAGGTCCCGGATGCCACGCCGTTCATGACGTACGACCTGTCCCTGGGCACCTACAACATCAACGGCGTGGTCGGTCCCCATGGCGGAATCCACTACATCCAGCCGTTATCGACGGCGCAGTGGGTACCGGAATCCATGGCGGGCGCCGGCGTTCGCTGACGCGGATCGGCCCCGCCGATGCGTTACCTTTTCGAGCATAAGATGAACATGTCATTGCCATCATCGAACAGGTAACGCGTCTGCGACAACGACCGCACCCAGTAGCTCAGGCTGCTGTCGGGGCGAAAAATAAACATGCTCAACCTGCCTGACAAATCAGCAATCGGGCTGTCGGCTTCGCCCTTGGCACCGCGCATCACATTGAGCTGCAAGCGCTGCTTCTGTTGAGCCACTTCAAAGGCACTGTTGCGGTGGATCGTGCCGATTTCAGCCCCGGTTTCGGCATCGACCAATTGGGCGATCATGCGCATATGGCTGATCCCGTCGGGGCTCAAATCCAGCCTGAAACGCGTCGTCAACCAGGCCGGACGCACGCCGGAAGACGCTTCATGCGCGCTCTCCCCCGTGCACCAAAGGTCCAGCCGCGCATCACGCTCTGCTGTCCACCGGCCCAGCGCCACACCCAACAGCCCCAGAACCACGAAGGCCAGGCACCACGCTGCATTTTCCGCGCGTCTAGTCATTTTGTTTTACGCCTATGCAGCGGCTGTCGGCGTTCTCCAGTTCGCCATCGCACAGGATCTGATCCGCCCCACGACGCGACGGTAACAGGTACAGGTGGATGTTTTGCGCCGAGAGATCCAGCAACTCCGCCAGTTTTCGACTGTGCTCGACCATCCGTTGCAGATGGGGCGCTGCCAGAATTTGCACGTCTTGAGCCGAACGATGCACGTGCACGTCCCCCATGGTCACGGGCGCAGTGAATTCGGGCGCTGGCGCATCAACGGACAGTCCCCATCCCAGGTTGCCCAGCAGGAATGCCAACGCGCCCCACACGGGCAACGCGAGCCATAGGCCCCAACGCCGTTGCGGTGTCACAGGACTTACGGGCGATGGCGCAGGATCGGTGTCGGCCGCGGCGTGTGTCGGCGGCATCGACGGGCACGCAATCACCTCTTCTGCCTGATCGACCGGGCTTGCCAGCGGCGGTGCATCAATGGGGATCGCGCTTTCAACGGCATGCGCGTTATCGATTGGCAGGCCCGGCCACTCCTCGACGCGCACACCATCCGAGAGCTTGTAACCGATGCGGGGCAGCGTCTGGATGAAGTCCCGATCAGGTTGCAGTTTCTCCAACGCCAACCGCAACTGGCGGACCACCTGGGCCAGGCTGTTGTCGGTCACTTCCAAACCGTATTGGCCCCATGCCCCGGACATCAGATCGCGTTTGCGCACCACGGAACCACCGGACCTGAGCAGCATCGCCAGGCAACGGCTAGCGATTGCACCTACCCGCAAGGGCTCTTCACCAGCGGTATCAAGCCGAAACAAGAGGAAATTGTCTTCGTCGAATACCAGTTGTTTATCAATTAGCACGAGGCCCATAGCGCCTTTCCATACTTGGCAATTCAACAGTCTGGTAATTCAAGTCTGCTTTGCGGTCTTTAGCAATGTTGTCCCGGATTTGACGGCAATCGATTGAGCTTTGGTGAAGCACTTTCGTTTAGATCGACAGAACGAATCGACACTCGCCCGCTGTTTTGTCGGTACAAGCAGGTTGCTCAAGCAGGAAGCCGCATCGATCAAGCACTTTTCTGGAGCCGACATTTTCCTCAAACACGTAAGCCACCAGCTGCGTTAGTTGCCAGCGTACCTTGGCCTCCTGGATCAAATATCGAAGCGCCAGGGTGGCAAGCCCCTGCCCGCATGCGCCCTGATCGATCCGATAACCGACTTCCGCGCGGCCCGTCAGTGCGTTTATGCACTTCAGATTGGCGCGGCCCACTATCCGCTCGTTGGCGTCTTCGATAACGAATGGGTGCCAGGCGCCCACTGCAAACCCGGACAAATAGCCTTCGATATGCTCGGCGACACCCTGCTCGGAGTAAAAATCGAGGTCGCGCGCATCGATATGCGATTCGAACCATGCGCGGTTATGCGTTTCGAACGCCAGCAGCGCCTCAACATCGGTACGTTTGAGCTCGCGAACGCGAAATGACTTCATTCAACACATCTCCATTTTTTGCGGCTGCATTTAATCGGCTCGCCGGGCTGCATTAATGCGCTATACCCAATAACGCCATCACGCAATTGATCCTCTACTGGAGGTTGGCAATGCGGCACTGTTGATCGCGACGAGCCTCACCGGCACCGTGACCGTCGTGGTCGATCAAACCAACGTTGACTTTTACATCACCGGCGTACCCACCGGAACCCTCTTGCCCCAGCAAACCCGGCCCCGTCGCGTATGCGATGAACGATAAGGTCATCACCAAAAGCGTCGCAGCCGGGCGCAAACCCGGCCGAATGCTGTCAGGGCCGCTCCGGCGGTTCGAGCTGATCCAGCGCCCGGTTCACCGCCAACTCTCCCAGCATGATCACTTGTGCGATGCCCAGCAGCGCGTTGCGCCTGGGCCCGTCGATCTGGTCCGCCAGATCCATGGTCATGACATTGGCCGACGCCAGCGACTCGCAGGCATGGGCCAGCAGGGTTTCGATATCAAGCGTTGGGTCGACGATGAACATGGAGTTGAGCGTACGCGGGATGGCCATGATGCTGGCGCCCAAGTCGAGTGTGTTGTTGGTGGTTTCGTTGGGGGATGCGGGGTCGGTGTCTGGGGGGTTGGGGGTGACTTTGAACATAGTTGGAATTCCATATGTGATTATCGGAGCCCTCACCCTCGCTACCAAACGTAAGGTGGTGGCCATACGAAGGTTGGTAGACCGGCCACATGGAAAACCGGCGCACCCGAGGGCGCCCTGCGCATGGCCACCATAAAACAGAGCCCCGAAAAGCGGCTGCATTAGGTGACGCTATACGCCATATGGGACGGGCTACCAAACCCGATCGCTGCTGTTTTTTCAGCGACCGGCAAACGATAAAACCCGGCGCCAAGGCGCACAAGCCGGCGGATTCTGGCGTAGCTGTAGGCAACTACGCAAGCTGCTGTAGCTTGCGAGAAGTAACGCCCTACCCCCCTTAAACAAACCTGCAATCACATATACCTGTAGGAGCAAGCTTGCTCGCGATAGCGGTCTATCAGACACATAAATACTGCATGTGCCACCGCCATCGCGAGCAGGCTCGCTCCTACAGGGGATGTTGGTGACCGTCCTCGATATAAAGCTGCAAACACAAAAACCTGTAGGAGCAAGCTTGCTCGCGATAGCGGTCTGTCAGACACATAAATACTGAATGTGCCACCGCCATCGCGAGCAGGCTCGCTCCTACAGGGGATGTTGGTGACCGTCCTCGATAAAAAGCTGCAAACACAAAAACCTGTAGGAGCAAGCTTGCTCGCGATAGCGATCTATCAGACACATAAATACTGAATGTGCCACCGCCATCGCGAGCAGGCTCGCTCCTACAGGGGATGTTGGTGACCTTCCTCGATGTAAAGCTGCAAACACAAAAACCTGTAGGAGCAAGCTTGCTCGCGATAGCGGTCTATCAGACACATAAATACTGAATGTGCCGCCGCCATCGCGAGCAGGCTCGCTCCTACAGGGGATGTTGGTGACCGTCCTCGATATAAAGCTGCAAACACAAAAACCTGTAGGAGCAAGCTTGCTCGCGATAGCGATCTATCAGACACATAAATACTGAATGTGCCGCCGCCATCGCGAGCAGGCTCGCTCCTACAGGGGATGTTGGTGACCGTCCTCGATATAAAGCTGCAAACACAAAAACCTGTAGGAGCAAGCTTGCTCGCGATAGCGGTCTGTCAGACACATAAATACTGCATGTGCCACCGCCATCGCGAGCAGGCTCGCTCCTACAGGAGGGTTGGGTGAATGTCAGCTCAAGGATTGATCTGATACCCCTTGCCCTGCAGACAACTGTTGTAGGCCGTCGTGGTATTGGCCGCCGAGGTTTTCTCCTCTTCGCGGCGATCCTGACGTTGACGCGAACCACCGACAACCATGCCGGCCGCCGCAGTCTCCTTGGCCCGGTCCTGGCGCACTTCCTGTTTCACATCACTGTCCACACGATCATCAAACTCCTCGTGCTGATTGCTGCGCACGCCCGATGCCACGGCACCTGCCGCCGCCCCCGCCGCCGCGCCCTTGGCCCGCCCACCGGACGACGAAGAAGTCGTCGAGGCGCTCTGACTGTTGGCGATGTTCTGGCATTCGGTCATGTCCGTCTGTGTTTGCTGCGAACTCTGCCCCTTCAACGGCACAACCGTCTGGGCCCATACCGGGGCACTCAAAATCGACAATACGACGCACAGGCTAACCGGTGAAAACCTTTTCATGATGAGCTCCGACAGGGCTGCCGCACAGGGCAAGCCTTGGGTTCAATGGCAAACGGCAAGCGACCACACGCGTCGCCATGCCGATCAAGTGAAACAACCATTAAGTGTAGTTCACTGCCGCTCACCTTCCGCTCCGTCGATCAGGCGTCTATACAGAAATACGGGTTTACAGCGCCTCAATACGCGAAAACTTAAAACGATCCACCTACCAGTTCTGCTAGTACCCACCCCTAACAATCGGGCCGATACTGAAGCACCGCCAGACATTGGAAGACAGGAACACAACCGATGCCTACCTCACCGAACACCTTGCTCTGCCAGTATCGATATGACCCATTAGACCGCCTCATCGGACAGATGCAGTCAGGGACGCCTGTCCACCAACGCTTCTACTGCAAAAGCCGCCTGGCGACGGAAATACAAGGGGCAACTGGCCGCTCCATCGTCCAGGCCGGCGACCAGTTGCTGGCGCAACAACAGCGTCAAGGCGATGCGCTCGACACCACGCTACTAGCTACAGACATGCAACGCTCGGTCTTGCAAACAATCAAACCCAACCCTCCACGCCAACCCATCGCCTATTCCCCCTACGGACATCATCCTGCTGAAAGCGGTTTGACCAGTTTGCTGGGCTTCAACGGTGAACGATGGGATCCGGTGACGGGGTGTTATTTGTTGGGGAATGGGTATCGGGCGTTTAATCCGGTTTTGATGCGGTTTAATAGCCCGGATAGTTGGAGCCCGTTTGGGAAGGGAGGATTTAATTCGTATGCTTACTGCTTAGGTGACCCCGTCAACTTCTTTGATCCCAATGGGCATCTTCGCATATCCTCAGTGGCAAAATTTATATTCTGGAAATATAGAGCAGGAGCAAGGGCAGTACAGCGCACGAGAACGATCTTCATAGGCTGGGAAAAGATGACTTTAAATTCAAATATAACAGGAAAACAAGCTGTAAGCGCCCGAACACAAATAGCAACTCTGTCGCGCGTAATGGACAATATCTTCTCAAAAAACTCCAGATATCTTAGCGAAATTAAAATTGCACAAACGAAAGCTGATATGGATTATAAATTATTGGGAATCAGACCAGAACAAAATGATCGACTAAAATTACTAAATAGCATAAAGGCAAACCAGAGTGAGTTTGATAGCTCCGGACTGGAGTTCTCTATCGAAAAACTAGAAGACATGGTCGATGGGATATTCGACCCAAGGTTGCCGTTAATTGACCGTCCATCCCAAAACACGGCCAAAGTATATAAAAAGGAACTTCTTACATTCATTGACACTGATCGTGCTGGTTACTACGAAGCGATGGTTCGAATTAGAGACGAGCACTTCAACGTATGCGTCCGGGCATCACGCTTTGCGTAATTAACCCGGCTGCCACTTATGCGGAAGCAACTGCTCTATTTCACTCGCCCGCTGTGTCGGCAAGCGCGTGAGAACATCCTTTAGATAAGCATACGGGTCATGACCATTCAGCCGCGCAGACTGAATCAAGCTCATGATCGCCGCAGCCCGTTTTCCGCTGCGTAGCGAGCCGGTGAGTCGAGCGAGCAAGCTCGCCCTTTAGCTTTGCAAGACCAGGTCAATAAAAATCAAACCTTCACAGGGGATACAACTGTTCATCAAACTCCGCCAACTTCGGAAACACCAACACCTGCTCATCACTCAAATGCTGCAACCGTTGCCCATACTCAACCAAAAACTGCTGCCGCGCGTCTTCACTGATATACGGCACATGCCAAGCCACAAACGGTTGCAGCACCTCAAACCCCACATAAGCCAGCGTCCCACGCAAAATCGGCCGCAACATATCCTCCAGCGGCCCATGAATCGCGCCTTCGCCGAACATATGCTCACGCCCGCCCAACGTGACGGTCACCAGCGCCTTCTTCCCCGCCAACCCGCCCTGATCGTAAAAGCGCTTGCCGCCGTAGCAAATGCCCGACACCAGCACCCGATCGATCCAGCCCTTGAGCATGGCCGGGGCGGAGAACCAGAAGATCGGGAAGTTGAGGATCAGCAGGTCGGCCCACAGCAGTTTGTCGAGTTCGGCCTGGATGTCTGCCGCGAGCGACTGGCTTTTCACGCCCAGGCGTTGTTCCAGGGCATAGACCAGGTATTCCGGATTTTCCCGGTTGGAGAAGTCGGCGTCGCTGGCCACCGGGTTCCAGTTCATTTTGTACAGGTCGCTGACCTGCACTTCGTGGCCCTGGGCTTCGAGGGTGGCGACGGCCTGGTCACGCAAGGCTGCGGTGAAAGATTGCGGCTCCGGATGGGCGTGGACGATCAGTACTTTCATGGGGGTTCCTTAGCATTGTTCCAGCGTATCGGTTGAAGGTGTGGAGTAGCGATATCGTGGGTAATGAACGGTTTGAATCGACAACCGTCACACCTGAATCGCCTTCACTTCGACGAACTCGTTCAGCCCCTCCTCGCCCCATTCTCGCCCGTTACCCGACTGTTTGTAGCCACCGAACGGCGCGTGATAATTGAACGCCGCACCATTGAGGAAACACTGACCGGCGCGCAGCTGACGCCCCAGTTGCAAGGCGCGCTCAGGGCTGCCGGCCCAGACACCGCTGGACAAGCCGAACGGTGAGTCGTTGGCGATCTGGACCGCTTGCGCCTCATCGTTGTAGGGAATCAGGCACAGCACCGGGCCGAAGATTTCTTCCTGGGCGATGCGCATGCGGTTGTCGACGTCGGCGAACAGCGTCGGGCTGACATAGAAGCCGCGCTCGAATGCAGGCGCGGCATCACCGCCACACAGCAGCCGCGCACCTTCCTCCTGGCCGACCTTGATGTAGTCAAGCACCGTGCGTTTTTGCCCGGCCGAGCACATCGGCCCGAGAAAGCTGTGTGGGTCGAGGGGATCGCCCATGCGCAAGCGGAGGGTTTCTTCGAGTGCCAGTTCCACGGCTTCGGCATAACGACTGGCCGGCAACAGCATGCGGGTCAACGCCGTGCAGGTCTGGCCGGAGTTGATCATCACGTCCTGCACGCCGTAGCGCACAGCGGCAGCCAGGTCCGCATCCTCGGCAATCAGCAGCGCCGACTTGCCACCCAGTTCCAGGCACACACGCTTGACCGAAGGCGCCGCCGCTTGCGCAACCCGCACGCCTGCGCCGGTCGAACCGGTAAACGACACCATGTCCACGTCCGGGTGTTTGGCCAAGGCTTCACCGACTTTCGAACCCGGCCCGCTCACCAGGTTGAAAACCCCGGCCGGCAGGCCGATGTCTTCGATCATCTGTGCCAGCAGGAACGCGTGCAGGGGCGTTTCCTGGCTCGGCTTGACCACCACCGTGCAACCGGCGGCGAGTGCTGGCGCGAGTTTGCCGATCAACTGATGCAGCGGGTAATTCCACGGATTGATGAATGCGCAGACACCGACCGCTTCGCGGATCACCAGCGAGTTACCGACTTCGCGCACTTCGTCCATCAACCCGGCGAGTTCGACGTATTGCTCAAGGCCAGCGATCGGTCCGTCGACCTGCACCGAGCGGCACCATTGCACCGGCATGCCCAGTTCCGTGGTGATGACTGCGGCCATCTCATCGGCGCGCTTGCGCAGTTGATCGGCCAGAGCGCGGATGTAGCCGGCCCGCTCGCTGGACGGCGTGCGTGACCATGAATCGAACGCCCGACGTGCAGCCGCCACGGCGTTTTCGACGTCGAGTTCGTCCCCCAGCGGAACACTGCCGCAGACTTCTTCGGTGGCCGGGTTGATCACCTCGGCGACACCCTGCCCCGACGGTTTTTGCCAGCGGCCATTAATAAACAGTGCCTTGTGATCAAGCATCGACCAACGCCTCCATCAGTTCTTCAGCACAACGGGCAATACGCTGGCAGGCATCGCGCAGCGGTTCGGCGCCGACCACCAGGCCAAGGCGTATATGCCCCGCCGCGCTCGGCCCGAAGGCTTCGCCCGCCAGGACCGACACGCCGTGACGATCCAGCAAGCGGTCGGCAAACGCTTGGGCACTGAGCCCGGTTTCGCGGATATCGACCATCACGAACATTCCGCCATCGGGTTTCAGGGCGCGTAAGCCTGGGCAATCGGCCAGGCTGTCGCACACCAGATCGCGGCGCTGGCGATAGGCTTCGCGCATGGTGTTCAGTTCCGGCAGGTCGTTTTCCAGCGCAATGACGGCGGCGTCCTGAATGAAATCCGGCGAGCCGTACAGCATGCACAGCGCGAGGTTTTCCAGATGCGCGGCCAGGGATGGCGGCGCCACCACCCAACCGACGCGCCAGCCGGTCATGGCGTGGGATTTCGACAGGCTGTTGAGGGTCGCTGTGCGCTCGGCCATACCCGGCAGGCTCGCCGGGCTGATGTGCTCGCCTTCAAACAGCAGTTCGCTGTAGACCTCATCGGAAATCAGCCACAGGTCGTGGGCGATGCACAGCTCGGCCAAGGATTGCCACGTGCTGCGCGGCAGGCTCGCGCCGGACGGGTTGTGCGGGCTGTTCAAGGCCAGCGCCCGGGTCCGTGGCGTGATGCGCGCCGCGACGTCCTCGGGCAGCACGCGAAAACCGTTTTCCGAACGCACCGGCACCGGCACCACCACCGCGCCGCAAGCACCGAACACCGCTTCGTAGGTGACGTACATCGGCTCGGCGACGATCACTTCGTCGCCCGGGTTCAGCACGCATTGGGCCACGCTGAACAGCGCGCACTGCGCCCCGGCCAGCACGGTGACCTGATCGGCCGAGACGGTTTGGCCGCTGCGTTGCTGGTGACGTTTGGCGATGGCTTCACGCAGGGCGCGCTTGCCGCGCACCTCGGCGTAATGGGTGTTGCCATTCAGCAGGCTGTCGATAGCGCCCTGCACGATCGGCTGCGGCGTGTCGAAATCCGGATCGCCCACGGACAACAGCAGAATGTCTTCGCCTTGCTCACGCAGCGCCAGGGCGCGGTAGTGAATCTCCCACGCGGCGGCGCCGTCACCGGCGATTCGTTGAGTCAGATCGGAAAAGCGCATGGCTTCATCCCCTTGAAATGCAGATCAATGCGCACAGGCATGCTTGAGTTCAATCAGCGTCACGCCGTTGCGTTTGAAGCCGTGGCGC
This sequence comes from Pseudomonas sp. Irchel s3f7, assembly GCF_900187615.1. Classification (GTDB taxonomy): domain Bacteria; phylum Pseudomonadota; class Gammaproteobacteria; order Pseudomonadales; family Pseudomonadaceae; genus Aquipseudomonas. Next base: position 6,141 of record NZ_FYDO01000033.1, on the reverse strand, counting down.
AAGTCGGTTTGCAACTCGGCGAGGCTTTGTGGCTGGGTCACGGTGCAACCGAAAGCGCGGCCGAGGGCAGCAAAGTCCGGGTTGCGCGGCAGTACGCCAATGGGCTCGATATCCAGGCCGATCATGTCGTCGCGGATTTGCCCCAGCGCGTCGTTGTTCCACAGCAGCACCACCAGCGGGCTGTCCAGCTCCTCGACAGCCGTGGCCAGTTCCTGGGCGGTGTAGAGGAAACCACCGTCGCCCACCAGCACCAGACCCGGCCGTTGCGGTGCGCCAAACTTGGCGCCGATGCCTGCCGGCAGGCCGTAACCCAACGTGCCGTAGCCGGTCGGGTGCAACCAGCTGCGGATGGCCAGGCTGTCGAAGGCGTAGTTGCCGGTGTAGGCCAGTTGGGTCATGTCGGTGCTGATGAACGCGTTATCCGGCAGCTCGGCAGCGATACGGTCGAGAATCGATTGATGGATCGACTGCAACGGGCCATGGCTGGCCTTGACCGCTTCACGCAGAGCGGCGACCGAGGCTATCGCAGCGCTGGCATCGCGTACCTCGGACGGCAGACGCTCAAGCAGACCACTGAGGGTTTGTTGTGCGTCGCCGTGCAAGGCAACCGCACACGGGTAGAAGTCATTGAACTTGCGCGGGTCGATGTCGACGCGCAGCAGTTCGGCGTTCAGTGGCAGGCGTTCGCGCCAGTAATCGGTGTCGGCCATTTCGGTGCCGACCGCCAGCACCACATCGGCCTCGGCGATCAGGTTCCAGCCGGGTTCTACGCACAGTGATGAACCGGCGCTCAACGGCGCATCCGGTGACATCAGGCCTTTGCCGGCGACACTGGTGAACAGTGGCGCGGCGAGACGGGTGCTGATTTCTTGCAGTTCAGAAGTCGCATTCAGCGCACCACCACCGGCGATGATCATCGGGCGTTTGGCAGCGTTGAGTTTGGCCACGGCTTGATCCAGTGCCGTGGAAGAAGCCGGGCCGCGACCCGGACGACGCACCACTTCATGGCTCCAGTCACGGGCAATCGGCGCCGACAATACGTCCAGCGGCACCGAGATGTGCACCGGGCGCGGACGCTCGCTGTCGAACACCGCGTAAGCACGGGCGATCAGTTCCGGCAGGTCTTCAGCGGTCAACGCCACGGCAGAGAACGCGGTGATCGGCGCGGTCATCGCACGCTGGTCCTGACACTCGTGCAGGCTGCCCCAGCCCTTGCCCAGGCTGGCGCTGTGGTTGACGCTGGAAATCACCAGCATCGGAATCGAATCGGCATAGGCCTGGCCAATGCCGGTGGCGGCGTTGGTCACGCCGGGGCCGGTGATGATGAAGCACACGCCGGGCTTGCCGCTGACCCGCGCATAGCCGTCGGCCATGAAGCTGGCGCCCTGTTCATGGCGGGTCAGCACGTGGCGAATGCCGCTGCCGGGTAAGCCGCGGTACAGCTCCAGGGTGTGCACGCCGGGAATACCGAACACGGTATCGACGCCGTAATTGGCCAGCAGACGCACCAACGCCTGGCCACCGGTCAAGGTTTTGCTTTGCATATTCATGTCCTCACGCATGGCCGAGGCGAATCAACGCGTCGACCGCAGTCGTGCCCTGGGCACCGACCAACAATGGGTTCACATCGAGTTCCAGCAGGTGCGCGGCGTTTTCGCAGGCGTAGTCGGCGACTGCGCGGATGGCGATCACCAAGGCGTCCAGGTCAGCAGATTCGCGACCCCGGAAACCTTGCAGCAACGGCGCACTGCGCAGGCTGAGCACGGCATTGCGGATCGCGCCGTCGGTGGTCGGCAGCAACAGGCTGCGACTGTCCTTGAGCAGTTCCACCAGAATGCCGCCTGCGCCAATCACCAACGCCAGGCCAAAATCGTCTTCGCGTTTGATGCCGACGATCAGTTCAGCCAGTGGCGGCTTGGCCATCGGTTCCAGCAACACTTGATCGAACGGCATGCCCGGCGCGTATGCGGCAATGCTGGCCGTCATTTTTTCAAGCGCAGCGCTTATTGCGGCGCCGTCCTTGAGGTTCAGCGCCACGGCACCGGCCTCGGTCTTGTGTGGCAATTGGGCGCTGACCGCTTTCAACACCAGCGGATAGCCCAGCGATTCGGCGTCTTTGGGCGCGTTAAGTACCGAGCTCAGAACGCCGTTGGGCGTTGGCAGGCCAAAGGCTTTTAACGCCTGTTTGGAATCCCATTCATTGAGCAATTGCCCTTCGCCGTGCAGCGCTTGCGGGCACAGCGGCACCAACGTCGATTCGCCCAAGGCCAGTAACGCCTGACGATTACGCTGATAGCCCGCGATGCGACCCCATGCTGCCAAGCCGTCTTCAACACCTTGCAACGCCGCCACACCTTGCGCATGCAGGCGCTCACGGGCATGGACCGGCAGCAATTCAGGGAAGGCCGAGGTGACAAAACCGGTCTTGCCGTGGCGTTGCAGTGCCGCGCAGTAAAGCTCCAGCAGCAGGTCGCATTCCTTGCGCTCGCCGGTGAACTCGGACGGGTAGTCGAGCACCAGCATTGCGGCGTCCGCTTCGGTACGCAGGGCGCTGTCGAGCATGCGGTTCAAGGCTTCGCCATCGCCCCAGATCGCCGTGGTGAAATCCAGCGGGTTGACCAGGTTGGCGTAGGTCGGCAGCACTTGTGCGAGTTCGCCGACCTGGCCGTTGTCGAGTTTCGGCAGGTCCAGCTCATTGCGTTCGGCGTAATCTGCGATCAGTCCCGCATCGCCACCGGAACAGGCCAGCGCGATCAGGCGATTGCCCGCCGGCAAGTTGCCGCACGCCGCCGCTTTCAGGGTTTCGACAAAACTCACCGGGCCGCTGACACGGATCACGCCGAGACGGTCGAACAGTGCGTCGTACAGCGCATCGGAGCCGGACAAGGAGCTGGTGTGACTCAGGGCCAGTTCGGCACCGATCTGCGACACGCCGGTTTTCAGCGCGATGATCGGGATGCCCTTCTCCAGGGCCTTGTGCGCGGCGCGGGCAAAACCCGGCACGTTCTTCAGACCTTCCAGATGCAGGCCGATGGCGGTGACGCGCGGTTCGTCGAGCAACACGTCCATCAATTCGGCCACGCCCAGTTGCGCCTGATTGCCAACCGACGCCATGTAGGCCACCGGCAGCGAGCGGTCGCTCATGGACAGGTTGTAGGCGAAATTGCCGCTCTGGGTCAGCACCGCGACGCCCTTCTCCACCGCTTTGCCGCCATGGGCCACCGGCCACAGCGCGGAACTGTGCAGGTAGTCGAGCAGGCCGTAGCAGTTGGGGCCGAGCAAGGCCATGTCGCCGGCGGCTTCCAGCAGCTTTTGTTGCAGTGCCTGCCCCTCGGCGCCGGTTTCGGCGAAACCCGAGGCGTAGCAGATCGCACCGCCTGCACCAATGGCGGCCAGTTCGGCGACGCAGGTGAGCGTCAGTTCGCGGTTGGTGGCGATAAATACCGCATCCGGCCCGCACGGCAGTTGCGCGATGCTGCGCACGCACGGCACGCCTTCGAGGTTGTCGTGCTGCGGATTGACCAGCCACATTTGCCCTTGGTAGCCGCCCTCGGCACAGCGCTTGAGTGCGCGCGCCATGCTGCGGCCGCCGACAAACGCCACGTGTTGCGGCGCGAGCATGCGTTTGAGGTTGTCACGTATGGTTTGCGACATGGGAGTTCTCCGGGCCAATCAGCGCAGCAGCGGACGCAGCAATTCACGGGAAATGATGTGGCGCTGGATTTCCGAGGTACCTTCCCAGATCCGTTCGATCCGTGCGTTGCGCCAGATGCGCTCCACCGGACCTTCATCCATCAGGCCCATGCCGCCAAAAATCTGCACCGCTTCATCGGCGGCGCGTCCCAGCACTTCACTGGCAAACAGCTTGGCCATACCGGCCTCGCCATCGGTCATGGTGCCTTGGTCCATTTTCCACGCGGTGTGCAGGGTCAGCAGTTCGGCGGCACGGATTTGCGTGGCCATGTCGGCCAATTTGAACGACACCCCTTGGTAGGTGCCAATCGGCTGGCCGAATTGCTTGCGATCCGCCGCCCATTGCAGCGACACGTCCAACGCACGTTGCGCCTGACCGACGCAGTTGGCGGCGACCATCACCCGTCCAGCGGTCAACCAAGCGTTGGCCACGTCCCAACCTTTGCCGACTTCGCCCAGCACTTTGCTGGCCGGCACGCGGCAGTCGTCGAAGAACATTTCGAAGGTGTGATAGCCACGGTTGCTCACGCACTTCGGTCCACGGCGAATGGTCATGCCTGGGGTGTTGCGGTCGACCAGGAACGAGGTCACGGCATTGCGCTTTTTGCCGTTGTGTTCGTAGGTGTCAGTCACCGCAAAGACAATGGCGAAGTCAGCGTGACCGGCATGGCTGATGAAGTGCTTGCTGCCGTTGAGGATGAAGTCGTCGCCCTCACGCACGGCGCGGGTTTTGATCGCGTTGGCGTCGGAGCCGGCACCCGGTTCGGTCAGCGCGAAACAGTCGATTTTTTCACCCTGGATGCACGGCAACAGGTAGTCGTTGATCTGGTCGCCGGTGCAGGCCATGAGGATCTTCGATGGCCGCGCAACGAACACGTGCAGCGCCCAGGAAACTTTGGACAGCTCACGTTCGATCAGCGCCTGGGACAGGTAGTCCAGACCGCCACCGCCCACTTCTTCGGGCATGTTGAAGGCATAGAAACCGGCGGCGATGGCCTTGCCGCGAATCTGTGCAGCCAGTTCCGGGGAAACCTCGTCGGCACGGTCGACTTCTTCTTCGTAAGGCAGCAGTTCCTTCTCGACGAAGCTGCGTACCGAGTCCACCAACATTTCTTGTTCTTGGGTCAGTTGGAAATTCATGCTGCTACCTGTTGTTCGTTCACAAAGAATGGTGTGCGAGGCTGAAGGCGATCGCTGGCAAGCCAGCTCCTACAGGTCGTGTCAGCGGCCGATGAAGCGTGCCGGGCGTTTTTCCATGGCGGCGCGCAGGGCTTCGGTGCCGTCTTCGCTGCGACCGCAGAGCAGGCCGGCGGCGAGCTCGGCTTGCAGTTGTTCCGGCAGGCTGCGTTCGGCGCCTTCACGCATGAGCTTTTTGGTCTGGGCGAAGGCGAAGGTCGGGCCGCTGGCCAGGCGTGCGGCGAGTTCGCTGGTGACCGTCAGCAGTTGATCGTCGGCACAGACCTCGCTCACCAGTCCGGCATTCAAGGCACGGTCGGCGCCCCACAATTCATCGAGGAACAGCAGGCGCTTGGCCTGTTCGCTGCCGATCAAACGCGGCAGGTGCCAACTGGCACCGGCGTCTGGCGAGTAGGCCATGCTGGTGTAGCCGGCCTTGAAGCGTGCCGATTGCCCGGCGATGCGCAGGTCGCAGCACAGGGTCAGGTCCATCCCGGCGCCGACGGCGGTGCCGTTGATGGCGGCGATGGTCGGTTTTTCCAGGCTGTGCAGGCGGGTCATCAGAGCGTGGGCGGTTTCGGTCCAGCCGTAGGTTTCCAGCGCGCCACGGGCTTCGGCGTCGGCCCATTCATCAAGGTCGGCGCCGGCGCAGAAGCTGCGGCCGCTGCCGGTCAACACGACTACGCGAACGGCCGGGTCGGCGTTGAAACCATCGAGCAGCGCGTGAAGGTTTTTCAGGGTCGGAATATCGAGCGCGTTGCGCTGGGCAGTTCGATTAAGGGTGATCCAGGCAACGCCTGCTTCGACCTGGCTGAGCAGCGACGATTGAGTAGTCATGGGGATCCTCGAATTATTTTGATTGGTCTGAGGTGATGCGACTTGAGGCCATACTAAACGAGTGTTCAGTAAGGCGGCAATCGGTGAAGAGATGAGCTGTAACAGGCTCAAAAAATCTATAACACATTGGTTTTATTGAATTATTTTAAAAATGGCGCGCATGGAGCGCAGGCGCCGTTACAACTTCGAACAACTGGTGACACGCGGTCCTTCCCTCCCACAACCCCCTATAGGAGCGAGCATGCTCGCGAGGGACGTAAGACCACCGTGGGAAACCAGACAGCCCGCGTTATCGTTGACGACCATCACGAGCAGGCTCGCTCCTATGTATGGACTCGCCCCCACTGTCTACCTGCTTTTTAAACACTGCTACCCGGTTGCATCTATGTATAAGGCCTATTCGAGGAAGCCATCTTTGGCTTCTGGCCAACATTG
>NZ_FYDO01000030.1 GCF_900187615.1 Pseudomonas sp. Irchel s3f7 | reverse complement strand
CTGCGACCTGAAAGACCTGCTTGGCAAGATCGACCGCCACTGTCGTACAGGCCGACACATCGGTTGAAGACAGGGACTGTTTAAGCGTCGTATTCTTTTTCATGGACTCGCCCTCGCTGCCGTTGGCTTCTTAGACTGCCACCGTGGCGCATTGACGCCTCGGCGTGGGCGAGTCCATCCAATTACAGGGGGGCAGGGGCGGTCATCAGTTTTCCAGTGGGATCAGCACTTTTTCGTCCGGCGCCAATACCATGAACACCAGCAACCTGGCAGGTTGGGTCGCGCTGGCGTTTTTCAGCAATTCGTCTTTCAGCACCGTGACCTTTTCCGAAGGCTCATGGGCAAACACCGAGGCAGAAACCATTAGGGCCAGGGCGGCAAGAGGGGCAGCACAAAAGAGGACAACGTTCATGGTTCATCACCTGCGAGGGTTGGTCGTTGCAAACCACAGTAGTGCGCAAGCGGTAGCCGTTAAACAGCCAATATTCGGGAAGGAGAGGGGACCAATGATAGGGCTAAGGGGATCAACTGTGGCGAGGGAGCTTGCTCCCGCTGGGCTGCGCAGCGGCCCCAAGTCCAGCAGATGCGCAGGGTCAGGCACGCGGTTGCTTGATTTGCGTCTGCTGCGCAGACGAACGGGAGCAAGCTCCCTCGCCACAGGTGTTTTTTTTAAACGATCGGAAAACTATTGAAGTCCACGGCATTGGCCAACTGGCTGTCGATCAGACTGATAAAACCCTGCACTTCAGGGCGATCGAAGTGCGCATGCATGGCTTCTTCCGACTGCCAGCGGGCGCTGACGGTCCAGCGGTTGGTGTCCTCGGGGCAGCGGTCGACCATATAAGAATCACAGCCCGGCAGTTCACGCAGGGTGTCGACAATCTTTTGCAGTTGCTTACCCAGTTCGTCCGAGCGGCCGGCGGCGGCCTGCACCTGTACGGTATTGATCACTTCATGGGCCATTGTTCTCACTCCTGAATCAGGCCGGACGAATCCTGCTCATTGAGGGATCACGCCTATCCAGAATAGGCCCGCACCTGGGGACCGCCAATAGCCAATCGCCGGATAAAGCCGCAGGCGAATCGTTCAGGCCACCTGCTGCAGGATGTCGCGCAGACGGTCCAGGGCAATGTCGATATCAAGGGTTTCGATGGCGCCAAACCCGAAGAAAAGCCCGGCCCGTGGTGCTTCCTGATAGAAAAAGCTGTCGATGGAGTACAGGCTGACTTCGTTTTTTTTCGCCAGTTCGATCACCAAGGGAATATCCATCGGCACTTTGCACATCACCACCATGTGGAAACCCGCCGTGCTCGGCACCGCCTCAAGCCAGGGCGAGAGGTCGCCAGCCATGCGCGTCAGGATGCGGTCGCGGCGACCGGCATAGATCGTATGGCAGCGTCGAATGTGTTTGAGCAGGCAACCCTCGGCGATGAACTTGGCCAAAGCCCATTGCGGCAGGGTGGACGTGTGCAAATCGGTGAGCTGTTTGGCCCGCACCACGGCTTCGAGGATGGCCGGCGGCAGGATCGTGTAGCCCAGCCGCAGTTCTGGCAGCAGGGTTTTGGAGAACGTGCCGACGTACGCAACGATCCCGCATTCATCCATGCTTTGCAGCGAGTCGGTGGGCCGTCCTTCATAACGGAATTCGCTGTCGTAATCGTCTTCGATAATGATCGCGCCCAGTTCCTGAGCCTTGGCGAGCAACGCCACCCGGCGCGCCTGGCTCATGGGCATGCCGAGCGGAAACTGGTGGGACGGGGTGACATAGATCAGCCGAGTGCCGAGGGGGATTTTGTCGACCACAATGCCTTGGGCATCCACCGGAACGCCGATCACCGTGGCGCCATGGGTGCCGAACAACAGGCGTGCCGGCGGATAACCGGGGTCTTCCATGGCGACGATGCTGCCCGGACGGATCAACACCCGGGCAATCAGGTCCAGCGCTTGCTGCGCGCCGTTGCACACCACCACGTCTTCGTCCTGGCAAATGACCCCGCGAGAGAACGCGATGTGCCGTGCGATGGCGTTGCGCAGCGCCGGCAAGCCTTCGGGCAGGCTGTAATAGCCTTTTGATGCCGCAATCTGGCGCAATGCATGGGCGGTGCAGCGTCGCCAGTCATCGTGGGGAAACTGCCCCTTGGTGGTGGCGCCGCCAATGAAGTCGTAACGCAGCGAGCCCTCCAGCGTCGGGTGGCGCAAAAACACCGGCAGGTTGCGCCAGGATTCGATCACCTCACAACCGGCCAGCTCCGAGTGACTCTGCTTGTGCTGCACTTTCGACGTCCGTGCGTTGACGTAGGTGCCTTTGCCCACCACGCCGGTGAGGAAGTTTTCGTAGGTCAGTTGTGCGTAGGTGTCGGAAATGGTCTTGCGCGAAATGCCCAGTTGTTCGGCCAACAGGCGACTGGGCGGCAGTTGCGCCCCGGCTGCCAGGCGACCGGTCTCGATGGCGCTGCGCAGTTGGTTGTACAACTGGCCGGCGAGGTCTTTGCGGCCATTGATGACAACATGTAGTTCCATACCGCCAAGCTCCGGAGCAATTGAGGCGCGTGTGCGTCGCACCAGATTACCCTCATCCGTGTGTTGTCCAGAAGTTGCGTCGCGTAATGGCCTGATTGCCGGTCTGAAAATTGAGGCCAATCAAACCTGTGGGAGCAAGCTCGCCCCCAGATTTTTATAATCGCCACAACATTAGATAGCGGTATAGAGTGAACAGCCATGTCTGTATCAAGGATTGAATCACTCATGCCCACCACCGATCCCGTCATCACCCTCGAACGCTTCAGCGAATCGCACATCGAGGGTATTACCGCGCTTTACAACGATCCGTTGATAGGTCGTCAAACCCTGCAAATGCCGTTTCAATCCACCGAACTCTGGCGTAAACGCCTGGCTCAGGATCACGAGCGGTTGGTGAAAGTTGTGGCCCTGCATCAAGGGACCGTGATCGGCAACATCGGCCTGGAACAGTATTCGCGCAGTCGTCGTAGCCATGCCGGCAGTTTCGGTATGGGCGTCGCCGTCGCGTGGCAGGGCAAGGGTGTCGGTTCGAAGTTGCTGGCGGCGGCGCTGGATATCGCCGACAACTGGATGAACCTGCACCGGGTCGAGCTTTCGGTGTATGCGGACAATGAAGCGGCCATCGCGCTGTATCGAAAGTTTGGCTTCGAAACTGAAGGCCTGTTTCGTGACTACGCCGTGCGCGATGGCGTGCTGGTGGACACCTTTAGCATGGCACGCCTGCGTCACAAGCCACAGGCGGTTTGAGTCAAACGCCTGGTGCGAGGTTTGCCTTGGGCATTCAGCCGGAGGTGCCGCTCACGCGTTTAGTCGTACGCGTGCGGCGCGCATCTGCCATGCTCAACCTCCGTAGCACCGCTCCAATCAAAGGAACACCGCAATGGACGATGTACAGCAACTGGGTGAAATGCTGCGCCACTACGCAGAAAGTGAAGCGCATAAAAAGCAATTGTTCGAGTCTCAGTCGGCGGTTTGGGCGGCGCGCATCAGCGAGCTGTTCGATCAGATCGAGCAATGGCTGGCGCCGGTGCAGGCGCCGAGTCTGCTGGAGGTGAAACGCGACGCGTATGTCGCCTCGGGCCCCAGCATTCCGGTTGAGACATCGACCTTCAAGACCGAGAAACTGTCCATCGTGATTACCGGTAAACCGGTGGAATTTGTTCCGGAAGTGATGGGCACGGGCGGCCAGGTTGCTTTGGGGATCGCGGGCTTGACGGCTGCGCGCCTTGGCAGCGTTTCACTGGTTTGCCAACCACCGGCCAATAGTTGGCAATGGCGCAAGACCAATGGTTTGAAAGATCCGGATGTCTTCGAGTTCGATGCGAATTTTCTGGCGCAGCAGTTGCAAGGCTTGATTCCCCGCAACCGCATTTGACTGTTCCAGAGATGAGCGCTGCGCCCGCTTCTACAGGTAGCGGGCCCCGGCTCACTTCAACGCCGGATCACCCATGTTCATTTTCTTCCAGCCTTGCAACAGCAGCTGGGCTTTCGGTTCCTGGCCGTTGTCGGGGTAGCACTGGATCAGCGACAACCGCGCATTGCGGTTGGCCGGTTGCACTTTGAGCAATCTTTCCAGTTCCTCGCAGGCCTGATCGACCTTGCCACTGTCATGCAGCGCCACCGCCAGCACGTAACCGAACTGGGCGCTTTGTGGCTCCAGTTGTGCGGCTTTGCGCAGGAAAGGCATGGCCTGATCCGATTTGCCAGCCCGCACCAGTGACAAACCCTGGGTGTGTTGCAGCAGGGCAGCGTCGGGATGGTCCTTGAGGCTTTGCGCCAGCAACGCCTGAGCGTCCTGACCACGGCCATTGGCCTCCAGCCATTCACTTCATAACCCAGCGCGACGCCACCGGCGATGGAGTACAGCCACAGGGCCAGGCGATCGGTCGTTTGCTCTGCGTGATGCTTGAACGGAATTTCAACTGGAGCCTGGCGCTGACGCTGGAACCACAAGGCACCGGCCGCCGCGAGCAGGGGCCCGGCGACGGCCCTGGCGGTATTGGCGGCATAGAGTTGGCCACCGGCCTTGCCCAGGTGTTGCGGGTCGCTGGTCAGCGAGCGAACCAACACCGGCAAGGTGCCGCCCATCAGCAGCGCGGGAATGCCCACCAGCGCAAACGGCAACACCCAGACCAGCGGCCCGATCTGTTGTTCCAGCCAGGCAAACGGACTGGCCGCCAGACTCATGGCGAAAGTCGCACCTACGCCAAGTACGGCCACCAGCACTTCCAGCCCGGCGTACAACAGCACCGGTTGTTGCATCCGGTCGGCCCAGCGTCCAAACAGCAAACCGCCCAACGCCAACCCGGCAAAAAATGCACTGATCCCCGTGGTGATGGCGTACACCTCGACGCCCACCACCAACGACAACTGCTTGATCCACAGCACCTGGTACACCAGCGCCGCAGCACCGGAGACGAACAGCAGCAGGGCGGGCATCAGCAGCGCAGGGGAGACGACATCAGGGGCAGGTATGGCCGACGACTTGCTGGCGACACGTGAGGGCATGGATTTGTTGCCTTTTGCCAATTTCGACGTAAACACAAACCTTGTAGGAGCTGGCTTGCCAGCGAAAGCGGTGGTTCAGTCAGTATCTATATCGACTGTAAAGACGACTTCGCTGGCAAGCCAGCTCCTACAGGGGTTGTGTTCGCATTTCATAAGTGAGTCCGCTCGCCGGTGTCTTCGATCTTGCCGTTGGCGAAGCTGTGGATCACGCCGCGCGGAGTGTTGGCCTTGACGAAGGCCGCGTCGTCCTTGGGCCAGTACGGACGCTCGGGTCTCGATCACCGAGGACCTGAAAAACTCGGCCAGCAAAATCGACTGCACCTTTCCGGGCAATGGATCGGGTGGCTGGCATTGTTGCCGGCCCTGTTGGCATTGGTCTGGTTCACCCGCCCGCTCGTAAATCGCGCCTGCCTGGCCTGGCAAGCGCGACTCAGCGCCCGGCACGCTGCCTGGCTGGAATCGGCCGACTCAGCCCGCGCCTGCAAACGTTCCTGTGCGCCTGTTACGGCCGCGAGCCGGCCAGTGATCAAGCGTTGCTTCAACTCAAGCAATCCTTGTCTACGCTGCATAGTCAGGCTGAACGCAACAAAGAATCAGTTCTTCTTCGCCTGTTCCCAAACCCGCTCTTCCTGCTCCCTCAGTTCCGGCGTGAATTCAGCGCCAAAATCTTCGGCTTCAAACACCTGGCGAATTTCAATCTCGGCCTCGGTGCCCGGCATTGGGTTGGGGCAACGCTTGACCCATTCGATGGCTTCTTCTTTTGACTTCACCTTCCACAACCAGAAACCGGCGATCAATTCCTTGGTTTCAATGAACGGTCCGTCGATCACTGAGCGATTTTCGCCCGAGAACTTCACACGGGCACCTTTACTGCTCGGGTGCAGGCCCTCGCCCGCGAGCATGATGCCGGCCTTGACCAGTTCTTCGTTGTAGTTGCCCATGGCGGTCAGGAGTTCCTGGCTGGGCATCACGCCGGCTTCAGAATCGGGGCTGGCTTTGATGATGATCATGAATCGCATGGTGGTGTCTCTGCTGGATTTTTGAAGATTCGCTGGATAGTCGAACGGCTCCTGCTTGAATCGACAACACGGCCCGCTAATTTTTTGGCCGCCGCTCCCACAGGGTTTTGTGTTGTTCAAAGGAAGGAGGGCGGCAAGTTGTATCCAATTATTGTCGCCGATGCGTGACAATTTGTTTTTGCCATAGGTCGTAGGACAATTTCGTGGTTAACTTCTGCCTCGTCAAAAACTCTCCACCACCACGTCAGAAGGACTCCGTTCATGGCTCAAGTCACTCTTAAAGGCAACCCGGTTCAAGTCAACGGCCAACTGCCTCAAGCCGGCTCGAAGGCGCCAGCCTTTTCCCTGGTTGCCGGCAATCTGTCCGACGTCACCCTGAAAGACTTTGCCGGCAAGCGCAAAGTGCTGAACATCTTCCCAAGCGTCGATACCCCGACCTGCGCCACTTCCGTGCGTCAGTTCAACGCCAAGGCCGGCGACGTCGCCAACACTGTCGTGCTGTGCATCTCCGCTGACCTGCCGTTCGCCCAAGCCCGTTTCTGCGGCGCCGAAGGCCTGGAAAACGTACAGAACCTGTCGACCCTGCGCGGCGCCGAGTTCATCGAAAACTACGGTGTTGCCATCGCTGACGGCCCGCTCAAAGGCCTGACCGCCCGTGCCGTTGTGGTACTGGACGAGAACGACAACGTGCTGCACAGCGAGCTGGTTGGCGAAATCGCTGACGAGCCGAACTACGAAGCGGCACTTGCTGTTCTGAAATAAGCGTAGCTTTTACACTTATTAACGGCCTGGCTCTGTCCAGGCCGTTTTCATTTGTGCTTCAGTGTCTTACAGAAAACTCCTGTTACGTAAGCCGAAGGTAAATTGCCGGTAAAGGCGCTTTGCTTAAGAGCCGCCAGTGCTTATCGTTCAGCCTCATGTAAAACAAGCCCACGCGCCCAATGGTTGATCTCTCAATGCAATCCTCCGCTTCCCGTAATCCCCGTCGCTGGCTGTTTGGCCTGCTCGTCCTGTTGGTCATCGCCGCCCTGTGCTGGAAGTTCTGGCCCGATGGCGCTGTCCCGAAAGAAGGGGCGGGACAGAAAGCCACGGCCGGGCACACTGGCCGGCCGGGCGGGATGCGGCCGGGGTTCGGCGGTGCTTCAGGGCCGGTTCCGGTGCGCGTCGCCCCGGCGGTCAAGGGTGATTTCCCGCTGTACTACAAGGCGCTGGGCACCGTCACGGCGTTGAACACCATCAATGTGCGCAGCCGCGTTGGCGGTGAACTGATGAAGATCAATTTCGAAGAGGGGCAGATGGTCAAGGCTGGCGACCTGCTCGCCGAGATCGATCCGCGTCCGTACCAGAACGCCTTGCTGCAGGCTGAAGGCACCTTGTTGCAGAACCAGGCGCAATTGAAAAACGCCCAGGTCGATGTCGAGCGCTATCGCGGCCTGTACCGCGAAGACAGCATCGCCAAGCAAACCCTGGACACCGCAGAAGCGCTGGTCGGTCAATACATGGGCACGGTCAAGACCAATCAGGCGGCGGTCAACGACGCCAAGCTCAATCTCGAATTCACCAAGATCCGCGCACCCATTGCCGGACGCGTCGGCCTGCGCCAATTGGACGTGGGTAATCTGGTCGCGGCGAACGACACCACGGCGCTGGTGATCATCACCCAGACCCAGCCGATCAGTGTGGCCTTCACGCTGCCGGAAAACAGCCTCGAAACCGTGCTCGCCCGTTATCGCAGCGGTGCCAAACTGCCCGCCGAAGCCTGGGATCGCGGTGACACCAAACTGCAAGCCACTGGCGTATTGCAGAGCCTGGACAACCAGATCGACGTCACCACCGGCACCCTGAAATTCAAGGCCCGCTACGAGAACCGCGATCAGTCGCTGTTCCCCAATCAGTTCGTCAACGTTCGCTTACTGGCCGATACGCTCAAAAACGTCGTGTTGGCACCGTCCGCCGCGATCCAGTTTGGCACCAACGGCACGTTCGTCTATGCCCTCGACGGTGACAAAAAGGTCAAGATTCGCCAGTTGAAAATCGGTGCCAGCGACGGCACCAACACCGTCGTCACCGAAGGCCTGGTCGCAGGTGATCGCGTGGTGCTGGAGGGCACTGACCGTCTGAAGGAGGGCAGTGAAGTCGAAGTGGTCAACGACAGCCAGGACGTACCCGCCACGCCAACCGGACAGCTGCAAGGCAAGTCGGCAGCCACTGCGCCTGAGCCGGCAACCACCGACAAGGCGAAAAAGGGCGGCGCATGAATCTCTCGCGGCTGTTCATTCTTCGCCCGGTAGCCACCACCCTGAGCATGCTGGCCATTATCCTGGCCGGTATCATCGCTTATCGGCTGCTGCCGGTGTCGGCACTGCCTCAGGTCGATTACCCGACCATTCGCGTCATGACGCTGTACCCCGGCGCCAGTCCGGACGTCATGACGAGCGCCGTGACCGCGCCGCTGGAGCGGCAGTTCGGGCAAATGCCCGGCCTGACGCAAATGGCATCCACCAGTTCCGGCGGTGCGTCGGTGCTGACCCTGCGTTTCAGCCTCGACATCAACATGGACGTGGCCGAGCAGCAAGTGCAGGCGGCGATCAACGCGGCCACTAACCTGCTGCCCAAGGATTTGCCGGCGCCACCGGTGTACAACAAGGTCAACCCGGCCGACACCCCGGTACTGACCCTGGCGATCACCTCCAAGACTATGCTGTTGCCCAAGCTCAATGACCTGGTCGACACGCGCATGGCGCAGAAAATCGCCCAGATCAGCGGCGTCGGCATGGTCAGCATTGCCGGCGGTCAACGTCAGGCGGTGCGGATCAAGGTCAACCCCGAGGCGCTGGCCGCCAATGGCCTGAACCTGTCGGACGTGCGCACCCTGATCGGCGCGTCCAACGTCAACCAGCCCAAAGGCAACTTCGACGGCCCGACCCGGGTGTCGATGCTCGATGCCAACGACCAACTGACCTCGCCGAAGGATTACGCCAACCTGATCCTGGCTTACGCCAATGGCGCGCCGTTGCGGCTCAAGGACGTCGCGGAAATCGTCGACGGTGCCGAAAACGAGCGACTGGCCGCGTGGGCCAATGAAAATCAGGCCGTGCTGCTGAACATCCAGCGTCAGCCCGGCGCCAACGTCATCGAAGTGGTCGACCGGATCAAGGCCCTGTTGCCAAGCATCACTGACAACCTGCCGGCTGGTCTCGACGTCGTGGTACTGACCGATCGCACCCAAACCATCCGCGCCTCGGTCAAGGACGTGCAGCACGAATTGCTGATCGCCATTGCCCTGGTGGTCATGGTCACGTTTCTGTTTTTGCGCCGGGCCAGCGCGACGATCATTCCGTCGGTCGCCGTGCCGTTGTCGTTGATCGGCACGTTCGGCGTGATGTACCTGGCGGGGTTTTCGGTCAATAACCTGACCCTGATGGCGCTGACCATCGCCACCGGTTTTGTGGTGGACGACGCAATCGTCATGCTGGAGAACATTTCCCGCTATATCGAAGAGGGTGACAGCCCGCTGAACGCGGCGCTCAAGGGCGCCAAACAGATCGGTTTCACCCTGATTTCCCTGACCCTGTCGCTGATTGCGGTGCTGATCCCGCTGCTGTTCATGGCCGATGTGGTCGGGCGGTTGTTCCGTGAGTTTGCGATCACCCTGGCGGTGGCGATCCTGATCTCCCTCGTCGTTTCCCTGACCCTGACCCCGATGATGTGCGCACGCTTGCTCAAGCGCGAACCCAAGGAAGAAGAGCAGGGCCGTTTCTACCGCGCCAGCGGTGCGTTCATCGACTGGATGATCGCTGCCTACGGGCGCAAGTTGCAGTGGGTGCTCAAGCACCAGCCGCTGACGTTGCTGGTGGCTATCGGCACGTTGGCGCTGACGGTGGTCCTGTACATGGTGGTGCCCAAGGGCTTTTTCCCGGTACAGGACACCGGCGTGATCCAGGGGATTTCCGAGGCGCCGCAATCGATTTCCTTTGCGGCCATGAGCGAGCGCCAGCAGGAACTGGCCAAGGTCATCCTTGCCGACCCTGCGGTCGAGAGCCTGTCGTCCTACATCGGCGTGGATGGCGACAACTCGACACTCAACAGCGGTCGCCTGCTGATCAACCTCAAGTCTCACAGCAATCGCGATCTGACGGCGCCCGAGGTGATCGCTCGTCTGCAACCGGAAGTGGACAAACTGGTGGGCATCCGCCTGTTCATGCAGCCGGTGCAGGATCTGACCATCGAGGATCGCGTCAGCCGTACGCAGTACCAATTCAGCATGTCGTCGCCGGATTCAGAACTGTTGAGCCAGTGGAGCGGGCGTCTGGTGGACGCCCTGGTAGATCGCCCGGAGTTGACCGATGTCGCCAGCGATTTGCAGGACAAGGGCTTGCAGGTCTATCTGGTGATCGACCGTGATGCGGCCTCGCGGGTCGGGGTGTCGGTGTCGAACATCACCGATGCGCTGTACGACGCTTTTGGTCAGCGACAGATTTCGACGATCTACACCCAGGCCAGCCAGTATCGCGTGGTGCTGCAATCGCAGTCGGGTGAAAAGATCGGCCCGCAGGCGCTTGACCAGATCCACGTCAAGACCACCGATGGCGGACAGGTGCGCCTGTCCAGCCTGGCGCACATCGAAGAGCGCCAGGCACAACTGGCGATCACCCACATCGGCCAGTTCCCGGCGGTGATGATGTCCTTCAACCTCGCACCCGGCGTGGCATTGGGGCATGCGGTGGAGATCATCGAGCAAGTGCAGAAGGACATCGGCATGCCGATTGGCGTGCAGACCCAGTTCCAGGGCGCGGCCGAGGCATTCCAGGCGTCGTTGTCGAGTACCTTGCTGCTGATTCTGGCGGCGGTAGTGACCATGTACATCGTGCTCGGTGTGCTCTACGAGAGCTACATCCACCCGATCACCATTCTCTCGACCCTGCCATCGGCGGCGGTCGGTGCGCTGCTGGCGTTGATCCTCAGCGGCAACGACCTGGGCATGATCGCGATCATCGGCATCATCCTGTTGATCGGCATCGTGAAAAAGAACGCGATCATGATGATCGACTTCGCCCTCGACGCCGAGCGCAATCAGGGCATGGACCCGGAAACGGCGATCTACCAGGCAGCGCTGTTGCGTTTCCGACCGATTCTGATGACCACCCTGGCGGCGTTGTTCGGTGCGGTGCCGTTGATGCTGGCCACCGGTTCTGGCGCGGAGCTGCGTCAGCCGTTGGGTCTGGTGATGGTGGGTGGCTTGTTGCTGAGCCAGGTGCTGACCCTGTTTACCACCCCGGTGATCTACCTGTATTTCGACCGCCTCGGTCGCCGCTGGGGGCGCAAACCTGAGTCCGTGGAAGCGGTAGAGCAGCCATGAACCTGTCCGGACCTTTCATCAAACGCCCGGTCGCGACCATGTTGTTGAGCCTGGCAATCATGCTGCTGGGTGGGGTGAGCTTCGGCCTGTTGCCAGTTTCACCGCTGCCGCAAATGGACTTCCCGGTGATCGTGGTGCAAGCCAGCCTGCCCGGTGCGAGCCCGGAGGTCATGGCGTCGACCGTGGCCACGCCGCTGGAGCGTTCCTTCGGCGCCATCGCCGGGGTCAACACCATGAGCAGCCGCTCCAGCCAGGGCTCGACCCGGGTGATCCTGCAATTCGACCTGGACCGCGACATCAACGGCGCGGCGCGGGAAGTGCAGGCGGCGATCAATGCCTCGCGCAACCTGCTGCCCAGCGGGATGCGCAGCATGCCGACCTACAAGAAGGTCAACCCGTCCCAGGCGCCGATCATGGTGCTGTCGCTGACTTCGGACGTGCTGGAAAAAGGCCAGCTCTACGACCTGGCCTCGACCATCCTGTCCCAGAGCCTGTCGCAAGTGCAGGGCGTGGGCGAAGTGCAGATCGGCGGCAGCTCCCTGCCGGCGGTGCGCGTCGAGCTCGAGCCGCAGGCGCTGAACCAGTACGGCGTGGCGCTGGACGATGTGCGCAACACCATCGCCAATGCCAACGTGCGCCGACCCAAGGGTTCGGTGGAGGACGGCCAGCGTTTATGGCAGGTGCAGGCCAACGACCAGTTGGAAAAAGCCAAGGACTACGAGTCGCTGATCATCCATTACGCCGACGGCGCGGCCCTGCGTCTGAAGGATGTGGCCAAGGTCAGCGATGGCGTCGAAGACCGTTACAACAGCGGTTTCTTCAACGACGACTCTGCGGTACTGCTGGTGATCAACCGGCAGGCCGGTGCCAACATCATCGAGACCGTCAACGAGATCAAGGCCCAGTTGCCGGCGTTGCAGGCCGTGCTGCCCGCCAGCGTCAAACTGAACCTGGCCATGGACCGCTCGCCGGTGATCAAGGCCACGCTGCACGAAGCGGAAATGACCCTGCTGATCGCCGTGGCGTTGGTAATCCTGGTGGTGTTCCTGTTTCTCGGTAACTTCCGCGCCTCGCTGATCCCGACCCTGGCGGTGCCGGTGTCGCTGGTGGGTACCTTTGCGGTGATGTACCTCTACGGTTTCTCGCTGAACAACCTGTCGCTGATGGCGCTGATCCTCGCCACGGGGCTGGTGGTGGACGATGCCATCGTGGTGCTGGAAAACATCTCCCGGCACATAGACAAAGGCGTGCCGCCGATGAAAGCCGCGTACCTCGGCGCCCAGGAAGTCGGTTTCACGTTGCTGTCGATGAACGTCTCGCTGGTGGCGGTATTCCTGTCGATCCTGTTCATGGGCGGCATCATTGAAAGTCTGTTTCGCGAGTTTTCCATCACCCTCGCGGCTTCCATCGTGGTGTCGCTGATCGTTTCGCTGACCCTGACACCGATGCTCTGCGCCCGCTGGCTCAAGCCGCATACGCCGGGGCAGGAAAACCGGCTGCAACGCTGGAGTCAGAGCGCCAACGAGTGGATGGTCGGTAAATACGCCACGAGCCTGGACTGGGTGTTGCGTCACCGGCTCCTGACGTTGCTCAGTCTATTCGTAACAATTGGCGTTAATATCGCGCTGTATGTTGTTGTTCCTAAAACATTTCTTCCGCAACAAGATACAGGACAGCTGATCGGTTTCGTGCGCGGTGACGACGGTCTGTCGTTCAGTGTGATGCAGCCGAAAATGGAAATCTTCCGTCGTGCGGTGTTGAAGGACGAGGCGGTCGAAAGCGTTGCCGGTTTCATCGGCGGCAGCAACGGCACCAATAACGCCTTCATGCTCGTGCGCCTGAAACCGATCAAGGAACGCAGCATCTCGGCGCAGAAAGTCATCGAACGCTTGCGCAAGGAAATGCCCAAGGTGCCGGGTGCGCAGTTGATGCTGATGGCCGACCAGGACCTGCAATTTGGCGGTGGCCGTGAGCAAACCTCGTCCCAATACTCCTACATCCTGCAGAGTGGCGATCTGAGCGCGTTGCGCGAGTGGTATCCGAAAGTCGTGACGGCGCTCAAGGCCTTGCCGGAGCTGACGGCGATTGATGCCCGCGAAGGGCGGGGTGCCCAGCAAGTGACGCTGATTGTCGATCGCGATCAAGCCAAACGCCTGGGCGTCGACATGGACATGGTCACCTCGGTGCTGAACAACGCCTACAGCCAGCGGCAGATTTCGACGATCTACGACAGCCTCAACCAGTACCAGGTGGTGATGGAGGTCAATCCGAAGTACGCCCAGGACCCGATCACCCTCAAGCAGGTTCAGGTGATCACCGCCGACGGTGCGCGAATTCCGTTGTCGACCATCGCCCATTACGAAAACAGCCTGGAAAATGACCGGGTCAGCCACGAAGGCCAGTTCGCCTCGGAAAGCATTGCCTTCGACATGGCTGCGGGCGTGACCGTGGAGCAGGGCAGTGCCGCCATTGAGCGTGCGATTGCCAAGGTCGGCCTGCCGGAAGACGTGATCGCGAAAATGGCCGGCACGGCCGACGCCTTCGCCGCGACCCAGAAAAGTCAGCCGTGGATGATTCTCGGCGCACTGGTGGCGGTGTATCTGGTGCTGGGTGTGCTGTATGAAAGCTACATCCACCCGCTGACCATTCTTTCGACGTTGCCTTCAGCCGGGGTTGGCGCGCTGCTGTCGATCTATGTGCTGGGCGGCGAATTCAGCCTGATTTCGTTGCTCGGGTTGTTCCTGCTGATTGGTGTGGTGAAGAAAAACGCCATTCTGATGATCGACCTGGCGCTGCAACTGGAACGGCATCAAGGGCTGGAGCCGCTGGAGTCGATTCGCAGTGCCTGCCTGCAACGTTTGCGGCCCATTCTGATGACCACGCTGGCGGCGATCCTCGGTGCCTTGCCGTTGTTGCTGAGCCGCGCCGAAGGCGCCGAGATGCGCCAGCCCCTGGGCCTGACGATCATCGGCGGGCTGATTTTCAGCCAGGTCCTGACCCTTTACACCACTCCGGTGGTTTACCTCTATCTCGACAAACTGCGCCATCGCTTCAACCGCTGGCGTGGGGTGCGTACCGATGCTGCTCTGGAAACTCCGCTATGACTGACCGTTCGCTTATCCATTTGGCCACTGTACGGGGCTCGCGATTGTTGAGCCTTTCACTGTGCATGGTCATGCTCAGTGCCTGCGCCATCGGCCCGGACTATGAGCGTCCGCAAGCCGCCGATCCCGTGCAGTACAAGGCTGCCGAGGGCTGGAGCCAGGCCAATCCGAGTGATGCACTCATTCGCGGCGCGTGGTGGGAGTTGTATGGCGACCGGCAGCTCAATGGCCTGGTCGAGAAACTCAACAGCGCCAACCAGACCGTGGCGCAGTCCGAAGCCCAGTACCGTCAGGCCCAGGCGCTGGTGCGCAGTGCGCGGGGGGCGTTTTTCCCGACAGTGGACCTGTCGCTCGGGAAAAATCGCTCCAGCCAAGGCACCGGCAGCAGTAGTTCGAGCCTGACCAGTTCTTCCAGCGGTATCCGTGACACCTACACCGCCGAGGCAGGTGTGAGTTGGGAAGCGGATGTCTGGGGTAAATTGCGTCGCGGTCTGGAAGCCGACACCGCCAACGCCCAGGCCAGTTTCGCCGACCTGGCGGCCATGCGCCTCAGCCAGCAGTCGGAGTTGGTGCAGAACTATCTGCAATTGCGCGTGATCGACGAGCAGAAACGCTTGCTGGAAGCTACCGTCGAGGCATATCAGCGTTCGCTGAAAATGACCGAAAACCAGTATCGCGCCGGGGTTTCCGGCAAGGACGCGGTGGCCCAGGCGCAAACGCAGCTCAAGAGCACCGAGGCTGATCTGGTTGACTTGATCTGGCAGCGCGCCCAGTTCGAGAACGCTATCGCGGTGTTGATCGGCTTGCCGCCGGCCGAATTCGGCCTGGCCGAAACCCGAGACATTCCGCAGTTGCCACAGGTGCCGCTGAACCTGCCTTCGCAGCTGCTGGAGCGGCGTCCGGACATTGCGTCCGCCGAACGCTCGGTGATCGCCGCCAACGCCAACATCGGCGTGGCGAAGGCCGCTTACTACCCGGACTTTACGTTGAACCTGAACGGCGGCTATAGCAGCAGCACTTCGAAAGATTTGTTCAGTGTGCCCAACCGCTTCTGGTCGGTCGGCCCGCAACTGGCGATGACCTTGTTCGACGGTGGCCAGCGCTCGGCGGAAGTCGATCGCAGTGAAGCCGCCTACGATGAGACCGTGGCCAAATACCGCCAGACTGTGCTCGACGGTTTGCGCGAAGTGGAAAACTACCTGGTTCAACTCAAGGTGTTGCAGGATGAAGCCGTCGTGCGCCAGCAGGCGCTGGATGCGGCCCGTGAGTCGCTGCGATTGACTCAGAACCAATACAAGGCCGGTTTGATCGCCTACCTCGATGTCGTGGTGACCCAGGCTTCGGCGCTGAACAATGAGCGCAGTGCACTGGATCTGCAGCAAAGTCGACTGATCGCCAGTGTGCAGTTGATTGCCGCGCTGGGCGGCGGGTGGGATGGGCAGCTTGATGTAAGCGACACCAAGTGACAACACTGGGTGAGGCTGCTTTTCTGTGGCGAGGGGGCTTGCCCCCGTTGGGCTGCGAAGCGGCCCTCGAAATTATCAGTCAGCCAGCATTTTGCGACCGCTTCGCGCTCGAACGGGGGCAAGCCCCCTCGCCACAAAGGGGTCTGGCTCGGTCACTCCAGCAGTAAAACAAGCGTTTCATCGGACTAATGGCCTTTTGCTTATATTGTGAGTGCGTTCCCTTTTGGAATCAGTACAATCGTGCCATTTGCACCCCCGAGAACGGACGCAATACGGCGGTGATTTCGAGACGTCTCCATGCTCATCGGTAGCTATTCACCCACGCTGGTCATCATTTCCCTCTGTGTAGCGATTCTCGCGTCCTATACCGCGCTGGACCTCACCGGTCGCATTGCCACCGCCAAGGGGCGGGCCGTGCATTTATGGACGACGGGCGGCGCCATCGCCATGGGTATCGGCGTGTGGTCGATGCACTTTATCGGCATGCTCGCGTTCAAGCTGCCGATTGACCTGGGGTACGACATCGCCCTTACGTCGCTGTCCTTGTTGATCGGTGTGCTCTCCAGCGGTTTCGCCCTGTGGCTGGTCAGCCGGCCGAAACTGCCGGCCTGGCAATTGGGGTTCGGCGCGCTGGTGATGGGCGCAGGAATCAGCGCGATGCATTACACCGGCATGGCGGCGATGCGCATGCAGCCGGGGATCGATTACGACCCGACGCTGTTTGGCGCCTCCTTGCTGATCGCCGTGGGCGCTTCGGGTGCGGCGTTGTGGATCGCCTTTCACCTGCGCCAGCACACGCCTCATGTGCGTTTGATCCGTGGTGGCGCCGCCGTGATCATGGGCATTGCCATTGTCGGCATGCACTACACCGGCATGGCCGCGGCGCGTTTTGCCGACGGCAGTTTTTGCGGGGCGGCGGTCAATGGTTTGAACGGCAATGGCCTGGATAATCTGGTGCTGATCACCACGCTGGCTGTGTTGAGTATTGCCTTGCTGACGTCGATCCTCGATGCGCGTCTGGAGGCCCGCACCGCCAGCCTGGCCCTGTCGCTGACCGAAGCCAACCGTGAGCTGACCCAACTGGCCCTGCATGACACCCTGACCGGGCTGCCGAACCGGATACTGCTCGCCGACCGTATCGATCAGGCCATGTCACGGGTGCAGGAAGAGGGCGGCTGTTTTGCCTTGATGTTCATCGATCTGGACGGGTTCAAGCCGGTCAATGATGCCTTCGGACATCACATGGGTGATCTGTTGTTGTGTGAGGTGGCCGCGCGTCTGCGTGAAGACTTGCGCAGTCACGACACCCTGGCGCGGATCGGCGGTGATGAGTTTGTGTTGCTGGTGCAGTTGAACGAGCAGGACGACGCTTTGAACCTCGCGGCGCGTCAGGTCAGTTTGATCGCACGGTCCTTCCGCGTCACCGAGCATGATCTGCACATCTCCGCCAGCGTCGGTATCGCGCTCTTCCCGGGCAACGGCCAAACTGCCCAGGATTTGCTGATGAACGCCGACGCGGCGATGTATCACGCCAAAGGGGCGGGTAAAAACGGTTATAGCTTCTTCGATGTCTCGATGAACAGTAATGCGCGCCGGCAATTGCAACTGCTGCAGGATTTGCGCAACGCCCTGGAGCTTCGAGAGTTCAGCCTGTATTACCAGCCGAAGTTCGATGCCAGCAATGGCCAGCCAATCGGTGCCGAGGCCCTGCTGCGCTGGCAACACCCGACCCAGGGGATGCTGTTGCCGGACAAGTTCATCGATCTGGCGGAAAAGACCGGCCTGATCATTCCAATTGGCGAGTGGGTGCTCAATGAAGCTTGCCGACAAATGCGCGAGTGGTACGTGCTGGGTTACACCGACTGGCGCATCGCGGTGAACCTGTCGGCCATCCAGTTCTGTCACGCCGGTCTGGTGCAGAGCGTCGCCAAAGCCCTGGCCACGCACCATCTGCCGGCCAACAGCCTGACCCTGGAAATCACCGAAACCACCGCCATGAACGACGCCGATGCCAGCATGACCGTGCTTCAGGAACTGTCGGACATGGGCGTTGACCTGTCCATCGATGACTTTGGCACCGGTTATTCGAGCCTGATGTACCTCAAGCGCTTGCCGGCCAATGAGCTGAAGATCGATCGCGGATTTGTCCGTGACCTGGAACGTGACAGCGATGATGCGGCCATTGTCTCGGCCATCGTTGCGCTGGGTCAGGCGTTGGGGTTGCGCATTGTTGCCGAGGGTGTGGAAACCGGTGTCCAGCAGGACTTCCTGACTCAGCTGGGGTGCGATTCGCTGCAAGGCTACTTGCTCGGCCACCCGTTGCCGGCTGAGCACTTCATGATGGAAATCCACCGTGCAGAGCAGCTCGTCGCCAGTCAAGTGTTGATGTGAGGCCATGCAAAACTCTGAATCACGGTTATTCTGAACCTCGACTGCTTACGCTTGGACTGGGGGAAAAGCTCGCATGGATAAAGTCATCGTCATTACCGGCGGCAGCCGCGGCATCGGTGCTGCCACCGCCCTGTTGGCAGCCTCGAAGGGCTATCGGATCTGCATCAACTATCTGGCCGATGAGCAGGCCGCTCACGCTGTGCTGGAGCAAGTCCGCGCCCTCGGCGCGCAAGCCATCGCGGTGCGCGCGGATGTCAGCATTGAAGACGAAGTCATCGCGCTGTTTAACCGGGTGGACGCCGAACTGGGGCGGGTCACGGCACTGGTGAACAACGCCGGCACGGTCGGACAAAAGTCCCGGGTCGAGGAAATGTCCGAATTCCGTATTCTCAAAATCCTCAAGACCAACGTTCTGGCGCCGATGCTGTGCGCCAAGCACGCGGTCCTGCGCATGTCGCCCAGACACGGCGGGCAGGGCGGCAGCATCGTCAATGTGTCGTCGGTGGCGGCGCGCCTGGGGTCACCCAATGAATATGTCGACTACGCCGCCTCCAAAGGTGCGCTGGACACCTTCACCATCGGCCTGTCCAAGGAAGTGGCGGGTGAGGGGATTCGTGTCAATGCGGTGCGCCCTGGCTACATCTACACCGATTTCCATGCGTTGAGCGGCGATCCGGATCGGGTCAGCAAGCTCGAATCAGCCATTCCGATGGCGCGGGGCGGGCGGCCGGATGAAGTGGCGGAAGCGATTGTCTGGTTGTTGTCGGACAAGGCGTCTTATGCGACGGGGACGTTTGTTGATTTGGGGGGTGGGCGCTAAACCCCGGGATTGGTGTTGTCAGTGCCGGCCTCATCGCGAGCATGCTCGCTCCTACAGTGGGTTTGTGGTGTTCACAGATAACCCTGCAGGAGCGAACTTGCTTTTATCAGAACGACCGCACAATCCGCCCCAACGTCTCCATCGCCTTCTCCGAATCCTCAGTCCACGGACTGCCGTAATTCAGCCGAATACAGTTTCTGAAGCGCTGCGTCGGTGAAAAGATCGGCCCCGGTGCAATGCTGATGCCTTGCGCCAGCGCCATCTGAAACAACTTCAACGAATCCATTTGCTCCGGCAACTCCAGCCACAGAAAGTAGCCGCCGGCCGGTTGGCTGACGCGCGTCTGCGCCGGGAAGTACCGGGCGATGGCGGCGAGCATGGCGCTTTGCTGATCTTCCAATGCGTGACGCAGTTTGCGCAGGTGCCGGTCGTAACCGCCGTGTTGCAGATAATCGGCAATGGCGGCCTGGGCGGGCATTGAGGCGCACAGCGAAGTCATGAGTTTCAGGCGTTCGATTTTCTGTGCGTAGCGCCCGGCCGCGACCCAGCCGATGCGGTATCCGGGGGCTAGGCTTTTGGCGAACGAACCGCAGTGCATCACCAGGCCTTCGGTATCAAATGCCTTGGCCGGTTTCGGGGCTTGCTGGCCGTAATACAGTTCGGCGTAGACATCGTCTTCAATCAGCGGCACTTCATGGCGGCGCAACAACTCGACCAGTGCCTGTTTCTTCGCCTCGGGCATGGTCGCGCCCATGGGGTTCTGGAAACTGGTCATGCACCAGCAAACCTTGATCGGGTGGCGCTCCAGGGTTTGCGCGAGCACGCCGAGGTCAATGCCGTCGCGCGGGTGCACGGGGATTTCCACGGCTTTGAGTTTCAGGCGTTCCAATACTTGCAGGCAGGCATAGAACGCCGGGGCTTCGATGGCGACCAGGTCGCCGGGTTCGGTGACCGCTTGCAGGCACAGGTTCAACGCTTCGAGCGCACCGTTGGTGATCAGCAGTTCTTCCATGGGCAGCATCAGGCCGCCGACCATGTAGCGCAGGGCGATTTGCCGGCGCAGTTGCGGGTTGCCCGGCGACATGTCGGTGACGACCATGCGCGGGTCCATCTCGCGGGTGGCGCTGGCCAGGGAGCGGGACAAGCGTTGCAGGGGAAACAGGGTCGGGCTGGGGAACGCCGAGCCGAAGGGTACGGTGTTCGGGTCCTTGATCGAGTCCAGCACCGAGAACACCAGTTCGCTGACATCGACCTCGGTGGACTCGTTGACCTCGCTGCTGATCACCGGCTCGGAAAACTGACTGGGCGTGTGCGCATTGACGAAATACCCGGAGCGAGGCCGGGCGCGGATCAGGCCGCGACGCTCCAGCAGGTAATAGGCCTGGAACACCGTGGACGGGCTGACGCCATAAGTCTGGCTGGCATACCGCACCGACGGTACGCGGTGACCAGGGCCAAGAACGCCGGAGCGGATCAGTTCAGCGATGTCGTCGGCGAATTTTTCGTAGCGTTTCATCGATTGCCCGCAATGGAAGAATGTCGAACGGGTTCTGTGGCGAGGGAGCTTGCTCCCGCTGGGGTGCGAAGCGCCCCTCAAACCTGCTGGCAGGGTGTATCAGGCGAGCTCGCGTTCAACGCTTTGCGTCTGCTGCGCAGCCGAACGGGAGCAAGCTCCCTCGCCACAAAGGTCAGCATCTTAACGGCTCAACGATTCATCGGCGCAACAAACCGGCTCTTCGCTGCGCTGTAAATGCCTGGTTCATCGCTGTCTTCAACCTTGAACTCGATGCTCTGCGAACCGCTGGCCGGGCGTTCGGTGGTCATCGCCACTGACACCGGCACATCGACAATCTCGCCCGGTGCCAGGCTCAGGTCGGTTTTGCCCTGCAACTGGAAGCCGTCGCCCTCGACGAGAGACAGTCGGTAGTCCTGATGCTGTTGAGTTTTGTTGATCACCTTCAGGCTGTAGATGTTTTCGATCTGGCCCAGGCTGTTCTCGCGGAACAGACCACGGTCCTTGCTGACATCGAGTGAGACCATCGGCCGTTCCACGAGCGCAATCACCAGCGCAGCGATCATCACCAGCAGTACGGCGGTGTAGCCGATCAGCCGAGGACGCAGCAGATGTGTCTTGCCACCCTGCAACTGATGTTCCGAGGTGTAGCTGATCAACCCGCGCTCGTAGCCCATTTTGTCCATGATCGAATCGCAGGCATCAATGCACGCCGCACAGCCGATGCATTCCATCTGCAAACCATCGCGGATATCGATGCCGGTCGGGCAGACCTGCACGCAGAGCTGGCAATCGATGCAATCGCCCAGGCCGACGTCGGCGGGTTTGACCTCGCGTTTGCGCGGGCCACGGTTTTCGCCGCGCGCCACGTCGTAGGAAATGGTCAGGGTGTCTTTGTCGAACATCACGCTCTGGAAACGCGCATACGGACACATGTGCATGCACACCGCTTCGCGCAGCCAGCCGGCGTTGATGTAGGTCGCGCCGGTAAAAAACAGCACCCAGAACAGACTGACCCCACTCATTTGCAAGGTCAGCAGTTCTTCGGCCAGCGGCCGGATCGGTGTGAAGTAGCCGACGAAGGTCAGGCCGGTCAGCAGGCTGATTGCCAGCCACAGCGTGTGCTTGGCCGAGCGGCGCATCAGTTTGTTCAGATTCCAGGGCGCTGCTTGCAGTTTGATCCGCTGATTGCGTTCGCCCTCGGTGATTTTCTCGCACCACATGAAAATCCACGTCCAGGAGCTCTGCGGGCAGGTGTAACCACACCAGACACGACCGGCAAACACCGTGATCGCAAACAGACCAAACGCGGCGATGATCAACAGCGCGGACAGCAGGATGAAATCCTGCGGCCAGAACGTGGCGCCGAAAATATGGAACTTGCTTTCGGAAAGGTCCCAGAGCACTGCCTGGCGGCCACCCCAGTTCAACCACACGGTGCCGAAGAACAGCAAAAACAGAACGCCGGCGCCACTCAGGCGCAGGGTACGAAACAGACCGGTAAAGCTGCGGGTGTGGATCAGGTTGTCGCTGGATTTGGCCTTGATCTTATGCGTGGGTAAAGGCTCGAATGTTTCTACGGTTCGGACGGGGATTCTTTCGCTCATGGTCTTTCGCTCATCAGCCTCCATCAGGCGTGAGCAACTATGCGCGGCGATCTGTTTGCATAACAGACTCAGGTAATCCAATAAAAAGCGGATCAGATGGGCTGTAAGCGCCTGCCTGCGTCAACTTGAAGCATCTGTCGCAAGCGTTTGCGGCGGTGTTGATCAAGCTCGGTCAAATCACCGAATGACTGTCGGTCTCTTTCAAGTGCCGACGGCCGTCCACCGCGCCTGCTACGGTCAATGCATCGGCTTCTGCTTCGGTGATGTAGATGCGCTGGCCTTCGAGGTCCACGGCAGACATGGATTTTTCAGCATCGGTGATGATCGTGACGTCCGGGCATAGTCGGATTTCTTCGCCATTGTTTGTGATGAAAAAGCACGTCTGGTTTTCGATGCGCACGGTCATGGAGGAATCCTTTTTTCGGGGGAACCTGAAGTGTCAGGCCGCAACGGCGAGGTATCGTTCTATGCAACCGATTAATGGTCGGCGCGGTCCACCCTCTAACAGTCATTCACAGGGTCAAACGCGATGAACGCTTGGTGGCATGAAGTGTGGGTAACCCTGCAAGCCGAGTTCACCGACATCGGCGACGCCTCGCAATTGACGCGGGTAACCGTGCGTTTGCTGATGGCCGCGGTATTGGGCGGGATTCTCGGGTTTGAACGCGAGCATCAGGGCAAGGCTGCCGGTGTTCGCACCCACATGTTGGTGGCGATGGGGGCGGCGCTGTTTGTATTGGTGCCGCAGATGTCAGGTTCCCAGGCCGATGCCATGAGCCGGGTGGTACAGGGCGTTATTGCCGGGATCGGGTTTCTCGGCGCCGGCACCATTCTGAAAAACCACGAAGGGGATGAAGGCCACGTCAAAGGCCTGACCACCGCCGCAGGGTTGTGGATGACCGCTGCCATTGGCGTCGCGGCCGGATTAGGGCGCGAAGCCACGGCGGTGCTCAGTACGTTGTTGGCGTTGGGAGTGTTCAGCCTGATGCCGCGAATCGTAAAGGTGTTTGAAAAGGATCACACCCCGTAGGCGCAGCCTTCGGCAGGTCTACCGGTCAAGGTTTCACGATGACCGGCGGCATTGTTGGTGGCGGTTCTTCGCGGGGTGGCGGGTTGGTGCCGGGCGGGTCCTTTTCAGGGATCGGCTGCGGATCGCTGGGCGGTATCACCGGGTTGTCGATGTTGGGATCGGGGGTTTCAGCGGGGAAGGGATTGTTCATTGTTTAGCCTCCAGTGGCACATGGCGTGAGTCGTGCTTAAGTTGGATGACGCCTCTTATAGGGGTTGACCGCCCGGCGATGGATTTGATTCCCGCCCGATTGTGCTGAACTTTTCCGGACGCCTGTTGCTCGGAATCTAAGTGAGTCCATCCCGGGGCGGATCGCCCGGCAGGGATGTTCAACAGCCACACGCGCGTCCATGGGGCGTAATAAGGAGAGAAGCTCGATGACGGCCGAAAAACCCACGGAGTTGAGCTACAACCCGCACATCCCGCTGTCGCAGGCGTTGTTGCTGCCGCGCATCGTCATTGAAAACGCCATGCCGACCCTCGAAGGCGGGCAGTTCGCAGTCAAGGCCGTGGTGGGGCAGGACGTGGTGGTGACCGCCAAGGTGTTTGCCGACGGCCACGACAAATTGGCGGTGCGGGTGCGCTGGCATGCCGAAGGCGAGGACACCTGGCAAAGCGATGTCATGGCCGACGTGGGCAATAACGGTTGGCAGGGTCGATTCCGTGTCCCCCTGCAGGGCCGTTATCTGTTTTGCATCGAGGCCTGGATCGATCAGTTCGCCAGTTTCCGTTACGAACTGGAAAAGAAGCACGCCGCCGCGGTGCCGGTCAGTCTGGAATTGCAGGAAGGCCGGCTTCACGTTCAGCAAGCCGCCGAACGCTCGGAAGGTCAGCTCAGCGAGCAACTCGCGGCGCTGCACCATGAACTCTCAGGCCTGCTCGAAACCGAGCAGGTCGCGCTGTTTCTGCACCAGCGTAGCGCCGGCCTGATGGCCCAGGCCGATCATCGCGCCTACCTCAGTCTGAGTCCTGAATACCCACTGGATGTTGAGCGTGAATTGGCGCAATTCGCCAGTTGGTATGAGCTGTTCCCCCGATCGATCACTGACGATCCGGCCCGCCACGGCACCTTCAACGATGTGCACTCACGGCTGGCGATGATCCAGGACATGGGTTTCGACGTGCTGTACTTTCCGCCGATTCACCCCATTGGGCGCAGCTACCGCAAAGGCCCGAACAATTCCCTCACCGCCGGCCCCGATGATCCGGGCAGCCCCTATGCCATAGGCAGCGAGGAGGGCGGGCACGAGGCGATTCATTCGCAGCTGGGCTCGCGCGAAGACTTCCGGCGTCTGGTCGCGGAGGCCGCGGCCCATGGCCTGGAGATCGCCCTCGATTTTGCCATTCAGTGTTCCCAGGATCATCCGTGGCTCAAGCAACATCCCGGCTGGTTCAACTGGCGGCCCGACGGCACGATCAAATACGCGGAAAACCCGCCGAAGAAATACCAGGACATCGTCAACGTCGACTTCTATGCCGTCGAGGCGATTCCCAGCCTCTGGATCGAATTGCGCGACATCGTGGTGGGATGGGTCGAGGAAGGCGTGAAAATTTTCCGCGTCGACAACCCGCACACCAAGCCGTTGCCGTTCTGGCAGTGGCTGATTGCTGATGTGCGTGCGCTGTACCCCGAAGTGATCTTTCTCGCGGAAGCGTTCACCACGCCGGCGATGATGGCGCGGCTGGGCAAGGTCGGTTATTCCCAGAGCTACACCTATTTCACCTGGCGCAACACCAAGTCCGAGCTGGCGACCTACTTCACCGAACTCAATCAATCGCCGTGGCGTGAATGCTACCGGCCGAATTTTTTCGTCAATACCCCGGACATCAACCCGGCCTTTCTTCACGAGTCCGGTCGCCCCGGTTTTCTCATTCGCGCGGTACTGGCGACCATGGGCTCGGGCCTGTGGGGCATGTATTCCGGTTTCGAGCTCTGCGAATCCGCACCGGTACCGGGCAAGGAGGAATACCTCGACTCGGAGAAGTACGAGATCCGTCCCCGGGACTTCAATGCACCGGGCAACATCATTGCCGAGATCGCCCAGCTCAACCGCATCCGCCGCCAGAACCCGGCGTTGCACACGCATTTGGGCCTGAAAATCTACAACGCCTGGAATGACAACATTCTTTACTTCGGCAAACGCAGCGCCGATGGCAGCAACTTCATTCTGGTGGCGGTCAGCCTTGATCCGCATAACGTCCAGGAGGCGAATTTCGAGTTGCCGTTGTGGGAAATGGGCTTGCCCGACGACGCCAATACCCAGGGCGAAGACTTGATGAACGGCCATCGCTGGACGTGGCACGGCAAGTACCAGTTCATGCGGATCGACCCGGCGTATCAACCCTTCGGGATTTGGCGGATTAGCGCCTCATAAATACATCACAGACACCCGTGGCGAGAGGGCAACATAGACCTGTAGGAGCCGGCTTGCTGGCGATGGCTGCGCATCAATCTACATGGATGAGGCCTGATACACCGCTATCGCCGGCAAGCCGGCTCCTACAGAGGGCCGGCGTCGCTTGCATAATTGCCCGACTGAATTGAGCAGGAGTTTCAAATGGCGAAGAAACCCAAAGCAGCCACCTTCATCAAGGACCCGCTCTGGTA
The DNA here is from genome assembly GCF_900187615.1 of Pseudomonas sp. Irchel s3f7. Lineage (GTDB taxonomy): Bacteria > Pseudomonadota > Gammaproteobacteria > Pseudomonadales > Pseudomonadaceae > Aquipseudomonas. The sequence goes on along the minus strand of NZ_FYDO01000030.1, from coordinate 54,481 downwards.
CAAGGATGCGGTGATCTATCAGGTTCACGTTAAATCCTATTTCGACTCCAACAACGACGGAATCGGCGACTTTCCCGGCCTGATCGCCAAGCTCGATTACATCGCCGATCTGGGCGTCAACACCATCTGGCTGTTGCCGTTCTACCCGTCGCCCCGTCGCGATGACGGCTACGACATTGCCGAATACCGCGGTGTGCACAGCGACTACGGGACCATGGCCGACGCCAAGCGCTTCATCGCCGAGGCGCATAAACGTGGCCTGCGGGTGATTACCGAACTGGTCATCAATCACACGTCTGACCAGCACGCCTGGTTCCAGCGAGCGCGCAAGGCCAAAAAGGGCTCGGCGGCGCGGGATTTCTACGTGTGGTCCGATGACGATCAAAAGTACGACGGTACCCGCATCATCTTTCTCGACACCGAGAAGTCCAACTGGACCTGGGACCCGGTCGCCGGCCAGTACTTCTGGCACCGTTTCTACTCCCACCAGCCAGACCTCAATTTCGATAACCCGCAGGTGATGAAAGCGGTGCTGTCGGTCATGCGTTACTGGCTCGACATGGGCATCGACGGCCTACGGCTGGACGCCATTCCGTACCTGATCGAGCGCGACGGCACCAACAACGAAAACCTGCCGGAAACCCATGACGTCCTGAAAAAGATCCGCGCTGAAATCGACGCCAATTACCCCGACCGCATGCTGCTGGCCGAGGCCAATCAATGGCCCGAAGACACGCAGTTGTATTTCGGCGACTCCGACAAGAAAGGCCTGAACGGCGATGAATGCCACATGGCGTTTCATTTTCCGTTGATGCCGCGCATGTACATGGCACTGGCCCAGGAAGATCGCTTCCCGATCACCGACATTCTGCGCCAGACACCGGATATTCCTGCCAACTGCCAGTGGGCCATTTTCCTGCGCAACCACGATGAGCTGACCCTGGAAATGGTCACCGACAAGGAGCGCGACTACCTGTGGAATTACTACGCCGCTGACCGTCGTGCGCGAATCAACCTGGGGATTCGCCGCCGTCTCGCGCCGTTGATGGAGCGTGATCGTCGCCGCGTGGAGCTGCTCAACAGCCTGCTGCTGTCGATGCCCGGCACGCCGACCCTGTATTACGGCGATGAAATCGGCATGGGCGACAACATCTACCTCGGCGACCGCGACGGGGTGCGCACACCCATGCAGTGGTCGATCGACCGCAACGGCGGTTTCTCCCGTGCCGACCCGGCCAGCCTGGTGTTGCCGCCGATTCTCGACCCGCAGTACGGCTACCTGTCGGTCAACGTTGAAACCCAGGCCGGCGATCCGCATTCACTATTGAACTGGACCCGGCGTCTGCTCGCCGTGCGCAAGCAATCCAAGGCGTTCGGGCGCGGGACATTGAAGATGCTGTCGCCGAGCAATCGGCGGATTCTGGCGTACACCCGCGAATACACCGGGCTGGACGGCAAGTACGAAATCATTCTGTGCGTGGCCAACGTATCGCGCAGTGCCCAGGCGGCAGAGCTGGACTTGTCGGCCTACGTCGGCATGGTGCCGGTGGAGATGCTGGGCGGTAACGCGTTCCCGCCCATCGGTCAGTTGAGTTTCCTGCTGACGCTGCCGCCCTACGGTTTCTACTGGTTCGGCCTGGCGGCAGAAAACCAGATGCCGAGTTGGCATGTGGAACCGGCGCAAAGCCTGCCGGACTTCACCACGCTGGTGCTGAAACAGCGCATGGAAGAACTGCTCGAAGCGCCGTCCCGCACCGCGCTGGAGCAGCAGATCCTGCCGAGCTGGCTGCAGAACCGCCGCTGGTTCGCCGGCAAGGATACGGCCATCGAACAGGTGAATCTGGCCTACGGCGTGCGTTTTGGCGATTCGGAACATCCGGTGTTGCTCAGTGAAGTCGAAGTCACCAGCGCTGGGCAGACCAGCCGTTACCTGTTGCCGTTCGGCTTTATTCCGGAGGAGCAAGTCGGCGCGGCGCTGCCGCAGCAATTGGCCCTGTCTCGGGTTCGGCGCGTGCGTCAGGTCGGCTTGATCACGGATGCCTTCAGTCTGGAAACCTTTGTCCACGCCGTGCTGCAAGGCATTCAGGCCGGCACGGTGTTGCAGTCGAGCGAGGGTGACATTCGCTTCGAAGCCACCGCCGAGCTGGAAAAACTTGGCCTGAACGCCGAATCGCCGGTGCGTTATCTGTCCGCCGAGCAATCCAACAGTTCCGTGGTGATCGGCAACAGCCTGGTGTTGAAGCTGATCCGCAAAGTCGCATCCGGCGTGCACCCGGAACTGGAAATGAGCGCCTGCCTGACGGCAGCGGGCTTCCAGCATATTTCGCCGCTGCTGGGTGCCGTGGTGCGTCGCGATGGTGCCGGTGAAGACAATTTGCTGATGATCGCCCAAGGCTATTTGAGCAACCAGGGCGACGCCTGGGAATGGACGCAGAACAACCTCGAGCGGGCGCTGCGCGATGAACTGGCTGACGCTGTGTCCGAACAGGCACAGCATTACAACGCGCTCGGCGAATTGAAAGATTTCGCCGGCATGCTGGGCCAGCGCCTGGGGGAAATGCATCAGGTGCTGGCGGCGCCGAGTGCCAACCCGGACTTTGCTCCGCAGGTCACTACACAGAAAGATGCACTGGCTTCGGCCAAGCACGTTGCGGCGCAAATCGAACATGCGTTGACGTTGCTCAAACATCATCAAAACGAACTGGACCCGGCGGACAAAACCCTGGTCAGCCGTTTGCTGGACAACAAAAAAGCCATCCTCGGGCATGTCCAGGCATTGGGCAAAAAGACCGCGGGTGGCTTGCAGATTCGCGTGCATGGCGATTTGCATTTGGGGCAGGTGCTGGTGATCAAGGGCGATGCGTACCTGATCGACTTCGAGGGCGAACCGGCACGACCGCTGCATGAACGAAGGGCCAAACACAGCCCCTACAAAGATGTCAGCGGCGTGTTGCGCTCCTTCGACTACGCTGCGGCGATGACGATGAACGTGCACAGCGTCGACAACACCGCGGTGGCCGATGCGGCACGCGTGCGGGTTGCCGAGCGCTACTTGAAGGAGGCGCGGAAGTCGTTCGTCGACGCTTATCGGCTAGCGGCTGCCGGTCTTGGCCATGCATGGCAAGATCCGGACAGTGAAGATGCCGCGCTGGCGTTGTTCGGTTTGGAGAAAGCGGCGTATGAAGTAGCCTACGAGGCTGAGAATCGCCCGACCTGGCTACCTGTGCCGTTGCACGGTTTGTATGGATTACTGAGTGGGCTTAAACCCTTTTCCGATCTTGGTGGAGAGTAGTCATGAGTATCTCGAACAAGGAACAGGGTGATCACAAAGCAGCGCTGCTACCCAGGGCGCGGGATATCGATGCGCTGGTACGCGCTGAACACATCGACCCGTTTTCCATTCTCGGTCCCCACGGCGATGGTGCCGGCGGGCAGTTTATCCGGGCTTATCTGCCTGACGCCCTGAGTGTCCAGGTGGTGGACAAAGCGACCGGCGACGAACTTGGCGACCTTGAGCACACACAGACGCCGGGGTTGTTTGTCGGGCATTTCGAGCGGGCTCAGCCTTACCTGCTGCGTACACGCTGGGCGGGTGGCGAGCAACTGGCCGAAGACCCTTACAGCTTCGGCGCGTTGCTGGGCGAAATGGATTTGTACCTGTTTGCCGAGGGCAATCACCGCGATCTGAGTGCCTGCCTCGGCGCGCAACTGAAGTCGGTCGACGGCGTCGATGGCGTGCGTTTCGCCGTGTGGGCACCGAATGCCAGAAGGGTCTCGGTGGTCGGTGATTTCAACGTGTGGGATGGGCGTCGTCATCCGATGCGCCTGCGCCATCCCACCGGCGTCTGGGAATTGTTCATCCCGCGCCTGCAAGCGGGAGAGGCCTACAAGTACGAGATCCTTGGCGCCCAGGGGATTCTGCCGCTGAAGGCCGACCCCGTGGCACTGGCAACGACCCTGCCGCCGGACACAGCGTCGAAAGTCGCTTCGCCGCTGCAAGTCGATTGGCAGGACCAGGACTGGATGATGTCCCGAGGCGATCGCCATCACCCTGGCGCGCCTTTGTCGATCTATGAACTGCACGCCGGATCGTGGCAATGCGAACTGGATGATCTGGGCGAAGTGGCCCGCCAGTACACCTGGCCGGAACTGGCCGAGCGTTTGATTCCGTACGTCAAGGAACTGGGTTTTACCCATATCGAACTGATGCCAATCATGGAGCACCCGTTTGGTGGCTCCTGGGGTTATCAACTGCTGGCGCAATTCGCCCCGAGTGCGCGCTACGGCACGCCGGATCAATTCGCGGCGTTCGTCAACGCCTGTCACGTGGCGGGGCTCGGCGTGATCCTCGACTGGGTGCCGGCGCATTTCCCTACCGACACCCACGGTCTGGCGCAGTTCGACGGAACCGCACTCTATGAATACGGTAACCCCCAGGAAGGTTTTCATCAGGACTGGGACACGCTGATCTATAACCTTGGCCGCACCGAGGTGCACGGCTACATGCTGGCGTCGGCGCTGCACTGGCTCAAGCATTTCCATGTCGACGGCCTGCGGGTCGATGCCGTGGCGTCGATGCTGTACCGCGACTATTCGCGCAAGGCCGGTGAGTGGGTGCCGAACCGTCATGGCGGCCGGGAGAATCTGGAAGCCATCGACTTCCTGCGTCATCTCAACGACGTCGTCGCCCTGGAAGCGCCGGGTGCCTTGGTGATTGCCGAGGAGTCCACCGCGTGGCCGGGCGTGAGCCAGAGCACGCAGCAGGGCGGTTTGGGCTTTGCCTATAAATGGAACATGGGCTGGATGCACGATTCGCTGCATTACATCCAGCAAGACCCGGTGTACCGCGCGCATCACCACAATGAACTGAGTTTCGGCCTGGTTTATGCTTGGTCCGAGCGCTTCATCTTGCCGATTTCCCATGATGAAGTGGTGCACGGCAAACACTCGCTGATCGACAAGATGCCCGGCGACCGCTGGCAGAAATTCGCCAACCTGCGGGCCTACCTGAGTTTCATGTGGACCCATCCGGGCAAGAAGCTGTTGTTCATGGGCTGCGAGTTCGGCCAGTGGCGCGAGTGGAACCACGATCAGCAACTGGATTGGTATCTGTTGCAGTACCCCGAGCACCAAGGCGTGCAGAAACTGGTCGCCGACCTCAATCGCCTGTACCGGGAAGAGCCGGCGCTGCACGAGCAGGATGACGTGCCGCAGGGTTTCCAGTGGCTGATCGGCGACGATGCGATCAACAGCGTCTATGCGTGGTTGCGCTGGAGCAAGGAGGGCGAGCCGATCCTCGTGGTGGCCAACTTCACGCCGGTGCCTCGTGAGGCCTATCGCGTAGGCGTGCCGTTTGCCGGGCGCTGGAAGGAATTGATGAACAGCGATTCAGCGACCTATGCCGGGTCCAATTACGGCAATGAAGGCGGGGTTCTGGCCGAGGAGACGCCAAGCCATGGTCAGGCGTTGTCGCTGGCCCTGAATTTGCCGCCGTTGGCGGTGTTGATTCTGCGGCCGGGAGACTGATCCGAAACCGCGTTGCGTTCATCGCGAGCAAGCTCGCTCCTGCAGGGTTTGGTGTGATGCCTGCAGGCGCGAGCTTGCTCGCGATAACGTCAGCCCGGCCAATACAAGCCTCACCAGCGCATCCGCACACCCAGGCTGCCGATCAACCCGTTCAGATCATTGTCATCCACGTCACTGCTGTAATCGGCGCTGACGTACAGGCTCACCGCCGGAGTCACCCTGGCGACCAGGCCCAGGCCCAGTTCGACGGTCGACGACTTGCGGCTGCTGCTGATCTTGTCGACTTCATCGAGTGTCACCGTGTTGCCGGTGTACACCGTGTGCCACAAGTTGGTCCGCACGTAGGGTTCGACGGGCAGACCGCTGATGTCGTAACTACCTTTCAAACGCGCACCGACCCGGCCGCTCCAGGACGTCACGTCAGTGGATGAAGCGTTGCCCGAGCCCGCGTAGGGCGTGTCCAGCGTGATGCGCTGATTGATCAACTGCGCCTGGGGTTCAATCACCCAGTTGTCACCCAGACCGATCGGGAAGCCGCCTTCGACCGACAGCGTCACTGCGCTGCCTTCGGTGGCTTGGCGGGCGCCTTGTTCATTGCGGCTGAAACCGTTGACCCGGCCACCGCTTGCCGTCAAGTCGACGTGCCAGCCTTGAGGCCCGGTCAAGCTCCAATAGGCGCCCAGGCTCTGGCCTTGAAGGTTGAGCATGTCGCTGGCGGGATCGGACAGTGCGGCAGGTGTTCGTACGCCGTTGCCATTGAACTGAATCTGGTGTGTGCCACCCACCAGTCCCACACGCTGGGTATGCCCGCTGGTGCTTTGCAGGGTCAGGATCGCCGGGCCCTTGAGGTCACTGGCGCCATGGCCGGCAGAGTCCAGCGACAGGTAGTCGGTTTGCGCCTGGCGTGAAGCCTGGCCATAGAGTTGGTCCCAGGCCGAAGGCGCGGCGTCTTCGACGGTCAGTTTCGAACTTCGCAGGTCGGGACGGGCGCTGAACTGGTGAGGGTAGGTGGTTGCAAGGGTAGACAGGCTGAGCGTCGGGATTTCCTGCTGGTACCACGGGAGGGTGTCTTCTTCGGCAGGGTCGGCCTGCACTTCCATGGACGAACACAGCAGGAGTGAACTCGAGACAGTGCAAAAAGTGACTTTGATCTCTTTTGGGGTGAGGGTGGTTTTCATGGAGGTCTACCTTGCAATCGCATGCTGGATCTCGCTTATGGCGTCTCTCCTACCCCGAGTGAGGGGCGACCGAATGGATTAGGGCACGCCATAAGCTGCCCGTTTTTACGGGCGCCGATGGCTTGTCCTGATGTTACTTCCGGGGTAGTAACGTGAAGTCAAGAAGACCCAACCCGCTGCGTCAAGAAAATGGCCGATAAGCGGTATTGGTATTTCAGGTCATTTAAGTGACTGATTTACGGCGCGTCTCTAAGCTCTTGTTTGTTAGATGAAACGTCAAAAAAACTGCGTGCTAGAGCCTTTTTCGCGATGGGCAGCGGGCCCTCACGCCTGGGTTGCCGTTTGTTCACCGTGGCTGGCTGCTGTCGATAATGCTGGAGTCGCCGATGGGGTATCGGCATCACGAAACACAGCTGCGCTGCGCCGCATTGAATTCAAAGATGCACTTCCACCGCCAACGGCAAATGATCGGACAGATGCGTCCAGGGTTTATTCCCGAGGATTCGCGGCTTATGACTGTTGGCGTTGCGCAGGTAGATGCGGTCCAGGCGCAGCAAGGGAAAACGCGCGGGGTAAGTCTTGGCGGGTCGGCCGTGGTGGCGCTCGAAGGCTTCGTGCAGGTAATCGTGGCGGGCGAGGGTGGCGTTGCCCTGTAGCTGCCAGTCATTAAAATCGCCGGCGACGATCACCGGCGCATCCTCAGGCAGGGATTCGAGCAATTGGCAGAGCAACTGCAATTGCAGTTGGCGATGACTTTCGAGCAGGCTCAGGTGCACACAAATCGCATGCACTTCGGCATGGCCGGGGACATCCAGCACGCAATGCAGCAGGCCGCGACGTTCGGGGCCGGTGATGGACACGTCGAGATTGCGGTATTCGCGGATCGGGTACTTCGACAGCAGGGCATTGCCATGATGGCCGTTGGGGTACACGGCGTTGCGGCCATAGGCAAAGTCGCTCCACATGCTGTCGGCGAGGAACTCGTATTGAGAGGTTTGCGGCCAGTCGCTAAAGCGTGAGGAGTGACGCTCGTGTTCACCGACAACTTCCTGCAGAAACACCAGATCCGCCGATGTGCTGCGCACCGCTTCACGCAGCTCCGGCAGAATGAAGCGCCGGTTGAGCGCGGTAAAACCCTTGTGGGTATTGACCGTCAGCACGCACAGCCGATGAATCGCGGCGGGGGGATCCAACGGCAACGATTCCGTTGCCTGCTGCTTCGGATGACTGGCCACGTTGGCTCCTCTGACTCAGGGCTGCTTATGCATGCGACTGATGCGATGACGGGCAGTTCAGTTTTCCAGCGCCCAAAACACGGGCTCAGATGAAGACGACTTCATAGGGTAAACGCATGCGTTCGAGCAACACGCGCGGCAGCATGGGGGCAAGGCCGAGGGCGGGCTCGCCTTCGAGCTGGCTGGCGTATGCGTGGGTGGCGTGGCTTTTGCGGGCGACGGTCCAGGTGTCGAGACGCACCTTTCGCGCTCGATGCCATGGAATGTGTTCTCGATCCCGTGCCGGCCAGTGCCAGGCGCGAACGGGAACTTCGTTGAATGACGCGCCGATGCTGGCAGCGGCTTTTGCACTGGCGCGACCCACAGTGTCGTGGTCGACGTTGCCGTCTTCGCGCCAGGTGCTGAACACCACATCGCCGGGGCGCAAATAACGGGCTATGAACTGACTGATCTGTTCTTCGCGCTCAACCAGGGCGTTGTCGGTGAAACCGCCGCGGATCCACTTCAGGCTATGCATCGGCAACCCCAACCGCCGCAGGGCTTCGACGCTTTCCTGTGGGCGAAAAACGCTGAGGCGTTTTTCCGACCATTGCTGAGACCCCGGATGGCTGGCGCTGCCGTCCGTGATCGAGATCAATTGCAGGGGATGCCCCAGTTGGCTGAGCAGTTGCAGCAGGCCGCCGCACGTCACGACTTCATCACCGGGGTGCGGGGCAATGAACACGGCGCGCGCACCGGCAGGCACCAGGGACTGGGTATTGATGACCGGGATGTTGTCCAGCTGTGCCGCGCTGTTCCAGATCTGGGCGGCTGCGGCGGTTTCGAGGATAGATACGGATTTCATGAGGTTACGTCCTTGTTCTGCTTGGCCTTCAGTCATGCGCGGTGCTTGTTCAACTCCTGCCCGTCAGACCCGTGAAGGCTGGTTGATGACCTGTACGGCATTCCCGATCCTGGATTGCCGCGTCACCGAGTATTGTCCATGAATGGCTATTCGTCGCGTCGCGAAACCCTCTGAGACGTCATTTTCCCGGACCTCCGGTCGCTTTTATTCTTCTTCCTCACGCTGAAGTTCAAACAACAGCAGCGACCGTCCGGTGATCGAATATTCATGACCGAATTCAAAGCGCTCCTGGCCGCGAACCGACGGTTGGTTGGTGTCGATCATGCAAGTCCAGAAACCGCCGTCAGGCACTTCCGGCAACCGGAAGTTGACGATGTCGTGATGGGCGTTGACCACCAGCATCAATGTGGCGTCGACGCCTTTGCGACGAATCCCGGTTTCCTGGGCGCGCCCGTCGAGCAGCATGCCCAGGCAGCGATTGTGCGCATCGTGCCAGTGCTCGGTGTTCATTTCAGTGCCGTCCGGCGCCAGCCAGGTCACGTCCTTGACGCCGATGTCCTCGTTGTAATTACCCACCAGAAAGCGCCCGCGGCGCAGGATCGGATAAGTCTGGCGTAACTTGATCAGGCGTTTGACGAACTTGAGCAATGCCTTGCCGTCTTCGCTCAGGTCCCAGTTGACCCAGCCGATCTCGCTGTCCTGGCAATAGGCATTGTTGTTGCCGTCCTGGGTGCGCGCGAACTCATCGCCGGCCACCAGCATCGGCGTGCCCTGGGCGAGCAGCAGGGTGGCGAAGAAGTTGCGCATTTGCCGGTGACGCAGGGCGTTGATCTCGGGGTCGTCGGTCGGGCCTTCGATGCCGTGGTTCCACGACAGATTGTTGTTGCTGCCGTCCTGATTGTCCTCGTCGTTGGCTTCGTTGTGCTTGTCGTTGTACGACACCAGGTCGTTGAGGGTGAAACCGTCATGGGCGGTAATGAAGTTGACGGATGAATAGGGCCGCCGTCCACGCTGGTTGAACATTTCGCCAGAGGCGGTCATGCGGCTGGCGAAGTCCGCCAGTTGCCCGTCATCGCCTTTCCAGAACGCGCGGACGGTGTCGCGGAATTTGTCGTTCCATTCAACCCAGCCCGGTGGAAATCCGCCGACCTGATAGCCGCCGGGGCCGCAGTCCCAGGGTTCGGCAATCAATTTGACCTGGCGCAGCACCGGGTCCTGGCGGCAGGCCACGAGGAAGCTGTGGCGTTCGTCGAACCCATCGTGGTAGCGCCCGAGGATGGTCGCCAGATCAAAACGGAAACCGTCCACGTGCATTTCCGTGGCCCAGTAACGCAGGGAGTCGGTGACCATTTGCAGCACGCAAGGGTGACTGAGGTCCAGGGTGTTGCCGGTGCCGGAATCGTTGATGTAGAAGCGTTTGTCGTCGGGCATCAAGCGGTAGTACGACGCGTTGTCGATGCCGCGCATGGACAGGGTCGGGCCTTGCTCGTTGCCCTCGGCGGTGTGGTTGTAGACCACGTCGAGGATCACTTCCAGATTGGCCTCGTGCAGGTGCGCGACCATTTCCTTGAATTCGGCGATCTTGCCACTGGCCAGGTAGCGCGGATCGGGGGCGAAGAAGGCGATGCTGTTGTAGCCCCAGTAATTGGTCATGCCTTTGTGCAGCAGGTGCTGGTCATTGACGAAGGCGTGAATCGGCAACAACTCTACGCTCGACACCCCGAGCTTGCGAATGTGCTCCACCACGTCATCGACCATCAACCCGGCAAACGTGCCGCGTACGTTCTCGGGGACGCTCGGATGACGCATGGTGAAACCGCGGACATGGGTTTCATAGATGATCGTTTTGTCCCACGGCACGCTGACGCGATGGTCGTGGCCCCAAGTGTGCGCCGGGTCGATCACCTTGCATTTGGGCACGAAGGGCGCGCTGTCGCGATCGTCGAAACTGAGGTCGGCGTCGGGGTGGCCGATGGTGTAGCCGAACAGCGCTTCAGACCATTTCAGTTTGCCGACCAGTTGCTTGGCGTAAGGATCGATCAGCAATTTGTTGTGATTGAAACGATGGCCGTTCGCCGGGTCGTAGGGGCCATAGACCCGGTAGCCGTAGATGAGCCCCGGGTGGGCGTCAGGCAGGTAGCCGTGGTAGATCTCGTCGGTGTATTCCGGGAGTTCGATGCGTTCGAGTTCGACTTCGCCGGTGTCGTCGAACAGACACAATTCCACCTTGGTGGCGTGGGCGGAAAACAACGCGAAGTTGACCCCCAGGCCATCCCAGGTCGCACCCAGCGGAAAGGGCAAACCCTCGCGGATTCGCGTGGCCTCGGCATGGGGAGCGGGTGCGGTGGCTTTCTTGGGGCTGGTCATAAAATCTCCGGCAAACGTTTAACCTGTAGGAGCAAGCTTGCTCGCGATGGTGTGTCAGCCTGCACAGAGGCTGAATGTTGAACCGCGATCGCGAGCAGGCTCGCTCCTACAGGTTTTTTCGGACGAGCGTAACCACGGTGGCGAGCGGGCCCGCCACGGCGTCATTCAGGAACAACGCTGTGTCAATCAGACCGCGGGCGGTTTTCGCGCAGCCCGGGGCTTTTTCTCGGCGGCTTTTTCCCCCGGCGGGATCACTTTTGATGCCGCCACAGGCTTGGCCTTGGCTTTTGGTGCGGCGCCGTTCAGCGCTTTGCCATCGGTGAGCTTGCCGTCGCCGGTTTTCTTTACGGCGGGTTTGCTGCCGGTGGCTTTGGGGGATTTGCTCGGGGCCAGGGCTTCGGCTTCGGCCAGCTTGCGGGCCATCTCCCAGTGGCGGGTTTCCTGACCTTCGGGTTTTCCTTCTGATTCCCAGATCTGATAAGCGAATTCGCGGATGCGTTTATCGTCGGTACTCATCGCAATGCTCCTGAACTGAACTCAAGTGTGGGTCTTTTGAATAATGAGATTGACCGGGAAATCCCCCAGCGCGGCGCTGATCATCAGCTCTCTGTGTTTTGTGACTGCGACGCTCGAAAAAAGTCCCTTCAGATTTTCCTCAGGCTCAGCGAATGGCAAGTTGACGCGTGTATCGCCCCACAGCGGCGCGTCGATCTGTGGTTCGGCACTGTTTCCCAGCAGTGGCGCGCAACGAATCGGCACAATCACGATGGCGCGTGTTCCTTCGTGTTCACGCACAAACGCCAGTACGCGATGGGCCTGGCTGCCCAGCACTTCCAAGGCCTGATAAGTGCCTCGGCGAAACAGCGGCGCCTGTTCGGCACGCAGGCTCAACGTGCGCGCAATCAAGGCCTGCTTGATGCGCCCGTCACGCCAGTTCGCCCGCAGCTCGGGCAGGTCAACCGTTTGCTGCAGCGCCTGTTGGCGGCGGGTGTAATCGACCGGTTGGCGGTTATCCGGATCGACCAGGCTGAAGTCCCAGAAGTCATTGCCCTGATAAAGGTCCGGCACCCCAGGCACGGTCATGCGCAGCAAAGTTTGCGCCAAACCGTTGAGGGCGGCGGGCGTGGCGATTGATTGGACAGCCTTTTCGAGGGCGGTGCGCAGCGGTTCACCTTCCGGGCTCAGCAGCAGGTGCTGGAGAAAGTCTTCGGTCGCTTGTTCATAGGCGTCGTTGGGCGCACTCCAGCTACTTTGCAGCTTGGCTTCACGCAGCGCTTTGCGTTGCCATTGCCACAGGCGCTTGCCATAGGCTTGCAGCGCCGCGTGGTCGTCAGCCCGCAATTCCAACGGCCAGCTCCCAAGAATGGCTTGATACAGAATCAATTCATCGCCCGCCGATGGCATTTGATCGTCGTTGCGTAGCGGGCGGGCGAGGGCGCGCCACAAACCGATCTGATCGGCATACCAGACGCTGCGTTCACTCAACACGGCCAAGCGCGCGCGGGTGTCTTCACCGCGCTTATGATCGTGAGTGGCAGTGGCCAGCAAATTGTCGGGAAAGGTTTGGCGGCGCTCGATGCAGGCCAGATGAAAGGCTTCGACTGGCGCACTGAACTGCTTGGTGCTGAAGCCCACGTCATTGCGCGACAGCAGCACCGCCGAACGATAGAGCGCCGTGTCTTCCACCGCTTTTGCTGCGGCAGGTGAAGTCAGTTGCTGAAAGCGTACGCAGGCGTGCTTGAGGCGTTTGCGCTCGCGCCCGGCGGGGCGTCGCCGCCAAGACTCTCCCCCAAGCCAGCCCGCCAGGCAATCGAGCACCGGCCAGTCACCTTCGCCAAGGGTTGGTCGCGCACCTTCCATGGCCTGCCGGAAAAACACCTCATCCTGCCCGGAGCGACCCTCAGCGCTGATGTAGGTGCGGTACACCGGGAAATGCACGATCAACGCCTGCAACGCCCGGCGAATCGCACCGAGGGTCAGGTCGCGGGTCATGAGGTTGTCCCGGGCCACTTGCAGCAAGGCCTGGGCGACACTTTCAAAGTCACTGGCGAGGGAGCCGTTGAGGATTTGCTGTCGCGCCAGCAGAGCCTCCTGAGCAAAATCGGCGGGACGTTCACTGTCACGCTGCCAAAGCCCGGCGAGCGTCTGTTCGCCGAGTGGATCGTGTTGCAACAGCGAGAGTTGGTTCATGAACTCGTAACCGGTGGTGCCATCCACCGACCAGTCGCGGTGCAGGGTTTCACCTTCGCCAAGGATCTTTTCGACGTAGATGGGCAAGTGCCGGCCCGCCGACAAACTGTCGACCCGTCGACGCAGCTTTCGGCAATAACCCCGAGGGTCGGCGAGGCCGTCGATATGGTCGACGCGCAGCCCGTCGATCAGCCCTTCAGCCACCAGCTGGAAGATTTTCGCGTGGGTCGCTTCGAACACCGCCGGACGTTCAACACGCAGGCCACCCAGTTCGTTGATGTCGAAAAAACGCCGCCAGTTGATGTCATCGGCGGCGGTGCGCCAACTGGCCAGGCGATAGCTCTGGCGTTCCAGCAGGTTGTGCAGGCGCTGGAAACCCTCGGCAGTCTGGGTGTCGTAGCGCTTGAGGTGCTCTTCGAGGGCGCGGGCAATCAGCGGGTCGCTGGCCAAATCCCGCAGCTCGGCTTTCAGAGGGATCGCCAGACTGTGTGCATCGGTCTGGTAACTCAGGCTGCTGAATCGGTCGGCCAGGGTCTTGAGTTGTTCGGCCTGTGGTGCCTCGAGTGGCGCATCGGTCCTGAGCAATTCACCGTAATCGCTGGGGCAAATCGGAAACCGGTGGTCGTAGTGTTCAACATGGAACGCACCGTGCCAGGCGTCGAAGCGTATCGGCAGGGTTCCGTCCTGCAGGGCGACGCCGTAATCGCTGCCAAGGAACGGCAGGAGCAATTGGCCCTCCATCAGCGGATCGGGTGAGTGCCACTGGATATCGAAGAACTCGCCGTAGGGGCTCAGCCGTCCCCATTCCAACAGGTCCAGCCACCAGGGGTTATCAGCGCCGCCCACCGCCATATGGTTGGAGACGATGTCGAGGATCAGCCCCATGTTGTGTTCGCGCAAGGCACTGACCAGGCGCCGCAGCGCCACTTCACCGCCCAGTTCCGGATTGACCCGGGTCGGGTCCACCACGTCATAACCATGCATTGAACCCGAGCGAGCGCGCAGCAGAGGCGAGGCGTAGACATGGCTGATGCCCAGACGGGCGAAATACGGCACCAGCGGCACCGCATCGTCAAGCGTGAAGCCTTTGTGAAATTGCAGCCGCAGGGTGGCGCGAAGCGTCGGGGTCAGCGTTTTTGTCATCGATCACGCTCGGCGGCTTGCAGGCGCGCGCAGGCGAGCAGCTCCAGGCGCCGGGCAGCGTCCGGGCCGTCGAGCAGGGCTTCGCTATAGCCGGCAAGCCGTCGCGACCAGTTGGGGTGCGCATCAATGGTGCCGGGCAGGTTGGCCTGTTGCTCGACGCCCAGCGCATCTTCCAGCGGCAGCAGCACCAGCGGCGCACGGGTGTGGCCGAGGAAACGCACGCTGGCATCGAGGATCTGATCGGTCTCGTGCGACTCTTCCCGAAAATTCTGCGGGTCCTGGCTCAAGGCCCGGCGCAGCCCTTCGCGCTCGCGCTCGCGGTGTTGGCGCCATTCAATTTCACCACTGGCATCGACCATGCCGAGCCGTGCATTCCAGTCGATGTCGCGACCATGCCACCAGCCGTTGAGCGTCGGCAGGTCGTGGGTGCTGGTGGTCGCCAAGGCGTTGTCCGGCCAGTCGAGAATCGGTTTGAAGTGGGTGTTGTCTTGCTCGAACAACAACACGCGCATGCCGAGCATCGAGCGGGCGATGAGTTTTTCCCGCAGTCCTTCCGGCACGGTGCCGAGGTCTTCACCCAGCACGATGGCCTGATGACGATGGGATTCGAGGGTCAACAGACGCAGCAAGTCGTCCACCGGGTAATAGAGGTAGGCACCGTCGGCGGGCGGCGAGCCGTTGGGAATGACCCACAGGCGTTGCAGGCCCATGACGTGGTCAATGCGCAAGCCACCGGCATGGGCGAAGTTGGCCCGCAGCATTTCGATGAACGCGCGGAAGCCATTGCGCATCAGGCCTTCCGGGGAGAACGCGGAAATCCCCCAGCCCTGACCGTTGCGGTTGAGAATGTCCGGCGGTGCACCGACGGTCAGTGAGGCGAGCAGTTCGTCCTGGCGACTCCAGGCCTGGCTGCCGGCACCGTCGGCGCCGACCGCCAGATCGGTGATCAAGCCAATGTTCATGCCGCTGCTGCGGGCGGCGGCTTGGGCTCGCTCCAGGCAGCGGGTGATCAACCATTGGCAGAATGCAAAAAAACCGATGCGGCCGGCGTTTTCTTCGGCAAATTCGGCCAACGCGGCGCTGCGTGGATTGCGCCACTGCTCGGGCCATTGACGCCAGTCGAGGTTTTCACCCCGGGCGGCACGCGCTTCTTGAATGGCTTCGAAGCGGCAATGGTTTTCCAGGGCTTCGCCACCGGCATGGCGGAAACTGCCGAAGTCGGCGTGCAACGGGTGCTCGCCCTGAACGAAACCTTCGTACAACGCCTGCAATATCCGGTGTTTGGCCTCGGCGGCGGTCGGCCAGTCGATCAGCGGGCGGTCTTCCAGCGCCTTCAACTGATCGGCCAGGCCGGTGGCATCGATGGCGGTGCGCAAAGCGCGCTCACCCAGAATCGCTCCGGGTGCGCAGTAGAGGCTATTGAGAAATAAACGGCTGGACGGTGAATAAGGGCTGTAGCGTTGGGTGTCACTGGAGAACATCGCGTGCAGCGGACTGATTGCCAGCGCATCTGCACCGCGTTCGCCGGCCACTCGGGCAAGGTCTTCCAGCGCCTGGGTGTCGCCGAAACCGCCATCGCCCTGTCGACGCAAGCTATAGAGTTGCACGCCCAGGCCCCAGGCCCGCGGGATCGGGCTGTCGACCGCGTCGGCCACGCTGTAGCAACAGGCCGGGGCCACCGCGAGGGTAAAGGTTTGTCCATCGATGCTGACATGCTGATAGCCAACAGGGACAAGCCCCGGCAACACCGCGTCCGCATCCAGTTTCAGGTTGAGGCGCGAACCGTCTTCGAGATGGATTTCGCAAGGGGTCTGAGGTGCAAAGTAACGCGCCAGATTCAGCCCGACACCGACGTCGGCGGTGATCAAGGGCGGCAGGTGCGAGGCCTGTTGCGCCGCTTGCAGTTCCAGCAGGCTGGCGTCGATTTCCTGAGCGCTGCCGGCGGGGTGTCCGAGGCCGGTCAGTACGTTACGCAGTACCGAGGGCGCGACTTTTTGTGCGCGGCCATTGGCATCGATCCAATCGACCGCGAGGCCGGCCCGGCTGGCCAGGATTTCCAGTTGCGCATCACTCATGGACGCTCTCCGTAAGGGGTAGCAAAGGGGCTGCGGCCGAAAGGCTGACGAGCGCGCAATGGGGGGCAAGGGTGCCTTGATCCAGCAAGGTGGCGGATCGGGGCGGATGTTCGAACAATAGCTCAGCGCTGGCTTGTGGGGCGTGGAACACGGGTTTTTCGCCGAGGTTCAGGTCAATGCGCAACAAGCTGCCATCGCCCAGGCGCCAGGACGCACTGACTGCGCCATCGCCCAATACTTTGGCGTCCAGCGCCTGAGTGCCGGACAGGCGCGGGGTGATGTGTCGATGGCGGATCTGCAACAGCTGGCGATACAGGTCGTACATCGCGCTATCAACGGTCGTTGGCATCACCGGGCGGGAGGCCTCGAAGGTGTGTGGCGCATTGGGATCGGGAATACGCTCGCGCTGCTGCGGATCGGCGAACGCGCTGAGCGCGGCGAATTCGTTGCGACGTCCTTCGCGTACGAGCTTCGCCAACTCGCCGTTGTGGCTGGTGAAAAACAGGAAGGGTTGCTCGACTGCGTATTCATCGCCCATGAAGAACAGCGGAATCATCGGCGATAACAGCAACAACACCGTGGCTGCCCGCAACGCCTGCGGATGGGCCAGTTGATGCAGGCGTTCGCCGAATGCGCGGTTACCGATCTGATCGTGGTTCTGCAAAAACAGAATGAACGCACTGGGCGGCAGGTGTGCGCTGGGCTCGCCACGCGGTACACCATGACGGTTGAGGTGACCCTGGAACACGAAACCCTGGGTCAGACAGCGCGCCAGCTGTTCAGTAGGGTTGTGTGCATAGTCAGCGTAGTAGGCGTCTGTTTCTCCGGTCAGCAAGACGTGCAAGGCGTTGTGCCCGTCGTCGTTCCATTGTGCGTCGTAACCTTGCTCCAGCAGGCTGGACTCGTTGTGCTCGTTTTCCAGCATCAACCAGATATGGCGCGCAGGATCGGTCTGCTGTCGTATCCGTTGCGCCAGTTCCTGAAGCACGTTCGGGTCATCGATGGCGTGCACGGCGTCCAGGCGCAAACCGTCGAAACGGTACACCTGCAACCACATCAACGCATTTTCGATAAAGAAGTCCCGCACCTCACGACGACGGAAATCAATGGCTGCGCCCCAGGGCGTGTGCTTGTCGTCGCGGAAAAAGGCCTTGGCGTAGTGATGCAAGTAGTTGCCATCCGGCCCGAAGTGGTTGTAGACCACGTCGAGAATCACCGCCAGACCATGACCATGGGCGCTGTCGATCAAGTGCTTGAGTTGCTCCGGCGAACCATACGAGGCCTGAGGTGCAAAGGGCAGGACGCCGTCGTAGCCCCAATTGCGCTCGCCGGGGAACTGCGCCACGGGCATCAGTTCGATCGCGGTGACACCCAGTTCAACCAGCCGCGCCAGATGCTGCTCGACGGCCTCGAAGCCGCCGAGCGCACCGACGTGCAACTCGTAGATCACGGCCTCGTTCAACGGTCGCCCGCGCCATCCCGCGTGTCGCCACTGATAAACCAGCGGATCGACCACCACGCTGTGGCGGTCAACATCGCCCGCCTGGGCGCGGGAGGCCGGGTCGGGCACCTCCAACTCACCATCGATGCAGAAGCGGTAACGCGTCCCCGCCGGGCATCGGGTGTTGATCACGAACCAGCCGTCGGCCTGAGGCAGCAACGGCAAGGACTGTCCATTTTCCAGTTCGACACTGACGTAAAACGCATCTGGCGCCCACAACGCAAACTGCGTGTGGTTTGTGTCCAGCATGATCGCGCCGTGGGGCCAGGTCTCAAGGGTCCGAAACGGCATTTTTCCTGGCCTCTTACTGTTTGTTCGATTTCCCCAACGCTTTAGCCACAAGCTGTTCGTAGAGTTCGGCGTAGGGTTCGACCGCTTTGCACCAGTTGAACGGCGCCGCCATTGCCCGGCAGCGCATGGCGTTCAGCAGGTCCGGGAAGGCAAACACCTTGAACGCCCGGCTCAACGCCTCTTGATAACTAGCCACCGTGGATTCGTCGAACAGGAACCCGGTCACGCCGTTTTCGATGGTGTCGGCCAGGCCACCGGTATTGCGCGCCACCGGCAATGAGCCGAAGCGCTGGGCGTACATCTGGCTCAGGCCGCACGGTTCGTAGCGGGATGGCATCAGCAGGAAATCGCTGCCGGCGAACATGCGGCGGGCATCGGTTTCGTTGAAACCGATGCGCACACCGATCTGCCCAGGGAAGCGCAGGGCCAGTTCACGCATGGCCTGCTCCTCTTCCGGCTCGCCGCGGCCGATGATCGCGATCTGCCCGCCGTTTTTGACGATGTACTCGGACACCGCTTCGGTGAGGTCCAGCCCTTTCTGGTAAACCAGTCGCGACACCACGGCGAACAGCGGGCCCTGGGAGTCTTCCAGACCAAACAACTCACGCACGTGGGCGGCATTCACGGCTTTGCCTTCCCATTCGCCAATGCCGAACGGGCAGAACAGGTGTGGATCGGTGGCGGAATCCCAGCTCTCATCGATGCCGTTGGGAATACCGCTCAGTAAACCTTGCTGGGTCTTGGCGGCGAGGAAGCCGTCGAGACCGCAGCCGAAATCCGGGGTGGTGATTTCCTGTGCGTAGGTCGCGCTGACCGTGGTGATGTGGCTCGAATAGGCCATGCCGGCCTTGAGGAACGACATCTTGCCGTAGAACTCCATGCCTTCCTGTTGCAGCGCGTGGTGCGGGATGCCCAGTTCGGGGCACGACCCCAGACTGGTCACGCCCTGATACGCCAGGTTATGGATGGTGAACAACGTCGGGGTGCGTTGTCCGCGCCAGTGCATATAGGCAGGGGCCAGGCCAGCCGGCCAGTCATGGGCATGCACCAGGTCCGGGCACCAGTGAATTTGCGCCAGGTTGGCGGCGATATCGGCAGCGGCCAGGCCCAGACGGGCGAAGCGGATATGGTTATCCGGCCAGTCGCGGCCGTTGTTGGCGCCGTAGGGAGAACCTTCGCGCTCGTAGAGTTCGGGGCAGATCAACACGTAAATGACCAGACCGTCGGGCATGTCCATGCGCCCGACCTTGCACGGTGGCAGCGCCGCGTGACCACCCAGCTCACCGATGACATGAATCGGGTTTTCGCTGTTCAGCACCTGCGGATAACCGGGAATCAACACCCGCACATCGTGCAGATGGGCCAAGGCGCGCGGCAGTGCGGCGGACACGTCGCCCAGGCCACCGGTCTTCACCAGATCGGCAATTTCCGAGGTGACGAACAGGACTTTCTTGCGGTTGGGGTTCTGGCTGACCACCGGCGCCAACGTCTTGGTGACGGGGACGTTGATCGGTTGAGTATTGGCGGCAGTAACGGCGCTCGATTCGCCAACCTGATGAGGACGCTCTCCCTGTATCTCCAAAGCCGTACTGATCATATGAATCTCCCGTGTTGTTGATCTAATTTTTAGGTCTGGCAAACGGTGTTCCATGGCCAATTCCCGTGGCCGGGCGCGAACGCGCTACGCATCAGTGAGCAAGCGCTGCCCAATGCGTTGAAGCAAAAGGGGTGAATGAGCCATTGCAAAGATTGCACCAGTCGCAACGCACCTTCTTTTCAGATGACCGATCGGGAATGGCAAAAGTTTCGATTTTTTTTCCGCTTTGTGACCGACCGGTCTCATCTTGAGAAAATGAGTCTAGGCCAGAACTTAGAGCGTCTGAGGGCTGATGGCAAAATTGTTCGACAATCGGTTTAAGGCGGTACGAACGTGCCTGATCACGGTGCGGACGCCCCGACGAAGTGCAGCTTTTTTTGCGTTTCGGCCTCAAAAAGTCACCGTGCAGTCACATAAATGTGCGACATGATTTTCCGGTAATGCACTGTAATGGTGCGTCTCGTGCGAGTCCCGCATTTGGCCGAACCACTGCCTTACTCCCCACCTTGGTGCCTTGTATAGTTCGGGCCTCATTTTTGCCCGCAAAAGGATCATTGGCATGTCTCAGTACACTGCGTTCAACGTCGAGCTGGTTGATAAAATCGCCCATGTGCAGATCAACCGTCCGGAGAAGATCAACGCGATGAACGCTGCGTTCTGGAGCGAGATCGTCGAGATTTTCCAATGGATCGACGACACCGATGAAGTGCGCGTGGTGGTCCTCAGCGGGGCGGGCAAGCATTTTTCGTCGGGTATCGACCTGATGATGCTGGCCGGTGTGGCCAACGAGCTCGGCAAGGACGTAGGGCGCAACGCACGCCTGCTGCGGCGCAAGATCCTCAACCTGCAAGCCTCGTTCAATGCCGTCGATAACTGCCGCAAACCGGTGATCGCGGCGATTCAGGGTTATTGCCTGGGCGGTGCAATCGATCTGATTGCCGCCTGCGACATGCGTTATGCCGCAGAGGACGCCCAATTCTCGATCAAGGAAATCGACATCGGCATGGCCGCCGACGTCGGGACGCTGCAACGCTTGCCGCGAATCATCGGGGACGGCATGCTGCGTGAATTGGCTTACACGGGGCGCACCTTCGGTGCCGACGAAGCGCGGGACATGGGCCTGGTCAATCGCGTCTACAGCGACGCCGCCAGCCTGCTCGACGGTGTCATGGGCATTGCCCACACAATCGCCGCCAAGTCGCCGATAGCCGTCACCGGCACCAAGGAAATGATCAGCTACATGCGCGATCACCGCATCGATGACGGCCTCGAATACGTCGCTACCTGGAACGCCGCCATGCTGCAATCCACCGATTTGCGCGTGGCCATGGCCGCCCATATGAGCAAACAGAAACCTGAATTCCTGGATTGATTGACCATGATCGCTCGCTGGACCACCGCAGTACTGGACACTGACCAACCCGGCGGCTGGGCCGTCGCACGCAGCCCCGAAGGCTTTCTGTTCGACGACAATGGCGCGTTGTTCCCGCGGGAATGGCTCAAGCGTCAGGACCTGTCGATTCTGGCGGAGCACGGTATCGGTCATCTGGATGGCGAGCCGGTCTACCTGCTGGAACTGCGCAGCCACAGCGAAGTGCCGGGCTGCAACTGGAAAGGTTTGCGGGCGTTCATGCTCGACGGCGATCACACGGTTTATAAAGTGCTGGGTTACGCCGCGCAGATCGGCACCTGGGCTCGCGAGCATCGTTTCTGCGGCAATTGCGGGCAGGCCATGTCGCAAGTGCCGCGGGAGCGGGCGATGTATTGCCAGCCGTGTGATTTGCGCAGTTATCCACGCATTTCGCCGAGCATGATCGTGCTGGTCACCCGTGGCGATGAAATCCTGCTAGCGCGTTCACCGCGTTTCGTCACGGGGGTCTACAGCACACTGGCGGGGTTTGCCGAGCCGGGTGAGTCGGCCGAGGATTGCCTGATCCGCGAGGTTCGCGAGGAGGTGAGCATCGAGGTCAAGAACATCCAATACCTGGGCAGCCAGTGCTGGCCGTTTCCGCACTCGATGATGCTCGGCTTCCATGCCGAATACGCCGGGGGCGAGATCGTCTGTCAGGAAGACGAAATCGAAGATGCCCAGTGGTTCAACGTACATGCGCTGCCGCCGTTGCCAGCGTCACGCTCGATTGCCCGTTACCTGATCGACGTCTATGTGGCGCGGCGCTTAGGCCACGCTGAACCAGTGCTGCCAGGCTAAACGGACGGTCAGGGCCAGCACCACGGTGATGAACACCGGGCGGATGAACTTCGCGCCGCCACTGATGGCGGTGCGGGCGCCGAAGAATGCGCCGACCATTAGCGACGAGCCCATGCACAGGCCGATGATCCAGTCCACCTGACCGGAAAAGATGAACACCGACAGCGCCGCTGCGTTGCTGACGAAGTTCATGCTGCGCGCCACGCCGCTGGCCTTCACCAGGTCGATGGGGTAGAGCAGCAGGCTGCTGACGGTCCAGAACGCGCCCGTGCCCGGACCGGCCACGCCGTCATAGAAGCCGAGGCTGAAGCCTTGGGTCGATTGCCACTTTTTCTTGATCGGTGCGTTGCTGTCCAGCGGTGCCTTGGGTGTGCCGCCAAACAACAGATAAACGCCACAGGCGAAGACGATCACCGGGAGCATCTTGTTCAGCCATTCCGCCGGCAGGTAATGCGCGACGATGGCGCCGAGCAGTGCACCCACCAAGGTACCGACGATGGCGTGAACCCATTGCGCGGGATGGAACAGCTTGCGGCGGTAAAACGTGAAGCTGGCGATGGCTGAGCCGAAGGTCGAACTGAGCTTGTTGGTGCCCAGCACCAGATGCGGTGGCAGGCCGGCCGTCAGCAGGGCCGGGGTCGTCAGCAGACCGCCACCACCGGCGATGGCATCGATGAAACCGGCAACAAAAGCGACAAGGGCCAGAATGGCCAGGGTGGAGAGGTCAACACTGAGTTCGAAAGGCATGGGATCGGCTTATTCGGCGGGTGCAGAAAAGGCTGCAGGGAAGGGCCGACATATTACCCGCCTGCCCAACACAAAACCAATGTGTGGTTAGACACAAATGCCCGTCACACCCAGCAACCCTGTAGGAGCGAGCCTGCTCGCGATGAGGCCTGCACATCCAACAGAAGTACCGCCAGACACACCGCCATCGCGAGCAAGCTCGCTCCTACAGAAGATTGTGGTCAGACACAAATCCCCGTCACACCCAGTAACCCTGTAGGAGCGAGCCTGCTCGCGATGAGACCTGCACATCCAACAGAAATACCGCCAGACACACCGCCATCGCGAGCAGGCTCGCTTCTACAGGTGATTGTGGTTGAACACAAATGCCCGGAACGCCGAGTTACCTTGTGCTCGCGATGGCTGCATTACAGACAGTAACAAGACCCAACCCCATCGATGGTGTAAGCTCTCGGGTTCTTCGGATTCGACCCTTTGCGAGCCCTATGCCGTTGCTTTTCAAACGCTCCCTGCTGCCAAAATTGCGCAGTTTTCCGCTGGCTGCCGATGCCGTCAGCATCCTTTCCGGCGCTGCCGAGTTTCGTCGTTGCCTGCTGGAAAAAATCGCCAGTGCCACACAGCGTATTTACATCGTTGCGCTGTACCTGCAACAAGACGAAGCCGGCCAGGAAATTCTCGATGCGTTGCACGCCGCCAAAGCGGCGCGGCCGGAACTGGACGTGGTGGTGGTCGTCGACTGGCTGCGCGCCCAGCGTGGCCTGATCGGTGCCGGCAAGCAGCCGGGCAACTCGGCCTGGTATCAGGAAATGACCCGCACCCACGCCAGTGTTGTGCCGGTGTACGGGGTACCGGTGCAGACCCGCGAGCTGTTCGGCGTGTTGCACCTCAAGGGTTTTGTCATCGATGACTGCATGATCTACAGCGGCGCGAGCCTGAACAACGTTTATCTGCACAAGTTCGACAAATACCGCTACGACCGTTATCACCTGATCCAGAGCCGTGAACTGGCGGATTCGATGCATCACCTGGTTCAACACGGTCTGGTGGCCTCCAAAGCGGTGCATCGCCTCGACCTGCCGAACCTGCCGACCACCCGCAGCCTGCGCAATGACATCGGCGACCTGCGCAGCCGCCTCAAGCACGCGGCCTACGACACCACGGCAGGCACCACGATCAAGACGGGTCTGACGGTTAGCCCGTTGCTCGGCGTCGGCAAGAACAACCCGCTGAGCCGGGTGATTTGCGAGCTCATCGCCAGTGCCCAGCATCAACTGACCATCTGCACGCCGTACTTCAACCTGCCCTTGGCCGTGACCCGGGAAATCAACCGGGCATTGGGGCGAGGTGTGAAGATCGACATCGTGGTCGGCGACAAGACCGCCAACGATTTCTATATTCCGCCGAGCGAGCCGTTCAAGGTGATCGCTGCGCTGCCGTACCTGTACGAGATCAGCCTGCGCCGGTTTGCCAAGCGCCATCAGCGCAACATCGACAGCGGCCAGCTGAACCTGCATCTGTGGCACGATGGCGACAACACCTATCACCTCAAAGGCATGTGGGTCGATCAGCGCTACACCTTGCTGACCGGCAACAACCTCAACCCACGAGCTTTTCGCCTCGACCTGGAAAACGCCTTGCTGATCGATGATCCGCAAAGCCAGTTGCTGGGGCCTCGACACAATGAGCTGACCGAAATCTTCCAGCACACCCGACGCATCGAACGCTACCAGGACCTGGAAACCCTCGCCGAATACCCGGCGGGCGTGGCCAAGTTCCTCAAGCGCGTCAGCCGTGTGCGCATCGAGCGTTTGCTCTACCGCATCCTGTAACGCTTGGCCCCAATCCCTTATGGGAGCGACCACGTTCACTCCCATAAGGGATCTGCGTTGACTGGGTGGTTTCAGCTAATATGCCCACCACTCAAAACAACAACAGGGCTTGCTTCGGTCAATGTCGGAAAAAGACACTATCTCTATGCAATTGGTGCGTGAAGCGCTGATGCAAAGCTGCGCCCCGGGTATTGCCACTGAAGAAGTGTTGAGCAAGGTCGGCATTGATCCGCTGCTGATGGACCGTGCCAATGGTCGCGTGCCGGCCACCGCTTATGCGCGTCTGTGGCGGTTGTTGGCACGGCGAGGGGACGATGAGTTTTTTGGCATGGACCCGCGCAAACTCAAATCCGGCAGCCTGGAGTTCCTCTGTCGCTGCGCCATGGTCCAGCCGAATCTGGCAGCGGGCCTCACCAGCGGTTTGAGTTTCCTGTCATTGATGCTTGAACACCTGCCCGCCGAGTTGGTGCGTCAACAAAGCCTGGCGGAAATCGTGCTGCTGGAAGACGACAAAGACCCGCGCCGGGCCTTCACCTATTTCACTTATTGGATGATCGTGCACGGCGTTGCCTGCTGGCTGGCGGGGCGGCGGATACCGATCCTGGCCATCGAGTTGCGCTGTGCGCAGCCGGACTTCTGCGATGACTACCAGGTGATGTTCTCGCAGAATCTGCGGTTCGACCGCCCGCGCACGCGGATGATTTTTTCCGCCGATTGCCTGGATTCACCCATCAAGCGCAGCCCCGAGGAACTCAAGCGATTCCTGGCCCATGCACCGGCCAATATCCTCGTGAAGTACCGTGATCCTGACAGCCTGGCCAGCCGCATCAAGCAGGATCTTCGGCAATTGCCCGCCGAACACTGGCCGGAAACCGAGGCCCTGGCGCAGCGCCTGTGCATGTCGGCCTCGACCTTGCGCCGTCGACTGGCCGAAGAAGGGCAGACCTATCAAGGTCTCAAGGACAGCGTGCGCAAGGAACTGGCGATTGTCTGGTTGGCCGAGCCGACCATCAGCTTCGCCGAGATCGCCACACGCCTGGGATTCGCCGATGCCAGCTCGTTCTACAAGGCCTTTCGCAAATGGTCGGGTTCCAATCCCGGGCATTACCGCAGCTTGATCCTCAACGACGTAGAGTGATTTCGCCGGCTCAGTCCTTGAGTGTCCAGCGGCTCTACTGTGCGACCACCGCAGGCTTGGCGGGTTCATCCTTGGCGGGCACATCCGGGTTTTGCATGACCTGAAGCACCGAGGCTTCCGGGTCGAATTCGTCTTCTTCCAGCTCGAAGAATTCTTCGGGCAGGAAGATGTTCAGAACGATAGCGCACAGCGCGCCGACCGTGATGGGCGACTCGAAAATGTTGTGCAGCGCCATCGGCAGTTCGCGCAACACCTCGGGAACGGCGGCCACGCCCAGGCCCATGCCGAGGGATATCGCCACGATCAGCATGTTGCGCCGATGCAGGCCGGCTTCGGCGAGGATCTTGATTCCGGCCACGGCCACCGTGCCGAACATCACCAGTTCGGCGCCACCCAGTACCGGTTTGGGCATCAGTTGCAGTACCGCGCCAATCATCGGGAACAATCCCAGCACCACCAGCAGGCCAGCGATGAAGAACGCCACATAGCGACTGGCGACGCCGGTGAGCTGGATCACGCCGTTGTTCTGGGCAAAGGTCACCATCGGCATGCTGTTGAAGACGGCGGCCATGGCCGAGTTGAGGCCGTCGGCGAGCAGGCCGGATTTGATCCGGCGGATGTAGACCGGCCCCTTGACCGGTTGCCGGGAGATCATTGAGTTGGCGGTCAGGTCGCCGGCGGCTTCCAGGGGCGAGACCAGGAAAATCACCGCCACCGGCACAAACGCCACCCAATCGAAGGAGAATCCGTACTTGAACGGCACCGGAACGCTCATCAGCGGCACGTCGGGCAGGCTGGAGAAATTCACCTGGCCCATCAGCCATGCCACGAAATAGCCTAGCGTCAGACCGATCACAATCGCCCCAAGGCGCAAGAACGGCACGTCCACCCGGTTCAATACCACGATGGTGCCCAGCACCAGTGCCGCCAGCGCCAGATGAATCGCGGCGCCAAGGTCAGGCGCGCCGAAGCCGCCGGCAATGTCGGTCATCGCCACTTTGATCAGCGACAAACCCATGAGGGTAATGATGGTGCCCGTCACGACCGGGGTGATCAGCATCCGCAGTTTGCCGATGAACTGACTCAACGCCACTTCAATGAAAGCGGCGAAAAAGCACACGCCGAAGATCGTCGAGAGGATTTCGTCGGTGCCGCCGCCCCGAGCCTTGACCATGAAGCCGGCGCTGAGGATCACACTGATGAACGAAAAACTGGTGCCTTGCAGGCACAACAGACCGGAACCGATCGGGCCGAAGCGCCGCGCCTGAACGAAGGTGCCAAGGCCGGAGACAAACAGCGCCATGCTGATCAGGTAGGGCACTTCGCTTTGCAGGCCCAGGGCGCTGCCCATGATCAGCGTTGGCGTGATGATGCCGACGAAACTGGCCAGCACGTGCTGCAGGGCGGCGAACACCGTGGCGGTCAGGTGGGGGCGGTCGTCGAGGCCGTAGATCAGATCATTGTGGCGTGGAGCGGGGGCTTTTTCGGAGGCGGTCATGGTGATTTGCGTGCCAGAAGGCGGGCCGGGTCAGAAATTGGACGCGCAGGATGCCAGAAGCATCTTGTCACAGCAAAACAACCTGGCCGGCAATGCGGATCAGAGCCGCGGCGCCAACACCTCGCCGACACTGCGGCGGCGGGCGTGCAACTCGCTGGCATGGATCAGTTGTTCGAGGTCTTCAGGGGTCACGTCAAAGAACGCTTCCATGTCTGCCAACGCCTGTTTCAGGTCTTGGGCGGTGATGGCCTGACTGTCGACCGGTGGGTGGTCGGCCGGGATCACAACCGCCGATTCACTGGTGCGTTTGGGGTAACGAACCCGTGTCAGGTTGTTATAGGCCAAGGCACTGAGCAGCATCGTCGCTGCGCTGAGCATCACCGGCGCCAGGGCTTTCCAGTCCATGGCGATGGTCGCCGGATCGGCCAATACCAGAATCAGCGCCAACGCGCCGGCCGGCGGATGCAGGCAACGCAGGCAGCACATCAGAATCAGCGCCATGCCCGCCGCCAGACACGCCGTGCCCAGGGTGCGCCCCAGAAAGTGAGCGACGAGCAATGCGAGGACCCCGGCGCACAGGTAGCCACCCATAATCGACCACGGCTGCGCAAGTGCGCCGGAGGACACGGCGAACAGCAACACCGCCGAAGCGCCCAGCGGGCCGATCAAATGTTGCGCCACTTGCATGCCGAACACCTGACTGCAAAGCCAGACGCTGAGCAGCGTCCCCAGCGCCATGCCGATGGCGGCACGGCTCCATTCAGTGGGTCGGGTATTGATGGCGGCAGGCAACCAGCGGGCAAACATTTCGAAAGTGCTCCAGAAAAAATCAATGAAAAAAAGGACTTAGCCTGGAAACCCAGAAAGCCCTTGAAGTTGTTCCAACTATTGGGGGAGGAACGGGCACAGTTTGCCGTTCAATCCTGATGCTGACAAATTCATATTAATGCGCTTTCAGTGCATTAATTTTGCTGTATCGACTTGCCTCGACCGCTCATGAAACACAGCAGTCCACCCAGCGCCGCAAGCGCGCTCATCGCATAGAACATGGTCGGCGCCGGGGTGTGCATCAGCAGGAAGCCGCAAATCACCGGGCTCAATGCGCCGCCCAGCGCCGCCAGGTTCTGTGCGCCGTAGTAACTGCCGCGTAATTCGTCCGGTGCGAGGGTGTCGACGAAGAGGAATTCGGCCGGGTAAATGATGATTTCACCGAGGGTGAAAATGAACATCGCCACGCACCAGCTCACTACGCTGTCTGCCAGGCTGAAGCCGATCAGGCCGAGGATGAACAGGCCGGTGCCCACGACGATCCATTGCCGCAAGTGCTCGCGTTTGAGGAAACGTCCGATCTGGTATTGCAGCGCGATGACGCTGATGGCGTTGCAGGCGAGCAGGGCGGCCATGATTTCCATGGTGTGTTGCGCGTCGCTGGTCACCAACAGGTACTGCGACAGGTAAAACGTGAACCGGCCATGTACCACCGTGCTGAGCAGGCAGCCTGCGGTGAACAGGATCAAGGTGCGGTCGTTTTTCAGGGTGATCAGGGTTTTGAGAAACGTCTGAGCCTGCACCGCAACAGGTGCTCGCGCAGACTCTTTCGGGATTCCGGTCATCAGGAAAATACTGAAGAGCGCGATGGCCGCTGCGACCAGGAACGGCGCGCTGGTGAAGCTGCCGGCAATCAACACACCGAACATCGGCCCGACCGCGTAGCCGATGTTGGTCAACGTATAGCTCAGGGAAAACGCCTTGGCGCGCTGGCCCACGGGCAAATTGTCGCTGAGGATCGCTTTCGAACCGATCAGAAACAGCGACGAAGCGGTTTCAGTGACGATCAAAGTCGCCGTGGTCAGGTAAAGGTTCTCGGCAAACGTCAGCAACACCAGACCGATGGCGCTGGAAAGCATGGCGAGGATCAGCAGCCGGCGCTTTTCGAAGCGATCGATGATGTAGCCACCGTACAGCGACAGCAGGGTGGCGACGAATACGGCGATGCCGAGCAGCAGACCAACGTCTTGTTGGTTGAGGTCGAGTTTGTCGCTGACAAACAGGGTGAGCAGCGGGCTGGTGATGGCGCGGCTGACGACAATGGTCAGCGAGCAGATCAGCAAACGGCGGATAAGCGGGGAGTAACTGACCACGGGGAATGTCCTTATTCGATTGAGCCGGTTTCAGCCCAATCCCGGACGCTACTGTAAACGCAACACGGAACCCGTGGCGAGGGAGCTTGCTCCCGCTGGGCTGCGTAGCGGCCCCGAGAAGGGACTGCTGCGCACTCCTGCGGGAGCAAGCTCCCTCGCCACAGGTTTAATGATTATCCTGACCAGACTTATGCCACCACCGAAGCCGCCGACCACTGCTGATACGGAATCGGTAGCTTGCGTGACTCGCCACGGCCTATCGGGAAGTACTTGAAGCCGTTGCGCGCCAGGCGATCGGCGTCGTAGAGGTTGCGGCCGTCGAAGATCACCGGGGCGTTGAGCCGCTGCTGGAGCAGGTTGAAGTCCGGCGCCTTGAACTGCTGCCACTCCGTGCAAATGATCAGCGCATCGGCGCCGGAGAGCACCGATTCCGGTGTGCCCATGAGCATCAGTTTCGACTCGTCGGGATACAGCTGCTGGGTTTCCTGCATGGCTTCCGGATCGAACGCACGCACACTGGCCCCGGCCGCCCACAAGGATTCGAGCAACACCCGGCTCGGTGCGTCGCGCATGTCATCGGTGTTCGGTTTGAACGCCAGGCCCCACACGGCAAAGGTCCTGCCGCGCAAATCCCCCTGGTAAAACGCGTTGATGCGCTCGAAGAGTTTGTGTTTTTGCCGCTGGTTGATCGCTTCGACCGCTTGCAACAGATCGCTTGAGCAATGGGCTTCTTCGGCGCTGTGGATCAGGGCGCGCATGTCCTTGGGGAAACACGAACCGCCATACCCGCAGCCGGGATAGATGAAGTGGTAACCGATTCGCGAATCGGCGCCGATGCCCAGGCGCACCGATTCGATGTCGGCCCCCAGGTGTTCAGCCAGTTCGGCGATCTGGTTGATGAAGCTGATCTTGGTCGCCAGCATGCAGTTGGCGGCGTACTTGGTCAGTTCGGCACTGCGCAGGTCCATGAACATGATGCGTTCATGATTGCGGTTGAAGGGCGAGTACAGATCGCGCATCACATCACGCACGTCTTCGCGCTCGCAGCCGATCACGATACGGTCCGGGCGTCGGCAGTCGGCCACGGCCGAGCCTTCCTTGAGAAATTCCGGGTTGGAGACGATATCGAACTGCAACAAGCGGCCGACCGCGATCAGGCATTTGTCGATGTGCGCGCGCAGGGCATCGCCAGTGCCCACGGGGACGGTGGATTTTTCCACCAGAATCACCGGTTGCTCACGATGCCGTGCCACCGCTTCGCCGACCGACATCACGTAGCGCAGATCCGCCGATCCATCTTCCCTGGACGGTGTACCGACCGCGATGAACAGCACCTGGCCATGCTGCACCGCGAACTTCTCGTCGGTGGTGAACTGCAGCCGTCCGGCGTCCAGGCTTTCGCGCACCAGGCTGGCCAGCCCCGGCTCGAAAATGCTCACGTGGCCCTGTTGCAGCCATTCGACCTTTTTCTCGT
The DNA here is from genome assembly GCF_900187615.1 of Pseudomonas sp. Irchel s3f7. Lineage (GTDB taxonomy): Bacteria > Pseudomonadota > Gammaproteobacteria > Pseudomonadales > Pseudomonadaceae > Aquipseudomonas. The sequence goes on along the minus strand of NZ_FYDO01000030.1, from coordinate 23,498 downwards.
CGATGTCCATGCAAACCACGTCATGCCCGACTTCAGCCAGGACAGCCGCCTGCACCAGGCCCACGTAACCGCTACCAAATACACTGATTTTCATGGTTTGCTCCTGCCGCGATCCGTTGCGACCACAATTAGCAAAGCCATGTTGCAGTTCATCTATCACGTCGGTCGTGTCGGGGCGCCACGGCGTTGACTTTCCCGGCCATGACCGGCAGCGTAGCGGCCATCGCTGAACCCACTCCGTTTTTTGTCTTTTGTTACACCTATCTATTTCAAGGCCGTTCGTTTGATTGAGTTACCCGTTGCTGATTTACGTAATCCCTCCGTCAACCCGCTCACCGTGTATCTGGCGCGACTCGCGCCGTCCAGCCAACTGACCATGCGTTATGTGTTGCAGGACGCTGCCGACCGGTTGGGCTTCGAAGATATCGATATCGAGGAGATCCCTTGGCACAACCTGCAGCCTGAAGACGTGATCGCGCTGGTCGCGACCCTGCGTGAGGATGGCTACGCACCGAACACTTCCTCGCTGTACGTCAATGCGGTGCGCGGCGTCATGAACGAAGCGTGGCGCATGAGCCTGATTTCCCAGGAACACCTGCTGAAGATGCGTTCGGTGAAGGGCATCGCCGGGACGCGACTGTCCCAGGGGCGCAATCTCAGGCGGTCACTGATCCAGGAGTTGATGGCGGTCTGCGCCGCCGACCCACGGCCACAAGGCCTGCGTGACGCGGCGATCATCGGGATTTTGTACGGTTCGGGGATGCGGAAATCGGAATCGGTGAACCTGGAGCTCAACCAGGTCGACTTCGCTGAGCGCAGCCTGCGCGTCACCGCCAAGGGCAACAAACAGCTGATCAAGTACGCACCGGCCTGGGCGTTCGCCAAACTTGAAGCCTGGCTGGAATTGCGTCGTTCGATGTTGAAGGAGGGGGAGGAGGACGATCCGTTCCTGTTCAACCGCATTCGCCGTGGCAGCCACATCACCCGCGAGCGCATCACCAAACATGCGATCTACTACATCGCGCGGCAACGGGGCGCCCAGGTCGGGGTGAAAATCATGCCCCACGATTTCCGGCGCTCATTCATTACCCGGGTGATCGAAGAGCACGATTTGTCGATTGCACAGAAACTGGCCCACCACAGCAACATCCAGACCACGGCCAATTACGACGTGCGTGATGACAATGAACGGCGCCGGGCGGTCGATCGCTTCGACCTTTGAAGCGCGGCGATCAAACCTCGCTCAGGACGTGGGCGTGGCCGATGGTCGAGACCTGGACCGTGCTGCCGGCGGGCGGCGCATACATGCCGGAGCTGCGGACCAGCAATGACCGACCGGATTGTTCGCTGTTGGCCAAAGGCTGCAGCTCCACGGTCAGGGTGCAGGTATTGCCGCTGAAATCCCGGTCGGTGACGACCGCACGGCAACCGGCAACCTCTGCATCGCTGGGCAGGATGCTGAGCAGTTGCAGCTGTTCAGGCCGCAGCATGATCTGCGCCGAGTTGTTGTTGCGGTGGTTGTTGACCGGAATTCGCCCCAGATCACAATGGGCCCAGCCGGCCTCGATGCGCGCCGGCATGACCACGGCATCGCCGAGAAACAGCGCGGTTTGTTCATCCTCGGGGTAACGGTAGAGGTCCAGCGGATGCCCCGATTGCACCAGTTGACCGTGACGCATCACTGCCAGCTGATCGGCGAATGACAAAGCTTCGCTCTGGTCATGGGTGACCAGAATGGCGGTGACGCCGGTGTCTTCGAGCAATCGTGCGACCATTTTGCGCATGGCGGCGCGCAAACCGGTATCGAGTGCCGAGAACGGCTCATCCAGCAACATCAGTCGCGGTTGCTGTGCCAAGGCGCGGGCCAGTGCCACACGTTGCTGCTGACCACCGGACAATTCGTGGGGCCAGCGCTCGGCCATGTTCGAATCCAGCGCCACGCTGTCCATCAACTCATCGATGCGATGCTGCCGGGCCGAGCCCTTGGTCGACAGGCCGAAGCCGATGTTGGCCGCCACCGTCATGTGCGGGAACAGTGCACCGTCCTGCGGCACGTAGCCGATCAGGCGCTGGTGCGCCGGTACTTCGTGCGTGTTGTCGACCAGGGTCTGGCCGTTGAGCGACAGACGTCCGGAATCGGGGAATTCGAAGCCTGCGATCATTCGCAGCAAAGTGGTTTTGCCAGACCCCGAGGGGCCGACAATGACGGTGCGGCTGCCGCTGGGCACTGACAGGCTGACGTTGTGCAGGGCACGATGGGTGCCATAGGTTTTGTTCAGTGAGTGCAGTTCGAGCGTGTTCATCGGCCCGCCGTTTTCTTCGATTGGTGATAAAGGAGCCCGGTCAGCGGCAGCGACAATATGATCATCAACAGGGCATAGGGGGCTGCGGCGGCGTAATCGATTTCGCTGGTCATCGCCCAGAACCCGGTGGCCAGGGTGCGCGTGCCGTTCGGGGCGAGCAGCAGGGTGGCGGTCAGTTCATTGGTGATTGCCAGGAACACCAAAGCTGCACCAGCGGCAGCGCCCGGTGCAGCCAGGCGCAAGGTGATCAACCACAGCGCGCGGGCGGGTGAACGCCCAAGGCTGCGGGCGATGTTTTCCAGCTCCACCGGTGCCTGGGCGATACCGGCACGCAAACTCACCAGGGCCCGTGGCAAAAACATCAAAAGATAGGCCAGCAGCACGGTGATCGTGGTCTGGTAGATCGGTCGGGCAAAGTGGATGGTGACTGTCACCAACGCCAGTGCCACGACAATGCCGGGCAGGGAACTGGTGATGTAGTTGCAGCTTTCCAGCACACGCTGCAGGCGACCGGGATAACGAATCGACAACCAGGCAATCGGGATCGCCGCAGAGGTGGTCAGCGCTGCGCCTGTCACCCCGAGCAACAACGTTTGCTCCAGGGCAGGCAACAGCTCGGTCAGGTCCCAGACCTGCGTGCCCCCGGCGATCAGCCACTTACCCAACGTGATCAGCGGAACACCCAGGGCAAGGATGCAGGTCATAATCATCAACGCTGTGGACAGAAGGGTCGACGGCGTTTTCAGGCTCACGACCCGTTGCTCACGGGCACTGCCCGAACCGACGCGGGCGTAACGCGCCGTCCCCCTTGCAGCCGATTCCGCCGTCAACATGGCCAGGCAACACAACGCAAGCACACTGGCCAGCATGTGCGCGGCAGGGCCGTTGAAAGTGGATTTGAACTGATCGAAGATCGCCGTGGTGAACGTGTCGAAGCGGATCATCGCGTACAGGCCGTATTCGGCCAGCAGATGCAAGCCGACCAGCAACGCACCACCGCAAATCGCCAGGCGCAGTTGTGGCAACACCACGCGAAAAAACACGGCCCAGGGCTTGAGCCCCATGGATTCGGCGACGTCTTCAATGGCCGGGTCGAGCCGGCGCAATGTCGCCGCCACCGGCAAATATAGAAACGGGAAATAGGCGATCACCGATACCAGCACGCCGGCGAACAGCCCGTGAATTGGCGGCACCAGGCTGACCCACGCGTAACTGTGAACGAAGGCGGGCACCGCCAGCGGCGCGGTTGCCAGCAACGACCACCAACGCCGTCCCGGCAGATTCGTGCGTTCCGTCAGCCACGCCAGCGTCACGCCCAATGCGATGCATAACGGAATCGTCAGCAGCACCAGCAACACGGTGTTGACCAGCAACTCGCCAACCCGTGGGCGGAACACCAATGTCACAACGCTCGCCCAGCCGGTCTGCAAGGACACGCCGATAACGTACGCAATCGGCAGCAGTGCGAGTAGCGAAACCAGCACCGACAAACCGATCACCCACGCACCGCCACGCCCCGCAAACGCACCACGGGAACGTCGACGCAAATTTGCGGGTATCGGCTTGGCGATTCCCGCAGGCAGTATTTCCGGCATCAATTAGAGCAGTCCGGCCTGTGTCATCAGCTCCACGGCTTTTTTACTGTCGAGTTTCGAGGCATCGACGGTCGGCGCATCGAGTTGTTGCAGAGGCACCAGTTTAGGGTTGGATGCAGCGTTCTTGCCCACGGCGTATTCAAAGGACTTGCCATTCTTCAGCACCGCCTGGCCATCCTTGCCCGTGATGTATTTCAGGAACGCCTGGGCTTGTTCCTTGTGTTTGCTGGACGCCAGCACGCCGCCACCGGAGATGCTGACAAACGCGCCCGGGTCTTTGTGTTTGAAGTAGTGCAGGGCGGTGTTCTTGCTGTTCTCGCCGGTCTTGGCCTGATCGACGTAAGCGTAATAGTGATAGATCACGCCGCTGTCGATCTGCCCGGCATTCACCGCTTTGAGCACCGAACTGTTGCCGCGGTACGCGGTGAAATTGGTTTTCATCGCCTTGAGCCAGTCGAGTGTGGCGGCTTCGCCTTTTTGTTCGAGCATGGCGGCGACGATCGCCTGGAAGTCGGCACCGCCCGGTGAAGCGGCCCAGCGACCTTTCCAGCTGGGTGCGGCCAGGTCCATGATCGATTTCGGCAGGTCGGCTTCCGTCAGCTTGCTCGGGTTGTAGACGAATACGGTGGAGCGCGCGGCAATGCCGACCCATTTGCCATGGGCCGGGCGATAAGCGGCGTCCACTTGCTCCAGCGTGCTCTTGTCGAGCGGGGAAAACAGGCCGGCGTTGTCGACCAGCACCATGGCCGGGGAGTTTTCGGTCAGGAACACATCGGCCGGCGAGTCTGCACCTTCCTGAACGATCTGATTGCCCATCTCGGTGTCATCACCGTTGCGCAACGTCACCGGAATACCGGTTTCCTGGGTAAAACCCTCGACCCAGGCTTTGGTCAGGCTTTCGTGCTGGGCGTTGTAGACCACCAGACCGACGGTATCGGCGGCGTAAGCGTGACCCGCACTCAGCAGCGCGGTGGTCAGCAGGGCTTTTTTCAGAAAGGACGGAAAACGGGAAATCATGCGGCGCCAGCTCCTGTTCTTTTTAACTTGCAGACTCAACCAGAGAGAATCGACAACGCAACGTCGTCAATTATTCTAGATCAATAGGAATCATTTGCATGTTTGAGGGGCGGCTAATTTAAACCGCCCCTTGAGAAAAAAACGTCAAATCATTGCGACGCAGGGCAGCCTTTTTGTATGCCAGCCGACGCCTGGTTGATCAGCGCAGCCAGTCGCTTGACGTTCTTCTGTTGGGCGAGCACCAACTCGTCGATGCTGGCACCGGCGGGCGTCTGCAGGGTGCTGCGGCAAATGATGCGAACACCGTCAATTTCACTTCCGCTGCGCAGACGCCATTTGACGTCCATCAGCGCATATTGCCCGGGGATCGAATCAAATCGCTGCACATTGACCCCCAGCGCCTGACGGGTACCCGGATTGTTGTTGATCAATTGATCGGCCAGTGCACTGCGCAATTCGTCGACGAGCGAGGCACCCCACCATTGGGTTTCCAGAATCGCCAGGCCGCTGTCGCCTTCGCGAATGACGATCTGCGGGCGATCGACCTGGGGTGGAACGGTAAGGGTCTCGATCTGAATAGTCCCGGCGTTCCTTGGGTGAGCGCCCGGTTGGGCCGGGGTCAGCGTGTGGAATTGAATCGGGTCACTGCGGCAAGCGGCGAGCAGTAACACAGAAGCGAGCAATGTGAACTTCAGCGGAAAAGCCATGGATGTTGCTCCTGTACTCAATTGCGCGGAGGCCCTTTCAGGTCCATTGGTGCGGCATTGTCGGGACGCCCGCGCAGCAGCGATTCCGGATGCCGGCCCAGGTAATCCGAAAGGTCACGCAAGGATCTCGATGTGCGTCCCAGTTCGTCCAGGGTCGTGCCCAGTTTTTCCCGTTGCGGTGAATCCTCGGCCAGGGTCGAGTTGGCCGACTGCAGTGTCGTATTGGCCGACTCCAGGGTCCTGCTCAGGTCCGCCAGGGTGGTAGTCACACCAGGCAATGTTTTGCCGTTGAATTGCGTCAAGCCTTTGCGCAACTCGACGAGGTTGCCATCGAGGTTGCCGGCAATGCGTTCCACGGGCAGTTTGTTGATCTTGTCGACCATGGCTTCGAGTTTTTCCTGCAATTGTTCGAGGCTGCCCGGCACGGTGGGGATCATGATCGGGCGCGCAGTGGCATCGAACACGACCTTCTCGGCTTTTGGATAGAAATCCATGGAAATGTAGAGCTGGCCGGTCAGGAAGTTGCCGGTACGGGCCTGGGCGCGCAGGCCGTTCTCGATAAAGGAGCCGATCAAGCGCACCGCACCGGCTTCGTCACTCGGGTCATGATTGAGCGCCTTGAGCATTTTTACGTGGGCCTGCCCCAGGCGTTGCGGATAAATCACAATGCCGACATTGAGCGGGAAAGTGCGTTTCTTGGCGTCGAAATCCAGGTTGATCGACACCACTTTGCCGATTTCGATGCCCAGGAACTCAACCGGCGCATCGATCTTGAGTCCGCGCAGGGCCTGGTCGAAACGCATGGACATGTACTGCGGTTTGCCATTAGGCGGGGCGAGGGCGGTTTGCTGGTCGTCGAACAGTTCGTAGGCGTATTCGGCAGCCGCAGGTTTATCGTTGGGGCTGTAATCCGGTGCGCGGAACGCAATGCCACCGACCAGGATGGCAGACAACGATTCGGTCTTGACCGCAAAACCGTTGGCGCCAACGTTGACGTCAATGCCGCTGGCGTTCCAGAAACGGGTGTTTTCGGTGACATACTTGTCGTGCGGCGAGTGGATGAACAATTCGATGTTCACGCCTTTACCGTCCGGATCGAGGGCGTACGCCACCACTTGGCCGACCGGAATCTTGCGGAAGTAAACCGGCGAGCCGATATCCAGCGACCCCAGGTCCTGGGTGATCAAGGTGAAACGCTTGCCCGGTTCGCCATAGGTGATCGGCGGCGGGTTCTCCAGGCCCTGGAAGTTTTTCGAGCGGCCATTGGCCTGGCCGATATCGGCGCCGATGTAATCGCCGGACAGCAACGTATCGATACCCGAGACGCCGCCGGCCCCGATACGTGGCCTTACCACCCAGAACTGCGAGTCTTCGCGGGTAAAGCTTTCCGCCTGCTTGGACAGTTTGATGGTGGCGTTGACGCTTTTCTGGTCGTTGCTCAGCTCCACGTCCGTGACATGGCCGATCACCACGTTGCGGTACTTGACCTCGGTCTTGTTGGCGGTCAGCCCGCTACCGGTTTTGAAGTTCACCACGACGGTGGGGCCTTCTTGCAGAATGCTGTGGACCACCAGCGACATCCCCACCAGCACCGCGACAATCGGCACGATCCAGACCAGCGAAAAGCTGAAACGGCCACTTGTCTTGATCGGGGCCTGCCCGGGAGCTTGTGGCTCGTTAGTGGTTTGCGACTGCATCCTTGACCTCCTCAGTTTGTGGGTCCTGCTGCTCTTTATCCCAAATCAGGCGCGGGTCGAAACTCATCGCCGACAGCATGGTGAACACCACCACCAGACCAAAGAACAAAATGCCCAGGCGCGGCTCGATGTCGGCCAGGGCTTGAAACTTCACCAGCGAGGCCACCAGCGCGACCACGATGACATCGAGCATCGACCAGTAGCCAATGACTTCGACGAAACGGTACAGCGAAGAACGTTCCTTGCGTGCCCAATCGCTGTCGCGTTGCACAGTCACCAGCAGCATGGTGAGCGCGACGAACTTGACGCCCGGCACCGCGATACTGGCGATAAAAATGATCAGGGCGATGTCCCACGCGCCGGCTTCCCAGAACTCCAGAACGCCGCTCATGATCGTGCTGTCGGCGCCATTGCCGACCATTTTGGTATTCATCACCGGCAACAGATTGGCCGGGATATAGAACACCAGCGCCGCGATCATGTAGGCCCAGGTCCGGGTCAACGAATTGGTTTTGCGCCGATGCAAGGGGGCGCCGCAACGCTCGCATTCGTGGGGTTGATGGGTCACGTCGCAGGCCAGCCCACAGGTGTGGCACAGGCAAAGATTGAGTTCGTCGGCGACCGGTGGCCTGCTCATTGGATGTCCCACAGTTCACGAATGTCGCGTCCGGCGATGCGGATCATCAGAAGGCTCAGGATCGCCAGGGCAATCAGGCCGATGCCGGGCAGCACGTCGAGCAATCCGGCGAGCTTGATCACCGCCACCATGGCGCCCAACAGGCAGACTTCGAGCATGCTCCAGGGCCTTAAGCTTTCCAGCCAGCGCATGCAGAATTTGAATCCGGGCGAGCGCCGCTGAGTGACGGCGAACCCCAGGACCCAGAGCAGCAGCATCAACTGGATGATCGGCGCAATGATCATCGCGATGGCGGCAACCATGGCAATGAACGTAATAGGCCCCAGGCTCAGGGCCAACACCGAGTCCCAAAGGGTCGCGCTGTTTTTCAGGCCTTTGAGGCTGATGCTCATGATGGGATAGAAATTGGCGAAGACCCACAGCACCAGTGCGGTAAACGTCAGCGCCAGGCGCTGCTCCACCGTCAGGCCGTTATGGCGCTGAAGCACGCCACCGCAGCGTGTGCACAGGGTTTTTTGATGCTTGGCGAGCGTCACTTTCTCGTACACGCAATCGCAGTGCTCGCAGATGATCAGTTGATCAGTAGTCGCCATGGGTCAAGCTCAAAAGAAGGCAGGAAGTTCAGAGCACCTCAACAATATAGAAGTGGTTCGCAATTGAGCAAATAGAAATAAGAGGAGGGGGCACGCAAAAAACTGTAGGAGCCGGCTTGCTGGCGAATCGGGCGGTGCGGTGTGTCAGGCAAACCGCTTTCGCTGGCAAGCCAGCTCCTACAGGGGTAAGGGTGTCAGCTCAACACCTCGCGCATCCGGTACCACAACATGCCCAGTGCCAGCAGGGGCGAGCGCAGGGCGCGGCCGCCGGGGAAGGTCATGTGCGGCACAGCGCTGAACACATCGAAGCCTTTGCTGTGACCGGCGTGGATCGCTTCGCCCAACAGCTTTGCGCACCAGTGGGTCACGTTCAGGCCATGACCAGAGTAGCCCTGGGCGAAGAACACGTTCGGGTGCTGACTCAAGCGACCCACCTGCGGGAAGCGATTGGCCGAAATGCCGATCTTGCCGCCCCACTGATACTCGATGCGCACATCGGCCAGTTGCGGGAACACCTTGAGCATCTGTGGACGCATGTACGCGGCAATGTCTGCCGGATCCCGCCCGGAATAATGACAGGCACCGCCGAACAGCAATCGCCGGTCTGCCGAGAGCCGGTAATAATCCAGCCCGACTTTCTGGTCGCACAACGCCAGGTTGTGCGGGATCAGTTGCACGGCGGCCTCTGCTGATAACGGCTCGGTGGCAATGATGTAGCTGCCCGCCGGCAACACTTTGCCGCTGAGTTTGGGTTCGAGTTCTTCCAGGTGCGCGTTGCAGGCCAGCACCAGTGTGCCGGCGCGCACCGTACCGCCCGCACAACGGACTTGCGCGGTGCTGCCGTGGATCAACTCCAGCACCGGGCTTTGCTCGAAGATCTGCACGCCAAGGGACTCTGCGAGTTTCGCCTCGCCCAAGGCCAGATTCAGCGGGTGCAAGTGCCCCGAGCCCATGTCGATCAAGCCGCCCGCGTACACGCCAGAGTTCACAACGTGTTCACGGATCTGCCCGGGGTCGATCAGTCGTGTCTCATGGCCGTAACCCGACTCGATCAGTTCCGCCTGTTCGGCCTTCATCGCGGTGAATTGTGCCGCCGTATTGGCCAGTTCGCAGAAGCCCCAGCGCAGGTCGCAATCGATACCGTGTTCGCGGATACGCTTGGCCACCACCTGCACCGACTCGATACCGGCGTGCTCAAGGTATTGCACGCCGTCGGCACCAATGTGTTTGGCAAAACCGCTGACGTCATGCCCGATGCCGCGGATCAGCTGACCGCCGTTGCGCCCGCTGGCGCCCCAGCCGATCCGCCGGGCTTCCAGCAGAATCACCGAGAGACCACGCTGGGCCAGTTCGATAGCGGTGTTGATACCGGTGAAGCCGGCGCCGATCACACAGACGTCGGCCACCAGGTCCGCGTCCAGCGCCGGGCGCGGCGTCATACCGTTGGCCGATGCTGCGTAATAGGAGTGAGTGTGTTCGCTGGTGTACTGATTCATTTGTTGGACTTCACTTTGCTCCACGAACGAGTCATCAGACGCATGATCGGCTGGGGCGGGGTGGTGGAGATGTAGAGCTTGTCGAGGACTTCCTGGGGTGGATAAACCTCAGGATTGTTGACCAGTTCAGGGTCCATGAATTGCTTGGCGGCCGGGTTCGGGTTGGCGTAGCCGACCGAAGCGCTGACCTTGGCGATCACCTGTGGGTCGAGCAGGAAGTTGATGAAGGCGTGGGCTTCTTTCGGGTTGCTGGCATCGGCGGGAATGGCCAGCAAGTCAAACCACAGGTTGGCGCCTTCCTTGGGAATGGCATAGGCGATGTTCACGCCATTGCCGGCTTCCTTGGCCCGGTTGGCCGCCTGGAACACATCACCCGAGTACCCGAACGCGACGCAGATGTCACCGTTGGCCAGGTCGGACACGTATTTGGACGAGTGGAAATAGGTGATGTATGGGCGAATGCTCAGCAACTTGGCTTCGGCTTTCTTGAAGTCTTCAGGGTTCTCGCTGCGCGGGTCCATGCCCATGTAGTTGAGCATCGCCGGGAACACTTCATCGGCCGAGTCCATCATCGACACGCCGCACGCGCTCAACTTTTTGATGTTTTCCGGCTCGAACAGCACGGCCCAGGAGTCGATCTTGTCGATGCCCAGCACTTGCTTGACCTTGTCGACGTTGTACCCGATGCCGTTGGTACCCCACAGGTACGGCACCGAATGCTCGTTGCCCGGATCGTTTTTCTCAAGCAGCGCCAACAGTTTCGGGTCAAGGTTCTTGAAGTTCGGCAGTTGCTCGCGATCCAGTTTGAGGAAGGCACCGGCCTTCACCTGACGGGCGAGGAAGTGGTTGGACGGTACCACCACGTCATAGCCAGTACGCCCGGCGAGCAGTTTGCCCTCCAGGGTTTCGTTGGAATCGAAGACGTCGTAGATCACCTTGATCCCGGTCTTGGCCTGGAAGTCGGCGAGGGTGGTTTCGCCTATGTAATCGGTCCAGTTATAGACGCTGACCTGTGGCTGGGCCTGGGCGACGGCGCTGAACAGAACCGCCAGCGCGGCCGGGACCACGGCTTTCAATAGACGCATATCGATACCTCTTGGAATTATTGGGTTATCCCGATTTTTTCTGGCCGAACTGTAGGAGCCGGCTTGCTGGCGAAAGGCGAATGCGGTGTATCAGGTACACCCCGCCACGTCTTTCGCCAGCAAGCCGGCTCCTACAGGGAGCGCGTGTGTGCTGTTGTCAGACGCTGAGCATCAGGAACTCACGCTCCCACGAACTGATCACCCGCTTGAAGTTCTCGTGCTCGGCGCGTTTGACCGCGACGTAGCCACGCACAAACTTGTCGCCCAGGTAGCGGCCGATGGTTTCGCTCTCTTCCATCTGGGTCAGTGCGTCTTCGATGGTGATCGGCAGGCGCAGGTTGCGACGCTCATAAGCGCGGCCCTGTACCGCGGCGCTCGGTTCGATGCGCTCGACCATGCCGAGGTAACCACACAGCAGGCTGGCGGCAATGGCCAGGTACGGGTTGGCGTCGGCGCCCGGCAAGCGGTTTTCCACGCGCATGGCATCCGGGCTGGAAGTCGGTACGCGCAGGCCGACGGTGCGGTTCTCTTCGCCCCATTCGACGTTCACCGGTGCCGAGGTGTCCGGCAGGAAGCGGCGGAACGAGTTGACGTTCGGCGCGAACATCGGCAGCACTTTCGGGATGTACTTCTGCAGGCCACCAATGTGATGCAGGAACAGCTCGCTCATGCTGCCATCGGCATTGGCAAAGATCGGCTGGCCGGTGGCGATATCGACCACGCTCTGGTGGATATGCATGGCGCTGCCTGGCTCATCGCCGACCGGCTTGGCCATGAAGGTCGCCGCCACGTTGTGCTTGAGCGCCGCTTCACGCATGGTGCGCTTGAACACGGTGATCTGGTCCGCGAGGTCCAGGGCGTCGCCATGACGGAAGTTGATTTCCATCTGCGCCGGGCCGTCTTCGTGGATAAGCGTGTCGAGGTCCAGACCTTGCAATTCGCACCAGTCATAAACGTCTTCGAACAGCGGATCGAATTCGTTGGCCGCGTCGATGGAGAACGACTGACGACCACTTTCGGCACGGCCCGAACGGCCCATCGGTGCCTTGAGCGGCAAGTCCGGGTCTTCGCAACGCTGGGTCAGGTAGAACTCCATTTCCGGTGCAACAATCGGACGCCAGCCCTTGTCGGTGTACAGCTGCAGGACTTTTTTCAGTACGTTGCGCGGCGACAGTTCGATCGGGTTGCCGAACTTGTCGAAGGTGTCGTGGATCACGATGGCGGTCGGCTCGATGGCCCACGGCACCACGTAAACAGCGTCGGCGTCCGGCTTGCAGACCATGTCGATGTCGGCCGGGTCGAGCAGGTCGTAGTAGATGTCGTCGTCGACAAAGTCCCCGGTTACCGTTTGCAGAAGGACACTTTCCGGCAGGCGCATGCCTCGCTCATGCAGGAACTTGTTGGTCGGTGCAATTTTGCCGCGTGCAATGCCGGTCAGATCACTGACGACGCACTCGACTTCGGTAATCTTGTGATCTTTCAGCCAAGTGAACAGCTGATCGAAAGGGACATTCATAAAGACCTCATTATTGGTTTTATTAACGCCAGGAGAGGCCAGTTTCATCCGCCGGACACTTCCCCTGTAGCGCGTTGACGACTATCTTGTGCGAGCCTTGCAGTTCCATCTATCCACTTTAAGCAGCACAAAGCGCACCAAAAGAGTGCGTAAGGTCGTCCCATGACAGGTTCCAATTCCCTCCAGGTCCAAGCGTTCAACACCGCCGATGTCGCCGAGCAAATCCGCGCCACGCCGGGCTGGGTGCAGCAATATCAGCAGATGTCGCCGGGACATTTCGCGGGCCTGGTGCGCTACCTGGATCTGCAGGGCGTAGAGATTTACGAAGAGTCGATGAACACCCGGGTCGAGCAGAATTTCAGTGCGCCCCAGGGTTCGCTGGCGTTCTGTTTCGACCGCAGCGACAACGCGCTGTACGTGTTGAATGGTGAAAGCCGCAACATCTGGATCACCCCGGAGAACTATCAGGAAATCGCCGTGGTGTTCGGCCCCGAGTTTGTCCAGCGTCACAGCCTGGATGTCGCCCGACTCGAAGGCTTGTTCATGGCGCCGCTCAACTCCCAGCAAAATGCGCTGTTCAGTCGTTGGCTTAGCGGCACGTTGACCCGTCTTTCGCAGACGTTCGATCCGCCGAGCCGCGAAGCCCTGACTCAGCAATTGCTCGACGATTGCCTGTTCATTCTCGACAACGCCTGCGTCTGTCTGGATCAGGGTGCATTGCAACGCCGCGCCGGAGAGCGGGCGATCATGAAGCGGGTAGGGGAATGGGCCGCGGACACGCCGGAGGAACACCTCAACCTGCTTGAGCTGTCGCAGGTGGCCGGGGTTTCGCTGCGCCAGTTGCAGCATGCGTTCAAAACCTACACCGGCATGGCGCCAACCCAATGGCTGCGTTTGCGTCGCCTCAACAGTGCCCGCCGCGAATTGCTCAGCCGCACGCCGACGCAAACCACCGTGGCCGAAGTGGCGATGCATTGGTCGTTCTGGCATTTAGGCCGGTTTTCCAGCAGTTACCGTGCGTTGTTCAACGAACTGCCGAGTGACACGCTCAAGCGTGCGAGTGTGATTCAGTCAAGCGGTCGCCGCCGACGTTAGAACGTCGGCGGCGTAATCACCCAAATCACCACCGCATCGATGTCGCCAGGGTTGCCGTAGCGGTGCGGTTCCTGGCTGGAAAAGCTGAAGCTGTCGCCTTCATTGAGCTGAAAATAACGCTCGCCGACCCACAATTCGAAACTCCCCGAGAGCAGGTAACCGGCTTCTTCGCCGTCATGGCTGTAGCTTTGCTGGCTGTAGGTGCCCGGTGGAAAACGTGAGTGGAGCATTTCCAGTTGGCGGTTGGCCTGTGGGGTCAGCAACTGATCGACGATGCCGTCTTCGTAATGCACATTCAGGCGACTGTTCTTGCGCACCACAATGCCGTCGTCCTCAGGATCGGTGACGGCCTCACTGGCGAAAAACCATTGAATGGTCACGCCCAGGCTTCTGGCAATGTTGAACAGCGCGGGGATCGACGGATACGCGAGGTTGCGCTCCAGCTGGCTGATATAGCCGGCAGTGAGTTCGCTCTGTTGCGCCAGTTCCGCCAGGGTCATGCCCCGACGTTTGCGCAGGCCACGAATCCGCGTGCCGAGGAAATGCGGTTCGGCGTTGCCGGTTGCGGGGGGTGTCTTGCTGTTGCTGCTCATGGAAAATTCCGAACCGGGATGGGGGCGACTTGCGGTTTTCTGTAGGAGCTGGCTTGCCAGCGATGGGGGTACAGACACCGCCGTTATCCAGCCAGCACGCGTTATCGTTAACGACCTTCGCTGGCAAGCCAGCTCCTACAAAGCTCAGCGGTGAAAGCCCCGGAGTATAAACAGCCTTAAAGCTCCCACGCGACTTTCAAGCCTTCGTAAATCGCTTCTTCGGCAGTGCGCGGCGCCAGGCAATCGCCGATGCGCCGAAATTCCACCAGCCCTTGCAATTCATCGCCCAAGGTATCCACTGGTTGATGCCCCTGGCACAACACCAGCGTGTCGATGTTTTCCATCAACATCGGTTCGCCACTGGCGGTGTGTTGCAGGTACACCGTGTTGTCATCGCAGCCATACAACCGCGCATAGGGTGTGATCGGTACGGCCAGTTTATGCAGCTCGCCCGCCAGTTGATCGCGTACGTACAGCGGCAGGTTTTCCCCGCAATGGGTGCCGTTAACCGCCAGTTGCACCTGGTGCCCGGCGCGGACCAGACGCTCGGCAATGCCGGGGCCGATCCAGTCGCAGCGCCAGTCGACAACGACCACTGAACGGCCAATCTGCACTTCATCGCGCAACACCTGCCAGGCATCCACTACCTGCAATTCGCCGCCCCGTTCGAACGCCGGCCAGTAGGGCTCGGCGCCCGTCGCGACAATCACCAGGTCGGGTTTTTCTCTTTCTACCAGCGCTCGATCAACACGGGTATTGCGGATGACACGCACGCCGGCCAATTCCATCTCCCTTTGCAGGTTGGTACTGGCGCCACCGAACTCGCTGCGTCGCGGCAGCAACTGCGCAAGCAACACCTGACCGCCGAGTTGTGAACTGGCTTCGTAAAGCGTCACTTCATGCCCTCGCTGGGCGGCGACGGCAGCGGCTTTCATGCCCGCCGGGCCGCCGCCGGCGATCATGATGCGCTTGCGATGCGGCGTCGGTTTGCGTTCACTGAAAATCAGCTCACGCCCGGTTTCCGGGTGCTGGATGCAGGAAATCGGCAAGCCCTTGTGAAAGTGCCCGATGCACGCCTGATTGCAGGCGATGCACGCACGTACGTCTTCGGCGCGGCCGGTGTCGGTCTTGTTCGGCATCTGCGGGTCGCAGATCAAGGCTCGGGTCATGCCGCACATATCGGCTTGGCCCCGGGCCAGAATAAGCTCGGCTTCCTGGGGCTGGTTGATGCGACCCGTGACGAACAACGGGATGTTCAAACTCGCCTTGAACGTCCCGGCCTCTTTGGCCAGGTACGCCGCTTCAATCGCCATCGGCGGCACGATATGCACCGCGCCGCCGAGCGACGCCGACGTGCCGGCGACGATGTGCACGTAATCCAGTTGCGATTGCAGCCGTTTGACGGCGGCCAGGGATTCGTCTTCGGTCAGGCCTTGCGGGTCGCGTTCATCGGCGCAGATGCGCAGGCCGATGATGAATTGTTCATCGGTCGCCTCGCGGATGGCGGCAATGATTTCCCGCAGAAAACGCAGGCGTTGGTCCAGCTCACCGTTGTAGCCATCGGTGCGGCGGTTGACCCGTGGATTGATGAATTGCGCCGGCAAGTAACCGTGACTGGCCACGACTTCGACGCCGTCGATTCCGGCCTGATGCAAGCGGCGGGCAGCGGCGGCGTAACCGGCGACGATCTCGTCGATCATCGCCTGGTCGAGTGCCCGGGGCATCACCCGGAATCGCTCATTGGGCACCGTCGAAGCGGAGTAGGCCACGGCCAGCAAACCGTCGCTGGACTCCATGATTTCCCGACCCGGATGGAACACTTGCGACAGCACCACGGTGCCGTGGGCGTGGCAGGTTTGCGCGAGTTTTCGGTAACCCTCGATGCATGCATCGTCGGTCGCCATCAGCACATGGGAGGTGTAGCGCGCACTGTCGTGAACGCCGGCCACTTGCAACACGATCAGCCCGACACCGCCTTCGGCGCGCGCCCGGTGATAGGCGATCAGTTGCTCGTTGACCAGGTTGTCGGTGGGCATCGACGTGTCGTGCCCGCTGGACATGATGCGGTTTTTCAGACGTTTGCCACGGATCTGCAAGGGTTCGAACAGGTGCGCGAAGGCAGGTGTCGAGGTCGGCATGGTGCGGATACTCCAGGCAGGCTGACCTGTGTATGCAGGAGCGAGCTTGCTCGCGATGAACTTGAGGGCGACGCGTTCATCCTGACAACACGCATCATCGTTAACGTCCATCGCGAGCAGGCTCGCTCCTACAGAAACATCAGGTTTTCGGTGTTGTTATTATTTGCTTATAGAAATTTACCTTCAGTAAAAAATCAACTTAATTCTTTACTTTGCGCTGCGCTAGCGTGGATCAGCGGATGGACGCTGCGACGCACTGGCCTTACTGTCTGCGCTGCCGAGCTGGCCCGGAGAACCCATACAATGCGTTGTTGCGCTTGCTGGATCGCGTGGCGCCGGGGTATCCGAACTGATCCAGAATTTGTGGGGTATGCGCTGGCGCTATCGCTGGCAAGCCAGCTCCTACAGGGATTGTGTCGACCGCAAAAGGTGTGGCAACCCGAGATCCTGTAGGAGCTGGCTTGCCAGCGATGCAGGCGCCGCCGCCTGTAAGAC
The DNA here is from genome assembly GCF_900187615.1 of Pseudomonas sp. Irchel s3f7. Lineage (GTDB taxonomy): Bacteria > Pseudomonadota > Gammaproteobacteria > Pseudomonadales > Pseudomonadaceae > Aquipseudomonas. The sequence goes on along the minus strand of NZ_FYDO01000030.1, from coordinate 6,531 downwards.
GGGTATCCGACTAGAGACATCCCATGCTCTTGCTGTACAGTCGTTCAGCTTGCGATTGAAGCGTGAGCCCCAACGATTGAACCAAGGAGCATGTCGCCCATGAATCAGGAAGCCCGTTTTTCCCGCATGGAACCGGAGTTGCGTAAAGCGAACCTGATCGAGGCGACGCTGGTGTGCCTCAAGCGTCACGGCTTCCAGGGCGCGTCGATCCGCAAGATTTCCGCCGAGGCCGGGGTTTCGGTCGGGCTGATCAGCCATCACTACTCCGGCAAGGACGAACTGGTGGCCGAGGCCTACATGGCGATCACTGGGCGGGTCATGACGTTGTTGCGCGACGCCATGGAACAAGCTGCCCCCAATGCCCGGGAGCGTTTGTCGGCGTTTTTCCGTGGATCGTTTTCCGCCGAACTGCTCGACCCGCAACTGATCGATGCCTGGCTGGCCTTCTGGGGCGCGGTGAAAACCGCCGAGGCGATCAACCAGGCCCACGACCATTCCTACGGCGAATACCGCGGCATCCTGCGCAAGGTGCTGACGGAACTGGCCCAGGAAGAGGGCTGGGAACATTTCGATGCGGACCTCGCCGCCATCAGCCTCAGCGCGTTGCTTGACGGTTTGTGGCTGGAATCGGGGCTCAACCCCGGCACCTTCACTCCGGAGCAGGGCATCCAGATCTGCGAAGCCTGGGTCGACGGTTTGCAGGCCGGCGGCCGGCAGCGGTTTTGCGGACAGACGAGCAGCTGTTGATCGGCTGTTCAGCAATGGCTACTCTCTGGCGCCGTTGCGGTAATACACTCTAATAAGAAACACGCCTTCGGGCTCAAGCAGGACTTCAAGCGATGACTCCTCGGGTACTGATCGTCGATGACGATCCGCTGATTCGCGATTTGCTGCACGCTTACCTGTTCCAGGAAGGCTACGACGTGCATTGCGCTGCCACCGCCGAACTGGCGGAAACCTTCCTCGCCAGTCAAAGCGTCGACCTGGTGCTGCTCGACATCCGCCTGCCGGGCAAGGACGGCCTGACCCTGACCCGCGAGCTGCGGGTGCGTTCGGAAGTGGGGATCATCCTGATCACCGGTCGCAACGATGAAATCGACCGCATTGTCGGGCTCGAATGCGGCGCCGATGACTACGTGATCAAACCCCTCAATCCTCGGGAACTGGTGTCCCGGGCGAAAAACCTGATTCGCCGGGTGCGCCATGCGCAGACACCGCAACCGGTTGCCACCGTGGCCAAACCGGTCAAACAGTTCGCCGACTGGGCACTCGATACCGATCGCCGGCGCCTGATCGACGCGTCCGGCAGCGAAACATTGCTGACCCACGGCGAATACCAGTTACTCAGCGTGTTCCTGCGCAACAGCGGTCACACCCTCAGCCGTGACCAGTTGATGGACCAGATCCGCAACCGCGAATGGGTGCCCAACGACCGTTCCATCGACGTACTGGTCGGGCGCTTGCGCCGCAAGTTGCACGACGACCCTTCGGAACCTCACTTGATCATCACCATCCATGGCGCCGGATACCTGTTCACCGCCAGCGTGGCAGCCTGAATCATGGGGCGATGGCTGTGCCTGTTGTTGGCGGTCGTCGCGGGTAATGCCCTGGCGAGTGAAAAGGTCCGCTATTGCGACTACCCGGTGTACCCGCCGGTTTCCTGGAGTGACGGCTCGCACGTACGTGGCCTGGCACCCAGCGTGGTGAAAAATCTGTTCGGCCAATTGGGATACGACGTCGAAGTCGTCGTGCTGGGAAACTGGAAGCGTTGCCTGCTCGACGTCGCCGAAGGCCGGGTGGATGTGGTCCTGGCCTACAGCACGGCGCAACGGGAACAAAGCATGCTGTTTTCCACGGTGCCGGTACTGCGTGAAGAAGTGGCGTTGTTCGTCAATCGGCAGCACCCGGTGAAGTTCGAAACCCTCGACGACCTCGCGCGTTACCGGGGTGGATTATTGTTCGGTGAAAGCTACGGCGTGGAGTTCGACCGCATGGTTGCCCGACACAACAACATCGAATGGGTCTCTGACAGCCGTCAGAACTTCGGCAAACTGATTCGCGGGCGCATCGACTTCATCACCCAGGAGCGCCGAACCGGCCAGCTCTACGTGGAAAACCTGCCCGGCGCCCAAGACATTGTCGCCTTGCCCAAAGCCTTGAGCGTGGACTATCTGCGCGTGGCCGTTTCGCGCCAATCGCCCTTGGCCAGCCGAATGCCGGACATCAATCAGCAGTTGCAGCGCATGGTCGACGCCGGTGATATCGAGCGCTGGCTGAATGAAAGTGAAGTGACCTACCGCGACATGATCAACCTGCCGGCGAACGCGCAATGATTCGCGCCCGGCCGGGTGGACTGCTGCGGCGCCTGTTGTTGTTCATTCTGTTGTTCAGCCTGTGTTTCACCGTGCTGGCCAGCAGCGTGCAGCTGTACATCGAGTATCGACGGGAAATGCGCGACATCGATTCGCGCATGGAGCTGATTCGCGCCGGGTACCTGGCCAGTCTGGAACGCAGTCTCTGGGACTTGAACCAAGAACAACTGAACGTGCAGTTGCGCGGCTTGGTGGACTTTTCCGACGTGGCGCGGGTGCACCTGAGCAGCCCGGATTTCGACCTGGTGCAAGGTAACCCGCAGCCCGTCGGGCCGTTGCGCATCGAGCGCTTTGCGTTGGACTACCAGCCACCGTCCGGGCCGCTGCGCAACCTTGGTGAACTGGAAGTCAGCACCGATCTGGGCGCGGTGTATCAACGCCTGTACGCCACCGGTTTGACCAATTTGTTGTGGGTGGCCGTGTTCTTGTGCGGTCTCGCCGTGGCGCTGTCCGGGTTGTTTTATCGGCTGGTCACCCGGCACCTGAAAGTCATGGCCGGGTTTGCCCGGCGAATCGCGGCCGGCGAATGGCAAGAACCCCTGCACCTGGACAAGCGTCGCGGCAATGATGAAATCGACACCGTGGCCCATGCCCTGGACGACATGCGGCGCTCGATCCTGCGGGACATCGAACGTCGGGAAACCGATCGCCTGGCCCTGCAGGACAACCGCGATGAGTTGCTGAAAAGGGTTGAGCGTCGCACCGCCAGCCTGATGCGCGCCAAGGACGAAGCCGAAGCGGCCAACCTCGCCAAATCGCGTTTTCTGGCAACCATGAGCCATGAACTGCGCACGCCGCTCAACGGCATTCTCGGCATGGCCGAGCTGTTGCGTTCGGCGCGTCTGGACGAGCAGGACGGTAAACGCCTCGATGCCTTGCACAAGGCCGGCGAAGGTTTGCTGACCATCCTCAATGAAGTGCTGTATTTCGCCAAGCTGGAGGAGGGTGTCAGTCATCCGGAACCGGTGGATTTCTCGCTTCGACAGCTTTTGGATGAAGTGCTGACGCTGCTGGAACCGCGCGCGTTGAGCAGCGACACCTTGTTGTTACACCGAATTGATCAGCGGGTCGCCGAGCATCATCACGGCGCCGAACAGTTTTTGCGGCAAGTGTTGAGCAACCTGTTGGCCAACGCGATCAAGTTCACTGAAGACGGCGAAGTCAGTGTCGAGGTGGCCTTGATCACTCAGACTCCCGAACAAATCGGGCAGCGGCTGCGCATCAGCGTCACCGACAACGGCATCGGTATCGCGCCCGCCATGCAGGCAAAGATTTTCGAGCGATTCACCCAGGCCAGCGAAGAAGTGGCCCAGCGCTTTGGCGGCACCGGGCTGGGGCTGGCGATCTGCAAACATTTGGTGGAGCAGATGGGCGGCATTATTGGCGTCGACAGCGAGGTCGGGCGCGGCAGCTGTTTCTGGTTCGAACTGACGTTGCAACCGGCCAGCGGTGTCGCACCGGTGGTGCCGGTTCGCGCCGTCGGGCCGGCGCTGAAGATTCTGGTGGTCGAGGATGTGGCGCTCAACCGCGAAGTGGTCGAGGGCCTGCTGCAACGGGACGGCCATCAGGTATGGCTGGCCGAAGACGCGGAACAGGCATTGATTGAGTGCGCCGCCCGGACGTTCGATCTGCTGTTGCTGGACGTGCATTTGCCGGGGATCAGCGGCGTCGAATTGTGCAAAAGGATTCGCCACAGTGAAGGGCCGAATCGCCACACGCGTATCTTCGCGTTGACGGCCAGCGTGCAACCGGCATTGGTGCGCGGCTATCTGGAGGCGGGCATGGACGGCATCCTGGCCAAACCGTTGAAGCTGGAAAACCTGCGTCAGGTATTGGAGGGGCAAGCGCCAGTCGCCAGCTCCGTATCGGACGACGAGACGATCGACTGGCCGTTGCTGCAAACCCATCGCGCCTTGCTCGGCGAGCAAAAAGTCCAGGGCCTGCTCGCGGTCCTGCGCAACGCGATCGTTCAGCACCGCGAGGCATTGGTTGATGCCATCGCGGCGGATGACTGCACAGAGGTAGGGCATCAGGCCCATCGCTTGGCGGGCAGCAGCGATTCATTGGGGTTTCGCGCCCTGGCCTCGGTGCTGCGAACACTGGAAGAAGCGGCGCTGACCAATGATCAATCCGCCATCGAGGCGTTGTCGCCCCATGTCCAGGGGCAAATGCAGCACGCACTGAAGACTCTGGACGACCTGTTACAACGCTGACGTACAAATTTGTTACGACTTTGTACAACTTCGATCTTTACGGTCAACGCGAACTTACATGGCTTTCCAATAATCGACGCAACCGCCGCAGCGCGGTCTTCGAAGCTTATTGGAGATAATAATAATGAATTGCCGTAAAGCTGATCCCTCCCTGCGCCGTGACGTTCCGTCGCGCGCTGCGCACCTCACTGACTGCTGAGGTGCCGACATGAACGAAAATACTGATCATAAAGGCATCCAACTGACCCGCGCCCTCAAGAGCCGGCACATCTTCATGTTGTCGTTGGGCGGCGTCATCGGCACCGGGCTGTTCATGGGCTCGGGCGTGACCATCAACCAGGGCGGTCCGGTCGGGGCGATTCTGGCTTATCTGGTCGCGGGTTTCCTGATGTACCTGGTGATGGTCTGCCTCGGCGAACTGTCGGTACAAATGCCGGTGTCCGGTTCTTTCCAGACCCACGCGACGAAATACATCGGGCCGGCCACCGGCTTCATGATCGGCTGGGTCTACTGGATGAGTTGGGCCACCACCGTGGGCCTGGAATTCACCGCTGCCGGCATGTTGATGACGCGTTGGTTCCCGGCGGTGCCGATCTGGTACTGGTCGGCGCTGTTCGTGGTGGTGCTGTTCGGCATCAATGCCATGGCGACCCGCGCCTTTGGTGAAGCCGAGTACTGGTTTTCGGGGATCAAGGTCGCGGCGATTCTCGGTTTCATCGTGGTCGGTGTGCTGGTGATCTTCGGCGTGATGCCCCTGAGCAGCGGCGCACCCGCGCCGATGGCGACCAACCTGATCGGCGATACGTTATTCCCCAACGGTTTGTCGGCCGTGTTCGCCGTGATGATGACCGTGGTCTATGCGTTCCAGGGTTGCGAGATCATGGGTGTGGCCGCCGGCGAAACCGATCAGCCTGAAAAAAGCATTCCCCGCGCCGTGCGCAACGTGGTGTTCCGCGTGCTGATCTTCTACGTGTTGGCGATCATCGTGCTGTCGGCCATCGTGCCGTGGCAGCAGGCGGGGCTGATGGAAAGTCCGTTCGTGCAGGTGTTCGACATGGTGGGCATTCCGTACGCGGCCGACCTGATGAACTTCGTGATCCTTACGGCGATTCTGTCGGTGGGCAACTCCGGCCTGTATGCCTCGACGCGGATTCTGTGGGCGATGTCGAAAACCGGCATGGCGCCAAAAAGCCTGTCGTCGCTGAGTAAGCGTGGCGTGCCATTGCGAGCGCTGAGCATCACCTTGTGCTTTGCGCTGGTGTCGTTGATGACCAGTTTTGTGGCTGCTGACACTTTGTTCATGGTGTTGATGGCGGTGAGCGGGATGTCGGGCACCGTGACCTGGATTGTCATCGCATTGGCCCAGTACAAATTCCGCAAGGCCTACCTGCGTGAGGGCGGCAAACTCAGCGACCTGAAATATCGTGCGCCGTGGTTCCCGGTGCTGCCGCTGATGTGCATCACGCTGTGCTGCTCGCTGTTCGTGTTCCTGGCACTGGATGAAACCCAACGGCCGTCGCTGTACTGGGGCTTTGGGTTTATTGCCCTGTGTTATGGCGCGTACTTCGTGCTTCACCGCAAGCGTCAGGGCGTGTTGGCCCCGAGCTTGCCGACTGCGTGATCCTTGTAGGAGCCGGCTTGCTGGCGATAGCAGCGTACCCATCAACAGCGATGTTGAATGTGATGCCGCCATCGCTAGCAAGCCGGCTCCTACAGTGTTTTGTGACATCCCCAGCTTCTATGCACACCGCAGATTCCCTGTAATTGGATGGACTCGCCCACGCCGAGGCGTCAATGCGCCACGGTGGCAGTCTAAGTAGCCAACGGCAGCGAGGGCGAGTCCATGAAAAAGAATACGACGCTTAAACAGTCCCTGTCTTCAACCGATGTGTCGGCCTGTACGACAGTGGCGGTCGATCTTGCCAAGCAGGTCTTTCAGGTCGCAG
>NZ_FYDO01000031.1 GCF_900187615.1 Pseudomonas sp. Irchel s3f7 | reverse complement strand
AAAAAGGAAGGAAAGTATTAATATCGCGCATAAGAACGCCGGTTTGTTAGATGTGTTTGCTCGCACGAACATCATCAATCAAATCGGCGTTCTTGTTTCTGTGTTTCCCGGGATTCCGTGAAGAACCTAAAAAGAGGCCAGCTAAAGAGAGCTGGCCCGGAAAGTTATGATCAAACCGGGTGACTTCAACGCCACCCCGAATTAACTACAGCAACTGACTCTTTTGCAGAAATTCCTTGGACACGCTTTCGATGGATTCACGGCCGACATCGACCCGGGAATTGAGGCCCGCGATGGTGTCGTCATCCAGCTTGGACGACAGGGCGTTGAGCAACTCGCCGATCTTCGGATTCTCTTTAAACACCTCAGTGCGAATAACCGGGGTCAACGCATAGCTGGGGAAGAAACCTTTATCGTCTTTGAGCACCACAAAGCCGAAGGCCGGAATCCGCCCATCCGTCGACAGGACCAAGGCCAGATCAACCTGCCCGTCCCTAAGCGCCTGATAGGTCAGCCCGCCGTCCATGCGGACGATGTTCTTGCGCTCAAATTTGAACTTGTATGTCTCTTGCAAAGGACCCAGGCCATCAGGCCGGGAAAAGAATTCAGCATTGGAGGCAAATTTATAGGACTTGCCTGTTTCGATCTGCTTCGCAAGATCGCTGATCGAGACGATTCCATCCTTCTGTGCCTCTTCCTTGCGCATGGCAAAGGCGTAAGTGTTGTTGGCCTTGGAAGAGTTCAACCAGGTGATGCCTTTCTGCGCATCAAGCTCGCTGATTTTTTTGTACGTTTCGTCAGGGCTGAGCTTGTCCATGACTTTATTGTAAGTAATCAGCGAAGTGCCGGTGTATTCCCAATACACATCGACCTGACCATTCTCTTGCGCCGCGCGCAAAACGGAAGAACCCAGGTCAGGGCGTTTGTCGACATTGTAGCCATTGGCGCGCAGGAGCTGAGTGGTCATCTCGGCAACCAATTGCTGCTCGGTAAACTTCTTGCCGCCGACCACAATCGTATTGTTGGCAGAAGCACTGCCTACAACGCCAGAAACAAGACTCAGGGTAAAGATCAAACTGGCAAGCATTCGATAAATCATCGTGCACCTCATATTATTGATTTTTGTCTATGGTCTTCAGATTCATTCACGCCCGGTCAACCTCAAGCCCCGTGACACTGCAATGTTTTGAATCAAGCCGCAGCCCAGATCGACCGCAATCGCCAATAGCGCGGTCGCTGCGGCACCGGCCAGCATCATGCCGAAGTCGTTCAAGTCGATCCCGGTAAAGATCAACTCGCCCAGCCCGCCGCCACCGACCAAAAAGGCCAGCGGCGCAGTACCGACGTTGATCGCCAACGCCGTGCGGATGCCCGCGAAAATCACATTCATCGCGTTCGGAATTTCAACTTTCCACAGCGTTTCCCGTGGCGTCATACCCATAGCTTCGGCGGCTTCAAGCAAGTGCTGCGGCACTGCGCGCAAGCCTTCATAGGTGTTGACTGCCACGGGCAACAACGTCGCGACAAACAACCCGATAATGGCCGCGCCGCTACCGACACCAATGAAGCTCATGGCCAACGCCAGCAACGCGAGCTTAGGGATTGCCTGCCCTACGTTAAGGACCTGCATGCTGGCCATGGCGTAACGCTGGTTCGCCGGCCGGCTCATCCAGACGCCCAACGGCAGCGCGATGATCAGGGCAAGTGCCCCACTGACTGCCACGATCTGCAGATGCTGGACCGTCAGGTAGCTGATGTCGCCCCAGTAAAACTGCAGCCCTTCCCACAATCTGATCAGTAAGTCAGACATTGTCAGTGCACCACCGGAGTAATGTTTTCAACAAGTCGCGCCAAGATGTCGGTTTGGTGGACATAGCCGATAAAGCGTCCGTCGCTGTCGTTGCAAAGTGCCCAGTCCTGGCCGCGACCCAGCAATTGCGAAAGCACCTGACGCAGGTCATCCCCAGGTTTAACGATCAGGTGCGATTGCGAAGTAACACCGCTGTTGCCGCCGACGATCTGCATGTGTTCCCGCGGCGGGACTTTGCTGGCCACATCAACCGCGCGCAGCAGACGCAGACGCTTCATGATTCGGTCGCCGCCCATGAAGTTCGCCACGAACTCGCTGTTGGGTCGGGCCAGCAGATCGTCCGAGCTGCCGAATTGCTGGATTTTTCCGTTATGGAACAGGGCGACACAGTCCGCCATCTTCACCGCTTCATCGATGTCGTGACTGACGAACAGTACGGTCTTGTTGACGAGTCGCTGGATGCGCATGAACTCGTCCTGGATCACTTCTCGGTTGATCGGGTCGATCGCGCCAAAGGGCTCGTCCATCAACATGACGGGCGGATCCGCTGCCAGGGCCCGGGCCACGCCTACGCGTTGCTGTTGACCACCGGAAAGTTCACACGGGTAGCGCTTGAGGAATTTGGACGGATCCAGCGCGACCACTTCCAGCAACTCCGCTGCGCGCTTTAGGCTTTTGCTTTTGTCCCATCCCAACAGATTCGGAACGACGCAGATGTTTTCCTCGACGGTCATGTTCGGGAACAAGCCGACTTGCTGGATCACATAGCCGATGGAGCGTTTAAGGGTGACGCTGTCCAGTTCGGACGTGTCGCGACCACCGATCCTGATCGTGCCGGAGGTTGGCGTGATCAGTCGGTTGATCATTTTCAGCGTCGTGGTTTTACCGCAGCCCGACGGACCAAGCAGTACGCAGATCTGCCCCTCTTCAACATTGAATGAGACATCTTCTACTGCTGTGATTGAGCCGAATTGCTTGTTCAGGTTTTCGATCTGGATCACGTCGTCGCTTCCTTCATTTGGCCGGTGGCCATTTTGTTCTTGTTCAAGCCTTTTGGCGTCAGGAGGCGCTGCAAGCCGTACAACGCGTAATCGGCCGCAATGGCGATGACACTGATGACGATCGCGCCGGCCAATAGCTGTCGGGTATCCGACTGCGCAATGCCGCGAATGATGAGACTGCCCAAACCGCCGGCACCGATGTAGGCCGCGATGGCTGCGATGCCGATGTTGATGACGGTCGCCATCCTCACGCCCGCCATGATCAGCGGAACCGCAATCGGCAGTTCAACTTTGCGCAATCGTTGCCCGGTCGACATGCCCATCCCGATCGCCGCTTCGCGCAATGCAGGATCGATGTTGGAAATCGCAGTGGTGGTGTTTCGGATGATGGGCAATTGGGAGTAGAGAAACAGCGCAATGACCGCCGGTACGACGCCGATCCCGTAGCCGATCAGCGACAGGGCCGGAATCATCAGCCCGAACAGCGCGGCAGAAGGAATAGTCATCAGGACAGCAGCGAAGGCCAGGACCCAACGACGTGTTCTGGGGTGCTGAGAGATCGCGATCCCGACAGGCACGCCGGTCAGGATTGCCAAACCTACCGCTACCGCCACGATGAGAAGGTGTTGTCCAAGTAGCAGACTGATCAGCCCGACGTTTTCCAGAATGAAACTCAAGGTTTCCATGGTTGTTATGCCTTCTGTAGTCATTGTTATTTTTATCGGTCGCGTATCTGGAATTGAGCGCCGGATCTGTAGGAAACATTACCGCGCTACCGTAGACCCTCTTAGATTCGGGTTCGACAATTTCTATCAAAAAAACGACGTCACGTAACAAATCAACGCGTAATGCAAGGCGCGGGGGCGATTGAAGACGGAAGTATGCGGGATCACCAAATGACCAAGGTTTGCCAGAGCGCACCGCCTGTCTGACCGAGTCATTAGCTTGCTATGGGATTTTGAGGAGAGGGTTGGTACGGATGTTTTCTGGGGATTAGCGTTTGTTGATCCATGCACTCAATGACTGAAATCAGGAATGAGCATCATCAAATTTCCGCCGCTCTTCACCGGGTGTACATCCCCAGACACGACGGTAAGCTGCACCCAAATGTGACGCTGAAACGAACCCACAGCTGTAGGCAATGGACGCAATGGGCTGGGTGCTTTCTTGCAGCAACCGGCGTGCTTCATTCAATCTGAGCTCCAGATAGAATTTCTTCGGCGTCATGCCGAAGTGCTGATGCCACAGCCGTTCAAGTTGACGGTGGGACAGGTTGCATCGGTCGGCGATTTCTTCGATGCCGACGATGTTCTCCAGATTGTCCTCCATGAAGGCGATGGCGGCTGTCAGCCTGCGATCGTGAATGCCGAACCGCCACTGAATCGACATCCGCTGATGCTCTTCCGGCGCTCTTATCCTGGCGTGCAGAAATTGTTCGGCGATGTTCGCCGCCAGCTGGTTACCGAAATCAAGCGCGATTTGTGCCAGCATGAGATCGATGGCCGCCGTCCCTCCGGCACACGTCCAACGGTTTCCATGATTGACGTACAGCTCCTTCGTGACTTCGATCGTGGGGAATTCCTCCGAAAACTGGCCGATGGACTCCCAGTGCAAGGTGCAGCGCTTACCTTCGAGTAGCCCGGCGCGGGCGAGGATGAAGGTACCGGTGCTCAGTGCGCCTACGGTTATCCCGCGAGACGCTGCACGCTGCAGGAAGCGCAGCATTTTCGGTGGTTTCTGACGCTCGATATCCAGGCTCGCCAGGACAAAAACACGATCCAGTTCCGGGGCCTGATCAACTGGCATGGTCTGGATCTCGATACCACTGCTGGAGCTGACCGGCCCACCCGTTTCCGTAAGCAGGCTCCACTCATAAAGCGCTTTGCCAGAAAGTCGATTGGCCGCGCGCAGAGGCTCACTGGCACCTGCCAGGGCCATCATGGAGAACTGAGGGAGAATGAGCAGCCCAATTCGCTTGGTTGTGGAGCTATTCACAGACGTCGCTGATTCACTGGGGGCTGTCATCGCCGGGTCCTTGTCATGGTTGGTTCCAGCAGTTCAAGTGAACAGCTTAGGCCAGCCCGAGGGAGTGGCTTTGGACACACCATGTTAGGGGTTGGGCACGCATTCAGCCAGATTGAATCGTTGAGACAAGTGAACGAGCCATGCCGAAGCGTTACGACCGATCAGAATGACGGGAGGAATACACCCCACGATGTAAAAAATCGCTGCGAGGCCTCGACGCCCGAGGTCTCGCAGGAGAGTGACGAGCGGATCAGCCGCGCGCGCGGATAGCTTCGTCGATGCTCTGGATCATCGACTCGAACACAGGGCTGTCGACCTGATTCTGCTGGCCGTGTTGCATGTGCGAAATGATCAGCGCATTCGGGCCGGCATCGCCCGGATAGTTTTGGTGCAGACGCACAGACTCCGACGGCATGTGCAAGGTGTTGTCGGCGCCGTGGATAATCAGTGCAGGCGGGAAGCCTTTGGCACCCTCGATGGACTGCTCCGGGTCATACGCCACATAGGACTTGTAGGACTTCGCCGTCACGTAGGTGCAGCCCGGCCAACGGTCCGCGCCGCCTGCTTCAGTGTAGCCACCCAGCTGCTGATCAACATAAGCCTGAGTTTCAGGGTCCAGCGGGTAATAACCGAGACGGGTCGCATCAGTGCCGGTGTCGAATGGAGGGATCGGCGCGTCATCCGCGAGTTGCAGAATGGCCGCGTCAGCTGCTGCCTGATCAGCACGCAAGGCTTGCAGTGTGCGGATGTTGGTGTAGCTCATCGGCACCCAGAAGCGGATCTGTTCACCGCCGGCCGCAGCCAGTTCAGCCACCGCACCGAGGCTTGCCACCGAGCCCATCGCCCACGATGCGACCACCGGCATCTCACCGAAATTCTCGCGTGCCCATTCAACGGCACCGAGCACTTCATCTTTCTGATCTTCAAGGATGACGTTGGTGATGACCTTGTCACCTGACTCGAGGGTATTTCGGATGTGCTTGTTGGAAAAAAAGCCTGCCACGTCGTAGGTCATGACGCGATAACCCAGGCCTGCCAGGGCGCGACCGAACAGTTGGCCGTACATCGTGACCCCGCCGGTGAAGCCGGAGTTGAAGATGACCGGTGGCAGTTTTTGCGCCGCGGCGTCGAGTTGTTCTGGCTGAAAAACCGTGCCTTTGAGGCTCAGGGTTTCATCGCCATACTTGACGGTGAAGTTGATGTCTTTTGTTGTAATGTTCGTCATCGCTAGATATCTCGAGGTTGGAGCGTGGGCGGAGATCAACTTACCAATTGGTCAGGTGCTCCACGGAGAAGTTGACCAACAGGAATTCGGGTTTCTTTAGAAACATAATGTGCAACGGCATCAACAAAGTTGAAGGCCTTGTTCAAATCAAAAAGGTCGGAATACGGCACACCCTGGTTGTCAGTTCCGACATGAGGTGCATCGGTGGCGCTCAGAAGTATCTTGTCCGTGCCGACCGCGTAAGCAATCTGCGTCACGAAACGAGCGGTTTCCTCGGGGTGAACAGAGGTGCGATAGCCAGGACCTTTGAACCATACGTTGCCTCGATCTCTCGCTTCAGCGAGTAGCGCGGTATAAGCGGGTTCAGTAATGTCACGCTCGCAGTGACAGGTGCCTAGATGATCGATGATGACCCGTACATCGCGAGGGATCTGGCGCAATACGCGCAGATTCGTCTCGGCTTCCTTCGCGTAAATGTGCAGATGCTGGTGCGGGAACAGGCGGGCATAAAATGCCGACCATTGCCCATCACTGAACCGCGTATCAGAAACCGTTTCAGGTCTCGCATCATGCAGGACGATTCGAGCGCCAATCACCTGCGGGTGCGAGAGACGCTCCTGAGTGGCATAAGCAGGCTCTGCCTTGATCGTGCCCACCAGTTTGATACCGCCATAGCGCTGCGGGTCTACGGCCTGGAGTTTGTTGAGTTCCTCAAAGGAAGCGAACACGTTTTCTGAGTCCGGCAGGATACTTAGATGAACATTATTGATAAGCGTCGGTGCAATTCCGGCATCGATCAACCTATCCAAATAAGCAGTCAGCGGATGCGGCTCAGGTAACGTATAAGGCAACGAACCGGCCACCCGACGAAGATCTTCCGAAGTATAAAAATGAACGTGGCAATCTATTTTCTTGGTCGACGGCAGCATGATTATTGTTTCCTGCTTTTGTGCGAAAACAATAATCTCCGTCAGCGCTTCGTCGCTCCCGCCAACTCGACGTGTAGTATCAAAATTTCGCCATCAAGGATTTGTTGTCAACGAAGATCCGGAAAAAACGCCTGGATCTGAATCGTAGAGTAGGCACTTGGGCAGCTCTGCGTCATCGTCCTCTGGATTCTGAGGTCGCCGAACTGATACTTCGGCCGGCCGATTGGTTAGCGGTACATTCGGGTAATGGCGAAATTTTGTTGTCGCGACACTGGAATAAACTCTAGGGCAGCTAGATTTGCAAAAACTGCCGATGGCGGTGCGGGCGAAGGAACGAGGAAAAAGCGAACGCCAGCCTGTAACGGGCTGGATAGACGTTGAAACATCACCTTGCGCGAAAGCGGGTTCGATTCAGACATCACAAAGGGCGGAATAATCTTCGAGGGGACGAATGATCCAGAAGCGTTCACAGAGGCTGCAAACGTCCTGAAATTCGCGTTAGACGTTGCCCAGCAACTGGCTGACAGACATGCGAAGAAATGACCGTTGCGGAACCGCAAAACAGCAAGATTGAGTAGTACAACAGAGTAGCACTATCAAAAAACAAAAAACCCCGCAAACCATTGATTTGCGGGGCTTTTCTATGTATGGCGGAGAGATAGGGATTCGAACCCTAGGTACCGGTGAAGGTACAACGGATTTCGAATCCGTCCCATTCGGCCACTCTGGCATCTCTCCAACGGCGCGCATCATAACAACACTTTCGCCGGAAGCGAACCCCCTGAGCGAAATATTTCTGTGCTATCAGATGCTTGCGTCGATTAAAGCGGTACGCCCAGACGATTGGCGACTTCTTCGTAGGCTTCGATGACGTCACCGAGGCCCTGACGGAAGCGGTCCTTGTCCATTTTCTTGCCGGTGGCCTTGTCCCACAGGCGGCAGCCGTCCGGGCTGAATTCGTCGCCCAGGACGATGGTGCCGTCGTGGAATACGCCGAATTCGAGTTTGAAGTCGACCAGCAGCAGGCCGGCGTCGTCAAACAGCTTGTTCAGCACTTCGTTGACCTTGAGCGACAGTTCTTTCATGCGAACCAGTTGCTCGGCAGTGCCCCAACCGAACGCCACGACGTGGGATTCGTTGATGAACGGGTCGCCCTTGGCGTCGTCCTTGAGGAACAGTTCGAAGGTGTAAGGGTTGAGTTTCATGCCCTCTTCCACACCCAGACGCTTGACCAGGCTGCCGGCGGCGTAGTTACGCACGACGCATTCAACCGGGATCATGTCCAGCTTCTTCACCAGGCACTCGTTGTCGCCCAGCAGTTTGTCGAATTGGGTCGGTACGCCGGCCGCTTCGAGTTTCTGCATGATGAAGGCGTTGAACTTGTTGTTCACCATGCCTTTGCGGTCGAGCTGTTCGATGCGCTTGCCGTCGAACGCCGAGGTGTCGTTGCGAAACAGCAGGATCAAGCGGTTAGCGTCGTCGGTCTTGTAAACCGACTTGGCTTTGCCGCGGTAGAGTTCTTCACGTTTTTCCATGATGGGCTCCGCTTGGTAAGTAGATGGGCTAGGCGATGTGTCGCCAGTCGAGCCCTGAATCTTGATCGGCCAGTTGCAGCCAGTCCGGGTCGCACCCGAGGGTGTCGACAAAACATTGCCGGGCCAGCCGCGGCAGGTTGTTCTTGCTGCTCAGATGGGCCAGGACCAGATGTTGCAGGCCTTGCCAGCCCAACTCGGACACCAGGAATGCCGCCTGGTGGTTGTTCAAATGTCCCAGTTCACCGCCAACCCGCTGCTTGAGAAAGGACGGGTAGTGACCGCGAGCCAGCATGTCACGGCAATGATTGGACTCGATCATCAACGCATCGAGATCCCGATAGCCGTCCAGCACCTTGTCGCAGTACGAACCCAGGTCGGTCAACAGGCCGAAACGCCGCTCACCGTCACTGAACACATACTGCGTCGGCTCCTGTGCATCATGAGCCACGGCAATGACACCAATGCTCAAGGCACCGACTTGCAGCTGTTCGCCACCCGCCAGGAAACCTGCGGGTTCAATCGGTTTGCGCATCCCGCGCAAGGTCCCGCGACTGAGGTAGACAGGCAGATTGTAGCGCCGAGACAGCAAACCCACGCCATGCACGTGGTCGGCATGTTCGTGGGTCACGAGTATCGCGCTCAGCTGCGCAGGGTTCACACCCAGGCGCAGCAGGCGTTTTTCGGTTTCCCGCAGGGAGAAACCACAATCCACCAGCACATACGTATCAGCGCTGGCTATCAGCGTGCCGTTCCCTTGGCTACCGCTGCCGAGAACGGCAAAACGCATGAGATCAGCCCAGGTTGTCCTGAATCACGCTCAACACTTTACGTGCCACATCAGCTGGCGCGACGGTGTTGATGTTTTTCTCGACTGTCACCTGGACGTTCTCGCCGACCTTGCTCAGGCGAACCTGATAACGCTCGGCACGGGCTTCAACTTCTTCCTTGTTCGGCGCGCTGCCGAACAGGCTGCTGAAGAAGCCTGGCTTGTCGTCTTTGCTCTCGGCTTTTTCAGCCAGGTTGATGTAGTACAGGCCCAGGCTGCGGTTGATGTCTTCAACGCGCCATTCGCCCTGTTCCAGCGCACGACCGACGCTCGACCAGGCACGATCCAGATCGGTACCGACGTTCAGCACAGGGTTGCCGCTGCCGTCTTCACTCAGGCTCACACGGCTAGGCGCATCGAAATCTCGCGATGCCAGCATGGAGACCGAACCGCCCTTCTCCGAGATGCGACTCATGCTCGCGAGCATGTCGTCGACCAGTGCCGCGTCCAGACCAGTGTTGACCGAACGGTTGGTGAAATCGACGTCGGCGGTGCTGCCGGCAGAACGTTCAGCGCTGACCACATAGACTTCACTGGTGTTGCGCTGCACGCCCGGCTCGATGCGCACCCGCACGCGGGTTTCGCTGTCGGCGCTGACACCGGCCGCGCTCAGACGCTTGGCCATGGCTGCGGACAGTTCATCGGAGCGTTGCCAAGTGGTGGTGAACTCACCGGTTTGCGGACGCTGCTCATCCAGGCGGAAACCATTGTCCTGGTAGAACTGAACGGCCACAGGCCAGACTTCGGCCGGCGGACTTTGCGCCAGGATCGAGCGCGAATCACCGCTCTTCTGCAGGGAGTACGCGCTGGCGTCGGCCCCAGCCGTCAATGGCTGCGGACGAGGAACGATGTATTCACCCTTGGCGGTGTCATCCGCCACGTTGCGCGGGATCGGCAGCAGTGGATCCAGACGCTTGGCGGTGGTGATGTCTGGCGGCAATTGCATCGGTGCAGTCTGTTGCGCTTCCAGGTAATCGCTACCACGGTCACGGAAATAACCTTCCGGGCCCCAGAGCCATCCACAGCCACTCGTGCTGGAGATGACCAAGGCAAGTGCGGAAAGTCCGGCCATTCGCTTCATGCGTTGTACTTCCTCAATTAAACCAGGACGCTGCACTGGCGCAGGGCCGTGCGAAGCGTTTCATGACAAGGTGCGCTCAGCCAGGTCAGCGGCAGGCGAATGCCTTCGTGCATCAGGCCCATTTCGACCAAAGCCCACTTCACCGGAATCGGGTTGGCTTCGATGAACAGGTCCTTGTGCAACGGCATCAGTTTTTCGTTGATGGCGCGTGCAGTCTCGGCGTCGCCCTTGAGCGCGGCCTCGCACAGGTCAGCCATTTCGCGCGGCGCGACGTTGGCAGTGACGGAAATGTTGCCCTTGCCACCCATCAGGATCAGCTCGACCGCGGTCGGATCATCACCGGAGAGCACGATGAAGTCTTTGCTCACGCCATCAAGGATGGCTTTTGCACGCTTCAGGTCGCCAGTGGCTTCCTTGATGCCGATGATGTTTGGCACGGTGGACAGACGGATCACTGTCTCTGCCTGCATGTCGCAGGAGGTACGGCCAGGCACGTTGTAGAGGATCTGAGGGATGTCGACCGATTCGGCAATGTGCTTGAAGTGCAGGTACAGGCCTTCCTGGGTCGGCTTGTTGTAATACGGCACGACCAGCAGGCACGCGTCGGCGCCGGCCTCTTTGGCGTTACGGGTCAGCTCGACCGCTTCGCGGGTCGAGTTGGCGCCGGTACCGGCAATCACCGGGATTCGGCCGTTGACCTGCTTGACCACGGCGCGGATCACTTCGATGTGTTCGTTCACATCAAGGGTGGCCGATTCACCTGTGGTGCCGACCGCCACGATGGCGTGGGTGCCGTTTTGCAGGTGAAAGTCCACCAGTTTGCTCAAGCTGTCCCAGTCGAGACGACCTTGTGCATCCATGGGTGTGACCAGTGCCACCATACTGCCCGCAATCATGCAACCGCTCCTGCCGGAAAAAGAGAGCCGTAATGGTACTGGCGCCAAGATGCTTGCACAAGCGAAGTACTGCGCTGCCGCCATTCCCCTTGGCGCCGCTTTTCGCTACCCTTCAGACTTTGATCGGTACTGACAAGCTCGTCCGTCGGGTTTTTGCCTCCTTTTTCGGCATCACAAGCCCCATTCCAGCGTTGCCACCCCCCGCTCCTGCCATACTGGAGCACGTTGCAACCTGCGCCTGAGGCTTTCTGAATTCGACATCCGCAGGCCTGCTCCCGAAAAAACTGCCCTGACAGTATCGACCGCTCATCGCTTTAGGAATGCTGCATGTCCACCCCCACAGTTCGCGAACAATTCCTTGTCATCAGTGCCCTCGGCGCCAACCCCATGGAGCTGACCAACGTCCTGTGCCGCGCCAGCCATGAAAACCGCTGCGCCGTGGTCACCTCTCGCCTGACCCGTCATGGCGAATGCAGTGCGCTCGTACTGGAAATCACCGGCAGCTGGGATGCCCTGGCACGCCTTGAAGGCAGCCTCCCTGTTCTGGCCAAACGACACGCGTTCACCGTCAACGTGGTGCGTAGCGCAGCGCTGGAGAACCGCCCGCAGGCTTTGCCGTACGTTGCCTACGTGAGCTCGGCCTACCGCTCGGACATCATCAACGAGTTGTGCCAGTTCTTCATGGACCACAACGTCGAGCTGGAAAACCTGACGTGCGACACGTATCAGGCTCCACAAACCGGCGGCACCATGCTCAATGCCACGTTTACCGTGACCTTGCCTGCTGGCGTACAAATCAGCTGGCTGCGCGATCAGTTCCTGGATTTCGCCGACGCGCTGAACCTCGACGCCCTGATCGAACCGTGGCGTCCACAGAACCCAATGTAAGGAAGTTCTCATGGCGGTTGCCATCGACCAACCGGTTGCCGATTTCGAAGCACCCGCCACCAGCGGGCAAACCGTCAGTCTTGCGGGCCTGAAGGGCAAGCAGGTGGTGATCTACTTCTACCCGAAGGACAGCACACCGGGCTGCACGACCCAGGGCCAAGGCTTTCGGGATCAGCTGGAGGCTTTCAAAGCCGCGAACACCGAAGTGTTCGGCGTTTCCCGAGACAGCCTCAAGTCCCACGAAAACTTCAAAGCCAAGCAAGCGTTCACTTTCGAGCTGATCAGCGACAAAGAGGAAGCGCTCTGCCAGCTGTTCGACGTGATCAAGCTGAAAAAGCTCTACGGCAAGGAATACATGGGCGTGGATCGCAGCACGTTCCTGATCGACAAGGATGGCGTGCTGCGTCAGGAATGGCGCGGTGTGAAGGTGCCCGGGCATGTTGACGCTGTTTTGGCGGCGGCCCAGGCACTGAATAAAGCCTGATTCCTAAAAGATCGCAGCCTGCGGCAGCTACGGGATTACATATTCCCACGCAGGCTGCGATCTTTTTACAATCTAAAGCAGCGGTGCCACCACAGGCTCTTTACGCGGCCAGGCATCCAGCACGGCCTTGAACAGTGTCGCCAGGGGGATCGCAAAGAACACACCCCAAAAGCCCCACAACCCACCAAACAACAAGACCGCGCAGATGATCGCAACCGGGTGCATGTTGACGGCTTCCGAGAACAACAGTGGCACCAGCACGTTGCCATCCAGCGTCTGGATGATCCCGTACACCGCCATCAAATAAATGAACTGATCGCTCCAACCCCACTGGAACAGTGCAATCAGAAACACCGGCACCGTCACCACGACAGCCCCGACATACGGCACTACCACCGAAATCCCCACCAGCAACGCCAGCAGCGCCGCATAGTTGAGCTCGAGGACAACGAAGGCGACGTAGGTCACGCCGCCGCAAATGAAAATCTCAATGACCTTGCCGCGAATGTAATTGGCAATCTGCCGGTTCATGTCACGGGCGACACGGGTAATCAACGCCCGCTCACGAGGCAGATAACCGCGCACCCACTCACCGATCATTGCGCGATCCTTGAGAAAGAAGAACACCAGGATCGGCACCAACACCAGATAGATCATGATGTTCACCAGCAGAGGCAGGCTCGACAGTGAAAAGGTCAGCGCCAACTGGCCGAACTTGCCGATCTCGCCCCGTGCCACTTCGATGACCCGCAACACCTGCTCGTCGGACACCAGATGCGGATAACGTTCGGGCAACAGCAACAAAAGCGACTGCCATTTGGCGAGCATGCCTGGCAACTCGTTGAACAGCGTGATCAGTTGATGCCACAGCAGCGGCACGACCACCACGATGAAGACCAGAAGCAACCCCATGAACAACGCAAAAACCAGCCCCACCGCCACCCCGCCGGGAACGCGCAGGCGCTCGAGAGACACCACCAACCCCTGCATCAGATACGCCAGCACCATCCCCGCCAGAACCGGCGCGAGCATGCCGCCCAGCGTGAGGACAGCGGTGAACGCCAGAAACAGCAGGACAGCCAGCACCACCGCCTCTTCATCGGAGAAATAGCGCTGAATCCAGTCGCGTAACACTTTGAACATCAACATTCCTTAAGAACAAAACGCCGCAGATTTCAGGCTTTTTTCAACCAATAGCGGTATACACCCGCCTCATCTTCTTCACGAAGCAGCGTATGACCGGCCAATCGGGCAAAGGTGCGAAAGTCACGCTGAGAACCCGCATCGGTGGCAACCACCTTGAGCACCGCGCCGCTGGCCATCCGATTGAGCTCCATCTTGGCCTTGAGCAAAGGCAAAGGGCAATTCAGGCCGCTGGCGTCCAGCTCAACGTCATGCTCTACAGCGTCGATCATTGCATCACTCCGGGTTCAGGTGGTTGAGTCGCCTAGAATATCTGGTCGCAGCGCTGGTGTCCGGCTACAGTAAGGTCTTTGTCTTCTAAGGCTTTGTGCATGACTTTTTTGCGCCCTACCCTGCTGACGCTCGCTTGCCTGCTTGCCTCACCGGGCTTCGCCGACGACTTGCCGTCACTCGGCGACGCCAGTTCTGCCATTGTCTCGCCCCAACAGGAACACCAGTTAGGGCGCGCCTGGTTGGCAATGCTGCGCAGTCAGGTATCGCAACTCAACGACCCGCAGCTCAAGGACTATGTCGAATCCAGTGTTTATCGGCTGGTTGAAACCAGCCAGGTCAGTGACCGGCGCCTGGAGTTCATCCTGATCAACAGCCCACAGCTCAACGCCTTTGCAGCGCCGGGCGGGATTGTCGGGGTCAACGGCGGTTTGTTCCTTAACGCCCAGAGCGAAGGCGAGTATGCCTCGGTGATGGCCCACGAATTGGCTCACTTGTCGCAACGCCACTTCGCCCGGGGCGTCGAAGCCCAGCAACGTATGCAAGTGCCAATGATGGCGGCCCTGCTGGCCGGCATCGTGATTGCCGCAGCAGGTGCCGGCGACGCCGGGATCGCCGCCATCGCAGGCACCCAGGCAGCGGCGATTCAGGAACAGCGTCGGTTCTCACGCCAGAATGAACAGGAAGCCGACCGCATTGGCATCGTCAATCTGGAAAAAGCCGGTTACGACCCTCGATCAATGCCTAGCATGTTCGAGCGCCTGGGCCGTCAGTATCGCTTCGACGCCAAGCCGCCGGAATTCCTGCTGACTCACCCAGTCACCGAATCTCGGATCGCCGACACCCGCAACCGCGCCGAGCAGGCCCCAAAAGGTGGCATCGAAGACTCCCTGCGCTATCAGTTGATTCGCGCACGCGTCCAGCTGATCTATGAAGAAACCCCGGGATTGGGCGCCAAACGCTTCCGCGCCTTACTTGATGAAAACCCGAAAAGTGACGTCGCGCGTTATGGCTTGGCTATCGCTCAGATCAAGGGCGGTCAACTGAATGAGGCCCGTGAGAATCTCAAGTTGCTCCTGGCCAAGGCGCCAAACGAGATCATCTACAACCTCGCTCAAGTCGATCTGGACATCACCAACAATCGCTTGCCGGACGCCCAGTCCCGGGTTGACCGGATGCTGGCCCAGTATCCCGGCAATTATCCGCTGAACCAGATGCGCGTCGATTTGTTGCTGAAACAGAACCGCACCGCCGATGCGGAGAAGGCCCTCGAAGGTCTGCTCAAGTCGCGCCCGGACGATCCGGACGTGTGGTATCAGGTCGCGGAGACTCGTGGCCTGTCCGGAAACATCATCGGCCTGCATCAGGCGCGCGCCGAATACTTTGCGCTGGTCGGCGACTATCGCCAGGCCATCCAGCAGCTGGACTTCGCCAAGCGCAAGGCGGGTACCAACTTCCCGCTGTCGTCACGGATCGATGCACGCCAACGCGAGCTGATGGAGCAAGAGCGCATGATCAAGGACATGATGGGCTGATTTGTTTCAGTCATAAAAAAACCGCCTCTTTCGAGGCGGTTTTTTATTCAGCCAACAACCGGATTACTCAGCCAGTTTGAAGGTGATGAAGCTGGCGCGACCTTGACGCAATACTCGCATCGACACCGAACGGTTCTTCGGCAACGCCTTGGCGATTTCCGCGAACTCCTTGGTGGAGCCAATGGCCTGATTGTTCAGATGTGTGATCACATCACCCGGCTGCAAGCCGATCAGGGCAGCAGGACCGTCCTGGACTTCCTTGATCAACACACCGCCCTTGAGGTCGTAGGTTTTTTTCTGCTCGTCGGTCAATTCGACGACAGACACGCCCAAACGGTTGCTGCTGCGTTCAACGCTGGATTTAGGCAGTCCATCCAGTTCTTTGTCTTCATCCGGAATAGCGCCAACTGTCAGCGCGACATTCTTGCGCTTGCCGTCGCGAATCACTTCCAGATCAGCTTTCGCGCCTTCCTTCAATGCACCCACCAAATGCGGCAGATCCGCCGACATGACGATCGGTTGACCATTCATGCTCAGAATCACGTCACCGACCTGCAAACCGCCCTTGGCAGCCGGACCATCGTCCTGGATCTGAGCCACCAGCGCACCGGCTGGTTTATCCAGACCGAACGACTCAGCCAGATCCTTGCTCACTTCCTGAATCACGACACCCAACCAGCCACGGCTGACTTTTCCGCCGGATTTCAGCTGATTGGAAACGTCCATGGCCACGTCGATAGGGATCGCGAACGACACCCCCATGAAGCCACCGGAACGGGTGTAGATCTGCGAGTTGATCCCGACCACTTCACCGTTCAGGTTGAACAACGGACCACCGGAGTTACCCGGGTTGATCGGCACGTCAGTCTGAATGAATGGCACATAGTTTTCGTTAGGCAGACTGCGACCGACGGCACTGACGATGCCTTGGGTGACGGTGTGGTCAAAGCCGAATGGCGAGCCAATCGCGACAACCCACTGACCAGCCTTGAGGTCCTGGGATTTACCGAGTTTCAGGACCGGCAGGTCCTTGCCTTCGATTTTCAGCAACGCCACGTCAGAACGCGGATCGGTGCCAACCAGCTTCGCTTTCATTTCACTGCGGTCAGCGAGACGCACGAGTATTTCGTCGGCATCGGCAATCACATGATTGTTGGTCAGGATGTAGCCGTCAGGTGAAATGATGAAACCCGACCCCAGAGAGGTCGCTTCGCGCTGACGATCACGGGGCGATCGAGATTGAGGCGGCGGCATGCCCCGCTCGAAGAACTCGCGCAGCATCGGTGGCAAGCCTTCGAGATCAGGCATTTGCTGGTTTACTTTGCGATCCGGCAGCTTTTGCGTGGTACTGATGTTCACTACCGCAGGCGAGGCCTGCTCGACCAGCTGCGTGAAGTCAGGCAATTCGACCGCTTGCGCGGTGACCGCCTGACCGAGTAACAGCACAGTGGCAAAGATGGAAAGATAAGACTTCAAGCTTGGTATCGACATACGGCTCCCGTTACGACGAGCAGGGTTAAGCGATATGGAGCAAGGAACACCGGGAACAATACGCCGGTATTTTTGTTCCGGGAACAACAAACAAGGCCAGAGCCGAGGGGCTCTGACCTATAAAAAATTTTGGGGGATTTTGCAAACTGAAATGCTCACCAAACATTTCGATTTCAGCTCACTGCTTGGTTGCAGTAGCGTCGGTGCGCATTGAAAGCGCGATTCGTTCAGCAGTACCCAGCGGTATCTCACCGACAACGGTCACCATCATATCGCCCTGGGCCGTGGTCAAGCGCCGGGACACTGCAACGGTAGGCCCTAATTGAGTGCGGGTATCGATGACCGGGGCACCATTCAGCGGCTCGAGGAACACCGAGAAGCGCGCCAGACCATCGTCATACATCAGGCTATTGACCTGAGCTTTGGTGGCCGGGTCTTTGCGTGCGGCACTGGCAATCAGCTCGAAACCTGGGGGCAACCAGTCAGAGTGCCAAACCTGCGCCACCTTGACGGCGGAAGCCTTGTCACTTTCGAGTTTGACCGGTTTGCAATCGGCGCCTGGCTGCAACTCGCTGTCGGATGGGGCCTGCGCGGTATCCAGTCGCGTGAACTGGAAACGCTCCAACAATTGCCCCTTGTCGCTCAGCAACAAGGATTTGAGTGGCAGGCCGGTTTCTTTGTCCAGATGCAGTTCAAAACCGTAACGATGCTGGTCGCGGGGCTTCAGCGATACAATCACTGCGGGGCGACCCGCCACGCGCGACTTGCCGACAACCGCAAGGTCATACCAATTCTTGAGCTTTTGTGGATCGAGTGCGCGAGCGGCAGAATTGGGAGAGTCCCCCAGTCCTGCTATCAACATGCCGCTGACGCATTGAGTATTCCCATCAATGCGCACAACTTCCTGGGCAGAGCCATCGAGCTGGAGCAACCGCTCATGGACTTTGCCATCCTGGACGCGATGCCAGATGTTGTGGGTAGAAAAACTACCGTTACGCTCGTAGACGAAAGTACCCTGAAAGCTTTGCTGTCGCTCGGCCTGGCCAAGACGGTTCAACCAGTCCTGAGCGTCATCGGCGTGGGCTGGAACAATGAACCAGCCACTGAGCAGAAGCGTAAGTAGAGGTATGGCGCGCATGATCCTCCTTAACGGTTTTCCAGGCTTGCAGCACGAGCGTAAGGCAGCGCGCTCTCAGTTCCTTTCAATGCAGCCTGTTGTGCATGTTGGCGCAAGTAACCTGGCAGACGTTGATCGTTCAAGCCTGGCTGGCCTTGCAATACGCCATTGGCCATTGGGCCGGTAGCTTCCGAGCTCTCATTATAGCCGGCCAAAACAGCTGGGCCTTTTACTTGAGGAACGGCCAGGCCAGGCTGGGTGGAGTGCTGCGCGAGTTCAACACCGGCGATCTCGTCCTGGTTGTACAGGCGAACACCCGCCAACACCGCAAGGGTCACCGAAGCTGCGACCGCCAGACGACCCAGGCTGCGCCATGGTCCACGGGAGGCTTTTGCCGGTACGGCTTCGTCAGCCAGCGCAGCAGAAACAGCCGCTGCGATGTCCAGGCGTGGAAGCAGCAGATCCTTGTGCATCACTGCCCGAGCGATCTGATAACGAGCCCAGGTGTCACGGGTTTCAACATCGTCACAGGCATTCAATACCCGACGCAATTCCAATTCGTCCGCTTCGTTATCCATCACTGCGGACAGCGATTCCTGCAGGGCTTCACGACTCATGGCGTTCCTCTCTTGGCTGTCGCCGCTGTCTTTAGTTTTCCTGCAACAACGGCTGCAGGGCTTTATCGATGGCCTCCCGGGCGCGGAAGATCCGGGAGCGCACGGTGCCCACAGGACATTGCATAACGCTCGCAATGTCCTCGTAACTCAGACCATCAAACTCACGTAAAGTTAACGCCGTACGCAAATCTTCCGGCAGTTGCTGAATGGTTCGATGGACGGTGCCTTCGATCTCATCCCGCAGCAAAGCCCGCTCTGGCGACTCGAGATCCTTGAGGCCATGATCGCCATCGTAGAACTCTGCATCCTCGGAACTGACATCGCTATCCGGCGGCCGACGGCCGCGTGAAACCAGATAGTTTTTCGCCGTGTTGATGGCGATGCGGTAAAGCCACGTGTAAAACGCGCTGTCTCCGCGGAAA
The DNA here is from genome assembly GCF_900187615.1 of Pseudomonas sp. Irchel s3f7. Taxonomy (GTDB): domain Bacteria; phylum Pseudomonadota; class Gammaproteobacteria; order Pseudomonadales; family Pseudomonadaceae; genus Aquipseudomonas. The sequence continues at coordinate 59,259 of NZ_FYDO01000031.1, read as the reverse complement.
TTTCCTAGCGCACGGTAGGCCTTGATAAAGGCTTCCTGCGCCACATCCTGGGCTTCATGGGTGTCGTGCACAAAACGCACGATCAACCCGAGAATTTTGTGCTGGTATTTCAGCACTAGCAGATCGAAAGCACGCTTGTCGCCGCGCTGAACGCGTTCGACCAGTTGCTGATCCTCTTCCTGGGTTAGCATGAACACTCCTCGATAAGCTCGGAGGAGGCTTGCAGAACTAAACCACCAGACTTGCAAACATAGACTCGGGCTTTTCGCAAAAGTTCTCCCCCTCCAGGCAAGTTTCCTGCGGGCTCTGATTTGGCACGCACGAAAAGCGCAGCGCGAGTTGACCCGGCTGCGCGAATAATCTTGTCATCGGATTCTTCAGCAAGGATCAAACACCGATCCCGCAACGAAACCGACACTGTCCCTTGATTCAGGCAACGGTCTATTGATCTTGGCACTTTGGCAAAAGTTCCAATTATTTATAGCTGTGCTGTCCCGACATTGTGCAACCGTGCAGGGAAAAACACTGTTAAATCGACGATACAGTCTTCGTGTCGCCTAAAAGGCAGAAAATCCACCCGACGAAGCGTCCGGTATTTTCCGTCACAGTAGTTTCACAATGCCATGCTCGCTCGGGTATTGTGCCGCTCCCCTCCTCTATATACTAGTGGGCTGTGCGGCTGCCTTGACTCGCCAGTCCAGGTGCGCCAACCCCGACCCGGGTCGCTTTGAGCGGAATCCTGAAATGAGCCAACAGTTTCAACACGATGTTCTGGTAATCGGCAGCGGCGCTGCCGGCTTGAGCCTTGCGCTGACCTTGCCCGGTCATTTGCGCATCGCGGTACTGAGCAAGGGCAACCTCGCCAATGGCTCGACCTTCTGGGCGCAAGGTGGTGTCGCGGCTGTACTGGATGACACCGATACCGTTGAGTCCCATGTCGATGACACACTCAACGCGGGCGGTGGCCTGTGTCATGAAGATGCCGTGCGTTTCACCGTCGAGCACAGCAAGGAAGCCATCCAATGGCTGATCGACCAGGGCGTCCCTTTCACCCGTGATGAGCACTCGAGCACAGACGATGGCGGGTTCGAGTTTCATCTGACCCGTGAAGGCGGCCACAGTCATCGGCGCATCATCCACGCCGCGGATGCGACGGGCGCGGCGATTTTCAGAACCTTGCTCGATCAAGCCGGGAAAAGACCCAACATCGAATTGCTGGAACAGCGGGTTGCGGTCGATCTGATCACCGAAAAACGCCTGGGCCTGGAAGGCGATCGCTGCCTCGGCGCCTATGTGCTCAATCGCGGCACCGGCCAGGTCGACACTTACGGCGCACGTTTTGTCATTCTCGCGTCCGGCGGCGCCGCCAAGGTCTACCTCTATACCAGCAACCCTGACGGTGCCTGCGGCGATGGCATTGCCATGGCCTGGCGCTCGGGCTGCCGGGTGGCGAACCTGGAGTTCAACCAGTTCCACCCGACTTGCCTTTATCACCCGCAGGCCAAGAGTTTCCTGATCACCGAAGCCCTGCGCGGCGAAGGGGCGCACCTGAAACTGCCCAACGGCGAACGCTTCATGCAGCGTTTCGACCCCCGGGCCGAGCTGGCGCCACGGGACATCGTCGCCCGGGCCATCGACCATGAGATGAAGCGTCTGGGCGTCGACTGTGTCTATCTGGACATCAGCCATAAACCTGAAGCATTCATCAAGACGCACTTCCCGACGGTGTACGAGCGCTGCCTCGAGTTTTCGATCGATATCACCAAACAACCGATCCCGGTGGTGCCGGCGGCGCACTACACCTGTGGAGGCGTGATGGTCGATCAACGGGGCCGCACCGACGTGCCGGGCCTGTATGCGATTGGCGAAACCAGTTTCACCGGCCTGCATGGTGCCAATCGCATGGCCAGCAACTCACTGCTGGAATGCTTTGTGTATGCGCGATCGGCGGCAGCGGACATTATTGAGCAATTGCCCCGCGTAACCATGCCGGCCCTCCTTCCCACCTGGGACGCGAGCCAGGTCACCGATTCCGATGAAGACGTGATCATTGCGCACAACTGGGATGAGCTTCGGCGATTCATGTGGGACTACGTCGGCATCGTGCGCACCAACAAACGCCTGCAACGGGCTCAACACCGCGTGCAACTGTTGCTCGATGAAATTGACGAGTTCTACAGTAACTACAAGGTCAGCCGGGATCTGATCGAATTGCGCAACCTGGCCCAGGTCGCCGAGCTGATGATCCTGTCAGCCATGGAACGCAAGGAAAGCCGAGGCCTGCATTACACCCTCGACTACCCGGACCTGTTGCCGGTCGCGCTGGACACTATTCTGGTGCCGCCCACCTACGCCGGCTGAACTTGAGCCGGACCCGCAGGCGTCGGTGCACATCCGCCGCCTGCGAATCCCGGGGCACGCAAATGGCCCTGACCCGGCGCTCGCCACTCAACCGAAATCGCAACACCACGACCAACGGTAACGCCAGGCTGTCCGGCCGCAGCTGCACCGGCTGCCATCCCCCCGCCCGACTCCATAATTGCCAGCCATCGGCATCGCGACGCAAGCCGCAGAATGCCTGCGGATGCGTCAGCAAGATTTGCCGGGGCAACAACCAGATACCGTGAGCCACGCACAGCAAAGCCCCGAGTACGCTGGCCCAGAGCGCAATAGACAGTAGAAACAGCGAACCCAGCGCGAACAGCTGAGCCAACAGATACGCCGCCAGCAACTGCCGTGAGGCATGCCAGCGGCATTCGAACGCATTACTTGGGTTGGACACGATCCAGAATCATGCGAACCATGCGCTGAAGCTCCGGATCTTCCGATTCGGTACGCTCCATGAACCAACCGAACATGTCCTGATCTTCAGACGTCAACAGGCGGACGTACAACGCTCGATCCACCTCGTTGAGCGTTGCGTAAACCTCTTTCGTGAACGGTACCAGCAACACGTCAAGCTCAAGCATGCCGCGGCGGCTGTGCCAGTAGAGGCGATTCAGTTCTACATCTTCGACCATGGAGCGCTCCTCAAATAGGCCGCAAGTATACAGGCCCGATCCTCACCGAACAGTCGGCTTTGGTCGGTCACCGACGATCCTTTGTTAACTACCCATTTCGAAGGCGCCCCCTTATGATGTCTACCAGACTTTTTACCCTGCGATGACCCATGGCCGATTCTGCTTTTTTCTGCTCCCTGTCTCACGAAGGTGTTCTCGCGGTTCGCGGCGCGGACGCTGGCAAGTTCCTGCAAGGCCAACTGACCTGCAATCTCAATTACCTGAGCGACGCCCGGTCCAGCCTCGGCGCGCGCTGCACGCAAAAAGGCCGGATGCAATCGAGTTTTCGCATCCTGCTTGAAGGTGATGGTGTGCTCATGGCCATGGCCACCGAGTTGCTGGAGCCTCAACTGGCAGACCTGAAAAAATACGCGGTGTTCTCCAAGTCCAAATTGACCGATGAAAGCGCTGCGTGGGTCCGCTTCGGCATTGAGCGTGGCGAAGCGGCACTGGGCCGTCTCGGCCTTGAGCTGCCGACAGAAACCGACAGCGTTGTACGCAACGATGGTTTGATCGCGATTCGCGTCTCGCCAGAACGGGCCGAGTTGTGGGTCGCCGCCGATCAGGCCGATGCCATCAAGGGCACATTATCCGCCGACTTGAGCGAAGGCGATTTGAACCAATGGCTGCTGGGCCAGGTTCGCGCCGGGATCGGCCAGGTCATGCCGGGCACCCGCGAGCTGTTCATCCCGCAGATGCTCAACCTGCAGGCTGTTGGTGGCGTGAGTTTCAAGAAAGGCTGTTACACCGGCCAGGAAATCGTCGCGCGGATGCAGTATCTGGGCAAACTCAAGCGCCGCTTGTATCGTCTGCAACTCAGTGCCGACGAATTGCCGGAGCCGGGCATCCAGCTGTTTTCTTCGACCCATGGCAGCTCCATCGGCGAAGTGGTGATTGCCGCCCGCGCCGGGCAAAACATTGAACTCCTGGCTGTGTTGCAAGCCGAAGCAGCAGAAAGTGGGGATATCCACTTGGGGGCGCTTGAAGGTCCCTCCTTACAGCTGCTCGACCTGCCCTATGAACTGGACCGCGATCGCGAAATCCAGCAATAACGGCAGCACTTGACGCAACACCTAGAGAAACTAAATGAGCGAGCTGGCGGAAAAGATCCAACAGGATTTGGTTGAGGCCATCAATAACGATGACCTGGTTCTGCCAACGTTGCCGGAAGTGGCCCTGCAAATTCGCAAGGCCGCTGAAAACCCGGAAGTCAGCGTCAGTACCCTGAGCAAAGTGATCGGTCGCGATACCGCGCTGTCGGCGCGCCTGATCAAAGTGGTCAACAGCCCGCTGTTGCGTGCCACCCAGGAAGTGACCGATCTGCACACCGCAATCACACGCCTGGGCATCAACTACAGCTGTAACCTGGCCATCGGGCTGGTGATGGAGCAGATTTTTCATGCCCGCTCCGATGTCGTGGAGCAGAAAATGCGCGATGTCTGGCGCAAAAGCCTGGAAATTGCCGGGGTCAGCTATGCCCTGTGTCGCCGTTACACCCGGCTTAAACCCGATCAAGCCGCGCTCGGCGGGCTGGTGCACCAGATTGGCGTGCTGCCGATCCTGACCTATGCCGAAGACCATTATGAATTGTTGTCCGACCCCGTCAGCCTCAATCACGTGATCGACGAAATACATCCACTGATTGGCGAAAAACTGCTCAAAGTCTGGGAGTTTCCAAACAAGCTCGTACAAGTGCCGCGGCTATACCTGGACTTCAAACGCCACTCTGCACAGGTCGATTATGCGGACCTGGTGCAGATTGCCAGCCTGTATTGCCACAAGGATACCGACCATCCATTCGCCCGCGTCGATGTCTTGAACGTGCCGGCACTCAAGACGCTGGGCATCGACTTTGACGACAAGGTGCTGTGCGACGATCTGGAAGAAACCCGTTCGATGTTTTACTGAACATGAATGCCAGCCCCCTAGTCACAGATAGAGTGTTACTCCCCCGCAGTAAAACTCACCCGCACCTTCAACCCTGCGTGCTCTCCATCATGCAGGCTGATTTGCGCCAGATGTGCGCGGCAGATTTCTCCGACAATCGCCAACCCCAAACCTGATCCGGCGACATGCTGATTTCGCCGGTAAAACCGCTCGAACACCCGGCCACGCTCTTCAGCGGGAATGCCCGGGCCGTCATCTTCGACCTCCAGCACCGCCGGTGCGGTAACACGCAAAATCACATTGCCACCCGTTGGCGTGTGGGCCAGGGCGTTGTCCACCAGATTGCTCAGCAGTTCATTCAGCAATGTCGGCTCGCCTCGCATCCATACCGGTTCGTCTGCCTCCAGCGCCAGTGCGACGCCACGTTTGTGGGCCAGCGGTGCCATGGCCATGCCCAGCTCACGCGCCAACTGACTCAGATCCAGCAACTGCGCGCCACCCTCGGCAATCGCCCGGGCGCCATTTTCGACCCGCGCCAGAGAGAGCAGTTGGTTAGCCAGATGGGTCAAGCGATCGGTGCCCTGGGCGGCAGTTTCCAGGGTGCTGCGCCACGTGTCGGGCTCAGCCGAACGCATGCCCAGTTCCAGTCGCGCCTTGAGCGCTGCCAGCGGTGTGCGCAATTCATGGGCGGCATCGGCAATGAACTGCGCCTGGCGCTCGAACTGCTCGCGTAAACGCTCGGTAAAGTGATTGAGCGCACGCACCAGCGGCCACAATTCGCGCTGCACTTCCACCAGGGGCAGCGGCCGCAGATCATCGGGTTGTCGCTCCTCCACCGCCGTGCGCAAGCGTTCCAGCGGACGCAATGCCGCACTGACCGCAAACCACACCAACAACAACGCACCGAGCGCCAGCATGCCCAGGCGCAATAAAGTATCGGCCGCCAGACTGCGGGCCATGCTGACCCGGGCTTCATCGGTTTCCGCCACACGGATTTCCGCCATGCCGTTCATGTTCGGTTCGCTGACCGCCTTGAGCAGGCTGACGACGCGCACGTTCTGCCCCTGATACGTCGCATTGTAGAAGCGGGCCAGGGCAGGATAGTTATCGGTGCGTGGCGTACCCGGTGGCGGTGGCGGAAGGTTTTCATAACCGGAGATCAGCTTCTGGTTGATGTCGTTGACCAGATAAAAAATCCGTCCGGCGCTGTCGTAGGCAAACGTATCGAGGGCCACGTAAGGTACGTCGAGACTGAGGCTGCCGTCGCGTTCGGACAGGCCGGCGGCGATGGTCCGGGCCGACGCCAGCAAGGTCCGGTCATACGCGGTGTCGGCGGCTTCGCGGCCGTTCCAGTAAGCGCTCAATCCACTGGCCAGCATCAACACCACCAGCAACAGTGCGAGGTTCCACAGCAACCGCCAGCGCAGGCTGCTGGGCTTATGCATCGCGGCTTTCCAGTAAATAGCCGAGGCCGCGAAAGGTCACGATGGCAACCGGTTGACCGTCCAGTTTCTTGCGCAAGCGGTGCACGTAGATTTCGATCGCATCGGGGCTGGCTTCTTCGTCGAGGCCGAACACCTGGGACGCCAATTGCTCTTTGCTCATCACCCGACCAGGGCGTGCGATCAGCGCTTCAAGCACCGCTTGCTCGCGGGAGGTCAGGGTCAGCAATTCTTCACCCAGCGTGAAGCGCCGTGTTTCCAGGTCGTAGGCCAGCACACCACAGCGCTGAATACGCTCACCGCCCAACACGCTGCGGCGCAACAAGGCTTTGACCCGGGCTTCGAGTTCAGTGAGTTCAAAAGGCTTGGCCAGGTAATCGTCGGCGCCGAGGTTCAGGCCATGCACCCGATCCTTTACGTCGCTGCGGGCGGTCAGCATCAGGACCGGCAGGTTCTTGCCCCGCGCACGCAGCCGCGCCAGCACTTCGAATCCATCCATGCGCGGCAAGCCGACGTCGAGGATCGCCATGGCGTATTCCTCGCTGCCCAGCGCCAGGTCGGCCGCTACGCCGTCGTGCAGCACATCCACGGTCAGCCCGGTGCTCTTGAGCGCCTGGGCGACACTTTCGGCGAGCTGCAGATGGTCTTCGACGAGCAGGACACGCATGGATTTTTACCTCATTCAGGGATGGTCGACGCCATTCTTTGGCGCGGAGTTTACAGCCGCATCCGCCACTGTGAAGCCTAAAAAAACGCGAAAGTCTTCTGAAAGGTTAGCGAAAGGTTAGCTCGTTAGAGTCCAGCCACGGGCAGTTTCGACTGCCGTCGCTGTTGCCACGCAGCGATCCGAAAAACGCCTCGAAGCGTTTTCGATAAATAAGAACAATAAACGGAGTAAGTCACCCATGCAGTCCTTGCAGACCCGGGCATTCGCGCCTACCCGCCTCTCCAGCGTCAGCCCTACCGTACTGGCCGGTGACACCGCCTTCCCGTATGTAGATGGTGCCGACCCCTACCTGGTCAACTTCGTACAGATCAACGACTTTTCCGGCGCCGAAGAGCATTCCTGGCAAGCGCGTTATGACTTCGACTTCGTCAAGCTCGGCATCCCGGGCCTGAGTTTCATGAGCCGTTACGTGAGCGGTGACAACATCAAGCTCAAGAACGGCGACGAAGGCACAGTGTGGGAACGCAACAGCGAGATTAAATATGTTGTACAAAGCGGCGCGCCCAAGGATGTCGCCGTGCGCCTGCGCAATGCCACTTACCGTTCCAACTATTCTGCTCGCGATGCCGACGAAGTGCGTCTGCTGGTGAGCTATAGCGTTGCCCTTTGGTAATTCAGTGCGTCAATAACAACAACTCCCAAGGAGACATGAATGAACCTGTCAATGCGTAAACTAGCCCTCGCCGCCAGCGTCCTGCTGTTCACCGGCCACGCGCTTGCCGAACCTAAACGCCCGGAGTGCATCGCCCCGGCCTCCCCCGGCGGAGGTTTCGACCTGACCTGCAAACTGGCGCAGAGCGCGCTGATCAACGAAAAACTGCTGACCAAACCGATGCGCGTGACCTACATGCCCGGCGGTGTCGGCGCGGTGGCGTACAACGCGGTGGTCGCCCAGCGTCCGGCCGATGCCGGTACTTTGGTGGCATGGTCCAGCGGATCGCTGTTGAACCTGGCCCAAGGCAAGTTCGGTCGTTTCGATGAAACCAACGTGCGCTGGCTGGCAGCGGTCGGCACTAGCTATGGCGCCATCGCGGTGAAAAGCGATTCGCCCTACAAGACCCTCGACGATCTGGTACAGGCGCTGAAGAAAGATCCGAGCAAAGTGGTGATCGGTTCCGGCGGCACCGTCGGGAGCCAGGACTGGATGCAAACCGCCCTGATCGCCAAAGCCGCTGGCATCAACCCGCGCGACCTGCGTTACGTTGCCCTCGAAGGTGGCGGTGAAATCGCCACCGCCCTGCTCGGCGGCCACATCCAGGTCGGCAGCACCGACATCTCCGACTCCATGCCGCACATCCAGAGCGGTGACATGCGCCTGTTGGCAGTGTTCTCCGACAAGCGTCTGGAGGAGCCGGAAATGAAGGACATTCCGACCGCCCGCGAGCAAGGCTACGACATCGTCTGGCCGGTGGTGCGTGGCTTCTACCTCGGGCCAAAAGTCAGCGACGAAGACTACGCCTGGTGGAAAGACTCCTTCGACAAACTGCTGGCCTCGCCTGAGTTCGCCAAGCTGCGCGATCAGCGTGAACTGTTCCCGTTCGCCATGACCGGCCCGGAACTGGACACCTACGTGAAGAAGCAGGTTGCGGACTACAAAGTGCTGGCCAAAGAGTTCGGCCTGATTCAGTGATCGCCTCTGTCTAGCGGCTGCGACTCCCCTTTCACGGAGTCGCAGCACAGGAGTTCCCCATGCTCTTACAACGCATTTTTGCTTCGGTGCTGTTGCTGGCCTGTGCCAGCCTGGTGCTGATGGCTTTGCCCTATCAGGCACCGTTTTCCTACGAACCGATCGGCCCGCGCGCGTTCCCGCTGCTGATGCTGGGGCTGATGGGCCTGGCCCTGGTTTACATGGTGTATCGCCCTTCGCCGATCAAGCACACCGATGAAGATCCGCCGATGGATCGCGAGACCCTGACCAAGATCGGTATCTGCGTGCTGTTGCTACTGGTCTTCGCCGGACTGTTCGAACCGCTGGGTTTCATCCTCAGCAGCATGTTGGTTGGCATTCCTCTGGCTCGCCTGTACGGCGGGCGCTGGCTGCCGGGCGCGATCATCATCAGCCTGATGAGCGTCGGTCTGTACCTGCTGTTCGACAAAGTCATGGACGTGCCACTGCCTCTGGGCCTGCTCGACGTTCTGGAGAACTGATATGGATACGCTTGGTTATTTGAGTCACGGCTTCGGTGTCGCGTTAACCCCTTACAACTTCGTGACTGCACTCAGCGGCACGCTGATCGGTACGGTCGTCGGCCTGCTTCCGGGCCTGGGGCCGATCAACGGCGTGGCGTTGCTGATCCCGATCGCCTTCGCATTGGGCCTGCCACCGGAGTCGGCATTGATCCTGTTGGCCGCGGTTTACCTGGGTTGCGAATATGGCGGGCGGATCAGTTCGATTTTGCTGAACATCCCGGGCGAAGCTTCGACCGTCATGACCACCCTCGACGGCTACCCGATGGCCCGTCAGGGTCTGGCCGGTGTCGCGTTGTCACTGTCGGCGTGGAGCTCGTTCATTGGTGCATTTATCGCGACCTGCGGGATGGTCGTGTTCGCGCCGATGCTGGCGAAATGGGCGATTGCCTTCGGTCCCGCGGAATACTTCGTACTGATGGTATTTGCGATTGTCTGTCTCGGCGGCATGGCAGGTGATCGGCCCCTCAAGACGTTTATCGCGGCGCTGATCGGGCTGTTCCTGTCGACCGTCGGCATTGATGCCAACAGCGGTGTGTACCGGTTCACCGGTGACAACATCCACCTCACTGACGGTATTCAGTTCGTGGTGCTGGTGCTGGGCCTGTTCTCCATCAGCGAAATTCTGTTGCTGCTGGAAAAAACCCACCGTGGCCAAGAAGCGTTCCAGGCCACCGGGCGGATGTTGTTCAATTTCAAGGAAGCGGCTTCGGTGTTCTGGGTGAACATGCGTTGCGGTGTGCTCGGGTTCATCATGGGTGTGCTGCCAGGTGCTGGCGCAACGTTGGCCAGTGCTGTGGCCTACATGACCGAGAAACGCATCGCTGGCCCAAGCGGAAAATTCGGACAGGGCGACAAACGTGGCCTGGCCGCTCCGGAAACCGCCATTGGCGCAGAAGCCTGCGGTGCATTGGTGCCGATGCTGACCCTCGGCGTCCCTGGCTCGGGCACCACAGCCGTGATGATCGGCGCGCTGTCGCTGTACAACATCACGCCAGGCCCACTGCTGTTTCAGCAGCAACCGGACATCGTCTGGGGCCTGATCGCATCGTTGTTCATCGCCAACATCATGCTGGTGATCCTGAACATCCCGATGATCCGCATCTTCACCAAAATCCTTGCCGTGCCGAACTGGGCGCTGGTGCCGATGATCGCCATCATCACCGCCATTGGCGTGTACGCCGTGCATGCCACGACCTTCGATCTGTTCCTGATGATCGGCATCGGCATCTTCGGTTACATCCTGCGCAAGCTGGACTTCCCGTTGTCGCCGGTTTTGCTGGGCTTCATCCTCGGTGGTTTGATGGAGCAGAATCTGCGTCGGGCGCTGTCGATTTCCAATGGTTCGCTGGATATTCTCTGGTCGAGCGGTATCACCGTCGGTGTCTGGGGGTTGATCGTGGTCATGTTGCTGGTGCCGATTGCGCGCATCTGGCGTAAACGTTCAGTTGCGCGGCGCGTTGTTGCCGATGTCTGATCGAACACCTTTCAAAGCCTGGTGGGGAACCCCGCTGGTCGGCCTGCTCGGCGGTTTCCTTGCCAGCCAGGTCGGCTGGCCTTTGCCGTGGATGGTCGGTTCGTTGCTGGCGATCATCCTCGTGCGCTGCCTGACACCCTGGCAATTGGCGGAAATCCCTGGCGGCCGCAAGTGCGGCCAGTGGATCGTCGGTATCGGTATCGGCCTGCATTTCACTCCGGTGGTAATGGAGCAGGTACTCAGTCATTTCGGTTTGATCTTCTTCGGTGCGCTAGTCACCAGCCTGTCGGCGGTCGTCGGTGTGTGGCTGATGCGCCGCACCGGTGAGGATCGCGCCACTGCGTTTTTCTCCAGCATGCCCGGCGGTTCCGGCGAGATGGTCAACCTCGGTGCACGCAATGGCGCGGTTCTCAGCCGGGTAGCGGCAGGCCAGAGTCTGCGCGTGTTGGTGGTAGTGCTCTGTGTGCCGGCAGCGTTCAAATATCTGTTGGGCGACGGTGCGCCACTCTCCTACGCCGGCAGCATCGATTGGCGCTGGCTGGCGATTTTGCTTCCCGCGGGCGCTTTGGCGGCCTGGATCTGGGAACGGCTGCGTCAACCCAACCCCTGGTTGTTCGGACCGTTGCTGGTGAGTGCGGCAGTGAGCATCGGCTGGGACTTGCACATCGGTTTGCCTGACGGCGGCAGTCAGATCGGCCAATGGTTGATCGGCAGCGGCTTGGGCTGTCACTTCAATCGGCAGTTTTTCCGGCGTGCGCCCTCTTTCATGGGGCGGACACTGATTGGCACCGTCCTGACCATGTTGATCGCAACGGTGGCGGCATTGGGTTTGAGTGCGCTGACCCATCTGGATCTGCGTTCGCTGACCTTGGGCATGATGCCCGGCGGGATTGCCGAAATGAGCCTGACGGCGGAGACCCTGCAATTGTCGGTGCCGCTGGTGACGGCGATGCAGGTGATGCGGCTGTTGTTTGTGTTGTTTCTGGCAGAGCCGTTGTTCAAGTATTGGAATCGACAACCGGAAGAACCAGAAATTTAACTCCACCTGTGGCGAGGGAGCTTGCTCCCGCTCGGCTGCGCAGCAGTCGTAAAGCCTATGTGCATGGTGTGTCAGAAGAAATCGGATTGCAGAATTCAGGGCTGCTTCGCAGCCCTGCGGGAGCAAGCTCCCTCGCCACAAAAGCTCAACCAATTCCCATCAAACCGGCGGCAACCGCCACTCGATCGGCGTCTCGCCATTCTGTTCCAGAAACTTGTTGGTGCGGCTGAAGTGTCCGCAACCGAGGAAGCCGCGATAGGCAGACAGCGGCGACGGGTGCACCGAGGTCAGCACCAGATGCTTGGTCGCATCGATCAGCTTCTGCTTGCTCTGCGCATGGGCGCCCCACAGCATGAACACCAGGTGCGGCTGTTGCTGGCTGACCACTTCAATGATCCGGTCGGTGAAAAACTGCCAGCCCTTGTCTTTGTGCGCGTTGGCGTTGGCCCGTTCGACGGTCATGGTGGTGTTGATCATCAGTACGCCCTGATCCGCCCAACTTTGCAGGTAGCCATGGTTGGGAATGTCGATGTTCAGGTCGCGCTTCAATTCTTTGTAAATGTTCACCAGCGACGGCGGCGCCGGCACGCCCGGTTGCACCGAGAAGCACAAGCCATGGGCCTGACCCGGACCGTGGTAGGGATCCTGACCGAGGATGACGACTTTGACCTTGTCCAGCGGCGTGGAATTGAGTGCATTGAAGATCATCGGCCCTGGCGGATAGATCTCCTTGCCGGCCGCCCGCTCCTGCTGCAGAAAATTTCGCAACTCTGTCATGTAGGGCTGGTCGAATTCGGCACGCAGCGCCTCCTTCCAGCTCGGTTCGAGTTTGATACGGTCATCAGCAGTCATGGTTACATCCGGCAAAAACAATGGGGCGAACCCTAGGAAAGCGCACCACGCTTGTCAATTGATCTGATGCAGATCCGGCGCTTTCTTGCACAGCGATCATACTTAACCCTCAAATTCCCGATCGAGGTCACGATGAATCTGCACTTCGAAGAGCTCACCGGCACCGACGGCGCCCGTATCGGCATCGCCAGCCTGGATGCCGAAAAGTCGCTCAACGCCCTGTCACTGCCAATGATCAATGCCCTGCGCGACCGACTGGACGCTTGGGCCAAAGATCCGCAAATCGTCTGCGTCCTGCTGCGCGGCAATGGCCCCAAGGCCTTTTGCGCCGGTGGCGAAGTGCGCAGCCTGGTCGAAGCCTGTCGCGCCCACCCCGGTGAAGTGCCGCCCCTGGCCGCGCAATTCTTCGCGGCGGAATATCGCCTGGACTTTCGCCTGCACACCTACCCGAAACCGCTGATCTGCTGGGGCCATGGTTATGTGCTCGGCGGTGGCATGGGCCTGTTGCAAGGGGCAAGCATCCGCATTGTCACGCCAAGCAGCCGTTTGGCGATGCCGGAAATCAGCATCGGCCTGTACCCGGACGTTGGCGCCAGTTGGTTTCTGTCGCGGCTACCGGGCAAACTCGGCCTGTTTCTTGGCCTGACCGGCGCGCACATGAATGGCCGCGATGCGATCGATCTGGATCTGGCGGATCGGTTTCTGCGCGATGAGCAGCAAGCGGATTTGATCGAAGGCCTGCTGCAATTGAACTGGCAGGAACAGACACCGATGCAGCTCAACAGTCTGCTCAAGGCGTTGCAGCAAGAAGCAGTAGCGCAAATGCCTGAAGCCCAGTGGCTGCCGCGTCGCCAGCAAATCGACGAACTGCTGGATGTCAGCGATGTGCGTTGTGCTTGGAAAGCCATCAGCGCCCTGCGCGACAACAGCGACCCGATAATGAGTCGCGCCGCCAGGACCCTGAGCGAAGGCTCACCCTTGACTGCGCATCTGGTGTGGGAACAGATCATTCGCGCCAAACACCTGTCGCTGGCCCAGGTCTTTGAGATGGAATACACCCTGAGTCTCAACTGCTGTCGTCATCCGGAATTCAGCGAAGGCGTGCGTGCACGGTTGATCGACAAGGATCAGACGCCCCACTGGCATTGGCCGGACATCAACAATGTGCCGGACGCGGTGGTGCAGGCGCATTTCCATAAGGTTTGGGAAGGTCGGCATCCGTTGGCGGATTTGTTGAATTACTGAAGTCCGCAAAAAAATGTGGGAGCTAACCAGCTCCCACATTGGAATTGCATTGTTGTAAGGATCAGCGGTGACCGCCGCGGCCATCGTGATCGCCACGACCGTTATGATCGCCACTACCGCCCCGCCGTCCGTCGTGGCCTCGGTTTTTGTCCCAACCGCCTCGATTGCTGCGGCCATCCCAACCCTGGTTCTGATGCGCCCGGTAGTCGCCGCGCGATGACTGATAATGACGCGGGGCCGACTGGTAATAGCGTGGAGCCGATTGATAGACCCGCGGCTGCGAGTAATAACGCGGCGTCGGCTGGTAGTACCGCGCTGGCGGTGAGTAGTACCGGGGAGCTGGCGAGTAGTAACCGCCGCCATTGGAATAGTAGGAACTGCCCCCGGCGTAATAGGTCGGCGCCGGCGAGGTATAGACTTCGGAACGGTAGTAACTGCCTCCTTCATCGTAATAGGGCACGCACCCACCAAGGGACAATCCCAACACAGCAAGCAGTAGAATTCGGCGATACATAGCGGCCTCCTGGACCGCGGGTTAGCCACACCAGCGACGCTGGCAGGCGACAGTCAAATGTTGCTGACTGTCGAAAGATCAGACATCGATTTCGGAATCTGGTGCGTTCGCGCAACACGTTGAAACATCTGTCCGATGAAAGGTTTTTCATCTATTCGCGCGTTGATTAACGGTAACCATGGCGATATCCACCGCCGTGATGGCGTGGACCGTGTATTTTTACTCCCAAGTGCCAGTCGGCGTTGACCTTCTGATCAGTGGCGGATCGCGCTACATCTCAGTGCACGGACGCACCATCACAATGCAACAGCACCTGATCGCCCCTCCCCTCCCTTTCGCTGATCCCCGTGCCAGACACCTCGAGCAGACTTGGCACGGCTCTCGCTTAGTCAATACCGTGCAGGACTCACTACAGGTTCGCGGCACCACAATTTGCAATGGCTGACTAGGGTTCCGGCTCGCAAGCGCGAGTGGCTGGTCCGAGAGTTGGCGACCTCCAGTTGAGGTTACACGGCGGGACAAAAGCCCGGGAGACAAGCCACCGCTAGCGGTGCCGCTGCCTTCCTGTCCGCCCTTGACCAACTGGAGAACCACCATGTCCCAGCTTCGTTTATCCGCCCTGCTCGCCGCTGCGTTCGCAGCCCTTGTGAGCTTCTCGTCCCAAGCCGCCCAGAAAGATCACTTCAGCGTGTGCTGGACGATCTATGCCGGCTGGATGCCTTGGGAATACGCCGGCAGCCAGGGCATCGTCGACAAATGGGCAAAGAAGTACGGTATCAAGATCGACGTGGTGCAACTCAATGACTACGTCGAATCGATCAATCAGTACACCGCTGGCCAGTTCGACGGCTGCACCATGACCAACATGGATGCGCTGACCATCCCTGCGGCCGGTGGCGTCGACAGCACCGCGCTGATCGTCAGTGACTTCTCCAATGGCAACGACGGCATCGTGCTCAAGGGCGAAGGCAAGACACTCACCGACCTCAAGGGCATGGACGTCAATCTGGTCGAACTCTCGGTCTCGCACTACCTGCTGGCCCGGGCCCTGGATTCGGTGAACCTCACCGAGAAAGACCTGAAAGTGGTCAACACCTCCGACGCCGATATCTCGGCCGCCTTCAACACCGATCAAGTCAACGCCGTCACCACCTGGAACCCGATGCTCTCGGACATCAAGGCCAAGCCTGCGGTGACCGAAGTCTTCAATTCCAGCCAGATCCCCGGCGAAATCATGGACATGATGGTCGTCAACAGCGCCACCCTCAAAGACAACCCGGCACTGGGCAAAGCCCTGACGGGTGCCTGGTTCGAAGTGGTCGAGTTGATGAACGCGAAAAGCGCCGCCAGCAAAGCCGCGCTGGAACACATGGCCAAGGCATCGGGCACTGACCTGGCGGGTTTCCAGGCGCAACTGGACACCACCAAACTGTTCGCCACACCCAAGGAAGCTTTGGCTTTCAGCACCAGTCAGCAGTTGCCGGAAACCATGCGCAAAGTCGCCGAGTTTTCCTTCCAGCACGGTTTGCTGGGTGAAGGCGCCAAAGACACCAGCGCGGTCGGCATGGCCTTCGCCAATGGCGTGACCAGCGGCGACAAAGGCAACCTCAAGCTGCGCTTCGATCCGAGCTACGTGCAGATGGCCGCCGACGCCAAGCTGTAATCAGGAGAACTGGCCATGCGCCTGATCAATCGCCACCCGGATCGCCCGAGTCGCCTGCTGTTGGTGATCCTGCCGTTCGCCCTGTTGCTGTTTGCCTACTTCATGGGCTCGGCCGAGCGACTGGCGGACAACCCCAATGACAAGCTGCTGCCCAGCGCCGTGCAGATGACCGATGCGGTGAAACGCCTGGCGTTTGTCGCCGACAGCCGCACCGGCGAATACCTGCTCTGGCAAGACACCGCGTCCAGCCTGCGCCGGTTGGCCATCGGCCTCGGTATCAGTGCCTTGGCCGGTCTGTGCCTGGGCATCGCCGCGGGCACCCTGCCGCTGTTTGGCGCACCGTTGTCGCCCTTGTTGACGGTGCTGTCGATGGTGCCGCCGCTGGCGATCCTGCCAATCCTGTTCATCGTTTTCGGCTTGGGGGAGTTGTCGAAGGTGATGCTGATCGTGATCGGCATCACCCCGGCGCTGGCCCGGGATCTGGAACAGCGCGCCAGGGAAATACCCGTGGAGTTGCTGATCAAGGCGCAAACCCTGGGTGCCTCGACCTGGACCCTGATGCTGCGAGTGGTGTTGCCGCAATTGCTGCCACGGTTGCTGATCTCGCTGCGGCTGATGCTCGGCTCGGCATGGTTGTTCCTGATTGCCGCCGAAGCCATCGCCTCTACCGACGGTTTGGGTTACCGGATTTTCCTCGTGCGCCGCTACCTGGCAATGGACGTGATTTTGCCCTATGTGGTGTGGATCACCCTGCTTGCCTGGCTGATGGATTGGGGCCTGAAGTACCTGACCCAACGTGCGTTCCCTTGGTATGAAGGAGCGCGGGCATGAGCTTCATCACCGTTAAAAACGTCTGGCAGCAATACGCCGATCAAGTGGTGCTCGAAGGCCTGAACCTGAACGTCGACGAGGGTGAATTCTGCACCTTGGTCGGCGCCTCCGGTTGCGGTAAATCGACCTTCCTGCGCCTGCTGCTCGGTCAGGAGCGTGCCAGTCGCGGCCAGATCCTGCTCGACGGTCAACCGTTGGCCGGTGAGCCGGACGCCAGCCGTGGCGTGGTCTTCCAGCGCTACTCGGTGTTCCCGCATTTGAGCGTGCTGGACAACGTTGCCCTCGGTCTCGAACTGCCTCGCTCGCCACTGCTCGGACGCCTGTTTGGTAGCGCCAAGCGTGAGGCTCGGGAACAGGCCTCGGCATTGCTGCACAAAGTCGGCCTCGGACATTCGCTGGACAAATACCCGGCGCAGCTCTCCGGCGGCATGCAGCAACGACTGGCCATCGCCCAGGCGCTGATCATGAAGCCGCGGGTGCTGCTGCTCGACGAACCGTTCGGTGCGCTCGATCCGGGCATCCGCAAAGACATGCACGGCTTGCTCCTGGAACTGTGGCGCGAGACCCGGCTGACCGTGTTCATGGTCACCCACGACCTGTCCGAAGGTTTCAGCCTCGGTACGCGCTTGCTGGTGTTCGACAAGGTCCGCCTCGATCCGCACGCCCCCGGGGCCTACGGCGCGCGCATCACCTACGACATTCCCTTGAACAGCGACCGCCGCATCAGCCGTGCCGCCGTCGACGCCTTGCCGGTGCAACTGGCGGGCTCACTTCGAACCGCTTGAGAGGATTTTCCCGATGACTGATTCGACCCAACTGTTCCCGCCCTTCGCCGAAGAAATGCTGCCGGGTGGTGGCCATCGCTCGTTCGTGCTCAAACGCGGCCAATTGCTGCGCCTGACCGACATTCGCGGCGGCGCCAACGTCAGCCTGACGCTGCTCAACGCCAATGAAAAAACCGAACGCCTGAACCTGCCCGACAGCCTCAAATGCCAACACACCGCCAAGCTCACCACCGGCCATTGCCTGTACTCGGACATGGGCCGCGTGCTGGCCGCGATCACCGCCGACACCTGCGGCTGGAGCGACAGCCTCGGCGGTGTGCTCTGCACTGAAGAGGTTGCAGAAAAATACGGCACCGGTCGCTACCAGGAACTGCGCAACGGCTTCTTCCGCAACGGTACCGACAACCTGCTGGTGGAACTGGGCAAGTGGGGCCTGGGCCTGTCGGACCTGCTGATGACTCTCAATCTGTTCAGCCGGGTGAACGTCGATGACGCCGGGCGCTTCCACTTCGTCGAGGCCAATTCCAAGGCCGGTGATTACATCGAGTTGTACGCACCGATGGATACCTTGGTGGTGCTCACGGCCCTGCAACACCCGATGGATCCGTCGCCGGAATACGCCCCCAAACCCTTGAAGCTGAGCTGGATGAACGCCGACGCCAGCGTCGCCGAACACTGCCGCACCTCGCGCCCGGAAAACGAGCGCGGTTTCATCAACACCGACCGTCTGTTCGCCTGAGGATCGCTGCCATGTCACTCGCTCTCATCACCACTGAAAAGCAGCCTGAAACCGCGATCTACCGCGCCACCATCCCCGCCGGTGAACCCTGGCTGATGGAAGTCAAGGCCGGTCAAACCCTGCGCATCCTCGATCTGGAAGGCAATCAGGCCGTCGATACGTTGTTCTACAGCGTTGCCAACCCCAAGGAGCGCTACGACGTGCAGCGCACCTTGCGCCGTCAGAACAGCGTGTACCTGAGCACCGGCAGCGTGCTGTATTCCAACCTTGGCAAGCCGATGCTGACAATCGTCGCCGACACCTGCGGGCGCCACGACACCCTCGGCGGCGCCTGCGCGCAAGAGAGCAACACCGTGCGTTACGCGCTGGAAAAACGCTACATGCACAGCTGCCGCGACAACTACCTGCGCGCCTGTGCGCATGACGGTCGACTGGGCAAGGGCGACATCGGACCAAACATCAATTTCTTCATGAACGTGCCGGTCACGGCCGATGGCGGGTTGACCTTTGCAGACGGGATTTCCGCACCGGGCAAGTACGTCGACCTGCGTGCCGAAATGGATGTGATCGTGCTGATTTCCAACTGTCCGCAACTGAACAACCCGTGCAACGCCTACAACCCGACACCTGCGGAGCTGCTGGTATGGAACTGAAATTAGCGCGATTGCGTAAATGGTTGTTTGCCCTGTGCCAGGCCCGTTCGGGGCAGTGCATCAAGTAACCGCTCCCCTGTAGGAGCTGGCTTGCCAGCGATTGACCGGCACCTTCAGCCATGATGTCGGCTGACACGCCGCTATCGCTGGCAAGCCAGCTCCTACAAGGGTGCTGTGTATTTCTGTCAACGGGGACGACCCCGGTGCCTTTCGAAAAACTGCGGGACGGCCCGCATCCCAAGTCGAGGCTGATGTGCTGTCGCCTCCGGGGGTTATGCCATGTTCGAAAAAGTCTTGATTGCCAACCGTGGCGCCATTGCCTGCCGCATCCTGCGCACCTTGCGCGAACTGCAGGTGCAGGGCGTTGCCGTGTACTCCGAGGCCGATGCCGCCAGCCTGCATATCCTGCAAGCCGACGAAGCCCACAGCCTCGGTGAAGGCGCGGCGGGCGGTACTTATCTGGCGGTGGAAAAAATCCTCGCCATCGCCAAATCCACGGGTGCTACCGCAATCCATCCCGGTTATGGTTTTCTCTCGGAAAACGCCGCGTTCGCCGAAGCCTGCGAAACCGCCGGGGTTGCCTTCATCGGCCCAACGCCTGAGCAACTGCGCGTATTCGGCCTCAAGCACACCGCCCGCGCCTTGGCCAAGCAACATGGCGTGCCGATGCTCGAAGGCACCGAGTTGCTCGACAGCCTCGACGCCGCGCTGATTGCCGGCGAACAGGTCGGTTACCCGGTGATGCTCAAAAGCACCGCCGGCGGTGGCGGCATCGGCATGCGCGTGTGCCGCAGTGCCGCCGAGTTGAGTGAATCCTTCGAAGCGGTCAAGCGCTTGGGCCAGAACAACTTCAGCGACGCCGGGGTGTTCATCGAAAAGTACATCCAGCGTGCACGTCACCTGGAAGTTCAGGTATTCGGTGACGGCCGTGGCGAGGTGATTGCCCTCGGCGTGCGCGACTGCTCGGTACAGCGGCGCAACCAGAAAGTCCTCGAGGAAACCCCGGCACCCAATCTGCCGGAGGGCATGGCCGAGGCGTTGTGCGCGGCGGCCATCAAGCTCGCCAAAGCGGTCAATTATCGCAGCGCCGGCACCGTCGAGTTTGTGTTCGACAGCGACGCCCAGCGCTTCTATTTTCTGGAAGTGAATACCCGCTTGCAGGTGGAACACGGCGTCACGGAACAAGTATGGGGCGTCGACCTGGTGCGCTGGATGGTGCAACTGGCGTCCGGTGATTTGCCGCCGCTGGGCGAATTGGTTCAGGAATTGAAACCGAAGGGGCACGCGATTCAGGCGCGGCTGTATGCGGAAGATCCGGGCCGGGATTTTCAGCCGAGCCCGGGATTGCTCACCGCTGTGAACTTTCCAGCGGCCAATGGCATTCAGCTGCGTATCGACACCTGGGTCGAGGCTGGCTGCGAGATCCCGCCCTACTTTGATCCGATGATCGCCAAGGTCATCAGCTGGGCGCCGACGCGGGAACAGGCTCGCACCGATTTGCATCAAGCACTCGGCGACAGCCAACTGTATGGCGTCGAAACCAACCGCGATTACCTGCGGCAGATTCTGCTGGATGCGCCCTTCGCCAGCGGCCAACCGTGGACCCGTTGCCTGGAAGGCCTGGTGTATCAGGCCAACACCTTTGAAGTGATCAGCGCCGGCACCCAGACCAGCGTTCAGGACTACCCCGGCCGCCTCGGTTACTGGGCCGTCGGTGTGCCGCCATCGGGGCCGATGGACAGCCGCGCGCTGCGTCTGGGCAATCGCTTGCTGGGCAACGACGAAGGCGCCGCGGCGCTGGAAATCACCATGAGCGGGCCGATGCTGCGCTTCAATTGCGATGCGGTCGTGGCCGTGACCGGCGCCGCTATTGATCTGGCCTTGAATGGCGAAACCGTGCCGATGAACACGGCGCTGCTGATTGAATCGGGGGCAACGTTGAGCCTCGGTACGATTGCCGGCGCCGGTGCGCGCAGTTATCTGTGCCTGCGCGGTGGCCTGCAAGTGCCGGATTACCTGGGCAGCAAAAGCACCTTCACCCTCGGCCAGTTCGGCGGTCACGGCGGGCGCGCTTTGCGTGCTGGCGATGTGTTGCATGTGCCGGCCTTGAGTGACCACAGCATCGGTCAGCAACTGGCTGAAGAACAGCTCGCCGCGCTACCGGCGGTGCGGCAGATTCGCGTGATCTACGGCCCTCACGGCGCGCCGGAATACTTCACTGAAAACTACATCGGCACCTTCTTCGCCACGCAGTGGGAAGTGCATTTCAACTCCAGCCGCACCGGCGTGCGCCTGATCGGCCCCAAGCCGGAATGGGTGCGTGCCGATGGCGGAGAAGCAGGGCTGCATCCGTCGAACATTCACGACAATCCGTATGCGATCGGCGCGGTGGATTTTACCGGTGACATGCCGGTGATCCTCGGCCCGGACGGCCCGAGCCTTGGCGGATTCGTATGCCCGGTGACCGTGATCGAAGCGGATCTTTGGCAACTGGGGCAACTCAAGGCTGGGGACAAAGTGCAGTTCTCCCCCGTCGACCTCAAGACTGCCCGAAGCCTCGCCTTGAAATGGGATACCTGTGGGAGCTGGCTTGCCAGCGATGGGGCCCGGCCAGACACCGCATCAACTTCATCGCTGGCAAGCCAGCTCCTACAGGGGATTGTGTCGCCTGTGGTGTTGGATATCGGGCAGGACGATACGCGGCTGGTTGCAAGACTCTCAGGCGATACCCATTTACTGCTTGAGATAGGCGCACCCGAACTGGATCTGGTTTTGCGCTTCCGCGTCCACGCCCTCATGCAAGCCCTGGAAAGCCAACACCTGCACGGCGTGATCGACCTGACGCCCGGTATCCGCTCGCTGCAAATCCACTATCAGCCTGAGCAACTGTCGCTGTCCGACCTGCTCGGCATCGTCGCTGGCGAATGGGATGCCGTGTGCGCCGCCAAGGACCTGCAAGTGCCGTCGCGCATCGTGCATCTGCCGCTGTCCTGGGACGATCCGGCGTGCCAGTTGGCCATCGAGAAATACATGACCACCGTGCGCAAGGACGCGCCGTGGTGCCCGAGCAATCTGGAATTCATCCGCCGCATCAACGACCTGCCGAACCTCGATGAAGTGCAGCGTACGGTGTTCGCCGCCAGTTACCTGGTGATGGGCCTGGGCGACGTCTACCTCGGTGCACCGGTCGCCACCCCCCTCGACCCGCGCCATCGCCTGGTGACCACCAAGTACAACCCGGCGCGCACCTGGACCGCCGAGAACTCGGTGGGCATCGGTGGCGCCTACATGTGCGTGTACGGCATGGAAGGCCCCGGCGGGTATCAGTTTGTCGGCCGCACCTTGCAGATGTGGAACCGCTACCGTGAAGTCGCTGCGTTCGATGGCAAACCGTGGCTGCTGCGCTTTTTCGACCAGATCCGTTTCTACCCGGTCAGTGCCGATGAACTGCTGCGCATCCGCCGCGACTTCCCCTTGGGTCGCTTCGATCTGAACATCGAGCACGGCCAGTTGAACCTGGCGGATTACCAGGCGTTTCTGGCGAAAGAGGCCGGCGGCATCGAGGCGTTTCGCAAGCAACAACAAGGTGCGTTCAACGCCGAACGCGAGCGCTGGATCGCCAGCGGCCAGGCGCATTTCGACAGCGAGGAAGCAGCCCCTGAGCCGACCGAAGATGCGCCGCTGGGCAACGGCCAACTGAGCATAGACAGCCACATCGCCGGCAACCTCTGGCAAGTGCAGGTCGAGGCCGGCAGCCGGGTCGAGGCCGGCGATGTGCTGGTGATCCTGGAGTCGATGAAGATGGAAATCCCCCTGCTCGCCCCGATGGCCGGCGTGGTGCGCGAAATTCGTGTGCAGCCAGGCTCCACGGTGCGCGCCGGACAACGCGTCGCCGTGCTGGAACTCGACTGAAGCCATTTTGATAAGGACCGACACCATGAACATCAATCTGCAACTCGACGCCCTGCGCAGCGCTTACCGCGACGGCAGCATTACACCTCGGCAACTGTTGCTGAGCCTGCGGGACAAAGCCGCGGCGCTGAACCCGGACTATCACCTGTTCATCCATTTGCTCAGTGTCGATGAACTGGAACCCTACCTCGCCGCCCTCGATGGCCGCGACATCGACAGCCTGCCGCTGTATGGCGTGCCGTTCGCGATCAAGGACAACATCGACCTGGCGGGCATTGCGACCACGGCGGCGTGCCCCTCGTTTGCCTATGTGCCGGAACGTTCGGCGACCATCGTCGAGCAACTGCTGGCGCTGGGCGCGATCCCGTTGGGCAAGACCAATCTCGACCAATTCGCCACAGGCCTCAACGGCAGCCGTTCGCCTTATGGCGCCTGCCCGAACAGTGTGTTGCCGGAGTACCCGTCAGGTGGTTCCAGTGCCGGTTCTTCGCTGGCGGTGGCGCTCGGTGTGGCGAGCTTTTCATTGGGCACCGACACGGCAGGCTCCGGCCGCGTGCCGGCAGCGCTGAACAATCTGGTCGGCATGAAAGCCACCAAGGGGCTGATCTCCACCGCCGGGGTGGTCCCGGCCTGTCGCACCCTCGATTGCGTGACCACGTTTACCGCAACGGCTCGAGAGGCCAGTCAGTTACTGGCGCTCACTGCACGCCTCGACCCTAGGGACGCGTACAGTCGCAATAATCCTTTGTGGAATGACGGCTCGGCGTTCGGCTCTCCACGTCCGTTCCGCTTCGGCGTGCCGCGTGCGCAGGACCTTGAGTTCTTCGGCTGCCCTGAAGGCCCGCTGCTGTTCGGTGATGCCATCGACCGGCTCAAGGCGTTGGGCGGCGAGGTGGTGGAACTGGACCTGTCGCCATTTTTGGAAGCCGCGCGCCTGCTCTATGAAGGCCCATGGGTTGCCGAACGGTACAGCGTGGCCGGCGAATTGATGGAACGAAATCCCGAAGCCGTGCTGCCGGTGATCCGCGCCGTATTGGCCAAGGCCCCCGCCGTCAATGGCGTGCAAACTTTCCGCGCCCAGTACCGGCTGCAAGCGCTGAAAACCTTGTGTGATAGAGCGCTGGAGGGTCTCGATTGCGTCGTCACGCCGACCATTGGCCGCCCGGTCACATTGGCCGAGCTCGACGCTGAACCCGTGCTGCGCAATTCCGAGTTGGGCTACTACACCAACTTCATGAACTTGCTCGACTACGCCGCCATCGCTGTACCGAACGGTCTCATGGGCAATGGTTTGCCGTGGGGCGTGACGCTGTTTGGTCGTGCCTTCACCGATCAGTACTTGTTGAGCGTGGCCGATGGTTTGCAACGCCAGCACGGTTTGGCGGCGCCTGCCTCAACGACCGTCGCACGCAATGACCGCGCTCGACTGGTGGTTTGCGGCGCACACCTGGACGGCTTGGCGCTGAACTGGCAGCTCAAGCAGCGAGGTGCCCGGTTGTTGGAAACGACCTTCAGCTCACCTGACTATCAGCTCTATGCGCTGGCCGGTGGACCGCCGTTTCGGCCCGGCATGGTCCGCGTGAAAGACGGTGGCGTGGCGATTGCCGTGGAAGTCTGGGAGTTGCCGAGCACGGAATTGGGGTCGTTCCTGACCGGGATTCCGGCGCCGCTGGGGTTGGGCAAAGTGCAACTGGCGGATGGTCGCTGGGAAAGCGGTTTTATCTGTGAGGCGTATGGATTGGAGGGCGCGACGGATATCAGTCATTTCGGCGGATGGCGGGCCTACCTGAAAACACTGGCATAAACGCGATTCCTACAGACGTTATGTGATGACGCAACCACTGGAACGAGTATTCGCGGCGCACATGGAGCAGTTATTTCCCGGCAGTGCCATTAGAATGCTATCCATCGGACCACTGCCAACGGAACTGCCATGCCGCTTCGCTCGCCGCTGTATTCTCAACGTTCGTTGGTCATCACGCTGGTCGCGTTGCTGGGCGCAGGTTTCATGGCTACGTCCTTTCTCAGTTACTACGCGTCGCGGGCGTCGATCCGCGACAGCATCGTCAATACAGAACTGCCGCTGACTTCCGACACGGTCTATTCGGAAATCCAGAAAGACCTTGTCAGACCGATCCTGATTTCCTCGATGATGTCCCGCGACACCTTCATGCGTGACTGGGTCGTCAACGGTGAAAATGACGCCGACCAGATGACCCGTTACCTCAACGAAGTCATGACCCATTACGGCGCCTACACCGCATTCTTCGTCTCCAACACCAGCCTGACCTACTACCACGCCAAGGGTGTGCTGAAACAGATCAAGGCTACCGAGCCCCGCGACGCCTGGTACTTTCGCGTGCGCGACATGAAGGATCCCTACGAGATCAACGTCGACCCGGACCTCGCCAACAAGGACAACCTGACCTTCTTCATCAACTACAAGGTCTACGACTACAACAACCGATTCATCGGCGCAGCGGGCGTTGGTCTGACGGTTGATGCGGTCATCAAGCTGATCGACAAGTACCAGCAGCGCTATCAACGCAGCGTGTTCTTCGTCGACAACTTTGGGCGCCTGGTGCTCACAGGCGCCGAAGGTGGCCCGCAAGGCGCGCACATCGGGCAGAAACTCAGCGAGCTCGACAGCATGAAAGACCTGGCCAACCGGCTGCCAAAACCCCACAGCGGCAGCTACGAGTATTCGGTCCAGGACCAGGAACACTTCCTCAATGTGCGCTTCATTCCAGAACTCAACTGGTACCTGTTCGTCGACAAACGCGAAGACGGCGCCCTGACTGAAATCCGCCAGTCGCTGTACCTCAACCTGTTGATCTGTTTTCTGGTCATGCTGATCGTCCTGGCCCTGCTCAACCGGGCGATCAAACGCTATCAGGACAAGATCCAGGCCCAGGCCACCCTCGACAGCCTGACCGAACTGCCCAACCGTCGCGGCTTCGACCTGCTGGCCGCGCAAGCCATGCACGAAGCCCAACGCGAACTCAAGCCACTGACCGCGCTGTTGCTGGACCTGGATCACTTCAAGGCGTTGAACGACACCTACGGTCACCTGGCCGGCGATCAGGTGCTGATCGGTTTTGCCCGGAGCCTGGAAAGCTGCCTGCGGCAGTCCGACATCGTCTGCCGCTGGGGCGGGGAAGAATTCATCGTGCTGCTCAAGGACACTGACGGTGAGACCGGTCGGATGATCGCCGAGAAAATTCGTCAGCACGTGGAACAACAGCGCTATGCCTACAACGATCAGGCCCTGCACGTAACCGTCAGTATCGGCCTCACCACCCTGCAACCCAATGACACCTTGCACAGTTTGCTGTCGCGAGCGGATCATGCGATGTACCGGGCCAAACAAAGTGGCCGTAACCGCACCTGCATGGAAATGTCTCAGTCCCGCTATGAACCCGCCTGACCTCTGCCCGGCCTGCGGTGCATCCAACGATTGCACCCTGGCCGACCCGCGAACCGCCGACCGCGCCTGCTGGTGCTATGGCGTCAGCATCGACCCGGCGATCCTAGAAGCGTTGCCGGCCGAAGTGCGCAATGCGTCCTGCCTGTGCCCGCGTTGCGCCGAAGTCGAGACGCAGTTGCAAGCGGCGCCACAGCCGTTCAAGTAAGATGCGCGGCCCTTTCTTCACTGATCGTTAATTCATGCGTGTTGACCGATTCCTCAGTAACCTGCCCTGCTTCAACCGTAAGCAAGTGCGCCTGTTGCTGGTGGAAAAACGCGTCCGTGTTGACGGAAAAATCGTCAGCGACCCACACGCTGAAGTCCGTGAATTCAGCCGCGTCGAAGTCGACAACGATGTGCTGCAAATCGGAAAACCCCTGCGCCACTTCATGCTGCACAAGCCTGCCGGTTGCGTGAGCGCTACCCGTGATCCGCAGCACCCGACCGTGCTCGACCTGATTCAAGAGCCGGACAAGGACGATCTGCACATCGCCGGACGCCTGGATTTCAACACCACCGGCCTGATGCTGATCACCAACGATGGCAGTTGGTCGCGACGCCTGACCCAACCGCAGACCAAATTGCCGAAGGTGTATTACGTCGAAACCGAACAGGACATCGGCCCCGAGTACGCGATCAAATTCAATGAAGGGCTGTACTTCGCCTTTGAAGACCTCACCACCCTCCCCGCCAGCCTGGAGCTGCTCGGACCAAAGTCCGCACGCCTGAGCATCGTCGAAGGTCGCTATCATCAGGTCAAGCGCATGTTCGGCCACTTCGACAACAAGGTGCTGCGCCTGCACCGAGAACGCATGGGGCCATTAACGCTCGACGACGCGTTGAAACCGGGCAAATACCGCCCATTGAGCGATGAAGAGATCGGATTGATCTAAGCAATCGACCGCTCAGCCGAAGTTGTCGAACAATTTACCAACGGCACTTGCACATTGATGTGACCCCTGCTTGAATCAGGACGTCGGCCGAAATGTGACCGACGAGTCACCCCATACCTCTAAGAAACTTTTTGCCGGTAGGGACCCTTGGGTTCCGGCCTCATCCGGCAGACTGCCCGCCAATAACAATACCCGTCGACCGGACTGCAATGGATCGACATGGGCCTCTCAAATTCCAGGCGTATGCCTACCTGTCACAAAGCTCGTGCAATCTCATTTGCGCGCATACCCGCTTGCCAGGAGTCTTATGACATGAGGCCAGAAATCGCTGTGCTGGATATACAAGGTCAGTATCGGGTTTACACGGAGTTCTATCGCGCAGACGCCGCAGAGAAGACCATTATCTTGGTCAACGGCTCGATGGCCACGACTGCGTCGTTTGCACAAACCGTGAAAAACCTCTATCCACAGTTCAACGTGGTCTGCTACGACCAGCCCTACGCGGGCAAGTCGAAAGCCCACAACCTGCATGAAAAAATGCTCACCAAGGAAATCGAAGGGCAGATCCTCCTGGAACTGATCGACCACTTCGGCGCCGAACACGTGCTGTCGTTTTCCTGGGGTGGCGCGGCGACCATGATGGCGCTGTCGCAACGACCACGGCGCATCGAAAAAGCCGTGATCAGCTCGTTCTCCCCGGTGATCAACGCGCACATGCTCGATTACCTCGAGCGCGGCGTCGACTATCTGGGCAGCCGCGACGGCGACCGCGTTGGGCATTTGGTCAACGACACCATCGGCAAACACTTGCCGTCGTTGTTCAAGCGCTTCAACTACCGTCACGTCAGCTCCCTGGCCGAGCATGAATACGGGCAGATGCACTTCCACATCAACGACGTGCTGCACAGCGATCGCCAGTGCTATTTGCACGCGGCGAAGAAAATCGGCGTACCGGTGCTGTTCCTCAACGGCGAATGGGACGAATACACCGCCGCCGACGACGCCCGATTGTTCGCCGGGCACGTGCAACACAGCACGTTCAGCACCCTCCAGGCCACCGGCCACTTTCTCGACATGGAGCACAAAGCCGCTTGCCGAGACAGCCGCAACGCACTGTTGGGCTTCCTGAAACCGGCACAGCATGAAAGCCGACCGCGTTACCACTACGTCCAGGACCACCATGCATTGGCCATCTGAAACAGCGTCATCGCGAGCAAGCCCCGCGCTACAGTGTTGATTGTATTCCTGTAGCCGAGGCTTGCCCGCGAACGACCGTTACCCGGTCCTTGCCATGTCTCATCTGCGCTAAACCCGTCTGGCGCAAAGAAAAACTTCATTTCCACGCGCACATCTGGTACAAAGTCACCGCTCTGAGCGGGTGTCGTATAATGGCATTACTCCAGCTTCCCAAGCTGATAACGAGGGTTCGATTCCCTTCACCCGCTCCACTAATTTCAAGGCCTCCAGCGGTGCATGCACATGACTGCATTCAGTTGGGGGCTGTATTGGGGTCAGTTTCGGGCTTTCGACTGTTCAGCCGACGCCTACTGCACTTGTAATCAGTAGGTCCCGGGCTCGATTCTTGGTACCGATACCATATAAATCAAAGGCTTGCAGCGATGCAGGCCTTTGTTGTTTCTGCCATACGTAAAATTCTTTTTAGATTCCTTTATAGCCACGGATGCTAAAGGATTGACTACCAATACGCTCGCCATGGAGGACGCCGACGAGGTGTACCAGATCCTATTCGAATTGCTGCGAGATCACATCGACGACCTGTAACACGGTCGAGCAGTGGACCGCTCCAGCTTCGGTTGGGGCGGTTTTTTTTGCCTAAAAAGGTCGGTAAAAGCCGCAGGGGATTGCGGTGTTACATGATGTGCTTTTCCGGTTCGGGAATATGGCTTGCGCCGAGGATCGCTGGCAGCAGACCTGTACGCAAATCCCCGCCACTCGGCTGTTGATAAAGACTCAACCCAAACTCAGGCAGCACCGCCACCAAGTAATCGAAAATATCCCCCTGAATCTGCTCGTAATCCGCCCACGCCGTTGTGCTTGTGAAACAGTAGATTTCCAGCGGAATGCCCTGCGCGGTGGCCTGCATCTGGCGGACCATACAGGTCATGCTCGGCTGTATCGCCGAGTGACTTTTTAGATACTCCAGCGCATAAGCGCGGAAGGTCCCGATGTTGGTCATCCGCCGGTGGTTGGCCGATATCGCTGCCACATTGCCCTTCGCTTCGTTCCAGGCTTTGAGTTCGACCTGTTTGCGACCGATGTAATCGCTCACCAGATGCACCTGCGACAATTTCTGCTCTTCATCATCGCGGATGAAACGCACGCCGCTGGCGTCGATGAACAAGCTGCGTTTGATCCGTCGACCGCCGGATTGTTGCATTCCACGCCAGTTCTTGAACGACTCGGACATCAAGCGCCAGGTCGGGATCGAAATAATTGTCTTGTCGAAGTTTTGCACCTTCACCGTGTGCAGCGTGATGTCGACCACGTCACCGTCAGCGCCGACCTGCGGCATCTCGATCCAGTCGCCCACCCGCAGCATGTCGCTGCTGGTCAGTTGCACACCGGCCACAAACGACAGCAGCGTGTCCTTGTAGACCAAAATAATCACCGCCGACATGGCGCCCAGACCCGAGAGCAGCAACAGCGGCGAACGGTCGATCAGGGTGGCGACAATAATGATCGCGCCCAGCGCGTACAAGACCATTTTTGTCAGGTGCACGTAACCTTTGATCGAACGGGTAAGGGCGTGTTCGGTGCGCGCGTAGATGTCCAGCGACGCATTGAGTAGGGATGTGACCGCCAGCAACAGAAACAGAAAGGTGAGCGCCAGCGACGCATTGCTGAGGAAATTCAGGGCGGTCGTGCTCAGCCCTGGCACCAGGCGCAGGCCGAACTGAATCACCAGCAACGGCGTCGCCTGGACCAGGCGATGAAAGACCTTGTTGTAGTAAAAGTCGTTGATCCAGTGCAGTGTCGGTTGGCGACCGAGCATTTTGGTCGTATGAAACATGAGGTACCGCGCCACTCGTCCGAGGACCAGCGCAATGACCAATAACAGCATCAGCGCCAGGCTTGTATGCAGGAGCGGGTGTTGATCGAGGGCACCCCAGAGGTCTTGGAGGTTGAGCCAGAGCTGCTTGATATCCATGGGCTAAAACGATTCCTCTGTAAGACGCGGCGGGAAATTAGGGCACTTAAGACGCTTTAGATGACGTTTGAAGACAAATTCATTGATGTTGTCGCTCAATCCAGAGGGCCGAAAGTGCCCTACTTCTACTGGGAAGCCCGCGACAAAGCGGGCACCTGGCACAGCGAGTTTCCTCGTCAATCTGGTGGCGGCACCAATCTGTTCTCTAGGGCCGTAACTACTGCTCAAACCTTGAGCTTGAGGCTAGATGGTTCTGCTTATTGCGCCAGTCCTACTCATCGGTACTTGCCGCACGAGCGGTGACTTCAATGGCCTTAATACTGATAGCTGCAAAGATGGCCGTCATCAGCACGCCGTTAAAACCAAGCACGATGGCAAGGAAACGCGAGGTAGCCAGTTTGGGCGCCAGGTCGCCGTAACCGATGGTCAGGCCGGTGACAAAAGCAAAGTAAATACCTTCAAATGCGCTCCACCCTTCGAGCTGACTGATGATCAGACCGAGCAGCGAGATAATAAAAATGAGCATTAAAAAAATCGGCGAGACAACAAGAAAATAAAACCACACAGTTTTGTAAAACTCGCGGCGAACTTTCTTTGCATAAGTGATACGCGTACGCATGTTATGGATTTCCATTAATAAAGTTTGAGCCAGGGAGAAATAAAATATTCTCTTTAGGAACAATTAAAATACTGTCCTATGGGTGCGCGGCATTAAAACAATAAAGTTTTGCTGTTTTCTTTTTCAGTTTTTTTTGCAAGAA
This sequence comes from Pseudomonas sp. Irchel s3f7, assembly GCF_900187615.1. Classification (GTDB taxonomy): domain Bacteria; phylum Pseudomonadota; class Gammaproteobacteria; order Pseudomonadales; family Pseudomonadaceae; genus Aquipseudomonas. The sequence continues at coordinate 27,958 of NZ_FYDO01000031.1, read as the reverse complement.
TTCTCTTAATGCTTACAAATGGCTTGCCACCATAACAAGCGGGGTCATAGTTGCTACCTAAAACAAACATTTCACAATCATTTAAATATGTTTCAAAAATGCCGTCATTTCTAAATATTGTGACGCTTGATTGTTCGCTATATTCAAGCATGATGATGGGGCGGAATTTAAATAATGCTTGCTTCAAGCCATGTATTACTTTGGATTCGTGCCCTTCGACATCATTTTTTATAAAATCAATTTTTGTTATGGCGGTCGAATTTTCAGCTACCCATTCATCGCCTCTGATGAGTGATACTGTTTCCGTGCTATGTGAGCCATCACGCGCCCCCGAGACCAGACGCGCCCATATTGCCATTTTCGTTAACAAAAATAGCGCATGAGTAGGCAGAGACGAAATCAAAAATTGATATTTCTGGTTAATTACGCTCTTTGAACAGAATCGCTCGTTAGTTTCTGTCAATCAGCGCGAAAGCAATTCGACCAACGCGCAGCGCTTCATCGTATTGAAAGTCGACGAAAGCAGCTTCATGAAAAGCGGCAGGAGCTTGATAGGTATTGCAGCCGCCCATTGTGATTTACGCGCCTGGAAGCTCCAATCTGTTGGCGCAATTTGGTCAGCATTTCCATATCCTGAAAAATTAACGTCGCAAAATCTGAGTTTTGTTAACGTTTGTTCTTGTCCGGTAACGGATTTCGTCCAGATCCAGGATTGCATCTCTTTGAAGCGACGACCACCATCTCCCAAAACGCGAGGTAATGCAGTGCGTGTGATTGCAAAAGGGACATTGCGGGAGTTCTGGGAAAGTAGTCCGGCTTATGCTGACCCCGAAACACCACTGGTTGAAGGGTATCGGCACATGGAAAAAACCGAGGTCAAAGCGGAGCTTAGAACGACCAGCATCTTCAAGGGTGGCAGGGTTGTATTCAACATCGGTGGCAACTAGTACCGAGTGTTCATGGCAATTGATTACCAACGCCAACTTGGTTTCATACGATTCGTTAGCACTCACGCTCAGTACGATCAGATCAACACGGAGACCGTGTGATGAATATTAAACCTATTCGCAGCCAAGAAGACCTGACCGCTGCATTTGCTCGTGTTGAGCAATTGTGGGGCTCGGAAGGCGATGAGTTGGAAGTTCTTGCGCTGCTCATCGAAAAGTACGAAGACGAACATTACCCGATGCCCCCCTCGGATCCGATTGAGGCAATTAAATTTCGCATGGATCAACAAGGCCTGACGCCTCGTGATCTGGAACCCTTCATCGGCACCAGCGATTTCGTGTGAGCGTACCTGACGAAAAACCTCGAAATACACAAAACACGTAAACCAAGACTTGCACAAAGCCATTCCCGCAGCGCCCTCCTAGACTCGATTCCTATCGCTGCACCGCCGAACCCGTGAGATTCGGTGGTTATAGTGTTGATTACAAAAAATCAGTAGGTATAGTAACCACAAGCACACCACAGGGAGGTGATGTGAATAGCCGTTTTTTGATAAGCCAACTCATTGCGGACGGCTGGTATCTGGTACGAGTCAGAGGCAGCCATCATCACTTCAAGCACCCGACCAAGCCGGGGTTGGTGACAGTCCCTCACCCGAAGAAAGATCTGCTCAAGAAAACGGCCATCAGTATTTTGCAACAGGCGCTGCTCTGACGAGTGCTAGGCGCCAAGTCCTCGGAGGACAATGAACATGCTTTATCCAATTGCGATTTCGATGGGCGACGACGAGCACGCCTGGGGCGTTGAAGTCCCCGACATTCCGGGCTGCTTTTCCGCCGGGGAAGATCTGGATGACGCGATGGCGATGGCCCGGGAAGCCATCGAAGGCCATTTCGAGATTCTGGCCGAAGACGGCTCGCCCATTCCACCAGCCAACAAAGTGACCTTGCACGCAGCTGACCCGAAATATGCCGGGTGTGCGTGGGCGCTGGTGGACATCGACGTTACCAAGTATCTGGGTAAGGCCCAGAAGCTGAACATCACGCTTCCGGGTTACCTGCTCAACCGTATTGATGAGTACGTGCTGCACCATCCGGAAGAGAAAAGCCGTTCGGGCTTTTTGGCCTCGGCGGCACTCAAGGTGTTGCAGCAGGGCTGATGACAGTGCTTCAGCGAGAAATCAACCGGCCCCTGTGGCCGGTTTTATGCCTCGAGTTCACGAACACCCTAAAGTCCGCTGCTGATCGAAAAATATGAAAACGATCATTCCCGGATGCGGCCCTGTGAGCCGATGGGTTGAAACACCCGCCTAACTTTTCTCAGCCGAACCAGTTCAGTTCTTAAATCGAAGATCGTCTGTACCGGGAGACGATCACTCACGTTTTTTTAATGCGATGAAGGCCGGATTAGGGCTAAGGGACTATCAGTTCTGCTAGTACAGCGACTGGATCGTTTGCTGTAAAACAGCGTGATCACATCCTTGAACGCAAAGACACAATCCCATGGCCCAACCCACCAGCCGCACAGTTCTACTTGCAACCAGCCAGAACCAATCCGTGCTGGCCGAAGTGAACCGGTACGAAACAAGCCACATGACATATACCGTCTATGGCCACCTCTCAGGCACGTACCTGCCATCAACTGGCTTAGGATTCAATGGCCAATGTCGAGAGCGTCATACGGGTTGGTACATGCTGGGTAATGGCTATAGAGCCTATAACCCGATATTGATGCGCTTCCATAGCCCAGACAAACTGAGCCCGTTTGGTGCGGGTGGATTGAACTCATACACGTATTGCCTCGCAGACCCAATCAATCATCGAGATCCAACAGGACGCGTCGCTCTACCGATCATTTTGAGCAAACTTGCTGGATTCATGGGAGGGTCGTCTTCTATAGGCGGAATGGCTCTTGCGTTATCCAGCAGTGCTCGCTTCAGCGGACAAGGGGTTTTGGCGTTAGGTACCGGCGCGACTGGCATATTGCTTGGGGCAGTAGCATTCGCAAATCCTGCCTCCGTTATTGCACCGGTTTTGGCAAGCGCAGGGATGACCGCGGGTGTCGCCAGCGTAACGCTGGCTTACAGGGCGGCACGAGCAGCAACTGCTAGAGGCACTCAATGGTTTCAGTCGGCAGCCCGAGCCTTCGATAATCCCCCTCGGTATTCAACACTGTCGTTGCAAGAGGTTTCGCCTCCTTCATTCTCCAGCTTGAACCTGGATCCGCCACCACCGTACACCCCAGCGAGAGCGCAAAACCCTATTGCTCCCACACACTCAACCGCTCGCTCTGTACCATCTACTTCTGGCCGCTCGCTACAAAATACGCGTTTTTCGGCAGATCAAAGGGCACAACTAAATCGACCTGAACGAGTCGTCGCTCGAATGAGCGAATTACCTCAGGTGCAATTCGTTGATGAACTGAATTCCGCAGCCAGAAATGTTAGAGCCCCCAGACACTAAGCAACGAAGTTCTTTCGAAACAGCCAATCAAATAAACCAATTTCTTGGTTATTAATCATAAAAAGCAATGTCCTACACGACACTGGGAATTGTCCGTAGACTTGCGCATTGCTGCACCTTTGTCATGAGTCCTATAGTCCGAGCGCGCCCCAATGGCGTGTCGGGTTTGGCGACTCGACGATACGGTGCAGAAGCTTCCGAGCAGTTATCGGTGCGCTTTTGAACGCACTGTGCTGCCTGTTTTTTGGTAGCTGTGCGTGGGAGATCTTAGGATCTGCCGGTTTTGCCGTGTCCCGGTTCGCCAACCCGCGTACAGCTGCCACCCTTTGTTTGGCGACGATGGAGTGGTTAATTCAAAAAATTACACGGAAATCACTCATGCAGGAATTCATGGCTTTAACCAGCAACGCCGACGACCTCCCCTCCCTCTACGTCAACACGACCCAACCTCTGCACTCCCTCCTCAGCACCGCCAGCTACAGAATCCGAGCCGTTACTCAACTTCTGGAAAACCTCGCCATGCGCGGTGACCTGACCTCTGACACCGTCGTTTTGAGTGATTTTGCATTGCTGTGCTGCGTGCCATTGCGCGATGGTTGCGATGTGCTGGATGTGATCGCTCGACGGCTGGATGCAGAGCCGTCCTGATGCAATCCTGTGGCGAGGGAGCATGCTCCCTCGCCACAATGTCGGGGTGCTTTGCAGTCTCAGCGGGTCGCGACAATGAACAACCGTGGAAACGGCAACAGCACCGAACCATCAGCCAGCGCCGGATAAACCTGTTCAATCGCTGACAGATATTGTTTGAGGTACTGCACCCGCTCCGCCTCATCCAGCGGTTCAATAAACGGCCGCAACCCACTGCCCTTGAACCACTCGACGACACCGGCCGCACCCTCCGCGAGTGGATGATGGTAGGTGGTGCGCCACACATCGACGCGCGTGCAGCAGGCTTTGAGCATCGAATAATAAACGCCGGCATCGGCCATCTCGGTCCGCTGCCCGGCGACTTTCGAAAGCTTGCTGGCCCATGGTCCGTCAGCCGCGACTTCGCGCATCAAGCGATGCGAAGGTTGCTGGAGGTTGTCGGGCATCTGAATCGCCAGGCTGCCGCCGGGCGCAAGTTTGTTCACCAGTGCAGGCAACAACGTGGCGTGATCGGGCACCCACTGCAACACCGCGTTGGCGAAAATCACATCGAACGGACCTGCTTCGCTCCAGGTATCGATGTCCGCGATATCGAATTGCACTTGTGGCAGGCGCTGGCGTGCAGCCTCGATCATGTCGCTCGAACTGTCCAACCCGCGCACCGCAGCGCCGGCAAAACGTTCCACCAGCAACTCCGTCGAGTTACCGGGACCACAACCGATATCGACGGCCGAGCGCACATCACCGGCGGGGATCGCCGCCAGCAGGTCTCGGGCTGGGCGGGTGCGTTCATCTTCAAAAGCGACGTATTGTTTGGCGGACCAAGTCATTGCGTTCTCCTGTCGGTGCGTTGTCGGGACGTGGGCCGACAACCGGTTCGCCAAGATACCGCGTTGGTCACTGTGAATGGTTTCAGAGCTCCGCTTTTTCAGTTACACCTCAACCCCAGCCGAATTTTCCTCTCCCCTCTGATGTCTGAATTTCAGGTTCATCCCCAACAAGGAATACGGCCATGAAATTCGCAAAAGTCGCGCAGAAACTCGCCCTGTGGGCCGGCAGCCCCATGACGTTCATGGGAGCGATCATTCTGATTTTTTTGTGGGCGGTGAGCGGGCCGTTTTTCGGTTACAACGACACGTGGCAACTGGTCATCAATACCTCGACCACCATCATCACCTTCCTGATGGTGTTCCTGATCCAGAACACGCAGAACCGCGACACGGACATTTTGCATTTGAAGGTCGATGAGTTGCTGCGGGTGACCAAGGATGCGCAGAACGCGATGCTTGGGCTCGAAGCGCTGGACCTCAAGGAGTTGGAGGCGCTGAGAAAGAAGTATCGGACCCTCGGCGAAGGCCAGACCATTTCCCTGGACGGTACCGTTATCGAAGAAAAGGCTCAGTCCGGATTGAAAGACTGCTGATAAAACAGCCATTGCGCAGGCGTCTGTCATCGCCTGCGCAATTCAAAAATCAGCGACTGGCTTGCAGCGCCCTGGCCATTTCCAGATGGTTCTGTAGCTTCGGCAGAGTCTCCTCGGCAAACGCTTTGATTTGCGGTACGTCAGTGGTCTGCGCCGTCTGCTGCAATTGTTCGATGGCTTCCTGAGTGGTTTTCACCTGACTGGCGGTATAGGCCTCATCAAACGTCGCGCCTTCCATCACCTGCGGCATCAATGCCTTGGCTTTTTCCATCACCTCCTCGCGCGGTGCCACCGGCAGATCCAGTTGTTTGGCGATTTTTGCCAGGTGCTGGTTGGCGGTGGTGCGGTCGTTGATCACGACGATGGTGTAGTCCTTGACCTCTTTGGATTCGGACTTCTGGTGCGCCAGTCGGCTGGCTTCGATATCCGCCATGCCTTTGGCGGAGGCATCGTTGATGAATTCCGCAGGCGACTGGGCGAAGGCGCTGCTGGCGCACAGGCCCAACAACGTTACAAAACTGGCATTACGCAATCGGGTGGCCATCCGGTTCATGGTCGCGCCCTCCTCTTAAAATTCAAACGGGAGCTTTCGCTCCCGCTTCTCAATTAAAACGACCGTTATCCACTAGCGGGACTTTTGCCCGCCTTGTCCGCCTTTTCGACCCATGTCGGGCTTCTCTTTATCGACAGTCGTGGTGGTCGTTTTCCCACCTTTGCGACCGGCTTCAGATGCCTTCGTTCGATCGTTGGCGAAATTTCCCGAGTTCGAGTTTCTTGAGTTAGGCATGATTCTCTTCCTCTTGGTATTGATCGCGGCGAGCTGTAGCCCGCATAGAATCTGAATTTTCGCGTGCCAAAAGGTTTAGAAAACCTGAAATCGTCTCGACGAACGGTGATGACACTTTCAGACGAAGCGCAGGTGATGTGCGCGCTTGGCGGTGTACATCGCCTCGTCGGCATGGCGCAGCAACTGCTTATCTTCAGTGCCATGTTCAGGGTACTGGGCGACGCCGATACTGGGCTGGATGTTCAGACTGTGGCCGTCCAGGCGCAGGGGCTGGTCCAGCACCTGACGGATTTTTCCGACCACGATGTCGGTGTCTTCCGAAGCCTGAATGCTGTGCAGTAACACCACGAATTCATCGCCGCCAATGCGCGCCACCGTGTCGGTGTCCCGCACGCAGCCCCTGAGCCGGTTGGCCACCGCTTGCAGCAGCATGTCGCCGACCGCGTGGCCGTGGGTGTCGTTGACTTGTTTGAAGCGGTCGAGATCGACGTACAACAACGCCATTCGTCCGTTCGCCTCCCGGGCCACCTCCATTGACGCCTTGAGCCGGTCCCGCAGCAGCTCGCGATTGGGCAGTTGCGTCAGTTGGTCGTACTGAGCCATGTGTTGCAGACGGGCGTGCAATTGCTTGCGCTCGATGGCGGTAGCGACCTGAGCGCAGACATATTGCAGCAGCTCCTTGTCTTGCTCGGTATAGCGCTCCCCGCCGGGGATGCTCTTGACGATCAGCGCTCCGATGGTGCCCTTTTGCGAGTTCAGCGGTACGCCCAGCCAGCAAGGGGCGTCGTGCCCGGTCATCAGCGTCTCAAAACCCGGCGCAATCTGGTCCGGCGTCAGCAGTATCGGCTGCCCCGAGCGGATGACTTCGACGCACAAACGCCCGGTAATCGTCCCCGGCTGCCCGGGTTGCGGCTCGTGGTCATCGACGTGATAAGGGAAATTCAGTTGTGCGCAGTGCTCGTCATACAGCGCCACGGAGAAATTCAGCGCCGGCAGCCATTCGCCAATGATCATGTGGATGCGTTTGAACAACGCCAGCAAATCTTCTGCCGCATGGGCAGCTTCAGAGATGGCGTACAGCGCCGCTTGCCGGGATTCGGCCTGTTTGCGCTCAGTGATGTCACGCGCCACGGCGATACGCAGTTGGTCGACCTCGGACCAACGCGCCGACCACAGAATGTGCACGACCTGGCCATCCTTGCGCACGTAGCGGTTTTCGAAGTTGAGCTTGGGCTCGCCGCCCATGATCTCCCGTGCAGCGTCGAGGGTGCGCTGACGGTCGGCCGGGTGCACCAGATCAATCATCGGCAGGCCGATCATCTCATCGGGGCTGTAACCGAAAATACGCTCGCAGGCTGCACTGACAAAGACGAAGCGGCCCTGCTTATCCACCGCGCAAACGGCGTCCAGCAAGAGATCGATGTAGCTCGCCAGCGGCGCAGAATTTCTGGTTGCCATGGTACAGAGAGCGCTTCCGGACAATGCAGCAATCAAATCCATCCCTGACCGATCAAGCGCCCCTGCGCTGCCGGTGTGACTGATGCATCCCTGCGATCAACGTCAAGCCTTGTTCGCAACCAACCCCGGCAAGGCATGCGCCAGCGCGTTGATGGCGAAACCGATGAACATTACCCCGCACAGCCGGGTGATCGCCAGTTCATGGCGTTGGTACAGGGTGCGTACCCGCCGTGCCCCGACAATCCCGATGAGGATAGCGTAGGCGATAAGTCCGCCGACGAAGCTGAGGACGATCAACCACGGCAACATCGACCAGGTCAGCAACTCCGCGCGGCTCGACAACAATGCGGTAAACGTGGCCACTGCCACCGGATATGCCTTCGGGTTGGTCAGGCCAAACAGAATGCCATGCCAGAACGGCTGCCGCGCCGGCCCCTGCGGAGCTTCGGTGCCACTGCGACGGGCCCGCACGGCACGCCAGCCTAACCAGAACAGATAGAGCCCACTGAGGACGCCGAGTACATCAAACGCGGTACTGCCGATTTCCCGCGCGCCGACGATCGCCACCAGCGCGGTGCTGCACCAGACCACATCGCCCAGCAAATGCCCGCACAAAAAACCTGCACCGGCCCGCCGTCCATGCGCCGCGCCAATGCCGAAAACGGCCAGCACGCCAGGGCCCGGCGTAATGCCGTAGATAAATCCCGAGGCAAGCACGGCCATGAGTAGCGAGGGGGTCATTGGGGCTCCTTTTTATGCGCAGTGTTGAATGTTCGGCAGTCTATCTCAGGTCTGTAGCACTCGACTGAAACATCTCGATAGACGAACGGGCTGGCCGCGCCCTACTGATCGCGGTGTAGTATGTTGTATTACAAATCACTACATCGAGACCATCATGTCAGTTATGTCACTGCGCATACCGGACGAAATCGCCAATACCCTCGCCAGTCTTTCCAAAGCTACGGGCCGCAGCAAATCTTTTCTCGCCGTGAATGCCTTGCGCGAATACCTGGCACGTGAAGCGTGGCAAATCGAGGAAATTCAGAAAGCCTTGAAAGAAGCCGAGGATGGGGACTTCGCGACGCAGGAGGAAGTGAACGCAATCACAGAAAAGTGGACTGTCAATGCAGGTTGAGTGGTTGCGTACGGCGTTAAAGAATCTTGATGACGAAGCCACGTACATCGCCATCGAGAATCCAAAAGCTGCAGCCGAGTTCGTCCAGGCAATTCTCGCCAGTGTTGATCACCTCGCCCGGTTTCCAGCGACAGGCCGCGAGGGACGCCTACCCGGTACGCGGGAATGGGTCATGCCTGATCGTCCCTATTTGATTCCCTATCGGGTTCGCCAGGATCGGCTTCAAGTACTGCGAGTTTTTCATACGCGTCGACTTCCACCCTCCAGTTGGTAACGGTCATTCAGAAAAAGCCTTTAGCGTTTGATCACCTCCCCAATCCGCTGATTCAACCAATTCAATGCCTGATCCCCGCCTCGCCGCTTGTGCCACACCAACACAAAGGTGAACGACGGAATCTGAAACGGTGGCGGCACCACGATCAGCGTCTGCTCATCGATGTCGCGCAAGGCCCGTGAAGCGACGGTGAGGATCAGGTCGGTGCCGCTGATGAACTCCGGGGCGACGCGCCAGTGCGGCAGGCTGATGGCGACGCGGCGGCGCTCGCGCAGACAGGTCAGGGCGCGCTCGATTTCCGGCGTGCCGCTGCCGCGCATTTCCAGCAAGACATGGGGACGACTCAGGTAGGTGGGCAGGTCGAGCACGCCCTCGGCGGGCAGGCTGTTGCGGTCCACCAGGCAGGCGTAGTGCTCTTCGAACAGCGGCAGGCTGCGCAATTCGTTGGGTAACTCTGGAAAGACAGCGGCGGCGATATCGATATCACCGTTGACCACGCCTTCGAGCATGCCTTCGCGGCTGGCGTGGCTGATTTGCAGGTCGATGCCCGGCGCTTCTCGACGCAAGGTACGGATCAATCCCGGCAGGACGATGGCAGCGCCGTAGTCGGACATGGCCAGGCGAAAAGTGCGCTTGGCCGTCGCCGGATCGAAGGCATTGGGTGCCAACAAGGATTGCACCTGGGCCAACGTTTCGGACAGCGGCACCACCAATTCCAGTGCTCGCGGAGTGGGCACAAGACCCGCCCCCGCACGGACCAACAGCGGATCCCCCAGTAAATCGCGCAAGCGGGCCAAGGCATGGCTGACCGCCGGTTGGCTCAAATGCAGGCGCTCGGCGGCGCGGGTGACGTGTTGCTCGCTGAGCAAGGCATCGAGGATCACCAGCAAGTTGAGATCGATGCGGCGCAGATCATTCATCTGATGCATGTTCTGAATAGCAAAATGGAATTTAAATCTGCACGACGAATACCCTACAGTCCAGCAAAACTTGTTGGAGTAAGAACATGAGTACGTTGCATTGGGCTGGCCTGTTACTGCTTGCCGCGTTTGCCGGGGCGGTGGTGCCTTTCCAGAGCGCGATCAACGTCAATCTTGGGCGCGGCCTGGGTCATCCGTTGTGGGCAACGCTTGCCTCATTGATGGTGAGCATTCTGGTGCTGCTGCCGATCATCCTGGCATTGCGCTTGCCGTTGCCTTCACTCACGTTTATCAGCAAGGCGCCGCTGTGGATGTGGGCAGGTGGCGCGTTCGGGGTGTGCTTCATTTCGTTGGCGTTGGTGCTGCTGCCCAAGCTTGGGGCTTCGGGCTTTATGGCCCTGGCGCTCGCGGGGCAAGTGGTGGCGTCGATGTTGCTCGACCACTTTGGGTGGTTTGGGTTGGTGGAGCGGCACCTGACATTGCCCAAGGTGTTGGGGGCGCTGTTGTTGATTGCGGGGGTGGTGTTGATTCAGTTTGGCGATGCGGCGGGGAAAGCACTGACCGTGACGTCTTGAAGATCAAAAGATCGCAGGCTGCGCCAGCGCCTACAGGAATGCGTGGTCTTTGTAGGCGCTGGCGCACCTGCGATCTTTTAAAACTTGTCGAGGGTACGCAACTTCTGCGGCAGCCCCCACATCAGTAGCGCCACGGCGATCAGCGCACACACCCCAATCACATACAGCGCTGGCGTGGTGCTACCGGTCAGGTCTTTGATCCGCCCGACCATGACCGGGCTGACGATGCCGCCGAACTGGCCCAGGGTGTTGATCACCGCGATCCCGCCCGCCGCACCTGCGCCGGCACCGGCCAGCAGTTTTGGCGGCAAGGTCCAGAAGCTCGGGATGGACGCGATGATGCCGGCACCGAGCAAGCCCAGGGCGACGATCAGGAAGGTCGTGTGATTGGCAAAGATCCCGGCGCTGAAGAAACCGACTGCGCCCACCGCCACCAGACCTGCGACGAACTTGCGCCGTTCACCCGTCGCATCGGACAACCGCCCGATGACCACCATGCAGATCGCGCCACAGATGTACGGAATAGCCGTCAGCAGACCGATCATCACCGGGCTCTCGGTACCGGCGCTGCGGATCAATTGCGGTGCCCAGAAATTCAGGCCGTAGGACGCCACCTGGATCAGAAAGTAGATCAGCCCCAGTGTCAGGAATCCCGGAATCCGCAGCGCCGCGAGCAGCGAGCCGCCGCTCTTGTGCGGTTCGTGGTGAGCGATACGACTGGCCAGCATCGTCTTCTCCGACGGCGTCAGCCAATGGGCGTCTTCGATGCGATCCTTGAGCAGCGTCAGCACGAGCAAACCGAGGCCGATACACGGCACACCACCGAGCAGGAACAGCCAGTGCCAGCCGCGCATTTGCAACACGCCGTCGAGGTGCTGCAACACCAAACCGGAAAACGGCGCGCCCACCAGACCGGCAAACGCAGAGGACAGGAACAGCATCGACGTGATGCGACCGCGGTAGTGCTGCGGAAACCAGAGCGTCAGGTAATACAGCACGCCCGGCGCAAAACCCGCCTCCATCGCGCCAATCACGAAGCGCAGCGCGTAGAACTGCCATTCGCTGTTGACGAACACCATCAGTGCCGTGGCCAGGCCCCAAGACATCATGATCCGGGCGATCCAGCGGCGGGCGCCGACCTTGTACAACATCATGTTGCTCGGCACTTCGAAAATCACGTAGCCAACGACGAACAACCCGGCGCCGAGGCCATAAGCGGTGTCGCTCAGGCTCAGGTCGGTTTGCAATTGAAACTTGGCGAAGCTGATGTTGATGCGGTCGAAAAACGCGAACAGGTAGCAAACCATGATCAATGGCATCAGGCGCCAGGCGACTTTGCTGACCAGGGCTTTTTCTTCGTCGTGGCTAACGGACGGGCTCGCGCTCGCCTCCAGTGCATTCAGGCTCATAGTGGTTCTCCAGGCGGACTTCCCATGGGTGTCCGATTGTTTTTGTTGTCTGGTTGAGGTGCGTTTTCTGTAGGAGCCGGCTTGCTGGCGAAGCGGTGTACCCGTCGACATTAATGTTGAACGGGATGACCTCATCGCTGGCAAGCCAGCGCCTACAAGGGGTTGATGTCAGGTAGGGATCGGATGCAAATCGCAGTTGCGTCCGGCCTTGGCCAATTGACCGGGCACCTCGTGGCCCAGCAGCGCTGGCAACCCTCGGGACAGCTCGAGCAACAACGGCAAATCGATACCGGTTTGAATGCCGATTTCATCGCACAGGTTGACCAGGTCTTCCGTGCAGATATTGCCCGAGGCGCCCGGTGCGAACGGACAACCGCCAAGTCCGCCAAGTGCCGCATCAAAGCGCCGAGCACCGGCCTCGTAGGCGGCGAGAACGTTACACAAGCCAAGGCCCCGGGTATTGTGAAAATGCAGGGTCAGATCCGCAGGCGAAACCCGCTGCAACACCCGGCGCACGAGGCGATCGACCTGACGCGGATTGGCCATGCCGGTGGTGTCGGCCAGGGTGATGCCCTGAATGCCGAGCTCCTGATAGGCATCGACGATTTGCAGTACGCGGTCCTCGTCGATCTTGCCTTCGAACGGGCAACCGAAGGTGGTGGCGATGCTGCCGTTGAGTCGCACCGGACTGTCGCCAACGAACTGCACAATCTCGCCGAACGCGGCCAACGAGTTTTCACAACCCATGCGCATGTTCGCCCGGTTATGGGTCTGGCTGGCGGACATCACCAGGTTCAACTCATCGGCACTGCAGGCCAGCGCCCGTTGTGCACCTTTGAGGTTGGGGATCAGAGCGACATAGATCACTCCCGGTTTGCGGACAATGCCCCTGAACACCGACTCACCATCGCGCAATGCAGGAATCGCCTTGGGCGAGACAAATGAACCCCCTTCGATACGACTGAAACCGGCTTGCGACAGTTGATCGATCAAGGCGATCTTATCGACGGTTTTGACCCAGGTCGGCTCGATCTGCAAGCCGTCGCGCGGGGACACTTCCTGAACGATCAGGCGCTCGGAATAATCGGTGATCATTGCACCACTCCTTGTGTTTTCAGGCGTTCGATGTCGGCCAGTGTCAGGCCCAATTGTGCGAGGACACTGTCGGTATGCTGGCCCAGACCGGGGCCGGACCAATTCACGCCACCGGGGGTTTCGGAAAGCTTCGGCACGATGCCCGGCATCTTCACCGTGGCACCTCCGGGCAGCTCGGCGTTAAGCAGCATATCCCGCGCTTGATAGTGCGGATCGGCGACGATATCGGCCACGGAATAGATGCGCCCGGCGGGCACTTCGGCGGCTTCCAGCGCGGCCAGGACGTCGTCAATGGGCAGGCTGCTGGTCCAGTGGGTGATGGCCGCATCGAGCAAACCGCTCTTGGCTGCACGCCCGTCGTTATGGGCGAATTCTGCCGCCTCGGCCAGATCGGGGCGGCCGATGGTTTGCATCAGGCGCTTGTAGATCGGGTCGCTATTACCGGCGATGACTACGTAGGCGCCATTGGCGGTGAGGTACGTATTGGAAGGTGCAATCCCGGGCAAGGCGCCGCCGCTGCGCTCACGTACATGACCAAGCATGTCGTATTCGGGCACCAGGCTTTCCATGACGTTGAACACGCTTTCGGCCAGCGACACATCAACGATCTGCCCGCCGCCCTGCCCGGTCTTGACCCGCAGCAGCGACATCAGCGCGCCAATCACGGCGTGCAGCGACGCCAGGGAATCGCCAAGACTGACACCCACTCGCGCCGGTGGCGAACCGGGGGTGCCGGTGGTGTAGCGAATCCCGCCCATGGCCTCGCCAATCGCGCCGAAACCCGGACGGTCGCGGTAGGGACCGGTCTGGCCGTAACCGGAGATCCGCACCAGGGTCAGATTGGGGTTGAGGGCATGCAGCACGTCCCAGCCGAGGCCGAGTTTTTCCAGTGCGCCGGGGCGCAGGTTTTCGATCAGCACATCGGCGCTGGTCGCCAGTTGCTTGACCAGTTCGATGCCTTCGGGGGATTTGAGGTTCAGCGCCAACGATTTCTTGTTGCGCGATTGCAGGTACCACCACAACGAAGTGCCTTCGTGCAGCTTGCGCCATTTGCGCAGGGGATCGCCCTGGCCCATGGCTTCGATCTTGATCACTTCGGCGCCGAACTCGGCGAGCATGCGGGCAGCGAATGGCGCGGCGATCAGCGTGCCGATCTCGATCACTTTGATTGCGCTCAACGGGGCAGTCATCGCGGGGTACCTCTAGTTGTTCTTGGAATTGATGCCAAGGCTAGAGGAACGGGCCCTGAGGAATCCAACCTTCAGTTGGCAACGGGCGTTCGCGAAATGCGAACGCTCCCGGAGATTTTCGTGACCTTCCTGGCGGGCTCCCACACTGGATCGGCACCGCACTGAAGATCCCTGTAGGAGCTGGCTTGCCAGCGAAGAGGACCGCCCATTCAGCCGAGTACTATCAGACTGCCCCCCTCAAATGCTCAAACAACATCCGGCTCACCGGCGACAGCAGCGCTTGATCGCGAACCACCAGAATCAACGCCCGATCCGACCATTCATCCGTCAACGGCACCGCATGCAATCCCAACGCCCGACCAAACAATTCATACGCCTTGTGCGGCAAAATGCCGATGCCCATGTTGGCCTGGACCATCCTGCACATCGCATCGAAACCCGGCACATGAATGCGCAGGCGCAACACCTTGCCGGCCTGACGTGCCGCCGCGTGGGTGCGCATATTGATAGAACTGGCCGCATGCAGACCGACGTAATCGCTGTCCAGGGTGTCGGCGAACGCCAGGCTCGTACGGCTCGCCAGCGGATGATCCGATGGCATCAACACCACCAGTTTGTCCTGGCGATACAACACGCTGTGCAAACCCTTGACGTCACTGTCGATGGAACAGATCCCGAGATCCGCCACGCCATCGAGCACCCCCTGGATCACCCCGGCGCTAGGCCTTTCCTCAAGGTCGGTCTTGACTTGCGGATGACGCTCGGAAAAGTCCCGCAGGTCTTCGGGCAGAAACTGAATGATCGCCGACAGATTGGCGAGCATCCGCACGTAACCGCGCACGCCGTGGCTGTGCTCGCCCAACTCCAGGCCCATCTTCTCGACGTTGAACAGCATCTGCCGCGCATGGTGCAGCAGGGTTTCACCGGCCGGCGTCAACGTCATGCCCTTGGCCTGACGCACAAACAGGCTGATGCCCAGCGCCTCTTCAAGCTCCATCAGACGCTTGCTCGCCGCCGACACCGCAATGGCTTCACGGGTCGCCGCACGGGTCAGCGTACCCTCTTCATGCACGGCGACGAACAGTTGCAGAGTGATCAGGTCGAGACGGCGGATCAGGCTTTTTTGCAGCATCTGGGACTCGGCGAAGTTGGCTCGAACGAACTCGCAGCATAACGTTCTTCGTTCAAGCTGTGCCCGGTTAGAACGCGCAGATGCGCAGGTCGCTCAGGGCAAACGCCCGGTCGTGATAAAGTCGCCGCCCATCAGCCCCCTTTTGCCGTGAGACTTTGATCGCAATGACCGATTTCCAGGATGTCGATGCCCAACTTGAAGACTGGAACGCCTTGCGCAGCACCGTTTCGTTCAGCGGTTTGCTGGTGGGTAACGGCGCCAGCCGGGTGGTGTGGGACGACTTTGGCTATGAGTCGCTGTTCGAAAACGCCCGCACCATTGAAGAAAAACCCCTGAGCCCTTCGGAACTGAGTGTGTTCGATGCGATGCAGACGCGCAGTTTCGAGCAGGTGCTCAGCGCGCTGAAAATCACCAGCCGGGTCAACAAGGCCTTGGCCGTCAGTTCTGCCGCACCGCGCAATCGTTATTACGCGATCAAGGAAGCGCTGATCAACACGGTGCATGCGGTGCACATCCCATGGCGGTTGGTAGTGCCTTCGACACTGGCAACGATCAATCAGGAAATGGCGAGCTACCGCACGGTGTTCACCACCAATTACGACCTGCTCAACTACTGGGCGCTGCAGCATCAGCCCGAGGCGATTACTGATCTGTTTCAGGGCGCCGAACCCGGTTTTGACCTCAGCGCCACAGCCACCGATAAAACCCGCTTGCTGTACCTGCACGGTGGTCTGCACCTGGTGCGCAATCAGGACGGCACGGCGCGCAAGCTGATGTCGACCGAGGGCACGTTGCTGGGCAGTTTCGCCATCAACAACACGATCAAGACCCTCGACGACGTGCCGTTGTTCGTCAACGAAGGCCCAAGTGCAGACAAGCTAAAGACCATCCGCAGTTCGGATTACCTGTCGTTCTGCTACGAGCAGCTACTCGGCCATGGCCAGGCGCTGTGCATTTTCGGTCACGCGCTGGGCGAGCAGGACAACCACATCATCCACGCCTTGCGGCTGGCGGAACCGCAGGTGATGGCGGTCTCGATTTATCCGCGCAGCAAGGCGTTCATCCAGCATCAGAAGCGGCATTACGCGAAGGTGTTTGAGGGGACGGGGATTGAGTTGCGGTTTTTTGATTCGAAGAGTCATGCGCTGGGCAACCCGAAGCTCGCGGTGCCTGTCGAGGTTTAGCGGGTTGCGGCTGACGCCTTCGCGAGCAGGTTCGCCCCCACAGTGGAATGCATTCCTGCGTGGGGGCGAGTCGGGTTTGACAACCGCTTTTAAAGCACCGGCAAGGTCTTGTCCTTGATCACCGTGGTCGGCCCGTTGGCCTTCACGCTGGCGATGCCTTTGTCCATGGCCGCGGGTGATGAATAGGCCTCGCTACTGCCGATAATTTCGTGGTTACCGGCCTTGAGATTGAAGTAGGGATGGCCATCCTTGGTGGTTTTTTTCTCGTAGCGTTCATCCAGCGGGCTGTTGGCCTGGACCGATGCAATGCCTTTGTCGGCCGCGGCGCGGGTGGTGTACAGCTCGCTGGACAGAATGGTTTCGGCGTTCGCTGCCTTCAGCACAAACCTGAACTGACCGCTGCTGCTTTTGCTGACTTCGTACCATCCGGACATGCTGTTTCTCCTGGGCGATTGAAGAGGTTGCGCGCTCCAGAGTAAAGACCAGCCCGGCAAATCTGTCGCGATGGGGCCGGCAAGTACGCCATAAACCTAACCCGTAGATCGTTTCACCACCGACAACTCCGGCGCCTGATTCCGCCGCTGACTCAAATACCGCGTACAACTCACCCGCAAGAAGGAGGCGAAATTGACCACCTCGCCACGATAGTCCATCACCTCTTCATACAGTTTGGTGATCAACTGATTGGTGGTCATGCCGTCGACCTCGGCAATTTCGCTGAGGATGTCCCAGAACTGATTCTCCAGGCGCAGGGTGGTGACCACCCCGCAGATGCGCAGCGAGCGGGAGCGCGATTCGTAGAGAATCGGATCGGCTTTGACGTACAACTCGCACATGGGTCAGTCCCTCGTTACAGCGTGATTTTGGTCCCCAGCAACCCGAGGAAACCAGCGAGCCAGTTCGGGTGCGCAGGCCAGGCCGGTGCCGTGGCCAGATTGCCTTGAACGTGGCCATCCGTCACCGGGATGTCGATGAATGTACCGCCCGCCAGGCGAACTTCCGGGGCGCAGGCCGGGTAAGCGCTGCACTCGCGACCTTCAAGAATACCCGCCGCCGCCAACAACTGCGCACCGTGGCACACGGCTGCAATCGGCTTGCCCGCCTTGTCGAAATCCCGTACCAGTTCCAGGACTTTTTCATTCAGACGCAGGTACTCCGGCGCACGACCACCGGGTATCAGCAGTGCGTCATAGTCAGCAGATTTGACCTTGGAAAAGTCGAAGTTGAGGGCAAACAGGTGACCGGGTTTTTCGCTGTAGGTCTGGTCGCCTTCGAAGTCATGGATCGCTGTGCGTACGGTCTGACCGGCAGCCTTGTCCGGACAAACGGCGTGCACCGTGTGGCCGACCATCAGCAGCGCCTGGAAAGGCACCATCACTTCGTAGTCTTCGACGTAATCGCCGACCAACATCAAAATTTTCTTCGCTGCCATGGGGAGGACTCCTCTGGAAAATACGTAGGAGTATTCAAGGTAGTCCTTATCCGGCGGGTCGGGTAACAACCGGCTACTACGAACGATGCGGATCGATCTTGTCTTGTGTGGCGAGGGAGCTTGCTCCCGTTCGACTGCGAAGCAGTCGTCAATTTCCCGCAATCATAGGGGCCGCTGCGCTGCCCAGCGGGAGCAAGCTCCCTCGCCATAAGGACCTGGAACTGTACGGATAATTCTGTCCCCAGCTGTAAGCGCCAAACACCAAGGGTTTATGGCTAGATGATGACACCTCTGTCACCTTGAATTCTGGTTGCCATCATGTCCTCCCGCGAAAACACCGGCATGGCCCTCGGCCTGCTCGGCGTTGTGATTTTCAGCCTTACCCTGCCCTTCACGCGGATCGTCGTGCAGGAACTCCATCCGCTGCTCAATGGCTTGGGCCGGGCGCTGTTCGCGGCGGTTCCGGCGGCGTTGCTGTTGCTGTGGCGACGGGAAAAGTGGCCAACCTGGAAACAGGTCAAAGGCCTGAGCCTGGTGATTGCGGGTGTGATCCTCGGTTTCCCGGTGCTGTCGGCGTGGGCCATGCAAACCTTGCCGGCGTCCCACGGCGCGCTGGTCAACGGTTTGCAGCCGCTGTGCGTGGCGCTGTATGCCGCGTGGCTGTCCCACGAGCGACCGTCGAAAGCCTTCTGGGCCTGCGCCGCGCTAGGCAGTGCGCTGGTGCTCGGTTATGCATTGATCAGCGGCGCGGGCAGCATTCAGGCTGGGGACCTGCTGATGCTCGGGGCGATTGCGGTTGGCGGCCTGGGGTATGCCGAAGGCGGTCGGCTGGCCAAGGAGATGGGCGGTTGGCAGGTGATCTGCTGGGCGCTGGTGTTGTCGACGCCCTTGCTGATCGGGCCGGTGATGTATCTGGCGCTGCAACACCAGGGAGACATTTCAGCCCGGACCTGGTGGGCCTTCGGTTACGTTTCACTGTTCTCGCAGTTCCTGGGGTTCTTCGCCTGGTACGCCGGGCTCGCCATGGGCGGCATTGCCCGGGTGAGTCAGATCCAGTTGTTACAGATCTTCTTCACCATCGCCTTTTCGGCGCTGTTCTTCGGTGAACACGTTGAGCCGATCACCTGGGTGTTTGCGGCCGGTGTGATCGTGACGGTGGTGCTGGGGCGCAAGACCGCAGTGCACCCGGCGCGAGCTGCCACAGCTTAACCCTGTAGGAGCCCGGCTTGCCGGCGAAGGCGTCCTCGAGATCGCTATCGCCGGCAAGCCGGGCTCCTACAGGATCAGAGGTAACCGTCAGCACGCAGCAGGGTTTCCAGGCAATGTTCGCTGATGTGGTAGAACGCCTTCAGCTCCTGGATTTTCGCCAACAGTTGCGCCGGATTCACCGGCTCGGCACGTTTGACCGCCAGAATCATCTTGTTCTTGTTGGTGTGGTCGAGCGAGATGAACTCGAACACCTTGGTCTCGTAGCCGCAGGCCTCCAGGAACAAGGCGCGCAAGCTGTCGGTGACCATTTCCGCCTGCTGCCCCAGGTGCAATCCATATTGCAGCATCGGCTTGAGCAACGCCGGGCTCTGGATTTGCAGGCGGATCTGTTTGTGGCAGCACGGCGAGCACATGATGATCGAGGCACCGGAACGAATGCCGGTGTGAATCGCATAATCGGTGGCGATGTCGCAGGCATGCAGGGCGATCATCACATCCAGCTCACTCGGCGCCACGCTGCGCACATCACCACATTTGAACACCAGCCCCGGATGCTCAAGCTTTGCCGCCGCGGTGTTGCACAGGGTGACCATGTCTTCACGCAGCTCGACGCCGGTCACTTCGCCTTCGGCCTTCAAGGTATTGCGCAGGTAATCGTGGATGGCGAAGGTCAGGTAGCCCTTGCCCGACCCGAAGTCCGCCACGCGCACCGGTTTGTCCAGCGCCAACGGCGACGAAGTCAGCGCATGGCTGAAGACTTCGATGAACTTGTTGATCTGCTTCCATTTGCGAGACATCGCCGGGATCAGTTCATGCTTGCTGTTTGTCACACCAAGGTCAGCGAGAAACGGCCGGTTCAGATCAAGAAAGCGGTTTTTTTCGCGGTTATGCTCGGCAGACGGCGCTTCACGCAATTGCTGGGGTTTGCTCCTGAACAGCGAAGATTTGCCCTTTTTACTGTATTCGAGCTGAGCTTCGTCAGTCAGCGACAACAAATGCGCATTTTTGAACGACGCCGGCAGCAGCTCGGCAATCGTCGCCACGCCTTCGGCCAAGGGCAGGTTCTTGGTGATATCGCGGGTCTTGTAGCGGTAAACGAAGGACAGGCAGGGCTGCGCCTTGACTGTCACGGGTTTGATGATGACCCGCTGCAGGTCTGCCTCAGTGCCTGCGTACTTGGCCAGCACCAGTTTGATGAAGGCGTTTTGATCGAGGCTGGTTTGCAGCAGCTCGAGGAACTGGGCGTGATGATCCGGCGCGAGGCTGGCAGGAGTGGCGGTGACGGACATGGAAAACGGCCTCGGGCGATGCAAATCGGAGAATGCCGGTATTTTAAGGGGGTCGAGGACTTTGGGCACGGGGTTATTTTGTTGCAGGTCCCAGTCATGCGATCCAGGACCTTGATGCGGCGGCTGATGCCTCAGGGTTCCACGAGGCGAAGCTTACGGTTGCTGGGCGAATTGATGATGTGTTTGAAGATCAACCCCACGGGCACCGCCCAGGTCAGGCCATTGACCGGATCAGTCACCACGGCGACCGTTTCGGAACTTGCATCGATATCCAGTCGCCGACGATCGTTGCAGGATTTGAGTAAGCCGTAGGCACGGCTGACCAACCTTTCCGCCAGGTGCATTGGCACCTCCATGTTCTGCAAATGTTTCACCGCACGACAGAACAGGACTTGATCGTCGACCCCCCCTTCACTTTCATGCCGCACCAGAAACGCCTGGGCAATCGCCAAAAGCTCTTCATTCAGATCTGCATTTTCATCAAGGATGCTCATGCTCACGTCTCCTGCGGTACATCGGTCGTTGCAGGGCTCACAACAGGCTTCGCGGCATGACGCAGGTCGGGCCCGGCGCAAGGCAGGCGCACGGCGGGGTTGGGCATGCCACTGGGTGAAAGCTCGTGGGTCATTTCAAACTCGGCCCGTACCGACCAGCCACAGGCCTCCGACGTGCATTGCAGGTACGCCACCCGCAGAAAAATATGCCGGCCCTCACTGGTGCGAATGCGCATCCTGTTCAAGCAGTGCGGGCATACCATTTTGTAAGTGCTCATGCTGGGTTCCCGACGGTCATTGGGTGGCAATCAACCTGATCAAACGCAATACTGCTTGAGGCCTTGATTGCGGCGCTCAGGTCTTGTGAACAATGTCTGCCAGACATAAGGAAGTGCATCTGGCAGACGCGTAGTGGGTTCGAGCCATGCTCGTAGGAAATCACCCTGATACCATTAGGAAGTTTCGACATCGTATTCTTCTGACTCATAGTCGATGATTGATTACTCACAAGAAAAAAAGTACTCATTACGCATAAATTAGGCACTCAAAAAGCATATGTCAAAAGGAAGAGGCTCAAATTGCGTAGCAAAAAATCACAAGCTGTCCTGGCTCGCCTGAAGCAGATTACCGGCACAAAAACCGATGCTTCTCTGTCTTCAGCGTTACAGATCAGCCCGCAAACCCTTAGCAGCTGGAAAGGCCGCGACAGCACACCGTACTCATTATGCGTAGATATCGCGCAAGCTCGTGGCATCTCACTCGACTGGTTGCTGCTGGGTGAAGGGCCGATCCTGAGACAAACCGTTACTGATTCCTCGGTAGCGAATCAGGAAAGTACAACCCGGGAAAACACCATTCTCGCGTTATGGCGGTTGCTTGATGAAAATGATCGTTGCGCCATACAAAACACGCTGGAAGAAAAACAACGGCTGCGGGAAATGGAGCTCAAACTTTCCGAGATGTCCATCACCCTGGCGGCACTTGAACTCTCGAACAAAACTTGAAGCCCAGTACGTCATTGCTTTAAGGCGTGCCACAAAACCATGAGGTTACCGCTGCTGCGAACAATCACTACGCATGCCAGGACGCTCACCCCAGCATGCCAAGGGCTGACCGGTAGAAATGCCAGCAACACGTCAATACCGGCAAGGCAGAACATTCCTCCACACAGGCTGATCAATACACTTTCACGCCAACAGTGGTGGTGTTCATCGCGTTGATAACACGCCAGCCTGAAGGCACTGATCAAGTGAGCCACACCCGTTACCCAAACCAGAGCAACCATTTCCTGGCCCATCATCCTCGCCCCCTGAAGTGCCGAATGATTTCACCGATACCCGCGCCATCAATCCACTGCATGAGCTTGATACTGATGGGAATGACGATCAACGCGCAGATAAACGCCGTCACGCCCGCAGTCAGAAAGGGTGCCAGCGGTTGGGCGACAGGCGAAAACAGGTAGCCCACACCCGCAGACAACAACCAGGAACCGATACGCTGCCAGGCCTTGAAGTTAGCGCGCGTGGTGGTCACCAGCCACGCGCCGAGCGATGCACCGAACAATACCTCGCCATCGATCACCGGCAATGTTGCGATCCCCATTCCCACCATCAGCGCGCTGATACTGTTGTAGGTCGAATCAGTCAGGCTCATGTGCACCTCGCACAACGCCCGAGTCAACGTTGATCGCTCCCGACTCGATCGCCTTGAAGATGGCGCAACTGCGAGAGCTGACGTCGAATTTTCGGCGAATATTGGCGAAGTGAAAATTGACGGTCGACTCCGCGCAATTTTCGATCCTGGAAATTTCCCAGGAAGTTTTGCCCTTGTAACACCACATCAGGATTTGTGTTTCTTTCGCCGTCAGTTTCACCGACGACGCACTTTTCTCTCCGCGGGGAGCGATCCGTACAAGAGAGTCAATTGATTGTTGGGTTGGCATAAGAATCCCTCTACGCTGGAGTGCCCTTCGCTGGGCATCCGCTGGTAGAGAGAAATATTGACGAGAAGGCTGAGTCGGGACAATTGACGGGACTTGTAGCGGCGAGCGCTACACAACGCCGTGATCAGACTTAGCCGAGCACCACTAAACGGTTCGGCAATTCATTGCGCGCATGGGTCACCGGCACATGTACTTTGAGCAGCTTGCCACAGGCTTCGATGCAGCTGACAAACCCTTGCAGGGTCTGCCCTGCCTTCACCTGCTGAGTAAACGTGGCGACGATCGCATCCCAATGCTTGTTGTCCAGACGACTGGAGATGCCCTCATCCACGAGAATTTCCACGTAGCGCTCGGCCTCTGAGACAAAAATCAGCATGCCGGTGCTGCCTTGCGTGTGGTGCAGGTTCTGCTCCAGAAACTGCCGACGGGCCAGGTTTGAGGCGCGCCAATGACGCACCGACCTCGGGATCAGGTGCGTGGTGACTTTCGGCAAGCGAAACACCAGGCACAACACGATGAAGGTGATCCACTGCACCAGCAGCAGGCTGTGCATGGTCAGCCAACCCGTGAGGTAATGCACGATACCCGGCGCCAGCAACGCCAGCAGGCTGGCCCACAGCAGCGGAATGTAGGCGTAATCATCGGCGCGGGCCGCGAGCACCGTCACCAGTTCCGCATCGGTATCGCGTTCGACCCGGGCAATCGCCTCGGCGACTTTGCGTTGTTCGTGTTCAGTCAGTAATGCCATGTCGTGAAATGCCTGCTCATTATTATTGTCACCAGCCGCCGGACGAACCGCCCCCGCCGAAACTGCCCCCACCGCCGCTGAACCCCCCGCCTCCACCGCCGCCGCCAAAACCACCACCACCAAAGCCGCCACCGGAACCTCCGGAGCCGCCACGGCCGGCCGGAAGAATACCGAGCATTTGGCCGACAAAAAAAATCAGGATGAACAACAGCAGCACAAACACGAAAACCCCCGGATGGCGCGAGACGAAATCGTCCCCCGGATCGCCTCGGGATTCATAGGCGGTCGACGGTTCGTCCAAGGGATTTCCGCCTAGCACCACCAGCATTGCCGCGACGCCATCGCTGATGCCTTTGTTGAAGTTCCCGGTCTTGAATGCCGGCGTGATGACCTGATTGATGATCACCGAACTCTGGGCGTCGGTGAGGCGATCCTCCAGGCCATAACCGACTTCGATACGCAGTTTTCGCTCGTCCCGGGCGACAATCAGCAAGGCACCGTTGTTCTTGTCCTTCTGCCCGATACCCCAGTGACGCCCCAACTGATAACCGAAATCGGCAATGTCGGTGCCCTGCAAATCCGGCAGGGTGACCACCACCAGCTGCTCGCCAGTGGCGGTTTCATGGGCCTGAAGTTGCTGGGTCAGTTGCTGGCGCACCGACGGCTCGATCATTTGGGCGTTGTCCACCACTCGCCCGGTCAGCGCCGGGAAAACCAGCTCGGCACGAGCCGTGACGGCCACCCCCCACAACAACAGCATCAGACCCACTTTCAAAACGCGCATTGGCAACCTCATCCATACATACACCGCTCTCTACGGGATTGATTCAGAATTTGACCTCAGGGGGCTTTTCCGCGCCCGGCGTGGCTTCGAAGGTTTCGCGAACCGGCAGGTCGCTGTACATCACCGTATGCCACAGGCGACCGGGGAAGGTACGGATCTCGGTGTTGTACTTCTGCACCGCAAGAATGAAGTCGCGCCGGGCTACGCTGATCCGGTTTTCGGTACCCTCTAGCTGCGATTGCAGGGCAAGGAAATTCTGGTTGGCCTTCAGGTCCGGATAACGCTCGGACACCACCATCAGTCGGCTCAAGGCACCACTGAGCTGATCCTGGGCTTGCTGGTACTGTTTGAGCTTTTCCGGGTTGTCCAGGGTCGATGCATCCACCTGGATCGACGTGGCCTTGGCCCGCGCTTCGATGACGGCGGTCAGGGTTTCCTTCTCGTGGGCCGCGTAGCCCTTGACGGTTTCCACCAGGTTGGGAATCAGGTCGGCGCGGCGCTGATACTGGTTTTGCACCTGCCCCCACGCGGCCTTGGCCTGCTCGTCGAGGGTCGGGATGTTGTTGATGCCGCAAGCGCTCAGTAACGACGTCAGCATCAGCAACATGGCGACTTGCAAGCGTGAACGATGGGTTGGACTGACATTCATCAGGATGATGCTCCCTTGTACATTTCATGAAAAAACCGACCGTGAAACCTTCTCGGCCGGCTGTTGGGGCATAATCGCCCGCGCCTCTGGATTGCCACGGGCCGATGGGCTAAAAAGAGGCCCCGCGTGAAAGCGCGTGCGGACTTCGGCTGGCGCTTTTTAAGTCAGCACCCGAACAACAATAGTCGTTCCCTAAATTTTGGCTGGCCGGCGTGTACATCGCCGTTTGGGCCCTTGAGAAAACTATTCATGAAGAAGCTGTGTTTGCTGGGCCTGTTCGTCGGCCTGGCCAGTCATAACGTATTGGCCGCCACGACGCCCGCCCCCCTGGAGAACAAGGACGCCTTCGTCAGCAACCTGATGAAGCAAATGACCCTCGATGAGAAAATCGGCCAACTGCGCCTGATCAGCATCGGCCCGGAAATGCCCCGCGAAATGATCCGCAAGGAAATCGCGGCCGGCAACATCGGCGGCACGTTCAACTCGATCACCCGCCCGGAAAACCGTCCGATGCAGGATGCTGCCATGCGCAGCCGCCTGAAGATCCCGATGTTCTTCGCCTACGACGTGATCCACGGTCACCGCACCATTTTCCCGATCCCGCTGGCCCTGGCCTCGAGCTGGGACATGGACGCCATCGGCCTGTCCGGGCGTATAGCCGCCAAGGAAGCCGCGGCTGACAGCCTCGACCTCACCTTCGCGCCGATGGTCGATATTTCCCGCGATCCGCGCTGGGGCCGCACGTCCGAAGGCTTTGGCGAGGACACCTATCTGGTGTCGCGCATTGCCGGGGTGATGGTCAAGGCGTTCCAGGGGGCGGGCGCCAACACGGCCGACAGCATCATGGCCAGCGTCAAGCACTTCGCCCTGTACGGCGCGGTCGAGGGTGGCCGCGACTACAACGTGGTCGACATGAGCCCGGTCAAGATGTACCAGGATTACCTGCCGCCGTACCGCGCCGCGATTGACGCCGGTGCTGGCGGGGTGATGGTTGCGCTGAACTCGATCAACGGCGTGCCTGCCACCGCCAATACCTGGCTGATGAACGACCTGTTGCGCAAGGAATGGGGCTTCAAGGGCCTGGCGGTCAGCGACCACGGGGCGATTTTCGAGCTGATCAAGCACGGCGTCGCTCGTGACGGCCGTGAAGCCGCGAAGCTGGCGATCAAGGCCGGTATCCACATGAGCATGAACGACACCCTGTACGGCAAAGAACTGCCGGGGCTGTTGAAGGCCGGCGAGATCCAGCAAAGCGACATCGACAACGCCGTTCGCGCAGTGCTGGATGCCAAGTACGACATGGGCCTGTTCAAGGACCCGTACCTGCGTATCGGCAAGGCTGAGGATGATCCGGTCGACACCTACGCCGACAGCCGCCTGCACCGCGCCGAGGCCCGCGATGTGGCGCGCCGCAGCCTGGTGTTGCTGAAAAACCAGAACGAAACCCTGCCACTGAAGAAAACCGCGAAAATCGCCTTGGTCGGTCCGCTGGCCAAGGCCCCGATCGACATGATGGGCAGCTGGGCCGCTGCCGGTCGCCCTGCGCAATCGGTGACCCTGTTCGATGGCATGAGCAGCGCGCTGGGCGATAAATCGACGCTGATCTACGCTCGCGGTGCCAACATCACCAGCGACCCGAAAATCCTCGGTTACCTGAACTTCCTCAACTTCGACGCCCCGGAAGTGGTGGATGACCCACGCCCGGCGAACGTGCTGATCGACGAAGCGGTGAAAGCAGCCAAGGAAGCTGACGTGGTCGTCGCTGCCGTGGGCGAGTCCCGTGGCATGTCCCACGAATCGTCGAGCCGCACCGACCTGAACATCCCGGAAAACCAGCGCGAGCTGATCCGAGCCCTGAAAGCCACCGGCAAACCGCTGGTGCTGGTGTTGATGAACGGCCGTCCGCTGTCGATTCTCGAAGAGAAGGAACAGGCTGACGCGATCCTCGAAACCTGGTTCAGCGGCACCGAGGGTGGCAACGCCATCGCCGACGTGCTGTTCGGCGACTACAACCCGTCGGGCAAACTGCCGATCACCATCCCGCGCTCGGTTGGGCAGATTCCGACCTACTACAACCACCTGACCATCGGCCGGCCGTTCACCCCGGGCAAACCGGGCAACTACACCTCGCAGTACTTCGATGACACCACCGGTCCCCTGTACCCGTTCGGTTACGGCCTGAGTTACACCGAGTTCAACCTGAGCGACATGGCGCTGTCATCGACCACGCTGAACAAGACCGGCAAGCTCGACGCCAGCGTAAAAGTGAAGAACACCGGCAAGCGTGACGGTGAAACCGTGGTCCAGCTGTACATCCAGGACGAGACCGGTTCGATGATTCGTCCGATCAAGGAACTGAAGAACTTCCAGAAAGTGATGATCAAGGCCGGCGAACAGAAAGTCGTGCACTTCACCATCACCGAGGACGACCTGAAGTTCTACAACACCCAGCTCAAGTACGCAGCGGAACCGGGCAAGTTCAACGTGCAGATCGGCCTGAACTCCGAGGACGTGACGCAGCAGAGTTTTGAGTTGTTGTAATTAATCAAACACCATAAAACCCTGTGGGAGCGGGCTTGCCCGCGATGAGGCCATAACATTCAACATTTATGTTGCCTGTTAGACCGCCATCGCGGGCAAGCCCGCTTGTATGTTTAGACTTGAAGGGGTGGGTGGGACTAAAGCCTCGCTTCTGACTCTGACCAGTACAGACCGTGGGAGACATCGTCCCACCCCTTCACCTAATGCGCCGATAAGGAATGCATCGGCTC
>NZ_FYDO01000013.1 GCF_900187615.1 Pseudomonas sp. Irchel s3f7 | reverse complement strand
GAGCCGATGCATTCCTTATCGGCGCATTAGGTGAAGGGGTGGGACGATGTCTCCCACGGTCTGTACTGGTCAGAGTCAGAAGCGAGGCTTTAGTCCCACCCACCCCTTCAAGTCTAAACATACAAGCTGGCTTGCCAGCGATGGTGGCGTGTCAGGCGACAAATGACATGGTTAAGACAGTTGCTCCCACTAAGTTTCCGGCGCTCATGCGGTTTGCGTAACACCACCGGACCCTGTGGGAGCGGCGGTGCGGCGATCCGACTTGCCCGCGAAAGCGATCGACCCGACGCTACCGTTACAGAATCTGGTGCAAGCTCAAGAACAAACTTCAAGCCAAAAAAAACCCGCTTTCGCGGGTTTTTTCATTACGCCATCTGAGGCTGTTCGCTCATTGGCTTGAGCGGTAGCAGTGGCGCGTGAGGGTCGGCCTTGACCGACTTGCGCCAGGCGTTGAGCCACTCTGGGTGACCTTCGCTCCAGACCTGCTCATGCAGGCGGGCCAATGCCACCGGATCGCTCAGCAGTTGCACACGCTCATTGTTGGTCAGCCCTTCAGGGCCGACTTTCATGGCGTGACGAACCCGTTCGATCCGCAGCCATTCGATCGGCTCGGCCTGACCGTGACGGGACGTCGCCAGCGAACACGCCAGGGCGTTCTGCTGTGGATCGACCACCGAACGGACGAAGCCGTCGTTCAGTGCGTGCCAGCGGTTCTCGTGGGTGTACTGGTCGGTGGCCAGCAGCGCCTGTGGCGGATTGTATTCCTCAGGAATCAGGAACAGGCTCTCGTCACGGGACTTCAGGCCCAGGCCAACACGGCTGGAGATCACCGACACCGGGATCGACAGCATCAACGAACCGACAATCGGCACCAGCCACCACAGGAAGCTCGGGTTCAGCCAGATCACCAACAGTGCCCAGAAGAAGCCCAGCAGCGTTTGCGGACCGTGTCGCTTGACCGCCTCGCTCCATGGCGTGGAGTCGTCGTCACGTTGCGGCGAGTTCCAGGTCGCGGCCCAGCCGAGGAACGCGGCGAGGACGAAACGGGTGTGGAAAATCATCCGCACCGGCGCCAGCAGCATGGAGAACAACATCTCCAGCAGCATCGACAGGGTCACCTTGAACTTGCCGCCGAACTCTTTCGCGCCCTTGGCCCAGATCAGGATGATGCTCAACAGCTTCGGCAGGAACAGCAGCACGATGGTGGTCGAGAACAGTGCAATCGCCTTGTCCGGGTGCCATTGTGGCCACAGCGGATAGAGCTGGCGCGGTTCAAGGAAGTACTGCGGCTCCATCAACGTGTTGACCGCCAGCAGCGCCGTCGACAACACAAGGAAGAAGAACCACAACGGCGCCGACAGGTAAGACATCACGCCGGTCAGGAACACCGCACGGTGCACCGGGTGCATGCCCTTGACCAGGAACAGGCGGAAGTTCATCAGGTTGCCGTGGCACCAGCGACGGTCACGCTTGAGTTCGTCCAGCAGGTTCGGCGGCAGTTCTTCGTAGCTGCCCGGCAAGTCGTAGGCAATCCACACGCCCCAACCGGCACGACGCATCAACGCGGCTTCAACGAAGTCGTGGGACAGGATCGCACCGGCAAACGCGCCTTTACCCGGCAACGGCGCCAGGGCGCAGTGCTCGATAAACGGCTTCATGCGGATGATCGCGTTGTGACCCCAGTAGTGCGATTCGCCCAGCTGCCAGAAGTGCAGGCCCGCGGTGAACAGCGGACCGTACACGCGGGTCGCGAACTGCTGCATGCGCGCATACAGGGTGTCCATGCCCGACGCACGCGGCGCGGTCTGGATGATCCCGGCGTCCGGCGTGGCTTCCATCAAACGCACCAGACTGGTCAGGCAATCGCCGCTCATTACCGAATCGGCGTCGAGGACGACCATGTACTTATAGTCACCACCCCAGCGACGGCAGAAGTCGTCGAGGTTGCCGCTTTTACGCTTAACGCGACGGCGACGGCGGCGATAGAAGATCTTGCCGAAGCCCCCAGCCTCACGGCAGACGTCCAGCCAGGCCTGCTGCTCGGCAACGCAAATGTCGGCGTCGTTACTGTCGCTGAGCACAAAGAAGTCGAAGCGATCCAGATCACCGGTCGCTGCAACCGACTCGAACGTCGCGCGCAGACCCGCGAACACACGAGGCACGTCTTCGTTGCAGATCGGCATCACCAGTGCGGTGCGCGCATCTTTCGGAATTGGCTCGTTACCGGCGCTTTTACCAGAGATACGGTATTTATCGTGCCCCGTGAGCAACTCGAGGAAGCCCATCAGCGCAGTCCAGAAACCGGCCGACACCCAGCAGAACAAAATCCCGAACAGAATCAGGATGCTGGTCTGCAAGGCATACGGCAGCACTTGCGTGGCGGTTTGCAGCAGCGGTTGGTGCAGCACTTCGTTCAGGTCGACGAACGACCAGCCCTGGTACGGCATGATGCCTTTCATGTACCAACCGGCGACGATAGTCTGGCCGAGCATCAGCACCAACAGAATGTAGCGACGGATCGAACCCACGGTGCGCCAGCGCGCGGCCGGCAGGACGCGTTCGTCCTTCGGCGGCTGTGGCGGGTTGGTACGACCGGTCATCCGACGCCAGCCACGCACCAGAATGTTGGTGCGCCACGGCTCCGGCACAACCTTGGTCCGGCGGATTGGCGGGGTCGCCTTGAGACAGACCCGACCATTGGCGTCGAGCGCCAGCATTTCCGCATCCTGCAACTCTTCGGCAGTGCTCAGGGTCAGGCGCTTGCCCACCGAAGCCTGGGCGGCCTCGGTCGGAGCGTCGAACGTGGATGACGACAGGCGTTCATGCAGCTCGCTGAAGGACCGGCAACCCGCGAGCTCCGCGCGTTGCTGGTCGGTCATCGGCAGATGCGCCAGATACTCGGCAAGAGTTTCTGGCTGTACTTGAGAATTACTCATCGGCAGGCAACTGGTAGCTCCAGGTCTCGGTCAGGACTTCTTCAGTCGGCGCCGATTCCGGTGTGGCTGGGGCCGCGCCGGCAGCGACAGGCTGCTGGGCGTCTTTGTTTTTGGCCTTGTCCTTGGCATCTGCAACCGGCTTGACGTCGGCCTGCTTGGCCTCCGCTGCCTTGGCGTCCTTGTCTGCTTTCTCTTGTTGCTTGGCAGCAACCTTGTCGGCCTTGGCAACCGACGAGTTCGACGCCGGAATCGAGGTCTTGGCCAAGTCCGCAGGCACGATGTTCTGTACCAGCGCGGCACGCATTTCGGTGGCCTTGCTCGGATCCTTGACCTTCATGCGCAGCGTCAGGCGCCAGCCCTTGGTTTCAGGGTTGTAGCGCACGCTGTTCTCGACCAGTTCGGCGTTGTCACCAACGCTGACCTGGCTGCGAACGTCCGCATCGGCAGGCAAAGCGGCCAGGGACGGACCTTCGAAATCCACAAGGTAAGCCACGCTGCCGTCCGGCTGACGAATCAGGTTGGACTGTTTAACGTCACCGGTGGAACGCAGGGTTTGTTTGACCCAGGCGCTGTCCGGGGCGTGGATCGACGCTTCGTCCATGGTCCAGTGCATACGATAAGCAACATCGAGTGGCTGGCCAGGTTCCGGCAACTTTTCCGGGTTCCAGAAGGCTACGATATTGTCGTTGGTTTCATCGGCGGTCGGAATTTCGACCAGATCGACGGTGCCCTTGCCCCAGTCGCCCTTCGGCTCGATCCAGGCGCTTGGGCGCTTGTCGTAGCGGTCGTCGAGATCTTCGTAATGGCTGAAGTCGCGACCACGTTGCAGCAGACCGAAACCACGCGGGTTCTCGACCGAGAAGTTGCTGACAGCCAGGTGTTTCGGGTTGTTCAGCGGACGCCAGATCCACTCGCCATTGCCGGCATGGATCGCCAGGCCGCTGGAGTCATGCAGTTCACGACGGTAGTTCAGCACTTTCGACGGCTGGTTGGCGCCGAACAGGTACATGCTGGTCAACGGCGCGATACCCAGTTTGCCGACCTTGTCACGCAGGAACATCTGCGCCTTGACGTCGACAATGGTGTCGCTGCCCGGACGCAAGGTCAGGCGATAGGCACCGGTGGCACGTGGCGAATCCAGCAGCGCAAAGATCACCAGGTGCTTGTCGCCCGGTTTTGGCTGTTGAATCCAGAACTCGCGAAAACGCGGAAATTCTTCGCCGGATGGCAATGCGGTATCGAGCGCCATGCCGCGGGCGGACAGACCATAGACGTGACCCTTGCCGACGACGCGGAAGTAGCTCGCGCCGAGCATGGTCATGATTTCGTCTTGCTTGTCGGCCTTGTTGATCGGGTACAGCACACGGAAACCGGCATAACCCAATTGCTCAGTGGCCTTCGGGTCGAAGTTCAGGTCGCCGAAGTCGAAACGACTTGGGTCGTACTTGATCTCTTCGACGGTGTTCGCGGTGATTTCGTTGATTTTCACCGGCGTATCGAAATGCATGCCCTGATGATAGAAGGACAGCTTGAACGGCGTCTTCTGATCAGCCCACTCGGCTTTTTCGGTCAGAAACCGGATTTTCTGATAGTCCGCGAATTTCATTTCACGGAATTCGTTCGGCAGGTTACTGCGCGGCGCTTCGTACTTCTGCCCGGCCAGCTCTTTTGCCTTGACCGATACATCATCCAGATTGAATGCCCAAAGCTGGCCGGCGCTGAACAGGCAGAGCAGTGCAGAGCCCGCTACCAGTGCGTTACGTAACCGTTTGGCAGACAATTTTGGTGCATTACAGGGACTAACAATCACGAGCAACCCTCGCCGAAAACAGATCAAAAAACCAACGGCCAGTTGAAGGGTTTGTGAGGAATGCGGTGTGAAAAAACCGACCCTACAAACCACTCTTGCCAAGTTGGCGAGCATTGTTCCGACTCCGCTGGGGCAAAATGATTCCCCAATCGGATCCAGACAAGTCTCTACCTAAGTCAAAATGGACCAACGAACGCCGATCCCCGTAGCGCGCGATTATCTAGTAGGCCGCGTTACAACGCATCAGGGGTAACAAAGTATTTATCGCGAAAAACCCCTGTTTGCAGCCGAAATGAGCTTAAAAACTTGTTTCAAGTGCTTTCAGGTCTGTAACAGGAAGGTTACCGGGCCATCATTGACCAGGTGCACCTGCATATCCGCGCCGAATCTACCCGATGCCACAGTGCCATGCACTTGTTTCGCTTTGGCTAATA
Source organism: Pseudomonas sp. Irchel s3f7 (assembly GCF_900187615.1). GTDB lineage: Bacteria > Pseudomonadota > Gammaproteobacteria > Pseudomonadales > Pseudomonadaceae > Aquipseudomonas. The sequence continues at coordinate 168,366 of NZ_FYDO01000013.1, read as the reverse complement.
GATAGTCGAAAAGCTCCTCTCCCAGCGCCGGAGGGGCCGCGGTCGAGAAACTCGGGCGCAACCCGCTCTTGGTATCGGCAGCCAGGGTGAACTGCGAGACCAGCAGCAACCCGCCACCCACATCCGCCAGGGACAGGTTCATCTTGCCCTCGGTATCGCTGAACACCCGATAGTTAAGCAGTTTATTGAGAAGTTTGTCGGCGCTGGCCCGGGTGTCCTCGGGCTCTACAGCCACCAACACCAACAAACCCTGGTCAACCGCACCGACCACCTCGCCCGCTACCTCGACTCGCGCGCCACGCACGCGTTGCAGCAAGCCTTTCATGCTTCTTCGGGCGCCAGGTCCAGCAAACGGTGGGCCATCTGCTTGGCGGCCCGTACCAGTGCGTCAGTAATGCCCGGTTCGGAAGCGGCGTGGCCGGCATCGCGAATTACTTGCAGTTCACTGTTTGGCCAGGCCTGGTGCAATTCCCAGGCATTATCCAGCGGGCAGATCACGTCATAGCGACCATGCACGATCACGCCCGGCAGATGGGCAATCTTGCCCATGTCGCGAATCAGCTGGTTCGGTTCGAGGAAGGCATTGTTCGTGAAGTAGTGACATTCGATGCGCGCAATGGATAACGCACGCTGCGGCTCGGAGAACCGATCGACCACCAGCGGGTTTGGACGCAGGGTTGCGGTGCGACCCTCCCAGGTCGACCAGGCCTTGGCCGCATGCATCTGGGCGATCTGATCGTTGCCGACCAGGCGCTTGTGGAAAGCGGTGAGCAGGTCGTCGCGCTCGTCCAGCGGAATGGGCGCGATGTAGTCCTGCCAGTAATCGGGGAACAGGCGACTGGCGCCTGCCTGGTAGAACCACTCGATTTCCTGCGGACGGCAAAGAAAGATCCCGCGCAGGATCAAGCCATGTACACGTTCCGGGTGGGTTTGTGCATAGGCCAGCGCCAGGGTCGAACCCCATGAGCCACCGAACAGCACCCATTTTTCGATGCCCAGGTGCTGGCGAATCCGCTCAAGGTCGGCGACCAGATCCCAGGTGGTGTTGTTTTCCAGGCTGGCGTGGGGAGTGGAGCGACCACAACCGCGCTGGTCGAAGGTGACAATGCGGTACAGGTTGGGATCGAAGAAGCAACGACTCTGGGCATCACACCCCGCGCCAGGGCCGCCGTGGATGAATACCACCGGCAAACCTTGCGGTGAACCGCTTTCGTCAACGTACAGGGTGTGGGTCGCATCGACAGCCAGATCGTGCCGGGCGTAGGGTTTGATCTGCGGGTACAAAGTCTGCATTGCGCACTCCGTAAGGGGTCGAGGTCATCCCTGGGGGGACTTCTATTATTCTGCCGTGGGGCATCATAAACCCGATTTACGTCAATGAGCATGCCCAGCCTGGCAAGAGTTCGCAATCAAACCTGTGGCGAGGGAGCGTGCTCCCGCTGGGCTGCGTAGCAGCCCCAAAACCCTTCAACCGAGTTTTGTCAGATACACCTGACTGTCCGGGTTTACGACGGCTTCGCCGCCGGACGGGAGCAAGCTCCCTCGCCACAAAAGCCCACTTGCCAGCGTTTCGTGTTTAAGCGCTGTAGTGCTTTTCGCCCCACGCCAACAACCCTTGAAGCAATTCCTTCAACACCACTCGCGTCGGCTCCGCCAGGTCCGGGCGGTAGCGGAACGGCTCGAACTCTTCCATATACGTGCACTGCCCCAGCTCCAGTTGCACGGCGTGAATGTTCTCGGCCGGGTTGCCGTAATGGCGGGTGATGTGGCCGCCCTTGAAGCGTCCGTTCAGCACGTGGGTGTAATTGTCGTGACGCGCACAGATGGCTTCCAGTTGCGTCGCCAACTGCGGATCGCAACTGGCGCCGTTGAAGGTGCCGAGGTTGAAATCCGGCAGCTTGCCGTCAAACAGGTGCGGGATCAGCGAGCGGATCGAATGCGCATCGAACAGCAGCGCGTAGCCAAACTCAGCCTTCAGACGCGCCAGCTCGTTTTGCAAGGTGCTGTGGTACGGCGTCCAGATCTGCTCAAGGTACGTCGCGCGTTCTTCTTTGGAAGGCTCCAGCCCTTCGCGGAACAAAGGCACGCCATCGAACAACGTGGCCGGGTACAGGCCGGTGGTTGCGCCGACATACAAAGGCTTGTCGTCGGATGGACGGTTCAGGTCGATGACGAACCGCGAATACTCGGCAGCCAGGGTGCTGGCACCCAGTTCAGCGGCGAAATCGTACAGCTGCGGGATGTGCCAGTCGGTGTCCGGCAGGCTTTTCGCCTGGGGGATCAATCCGGCTTCGACGGCCGGGGTCAGACGCACACCGGCGTGGGGCATGCTGATCAGCAGTGGCACACGGCCTTGTTTGAAGTTCAGAACCTTATCCACAACAGATCTCCTACAAACTTGATTCGACGCCGTGGCGCACGACGCGTTTTTCCAGGTCGCCGCCGAGCCAGTAACACAGGTCGGCCGGACGATCGATTTGCCAGGCGACGAAATCCGCGACCTTGCCGGCCTCCAGCGAACCGTGGGTGTCGGCCATGCCCAATGCAGTGGCGGCATGAATCGTCGCGCCAGCCAGGACTTCTTCCGGAGTCATGCGAAAGCAGGTGCAAGCCATGTTCAGCATCAGGCGCAACGACAGCGCCGGCGAGGTGCCGGGGTTGAGATCACTGGCGATGGCGATTTTCACACTGTGCTTGCGCAGGGCTTCCATCGGCGGCAATTGGGTTTCGCGAAGGAAGTAAAAAGCACCGGGCAATAGCACGGCGACGGTGCCGGACTCGGCCATGGCGATGGCGTCGTCTTCGGTCATGAATTCCAGGTGATCGGCGGACAACGCGTGGTAACGCGCCGCCAGACTAGAGCCGTGCAGCGAGGACAACTGTTCGGCGTGCAGCTTCACCGGCAAGCCAAGTTCCTGAGCAGTTATAAATACGCGCTCAACCTGAGCCGGGGAAAACGCCAGGTATTCGCAGAATGCGTCCACGGCGTCCACCAACCCTTCGGCGGCCAGGGCCGGGAGCATTTCAGCGCAGATGTGATCGATGTAATCGTCGGCGCGATCGGCATATTCCGGCGGCAAAGCATGAGCCGCCAGGCAGGTGCTGCGCACACTGACCGGCAGTTCGGCGCCGAGACGACGGGCCACGCGTAGCATTTTGCGTTCGTTGGCCAGGTCCAGGCCGTAGCCGGATTTGATCTCGATGCTGGTGACGCCGTCGCGCATCAGGCTTTTCAGACGCTTGCTGGCGCTGGCGAACAATTCGTCTTCGCTGGCGGCACGGGTGGCGCGCACGGTGCTGGCGATGCCGCCGCCGCTGGCGGCGATTTCCGCGTAGCTGACGCCTTGCAGGCGCTGCTCGAATTCACCGCTGCGGTTACCGCCGAACACCGTGTGGGTGTGGCAGTCGATCAGACCCGGTGTGACCCAGGCCCCGTTCAAATCGTTGACCGCCGGGTACTCGCCCGCCGGCAGTTCAGCGCGAGGGCCGATCCACTCGATGAGCGCACCGGACGTCACGATGGCCGCGTCCTCGATGATCGAGTAGACGCCTTGGGCCATGGTTGCGACGTGGCAGTGTTGCCAGAGGGTTTTCATCCCTTAGTCTCCACAGTATTCAAAATCGAATCGCCAGCAAGCCGGCTCCTACAGGGTCCTGTAGGAGCCGGCTTGCCAGCGATGGGGGCATCACAGGCTAGGCAAAAGCTTGGTTGGAACCAGCTCAGTCAGGCACCGCGAAGCCAGCAGTTCAATCGCCGCATTGATGTCCGGCGCAAAGAAGCGGTCCTTCTCATAAAACGGCACTTCTTTACGCAAAATGGCGCGAGCCTTTTCCAGTTTGGTCGAGGTCTTCAGGCCATTGCGCAGGTCCAGGCCCTGCGCCGCTGCCAGCCATTCAACAGCCAGAATTCCACGGGTGTTCTCGGCCATTTCCCACAGACGCTTACCGGCAGCAGGGGCCATCGACACGTGGTCTTCCTGGTTGGCGGACGTCGGCAGGCTGTCCACCGAATGCGGATGGGCCAGCGCCTTGTTCTCGCTGGCCAGTGCCGCCGCCGTCACCTGGGCAATCATGAAACCGGAGTTCACGCCGCCATTGGCCACCAGGAACGGCGGCAGTTGCGACATGTGCTTGTCCATCATCAGCGAGATGCGACGCTCGCTCAGAGAACCGATTTCCGCGATGGCCAGCGCCATGTTGTCAGCCGCCATGGCCACGGGTTCGGCGTGGAAGTTACCACCGGAAATCACGTCGCCTTCAGCAGCGAATACCAACGGGTTGTCCGATACAGCGTTGGCTTCGACGGCCAGCACTTCGGCAGCCTGACGGAACTGGGTCAGGCAGGCGCCCATGACTTGTGGCTGGCAGCGCAGGGAATACGGGTCCTGAACCTTCTCGCAGTTCTCGTGGGAATCGGACACTTCACTGCGCTCGCCCAGCAGATCGCGGTAAGCAGCGGCGGCGTCGATCTGGCCTTTCTGGCCACGGGCCGCGTGGATGCGTGCGTCGAACGGCGAGCGCGAGCCGAGTACCGCTTCAACGGTCAGACCGCCGAGGGCCAGAGCACCGGCAAACAGGTCTTCGCCTTCGAACAGGCCACGCAGGGCAAACGCGGTCGACACCTGCGTGCCGTTGAGCAGCGCCAGGCCTTCTTTGGCGGCCAGGGTCAGCGGAGTCAGGCCGGCGACTTTCAGCGCTTCGACCGCTTCCATCCACTCGCCCCTGTAGCGCGCCTTGCCTTCGCCCAGCAGCACCAGCGACATGTGGGCCAATGGAGCCAAGTCACCGGAGGCACCCACCGAACCTTTCAGGGGAATGTGCGGATAAACCTCAGCGTTGATCAGGGCGATCAGCGCATCGATCACCACGCGGCGAATGCCGGAGAAACCACGGCACAGGCTGTTGACCTTGAGCACCATGATCAGTCGTACCAGCTCGTCGCTGATCGGCTGGCCGACACCGGCCGCATGGGACAGCACCAACGAGCGCTGCAGGTTTTCCAGGTCTTCGCTGGCGATGCGGGTCGACGCCAGCAGGCCGAAACCGGTGTTGATGCCGTAAGCGGTGCGGTTCTCGGCGAGGATTTGTTCCACGCAGGCCACGCTGGCTTCGATCTGGGCCGAGGCGCTGTTGTCGAGGGTCAGTTTCACCGGTTGCTGATACACGTCACGCAGTTGAGCGAGGGTCAGTTGGCCGGGAATCAGGTTTAGCGCAGTCATTTTTGTGCTCCTTTTGAGAGTTTTTTATCAACTACCAGACGCTCCGGAGATGTCCGTTGTCCGTCGCTTCCGCCTTTTTGAGGGGGCTGGCGCCTTGGCACGCTGGTTTTGTATGGAAATCAGTTCAAGTTCGGTAAAGCTTTTTGCAACAAAGCAGGGTCTTTCAGAACACTGGCCGCAGCGGCAATGTCCGGCGCCAGCCAACGATCCTGATCGTAAGCCGGAACGCGCTCACGCAGCAGACGCCAGGCCGCATCGGTACCCGCGCCGAAGCGCTGCTCTTTCAGGAATTCAAACGCCTGGGCCGCCAGCAGATACTCGATGGCGAGGATCTGCGTGCAGTTTTCCAAGGCGCGGTGCAGTTTCAGTGCGGCGTTGGTGCCCAGGCTCAGGTGGTCTTCTTGCAGACCCGACGTCACGTAGTTATCCAACACTGCCGGTTGCGCCAACTGGCGGTTTTCCGCGCACAGCGAGGCGGCGACGTATTGCACGATCATCATCCCGGAATTCACACCCGGGTTGGCCACCAGAAACGCCGGCAGACCGCTGACATGCGGGTTGATCAAGCGGTCCAGGCGACGTTCGGCGATGGAGCCGATTTCTGCCATCGCGATGGCCAGCAAATCCGCTGCCATTGCCACGGACTGACCGTGGGGGTTGGCCTGGGAAACGACGCGGTAGTTGTCCGCGGTGCCCAGCACCAATGGGTTATCGGTGGCGCTGTTGAGCTCGGTTTCGATCTGCTTGGTCGCGTGCGCCAGTTGATCGCGCGCGGCGCCGTGCACCTGCGGGATCGAGCGAATGCTCAGGGCGTCTTGCGTGCGAATGCCCTTGCTCTGGGCGATCACTTCACTGCCGTCGAGCAGTGCCCGCAGATTGATCCCGACCTGTTGCATGCCCGGGTGCGGCTTGAGCGCGATGATCTCGGCGTCAAATGCATCGATTTGTCCGCGCTGAGCTTCAAAGCTCATGGCGCCGACCACGTCGGCCCATTCCAGCAGGCGCGTGGCATCGCCAATCGCCAGGCAGCTCAGGCCGGTCATGCACGGCGTGCCGTTGACCAGGCACAAACCATCCTTGGCACCCAGCTTGACCGGTTGCAGGCCTTCTTCAGCCAGCGCTTGCTGCGCGGAAACGACCTGGCCGCGATAGCTGACGTTTCCGACGCCCAGCAGCGCGATGCCGATGTGAGCCATGTGGGTCAGGTAGCCCACGGAACCCTGGGACGGCACTTGCGGGGTGATGCCACGGTTGAGCAGCGCCAGCAGGGCTTCGACGACCTGGCGGTGCAGGCCGGATTTGCCATGGCTGTAGTTGATGACGGCGGCGCACATGATCGAACGGGTCTGTTCGTTGGTCAGCGGTGTACCGACGCCGCAGGCGTGGCTGAGCAGCGTGTTGCGCGACAATTGGCTGAGTTGCTCGTCCTGCAGCGAGACGTTGCACAGCGCGCCCAGCCCGGTGTTGATGCCATAGGCGCGTTCGCCGCTGGTAACGATGCGCTGGACGATGGCTTGCGCGTTGTCGATGCGTGCCCAGACCGGCGCCGACAGCTCAAGCTGTGCGCCATGGCGGGCCACGGCGACCACATCCTGCCAAGTGACCTGCGCTTGGGTGATAACGATTTTTTCAGCCTGGGACATCTTTAACCTCGTACCTGATTATTGATGCAGCTTCACCGGCCCCATCGCTGGCAAGCCAGCTCCTACAGGGATTGTGTACACCTTGTAGGAGCCGGCTTGCTGGCGATGGGGGCCAGCACAACCACCACAAATTTCTTAAACCACCGCCGCCCGACGCTGCACAAAGCGGTCGACATATTCATCCGCCGGCGAATGCAGGATCTCTTTCGGCGTGCCGACCTGAATCAGGCGGCCGTCCTTGAGGATCGCGATGCGGTTGCCGATGCGCACGGCCTCGTCGAGGTCGTGGGTGATGAAGACGATGGTCTTGTGCAGGGTCTTTTGCAGTTCCAGCAACTGGTCCTGCATCTCGGCACGGATCAGCGGATCAAGGGCGCTGAAGGCTTCGTCCATCAGAATGATGTCGGTGTCCGCCGCCAAGGCGCGGGCCAGGCCCACACGCTGACGCATGCCGCCGGAGAGCTGATGCGGGTATTTGTTTTCGTAGCCCTTGAGGCCCACGGTGTTAATCCAGTGCAGCGCACGTTCACTGCACAGGGCGTTGCTTTCGCCACGGACTTTCAAGCCATAGGCCACGTTGTCCAGCACCGTCTTGTGCGGCAACAGGCCGAAGCTCTGGAACACCATGCTGATCTTGCGCCGACGAAATTCGCGCAGGGCTTCCATGTCGTATTGCAGGATGTCCACGCCGTCCACCAGGATCGCGCCGCTGGTGGGGTCGATCAGGCGATTGAAGTGGCGCACCAGGGTCGACTTGCCGGAACCCGACAGGCCCATGATCACGAAGATCTCACCGCTGCCGATGCTCAGCGACAGGTCATTCACACCGACCACGCAACCCGTCTCGGACAGCACCTGCTCTTTGGTTTTGCCCTGGCCGATCATGCCCAGCGCATCCTTGGAGCGGTTACCGAAAATCTTGAAGACGTTTTTGACTTCGATCTTGCTTACGGATGCGTTGTTCATTTGCTCACCTCATGCCGTGGCCGACCGTACGCCTGTGTAATGCGGTCGATGACCACTGCCAGAATCACAATCGCCAAACCCGCCTCCAGGCCGCGTCCGACGTTGAGGGTCTGAATCCCCACCAGTACGTCTTCACCCAAACCACGGGCACCGATCATCGAGGCAATCACCACCATCGACAGGGCCATCATGGTGGTCTGGTTGATACCCGCCATGATGCTGGGCAAGGCCAGCGGCAGTTGCACGCCGAACAGTTGCTGCCAGCGGTTGGCGCCGAAGGCGTTGATCGCTTCCATCACTTCGCCGTCGACCTGGCGGATGCCCAGATCGGTCAGACGGATCAGCGGCGGTGCGGCGTAGATCACCGTGGCGAAAATCGCCGGGACCTTGCCCAGGCCGAACAGCATCAGCACCGGGATCAGGTACACGAAACTCGGCATGGTCTGCATGATGTCCAGCAGTGGCATCAGCACAGAACGCAGGCGGTTGCTGCGCGCCGAGAGAATGCCCAGCGGAATGCCGATCAGCACCGAGATGACGGTCGCGACCATCATCAGCGCCAGGGTCTGCATCAGCTTGTCCCAGAGGCCGACCGCACCCACCAAAAACAGCAGACCGACGATCACGGAGGTGGTCACGATTTTACGGGTCGCGTGCCAGGCCACACCGGCCACGATGGCCAGCATCAGCCACCAGGGCGCCGCACGCAGCAGGCTTTCGAGATTGACGATGGCCCACAGCAGGGTGTCGGAAATGCTGCGGAACACGTCGCCGTAGTTGGTCACCAGCGAGTCGACCCAACCGTTGACCCAGTCGGCGATGGAAAAGGTAAAACTTTCGGGAAACATAAGAGACTCTCAATCAAGGGGTTGCGATCAAGCATCCGACTGCCGTTGCCGACAGCCGGAGAAGCTCGACCTACAAGGCCGCGTCGATCTTTTTGGCTGCGTCTTCACTCACCCACTGGTGCCAGACTTCAGGATGTTCCTTAAGGAAGATCTTGGCCAGTTTTGGCGACTCGATTCGCTCTTTGCTCATGCGCGCCAGGTTCTGGTTCAGCAGGTCGATTGGCACGTTGACCTTTTCCAGCACGGCCACCAGCTCCGGGGCTTCGTCGTGGAACGTCTTGGACAGGCCGACCTTGATATCCACGGTCTTGTTCACGCCTGGTTTTTCTTCGAGTTTCACCACGTCGATCTGGCCCATCAGCGGGGTTGGCGACCAGTAGTAGAACAGGATCGGTTCGCCACGCTTGTAGCTCGACAGCACCGCGGCATCCAGCGCCGGGCCGGTGCCTGGGCGGAAGTTGGTGTAGCTGCTTTCCAGACCGTAGCTTTTGAGCATTTCGCTGTTGTCGAGCTCACAGGTCCAGCCGGCCGGGCAGTTGTAGAAACGGCCCTTGCCTGGCTCTTCGGCGTCCTTGAACACCGCGGCGTATTTGGCCAGGTCGGCAATGTTTTTCAGGTCAGGGGCCTTGGCTTCCAGCTTGCGCTTGGCATCGCCTTCGATGACGTAGCGCGGCACGTACCAGCCTTCGATCGCACCAACAACCGGCGCGCCGACGCCAACGACCTTGCCGGCTTTCTCGGCCTTGTTCCAGACCTCGCTGCGGCCGACCCACTCTTCGGCGAACACTTGAATATCGTTGCTGCCCAACGCGTTTTCCATGGTGATGGAGTTGCCCGGCAGGCTGTCAGTCTTGCAGTCGTAGCCTTTCTCCAACACGACTTGCATCACGTCGGTCAGCAGCATGGCGCTTTCCCAGTTCAAACCGGCGAATTTCACCGGTTTGCCCGACTCGCACCAACCCGCCGCCTGAGTGGCGCCGGCGCTGGCCAGCAGGCCCATGGAAAGCAATGTGGTCAGCAGGGTCTTGTTCGATTTCATTGTATTGACGCTCCTAATCATGAATGGGCTTACGGCAGTCAAGAGGCATCCAGCCCTGTCCACGTCCAGTCAGGCCTGCGCCGCAGCGCGACCCACATTCAGCTTTTGTTCGGTGATCGCGCCCTGCTCGACCGGCAGGATCAAATGATCAGGCACTGTGCCGTGCCATTTTTTTGCGCACACGTAATACAGGGCGGCGGGCAGCACCAGGCCGATGATCCAGGAAATATCCACACCCCCCAGGGCATCCACCAACGGACCGGTATAGAACTTGGAGGAGATGAACGGCAGCTGCACCAACACACCGAAAACATAGACGCTGATCCCGAGAATGTTCCAGCGACCGTAGCGACCATTCGGGTCGGCCAGCGCCGGTACGTCATAGCGTTCGCGGGTGATGCAGTAGTAATCCACCAGGTTGATCGCGCTCCAGGGCGTGAAGAACGCCAGCAAGAACAGGATGAAGGACTTGAATGCACCGAGGAACGAGTGCTGGCCGAGCAACGCCATCAGGGTCGCCGCACCGACGATGACCAGCACGAACACCAGACGCTGCAAGCGCGTGACCTTCAGCTCACCCCGGAAACCGCTGATGATGGTCGCGATGCACATGAAGCTGCCGTAGGAGTTCAGCGTGGAGATGGTGACTTTGCCGAACGCAATGCTGAAATACAGCAGCGCAGCGGTGGCACCGGCCCCCCCCAGACCCACGATGTAGGCCACTTCGTGACCGGCGAATTGCCCGTTGGCCGAAGCGGCCGCGAACACGCCGAGGACCATCGCCACCTGTGCACCAATGACCGAACCTGCGCCTGCGGCGAAAAAGGTTTTCACCGAGGAAGTCTTGCTCGGCAGGTAGCGGGAATAGTCAGCCACATAAGGGCCGAAGGCGATCTGCCAGGACGCCGCGAGCGACACCGCGAGCAGGAAACTGCTCCAGCTGAAGTGGCGGATTTCCAACAAGGCGCCAACGTCAACCTGGCTCATCAGGCGGCTGAACAGATAAACAAAGGCAATCACGCCAATGACACTGGCAACACGGCCGATCCAATGGATCACCCGATAACCGAGCACTGTAACCAGCACGATGACACTGGCGAAAATGAGAATACCGACGGTGTCGCTCACGCCAAACAACTGGCCCAGCGCCTGGCCGGAAAGCACCGTGCCCGTTGCAGTGAAGCCCAGGTACATCAGGCACACCAGCACGATCGGGATGGCCGCGCCGTAAACGCCGAACTGCACCCGGCTGGAAATCATCTGCGGCAGGCCAAGCTTGGGCCCTTGCGCGGCATGCAGCGCCATCACGCCACCGCCAAGCAGTTGGCCGATCAACAGACCGATCAACGACCAGAACACATCGCCGCCCAGCACCACGGCCAGGGCCCCGGTGACAATCGCAGTGATTTGCAGGTTGGCCCCCATCCACAGAGTGAACTGACTCAACAGACGACCGTGTCTTTCCGCTTCAGGGATGTAGTCGATCGAGCGTTTCTCGATCAAAGGTTTGTTGCCTGCACGTTCGTTGCTGACAGCCATGATTCAACCTCTGTGGATTGTTATTCTGGGTTGTGTAACCCCTGTAGGAGCCGGCTTGCTGGCGATCCATGCGGCGCGGTGTATCTGGTGCACCGCATTGATGCTATCGCCAGCAAGCCGGCTCCTACAGGGCAAGCATTACTTGCCGGTGATCATCGGCAGGTTCAGCCCTTGTTCCTTGGCGCAGTCGATCGCGATCTGGTAACCCGCATCGGCGTGACGCATAACACCAGTGGCCGGGTCGTTGTGCAGCACGCGAGCGATACGCTCGGCCGCTTCATCAGTACCGTCGCAGACAATCACCATGCCCGAGTGCTGGGAGAAGCCCATGCCGACGCCGCCGCCGTGGTGCAGGGAAACCCAGGTCGCACCGCTCGCGGTGTTGAGCAGAGCGTTGAGCAGTGGCCAGTCGGACACGGCATCGGAACCGTCCTGCATCGATTCGGTTTCGCGGTTCGGGCTGGCGACCGAACCGGAGTCCAGGTGGTCGCGACCGATGACGATTGGCGCGGACAACTCACCGCTGCGCACCATTTCGTTGAACGCCAGACCCAGCTTGGCGCGCAGACCCAGGCCAACCCAGCAGATACGTGCCGGCAGACCCTGGAAGCTGATGCGCTCGCGGGCCATGTCCAGCCAGTTGTGCAGGTGGGCGTCGTCCGGGATCAGCTCTTTGACCTTGGCGTCGGTCTTGTAGATGTCTTCAGCGTTGCCCGACAGTGCGGCCCAACGGAAAGGACCGATGCCACGGCAGAACAGCGGACGGATGTAGGCCGGTACAAAGCCCGGGAAGTCGAATGCGTTTTCCACGCCTTCTTCCTGAGCCATCTGACGGATGTTGTTGCCATAGTCGAAGGTTGGGATGCCCATTTTCTGGAAAGCCAGCATCGCTTTAACGTGCACAACCATCGACTGCTTGGCGGCCTTGACCACGGCAGCCGGCTCGGTCTTGGCACGAGCGCGGTACTCTTCCCAGGTCCAGCCGGCTGGCAGGTAACCGTTGAGCGGGTCGTGGGCGCTGGTCTGATCGGTCACCATGTCCGGGCGCACACCACGACGAACCATTTCCGGCAGGATTTCTGCTGCGTTACCCAGCAGCGCGATGGAAATTGCCTTGCCTTCCTTGGTGTATTTGGCGATGCGGGCCAGTGCGTCGTCGAGGTCTTTTGCTTGCTCGTCGACGTAGCGGCTTTTCAGACGGAAATCGATGCTGACCTGCTGACATTCGATGTTCAGCGAGCAAGCGCCGGCCAGGGTTGCAGCCAGCGGCTGGGCGCCACCCATGCCGCCCAGGCCAGCGGTCAGGACCCACTTGCCTTTGAGGTCATCGTTGTAGTGTTGGCGACCGGCTTCGACGAAGGTTTCGTAGGTGCCCTGGACGATGCCCTGGCTGCCGATGTAGATCCAGCTGCCGGCGGTCATCTGGCCGTACATGGCCAGGCCTTTGGCGTCCAGTTCGTTGAAGTGTTCCCAGCTCGCCCAGTGCGGCACCAGGTTGGAGTTGGCGATCAGTACGCGTGGTGCATTGGTGTGGGTCTTGAACACGCCGACCGGCTTGCCGGATTGCACCAGCAGGGTCTCATCGTCGTTCAGGTTGGTCAGGCTTTCGACGATCTTGTCGTAGCATTCCCAGTTACGTGCCGCACGACCGATACCACCGTAAACCACCAGTTCTTTAGGGTTCTCGGCGACTTCCGGGTCGAGGTTGTTCATCAGCATGCGCAGCGGTGCTTCGGTCAGCCAGCTCTTGGCGGTCAGCTTGTTACCGCGGGCAGCGCGGATTTCAACGTCACGAAATTTAGTCACGAAAAGAACTCCTCAGCAATCAATCCAAAACCAGCCCGGGCAGTGGGCGAGCAAGCCGATGGGCATCAGTGCACACCGGCGAATCAGTGGACGACGGTTGAGTCTTCGTGACTCATACGCATACGTCTTTACTTGTACATACAAGCATATGCAATCAAGCGGCCAACTTGTTGGATGGGTGTTCAAGAAAAATTCTGAAAGGGCTGGAGAGCTCATGGAACAAGGGTTGTAGAGAAGATGAAATTTTCTGCGGGGATTTTTTGGAGGTCGCGACGATTGTTACTGAAGCGGGGTTTTGAGCCACGCTGGGGCGTTCGGTAACAAAGTGGTGCGCGATGGGGAACAGCTTTTCGTAGGGGCCGGCTTGCTGGCGATAGCGTCCTTAAGATAGCTATCGCCAGCAAGCCGGCTCCTACAGGGAGGGGTTCAGCGCTCTGTCAATTCGATCACGCAACAGGCGTCGCGAATGGAAACCTCGAGAAGACCTATGTTACCAACAAGCTGAAGGCAATCATGGCGACCCAGCTGCGAAGCACTGTTACCGACTTTCACTTCCAACGTTTCGCTGATGCTGAACACCAACACGGTGCCCGCCGAACTGAAGAACCGTTGCTCCCCACTCAACCACTGCAACCGCGCGGCATAACGCTGCGGTGCATAGATGAGGTTGAAATCGCGAATCGGGCCGGCGAGCAATGTGCAGGAAACCTTGCTCTCACCACTAAAGGCAAACGGGTCCAGCGGTAACAGCGACCGAGTGTCCTGACCATCCACCGTCAGGGTCATGCCATCGCCCTGCAACACGGTGATCACCCGCTCGTAACCGGCGAAGGTGGAAAACCCGCCCGACTCGCCAATGTCGGCAATCGACAGGCGCCAGCCAAAGCCATCCAGGCCAGTGCCGGCATCACGGGTAATTTCTTCAGTACTGCCGCCGCCGTTTTTCCACGGCATGCGCGGGTAATCTTTGGCGCGTAGAACTTTCAGACTGCTCATTTGTGAAACCGACCTTCCAGACGATGACGGGAACCCGGGTGGATCAAGCGAGCAGCGGTCACTGGCTGACGGCCGGACCAGGTGCGGCGACGGATCAGCAGGCACGGCTCGCCTTTTTCAATCTGCAGCAATTTGCATTCAGACGCCTCGGCCAGGATCGCCTCGACCACATGTTCGCCTTCGGTCAGTGGCGCGACCTGATTGAGATAGGCGTAAGGCGTTTGCAGAGTGAAGTCCTGCTTGAGGTAGTCCGGCGCCACCAGCGCGTTGACGAAACGGTCTTCGATTTGCACCGGAATATCGTTTTCGAAATGCACGATCAGCGAGTGGAACACTTTCTGACCTTCGCGCATGTCCAGCGCCAAAGCGCGCTCGGAGCCGGCAGCCTCTTCTTCGAGGGTGATGACCTTGCACGTGTGGCGATGACCGCGAGAGGCGATTTCGTCGGCGATGTTGTGCACTTCGAACAGAGCGGACTGGCTTTTCGGCTCGGCGACGAACGTGCCGACCCCTTGCATGCGCACCAACAGACCGTCGGCGGTCATCTCGCGCAAGGCGCGGTTAATGGTCATGCGGCTAAAGCCCAACTGGCTGACCAGTTCGCTTTCCGACGGAACGCGATAGTGCGGCGGCCAGTTACCACTGTCGATTTGCTGGGTGATCATCTGTTTGACGCGGGCGTACAAGGGCGCCGGACTGTCGCCCATGTTCGCGGCCAACGGAGAAACTGGAGGCGGAGTCGGCACGGTTAATCCTTGGTCGTTTAGTGAATGTCGCTAGCTTGCCGGAGTTTACCGAGCAGGCAAACGTCTGTATATGTATATACAAATAACACAGATGGGGTGCTGAACCATGTCCGCCTTCTTTGCCGAACGCGCGCTGCTGCCTAGTGGATGGGCCAACAATGTACGTCTTGAGGTCAGCGCCGAGGGCGTATTGACCCATATCCAGGCCGATTCCCATGCAGATGGCGCCGAACGGTTGAGCGGTCCGCTACTGCCGGGCATGCCGAATCTGCACTCCCACGCCTTCCAGCGGGCCATGGCCGGGCTGGCGGAAGTGGCGGGCAATCCGAACGACAGTTTCTGGACCTGGCGCGACTTGATGTACCGCCTCGTCGGAAAAATCAGCCCGGAGCAACTCGGCGTCATCGCCCGTCAGCTGTACATCGAAATGCTCAAGGCCGGTTACACCTCGGTGGCGGAGTTTCATTACGTGCACCACGACAACAACGGTCAGCCTTACGCTGATCCGGCCGAACTGGCGCTGCGCATCAGTCAGGCCGCCAGCTCCGCCGGGATCGGCCTGACCCTGCTGCCGGTGCTGTACAGCCATTCCGGTTTCGGCGGCCAAGCGCCAAACGAGGGTCAGCGCCGCTTTATCAACAGCACTGAAAACTACCTCACGCTGCAATCGAGGCTGCAACCGTTACTGGCGCAGCAACCGGCGCAATCGCTGGGCCTGTGTTTCCACTCGTTGCGTGCGGTCACGCCGCAGCAGATCAGCGAAGTGCTGGCAGCCAGCGACAAGCAATGCCCGGTGCACATCCACATCGCTGAACAGCAGAAAGAAGTCGACGACTGCCTGACCTGGAGCGGTCGTCGTCCGCTGCAATGGCTGTACGAAAATACCGAAGTCGATCAGCGCTGGTGCCTCGTCCACGCCACCCACGCCAACCCGGAAGAAGTCACGCTGATGGCCAAGAGTCGCGCCATTGCCGGCCTGTGCCTGACGACCGAAGCCAACCTCGGCGACGGAATTTTCCCGGCAGTGGATTTCCTCGCCCAGGGCGGACGCATGGGTATCGGGTCCGACAGCCATGTGTCGCTGAGTGTGGTGGAAGAACTTCGTTGGCTGGAATACGGCCAGCGTCTGCGAGATCAGCGACGCAACCGCTTGTATGGCGCAGATCAACCAATGGTCGGACGCACCTTGTTTGATGCGGCGCTGGACGGCGGCGCTCAGGCGCTGGGGCAACCGATTGGTGCGCTGGAAGTCGGCAAGCGCGCCGACTGGCTGGTGCTGGACGGCAACGATCCGTACCTGGCGACAGCCAATGGTGACGGGATTCTGAATCGCTGGTTGTTTGCCGGTGGAGATCGTCAGGTGCGGGATGTATTGGTGAATGGCCAGTGGGTGGTGCGTGACGGGCGGCATGCGGATGAAGAGGACAGCAGCCGCGCCTTCACCCAGGTCCTGCGCGATCTTCTGGGCTAACCCAAAACCCTTGCAGGAGCTGGCTTGCCAGCGATGAGGCCGTCAGATTCAACATCATTGTTGCCTGACAGGCCGCCATCGCTGGCAAGCCAGTTCCTACAGGGGTTGCGTGATTAGTTAGACGTCTTCGCCATCTGCGTATCCGACGCCCGCCAGATCAGCCGCGTGGTGTCGTAACCCTGCTGACGCGCCTTGCTTAGCAGTTCTTCACGCACCACACCGTTCACGGTCGGGGTGCGTGACAACAACCACAAATATTTGCGGCTCGGATCACCGACGATGGCGCTCTTGTAGTCATCGCTGACGTACAACACCCAATATTCGCCCTTCGCCGTACCCGGAATCAGCCGCGAAAACCAGGTATCGAACTCGACCCACAATTTGTCGGTCTTGCCCGGCACCTGTGGATAAGCGGTGCCCTTGACCTCCTCCCATTGCCACTGCGCCGTCAGGCAGCGATTCAACACCCCGACGTTGCCGTCGGGTTTGAGCGTGTAATGAGCTTCGGATTGCGCACAGTCGCGCTGGAAGTACATCGGCAAACGGGCCAATTCGTACCACTTGCCCTGGTAACGCTTGAGGTTGACGCTGTTGACGGTTTTTGGCGCCAACGTATCCTGGCCAGACGTGGCACAGCCAGCCAACACCAGGCCGGCAAAAAGGATGATAAATAACCGCTTCATTGTTCTTCTCCCGTGGGCAGTCCGCCCCGGTTTACTTCAGGCCTTGGCCAGAAAACATCAGCACTTTTTCACCGGCATACTGCACGCTGATAAAGCTGTTCTTGTCACCCCAGGTGCAGCTGGACATGCCGAGCGCGCCTGAACAATCGGCGGGCTTGCCCAACAGGGTTTCGACCTCGGCCTTGGTCATTCCTGACGAGAGCTTCGAATAGTTTTCCTGATTGACCTTGCCGCACGCAGCGAGCAACACGCAGAAGGAAAGCAGGGCGATGGAACGCAGCGACATGGTGTAACTCCGGGGTGTAGGGGAATGGCATGGCTGCCAAGCTGAAGCTTAGAAGAGAAAACCCCTCTCTGGTTCCCTGACCCCATGGCTATTTGTTGGCCCGCTCGTCATCCATCGGCCGAAAAACCAATCACTTTTTTTGTCTATCCGGTTTTTCGTCGATTTTCATCAAATCCGCCTAATCTTTGGCGCCGCACAGTCGACATAGGTGCAACGCAAAAGCCACGCCTGTGGCGTTTGCCTCCCCTTTGTTGACCCGACCCTCTGCGGTAGCTCATCCAAATGACCAGAAACATGAAGTTCAGCCACAAGATCTTGCTGGCTGCCGCCCTCGTGGTGGCCGTCGCATTCGCTTGTTTCATCCTGTTCAACGACTATCGCCAGCGCCAGACCCTGCGCAGCAGCACCGAAGCGTCGATGCAGGAACTCGGCAGCCTGACCACCAGCAACATCCAGACCTGGCTGGAAAGCCGCATGCAGTTATTGCAGTCGATGGCTCAACAGGTCACAGCCGATGGCAATGCCCCGGCCAGCCTGAAGCGCATCATTGACCTGCCCGCCTACACCGGCAATTTCCAGCTGAGCTACTTTGGCGGTACCGACGGCGTGATGTTCTCGGTCCCGGCGGGCAATCGCGCGGCGGACTACGATCCGCGCGCCCGTGGCTGGTACAAGGCAGCCAACAGCGCGCAGCAGACCATCGTCACCGAACCGTACATCGCCGCATCGTCCGGAAAACTGGTGATCACCGTGGCAACCCCGGTGCAGCATCAGGGCCAGATGATCGGCGTAGCAGGCGCTGACATTGACCTGTCCAGCGTCAGTGCGATCATCAACTCGCTGAACTTCGGCGGTCACGGCCATGCCTTCATCGTCAGTGCCGACGGCAAGATCCTGATCCACCCGAACAACAAACTGGTGCTCAAGAACCTGACCGAGGCTTACCCCAACGGCGCGCCAAAAGTCAGCCCGGGCATGAAAGAAGTCGAGATCGACGGCAAGCGTCAGTTCATCTCTTTCACCCACGTCAACGGCGTGCCGTCGGCAGACTGGTACGTCGCGCTGGTGCTCGACCAGGACACCGCGTTTTCGATGCTCAGCGAATTCCGCACTTCGGCGATCATTGCCATGGTGATTGCGGTGGTGATCATCATCGCGTTGCTGGGCATGCTGATCAGCCTGTTGATGCAACCGCTGCTGACCATGGGTCGCGCCATGCATGACATCGCCGAAGGCGACGGTGACCTGACCAAACGCCTGACCATCCACGGTCACGACGAGTTCGGCGCGCTGGGGTTGTCGTTCAACCGTTTCGTCGAGCGTATTCACGCCTCGATCAGCGAAGTGTCCTCGGCCACCGGCCAGGTCAACGAAGTCGCCCTGCGCGTTGTGGCGGCATCCAATTCGTCGATGTTCAACTCCGACCAGCAAGCCTCGCGCACCAGCAGCGTGGCCGCCGCGATCAACCAGCTCGGCGCCGCAGCCCAGGAAATCGCCCAGAACGCCGCCCTTGCCTCGCAACATTCGAGCGACGCCCGTGCCTTGGCTGAAGACGGTCAACAAGTTGTGGATAAAACCATCGCCGCCATGCAACAGCTCTCGGCAAAGATCAGCGATTCGTGCGGCAACATCGAGACGCTCAACAGCAACACGGTCAACATCGGGCAGATTCTGGAAGTGATCACCAGCATCTCCCAGCAGACCAACCTGCTGGCGCTCAACGCCGCTATTGAAGCAGCGCGAGCGGGTGAAGCCGGACGCGGTTTCGCGGTAGTTGCCGACGAAGTACGCAACCTCGCCCACCGCACGCAGGATTCTGCGCAGCAAGTGCAAACCATGATTGAAGAGCTGCAAGTCGGCGCCCGCGCAGCGGTGGGCATCATGACCGACAGCCAGCGCCAGAGCGAAAGCAGTGTCGGCATCGCCAATCAGGCGGGTGAGCGACTGGAGAGCGTGACCCAGCGTATCGGCGAGATTGATGGCATGAACCAGTCGGTCGCGACCGCCACCGAAGAGCAAACGGCTGTGGTGGAGTCGATCAACGTCGACATTACCGAAATCAACACGCTGAACCAGGAAGGTGTGGAGAACCTGCAGTCGACCTTGCGTGCGTGTGCCGATCTTGAGCAGCAGGCGGCGCGGTTGAAGCAGTTGGTGGGTAGTTTCAGGATCTGAGGCGCTCTCGTGGGCCCCATCGCTGGCAAGCCAGCTCCTACAGGGATCTTTGTCGTACTGGAGATCTACTGTAGGAGCTGGCTTGCCAGCGATGGCGGCATCAGCAACAGCGAAAAATCAGAACCGAGAGCCCGGCTTCGACAGAAACGCGAGTTCCTGTGCAGTACTCTCCCTTCCCAACACCGCATTGCGATGGGGAAACCGTCCGAACTGCGCAATGATTTTCTGGTGCCTCTCGGCGTAATCCAGGTAATCGGCAAACAGTGCCCGGTCACCTTCAGGCTGCTGCGCCACCAATTCGATGTAACGCGAGACGCCTTCGTTCTGCACCGCGAGGTTTTCGCTGTGCTCGAACACCAGATAGATGAACACCCGTTGAATCGGCCGCAACTGCCGATCGAAATCCGCCGCAATGCCTTGGGCCACGAGTTTCTGTGCCCGGGAATCGCCGGAAAACGCTTTGGGTGTGTCGCGAAAGATCATTCGCGGGAGTTGATCGAGTAACAGCACCAGTGCCAGCCAACCTTCGGGACGTTGCATCCACTCGGTCAATCCGCCGGCCAGTGCCTGCTCGACCTGGTCCTCGAAGCGCGTGCGCGCTTCGAGGTCCTGGCTGTCGCGCTTGCCGAACCACAACTTGCCCTTCTGCGCCGCTACTTCGCTCGCTGATCCGGAACTTCCGAACCACCAATCGAGCAGCGGCTGCCAGGGCGCGTTCATGGTTTATTCCTTGTGGTAAGCCGTGGCGCGTGCAACTTCTTCCTTCGAACCCAGGAACACCGCTACACGCTGGTGCAGGCCTTCCGGCTGGATGTCGAGGATGCGCTGGTGGCCGTTGGTCGAAGCGCCACCCGCTTGTTCCACGAGGAACGACATCGGGTTGGCTTCGTACATCAGACGCAGTTTGCCCGGCTTGGACGGCTCGCGGTTGTCGCGTGGGTACATGAACAGACCGCCACGGGTCAGGATGCGGTGTACGTCGGCAACCATCGCTGCGACCCAACGCATGTTGTAGTTCTTCTTCAGCGGACCTTCTTCGCCAGCCAGCAACTCGCCGACGTAACGTTGGACCGGAGCTTCCCAGTGACGCTGGTTGGACATGTTGATGGCGAATTCCTGGGTGCTTTCAGGAATGGTGATGTTTTCGTGGGTCAGTACGAAGCTGCCCATTTCACGGTCCAGGGTGAAACCTTTCACGCCGTCGCCCAGGGTCAGGATCAGCATGGTCTGTGGACCGTAGATCGCGTAACCGGCGGCCACTTGCTGAGTACCTGGCTGCAGGAAGGCCTTTTCATTCAAAGGCTCGTTCTGGCTCAGGTATTCGTTCGGGCAACGCAGTACCGAGAAGATCGTGCCGACCGGGGCGTTGATGTCGATGTTCGACGAACCGTCCAGCGGGTCGAATACCAGCAGGTAGGCGCCTTTCGGGTATTTGCCCGGAATCTGGTAGGCATTGTCCATTTCTTCGGACGCCATGCCGGCCAGGTGACCGCCCCATTCGTTGGCTTCGAGCAGGATCTCGTTGGAGATCACGTCGAGCTTCTTCTGCACTTCGCCCTGGACGTTTTCAGTGCCCATGCTGCCCAGAACGCCGCCGAGGGCGCCTTTGGACACGGCGTGGTTGATCTCCTTGCAGGCACGCGCCACCACTTCGATCAGGAAGCGCAGATCGGCAGGAGTGTTGTTGCTGCGGGTCTGCTCAATCAAATAGCGACTCAAGGTAACGCGGGACATGGAAGGCTCCGGAGGAATGGGGGGCTAAAAACCCGCGCAGTTTAACGCGAGTCGGGGCGCATTTCCTCCTATCAGACGTGATCGGCCAAAGAGAGTTCAGGCGCGGGGTTGAGCGTAGTTGCAAATCCACCCAATTGTGGCGAGGGCGCTTGCTCCCGTCGGGGCGCGAAGCGGCCCTGTTCCGTACCTCTCACGGCTGCTTCGCAACCGAACGGGAGCAAGCGCCCTCGTCACAGATTCAAGTTTTGGCCGAAGGCTTGCGCAACAAGCTGAACGCCATTGCCGCCAAAAACAAAACGCTGAGCAACAACACCGCCCACAGGCCGAATTTCTTCCAGTGGATACCCGATGCTGCCGGCGCTGTCGAAACTGCCGGGGTAACCACCGCCCCACCGTCCACCATCGCCCTGCCCAGCGTCGCCAGTTTCGCCGCGCTGTAGTCCGGTATCAGTGTCGACAACGGCAAGTTGGCTGCCTTCATCGTCGAATTGCCCAGCGCCAGCGTATAGGGCCCTGGGCCGCGGGCCAGAAACACCAGGTGCGTTGCACGTACGGCGAACTTCACAGTGGGCGCCTCTGCGCCCAAGCCACCGCCGCGCTCGTCCACGGTCAGTTTCAATTGCTGAACCGTTTGCCCCGGCAGCTGCAATTCGTTTTGCACCACATCCTGACCGTTCTGGGTCAGGCGATAGAGCAAACCGCTGCTCAGCGTTTGCCATGGCAGGCTGTTATCGCGACGACCCCACAGGGTCACCGGCGCCAGGCTGTTGGGCTGACTCAACTCAACCTGCACCCGCTCTACGCTCAGGTCCATCGGCAACTGCCAGGTGTATTCACCGGCCTTCCCGGTGCTGCCGGCCAACGGTTGTGACCAGACCAACGGCAGCGGCAGACTACGGGGGCTGACGCTGACCAGTTGCGCCGAGGTCAATGTCGGCGCCGATTGCGGCGTGCTCCATAGCAGTCGCAAGTAACGCGCCGATTGGCCCGGCAAACCAATTTCATGCTGCTCGACCCGTTCATCGGAAAACGTCAGGCGCGCCACCTGCCCTTCACCCCAGGACTGCCAGTGTTGCAAATCGTCGCTGGCTTCGATGGTGAAACGCTGGAAGCCGTCGCGTTCGCTGGTCCAGTCGAGGATCAACTGCCGCAACGGTGCCTTGATGGCGGACGCGTCGAGCAACCAGCCGCGCAGTTCTTCCTCGCCGGCCTCCAACTGACTGGAAGGCTGCACTTCAACCAACGTGCCATTGGTGTTCGATTGCACGCGCACGCTCGGCGCTTGCCCGGTGGCGCCCGCCGCGTCGTACAGCGGGAACCACTTCACGTCAGTGAGGGTGCGATTGTCGTCGGTCTTCGCCGCCTCCCGGGCCAGGGCATACGCCTGAACATCCCCGGCGGCGTTGAACACGCGCACATCGCTCAAGTCGGTCTGCCGCGCACTCAGTTGCACCGCCAACGGCAATTCGAGGCGATACCACGGGCCGTCCCCCGTCACCGACAAGGGCACTTGAGTGGTGAAGTCCGCCGGTTTTTCCTGAGCGCCGGCCGACAGGGTCACCGCCACGGCAACAGCGCCTAACCAGCCCAGGCTCAGCTTCTGGCTCATGACGACACTCCTTCGGTGTCCGCGCCCGGTTTTTCAGCATCCGGCACAGACTCGACACGTTTGGGCGGCAGCGGTGCGAAATAGCCCACCACCAGCAACAGGACGCCAACGCCGATAAACGACACGATCCGCGCCAGTCCGCCGCGATTGCTCAGTTCGACAAAGAACAGCTTGGCCACGACCACGCCGATCAACGCCGCGCCAATCAACCAGACTTCGCGACGCTGGCGCAGGTGCCCGCCGATCATCAGACTCAATGCTATCAAGGTCCAGACGATAGACAGCCCGGCCTGCACCCGCATCGACGCCAGCGACAGATCCAGTTCAAACGGCACGCCACTCCAGTGATGTGCCGCGCGCATGACCATTGCAGTAAAGAACATGAACAGCGACACGCCGGCGATCACTTGTGTCGCGTTCGCGGTGGAGCTTTGGCGCAGTGTCAGTTGCGTCGCCGCGCTGCGGGACCAGACGTAGATGCCGAACAGCGCAAACATCAGGCCCAATTCCAGCGGGTTGATCAGCGGCACGTAGGGCAACGGCTCGGCGGTGCCGTCACTGAAAGCGTTCGCCAGCCAGAACCAGCCGAGCATCAACAGTGCCAGCGGCGCAGCGGCGTAAAGGCGATATTCACGAGGGTAAGCCGATACCGGCCATGGCCAGGCACGGGGTGCGGCCATCAGCACCAGATACAGGCTCGGCAGAATCGCCCAACCCAGCCAGCGCCAGGCGTTGTACTGCTCGGACATCAGCAGCAAGACATAGCGCAACTCCAGCGCCAGCACCCCGATCAGCAACCAGCAACCCAGCACATGGGCGGCGCTCAAGGCTTGCGCCGGCAGCATCGAAGCCAGACGTCGCAGCGAAACGAAATGCACGACAAACACTGCCGCCCACATCAGCCAACCCCAATTCGCCGCCGGGTGGTACCGCGAATGCCAAGCGGCCAACAACACCCACGCGGCAGCTGGAATCAGCAAGGTGCACAGCAACCCCAACGAGGGCCATTTCAGGCGCAGCGCCAACACCGCCCACAACGCAGCGCTCACCGCCGCTATGGCCAGCAACAGCGTCGCTTGCAAGGGTAACGGCGCAAACCGCAGCACTTCGCTGATCCATGCCAGCGCCCACCAACCCGCGCCCCACACCAGCAACGCCTGGGACAAGCGCTGCACGCTCAGCCCTTCAAACGCCGTGGCAGGCGTATCGCGTTGCAAACGCCAGGCGCCGACAAACGCCACCAGCCCCAGCACCAACGGCGCCCAGAACTCGCCATGGGCCAAGGGCCGCACCTCTTCACCCTGCACCGACCCCGTCACCAGGTACAGCGCGCCGCCCAGCGTCTGCACGGCAAGCCCGGCAAACAGGAAGGTGCGTGATTGCAGGTTCAAACCGACAAACAGCGTGAGCAATCCGGCCAAGGCCCAACTGATCGCCGTGCCGTGCCCGAAGAAAAACAGCGGCGCCAGCAGATAAAGAAACGCCAGGCCAAGTCCCGCCAGCACCGGCAAACTTTTGCGTTCCCACGACGAAGTTTGTTCGGGCAGCGCTTTGCGTAGTCGATAGAAGCTGAACAACAGCGCAGTACCCAGCATCAATGCGCCCAAGGTCGAGCCATCGAGCAGGCTGCTCTCGCTGCTGTGCAACTCGCTGAGAAACGCCAGCGCCGCCCCCAGTTGCAGCAACAGGGCGAATGCCCGGGCCAGCGTGCGTTGCTGGCGCAGGCCGAGCCAGAAAATCCCCGCGCCCTCCACTGCCCACGCCGCTGTCGTCCAGCGCGCATCCAGCCCCAGCGGAATCGCCAGGCTGGTGAAAATGACGCCCAGCGCCAGGCAGGTCTCCCCCAGCAACGTCGCGCGGCCGCCCATCAACAAACGGGCCAGGCCCATGTAGATCATGCCCAGCACCAGGGCACTGAACGCGGCTGCGAATTCCAGATGCTGGACCAACGCGAATTGCAAACCGAAACCCACCAGCGGCGGACCGAAGAGCAGCGAACCATCGACGTAATCACCCTTGCGCGCCGACCAGCGCAGCAGCGCCTCGCGATCGCTCTCCTCGGGCGCGTCGCTCATCTGCAGCAACGTGCGGCGGGCGTACAACAGACCGATGGCCAGGTACATCAGGAAGAACACCATCAGGAACGGCTCGGTGCTCCACAGCATCTCGGGATGGTAGGAGCGAATGCCCCAGGCGAAACCGATGCCGAAAGTGCCGACGAAGCCAATGACATTGAGCACCCGCCAGGCCTTGAACCAGGCGATGGCAAGGATGCCGCTGTTGAGCAGGACAAAGTAACTGAAGAGTGCGACATGACTGCCAGTTCCCGTGGACACCAACAGCGGCGCAGCAAAGCCGCCCAACGCTGCGGCGGCGGCCAGGCCGAGGGAATCCTGGGTAATGGCGAGAATCGCCGAGAACACCGTCACCGCCACTAGCAGGCCAAACGCCGCCGATGGGTCAAGCAACGGATGCAGGCGCATCGCGGCGAACACCGTCAGGTACAGCACGGCGATGCCGGTGCCTTGCAGGATCAATGCGTAACCGGGATTGCGGGTTCTCAGCCACCAACCCAAGCCGAGTAAACCCAAGGCCGCCGCCGCAACACCGGCGTAACGCAGCTCGACCGGCACCACCACGCCTTCGGTGGCGTATCGCAGCAAGAAAGCCAGGCCGAGAAACAACAGCACCACACCGACGCGCAACACGGTGTTGCCGCCGAACAGCCAGGCGCGGGCGTGGGCAATAGCTCGATCAATCATCACATTCGGGCCGCGCGGCTCGGCAGGTTGTTGTGGCTCACGGGCAACCGGATCGGGCTTCCAGGCATCGACCGGCAGCGCACGAACGGGTTCGCTGGCCATCGCGGGAGTCGGTTCGAGTTCGGGGGGGAGTTCCCAGATCAGCTCGGTGGTGATCGGGTTTTCATCCTTTACGGCTTCAGCGGAGACAACAGGCTCGGCGCTTTCGAACGTCTTGGCACCCGGCACCTCCAACACCGCCAGCCGCTGCTCGACCGCGTGCAGCGCAACTTTCGTCTGCTCCAGCAGACGATGCTGTCCGGCCGCTTGCGAGTCCAGACGCCCGATGCGAATGGCCTGGCCGATTCCCAACCCGAGCAACGCGCCCAGCAGCGCTTCGCTGAACTCTTCGTCGAGTATCCAGCCGAGCACCAGCCCAATCAGCATCAACATCCATTGCATGGTCGATATCCCTAATCGTATTGGCCAACCTGGAAAGATTAGCCCAGCCGGATACAAAAAGATCGCAGCCTTCGGCAGCTCCTACGGGATAGCGCAATACCGCGCTGTGTAGAAGCTGCCGAAGGCTGCGATCTTTTCCAGCCCACCAACCTGTCGAGCAGAGTGGAAAGTTACTCCAACGCCTTCCAGATTTCCGTCGCGTACTCGCGAATGGTCCGGTCGGACGAGAACCAGCCCATCCGCGATGTGTTCAACACTGCCGAACGCCACCACTCCTTCGAATCGTGCCAATGGGCTTCGACGCGCATCTGGGCGTTCCAGTACGAATCGAAATCGGCGCAGACCAGAAAGCGGTCGTAATCTACCAGCGAATCGATCAGCCCGGTGTAACGGGACGGATCATCCGGCGAAAACACCCCGCTGCGAATCGCTTGCAGCACATCGCCCAATCGGTGCGATGCGGTAATGTCCTGCGTGGCATTGAACTCATGGTTCTGCTTGCGCGCTTCCACTTGCTGCGCGCTGAGGCCGAAGATGAACATGTGCTCGGCGCCGATGCGATCGCACATCTCCACGTTGGCACCGTCCAGGGTGCCGATGGTCAGCGCCCCGTTCAGGCCGAATTTCATGTTACTGGTGCCGGACGCTTCAAACCCGGCGGTGGAGATCTGCTCGGACAGGTCCGCCGCCGGAATGATGCTCTCCGCCAGGCTGACGTTGTAGTTGGGCAGGAACACCACTTTGAGCAGACCGCGCACGGTCGGATCGTTGTTCACGACCCGGGCGATGTCGTTGGTCAGTTTGATGATCAGCTTGGCCTGGTGATAACTGGCCGCCGCTTTACCCGCAAAGATCTTCACCCGCGGCACCCAGTCGACTTCCGGTTCGGCACGGATCGCCTGGTACAACGCCACGGTGTGCAGCAGGTTAAGCAATTGCCGTTTGTACTCGTGGATCCGCTTGACCTGCACGTCGAACATCGCCGCCGGATTGACCGCCACGCCCAGCCGCTCATGAATCAGGTACGCCAGGGCTTTCTTGCTGTGCAGCCGCTGCTCGGCAAAGGCCTTGCGGAACCCGGCTTTCTCGGCGAACGGTTCGAGGGCGAGCAAACGCTCTTCGGGGTTATCCAGCAGCTGCGCCCCAAGGGAATCCACCAGCATCGAGGTCAGCTCGGGATTGGCCTGATACAGCCAGCGGCGGAAGGTAATGCCGTTGGTTTTATTGTTGATCCGCTGCGGATAGAGCTTGTGCAGTTCGGAGAACACCGTCTGGCGCATCAGTTGCGTGTGCAGCCCGGACACGCCGTTGATGCTGTGGGAACCGAGAAACGCCAGGTTCCCCATGCGCACTCTGCGTCCGTTGTCTTCCTCGATCAGCGACACCGCGCGCAACACGTCGAAATCGTGGATGCCTTTGGCCCGCAGGGAGTCGATGTGATGGGCGTTGATCAGGTAGATGATCTGCATGTGCCGCGGCAGCATGCGTTCCATCAGCCCGACCGGCCAGGTTTCCAGCGCCTCCGGCAGCAACGTGTGGTTGGTGTAGGACAGCGTATCGACAGTGACCTGCCACGCCGCGTCCCACGCGACGTCGTACACGTCGACCAGTTGCCGCATCAGTTCGGCCACGGCAATCGAAGGGTGGGTGTCGTTGAGCTGGATCGCCGCGTGGTCGCCCAGGGTCAGCACCGAGGTGTGCATGTTGCGGTGACGGCGCAGCAGATCCTGCAACGACGCGGCGACGAAAAAATATTCCTGACGCAGACGCAATTCCTGCCCCGCTTCGGTGCTGTCCGCCGGGTAAAGCACCCGGGAGATACTCTCGGCCCGGGCCACTTCGGCCACGGCGCCCAGGTGGTCGCCGGCGTTGAAGCGCTCCAGGTGCAAATCTTCCATGGCCCGGGCTCGCCACAGCCGCAGCGTATTGACACTCGCCCCGCGCCAACCGACCACCGGCGTGTCGTAGGCAATGGCCCGCACGGTTTCTGCCGGATGCCAGACTTGCCTGGACTTGCCGCTGTCATCGGTCACGGTCTCGACACTGCCGCCAAAGCCGATCGGGTAAACCACCTCCGGGCGCTCGAACTCCCATGGGTTGCCGAAATCCAGCCAATGCTCGGTTTGTTCTTGCTGCCAGCCGTCGACGATGGCCTGCCGGAACAAGCCGTGTTCGTAACGAATGCCGTAACCGTGACCCGCAATGCCGAGGGTCGACATGCTCTCCATGAAACACGCCGCCAATCGCCCGAGACCACCGTTGCCCAGGGCCGCGTCAGGCTCCAGCAGGCGGATGCGTTCAAGGTCGACGCCGAGCTCGGTCATGGCCTCGCGCGCCACGTCGAGCAGGCCGAGGTTGCTCAAGCTGTCGTAGAGCAGCCGGCCGATGAGAAATTCCAGGGAGAGGTAATAAACGCGCTTCTGACCTTTGCGGTAGATCTGTCGCGTGTGGTCCATCCAGTGCTCGACCATGTGATCACGCGCCGCCAGGGCAATGGCTTCGAACCAGTCATGGTCGAAGGCGTGATCCGGGTCTTTGCCCACCGCGTAGGTGAGTTTGGTCAAGACGGCGTCGCGGAATGCGGCCACCTCTGCTTCGCGAACAAGTGGTTCTTGAGTCATCGATAGGACCTCGAGCGAGCTTGGAATTGTCTGAGCCTAGACGGTCTGACAGGCGGTAGAGACTCTGGTTCGGCAGTTTTTCCCATGAGTGTGAGCTGGATCGTGTACCTGAATGAATGCAGGGGCCGTGCCGAATTTTGATCTTGTTGAGCCGCACATGAAAAAATCTGGCGAAAGGTTGTTCAAAAATCCACCAGTCCCGGTATGATCGCGCGCCCTGATGCACACGCTGGTAACAACCGATGATGAAGCCCAACCTGATCGCCGCCGCGGAGATCGACCGACTCGATACCTGGGCCAAGTACTCCGCCCCGATGTGCGGCTCGTGCGTGTCCAGCTGCTGCACCCTACCCGTCGAGGTCAAGATCAAGGATCTGATCCGTATCGGCATCGTCGACGAGTTCGAGCTGGGTGATCCGCCGAAGAACATCGCCAAGCGTCTGCAGAAAGAAGGCCTGGTCGAGCGTTTTAACCAGAAGTCGGGGATCTTCACCCTCCAGCGCATGAGCAATAACGATTGCTACTATCTGGATCGTAAGAGCCGTCTGTGCACTATTTATGAAAAGCGCCCGGATACCTGCCGCAACCACCCGAAAATCGGCCCGCGGCCGGGGTATTGCGCGTACAAGCCGAAGGAAGTGGAGCGCGAGCGAACTTCGCGGAGTATCGAGCGGTTCTGATAGCTCTTGAAATTTGCGGCGGTTGATCCACCGCTATCGCTGGCAAGCCAGCTCCTACAATGCGTACGACACGCAACCGTGTAGGAGCTGGCTTGCCAGCGATGAGGCCGGAACAAACAACCGCATAAATCCCAGACAAACAAAAACGCCCCCGGCCTTTCGACCGGGGGCGTTTTTTTGCCAGCTAACAAAATGACTTAGTTACCGGACTTCTTGGCAGCGCGGGTACGCTCGCTTTCGCCCAGGATCTTCTTGCGAAGACGGATGGACTTAGGAGTCACTTCACACAGCTCATCTTCCTGTACGAATTCCAGAGCTTGCTCCAGAGTGAACTTGACAGGCGGAACCAGAGCGATGGTTTCGTCTTTACCCGAAGCACGCATGTTGTCGAGCTTCTTGCCTTTGGTTGGGTTCACACCCAGGTCGTTGTCGCGGCTGTTCAAGCCAACGATTTGACCTTCGTAGATGTCCTGGCCGTGTTCAACGAACAGTTTGCCACGTGCCTGCAGGGTTTCCAGCGAGTAGGTCAGAGCCTTACCGGTAGCTACCGATACCAGCACGCCGTTCTGACGGCCGGACATGTCGCCGGACTTCATCGCGTCGTAACGGTCGAAGATCGAGGTCAGGATGCCGCCGCCGGAGGTCAGGGTCAGGAACTCGTTACGGAAACCGATCAGGCCACGGGCCGGGATGTTGTACTCAAGGCGCACACGGCCCTTGCCATCCGGAACCATGTTGGTCAGGTCGCCTTTACGCAGACCCATTTGCTCCATGATCGCGCCCTGGGATTCTTCCGGCAGGTCGATGGTCACGTTTTCGTACGGTTCGTGCTTGACGCCATCAACCATGCGGATGATCACTTCCGGACGACCAACGCCCATTTCGAAGCCTTCGCGACGCATGGTTTCGATCAGTACCGAGAGGTGCAGCTCACCACGGCCGGAAACCTTGAACTTGTCAGCCGAGTCGCCTTCTTCAACGCGCAGTGCAACGTTGTACAGCAGCTCTTTGTCCAGACGTTCCTTGATGTTACGGCTGGTCACGAACTTGCCTTCACGGCCGCAGAACGGCGAGTCGTTAACCTGGAAGGTCATCGAAACGGTTGGCTCGTCAACGGTCAGCGGCTTCATCGCTTCGACGTTCAGTGGGTCGCACAGAGTGTCGGAGATGAACAGCTGGTCGAAGCCGCTGATGCAGACGATGTCGCCGGCAGCTGCTTCTTCAACGTCGATGCGGTGCAGACCGTGGTGACCCATCAGCTTCAGGATACGACCGTTACGGCGCTTACCGTCAGCGTCGATCGCCACAACCTGGGTGTTCGGCTTGACGCGACCACGAGCGATACGGCCAACGCCGATAACACCCAGGAAGCTGTTGTAGTCCAGTGCCGAGATTTGCATCTGGAACGGGCCATCGCGGTCGACTTTCGGCGCAGGTACGTCGTCGATGATCGACTGGTACAGCGGGGTCATGTCTTCAGCCATGTTGGTGTGTTCAAGACCAGCAATACCGTTCAGGGCCGAGGCGTAGACGACTTTGAAGTCCAGCTGTTCTTCGGTGGCACCCAGGTTGTCGAACAGGTCGAAGATCTGGTCCAGAACCCAGTCCGGACGCGCGCCTGGACGGTCAACCTTGTTGATTACCACGATTGGACGCAGGCCGGCTTCGAAAGCCTTCTTGGTCACGAAACGGGTTTGCGGCATAGGGCCGTCTTGAGCGTCAACCAGCAGCAGAACGGAGTCAACCATCGACATTACGCGTTCAACTTCGCCGCCGAAGTCGGCGTGGCCCGGGGTGTCCACGATGTTGATGTGGTAGCCGTTCCAGTTGATGGCGGTGTTTTTCGCCAGAATGGTAATACCGCGCTCTTTTTCCTGGTCGTTGGAGTCCATCACGCGCTCGTCGTTGAGCTCGTTGCGCTCCAGGGTGCCGGATTGACGCAAGAGTTTGTCTACCAGGGTGGTCTTACCATGGTCAACGTGAGCAATGATGGCGATGTTGCGTAGATTTTCGATCACTTGTGTATCTCGATCAGAGGATTCGGTGTGCTGACAAGTCTTGGCAGCGATTTACAGTAGAGTCAGGCCTTGCCGTTACAGCTTGACGGCAGAGTCGGGGGGCCGGTGACGCAGGCCACAGGCATACAGCCCCGGGCTCTTAGCTCGGTCGATAAACGCGCACATTGGCATGCCCCTCACTGAGCAAATGGTGGGCATGCAGGCGACTCATCACGCCTTTGTCGCAATAAAGCAGGTACTGGCGAGTAGGGTCCAGTTCCTTGAAACGAGCGTTCAGTGCATAAAACGGCATCGTTTGTACCTCGATGCCAGCCAGATCCAGCGGGTCGTCTTCAGCGGCATCCGGGTGACGGATATCGATGACGATCTGACCGGCCAGCGCCTCGCTGACTTCTTCAATTTGCAGATCCTGGCCCAATTCATCGATCACGCGATCGATCGGCACCAGTTTGGCATTCTCAAGCGCACGCTCGAGCACTGCCATGTCGAACTCTTTCTCTTCATGCTCGACGCGATGGCGTTTGGCTGCGGTCTTCGGATTGACCGAAATGACGCCGCAGTACTCCGGCATGTGCCGGGCGAAATCGGCGGTGCCGATTTCGTTGGCCAGGTCGATGATGTCCTGCTTGTGGCTGGCGATCAGCGGGCGCAAGACCAGCTTCTCGGTCACGCAGTCGATCACGTTCAGGTTCGGCAACGTCTGGCTCGACACCTGGGAGATCGCCTCACCCGTCACCAGCGCCTCGATTTGCAGTCGATCGGCAATTTGGGAGGAAGCGCGCAACATCATACGCTTCAATACTACGCCCATATGACTGTTATCGACTTTGCCGAGAATTTCGCCCAGCACTTCCTCGAACGGCACACTGACAAATAGCACGCGTTGAGAGCTGCCGTACTTCTTCCAGATGAAATGCGCGACTTCCATGACGCCCAGTTCGTGGGCCCGTCCGCCCAGGTTAAAGAAGCAGAAGTGGGCCATCAGGCCGCGGCGCATGATCTGGTAGGCCGCCACGGTGGAGTCGAAGCCACCGGACATCAGCACGAGCGTCTGCTCCAGTGCTCCCAGCGGATAACCGCCGATGCCGGTGTGCTGACTGTGGATCACAAACAACCGTTGGTCGCGAACTTCGATCCGGACTTCGATTTCCGGCTTTTTCAGGTCGATCCCGGCAGCACCACACTGACGGCGCAACTGGCTGCCGACATATTTTTCGATGTCTATGGAGCTAAATGGGTGCTTGCCGGCCCGTTTGCAACGCACCGAGAAAATCTTCCCGGCCAGCGCATCACCGTAGTGCTGCTTGCACTTTTCAACGATGTCGTCGAAATCGCCCAGCGGATACTCATCGATCTGCAGGAAATGCGCGATGCCCGGCATGCAGGTCAGGCGCTCGGTCATCTCCTTCAAGGCCTTGGGCTCGGTAACGCGGGTTTCCAGCTCGAGGTTGTCCCACACGCCGTTCACCACCACGGCCGGGTCCAGATCGCGGAGCACGGCACGGATGTTCTTGGCCAATTGACGGATGAAACGCATCCGTACCGGGCGGCTCTTGATGGTGATCTCGGGGAAGACTTTTACGATTAATTTCATGGAAACAGCGCGCGCATGGCCTGCCGAAAAAGGGGGGCGCGGATTATAGCGGAAATTGCTCAAGGTTTAACCAGTTAATGTGCAGAAGGTTTCGCGCGCACCAAAATAGGTCATTCGTTGAATTCGACGCTACATTAAAGGGCGCCATTTTCTGCTTTAACGCGTATAGAAGGCTTATAAGCGTGTTTTTGGGGCAAAAAACCCATGGTGGGGCACTGGCATGCAATTTGCTCCCTTGTGAGGCAGGTTGCCTTGGCAGAGTATTCGCGCCGGCATCACCCACATTCCAAGGGCTATCCATTACTAAGCCCGAAGCCACCCCGGAGGACACTATGTCGAAGTCGGTTCAACTCATCAAAGATCATGACGTCAAATGGATTGATCTGCGCTTCACGGACACCAAAGGCACTCAGCACCACGTGACCATGCCGGCTCGCGACGCGCTGGATGACGCTTTCTTCGAAGAAGGCAAAATGTTCGACGGTTCCTCCATCGCTGGCTGGAAAGGCATCGAAGCTTCCGACATGATCCTGATGCCGGACGACAGCACTGCCGTTCTCGACCCGTTCACCGAAGAGCCGACCCTGATCCTGGTCTGCGACATCATCGAACCTTCGAGCATGCAAGGCTACGACCGCGACCCACGTGCGATCGCCCGTCGCGCCGAAGAACACCTGAAAGCCACCGGTATCGGTGACACCGTATTCGCTGGTCCAGAGCCAGAGTTCTTCATCTTCGACCAAGTGAAGTTCAAGTCCGACATCTCCGGCTCCATGTTCAAGATCTACTCCGAACAAGGTTCGTGGATGTCCGACCAGGACGTAGAAGGCGGCAACAAGGGCCACCGTCCAGGCGTCAAAGGCGGCTACTTCCCGGTTCCGCCGTTCGACCACGACCACGAAATCCGTACCTCCATGTGCAACGCACTGGAAGAAATGGGCCTGACCGTCGAAGTTCACCACCACGAAGTGGCGACTGCCGGCCAGAACGAAATCGGCGTCAAGTTCAACACCCTGGTGAAGAAAGCCGACGAAACCCAGACCCTGAAGTACGTTGTCCACAACGTTGCTGACGCTTACGGCCGCACCGCGACCTTCATGCCTAAGCCTCTGTACGGCGACAACGGCTCGGGCATGCACGTGCACATGTCCATCTGGAAAGATGGCAAGAACACCTTCGCTGGCGAAGGTTATGCCGGCCTGTCCGACACCGCCCTGTACTTCATCGGCGGCATCATCAAGCACGGTAAGGCGCTGAACGGCTTCACCAACCCGGCCACCAACTCCTACAAGCGTCTGGTTCCAGGCTTCGAAGCGCCAGTGATGCTCGCCTACTCGGCTCGCAACCGCTCCGCTTCGATCCGCATTCCTTACGTGTCGAGCCCGAAAGCCCGCCGTATCGAAGCCCGCTTCCCGGATCCGGCTGCCAACCCGTACTTGTGCTTCGCCGCACTGTTGATGGCTGGCCTGGACGGCATCCAGAACAAGATCCACCCTGGCGACGCTGCTGACAAAAACCTGTACGACCTGCCGCCTGAAGAGGCGAAAGAGATCCCACAAGTTTGCGGCAGCCTGAAAGAAGCCCTGGAAGAGCTGGACAAAGGTCGTGCGTTCCTGACCAAAGGCGGCGTGTTCTCCGACGACTTCATCGACGCTTACATCGCTCTGAAAAGCGAAGAAGAAATCAAAGTACGCACCTTCGTACACCCACTGGAATACGAGCTGTACTACAGCTGCTAATCCGGTAGCGCCGCAGCACGCGGCGTGACAAAAAAGAGGCCTCCTTCGGGAGGCCTTTTTTATTGCCAAATTTTCCTGTGGGCGCTTTTTCGGGCGTCTGGAGCATCTCGTTAAATCTTGCCCAAATGTTTTCGGCTTGGGATAACCACCCCGTCTGACCTATGCTGCAACCCAACGCTTTCGTTTCCGGTCGATTCCATGGGTCGTGGACTTCTCTTCATTCTGCTGCTGATCGCATTGCCCGCCACCGCGCAGATCTACAAGTACACGGATGCCAATGGCAACACCGCGTACAGCAATCAACCCCCGGATGGCGTGAAGACTCAAACGGTCGAACTGCCACCGCTCAATACCGTTGAACCCCAGGTCACGCCAACCTCCCCGGCGCCAACCCAAGCGAACAAACCACCCCCCAAGGCCTACGAGACACTGGAGCTCACCGGACTGCCCACCACCGAAGCCCTGCGCGCCAACAATGGCACGTTCACGGTGAATGTCTTGATCAACCCACGCCTGCAAGCTCCCCATCGGTTGCGTCTGCTGCTGGACAACCAACCTTACGGTCAGCCAAGCAATGTCCCGAGCCTGCAACTGGTCAACATTGATCGCGGAGAACACAGCCTGGCGGTACAGGTAATCGACGGCGAGACGCTCATCCAGCAAAGCCCTTCCATCACCTTCACCGTTCAGCGAGTGCACAAACGCTGAAGGCCTGCGCCAAGCTTTTCCTCGTTCCTGAGACTTTTCTGACATCGTTCAGCTTTGCGCACTATATTGGTGCGAATGGTTGCACTACCGCCCAACTCCACCCCATTTTGGTTCGAAAGTACCCGCAAAAGCCGGCAGAACGCCACGCAACCGAGCGTTAAACGCCTGTTTCAGGCCTTTAGCGCTTCTTTTCGGAGCCTTGGTTTGGTTTTTGCATTTTGTCCGTATCAGCGCTTTATTCATGCGCGCGCCCTGCTCCAAAAGAGGTCCTGAATGACCATCAGTGACGCACTGCATCGTCTGCTACTCGACAACTTGACGACCGCCACCATTCTGCTCGACGCGGAACTGCGCCTTGAGTACATGAACCCGGCGGCGGAGATGCTACTGGCCATCAGCGGCCAGCGAAGTCATGGGCAGTTCATCAGCGAACTGTTCACCGAATCCACCGAGGCGCTCAATTCCTTGCGTCAGGCCGTCGAGCAGGCGCATCCGTTCACCAAGCGCGAAGCCATGCTCACGGCCCTCACCGGCCAGACCCTGACCGTCGATTACGCGGTCACGCCGATTCTGAGCAATGGCGACACTTTGTTGCTGCTCGAAGTCCATCCCCGGGATCGCTTACTGCGCATCACCAAGGAAGAAGCACAACTCTCCAAACAGGAAACCAGCAAGATGCTGGTGCGCGGCCTCGCTCACGAAATCAAGAATCCACTGGGCGGGATTCGTGGCGCAGCGCAATTGCTGGCCCGTGAACTGCCGGAAGAAAGCCTGAAGGATTACACCAACGTCATCATTGAAGAAGCGGACCGCCTGCGTAACCTGGTCGACCGCATGCTCGGCTCCAACAAGCTGCCTTCGTTGGCGATGTGCAACATTCACGAAGTGCTGGAGCGCGTGTGTCATCTGGTCGAGGCTGAAAGCCAGGGGCGCATCACATTGGTGCGTGATTACGATCCGAGCATTCCCGACGTCCTGATCGACCGCGAACAAATGATCCAGGCCGTATTGAACATCGTGCGCAACGCAATGCAGGCCATCAGCAGCCAGAACGAGTTGCGCCTGGGCCGCATCAGCCTGCGCACCCGCGCCATGCGCCAGTTCACCATCGGCCACGTGCGCCATCGCCTGGTGACCAAGATCGAGATCATCGACAACGGCCCAGGCATTCCTGCTGAACTCCAGGAAACCATTTTCTTCCCCATGGTCAGCGGACGCCCGGACGGTACCGGGCTCGGCCTGGCCATCACCCAGAACATCATCAGCCAGCACCAGGGCCTGATCGAATGTGACAGCCATCCAGGCCACACCACCTTCTCGATCTTTCTGCCACTGGAACAAGGAGCCACATCGACATGAGCCGTAGTGAAACCGTGTGGATCGTCGATGACGACCGTTCTATCCGCTGGGTCCTGGAAAAAGCCTTGCAACAGGAAGGCATGACCACGCAAAGCTTCGACAGCGCCGATGGCGTGATGAGCCGCCTGGCGCGCCAGCAGCCGGATGTGATCATCTCCGACATCCGCATGCCCGGCGCCAGCGGCCTGGACCTTCTGGCGCGGATTCGCGAATCGCACCCACGGCTGCCGGTGATCATCATGACGGCCCACTCGGATCTGGACAGCGCTGTCGCGTCCTATCAGGGCGGCGCATTCGAGTACCTGCCAAAGCCGTTCGATGTCGACGAAGCGGTTTCCCTGGTCAAGCGCGCCAACCAGCACGCCCAGGAGCAACAGGGTCTGGAAGTGGTCCCTACCCTGACCCGCACCCCGGAAATCATCGGCGAAGCGCCGGCGATGCAGGAAGTGTTTCGCGCCATCGGGCGCTTGAGCCATTCCAACATCACTGTGCTGATCAACGGCGAATCGGGTACCGGTAAAGAACTGGTGGCTCACGCTCTGCATCGACACAGCCCTCGCGCCGCTTCGCCGTTCATTGCCCTGAACATGGCGGCGATCCCCAAAGACCTGATGGAGTCCGAACTGTTCGGCCACGAGAAAGGCGCGTTCACCGGCGCGGCCAATCTGCGTCGCGGGCGTTTCGAGCAAGCCGACGGCGGCACGCTGTTCCTCGATGAAATCGGCGACATGCCGGCCGACACTCAAACCCGCTTGCTGCGCGTACTGGCCGACGGCGAGTTCTACCGCGTTGGCGGTCATGTGCCGGTGAAGGTCGATGTGCGCATCATCGCCGCGACCCACCAGAATCTGGAAACCCTGGTGCATGCCGGTAAATTCCGTGAGGACTTGTTCCACCGTCTGAACGTTATCCGCATCCACATTCCACGCCTGTCGGACCGTCGCGAAGACATCCCGACCCTGGCCAAGCACTTCCTCAGCCGTGCCGCCCAGGAGCTGGCTGTCGAGCCGAAGCTGCTGAAAAGCGAGACCGAGGAATACCTGAAAAACCTGCCGTGGCCGGGCAACGTGCGTCAGCTGGAGAACACCTGCCGCTGGATCACGGTGATGGCTTCGGGTCGCGAAGTGCACATCGGCGATTTGCCGCCAGAGCTGCTGAGCCTGCCGCAGGACTCGGCGCCCGTGACCAACTGGGAACAGGCGCTGCGTCAGTGGGCCGATCAGGCGCTGGCTCGCGGTCAATCGAGCTTGCTCGACAGTGCCGTGCCGGCCTTCGAGCGGATCATGATCGAAACCGCCCTCAAGCACACCGCCGGTCGCCGTCGCGATGCCGCCGTTCTGCTGGGCTGGGGCCGCAACACCCTGACCCGCAAAATCAAGGAACTGGGGATGAAGGTGGATGGCGGGGATGAGGATGAGGGGGATGAGGGCTAAATCCGGCTTTCGAGCTTAGTTACCAGCGAAAGATCGCAGCCTTCGGCAGCTCCTACAGGGTTAATACGAACACCCGTAGGAGCTGCCGAAGGCTGCGATCTTTTTTTGTTTGTGCACCGCCGCAATGCACCGTGAACCGCAATCGCGCACAAAAACCACTTCGAAACCCTGCCCGCTTTCGCAATTGAATCCTTTCCGAAAAAACACGAAAGCCCCGGATTCCGGGGCTTTCAGCGTTCTAAATCGGTTTTTTGTTTCTCTTTGTGAAAACTGGCACGCCGCCTGCAATAGTCCATTCAGTGATTCAGTTCACTACCCGGTTTCGGGGACCTTGGTACAGGCAGGCCGGGGATTCCCCTCTTTACATCGGGCTCGCACCGCATTTGCGACGAGCCCAAACAGTTTTGGGGCTCCTGATACAGGCAGGTCAGGGGTTCCTTCTTTACACCAGGCTCACACCGCACTCGCGACGAGCCTCCCGTTTTGGGGACCTTGGTACAGGCAGGCCGGGGATTCCCTCTTTTATTGCTCCCGCAGATGAATCACCAGTCGCCAGCGGTCATCAACCTCACTACCGGCCCAGTCGCCCTGTAAGGGCCGGGCCGCCACCAGTGTCAGCAACAACCCGCCATCACTCAATCGCACCCGCCAGTTCACGTCCTTGTCGCCCAACTTGAGCTGGCCTTTCTGTGCCTTGCCTTCAGCGCCGAACAACAGCGCGACGCTGCCCTCGACGATCTCGCCGTGAGTCTTGGGTTCGTTGTTGAACCACACCACCAGGCCATCGCTCGTCACTTCAATCTGCTGCAGCACGCTGGGATCTGGCGTGGTCAGGCGACCGATCATCAGCCCCACCATCACCCCGACAATCGCCAGCGACGCCATCACCCTCAGGAATAGTTTCGAACGCAGGTCGGCTTGCGGCGTAGAATGCCGCTCATCTTTACCTTCGGAGCCGTGCATGTTTCACGTCATCCTTTTCCAACCAGAAATTCCGCCGAATACCGGCAACGTCATCAGGCTGTGCGCCAACAGTGGCTGCCACCTGCATTTGATCGAACCGCTAGGCTTCGAGATGGACGACAAGCGCCTGCGACGGGCCGGCCTCGATTATCACGAATATGCCACCCTGCAACGCCACGCGGACCTCGCCAGCTGCCTGGAAAGCCTCGGTCATCCTCGGCTGTTCGCGTTCACCACCAAGGGCTCGCGGCCGTTCCACGATGCCAGCTTCGCCCCGGGCGATGCGTTTATCTTTGGCCCGGAAAGCCGTGGTTTGCCGCCTGAAGTGCTCGACGCATTGCCCGCCGAGCAACGCTTGCGTTTGCCGATGCGTGAAGGCTGTCGCAGCCTGAACCTGTCCAATACCGTGGCCGTCGCCGTTTACGAAGCCTGGCGTCAGAACGGCTTCAAATAACACCACCGTCCTTGTAGGAGCTGGCTTGCCAGCGAAAGCGATGTAACTGCCAACAGAGATGTCGAATGTTACGGCCCCTTCGCTGGCAAGCCAGCTCCTACAAAGGTCTCCATGGATCACACGGCTTCGTTTTCCCAATAAAAAAGCGCCTGTTACGGCGCTTTTTTTTCCATCCGCCGTTTATTGAACGGTTGGAGTCTCGCCGGCAGCCTGCATGCGTTGCAGTTCTTGCGCGTACAGCGCGTCGAAGTTCACCGGAGCCAGCATCAGTGCCGGGAACGAACCACGGGTGACCAGGCTGTCCAGGGTTTCGCGAGCGTACGGGAACAGGATGTTCGGGCAGAACGCACCCAGGGTGTGGCTCATCGAAGCGTCGTCCAGATTCTTGATCAGGAAGATACCGGCCTGTTGCACTTCAGCAATGAACGCCACTTCGTCACCGTTTTTCACGGTCACCGACAGGGTCAGCACGACTTCGTGGAAGTCTCCTTCCAGTGCCTTTTGACGGGTGTTCAGGTCCAGACCGACACTCGGCTCCCACTGCTGGCGGAAGATCGCCGGGCTTTTCGGAGCTTCGAAGGACAAGTCACGTACGTAGATGCGCTGCAAGGAGAATTGCGGTGCGGTTTCTTCTTCGCTAGCTGCAGTGTTCTGTTGGTCAGTCATCTCAGATCCTTTCTGATCTTGGGCTTTTATAGGGTATGGAATTCAGGCCCTGAGTAGCGCGTCGAGCTTGCCGGCGCGCTCCAGAGCGAACAAATCATCACAACCGCCGACGTGGGTGCTGCCGATCCAGATCTGCGGCACGGACGTGCGTCCGGCTTTCTGGGCCATGGCGGCGCGTACCTGCGGCTTGCCATCGACCTTGATCTCTTCGAAGTCCACGCCTTTGTTCTCGAGCAGGTACTTGGCTCGCGAGCAGTAAGGGCAGTAATCGCTGGAGTAGACGACGACGTTGCTCATATCACTTCACCAGCGGCAGATTGTCGGCTTTCCAGCTGGAGATACCACCGGACAGCTTGGCGGCGGTGAAGCCGGACTTCATCAGCTCGCGAGCGTGGGTGCCGGCGGTCTGGCCCATGGCGTCGACCAGGATGATGGTCTTGGCCTTGTGCTTTTCCAGTTCACCGACGCGTGCGGTCAGTTTGTCCTGAGGAATGTTCAGCGCGCCGACAATGTGACCGGCGGCGAAATCCTTGGTCGGACGAATGTCGATCACCACGCCTGCGTCCTTGTTGACCAGCCCGGTCAGTTCGCCGGTGCTCAGGCTACGGCCGCCGCCCTGCATTTGATAGGCAATCAGCAACGCCAGCAGTACGACGAAGATACCGACGAGAATGTAGTGGTTAGTGGCAAATTCAATCAGGTGAGCAACCATCGAAGGAGGTTCCAGGGCGTTAAAATGTCGGCCAGTATACACAGCCCCTATGGTGGGCCAAACCCCGTCCGGCGGTGACGTGGCCGGAACTTAGCTTTAAACTGCGACTCCCTTTTCCATCGCCCCTTTTTTACTTAAGCCAGAGCGGATTCCATGACTACCACGCCTAAACCTTTGGTCCTGATGATTCTCGACGGCTTCGGTCACAGCGACAACCCAGAATCCAACGCAATCTTTGCCGCGAAGAAGCCTGTGCTCGACCGTTTGTGGGCCACCGTGCCGAACGGCCTGATCTCGGGCAGCGGCATGGACGTCGGCCTCCCGGATGGCCAGATGGGCAACTCCGAAGTCGGCCACATGAACCTCGGCGCCGGCCGCGTGGTGTATCAGGACTTCACTCGCGTGACCAAATCGATCCGCGACGGCGAGTTCTTCGAGAACCCGACCATCTGCGCCGCCGTGGACAAAGCCGTCGCTGCCGGTAAAGCCGTGCATTTCATGGGCCTGCTGTCCGATGGCGGCGTGCATAGCCACCAGGATCACCTGGTCGCCATGGCCGAACTGGCCTTCAAGCGCGGCGCCGAAAAAATTTACCTGCACGCTTTCCTCGACGGCCGCGACACCCCGCCGAAAAGCGCGCAATCGTCCATCGAGCTGCTCGATGCCACGTTCCAGGCCTTGGGCAAAGGCCGGATCGCCAGCATCATTGGCCGCTACTTCGCCATGGACCGCGACAACCGGTGGGACCGCGTTTCCCAGGCCTACAACCTGATCGTAGACGGTCACGGCCAATTCAACGCCGCCACCGCCCAGGAAGGCCTGCAAGCAGCTTATGAACGTGGCGAGAGCGACGAATTCGTCAAAGCCACTTCCATCGGCGAGCCGGTAAAAGTCGAAGACGGCGACGCCGTGGTGTTCATGAACTTCCGCGCCGACCGTGCCCGCGAGCTGACCCGCGTGTTCGTCGAAGACAACTTCAGTGAGTTCGAGCGTGCCCGCCAGCCGAAACTGGCCGGTTTCGTCATGCTGACCCAATACGCCGCCAGCATCCCTGCACCGTCGGCTTTCGCTGCCGGCAGCCTGGAAAACGTGCTGGGCGATTACCTCGCGAAAAACGGGAAGACTCAGTTGCGTATTGCCGAAACCGAGAAGTATGCCCACGTGACCTTCTTCTTCTCCGGCGGTCGCGAAGAACCGTTCCCGGGCGAAGAGCGCATCCTGATCCCGTCGCCGCAAGTCGCCACCTACGACTTGCAGCCGGAAATGAGCGCGCCTGAAGTGACCGACCGCATCGTCGACGCCATCGAAAACCAGCGATACGACGTGATCGTGGTCAACTACGCCAACGGCGACATGGTCGGGCATAGCGGCGTGTTCGAAGCCGCTGTCAAAGCCGTTGAATGCCTGGACGTCTGCGTCGGCCGTATCGTCGAGGCGCTGGAAAAAGTCGGCGGCGAAGCGCTGATCACGGCTGACCACGGCAACGTCGAGCAAATGTCCGACGAATCCACCGGCCAGGCGCACACTGCGCACACCACTGAACCTGTGCCGCTCATCTATGTCGGCAAACGCGACCTGAAAGTCCGTGAAGGCGGCGTACTGGCGGACGTGGCGCCGACCATGCTGAAGCTGCTGGGTCTGGAGCAGCCGAAGGAAATGACCGGAACTTCGATTCTGGTCTGATCGGCTTCCCCGAAACACCGCTAAACCCTGTAGGAGCTGGCTTGCCAGCGATAGCAATCTGGCACCAACTGCTATGTTGAATGTGCCGACGCAATCGCTGGCAAGCCAGCTCCCACAGTGGTTTGTGGTGTTTTCGAAATGAAATTCAGCCTGACGTTTGGGCCAGTTATCACGCAGTCAGAAATGGGCGTTTTTTTTGCCGTCCATGGCGGGCATACTAGGCCGTCCCTTTCCCTGGTGCCGCCCGCCCCTATGCTCCGCATCCTGACTGCCCTAGCCCTGACCTGCCTGCTCCAACCGGCTTTCGCTGACGAGCGCGCGGACACCCAACAACAGTTGGACGCCACGCGTCAGGACATTGCCGAGCTGAAAAAGCTGCTGGGCAAGCTCCAGGAAGAAAAATCCGGTGTGCAGAAGGAGCTCAAGGGCACCGAAACCGAAATGGGCAAGCTTGAGAAGCAGGTCGACGCCCTGCAAAAAGAGCTGAAGAAAAGCGAAACCGAGCTGCAGCGACTCGATGCAGAGAAAAAAAAACTCCAGAGCGCGCGCACTGAACAGCAACACCTGATCGCCATTCAGGCCCGTGCGGCTTACCAGAATGGTCGTCAGGAGTACCTCAAGCTGCTGCTCAACC
Organism: Pseudomonas sp. Irchel s3f7; assembly: GCF_900187615.1. Classification (GTDB taxonomy): domain Bacteria; phylum Pseudomonadota; class Gammaproteobacteria; order Pseudomonadales; family Pseudomonadaceae; genus Aquipseudomonas. The sequence continues at coordinate 125,139 of NZ_FYDO01000013.1, read as the reverse complement.
AGCAGAACCCGGAAAAATTCGCCCGCACCCTCACCTATTACGACTATCTGAGCCAGGCCCGCCTGGAGCAGCTGAAGAATTTCAACGAAACCCTGCGCCAGTTGGCCAATGTCGAAAAAGACATCGCCATGCAGCAGGCGCAGTTGCTGGTGCAGAAAAGCAGCCTCGACACCCAGCGCGACGAGCTCGACAAAGTCCGCCAGGAACGCCAGCAAGTCCTGGCCAAGCTCAATACCGATGTAAAGGCTCGCGACCAGAAACTGGCAGCCCGCGAGCAGGATCAGGCAGATCTGTCTAAAGTCCTGAAAACCATTGAAGAAACCCTGGCCCGCCAGGCTCGTGAGGCAGAAGAAGCGCGGCAAAAAGCGCTGATCGCCCAGCAGGAAGCCGAAAAAAAGCGTTTACGTGAGGCCCAGGCGCAGGCAGATGCCGGCGATGATGCCCCACGCAAACCCGTTAAGTCGTCACCCGGAGCACTGGTGTCCAGTTCCGGCGAGACCTTTGGTGGCCCTTTTGCGTCAACCCGCGGCAAACTTCCATGGCCTGTCGACGGTCGACTGCTGGCACGTTTCGGTGAAGGCCGTGGCGACGACTCCCGGACCAAGTGGGACGGCGTGATGATCAGCGCGTCTGCCGGCAGCACCGTACATGCGGTGCATGGTGGTCGCGTAGTGTTTGCCGACTGGCTACGAGGCGCCGGGCTGCTGGTGATCCTCGACCACGGCAACGGTTTTTTGAGTCTTTATGGTCACAACCAGACACTGCTCAAGTCTGCGGGTGATGTGGTTAAAGCCGGCGAGTCCATCTCCACTGTCGGCAACAGTGGCGGGCAGGACACGCCAGCGCTGTATTTTGCTATTCGTCAGCAGGGTCACCCGAGTGATCCGGCGCAATGGTGCCGCGCGCAAGGATAAGCGCGTTACCTAATTCAGGAGTTTGTTCGACATGCTGCATTTGTCCCGCCTTACCTCGCTGGCCCTGACGATCGCCCTGGTGATCGGCGCGCCTTTGGCGTTTGCCGCTCAACCAGCCCCGGCGGTCGCGCCTGCGGGCACTGCTGCGACCACCAAGGCGCCATTGCCGCTGGATGAGTTGCGCACGTTTGCCGAGGTAATGGACCGGATCAAGGCCGCTTATGTCGAGCCGGTGGACGACAAGACCCTGCTGGAAAACGCCATCAAGGGCATGCTCAGCAACCTCGATCCGCACTCCGCTTACCTGGGCCCTGAAGATTTCGCCGAGTTGCAGGAAAGCACCAGCGGCGAGTTCGGCGGCCTGGGAATCGAAGTCGGTGCCGAAGACGGCTTCATCAAGGTGGTCTCGCCCATCGATGACACGCCAGCCTCCAAGGCCGGCATTCAGGCTGGCGACTTCATCGTCAAGATCAACGGCCAGCCAACACGCGGCCAGAGCATGACCGAAGCCGTGGACAAGATGCGCGGCAAGATCGGCGAAAAAATCACCCTGACCCTGGTACGCGATGGCGGCACGCCGTTCGACGTAACGCTGGCCCGCGCGGTCATTCAAGTGAAGAGCGTGAAGAGCCAGTTGCTGGAATCGGGCTACGGCTACATCCGCATCACCCAGTTCCAGGTCAAGACCGGCGAAGAGGTCTCCAAGGCCCTGGCCAAGCTGCGCAAGGACAATGGCAAGAAGCTCAAGGGCATCATCCTCGACCTGCGCAACAACCCTGGCGGTGTACTGCAAGCCGCGGTGGAAGTGGTCGACCACTTCATCACCAAGGGCCTGATCGTCTATACCAAGGGCCGCATCGCCAACTCCGAACTGCGCTTCTCCGCCACCGGCAAGGACGAAAGCGAAGCCGTGCCGATGGTCGTATTGATCAACGGCGGCAGTGCCTCGGCGTCGGAAATTGTCGCCGGTGCCCTGCAGGACCAGAAACGCGCAGTCGTCATGGGCACCACCAGTTTTGGCAAAGGTTCGGTACAAACCGTGCTGCCACTGAACAACGACCGTGCGCTGAAGATCACCACCGCGTTGTACTACACGCCGAACGGTCGCTCGATCCAGGCCCAGGGCATCGTGCCGGACATCGAAGTGCGCAAGGCCAAGATCACCAGCGAGCAGGACAGCGACTACTTCAAGGAAGCCGACCTGCAGGGTCACCTGGGCAATGGCAACGGCGGCGCCGACAAACCGACCGGTTCCGGCGGCAAAGCCAAGCCGATGCCGCAGGACGACGATTACCAATTGGCCCAGGCCCTGAGCCTGCTCAAAGGGCTGAGCATCACGTCCGGCCGCTGAGATGTTTCTGCGATTACTGATCGGTCTGTTGTTTTGCCTGGCGGGTGTTGCTCACGCAGCGCCCGCTTACTCAACGCCTCACAAGGCCTACTTAAGCCTGATCATCGATGACCTGGGGCAGAACCTGCCCCGAGATCGCCGCGCGCTGGCCCTGCCCGGCCCGGTGACTGCGGCAATCATGCCCGACACACCCCACGCCACCGAATTCGCCCGCGAAGCCCATCGCGCCGGCAAGATCGTCATCCTGCACATGCCGATGGACCCGGCCACCGGGCCGTTCGCCTGGCACCCTGAGCTGCCCATCGAAGAACTGGAAAAACGCCTGAACGCCGCGTTCAAAATGGTCCCGTACACCAGCGGCATCAACAACCACATGGGCAGTCGCATGACCGCCCAGCGACCGGCCATGACCTGGTTGATGGCCGACCTGCAGCGCCGGCACAAACTCTTTGTCGACAGCCGCACCAGCGCGCAAACCGTCGCGGCGGCCGAAGCGCAGAAGATCGGGTTGGCGAGCGTTTCGCGGGATGTTTTTCTGGATGATGAAGCAACGGAAGCGGCGATCTTCACACAGCTACAGACGGCAATCAGTCTTGCGCACAAACAGGGCTCGGCGGTCATGATCGGGCATCCGTATCCGCAAACGCTGGCAGTGCTGGAGCGAGAACTGCCCAAGCTGAAAGCCCAGGGTATCGAGTGGATTGATATCAAGCAGATGATCAGCGTGCGCGGCAATCGCGCCACGGCCGCTCATGGCAAAGACGGCGTTTACAGATAAACACCCCGTTACATCCTATAAATAGTTACCACCAAATGCCCAGCGTCATTCCGGATAGTGAGACCTCCCAAAGGTCGCGACCCTCTTGAGTCGCCTTTCAACTATCAGGATTGACTATGACTACCCAAGACGATGCCACATTGCCAACCCGGCAAATGGAACCCATTAAGCTCGACAACCTGCTGATCAACTTCACGACAGAATTTCAGCGGATCTGGGATACCAACGGAACACGGGCAAAAACCGTTGCCTTTTGGCGCCCCACACCCGCCCCGGATGCATTGCCGGGATACTTCCCGCTGGGTGACATTGCCATTCACCGCGACGGCAACATCAACGGCGAAATGATCGCGGTCGTCGTGCGCGAGGGAAGTTCACCTGGCGACGACACGAAAGGAAACGCACTCAGCCGGCCCACCGACTTCGAACTTTATTGGAAAGACTCAGGGTCGGGCGCAGTCACACGCGCTTCGATCTGGCGCCCGATTCCGCCTGCCGGCTATGTTGCGTTGGGGCTGGTCTGCGCCAACGACTACAACAAACCTTCGCTCAATGCTGTCCGCTGCGTCAGGGCGGATCTGGTTATCGCTGCAAATGTCAGCGATCTGATCTGGAACGACAAAGGCAGCGGTGCAAAGATGAGCTTCAGCGCCTGGAGCATTGAGCCGCCGACCGCCGAGCCGGGCGATCTCTACTTCACCCCAGGCACATTCACAGGCAACCAAAGCTACAGCAAGCCTGAAACACCGGTCACCGCGTACGCATTGCGGATGCAGATCCCACTGCAAGTCACTTCCCCACCACAAGCGCCGGCACTCTCCGGACACGCCAAACCTCCAGTGGACGAAGCAGCCAACGTTACGCAAATAGCCCGACTCCCCTGGTTCGCGGTCATGGACTACGTGCAGCCCAGCGAACAACTCCTGAAATCCCCGTACTACGACCTGAAAAGAACCGACCACTACGTGTTGGTCGGATACGAGCGAAACACAACGGACAAGACCCGGCCAATCAAATGGACAATTGACCCTGTTCAAAGCCCAAGGCAAATGCAGTCATTCAATAGACAAACTTCTGTTGATTTCGAAAGGGCCTGGCCGAACACCGCACCAAGCGATGTCCGGACAACAAAGTTCTCGGCCTGCCTGCCCAAGAACTTCACTCACACCGAATCAGGCTCGAACGGATGGAGCGAATCGCCCCCTCTGGTGATCATCGCCATGGCTGCAAAACACAAATCTGTGGCGGTTTACCTGTTGGAAAGTCACTACGAGTTAACACGTGAGGACGGCACCCAAGTGACTGGAAAAATCGGCTATACCGACGACTCCAGCGTTCACCTGACGCAATATCCACCAGAAAAAGAAGAGTGCCCTCCACTGACGACGAGCACAGACACTGTTGAAAACACCAGCGACGCCAATGTCATTGCACAGGCATCACCCGATCTGCCAACCGCTACAGATACCGTGCCATGATGTCGTCAACCACACCTTCTTTGCGCAATTGATCCAGCGCGGCCTGAAGCTTGGCGACGACCTCGTCGGACACCTCTTTATTCAGGGCCAGATACAGTTCTGCGCTGTTGAAGCGCAGCACTGTCTTGAGGCCGCTCACGCCTTCTTGCCGCGCCAGATAACGTCCGGCAGGATCTCCGGTGGCCCACAAATCGATCTGGCCGCTGACCAGTTTCTTCGCGTTATCCTGATCGCGCAAAACCACCACCGGGTTCAAGCCTTGCTTGGCCAGCGTCGTGGCAATGGCGTCGCCCTTGTAGGCGCCGATCTTGTATTTGCGGGCGTCATCCAAGGTGCCCAGGGTGATTTTACTGTCCGCCTTGGCCAGCATGATCCAGTCGTCCGGGCCGATCGGCCCGACCCACTTGAACAGCCTCTCGCGATCCGGCAGGCGCGCCATCACGAATGCACCGTAACCGGGGTTTTCCAGGGCGAGTTTGTAGACACGCTCCCAAGGGAAACGCAGCGTCAGGCTGTAGGTAATATCGGCGCGTTTGAACATCTCGCGGACAATGTCCACGGCGATGCCATTGATGTTCTCGTCCTGAGCGAAGTTCTTGCCGTTCTTCGCCATGTTGTACGGAGGGAAGTTTTCCGTGAGCAACACCAGGTCGGTATCGGGGCTGTCTTTGGCGTGTACCCCGTTGATCAACAATAGGGAAGCGCTGGCGAGAACTAAAAGAAAGCGTTTAAGCATGTCTGGCTACCGAGATCCTTGGCGTACCCAAGAGTGCCTTGGGTACGCCATGATGTCCACTGGCCTGCATCGGTTTGTTTAACGCATCACAATTGCGCGATGAGCCATGTAGGCCTTGGCTTCCTGCACGGTGTATTCGCCGAAGTGGAAAATACTCGCCGCCAACACCGCGCTGGCGTGACCTTCGATAATGCCATCGGCCAGGTGTTGCAGGTTGCCGACACCGCCGGAAGCAATCACCGGAATGCCCAGCGCATCGCTGATGGCGCGGGTAACCCCCAGGTCAAAGCCGTTCTTCATGCCGTCCTGATCCATGCTGGTCAGCAGGATTTCACCGGCACCCAGGCCTTCCATCTTCTTCGCCCATTCGACAGCGTCCAAGCCGGTCGGCTTGCGACCGCCGTGGGTGAAGATTTCCCAGCGCGGGGTTTCGCCCGGTCCGGAAACCTTCTTCGCGTCGATCGCGACGACAATGCACTGCGAGCCGAAATGCTGCGCCGCTTCGCCGACGAATTCAGGGTTGAACACCGCTGCGGTGTTGATCGAGACCTTGTCCGCACCGGCATTGAGCAGGTTGCGGATGTCTTGCACGGTACGCACGCCACCGCCCACGGTCAGCGGGATGAACACCTGGCTGGCCATGCGCTCGACGGTATGCAGCGTGGTGTCGCGACCGTCGACGCTGGCGGTGATATCGAGAAAGGTAATCTCGTCGGCACCCTGCTCGTCGTAACGACGGGCGATTTCCACCGGGTCACCGGCGTCGCGGATGTTTTCGAATTTCACACCCTTGACCACCCGGCCGTTGTCCACGTCCAGGCAAGGGATGATGCGTTTGGCCAGAGCCATACTTAATCTCCGATTAAGAGTTGCAAGCTTCAAGCTATAAGCTGCAAGTAAGAGCGGATCGCGGTCGCGCTTTTAACTTGCAGCTTACAGCTTGGAGCTGGCCGCGTAGCCATCACAAAAAGCTTGAGCCTCAGCAACATCCAGAGTGCCCTCATAAATCGCGCGGCCTGTGATCGCACCGATGATGCCTGGCGCCTTGGCGTCGAGCAGCGACTTGATGTCACCGAGGTTGTGGATGCCACCGGAAGCGATCACCGGGATCTTCGTGGCAGCCGCCAGCGCGGCGGTGAACGGTACGTTGCAGCCCTGCATCATGCCGTCTTTGGCGATGTCGGTGTAAACGATCGAAGACACGCCGTCAGCTTCAAACTGCTTGGCCAGATCGATCACCTGAACGGTGCTGATTTCAGCCCAGCCGTCAGTGGCGACGAACCCGTCCTTGGCATCCAGACCCACGATGATTTTGCCCGGGAAAGCGCGGCAGGCTTCGGCGACGAAAGCCGGGTCTTTCACGGCTTTGGTGCCGATGATGACGTAGCTCACGCCCGCTTTCACGTAGTGCTCGATGGTTTCCAGGGAGCGGATACCACCGCCGATCTGGATCGGCAGGTTCGGGTAGCGCTTGGCAATCGCGGTGACAACTTCGCCGTTGACTGGCTGGCCTTCGAAGGCGCCGTTCAGGTCGACCAGATGCAGACGACGGCAACCGCCCTCCACCCACTTGGCAGCCATGCTCACCGGGTCATCGGAGAACACTGTGGAATCTTCCATACGGCCCTGGCGCAGACGAACACAGGCACCGTCTTTAAGATCGATAGCGGGAATAATCAGCATCTGGCAAACCTTCAAATTTGAATGATCAGCTTGGCTCGGAAATCAGTTTTTCTCGAGCGCCCACAGGTCGCTTTCGATGCTTTCGAACCTCTCTTTGAGGTGCGCCTGCACATCGAAAATCGCCCTGTTGTAGTAGTGCGGAGCAATTTCGCGGGTAAACAGCTCAAGAATCTCCCCCGCCTCGAACGAACCGAGGTCAAGTTCGAAGCGGTCCTCCATGAAACGCTTGATCTTGTGATTGGCCTCGTTCTCCTGTTCGGGAGTGAGGGTCAGGATCGGGGGCTTCTTCTTGACTGCCATTTACCAGCGACCGTCCCACGCAGCGAAGTTCTGCAGCAATTGCAGGCCATGGGTATGGCTTTTCTCCGGGTGGAACTGCACGGCGAAACGCGAGCCTTCGGCCAGCGCCGCAGCAAAATCGACACCGTAATGACCGCCACCGACCACCTGCCGCGCATTAGTGGCGGCGATGTAGTAGCTGTGCACGAAGTAGAAACGCGCCATGTCCGGAATGTCGTGCCACAGCGGGTGGCTGACCTTCTGCTTCACCTGGTTCCAGCCCATGTGCGGGACTTTCAGGTGTTCGCCGTCTTCATGCAGGTCCTTGCCGAAGAACTTCACCTGGCCCGGGAACAGGCCGATGCAGTCAACGCCATCATTCTCTTCGCTGGTGTCGAGCAAGGCTTGCATGCCGACGCAGATGCCGAGGAACGGCCGGTCCTGGCTGACTTCACGTACCAGCGAATCGAAACCGAGGCGACGGATCTCCGCCATGCAATCGCGAATCGCGCCAACGCCGGGGAAAACCACCCGGTCGGCTTCGCGAATCACGTTGGCATCGCTGGTGATCAGAACCTTGCCGGCACCGACGTGCTCGAGGGCCTTGGCCACCGAGTGCAGGTTACCCATGCCGTAATCGATAACCGCGACTGTCTGCATTACAGAACGCCTTTGGTCGACGGCATTTGCCCGGCCATGCGGTCATCGAGCTCGACGGCCATGCGCAGGGCGCGACCGAAAGCCTTGAACACGGTTTCAATCTGGTGGTGGGTGTTGGTGCCACGCAGGTTGTCGATGTGCAAGCTGACCAGCGCGTGGTTGACGAAGCCCTGGAAGAATTCCTGGAACAGGTCAACGTCGAAGCCGCCCACAGTGGCGCGGGTGTACGGCACGTGCATTTGCAGGCCTGGGCGACCGGAGAAGTCGATCACCACGCGCGACAGCGCTTCATCGAGCGGCACGTAGGCGTGGCCGTAGCGACGGATGCCTTTCTTGTCGCCGATGGCTTTGGCAAACGCCTGGCCGAGGGTGATACCGACGTCTTCCACGGTGTGGTGATCATCGATATGCAGGTCGCCCTTGCTGACAATATCCAGGTCGATCAACCCGTGACGGGCGATCTGGTCCAGCATGTGCTCAAGAAAAGGAACACCGATATCGAATCGGGCCTTTCCGGTGCCATCGAGGTTGATCGAGGCTTTGATCTGGGTTTCCAGAGTGTCGCGCTCGACAGACGCCTTACGTTCGGCCATCACCAGCTCCGCAAAATCATTGGGCGAAAAAGGCAGCCATTATAGGGGCGCGGGCGCGAAACAGAAACATGGGAGGTGATATGGCTGACGGAGTGAACTCATCAACCCTGGAGCTATACCTGTCATGACATGTAGGAGCTGGCTTGCCAGCGATGGCGGTGTGCCTGACACACCGCGCCGCATTGATCGCCAGCAAGCCGGCTCCTACAGAATCTGGGCGTTAGTGGAACAGCACTGCCGTCTTCTGCAAGGTCACCCAAACACCCCACGCCAACGGAATACCCACTACCAACCACGCGGCAATCGCCAACGGCTTGGTGCCCGGCGCCGCTTTCCACTCCAGCGACGTGCTGCTGTCCGCGCCTTTGTCGTGGCCCAGCGCCTGTTCGGCAGCCAGTTCAGCGTCGGTCATGAAGTACTTGTCCGCCACCGGACGCACCAGCAGGTTGCACAGGAAACCCAGCACCAGCAGGCCGGCGAGGATGTACAGCGTGATGTCGTACGCTGCCGCGCGCTCGACGCCGATACTCAGCTGATACTCACGCAGATAGTTCACCAACACCGGACCCAATACGCCAGCAGCAGCCCACGCCGTCAGCAGACGACCGTGAATCGCGCCGACCATTTGCGTACCGAACAGGTCGGCCAGATACGCTGGAACCGTCGCGAAACCACCGCCATACATCGACAGAATGATGCAAAACGCCGCCACGAACAGCGCGATGCTGCCCAGGTGACCCAGGTTCGGAATCAGTCCGTACAAGGCAAAGCCCAGAGCGAAGAACACGAAGTAAGTGTTTTTACGGCCCAGGTAGTCCGAAAACGAAGCCCAGAAGAAGCGCCCACCGATGTTGAACAGGCTCAGCAAACCAGTGAAACCGGCAGCGATGGCGGCAATCGAAGCCAGTTGCGAGGCGTCCAGTTGACCGAAGGTCAGGTCATTGCCCAGCAATTTGCCTGCGAACACTTCCTGCAACAGCGGCGACGCCATGCCCAGGATGCCGATACCGGCCGATACGTTCAGGCACAGCACCAGCCACACCAGACGAAATTGCGGCGTTTTCCACGCTACGTTCACGTGTACGTGACGGTGAGTGATCATGGCGTTCGAGGCTTTTTTCGCCGGAGCGGTCCAGCCTTCAGGCTTCCAGCCGGTTGGCGGAACGCGGTAGGACAACGCGCCACCGATCATGAACACGAAGTAAATCGCGGCCATCACCAAAAAGCTCTGCCACACACCGACGCTGGTTGGCGAAGCGAAGTGGCCCATCAGCGCTGCAGCCAACGGCGCACCGACCATCGCGCCACCGCCGAAGCCCATGATCGCCATGCCAGTTGCCATGCCGCGCTTGTCCGGGAACCACTTGATCAAGGTCGACACCGGCGAGATGTAACCCAGGCCCAGGCCGATACCGCCAATGACCCCGGAGCCGATCCACATCAGCCAGATCTGGTGGGTATACACCCCCAGCGCCGAAATCAGCAGGCCACCGCACCAGCACAAGGCCGATACAACGCCAGCCTTGCGTGGCCCGGCATGTTCCAGCCAGCCGCCCCAGATCGCGGCCGAGCAGCCGAGGAAGATGAAGAACAGGGTGTAGATCCAGCCGAGCATCGAGATCGGCCAGTCACACTGAGACGAAAACACTTGTGCGATAAAGCTCATGTCCGGCGCGCAGGCGACCGGTGTGGTGACGCCCAGCGCCTTGGACAGCGGCAACCAGAACACCGAAAAACCGTAGGCCATGCCGATACAAAGGTGAATGGCCAGCGCGGCCGGTGGCACCAGCCAGCGGTTGAAACCGGGCCTGGCGATAATGCGCTCTTTGGACAAGAACGCAGGCTGCTCGGCATTGAAGCCGTCCGCCGTGATACTCGTGGTCATTGTGAATCCCCAATTATTAGTATGGTTCGCCAGCCACTGTTCACCCCGGGCCTTTATGCACGCAGGCATGACCGTTTTTTTGAGTGAAACATTTGTTGTGCGACTACAACTCGCAGAAGGACGGACGAACGGGCGAAGGTTACCATTTGCAGCTGACAGAAAAACCAAACTGACATCACGATTCGTACGTCGACTGATCTCATCATTATGTGAACGCCTCCCCTGTAGGCGCTGCCGAAGGCTGCGATCTTTTGATCTTCAAAGATCGCAGCCTTCGGCAGCGCCTACAGAAAATGGCACCCTCCAACTGCACAGGAGTCCCCATGCCGATCATTGTCGAGCCGCTAAACCAGGCCACTGACCAGGACCTGCAGGATCTGCAAAAAATTTACCGCGACGCTCCCGAATGGCTGTTCGCCCCGTTTTCCGGGGATGCGCAATTGATCGAAGACTGTTTGCGAGACGGCTCGCTGATCGCCGGCCGCTTCAATGATCGCCTGCTCGGAGCCGCTCGTTTGCAACGGCACCAAGACGTTTGGTACTTGTCCCAAATTTGCGTACGAAAAATTACCCGTCGCCGCGGGGTCGCCGAACGCCTGGTGGCTGAAGCCCGGAATACGGCTGCGCAATCGGGCGCGACATTGTGTCTGTTGGCACCTGCCGGGCATTTGGAGGCTCAGGCGCTGGCGACCAAACTGAATGTGCCCCTGCAGGTATTGACCGATTGATCGCTGACCGGTCGTCCGTTCCGGGGCGCTATACTCCCCGGCTAAATTTCGAATTCGACTAACTACAAGGACTCGCCCATGAAAGCGTTCGGCAAAATCCTGGGTCTGGTACTTCTCGGGCTGTTGCTGATCATTGTGGCACTGGGCTTTGCCCTGACCCACCTCTTCGATCCCAACGACTACAAAGACGAGATTCGCCAGATTGCCCGCGACAAGGCCCACATCGAGCTGACGCTCAATGGCGATATCGGCTGGAGCCTGTTCCCGTGGCTGGGCCTGGAATTGCACGACGCCAGTGTCGCGACCCTGATCAAACCGGCCGAACCGTTCGCCGACCTGCAAATGCTCGGTCTGTCGGTGCGCGTACTGCCGCTGCTGCGCCGTGAAGTGCAAATGAGCGACGTACGCGTCGAAGGCCTGAACCTGCGCCTGAACCGCGACAAGGACGGCCACGGCAACTGGGAAGACGTGGGCAAGAAGCCTGTCCCGACCACTGCCGACGCCACCACCGCGCCTGCGGCGAACGCCGGTGAGTCTGCCCCGGACACGACCGTCCAAGCGGAAAAACCGTCGCAGCCGATGCGACTGGACATCGACAGCCTCACCGTCAACAACGCCCGCGTCGAGTACAACGACGAAAAAACCGGCAAGCAATTCAACGCCGAAAGCATCCAGCTGAGCACCGGCGCAGTACATGATTCCACCAACATTCCGGTCAAACTCACTGCATTCCTGGGCACCAATCAACCCGTCTTGCGCGTGCGCACCGAGCTCAATGGCGAGCTGCGCTTCGAGCGCGCCTTGCAGCGCTACAAATTCGAAGACATGAAACTGTCCGGCGAAGTCGCAGGCGACCCGCTGCAAGGCAAAACCATGACCTTCGCCGCTCAGGGCCAGCTGCTGCTGGACAAGGCTGCCAATGTCGCCGAGTGGACCGGTATCAAAATTTCCGCGAACCAGTTGCGGGCACTGGGTGAACTGAAGGTCAACGACCTCGACAAGACCCCGCAGATCAACGGCGGCCTTTCGATTGCCCAATTCGACCTGGCGAAATTCGTCGACAGCATCGGCCAGAAACTCCCGGCCATGGCCGAAGGCAGCCTGAGTAAAGTCGAGCTGGTCACTCGCCTGACGGGCACGCCGACCAGCGTGGCATTCGACAACATCAACCTGAAACTCGATGACAGCAGCTTCAGCGGCCGCATCGCCGTCGAAGACTTCGCCAAGCAATCACTGCGCGCCAACCTCAAGGCAGACACCTTCAACGTTGACCGTTACCTGCCGCCGAAATCTGCTGAGGCCAACAGCGCCAAGCAAGTGCGCCAAGCCGAAGTCGCAAGTACCGAAGCCGATGCCATGGCGGGCGCCGGCAGCACCCCGCTGCCGCCATCGCCGACCAAAGAGGCCTGGAGCAACGAACGCCTGTTGCCGGTGGAGCGCCTGAGCAAACTCGATGTGGACGCCGACCTGAGCTTCGGCCTGTTGACCCTGGAAAACCTGCCGATTCAAAACGCCGCGCTCAAGGCCACCGGCCAGGGTGGTCTGCTGACCCTGGTGAACCTGAGCGGCAACCTGTACGAAGGCAACTTCAACGCCGCTGGCACCCTCGATCTGCGCCAGCCTGTACCGGCGCTGAACCTGCTGACGAAGATCAGCCGCGTCCCGGCAGAGAAAATCCTCGAAAGCCAGGGCAAGAATCCGCCGGTCAAAGGCCTGGTCACGCTCAACAGCAACCTGACCGGCAACGGCAACAGCCAGAAAGCGCTGATCGAAACCCTCAACGGCACCACCAGCTTCGTCATCAACAACGGCGTGCTGCTCAATGCCAACCTCGAACAACAGCTGTGCAAAGGCATCGCCACGCTCAACCGCAAATCCCTCAGCGGCGAGCCTCGCGGCAAGGACACACCGTTCCAGGAGCTCAAGGGTAACCTGACGTTCCGTAATGGCGTGGCCAGCAACCCGGATCTGAAAGTGCGCATCCCGGGCATGACCGTCAACGGCAATGGCGACATCGACTTGAGAGTCCTGGGTATGGATTACCGCGTCGGCATTGTCGTCGAAGGCGACAAGAGCGACATGCCGGACCCGGCTTGCCAGGTCAACGAGAAGTTTGCCGCTATCGAGTGGCCACTGCGCTGCCGCGGCCCGCTGGAGCTGGGTGCCAAGGCTTGCCGCCTGGATAACGACCGCATGGGCCAGGTCGCGGGCAAACTGGCTGGCGACAGAATCAGCGAAAAAATCGACGAGAAATGGGGCGACAAGGTCGACCCGAAACTCAAAGACGCGCTCAAGGGGCTGTTCAAGCAATGAGAGCCGAGCAGTTTTCAACGGCGGTGCTGGACTGGTTCGACCGCCATGGCCGGCACGATTTGCCCTGGCAGCAGGACATCAACCCGTATCGGGTATGGGTCTCGGAAATCATGTTGCAGCAGACCCAGGTCAGCACCGTGCTGAACTACTTTGACCGTTTCATGGCCTCGTTGCCGACGGTCGAAGCCCTGGCAGCGGCACCGGAAGACGAAGTGCTGCACTTGTGGACGGGCCTGGGTTACTACACCCGTGCGCGCAATTTGCAGAAGACCGCGAAGATCGTCGTCGAACAGTACGGCGGCGAATTTCCTCGGGATGTGGAAAAACTCACTGATTTGCCGGGGATCGGCCTGTCCACCGCTGGCGCCATCGCCAGCATCAGCATGGGCCTGCGCGCGCCGATCCTCGACGGCAACGTCAAACGCGTGCTGGCGCGCTTTACCGCGCAGGAGGGCTACCCCGGCGAGCCGAAGGTCGCCAAACAGCTCTGGGCCAACGCTGAGCGCTTTACGCCGCATGATCGGGTCAACGCCTACACCCAGGCGATGATGGATTTGGGCGCTACGCTTTGCACCCGCAGCAAACCGAGTTGCCTGCTCTGCCCGCTGGAAAAGGGCTGTGAAGCGCACATGCTCGGCCTGGAAACCCGCTACCCGATCCCCAAGCCGCGCAAAGCCATCCCACAGAAGCGCACGTTGATGCCGATGCTCGCCAACGGTGAAGGTGCGATCCTGCTTTATCGTCGCCCTTCCACGGGCCTGTGGGGCGGTCTCTGGAGCTTGCCGGAACTCGACGACCTCGACGACCTGCAACATCTGGCGTCGCAGCACTCGCTGGAACTGGGCGCACAACAGGCGCTGCCAAACCTGGTGCACACCTTCAGCCATTTCCAGTTATCCATCGAACCCTGGCTGGTTCAGGTCCAGGAGTCCGGCCATCACGTGGCCGAGGCCGACTGGCTCTGGTATAACCTCGCCACCCCGCCGCGCCTGGGCCTTGCCGCCCCGGTCAAAACCTTGCTCGAACGCGCGGCCGCCGTATTGAACGCAGGAGAGTCGTCATGACCCGCACCATCATGTGCCGCAAGTACAAAGAAGAACTGCCAGGCCTGGAGCGCGCTCCGTTCCCGGGCGCCAAAGGCCAGGACATTTTTGATCACGTCTCGCAAAAGGCCTGGGCCGACTGGCAAAAACACCAGACCCTGCTGATCAACGAAAAACGCCTGAACATGATGAACGCCGAAGATCGCAAATATCTTCAGGGAGAAATGGACAAGTACTTCTCCGGCGAGGATTACGCCAAGGCCGAAGGCTACGTGCCGCCGTCGGAATAACCCCGATTTATCGGGGGGCGGCACGTAAGCGACGGTAATAATTAAAATTTTTTTGAAAACTTGCTTGACGACCCCCTGAAAAACCCGTTTAATGCGCCCCGTTGCCCAGATAGCTCAGTCGGTAGAGCAGGGGATTGAAAATCCCCGTGTCGGCGGTTCGATTCCGTCTCTGGGCACCAAATACCGAAAACCCTGAATCGCAAGATTCAGGGTTTTTTTATGCCTGCGATAAATCGGAAGCCAAGGAGGCCTACGTGCCGACCCAGTGCTTCACTCCCAATTCTCGATGAATCATGAGCAAGGATGCACCGATGAACGCCCCTGAAACCAAGCAAGAAAAAAAATCAGGCAACACTCAATTTCAAGAGCTGGACTTGGCTCTAGGCTTTGTAGCAAAACACAATTGGAAATTATTCCAGACCGCCTCTCTGGCGTTTGGCTTCTTGATCTTTCTGGTTTATTTTTGCCAACACAACTTCTACCCCGACTTCGACCTGTTCAGCTTCTTGTCTCTATTAGCCGCAGCTGCCGTTCTCGGCGGTTCGGTGCTTGTTGTAGTGGGGCTTGGATTTGCCGCTCCCGCGTGGATTTGGTCTGAAATGTTTTTCAGTGAAAAACAAGTCCGTGACGAGCTTGAATACCGAATCAACAATCTTAACCCCAAAGAAAAACTTGATCACAGGCTAATCAATATCTACTTTGTGCTGCCTGCACTGATTTGCAACTTATCCCTCATATCATCTATTTATTTTTTTGATGACGACATTGCACACACCATCAGTTTGATTTTGGCACCAATCGTAGTCGGCCTTATATTTGGTGGACTGCTACAACAAAACTACGAACTTCCCTCCTGGAGTTGGTTGAGATTCACTTTCACAGCCTTCCTCGCCTTTTCCGTTTGTAACATTGTGGCGCTCCTGTCCACCTTGACAGTAGATCACGCGTTTCCTGAAATCACCGCGATGCTGGGTCAATACCCTTTTATGATTCTCTCCTTCGTGGTGACTTTGCTTTTATTGACGTTCCTGACTGCGCTCGGCAGAAGGGACCAACGATTCCTGCTGCTGATGACCCCTCCTCTTGCTTTTTTTCTGCTCTTGGTGACTAACACCATGAACGTGCTGCCTGGCAATGTCGTTAAGCAACTGGGCATTGGAAACTATAAGGCCGAGCAAGTACTGTTTAACGATGCTACCTGTGCTAGATACAAAGAAATACCAAGTTATGGCGTAAAAACCGACTGCGCATTGGACAATGCTCATATCACTTGGTCAATGGGTGGAATTTACTTTATTGAATGGACATCCGCAGACAAAAAAATCAAAGTCAAAGTACCCAAGGACGGCATTATTTCCATAAAACTCACAGAACCAGACAACTCGAAAAAAACAGGCTGATTTATTTACCACCCCCCCACAAAAAACCGGCACCCTTAATAGGTATGCCGGTTTTTACGTTAGCCGTCGAGAAGGCTCAGTAAGCCACCGACCAACCCAACATATAAGTCCGCCCACGCCCCTGGTAGTCATACAGATACGCCGGTCCGTAAGTCGGTGAATAGAACAGCGTCGCCCGCTGGCCCAAAACCGTGCTGTATTGCTTGTTCAGCGTATCCGTCCGGCCAAGTCATGCGCGACGCAAGTTCTTCGACTTGCACGCCACCAACAAGAGCCTGCTCGCCGAGCAGGCCCTGCGTTATATCCAGTTGCTGTACGAAATCGAGAGCGAAGGCCGCGACCTTGAACCGGATTTACGGCGTCGAATACGGCAAGAAAAAGCCTTACCAGTGATGGATAGGCTGCATGCCTGGATGATCGCCCAGCGTGATCTTGTGCCCGAAGGCTCGGCTATCAGCAGAGCGTTGGATTACAGCCTGAAACGCTGGGCAGAGCTGTCGCGCTACCTCGATGACGGGGCCGTACCCATTGACAACAATTGGGCCGAGAACCAGATCCGCCCCTGGGCTCTTGGACGCAAGAACTGGCTCTTCGCAGGGTCGCTACGCAGCGGCAAACGGGCAGCGGCGATCATGAGTTTGATCCAGTCTGCGCGGTTGAATGGGCATGATCCGTATGCTTTTTTGAAGGATGTTCTCACGCGGCTGCCAACACAGCGGGCGAGTGAAATCGATCAGTTGCTGCCGCATAACTGGCAGCCACCTAAACTGGGTTAACTCACTAACCTAAGGACATAGAATGCTCATTGTCTTCAGCGGCCTTCCAGGTACCGGAAAAACGACTATCGCAAGTGACCTTGCCACCAGAACAAGTGCCGTGTATCTGCGGATCGATACGATTGAGCAGGCTATTCGAGACTCCGGTGCTCTTGCACAAGACGTAGGGCGGAGCGGGTACATGGTCGCCAATGAGCTTGCTCTAAGCAATCTTCGTTTTGGCAGCACGGTCATAGTTGACTGTGTTAACCCAGTAATCGAAAGCCGAAAGGCGTGGAGCGATATCGCCACACGCTCTGGTGCTCCATTAGTGAACATCCAAGTGATCTGCTCTGATAAACATGAACACCAGCGCCGGGTAGAAACCAGAAAGATTGATATTCCTGGGCTGACTCCACCAACCTGGCAGTCTGTACTGGATCATGAATACGAGGCGTGGGAAAGCGCTCCGTTTAAGATAGACACAGCCCTGACGTCTCCGGCGGTGGCGGTGGCGATGATCACCGAACGATTTTTATCCAAGGAGTAGCGCCAGCTAAAGGCCCAAGGTCGCAAGGTGT
This sequence comes from Pseudomonas sp. Irchel s3f7, assembly GCF_900187615.1. GTDB lineage: Bacteria > Pseudomonadota > Gammaproteobacteria > Pseudomonadales > Pseudomonadaceae > Aquipseudomonas. The sequence continues at coordinate 107,672 of NZ_FYDO01000013.1, read as the reverse complement.
AATTAGCAGACGCTTACGGACGCTACCCTTTAGGAGAGAACCATCAAAGCCTTATCAATTGTACGGCCCAGCGGCGCTCGAATCGCTTCTGGGGAGAAAACCCTCGAAGTTCGTCATTGGCATCCAAACTTAGATCCTTCCGAGGATCTCCTGATTGTTGAAAACGGGCGATTTCTCCATATCGATGGTGACGGTATTGCTGTCGCAATCGTACGCGTGAAAGCGGTGCGCAATGAGCTTGCAAGGTGTCTAGAAAATCCGGGGCGATTCACACGAACGGCCATGGCCAAGTGCAACGACGGCAGGCGAGCCCATTTATTTTTTCGGGGCTGCGGTCAGAACCGCTGTCCTCAGCAGTAGCGGACTGGTGTATGGATACAAAAAAATACGTAGTCCTTATCTGAGGGCTTCGGATTTTCCGACCGTTCATGGATATAGTCGAAAATACTTAACCAAACAGAATCAGTCCATTATTTGGAAATTTTCAGGTAGTTATGGCTGTATTTTGTTGGCTATATAGTGAAAACGACTGGCATAAGCTTTTTATACTGCATATCCCGCTGGTCTGCAGGCTTTGTCCTACAGAACGGGCTTGCCCACAACGCAGGCCCGGTTACGCGAAGCAACTGGCTTATGGGTCGGCGCTTCGACGCTCGGTGGTCATATCCAATAACAAGATGAGGTGCCCCTTATGCCCGTAGGCAATCACTTACCCCATGGCGATACCACTCAGGGCGGCCCGCTCAAACGCGAACTCGGCGAACGGCATATTCGCTTGATGGCCCTCGGTGCCTGTATCGGCGTCGGCCTGTTCCTCGGTTCGGCCAAGGCCATCGAAATGGCCGGTCCGGCCATCATGCTGTCCTACATCATCGGCGGTCTGGCGATCCTGGTGATCATGCGCGCCCTCGGCGAAATGGCCGTGCACAACCCGGTCGCCGGCTCGTTCAGCCGTTACGCCCAAGACTACCTCGGCCCATTGGCGGGCTTCCTGACTGGCTGGAACTACTGGTTTCTGTGGCTGGTGACCTGCGTTGCGGAAATCACCGCGGTGGCGGTGTACATGGGCGTCTGGTTCCCTGATGTGCCGCGCTGGATCTGGGCCCTGGCGGCACTGATCAGCATGGGCTCGATCAACCTGATCGCGGTCAAGGCCTTCGGTGAGTTCGAGTTCTGGTTCGCCCTGATCAAGATCGTCACCATCGTTGCCATGGTGTTCGGCGGCATCGGCGTCATTGCCTTCGGTTTCGGCAACGACGGTGTGGCGTTGGGCATTTCCAACCTGTGGACCCACGGCGGCTTCATGCCCAACGGCGTGCAAGGCGTGCTGATGTCCCTGCAAATGGTGATGTTCGCTTACCTGGGCGTCGAGATGATCGGCCTGACCGCCGGTGAAGCGAAGAACCCGCAGAAAACCATTCCCGATGCGATTGGCTCGGTGTTCTGGCGAATCCTGCTGTTCTACGTCGGCGCGCTGTTCGTAATCCTGTCGATCTATCCGTGGAATGAAATCGGCACCCAGGGCAGTCCGTTCGTGATGACCTTCGAGCGACTGGGCATCAAGACCGCGGCCGGTATCATCAACTTCGTGGTGATCACCGCGGCATTGTCGTCGTGCAACGGCGGCATCTTCAGCACCGGGCGCATGCTGTACAGCCTGGCGCAGAACGGCCAGGCCCCGGCCGGTTTCGCCAAGACTTCGAACAACGGCGTACCGCGTCGTGCGTTGCTGCTGTCGATTGGCGCCTTGCTGCTGGGTGTGCTGCTCAATTACCTGGTGCCGGAAAAAGTCTTCGTCTGGGTGACGGCGATTGCCACCTTCGGCGCGATCTGGACTTGGGCGATGATCCTGCTGGCCCAGTTGAAATTTCGCAAAGGCCTGAGTGCCAGCGAACGTGCCGGTCTGAAATACCGCATGTGGCTGTACCCGGTCAGCTCCTACCTGGCGCTGGCATTCCTGGTGCTGGTGGTCGGCCTGATGGCGTACTTCCCGGACACCCGCGTGGCGCTGTATGTGGGGCCTGCGTTCCTGGTGCTGCTGACGGTGTTGTTCTACGTATTCAAGCTGCAACCGACCAATTCAACGCAAGGTGTGGCGCGTTCGGTTTCTTAAGTCGTAGTGCCTGAAATGCAAAAGCCCATTCCGTTTGCTGCACTTAAGCGGAGCAGCAATACGATTCACGGAATATTGGTTTTTGGTATTTTCAACGCCCTGGGCTTTGTCGGTCTAGGGCGTGCAGTTGTGAACTGCAAACCAATACTGTTTTTAGATCAAGCTTGGTCTTTCAACATGGCTGCACTTGTTAAAAACCCACCTGGTCAAACTTGAGCCGACATGAGCGGCACGTCAGGAAGAACCTTTTTCCTCAGTCGCGCCCTCAGTTGTGCCCAGCCTTGTCCCCACTCAACATACAACTCAGTACATGCGCAGCCTGTAGCCAATGGTTCGATTTTGTCTCTGGCACCAAATACCGAAAACCCTGAATCGCAAGATTCAGGGTTTTTTATGCCTGCGATTTGACGAGGCACTCCCCCAGGCATCATCGAAGCGACAAAATCCCCCCATCCCAGGCTGAGTCCAGAAATGCCTTCAGGCATTGGATATCAGTTATTTCTGCTTGTCTTTTGTCTGTCAGAACGCTCCCAACGCCTTAACGGAAAGGGATGACATACGCCGACTTACAGTTTGTGCAGAATCGCAGGAGGAGCTGCCGCATACCCGGCAGCAGAGACTCAACAGGGATGTCGCCAATGACTAACGTCATCAAACCAGAGGTAGAAACCACTGAGCTTTTCTCTGGGCAAGAGATCAGGACTCTAAATTTTGATAAGCGGCAGTCAACATTGCTTCACACGCTCGCCGAAGGACTGGCCGCGATCGGCGGGCCGCAGGCCCCAGGAGCCGACTCGAAAGCCTCTTTGGCAGCCATTGAGTTGAAGCTCTCTTTCTCGAAAGACCAATGCGAACTGCTGGGCACCTACTCCGATGGCCTTGTTTGCGTGTTGATCTTTGAGGGGCTGCAAAAAATCACCGATGTCAGCCCCCCCAATGAATTGCCCGCCCTGACATCCCTGGAGAATCGATACGACGTCCTTTGCCTGGCCGCGCGTAATCAGATCTTGTTGAAACTGGTGGACAACAGCGCCTTTGCCTACGACATGGACAATGAAGGAAAACTGGTTCGGCTGGTGGCGAATTTCAAGGGCGGCGGACTTATCAAAGTGCCAAAACAGCCTTCGCCGCCTTGTGCCAGTGCATAGGTGAAGCAACTCCAGTCGAGCACACCCTGACGCAAGAGTCGGCAATGGTCATCAATAACGTCCGGGCTCTGCACTGTCGTGACCGGATCAAAGACAACAGGCGCGTTCTGGTCCGCATCTTCGGACTCTCGAAGTTTTCTTGTCCCATCGTAATAACAGACGACCCGTTGCGACTTCAGGGCTGACGCCTGACGCCTGACACAGATTCAATCCATTGAATGGCCAGACAAATGGATGACTGGCTAATAATTAAAAAAGAGAGGGTGAGATGTCTTGGGACGTTATTGGCATGTTGGCGCTCGTCGCGTTTTGCGCTGGCTTCTTTGATGCAATAGCAGGTGGCGGCGGGTTGATTACTCTGCCAGCACTGTTTTTGGCCGGGGTAGACCCCATCAGTGCTATTGCAACGAACAAGTTTCAGGCCGCCTCGGCAACCATTTCGGCAACCGCAACCTTTGCTCGCAAAGGAATGATCGAGTGGCGCGAGGGCCGATTCCTGGTTATTTGCGGTTTCATTGGCGGAGCCAGCGGGGCCTTGCTGGTCAGCTCTGTTGATAAGCGCTATCTGGAAGTCTGCGTGCCCATCATGCTGATTCTGGTGGCCATCTATTTTGCGCTGTCTCCAAAGCTGGCCAATGAAGATCGACGCAAGAGAATCGGCATTCTGCTTTTTTCGTTCACTGTTGCGCCGATCCTGGGTTTTTACGACGGTATATTTGGTCCCGGCGTGGGCGCTTTCTTTATCGTCGGATTTGTACTGCTCTGCGGCTTGGGCATGATGCGGGCCATGAGTTTTACCAAGCTGGCCAACGCTTCATGCAACCTCGGTTCTCTGTCGGTTTTCATCACCAAAGGTGTGATTATCTGGCCGGTAGCCATCGCCATGGCTTTGGCGGCCTTCCTCGGCGCCCAATTGGGTGCTCGAGCTGCGGTCCGGGTTGGACCACGGCTGATCAAACCCATGTTGATCGTGGTCTGCTGCGCCTTGGCCATCAAACTGCTGAGCGTAGAAACCAATCCCTTACGCATCGCGGTCATCCAGACATTGGCCTTATTATGAAAAACCCTGAATCGCAAGATTCAGGGTCCATGGCGTTGAGCGTCTCGTTAACTCGCATCATTCCAGTGAAAAACCAGGTTACGGGGTGTACCGCTGCCGACATCGGCAATGTCTTGCCGTGACTCCCCGTTGCGCGTCGCGATGACGGTGTACTTACCGGCAGGCAATTTGACGTAAACCAGCGGGCCCGCTTTGTTAAGCGTCAGCACGGTTTCCCCCGGGGCTTTCTGAATGACGACATTCACGTCTGGCGTGTATTCATTGCCCGTTCCGACAGAGAACGTCATGTGCAGGTTATAACCAGACGTCTGCTGGATAGCCTTTGCCTCATCCTCACCGATACCGCCGGACAGGTAGGTGATGCCGTTTTGCTCCTGCCGCTGAACCTGTACGCCAGAGCTGTCGACGGGCTCAAGGCTCGCGGCGGGCGATATGGCAGGAAACAGCAGAACGCTGACGGCGGCGAGGGACAACATGAATGAATGGGTGGTTTTCATGATGGCGACTCCCGGGTTCTGTTGAACCCAATCGTTACATTCTTTGGATTTCCTGTCGGCGGGAGGGGTTTCAGATTGATTGGGTCTTGGGGTGAGTACGAAACGTACTACGCCTTTTGTTCCTCAGACCTCGCCCGTCATCAGATACGTCCTGCCAGCGCACCCGGCGTTTCCTGCCTGTTTCTCAGTAACGCCCGGCATCTTTGAGTGGTGTTCACTTGTCATTCTCATGCGCCTCTCAGGCTGCTGCGGAAGACCTCATGACTGACCTCACACCCAATGACACTCAAGACCCAAAACTCGTATCGCTGCTGGGTAACCTAGGCGAATTGATCCGTCAGGCACGTCAGAAGGTACTTCGGGCGGTGGATACCGTTCAGGTGCAAACCTGTTGGCAGATGGGTCGGTACATCGTTGAATTTGAGCAAAAGGAAGAACTCCGCAGCGAGCTGGATCGCGAACGAGCGGCATTTGAAGAGCGATTGACTCGCCAAAAAACCGCGTTGAGATGAGTGGATTGTTCATCAACGACATCAAGACTATGGTTGGCAACTACCCGCAAAGGTCTGACACCGATGAATTTGCAGGACACGCCTCCACTGGCCCCCACTCAAATCAAGTTGTCGCTGGAGGCTCCCGCACCTGGCAAACCGTTCAAGGAAACAGCCCCCGATGGCTTCATCCTTGGCGGCTTCACCTGGCAGCACGCCGTTCAAGACATCGCCCGCCCGGTCGTCATCATCAACGCCGCCACCTCGGTCCGTTGCCGTCATTACTCACGCTTTGCCGACTATCTGTTCGCCAATGGCTTCAACGTCATCACCTATGACTACCGAGGCATCGGCGAATCGCGTCCGGAATCACTCAAAGGGCTTGAGGCTTCCTGGAGCGATTGGGGAGCGCTGGATTTCGAGGCGATGCTCAAGCGCACGCAGCGTGAATTTCCGGGCCAGCCTGTCGATGTGGTCGGTCACAGCTTTGGCGGCTGTGCAGCGGGGCTGGGAGCGTCCGGGCATCTGATCCGTCGCCTGGTGACCGTCGGCGCGCAATTCGCCTACTGGCGCGACTACGCACCGGCCCATCGCTGGCGGATGTTCGGCAAATGGCATGTGGTGATGCCGCTGCTGACAATGGTCTGCGGCTACTTCCCCGGCAAGCGCCTCGGCTGGCTGGAAGACACACCGGCTGGCGTCGTCCGCGACTGGAGTACGCCGACTGATCGATACGAGAAGCGCCCCAGCGGCCGCTCGCTCCACGCAACCGTCGGTCGCCTGCCCTTCGCTGCCGTAACGGCCAAAACGCTCGCCATCAGCGTCAGCGACGATCCCTACGGCACGATCCCGGCCATCGAGCGCCTGCTCCGCTACTCCACCGGCAGCTTGAACACCCACTTGCGCATCGCCCCTGAAGACATCGGCGAAGAAGAAGTCGGACATTTCGCCTTTTTTCGCAGCGCATACCAAGCCACACTATGGCCCATCGCACTGCACTGGCTGCAAAACGGAGAGCTGGCCCCCGATACCCCCGGGCGGCGAGTACCGCGCAGCGACCCCATTAACGCATAACGGAACAAACGCCATGGCCTCCGCCAACAAGCAGCAAAAACGCGCCTCCCGCGCCAAGGCCAAAGCCAAGCAGAACCGCACCCAGCGGGCCGCTGCGCCGGTCGAGCTGGACCCGAACGATGACCGCATCGACTTCGAGTCGGTGGACCTGACCGAACTGTTCAAGAAAATGATCGACGCCGAGAAGATCAGCCAGCAAGCGCTGTGCACAGCCTTCCTCGAAGACCCGCTGCTAGAGCTGGTGTACGAGCAGGAAGGCGAAGAAGGCGCGATGGACTTCATCCTGGCCGCGTTGATCGAGTACCGCCAATGGTCGACCGAAACCGACGAGGCCGGCGCCCTGGCGTGGATCGAATCACCGGCCTTCCAGGCCGACTACGTGGCAGCGTCCGACGCCATCGCCGCGCAAACCCAACCGAAACCGAACTGAGTTCCCATGGCCTCCCTGAACAAGCAACAGAAACGCGCCAAGCGTGCAAAAGCCAAAGCCAAGCAGATCAATATCCACGGCCGTAAACCCGCCGAGATGGACGATGACCTTGGCCACCTCGCCGAGCCAATCCCGGAATACACCCTGGCGATGTTCAGCAAAATGCGCGACGCCGAAGCCGTCAGCCGCCGCGAAATGCTCTCGACATTGCTGACTGATCTCGCCTTTATCATCATCGACCATCCAGAACTGCTGGACATGGAAAACGCCGACGACGAAGGCATGGCCGCCACGCATCTGGCCGCCGACATGCTGATCGACTACCGCATGTGGGCCGACGGCATGGACCGCGAAGCTGCCCAGGCCTGGTTGAGCGAACCGCAGTTCATCACCGACTTCAGCGATGCGCTGGATGTGTACCGCCAAACGCTGGACGGTCCGGAAGAAAAAGCCGAGTAACCGCCGCCGCGCAAACAAAAACGGCCGCTTGTCATCACTGACGGCGGCCGTTTTTTTGGCTTTTGAATCGGGCGCCTTCCTTTCATCAGGCATCGCGTATATCCCATTGACATATCCATTGCAAAACCTATCCTTTGACTCATCGCGCCAGCAAAAGCGCAGGAGGTCAAAATGGAACAGACAACCCTTTTCATGAGCAACCGAAGCCAGGCCGTCCGCCTGCCAAAAGCCGTGGCCATGCCAAGCGACGTCAAACGAGTCAACGTCGTCGCCATTGGCCGAACCCGCATCATCACCCCCGCTGATGAAACCTGGGACAGCTGGTTCGACGGCGAAAGCGCCACCGCCGACTTCATGGCGGAACGTGAGCAACCCGCTGAACAGGAGCGCGAGTCGTTCTGATGATCAAATACATGCTCGATACCAACATCTGCATCTTCACCATCAAGAACAAACCACAGGTGGTACGGGAGGCGTTCAACCGGCATCACGATCAGCTGTGCATCAGCGCGGTAACGCTGATGGAGTTGATCTACGGTGCGGAAAAATCGGCAGCCCCCGAAAAAAACCTGGCGGTCGTTGAGGGTTTCGCCGCTCGTCTTGAAGTCCTGCCCTTCGACAACGAAGCAGCAGCGCATACCGGAATGATTCGGTGCGAGCTGGCAAAAGTGGGCACACCGATAGGCCCGTACGACCAAATGATTGCCGGACACGCACGCTCACGGGGGCTGATCGTAGTCACCAACAACCTGCGCGAGTTCGCACGCGCTCCGGGGTTACGTGTAGAAGACTGGGTTCATGTCGAATGAAAATGGAGTAATCGACAGATATAAAAACGGCCGCTCGTCATCACTGGCGGCGGCCGTTTTGCGTTACGCGGTGCGAATCAGTTCAGCACGACCGCGCCACGCTTTTCCAGTTTGCGACGGCGTGATACCAGCAAGCCGGCAGCGACGACCAGAAGACTCAGCAGACCGGTCGCGAGGATTTCCACGCGATGGGCATCCTGGAACAGCATGATGGTCAGGGCCGCGACGATGAAGAAGATCACCGCGTAGGTCAGGCCCGGGAACAGCCACATGCTGAAGGCGATTTTCTCACCACGCGCCATACGCTGCTTGCGCATGCGCAGTTGCGAAATCGCAATCACCAGGTACACCAGTAGTGCAATGGCGCCGGAACTGGCCAGCAGGAACTCGAACACTGCCGCCGGGGCCACGTAGTTGGCGAAGGTCGCCAGGAACGCTGCGCCAGTGGACAACATCACTGCCCAGTAAGGTGTGCCACTTTTGTTGGTGCGCGTGGACATCGCCGGCGCATCGCCGCGTTTGCCCAGGGAGAACATCATGCGCGACGAGGTGTAGAGCGCCGAGTTCAGGCAGCTGGTCACAGCAACCAGAACCACAATGTCGACGATCATCTTGGCGTTCGGGATGCCCATGCGGTCAAGCACGGTCTGGTAGGAACCAACGCTGGCCAGAATCGGGTCGTTCCATGGCACCAGGGCCACAACGATGAAGATCGATACGAGGTAGAACAAGCCGATCCGCCAGATCACCGAGTTGGTGGCCTTGGAAATTTGCTTGCCTGGGTCTTTCGATTCCGCGGCCGCAATGGTCACGATCTCGGTGCCCATGAAGGAGAACATGGTGGTCAGGATCGCGCCCAACACTGCGCCCATGCCGTTCGGCAGGAAGCCTTGGGTGTCGAACAGGTGCGAAACGCCGCTGACCTGACTGTTCGGCAGAAAGCCGAAGATCGCCAGCACGCCGAGCACAATGAAACCAATGATCGCCACGACCTTGAGCAGGGCGAACCAGAACTCGAACTCACCGTAGTTTTTCACGCTGAAGAGGTTGGTCACGGTCAGCAGCATCGTGATGACCAGGGCGAAGGCCCAGATGTCCACACCCGGGAACCAGGCATGCAGGATGGTCGCGGCGGCGTTGGCCTCCAGCGGGATCACCAGGACCCAGAACCACCAGTAGAGCCAGCCGATGGTGAAACCGGCCCAGTGACCGATCGAGCGGTCGGCGTATGTCGAAAAGGAACCGGTGTCCGGCGAAGCAACGGCCATTTCGCCGAGCATGCGCATCACCAATACCACCAACATACCGGCGGCGGCGTAAGCCAACAGAACAGCCGGACCTGCCGCAGCGATGGCGTGACCCGAGCCGACGAACAGGCCGGCGCCGATAACCCCGGCAATCGACAGCATGGTCACGTGGCGCGGTTTGAGCCCCTGTTCGAGGCCATTAGAGCTTTGGGTACTGCTCATAAAACTACCTTTGTAAGGAGAAGCGAATGCATGCATCCCGTTTAGCGATCCTTCTCGTAAAAAGAAACCAACGGGGCGTTCCGGATTCTGCACGCAATAATTACGCCAAAATATTTCAAATCCTTCTAACCCGGCGATTCCAACAAGACCGGACAGTCATCGCAAGCCATTGAATTTAATGGCACTTTGCCAGAACGTTACCCTGCCACCCACTTTGTGTGGTGAATCAGCGCACCGGAAACACACCTGAAAATGGCTTCGCGCACATTAAAAGTGCACGAGCGGTACATTTGGCCGGATAGCGCTTCCAACACCTTGTCAAAGCTGGCAACATCGCGCCTTTTTTTGCGGCAGCCACCGCGCTTTTTATCGATAGACAAGGTTCAAACGGCTGTTCGGTTGTTGATGGGGCGACAGTCTGCTGCGCCGATGCGACAACCTGCCACACACCAGCCATTTACTGTCCGTAGCGCTGTTGGCTGCCATTGAAACGCTATGCTAGGTTGGCCGCCTCGCCAGGAAGGCCAGCCAACAGCAGGAGCGCAACATATATGAGGAACGCACATGGCTGAGGCCACGCCCGCGCTTGAAATCCGCAACTTGCATAAACGCTACGGTTCGCTTGAGGTGCTCAAAGGTATCTCGCTGACCGCCCGCGACGGCGACGTGATCTCGATCCTGGGTTCTTCCGGTTCCGGCAAGTCCACGTTCCTGCGTTGCATCAACCTGCTGGAAAACCCGCACCAGGGTCAGATCCTGGTGGCCGGTGAAGAACTCAAGCTCAAAGCCGCAAAGAACGGCGAACTGGTTGCCGCCGACGGCAAGCAGATCAATCGCCTGCGCAGCGAAATCGGTTTTGTGTTTCAAAACTTTAACCTGTGGCCGCACATGAGCGTGCTCGACAACATCATCGAGGCGCCGCGCCGCGTGCTGGGCCAGAGCAAGGCCGAAGCCATCGAAGTCGCCGAAGCCCTGCTGGCCAAGGTCGGCATCGCCGACAAGCGCCACGCCTACCCGGCGCAATTGTCCGGTGGCCAGCAACAACGCGCGGCCATCGCCCGCACGCTGGCCATGCAGCCCAAGGTCATTCTGTTCGACGAGCCCACCTCCGCGCTTGACCCGGAAATGGTCCAGGAAGTACTTAATGTCATCCGCGCACTGGCCGAAGAAGGCCGCACCATGCTGCTCGTGACCCACGAAATGGGCTTCGCCCGTCAGGTCTCCAGCGAAGTGGTGTTCCTTCACCAAGGCCTGGTAGAAGAGCAAGGATCGCCACAGCAGGTGTTTGAAAACCCGCTTTCGGCGCGCTGCAAACAATTCATGTCCAGCAACCGCTAACGGAGCTACCCACATGCAGAACTACAAAAAGGTCTTCCTGGCTGCCGCCGTCACCCTGGCCTTCAGCGCCAGTGCCATGGCTGAAACGCTGAAGATGGGCATCGAAGCGGCCTACCCGCCGTTCAACAACAAAGATGCCAGCGGCAACGTCGTCGGCTTCGACAAGGAAATCGGCGACGCCCTGTGCGCCAAGATGAAAGTCGAGTGCACCGTCGTCACCTCCGACTGGGACGGCATCATCCCGGCCCTGAACGCCAAGAAGTTCGACTTCCTGATCTCCTCGATGTCGATCACCGACGAGCGCAAGCAAGCGGTGGACTTCACCGACCCGTACTACTCCAACAAACTGCAATTCATCGCGCCGAAAAACGTCGACTTCAAAACCGACAAGGCAGCGCTCAAAGGCAAGATCATCGGCGCCCAGCGCGCGACCCTGGCCGGTACCTTCCTGGAAGACAACTATGGTGACGACATCACCATCAAGCTGTACGACACCCAGGAAAACGCCTACCTCGACCTGACTTCCGGTCGTCTGGACGGCATCCTGGCGGACAAATACGTCAACTACGAGTGGCTGAAAAGCGACGCGGGCCGTTCCTACGAATTCAAGGGCGACCCGGTGGAAGAAAGCGACAAGATCGGTATCGCTGTACGAAAAGGCGATCCGATCCGCGCGAAGCTGAACTCCGCGCTGAAAGAAATCGTCGCTGACGGCACCTACAAGAAGATCAACGACAAGTACTTCCCGTTCAGCATCTATTGATCCTGACTGCCTGATCGGCGCCGTCCTTTGACGGCGCCGGTTCTCGGCATCGCCCGCCGCGATTTGAAAAGAAATCCATGATTATCGACCTCTACGGATTCGGCCCGGCGCTCGCCGCTGGCGCGCTGATGACTGTGAAACTGGCACTCTCGGCCCTGTGCCTGGGGCTGGTGCTCGGTCTGCTCGGCGCCTTGGCCAAGACTTCCCCGTACAAGCCGCTGCAATGGCTTGGCGGCACTTATTCGACCTTGGTTCGCGGTATCCCGGAATTGCTCTGGGTGCTGTTGATCTACTTCGGCACGGTCAACCTGATGCGTGCCTTGGGCGAGTTCTTCGGCAACCCCGACCTTGAACTCAACGCCTTCGCCGCCGGTGTGATTGCGCTGGGCCTGTGCTTCGGCGCCTACGCCACGGAAGTGTTTCGCGGTGCGATCCTCGCCATTCCCAAAGGTCACCGTGAAGCCGGCGTAGCCCTGGGCCTGTCGAAATTTCGCATCTTCACCAAGTTGATCATGCCGCAGATGTGGCGCATCGCCCTGCCCGGCCTGGGCAACCTGTTCATGATCCTGATGAAGGACACCGCGCTGGTGTCGGTGATCGGCCTGGAAGAAATCATGCGCCACGCCCAAATCGGTGTGACCGTCTCCAAGCAACCGTTCACCTTCTATATGGTGGCCGCGTTCATGTACCTGGGCCTGACGGTTCTCGCCATGACCGGCATGCACTTCCTGGAAAAACGTGCCGCTCGCGGCTTCGCGAGGAGCACCCAATGAACTGGGAAGTCATCATCAAGTGGCTGCCGAAACTGGCTCAGGGCGCAACCCTGACTCTGGAACTGGTGGCCATCGCCGTGATCGCCGGCTTGCTGCTGGCGATTCCGCTGGGCATCGCCCGCTCGTCACGCTTGTGGTGGGTGCGCGCATTTCCCTACGGCTACATCTTCTTTTTCCGGGGCACGCCGTTGCTGGTTCAGCTGTTCCTGGTCTACTACGGCCTGGCGCAGTTCGACGCGGTCCGTAACAGCTCGATGTGGCCGTACCTGCGCGATCCGTTCTGGTGCGCCACAGCGACCATGACCTTGCACACCGCGGCCTACATCGCCGAGATCCTGCGCGGCGCGATTCAGGCGATTCCACCGGGCGAGATCGAAGCGGCCCGCGCGTTGGGCATGTCCAAACCCAAGGCGCTGTTCTACATCATCCTGCCGCGTGCCGCGCGCATCGGCCTGCCGGCCTACAGCAACGAAGTGATCCTGATGCTCAAGGCCAGCGCCCTGGCCAGTACCGTGACCCTGCTGGAACTGACCGGCATGGCCCGCACGATCATTGCCCGGACCTACCTGCCGGTGGAGATTTTCTTCGCCGCGGGCATGTTCTACCTGGTGATGGCTTACGTGCTGGTACGCGGCTTCAAGCTGCTGGAGCGCTGGTTGCGCGTCGATGCCTGCCAAGGGCGTTGATTCCCACGTGTTGACGGGCGAGGACCTACTCGCCCGTTTCACTGCGCTGGATACTTTTCTCACCGCGCATGAGGCGCTGTGGAAGCCTCGACCGTTCACTCATCTGCAGCTTCCCTGGGAAGCGTCCTACCCCGAATTGGCCGCTTGGCTTCGCGGCCGTTCGCTGGACGAAGCGGAAAGCGCCCACAACCATCCCGATCTTCTGCACGCCCCTGAACCTTTCGCTTCGCTGGCAGCGATGTCCGTTGCGTTGAGTGCTGTGGACGAATTGCCTGCCCATGCCCTCGAAGCCGCAGGCCATCGGTTGAACGTCGACGTACCGGGACGTAAATGGCTGCAGATCGAAGCGTTTGCCAGTCGGCTGCAATTTTCGGATACGCCGAGGCATTGGCTGGACTGGTGCTCGGGCAAAGGGCATTTGGGTCGACGCCTGCTGCAACCCGGCCAGCAACTGACATGCCTGGAGTACGACCCGGCACTGGTCGCCAGCGGTCAGGCGCTGAGTCAGCGCCATCACCTGCATGCGCTGCACGTCGAACAAGATGTACTCGCCTCCGACGCGGATTCGCTTTTACAGGCCGAACACACGCCCGTCGCCCTGCACGCCTGCGGTGACTTGCACGTGCGCCTAATCCAACTAGCCAGCGCCGCAGGCTGCAAACAACTCGCCATCGCCCCGTGCTGCTACAACCGGATCAGCCGGCCTGAATACACACCGCTGTCTTACGGCGCCAAAGGCTCCGCCCTACAGCTGTCGCTGGATGATCTCGCACTGCCAATGAGTGAAACGGTCACCGCGGGTGCCCGTGTCAGACGCCAGCGCGACACCTCCATGGCCCGGCGACTGGGCTTCGACCTGCTGCAACGGCAACTGCGCGGTATCGACGAGTACCTTCCAACTCCCTCGCTAGCGACTGCCTGGCTGGATAAACCCTTCGCCGAATACTGCCATCACCTGGCCGCACTCAAAGAGTTATCCACAATTGGCCCTCAGGATTGGACTGCACTCGAAGCCGCTGGCTGGCAACGACTGGCGCAAGTGCGCAACCTGGAACTGCTGCGCGGACTTTTCCGACGTCCGCTGGAGCTTTGGCTGGTCCTTGATCGAGCACTTTTCCTCGCCGAGCAGGGCTACACCGTTCGCCTCGGCACCTTCTGCGAAACCCCGCTCACCCCGCGTAATTTCCTGCTTCTGGCCGAACGCGCTTAAATGCTCTCAGCCTGTGGATAACTCTGTTGATAAAATTATCGTGGATCCAATATTCACCGCTGTTTCAGAGGTAAAACAAAAGTGCTCAGTTTCGTACAGTCGAATAAAGAACCTGAAAAACAGGGATTTGCGTACAGACGAGAACGAATCCACAAATCCTCACTTAATCGCGTGCATCTGAAATTCCGTTGTGCATAAGCATTCGATCAAAAGGACATAACCGCCAAAATCAAGGCGATATGGGTAGAATATGCGCAAGCTTTCACGCCTTAAAAAATAAGCAGCCGGTATCGGCGGCTTCATTGGTAAACGAATCAGCAGGGGCAACGTTTTGGATCTCGACACCTTGATAGAACACTGGCAGTCGGAAGTTTCCAACAAGAAAAAACGTGGCAGCCGCACAGGCCTTATCAGCAACATCCTTAAGCGGACTCGCAAGAACAATACCCTGCGCTACTTGTTCATGTTCCGGCTGGCCCAGTACTTCTATTCCGGAAACAGTTTTGCACGCCGTTACGCCAAACGGCTGGAGAGAAAACTCAACCTCAAGTACGGCGTCGACATCAGTATCGACACCCAGATAGGTCCAGGCTTTCGCATCGCTCACCTGCCTGGCGTGGTGATTACAGGCAACGTCAAAATCGGTCGCAATTTTTTCATTCGTCAAAACACCACCATCGGTATCAAGACCTTGGGCCTGGACAGTTATGAACTGGTGATTGGAGACAATGTCAGCGTCGGCGCCAACAGCTGCATCATCGCCGACGCCCTGACCATCGGGGACAACGTCACAATCGGAGCCATGTCATTCGTCAACAAAGACATCCCGCCGGGAACGACGTTTTACAACGCTCGATGACGACCCGCGAGCGCCAGAATTCCGCAATTGAGGCTCGCGCAAAAATAGTCAGAATTCAGGGGTTTACAGAACCTGCCCAATCGCTATAATCGTCGCCCTGACACGCCGGTATAGCTCAGATGGTAGAGCAACTGACTTGTAATCAGTAGGTCCCGGGTTCGATTCCTGGTGCCGGCACCACATTAGGTTCCATCGCATTCCACCGAATGCCTTGGAAGCCCCGAAAACCCGCCTTTTGGCGGGTTTTTTCGTTCCAGGACCCTCTGTCGGGATCCAACAAAATCCCCCTTCCCCGAGGGTATGTTAGGGGTACTGCGATTTTCCGGTCAGGAGCGCGTACCCCTATGCCACGTCTAGCGATCCCTCTCAGCGACCTGCAATGCCGCACGGCCAAAACCCGCGAGCGCGCCTACAAACTGTTCGACGGCGGCGGCATGTACCTTTTCGTCAAACCCAATGGCGTGAAGACCTGGCGCTTGAAGTACACCAAGCCCAGCGGCAAGGAAGGCACGCTCATCATCGGCAATTACCCCATCGTTACCCTTTCCGTCGCACGACGTAAACGAGACGAAGCCAAGGCGTTGCTGCTCGACAACCTCGACCCAATGGAAGAAAAGCAGAAGGCCAAGATCGTAGCCCAGCGAGCGGCCCTGCTTTTCGAAACCGTTGCCCTGGAATGGCACGCTGATATGTCCCGCCGCTGGACCGAAGGCCACGCAAAAACCGTAATGAGCCGACTGCGCACCCACGTCTTCCCGCTGATCGGCCAACGCCCCATAGCTGAATTGGATACCCACGACCTGCTAGAAATCACCCAGCGCATCAAGGAACGCGGCACCATGGATGTGGCGTTAAGGGTACAGAACTACTTATCCACCATCATGCGCGGGGCCAAAAGGGCTCGGCAGATCACCATGAATCCTGCACTGGATCTGGCAGGTTCAATTCACGCGCCACGCACAGTCCATCGCCCGGCCCTATCCCTCAACCGCCTACCCGAACTGCTACACCGTATCGACAACTACAACGGCCGCGAGCTGACACGCCTTGCCGTCCTACTCACGCTGCATGTATTCGTCCGCTCCAGCGAACTGCGCTTCGCGCGATGGAGTGAGTTCGACCTCCAACGCGCCATGTGGGAAATCCCCGATACACGCGCACCGATTGAAGGGGTACGCAACTCCACGCGCGGGACCAAGATGAACGGCGACATTCAAATGGTGCCGCTATCGCCGCAGGTCATCGAAATACTGGAGCGCTTGCGCAGCCTCAGTCGTTTTTCAGAGTTAGTGCTACCGGGCGACCACAAGTACTGGAAGCCCATGTCCGAGAACACGGTGAACACTATGCTCCGCAACGTCGGCTATGACACCAGCAAGGACGTGTGCGGCCACGGCTTCAGGACCATGGCCTGTAGCGCCCTGCTTGAGTCCGGGTTATGGACCGACGCAGCCATCGAAAGACAAATGAGTCACAAGGAACGCAACCGCGTGCGCGCCGCGTATATCCACAAAGCTGAATTTCTGGAGCAGCGCCGGCTAATCATGGCGTGGTGGAGCAACTACATTGATGCCAACCGCAGCGGGCATGTAACGCCTCACGAATTCGCTAACCCGGTCGGCGACAACATTACAGCCCTACAAAATAGCCGTGGCGCATCCAAACGTGGGTAAGCCAATGAGATCACCGCAGTCCGCCCTTCCACGCGGGTCCATCCAAGCGGGGCTGCAAAGCCGCCCTGCTTGGATGGACCTCACTTAAAAAATCTAAAGCCCACGCAACTGTCTGTGGAAAACCACGGATTTCCACCGGTGGATAATTTCATCCACAACCGCAGAATTCCCGAAAAATCGAGCCTTGACCCAAATTATCCACAGGCGTAGAAAAGATCGGGCAAAGCGCTGTCGTTGACAGCAACCCAGGTAGCCAGAACCTTTGAGGCTACGCCACACCGTGGTGGTTCTCCCAAAGTGCGATTAGCGTCCGGCGGCTCGCACGGTCACTCACCGAGTGATGGATGCCAACTTCAGATCATTGCCATTGCGGCAAATACACACCCTACCCAGCTGCCCTGCAGCAACCTATCCGCTTGGCCATTTCACTGCGCCAACCTGCGCCCGTCTCTTTCTCCCGGAAAGAGACGGGCGCTCCTACCGCTGCTGCAGCCCAACTCGTACAAGGCTTTGCGGCATTCCCTCTCGTGACAATCGACGTGACAAACACCGAAGTCACCAGCAACAGCGATGCAGATGATGGTGCCGCAGCCCAAGGAATGGACTGCACCTGACTGACAGTCAGGCATGCCTCGGTCATCGCATCACTGCCTTCACCTGACTCAGGATCTCGCGGCGCCGGTCTCGTCAGCCAGTGCAGCCTCCACCCGCCCACTTCTGCGGAAGTGTTCAGGAGGCCAGATCATGAGATGCCCAAGCTCCCGGTCGTAAAGAGCCGCCAGTCCCGCGTTAGTGGACAACCCTCACAGGTCGCAGGGGCCTTGATCCCTGATAACACTCAACATTCTTGGCGGGATGACGTGGGGAAGGTTTTAAAGGTTTGGCTTCGAGAGGAGTTTGATCATGGCATTGGTAGGTAGACGGGACGGGCGCAATTTTGGCTATGGCCGGCAACTGAGTTATGCCGGGCCACAGGCGCTACGTGATCTGTTTGGCGGCGGGCATTACGGGACGGTCAAAGCACACAGTGATCGTTGGCTGGCGTTCGTGCGCTGGTGTCGGTCGGAGGATGGCCCGGGATTTAATGACGCACGGCAGATTGATCGGCAGACCTTGCTGGACTACGCCGGGCATCTGCGCCAACAAGTTGAACAGGGTGAGCTGGCCATAGCCACTGCGCAAAACCGGTTGTCCAGTGTGAATCGGACCATGGCCGCGCTTCGCGGTGATCAGTATGTGAAGGTCTGGAGTCCGAGCAAGGCGCTGGGAATGCAGCGCACCAGTGTTCGTCGTTCGGTGCCGCAGAGCATAGACCACGAACAGGTTAAGCGAATCGTAAACGCCCTCAGCGAAAATCAGTACCCGCGCGCCGCCGCCATTGCGCAGTTGGCACGAGCCACCGGCATGCGCCTACGCGAAGCCATTTTGGCCGACCTCCCGCGTCTAAAGCGTGAAGCCGAACAACTTGGCAAGATCAATATTCAGGACGGCACCAAAGGTGGCCGCGGCGGCGCAACCGCGCCTCGTTGGATCACGGTGGATGACCATATTCGCGAAGCGCTCAGGTACGCCGAACAGGTATCTCCCGACGGTAGCCGCAACCTGCTTGCACCGGCCGAAAGCTACCTCGATTTCCAACAGCGAATCATTCGCCCCGCACGGGAGATCCTCCATAAGCACAACCTCAAAGGCTTCCACGAATTGCGGGCAGCCTATGCGTGCAAACGCTATGAGCAAATCACCCATCATCTCGCCCCTATCAACGGTGGCAGTTGCTACCAAATCGACCGACACCTTGATCGCGAGGCCAGAGTAAAAATCAGCTACGAACTGGGGCACGGTCGTATCGACGTGGTCTCGGCTTACATCGGTAGCCGAGCATGAGCAAGGGATTCGATATGGAATTGTTCCTGGCAGGCGTCCTGACAGGCTCACCCGCCACCCGTCAACGTCACTTGCGTCAAGCGATGGCCATCCAAGCCGCAATCGCTGAGCGCTGGCAACGCAACAATCCATGGACTTGGCAGCAAAAGCATCTCGCATGGATTCTAAATCACCACGTGAACCAGCACGCTGAATCGACACGCTATTACTATGCGCTAACCATAAAATTGATCTCCGTTCGTTTAGGAAAATCTTGGCGGCCTAAACGTTAGACCAAGGCCAGCAATCCGTTATAAGGAGTGGACGCCAAAATGGCATATTGCTAGCATCAATATCAGACCTACGCCTAAAAGTGGCCGCCCAACCCCGCAACCGAAACGGGCAGCAAATAATGGACAGTTAAAATGCCGCCTACAGCCCCGTTAAATATAAAATCCACTTTCGTTTCCTAATAATACTCACTACACAACTAATCGCCAAATAAGATAGTCGCTTATTGAGTTATTAGCCCAGGCAGTTAAAAATGAATCTAATAGAACTTGAAAACTTCAAAAGATTTTCAAAAATAAATATCGATGTAAACGAGAATGGACTAAGCCTAATTTCGGGCGTCAATAACTCTGGAAAAACAAGTTTGCTGCATGCGCTTGCAGTGTGGGAATACACAAAAATTCTACTTGTTAACTATCGCGGCAAGGAATCCTTACTAGAGGATTACGACACCAATAAAAATGGATTGGGAGTTGCACCGGAATCTTTTTCACCAATTAGCATCCCTTCTCTAAAATACCTTTGGAAAGACCAAAGAGCGAATGGCTCTTATGCATTGAAGGTTAAAGTCGGATGGAAAGGGGCAGATAATAAAAATCTATTCCTTGAACTGGCCTACACCCTTAACGGCAATAATTTCGCTATAAAAAAATCCAATTCTAATCTATCAATAAACGATACGATTCCTACCATTGCATATCTACCACCGTTCGGAGGCATGAGTGAGAGCGAAAGTTGGCTCTCCATTGCGGATCGAAGAAAACTTATAGGGAAGGGACAGGCCGGCTCTGTAATTCGAAATCTTCTTTTAGACCTTCACTCAGCACATGAAGACAAAATCGAATCAGAAAAAACAAAGTTATTCCCGGGTAAAAAAAGACTCGGAACTTCTGACAAGGAAATCCTAGATAAAGTTGACACAGAATGGCGACAACTTAAGAAAATTCTTGCCGAAGTTTTTCATGTAAACTTATATGCACACTCCTTTGACAGTAATTTCCACAACTTCATTAATATTGACGTTGTCGACTTAGTAAAAAATCCTGATACTGGACTTAAAGAGCGCGACAAGTCCAGCAGGCGGGACTTAATGATAGAGGGGAGCGGATTTCTTCAATGGCTGAGTGTCTTTGCCTTGGCTCTTGACCAGAACAACAATGTATTGTTACTCGATGAGCCTGATGCGCATTTACATTCGTCTCTGCAATCTTTACTTTTAGAAAAACTCGAAGAGATCTGCAAGAACAACAACAAGCAAATACTCATGGTTAGTCATAGCCCGGAGCTAATAAAACTGATCAATCATGAAAAAATCCTACACGTCGAAAACTCCAAAGCAGTGTATTTAAAGAAAAAAGAACAGAAGGTTCTTGTTTTAGAAGGTTTAGGAAGCAAATACTTCCCGTTGTTGGATTCAATAATCGAACATAAAAAAGTCATCTTGGTCGAAAATGCTAGTGACACTAGGGCTCTTAAAAAAATCTGCGCAAAACTTGGATTGATTTGGCCTAACAATCTGACGGAATGGATTACAAACAAAAAACATCCAGAGAGAAAAACACTAATAATTGAGCTCAACCAAAAAATAATGCAAGACACAGGGCTACCTATCACTGCTTATAGCCTAAGAGATTTAGATGACGATAATTACAACACTACAAACATGCAACTTCATTGGAATGGTAAAAACGACCAAAAAGATGATTCCGGCCAACACATAATATTGAGATACAGAACATTAAGACGTAGAGAGATTGAAAACTATTTAGTAATTCCTACGGCGATTTCTAGATACATAACTAAAAATTGCAAGGACAGCCTTGTCGCGAAAGATACCGACACTGTAAATGAGTACCTTTTAAAGTCTCATGGCCTATTTGTTCCCAGCAACTACACAAATTCAGAACGCGAAAGTAATACTGAAGGCCTGTTCATTAAAGACGTCAAACCAGTACTTAATGGGATAAACCAATACTTCAAAGTTAAATTCGACAAAGAAGAGTACATCAGTCAAATTGAACGAGATGAAGTTTGCGATGATCTGAAAACGATAATTGAAGAAATTATTGAAATGTGTAAAACCTAGGAACAGGACTGTTTATCTCACTAAATTCCAAAGGATTTCTTTGAGTCGACAGTTTTCGGTTAAAAACCCTCAAATCGACCAAAGCAGTCCTTATCAACATCCAAGATACGCCGATTGACGCTTACTTCACTATCCTTCCTTTTAAGATGGGAAACTTTCATCGATCAAGAAGGTGGTTTTAGGGGTAGCCCATCATTTCTTACTATAAAAACCCATCAAAAATAATTACTTAATCATAGGTTCGACTCCTGGTGCGCACCATACAAAACGAAGGCTCGCAGAAATGCAGGCCTTTGTTGTTTCTGGGGTTTGATGTGATTGCGCTTGTGCCCCAGAGGCTTCGCCTTGATTGAGCTTGCCGTGCGGCTCCCCCAAGGGCCTTTCTGAGAGGTCGAATATAAATCTGCCCCTTTCCTGAGCCAATGCCTGCTCAGGAAAAACGTGGTCTGTCCCCATTTTTTCGCCGCAAACATTCCCACCACAAACATCATCACAAGGCCGCGTATCTACCTCGCCAACTTGTCGTGCCTTCCACTAAACCTTTATGCCACTATCGCCAGTGTCCACGTAGGTGAACATCAGCCATTCGCAGAAGGATTGAAAGCATGGAACGGTACGGAAACAGAGGGGGTGATTCAGGCGTCTTTGGGTACGAGATTGGACCAGGATCAATAGTCGTCGCGTTCAGCGATGGATGGAAATATCTCTACGATGGCACACATCCTGGCGCAGCCGTGGTTTTCGAGCTGCAGCGGCTTGCCCGATCTGGCCATGGGCTCAATAGCTATCTGACCAGGGTGGTAAAAGGAAGGTTTGCCCGGAAGTTCAGGTAGCGCTTACGGGGGTCGTGAAACGCTATCCCCTCCACCAAAGGTTGGCGGAGACTTCCTCAATTTGAGGGAGTGTAAATCTTCCTCCACGAACAAAAAGATGGGTATTCCCCTTTCTTAGAACTTGGCTCGTCACACAGCCAAAAAACGGTGTGGAAAAGTAGGGATTCAGGGATTATACGGCCGATGGCCATCATCTTTGGCAACCGATAAGGACATTACCCCGTGGAATCCTCAACAACCATCCAAAAAATGATGGCCAACAACCGTATCGTGGTTCCCGCCTACCAGCGCGCCTATTCCTGGGAGACACCCACCGATACCAGTAGCCGCAGCACCCAGACCGACGTCTTCCTTTCAGATCTGGAAGAATACCGAGCCAGCAATACCCGAAGCCCTTACTACTTCGGGCATTTTCTATTTGAGGAAGCCGGACACTTCTTTCGGGTTATCGACGGCCAGCAGCGTCTGACCACCCTTACCTTGTTTCTGGCAGCGCTGTTCGCCCGGCTCAAATCCCTTCGTGAGCTGACCGACCCCGAGCACATTTGCTTCGAAGACTTAATAAGGCGGCGTAGCGAAATTCGCTTCAGTACCGTCGACTATGACAATCAATTGTTCATCGACTACGTAATTGACCAATCCAAAACCGATCACAATGGCCTTGAAACCGCATCCGCCCAGCGAATCGTTCGGGCATTCGACTACTTCAAGGCGCAACTTCGAGATAAATCGGAAGATTATTTGACCGAAATGTTAGCAATCGTCTGCCAATCGGTTTGCACCACGCACCCGGTGCGAGATGAGTCAGAAGCGATTCAGATGTTCATCTTTCAGAACAACCGCGGCAAGCGCCCCTCGAACCTTGAAGTCGTCAAGGCGCAGTTTATGTATACCGTGCACTTGCATGGTCATGACGACGATCATAAGGCGCAGGTAATCGCTGAAATCAAAGGGCGGTTCGAGAACATCTACAAATCCATCTCCTCCATTGAATACCGAATCAACGAGGATGATGTATTGCTATACACCCTTCGTGTTGATTTCAATTCTCTATGGGAAAGCAATACTCTGGAAAAAATAGGGAAAATGCTCGCTGGCAAGGAACCCATCGAGTTCATTCAGTCTTTCACCCGATCGTTGTCTGCTAGTTTCCTCCACCTGTCCGATTTTTTTGGCAAGCACGAGAAGGAACATTTCCAGATCCATTCGTTGGTGACGCTCAGTGGGATTGCGATCACTCTGCCGTTTATCATCAAGGCCTATCGCTACGCTTTGCCGATCACTGACATTGGTGCACTGTGCAGCGCTTTTGAAGGTTTGATCGTGCGCCATCGACTGATTGGTACGCGTGCCGACATTACCGCTCGAATCAACGGAGTTTATGAAGCCTTCACCACTAAAGACAGTAGTATCACCCCGATACTTGAGCACATCGATTGGTTGAAAAACACGGATCAATCCTGGTGGGCCTATTGGAATACCGAGAAATTGGAAGAGGCGCTGCAGGGGGAAATCAACCATGCAACAGCCAAGCACCTGCTCTGGAAATATGAGATTCACCTAGAGCGTCACGGCCAGCGGGGCTACATGCCAAAGCGTTTTGACACCATCCAGAGCCCAGAACTCGAGCACATTGCACCTAGGAGTGAACCCACAGGCATGCCCCACGGATACGATGAATACGATGAAACGTTCACCTCTGAATATCTGAACTGCCTCGGCAATTACCTACTGCTTTCCAAATCCCATAACTGTGCCGTGGGCAATATCGTATTTGCCAGAAAGCTGGCTACCTACACACACAACGCACAGCAGCGAGAAATAGCCACGTTCGTCACCAACATGCAGATTTGGGGGAAGGACGCGATTCAGCTAAGACACGACAAAATAATTGAAGCGTTGATGACTGAGCTATGAGGCGGTGCTCACCCTAGGACGCGCTAGTAGGCTCTAGGTCAGGCTGAATTTGAATATTTGGTACTCGCCAGTGAAGCCCCAGTTCGATTCCACTAAGCGCCATAACTAGCTGATTTATTTATAGTTACTAGCTGGGGTACGCCGAATCTTCCACCGCAACCCAGACGCCCAGAAAATCTGGGCTCCCTGAAGCAAACCGTTCGTCTGCTGCCTTACTTCAGGCTCCACTTCAATCTACCAAATGCCTTGGATGCCAAAAAAATCCGGAGCAAGACGGGTTGGTTGGTCTAGACGGGGCGGCTGATGCGCCGGACTGTACGCTGTCGTCTGCCAGGGCTGCCGCCTATCCGGCGTTCGCCTGATCAAGCTACAGCCCATAAAGCTTGGTAAGCTCGTCGAGAGAAACCTGATACTTTGAAAAAAGCGCACTAGCTGCCGATTTAGCCTTTTTCGGATTGGTAGTCAGCTGTATCGAGCGATAATGGCCTCTGTTTGTCTGGATTGTTAAGGGTAAAATCTCATTGAAAGGGACATCGAATAAGACGTATGGGCAGTCTATCCCTTGATACTGATCTATATAGCGTGGATCTTTATCACCCACCAGGATCAACCGATCATACTTTTTTTTGCTCGACTCCCCAAATGGCTTCGACCAGGCCCAACGCTGGGTTCCCAGCCCCCCTAACTTTCTATTTCGATCCGCGACATTTAGCCCTGAGTATTTTATTTCTAACCTGATAAGACCTGCCGCCGTTTCGACATCGTGAGCCGCGTTGTGAATGGTTATGGAACCGGTTATCCAATTTGCGACTAAAGTCTCGCCACGCATGCCTTTCGCCAAAGATTGATGCGTATCTAAAAGGGTGAGTCTCCCCTTCAGGATATGAATCTCTGCACGCAGAACCTCATTTTCTGCATGAAGTCTTGAATTTTCAGTTTCTAGTTCTAAATAGCCCATGTTTTTTTGAAACCTCCCTGTTTAGCGATCTGCTTTCTTGGAATGGTTGGAGCAGGTAGCCCGATACATAATCGCACGACTTACAGCTATTTTTAATAGGATCTTAACCACTCAGTACTCACCAGCGCTGTGCGCGCCCACGCCCAATAACCCGGGCTCTCCGGTTATCATGAATTTGGTATCGCTCATTAAGAACTCTATAGTCGGAAACGTTCGAACTCAGGAGCTTTACCGACCCATTTGCAGATGAATTACGAGTTGTTCAGCAACGCGCCGACTCTTATAAATTCCGGGTTCGATTCCACTGAAAGCCATAACTAGCTGATTTATTTATAGTTACCAGTTGGGGTACGCCGAATTTTCCACCGAAATCCAGACGCCCAGAAAACCTAGTCCCCCCGAAACATACCGTTCGTCTGGTGCCGGCACCATACAAAACAAAGCCCTCGTAGAAATACGAGGGCTTTGTTGTTTCTGGCATTCCAGAAATCCCTAGAAGCTTCCACATTGCTGCGATAAGACCAACAAAGCCTTATCTCCATCGACAGACCAAACTCTGCCCGCGCGCCTACCGTTTCACATCAGCGCAACATTGACGGGCTCTTACACCTACCTACAGTGCACCCCAACACACCCGCCAAGCCTAGGTTGACCCAGTCAGCAAGCTCAAATCGTGCGTTTTTTTTTGGTTCTTCACGGATTACCGGGATAGACGCTCTTGATCTTCATGAAAAAGAATTCGCTGTCCCGGTAACCGTACGCCATCCGTTTGATGACTTTTATTCGATTGTTGATGACTTCCAACTGGCCCGTATGCATCGGCCAGCGAACCCGGCCGACGATTCCGTACGCACGGTGCAGGTCAAATGGAATGCCACCAAAACCGTGTTGGAAGCGGATTTGAACGGCATCACCATTTTGTGGACGCCCAAAGGACCGCTAGCCATTCCGCCCATGGTCCACCCTGAGCAACGCAGTAGCGATCCCCTCATCATGGTTCACCCCATACCGGAAAACACAGACTCCGGGATTGAGGGTTATCCGGCTGGCGAGGATGTTGAGACCGACGACCGTATTCTGGTATTCCCGGCAGACACCGGCCTTAGCTCCCTGTACGTGGTGTTCGCTCGACCTATCGGCGGCGACCACAGCTATCACCCGGCTCCCAGAGGTTTGACGGCTTTCCCTGATGCGGTGCTCAGCCCCTCGAAGAGTTCAGTCAAAGGCGGCGGGCATAAACGTAAACGCTGGAAAGATCGTAAGGGCCGGATCTATGAGTGGGATTATGAGAATGGCCGGGTTGAGCTATACGACAAGCAGGGCAAGCATCTGGGAGAGTTCAACCCTGAGACGGGAGAGCGAGCAAAAGACGCCGAGCCAGGTCGAACCACGCCTAAATAAATCTTGATTGGAACCCAAAAAATGAAACATGAGATTCTTGCGTTCGACAAGCAAACCGAGCAATTAGCTTTCAGCATTGAGATCCCTGCCGATCAGATTGATAAGTTGGCAGAGGTAATGGCTTGGAGTGAGCCAGAAGATGCAATCTATGAGTACGACCTATCGCCGGAGCAGATAAGCCACCTTGAAAACATGACGGGCAGGGTATTCAGTAGTCCGGCCTATATTTTTCAGCTGTCTTGTAGTGTATGAACGAAGCCAACGGGCTGCCTGGATTCAAGCAGTAAGCATTTAGCGGCCCTGTTGGCCAAGATCCCAGGTTGCGAATCGCCCTGCCCCACGCTAGGCTGCCCACATCGCTGCAAAATCAGCGACCGGGTTTGGCGACCCGACCCAAACAATAGGCGCACAGGCGCCACCATAACGATTGCTGGCGTTTTTTTTCGCTCGTATTTTCCCGTTATGGTAGCTGTGCGCGGGAGACCTTTGGGTCTGCCGGGTTCCTATTGTCCCGGTTCGCCAACCTGCGCACAGCTGCCACCCATAATCGTTTGGCGACGGTTCGTGGCAGTTCCTCAACGATAGGAGCTAGACCATGTATAAAATTGATTCGTCAAAAATCTGTGTTCTCACGTTCTTTGTATCTATGCCGGCCTTTCTTCGAAGGCATGCAAATACTCAATTCCTCCCAACCAGCGGAGGTGCCCAATGACCAATCCCCAAGATCTGAAAACCATCGGCCTCACCCACTTCTCCTTCCACGCCAACGAACCGCTGTTTCGCGTCAACGCTGGCGTCCCGGTTATCCAGGCTCTCTACCACGCTTCCGATCTACTCCACGTTGCCAAGCTGCTCGCAACAGACGCGGCCATGGTTCGCGATACCGATCGGCATGCCTGGGCGTCGCATTTTTTGCAGGATATGAGCAAGGCGATCATTGATGATGTGGTGAAGGTGCTGGACTCGCCGATGAACAATCGCAATCAATAACGTCGTCGCGTCAATTTGAAGTGCTAAGACGTGTCGCAATTTTTCACTTTTTGCGACGCGTCTTCCGAACATTTCGCCGCGGACGACACGTTCGAAAGACGTGTTACCGAAATCGAGTTTCGGCGACATGAGCAAATCAACTGTCTAGTCCTGAAATAGGTTTACACCTGTTCAGTCTCAAAACGCCCGATGCACCGCATCGGGCGTTTTGTATTTCAAGGCCAGATGTGGCCGGGCCGCTTTGGACGACGTATTTGAACTGGTTGAAGATCTCGCGCTCGGTGCCGCCTTCGCTGGTGGAGGTGGTGAAGTCCAGGCCGTAGCCCAGTTGCCAGCTGCGTTCGTCTTCGGCGTTGAAGTCGGACCAGTCTAAAAATCGGAACGTATCAATCAGGACATACTTAGCAACAATCAATCCACCCAACCGCTCAAGAACAATTAACGAAAGTAAATAACAAGCATTACCATTCGCGCCCTTGAATTGACCACCCTCTCGGATGCACTTCGCAATGCCTGCCCCCTTTCGTCTTACGCCCATGACCCTTGGGCTTTCTGCCTTTCTGTCTGCCGGTTTTTCCTACGCAACAACGACCATTTTGCCTGCCACGTCTGTCAGCGCTGAAGCGGAAGCTGATGACCCGCGTGTCACGCAAACCAATACGGCGACCCGCACCAATACGCCGGTGCGCTACGTGCCTCAAGCGATCGATTCGATCAAGACTTCGAACGTCTCGGACTACGGCACCAACGATTTGGGCACTGCACTCAGCGGCATCCCCAACGTCAGCAGCGGCGCCGATACGCGATTTGACAGCTTGCGCATCCGTGGTTTCGACGCCAGCAACGACTTCTATCTCGATGGCATCCGCGACGACAGCCAATACGTGCGCGACTTGCACAACATCGAACGCATTGACGTTCTGAAAGGCCCGGCGGCCGTGTTGTATGGCCGTGGCAGCCAGGGCGGGATCGTCAACCGGGTGAGCAAGCTACCGGAGTTCGGTCGCCGCTCGACGATCGAAGCCCAAGGTGGCAGCGAAGATCTGCGCAGCCTGTACGCCGACCTCAGCACCGACCCTTCCGAGAACATCAGCCTGCGCCTGAACATGGGCAACATGGACGAAAACAGTTTCCGCGATGGCGTGAGCGGCAATCGTCAATTGTTCGCGCCATCGATGAGCTGGCAACTGACTCCCGACCTCAACTGGTTGGTGCAGTACGAGTACAGCCGCTACAACCGGACGCCGGATCGCGGCATTCCCGGTGTCAACGGTCGCCCGGCAGACGTAGGACGCGATACGACCTACGGCAGCGAAAACGATTTCATCGACGACAAGGCGCAATCCCTGCGCTCGAAACTCACCTATGAGTTGAGCGATAACTGGCAGCTGCGTCAGACCCTGGGCGTGTTCAAGCTCAATAGCGATTTCGACAACACCTATGTCACCGGCTACGTCCCGGCCACCAACAAAGTCACGCGCCAGCACTGGCAGCAGGACTTGTCGACCCGCAACGTTTACAACAACGTTGAGCTGGAGGGTGGCTTCGACACCTTCGGCCTGGAGCATCGCCTGCTTACTGGCATCGAAATCGGCAGCCAGCGCCGCGATCCGCTGTTGTACAACGCGGCCACCTCGGGCGCGGGGAGTTCGCCGGTACCGCCGCTGGACCTGTACAACCCCAACCGCGACTTGCTTCATACCGGGCGCATGCAGGTGTCGAGCAACTCCCACACTGAAGTCGAAAGCCGCGCCGTGTATGTGCAGGATCAATTACGCCTCAACGATCAATGGCAATTGCTCGCCGGCCTGCGCTACGACACCTTTGATATCGAGTCGACCAACAAGCTGCGGAACATTTCCGAAGACCGTGACAGCCACAGCACCAGCCCGCGCGTAGGATTGGTCTGGACGCCGCTGCAGAATCATTCCTTCTACGCCTCCTGGTCCAAGACGTTCTCGCCGGTCGGTGGCGGCCTGATCGGTATCACCCCGGGCGCAGCCGGCAACGCCAATGACTTGAGCCCCGAGTTGACCAAGCAGAAAGAAATCGGCGTGAAGAGCGACTGGCTCGACGATCGCCTGAGCACGACGCTGGCGATCTACGAACTGGAACTCTACAACCGCCGCACCAGCGACCCGAACAATCCAACCATTACCCTGCTCTCCGGCCTGCAACGCTCCCGCGGGATCGAGCTGACCGCTGCCGGTAAAATCACCGGCAACTGGTACGTGCGCGGCGGCGTGGGTCTACAGGACGCGACCATCGAGGAAGACAACAATGGCCTGGAAGGCAAGCGCATCAACAATGTGGCCAAACACAACGGCAGCCTGTTCCTGACCTGGAAACCGGAAATGGGCTGGTACGCCGAAACCGGTTTGACCCTGGTCGGTGACCGTTATGCGGACAACCTCAACACCACCGTGCTACCAGGTTACGGTCGCTGGGATGCCTTGGCCGGCTTCCGTCACAAGGATTGGGATGTGCGCGCAGCGCTGAACAACATCAGCGACAAGACGTACTACTCGTCGGCGACCAGTGCATTTCAGATCCAGCCGGGGGCACCGCGCAGCGTAGTGGTGACGGGCACCTACAGCTTCTGACCACAACACAAAACCTGTAGGAGCTGGCTTGCCAGCGAAAGCGCTGGGTCAATAACGTTGAAGTCGGTTGACACGACGCCTTCGCTGGCAAGCCAGCTCCTACGGGACTATTCAGGTAAAAAAAAACGCTGCCATCCCGGCAGCGCTTTTCTTTTATCAATCCGTTGTTGTGCTTCTTATCCTTCCATCACATCCCACAACGCATCCAGTTCCGCCTCGCTGAACAGATCAACGGGGTAGCGCTCGATCATCGTCCGGCGCGGATCAGTTTCACTGATCGGACGCGTTCCATTGGACTTGAACCAGTGCGCCATCATCTGGAGCGATTCACTGTTTACAGCCAGGGGGTGCAACGCCTTTTCGTTCACTGCATTAACTTCGGCGTTCATTTCAGCGCTCTCTCCCAGTTGTGAGCGGCTAACTTATCCAAGGTTTATGACAGAACATCGAAGCTCTCCCCTCCCCCAGTTACAACAGCACAGATACAAGAGCTGTGCCAAGGTTTCCAAAGTATGGCCAAGTGGATACAAAAAACCCGCAGCCCTTAAGGACTGCGGGTTCTGGGCATGGCCAGGAGAGGTAAATCGCTGGCTTGAGCGATCCGGTAATCCACTCAGGCTGTTACGACCTCACTCACTCCTTGTGCGGCGCGGGTTGCTGCTGGGTAAGGCAGTGAATGTTGCCGCCACCCAGTAACAGTTCACGACCCGGCACCATCACCACTTCGTGTTGCGGGAACAGGTTCTGCAAAATCTCTTTCGCCGGACCGTCCTGCGGGTCATCAAAGCTCGGGGCGATGATGCCGCCGTTGACGATCAGGAAGTTCACGTAAGAACCGGCCAGACGAACCGTAGGATTGCGTTCCTGAGTACCATCGACGGGATCGACACCGGCACATTCTTCCTCGGTTGCAAACAGCGGACCCGGAATCGGCATTTTATGCACCGTGAACGGGCGACCCTTGGCGTCGGTGCTGCTTTGCAGCACGTTCATCGCGGCCTGGCAACGCGGGTAGTTCGGATCTTGCGGATCGTCGGTCCAGGCCAGCAACACCTCACCCGGACGCACGTAGCAGCAGAAGTTATCCACATGGCCGTCGGTTTCGTCGTTGAACAAGCCGTCCGGCAACCAGATGATTTTATCCACAGCCAGATTTGCGCTCAGCACCGCTTCGATTTCCGCACGGTTCATGTGTGGATTGCGATTGCGGTTGAGCAAGCATTCTTCGGTGGTGATCAGCGTGCCTTCGCCATCGACGTGAATCGAACCGCCTTCGAGCACGAAGCCTTCGGTGCGATAGCGCTGGCTGCGTTCGATTTCAAGGATCTTGCCGCCGACCTGCGAGTCACGGTTCCACGGCGAATACAGACCGCCGTCGAAACCGCCCCAGGCATTGAAATCCCAGTTCACACCACGGACTTCGCCCGTGTTGTTGATGACGAACGTCGGGCCGGAGTCGCGAACCCAGGCGTCGTCGCTGGACATTTCCACGACACGGATATTCGGCACGTCCAGACGTGCGCGAGCGTTTTCGTACTGGCCAGCGGAAACTCCCACGGTCACAGGTTCGAAACGCGCGATGGCCTTGGCCACTGCCACGTGGGCGGCCTGCGCCGGTTTGCCACCCAGACGCCAGTTATCCGGGCGCTCGGGCCAGATCATCCAGGCCTGGGTTTGAGGTGCCCATTCGGCTGGCATGTAGAAACCGTCGGCGCGAGGGGAGCTGTTCAACGTGGTCATGGCTCAGGACTCCAGAGTGGCATTGATGCCTGACAGAAATGGAAAGCGCATTGGGACACGCCGTGGACTATGGCGACTTTATATCCGATAAATATCGGCTTTTAAAGCGTTACCCGTCAGAATTGTCTCAAAGCATGTATTGAAAGCCGATAACAATCGGATTAACACCCCCATCCCTGTAGGAGCGAGCTTGCTCGCGATGAGGCCATGTCAGTCACAGATTTGTCGACTGAAAAACCGCCATCGCGAGCAGGCTCGCTCCTACAGGGGGAAAAGTTTACAGCTCCTCTTCGAGCACCTTCGACAGCATGTCCACGAAGAAATCCACGCTTTGGCGCGAGGTGACCATCGGCGGTTTGATCTTCAACACGTTCAGGAAATCACCGGTCGGTTGCATGAAGATCCCGAGCTCACGCAGGCGATCACACAGCGCCGTGGTCTCTTCGGTGGCCGGTTCCAGGGTTTCGCGGTTGCGGATCAACTCGACGCCCAGATAAAAACCGGACCCGTGCACCGCGCCCACCAACGGATGAATATCGATCAGTGCTTCGAGGCGCGCCTTGAAATGCCCGCCGACGATTTGCGCGTTCTCCCAGAGTTTTTCTTCCTCCATCACATCCAGCACGGCCATGCCGACCTGGCAGCTGACCGGACTGCCACCAGCGGACGAGAAGAAGTAACCCTCGGCCTCCAGTGCTTCAGCGATTTCCCGGCGAGTGATCACCGCACCCAACGGCTGGCCGTTGCCCATGCCCTTGGCCATGGTGATGATGTCCGGCACCACACCCTGCTCTTCGAAGCCCCAGAAGAAATGACCCATGCGCCCGTAGCCGACTTGCACCTCGTCGGCAATGCACACGCCACCTTGCGCACGCACCCTTGCATAAACCTGTTTCAAGTAACCCGGCGGCAGCGAGATACCGCCTGCATTGCCGTACACCGGTTCGCAGATGAAACCGGCCAGTTGGCGTTTTTGCTCGGCGACTTTTGCCAGGTTGTGTTCGACGCTGCGCACGTAGTCCGGTGCACTGTTCGGGCCGCGGAATTCGCCGCGATACGTGTTCGGCGCGATCACCGGATGCACCCAGTCCGGACGGCTGCTCAAGGCCTTGGGGTTGTCGGCAATCGAGGTCGACACCGCGTCCGCGCCTACCGTCCAGCCGTGATAGGCCTCCAGCACGCTGAGCATGTCGCGACCACCGCTGTAGGCCCACGCCAGACGAATCGCCAGGTCATTGGCTTCGCTACCGCTGTTGACCAGGAAAACCCGGTCCATGCCCTCGGGCGACAGTTTCAGCAAACGCTCGGAAAACTCGGCCACCGCGGCGTAGTTGAAACGCGAGTTGGTGTTGAGCAGCGACCACTGACGACTGGCGACCGCCGCCATGCGCGGGTGTCCGTGACCCAGCACCGCGACGTTGTTGAGCATGTCGAGGTAGGAGCGGCCCTGCATGTCGATCAAATGATTGCGCCAGCCGCGTTCGATGCGCGGCGGGTCGACGTAGTAGTGTTTTTGCGTGCGGGCAAAACTGGCGTCACGCCGCGCCAGCAAGGTCTTTGCGTCGAGCTCATCTTCGGCGTCACACGCCAGCCCCAGCAGCGACGCCGGTGACGGACACAAGGCATGCCAGGCGGCCGCCCGCGATGGCGTACAGAACAGCGGCGCATTGATCGACGCCCCTCGGCACAACTGCACAATCAACGGGCCGCTGACCGAACCCAGCACCTGGCCTTTGACCAAGGCTGCGCCGCTGTGCAGCGATGGCGTCACACCCCACAGCCGCACACTCAGTTGCGGGCCGTCCAGTTGCAGCACGCCGGTCGACAGTTGGTGCACCACGCCGGCAAACGGCGATTCGACCGCCGAGCCCTGGGGGACACGCAATTCGACATGCAACGGGAAAGTCTCTGGCTCAGTCGCGACGTCCGGCCGGGTCCGTGACAAACGGTACTGCCCGTAGCGACTGGCCGCCAGCCCATGAGCTGCAACGGCTTCATCCAGCAGGCGCTGATCGACGCCTTCCTGCTCCCAGTTGCCGGCCTCGAAATGCGGGCTCAACACCCCCAGATCGATCAAGGCAAACTCACGCCCCACCAGGTTCGGCAACAGCGGCGCGAAACCTTCACTGCCAATAACCGGCAGCGTCTGGCCAACCGAAGAGAGAATCGCTGCTTCCATCAACGCCAGTGGCACCGATGTGGCGACGCGGAAAATTTCCCACTCGTGGATCAGATTGTCGCGGCTGTAGGTGTTGCCCGGGTCGATGCTGACTTGCTGCTCACCGCTGAGCACCAGCACCGCCGCACGAGCGACGATCAGTGGCCAGAGCGCCAGCAGTTCTTCGTGCTGAAGCGGGTTGACCGCGTGGTAAGCCTGGATCGCCGGCAAAATGCAGAACGGATCGCCTTCACCGTGATGCAGCAGCGCGGCGCAGGTCACCGACAAATCGGTGATTCGCCAGGTGCGCACCAGATCGCCGAAATCGATCACGCCTTGCAGTTGCCAGTGACGCAGCGCATCGCGCTGCCACACCACGTTGTCGTCGGTGATGTCCATGTGGATGGCCTGCACCGGCAGCTTGTCTTCCAGTGGCTGCAAATGGCGCTCGGCTTGTTCGGACGCTTCGACGATCAGCCGACGCTGGGCTTCATCCTTGATGACCGGCAGCAGGTGCGCGATCAAGGCGTGTGCGTGGCGAGCGTCCCATTGCAGCGTCCGCACCAGGCCAGGGTGATCGAAGTCCGCCAGCGCCAGGTCCATCTCGCCACACAGGCGACCGAAACCCGCCACCACTGCCGGGTTGAAATACTTGAGGCTCGTCAGGGGCTGGCCTTCGATGTACTCCAGCAAACGGACATGCACCACCTGGTCGCCAACGTCCAGGGAAAGCAGGTCCGCGCCGCTTTTCGCCGGGATCACGCGCGGCACCTGCACATCGGGGTGCTCGCCCAAATGCTTGAGCCCCGCGTGCTGGGCCTGAAGCTCCAGTACCGAATAGTCGCCACGGCAGATTTTCAGGACGAAAC
Source organism: Pseudomonas sp. Irchel s3f7 (assembly GCF_900187615.1). Classification (GTDB taxonomy): domain Bacteria; phylum Pseudomonadota; class Gammaproteobacteria; order Pseudomonadales; family Pseudomonadaceae; genus Aquipseudomonas. Next base: position 73,111 of record NZ_FYDO01000013.1, on the reverse strand, counting down.
GCCCCCGGTCGCTGTCGACGCGGAAGTTCAGATCCTGCTGGCTACCCAGGGCCTGCAACTTTCCGCTAAAGCCGTAATGTTCCTCAAGCAGCTCAAGCGCCTGCTCCGCAGACACCTGCGGGCTGGGCAAACTGGCGCGATGAATCAACGTGGCGAGCGGCATACAACGACCCCTGAAAATTTATTAGGCGCTTATATCGCCACCGCTTCGGGCGATACGCAACCCCCCACGGTCCGTACTGAGCGTTTGCAGGGCCGTTTTCTCGCGCAGACGGTGCCCGCAAGCCTAGGCATAATGCGCCTGTACCCACAGGCGCTCGATGCTCATGACTCCGACCCTTCCCCCCAGACCCCGTTGGCGCAGCCTGGCCCTGCTGGCACTGTGCCTGGCACCGCTGCTCTGGCCGTTGCAGCATCTGGCGGAGCGCTACTACCGCAGCGAATTGGCCAGTCAGAACCGTCAGACCCTCGACCTCTACGTCGCCAACCTGCTGGGCACCCTGCACCGCTATGAAGTGTTGCCGCAGATCCTCGGCGACCTGCCGGCCCTGCGCGCCGTGCTCGGTGCACCGGACGACGGCGTCACCCAGGGCAACGCCAACCGCCTGTTGAAGAACATCAGCGCCCAGACCGGTGCCGAAGTCATGTACCTGATGGACGCCAGCGGTAAAACCCTGGCCGCCTCCAATTGGGACAAACACGACAGTTTCGTCGGGCGCAATTTTTCTTTCCGGCCGTACTTCAGCGAAGCCATGGCCGGGCGGCTCGGGCGGTTTTTCGGTTTGGGCACCACCTCCGCCAAGCGCGGTTATTTCTTCGCGGCGGGCGTGCGCGATGGCGAGAAAATCGTCGGCGTGTTGGTGGTCAAGGTAGACCTGGACCACACCGAAAGCCTGTGGGGTAAAACCCCGGAACAGCTGCTGCTGACGGACCATAACGGCGTGGTGATTCTGACGTCACGCCCGGAGTGGCGATTCCGCTCGACGCGCCCGTTGAGCGAAGCAGAAAACAAAGCCATCACCGCGATCCAGCCTTATCCAACCCGCGACCCGAAGCCGCTGGAGCTCAATCCAGATGCCTGGCTGACTCAAACCCAACCCATCGCCGAAACGGGCTGGAACGTCAGCATTCTCGCCCCGCGTACCTTGATCGACCGGCCGGTACGCACGGTGGTCGCCATCGGCGGCGCAGCGCTGCTGGTTGCGATGTTGCTGCTTGGCCTGATGATGCAGCGCCGTCGCCATTACCTCGAACGCATCGCCTTCGAAGCCAAGGCCCGCCGCGAACTGGAAGGCCGGGTCGCCGAGCGCACCAGCGACCTCGAAGGCCTCAACCGTCGCCTGAAACAGGAAGTGCTGGAGCGCGAACAGGCTCAGCAGGAACTGGTCCGCGCCCAGGATGATCTGGTGCAGGCCGGCAAACTGTCGGCGCTGGGGACCATGTCGGCGAGCATCAGCCACGAACTCAATCAGCCACTGGCCGCCATCCGCAGTTACGCGGAAAACGCCGAAGTGCTGCTGGACCACCAGCGCACCGATGACGCCCGTGGCAACCTCAAGCTGATCAGCGAATTGACCGGGCGCATGGCCTCGATCATTGCCCATTTGCGCGCCTTTGCCCGGCGCGATCGCCACGCTCCGGAAAGTGTCGCCCTGCAACCGGCGCTGGACGATGCGCTGGCCTTGCTGGCCAAACGCCGACGCAGCATGGAAGTCGAATTGATCCGCGACTTGCCCGCTGCCACTCTGTGGGTCGAGGCCGGGGAAACCCGTCTGCGCCAGGTGCTCGGCAATCTGCTGGCCAACGCTCTGGACGCACTGACCGAAAAAGGTCCGCCGCGCAAACTCTGGCTGAGTGCCCAATCCACGCCCGAAGGCGTCAACCTGTACATTCGCGACAACGGCCCCGGCTTTTGCATGGAAGCCCTTGGTCGCGCCAGCGAGCCCTTCTACACCACCAAGACCCGTACTCAGGGGCTTGGATTGGGCCTGGCGATTTGCGAGACCCTGATGCGCGCCTTCGGCGGTGAACTGTCGTTCGCCAACCACAAGGAAGGCGGCGCACTGATTACCCTGAAGCTACGCGCAGGCGCGCCGGGTGTGAGCCTGCAACCGTCCGAGGACCGAAGTGCATGACCATCGACAACCGTATCCAGGTCGTGTTGATCGACGACGATCCCCATCTGCGCCAGGCCCTGAGCCAGACGCTGGATCTGGCCGGCCTGAAAATTCTGCCGCTGGCCGAAGCCAAAGGTTTGGCCGGGCAGCTTGAGCGCGACTGGCCGGGCGTGGTGGTGAGCGATATCCGCATGCCGGGGATGGACGGTCTCGAACTGCTGACTGAACTTCATGCCCAGGATCCCGACCTGCCGGTGTTGCTGATCACTGGTCACGGTGACGTGCCGCTGGCAGTGCAGGCCATGCGCGCCGGGGCTTACGACTTTCTGGAAAAACCCTTCGCCAGCGACGCTCTGCTCGACAGCGTGCGCCGTGCCCTGGCCCTGCGCCGACTGGTGCTGGACAACCGCAGCCTGCGGCTGGCCCTGAGTGATCGCAATGAGTTGAGCACGCGTCTGGTCGGGCAATCCGCCTCAATGTTGCGCCTGCGCGAGCAAATCGGCGCACTCGCGGCGACCAAGGCTGATGTGCTGATCCTCGGCGAAACCGGGGCCGGTAAAGAAGTCGTGGCCCGAGCGCTGCACGACTTGTCCAACCGGCGCAACGGTCCGTTCGTAGCGATCAACGCCGGGGCGCTGGCCGAGTCCGTGGTCGAAAGCGAGCTGTTCGGTCACGAGCCCGGCGCCTTTACCGGCGCGCAAAAACGCCGCATCGGCAAGTTCGAGTTCGCCAATGGCGGTACGCTGTTCCTGGATGAAATCGAAAGCATGAGCCTGGATGTTCAGGTGAAGTTGCTGCGCTTGCTGCAAGAACGCGTGGTCGAGCGCTTGGGTGGCAATCAACTGATCCCGCTCGACATCCGTATCATCGCCGCGACCAAGGAAGACCTGCGCCAGGCTGCCGATCAGGGTCGCTTCCGCGCCGACTTGTATTACCGCCTGAACGTCGCACCGCTGCGCATTCCGCCGCTGCGTGAGCGGGGTGAAGATGCGTTGGTGATGTTCCAGCATTTTGCCGATGAGGCCAGCGCCCGCCACGGCTTGCCACCCCATGAACTGCAACCCGGTCAGCGTGCGCTGTTGCTGCGCCACACCTGGCCCGGCAATGTTCGCGAACTGCAAAATGCCGCTGAACGTTTTGCCCTGGGTCTGGAATTGGCGCTGGACAACACTGAGCCGCAGAGTGGTCTCGGCACAGCGATAGACGTCGTCAGTGGCGGGTTGAGCGAGCAAGTGGAAAACTTCGAAAAAACCCTGATTGCTGCTGAACTGGCACGTTCCCACAGCTCAGTGCGCAGCGTCGCCGAAGCCCTCGGCATTCCGCGCAAGACCCTGCACGACAAACTGCGCAAGCACGGCTTGAGTTTCGCCGACAGTGGCGCAAGTCCCCAACCCGACGACCTCGATTGAGTGGCCGTCCAGTCATCCATTTCAAACAAGAGGTCATTGAATGAGCCGCGACAGTCGTCAACTCGAATCCGTCCTGCATCACGACATTCCCCTCACCCGGGAGATGGGCCTCACGGTGCTCGACTGGCATGACCAGCAACTGCGCCTGCGCTTGCCGTTGGAGGCCAACGTCAACCACAAGAGCACCATGTTTGGCGGCAGCCTGTATTGCGGCGCCGTCCTGGCCGGTTGGGGCTGGTTGCACCTGCGTCTGAAAGAAGAAGGCATTACGGACGGGCACATCGTGATTCAGGAAGGGCAGATCAGCTACCCGCTACCGGTGACGGGCGATGCCAACGCCATTTGCCAGGCGCCGGACCCGGTCGTGTGGAAGAAGTTTTTGACCACCTTCCAGCGATACAGCCGAGCGCGGTTGACGTTGAACACGCGGGTGGTGAATGAGGGCAGTGATGAGGTGGCGGTGAGGTTTGTCGGGCAGTACGTGATGCACCGTTAAGCGCCACTACCTCTGTAGGAGCCGGCTTGCTGGCGAATGATGCAACGCGGTGTGCCTGACACACCGCTTCGCCGGCAAGCCAGCTCCTACAGGATCGCGAGCGCCAGCAACTGCTCCCGCCATGCCGCCTTCGCCGGCAAGGCCAGGAAGAATCCATTCAACAGCGACTCCCGCGCCGGATAGCAGAACGGTTCGCCGCTCAGATCCAGCACTTCCCCGCCCGCCCCTTCCAGCACGCCTTGTGCGGCAGCGGTATCCCACTGCGAAGTCGGTGCCAGGCGTGGATAGCAATCCGCCGCGCCTTCGGCCAACAGGCAGAATTTCAGCGAGCTGCCGATATTCGCCAATTGCAATTCGCCAAGGCTGGCGCTCAACCCGGCCAGCAAACGCTCCTGCTCCGGGCTGGAGTGACGACGACTGGCAACCACAGTGAACGCTTCGCCAGGCGCTAAAACATCACGCACCTGAATCGCCACTGGCGTGCCGCCCTTGTCACCTCGCCACGCACCGAGCCCGGCGCCGCCGACGTAAAAACGACCGTTGGTCGGCATCGAGACCACGCCGAACACCACGCGACCGTTTTCAACCAGGGCAATGTTGACGGTGAATTCTTCGCTGCCGCTGATGAATTCCTTGGTGCCATCCAGCGGGTCGACCAACCACCAGCGCTGCCATCCGGCGCGAACGCTTTGGGGGATGTTGGCGTCCTCTTCCGACAGCACCGGGATGCTCGGGTCGAGTGCGGTCAGGCCCGCGAGAATCAGGTGGTGGGCTGCCAGATCCGCCGCGGTCACCGGGGAGTCATCCGACTTGGCGGTGACGGCCGTGCCCGTGCGCCAGAACGGCAGGATCGCATCGCCCGCCTGCAACGCCAGCTCAACAATCGGCGCCATCAATGGATGAGAAAAGTTCGTCACTGAAACGCTCCACGCTGGGTCAAGAGGTCACGGGCCAGGTACAGCGCCGCCAAGGCGCGGCCTTCGGTAAATTGCGGATTCTGCGCCAAGGCCGACAACTCGCGCAGGTTGACCTTGCTCACGCCCATCGGCTCGGGCTCATCACCCTCCAGGCGCTCTTCGTACAGATCGGTGGCCAACACCACTTGAATTTTCTGGCTCATGTAGCCGGGGGACAATGACAACTCGGTCAAGTGCTCAAGCTGACGCGCGCCGAAACCGGCCTCTTCCTTGAGTTCACGTTCAGCCGCCGCCAGCACGTCTTCGCCCGGCTCGATCAAGCCCTTGGGCAGGGACATCTCATATTCATCGGTACCGCCGCAGTATTCCTCGACCAATACCGCATGTTCGGCATCCAGCATCGCCACGATCATCACTGCGCCGTACCCGGCCCCCTTGCCGACAAGGCGCTCATACGTGCGCTCCACGCCGTTGGAAAAGCGCAGTTTCAGCTCTTCCACGCAGAACAATCGACTGGTGGCGACAATTTCGCGGGCGAGTATGGTGGGTTTCTGGCGCATGCAAAGCTCCTTGGCGTGAACGCGGTACTATAACGCGGCTTTCCCGATTGTTTACGCCAGAAATCTTTCTACCGCCCGAGAAGTTGCCATGCCTTCACTACCCTGGTCCGACATCGATACCGTTCTGCTGGACATGGACGGCACGTTGCTGGACCTGCATTTCGATAACCATTTCTGGCTCGAACATTTGCCCCAACGCTATGCAGAGTTGCACGGCGTCAGCCGGGCCATGGCTGAACTGGAGTTGCAGCCGTTGTTCGAACGCAATGCCGGCCAGTTGCAGTGGTACTGCCTGGATTTCTGGAGTGCCGAACTGAAATTACCCGTGCGCGACCTGAAACTGGAAACCGCCCATCTGATCGCCCTGCGCCCGGACGCAGACATTTTTCTCGCCGCGATCAAGCAGGCCGGCAAACGCGTGGTGCTGATCACCAACGCCCATCGTGATTCGCTGTCGTTGAAGCTGGAAAAAATCGAGCTGGCACCGTACTTCGAGCGCCTGATCAGCTCCCACGATTACGGCTTCCCCAAAGAAAACCCGCAGTTCTGGGACGCCTTGCAAGCCGACATCGATTTCGACCCGGCGCGCAGCCTGTTTATCGACGACACCCTGCCGATTCTGCGCAGTGCACGGGATTTTGGTGTGGCGCATTTGCTGGCCGTACGCGAACCCGACAGCCGCAAAGGGCCGAAGGACACCGCAGAGTTTGCGGCGGTTGAGGATTATCGGGATTTGATTGCAGGGCTGTAGACCTGACACGGTCAATGTGGCGAGGGAGCTTGCTCCCGCTCGGCTGCGCAGCAGTCGCCATTCAGCTGATGCGATCTATCAGAGAGAACGCATTAACCAAATTGGGAGTACTTCGCACTCCAGCGGGAGCAAGCTCCCTCGCCACAGGCTTTGTGTTACTCGGGAATTCGCAGTGTCTGCCCCGGATAAATCTTGTCCGGGTGCGACAGCATCGGCTTGTTGGCCTCGAAGATTTTGTTGTACTGGTTGGCATTGCCATACACGCTCAGGGAAATCGCGCTGAGGGTGTCGCCTTTTTTCACCACCACAAAACGCGCGGCAGCGACCACCGGTCCTGTCACAGTGATCTGATCATCCACACTGCCAACCCCGGCAATGTTGCCCAATGCCAGCAGGATCTTTTCTTTCTCTTCCTGACTCGCGACTTCACCGGTCACGGTGACTTTGTCGCCGTCGACCGTCGCCTGTACATTCGGATTACCCAGGCCAACCTTGCTGATGTGTTCCTTCAACTGCTCACTGGCATTGGCATTGCCCGGCGTCAGTAGATCAATAAGCTTCTCGCCTGCTTCTTTGATAAAGCTGAAAAGACTCATGTTTCACTCTCCTTGGGTTTGGGTTCCAGACATCAAAGCCTAGACCACAGTCGCCCTTTGCGAATTCAACCCGACCAATGACGCCGCTTCCCGCCTGGAGCGAAGATCGACATCCAGCATGCTCGCGCAAGCCTGTTTCGCGATTTATCCGCAATCGCTGGCCGAGCTTGATCGAGCGCATCTATCGGTAGATCAGTAATAGCGATTAGACGCGACATGTTGTCACGCCTAGTCTTAAAGCTGATCAAACCGTCGGTGATGCCATGAACACCAAGCGCCCTGCCTGCGCGGCGCCTGCCCTCGAAACGCCCGCGCCCGCCGCAAGCCAGACATACAGCTACAGCAATCTTGAGTACTCGGAATCGGCCAGCACCGCGCTGGCCGAAGAAGTGGCGCTGGCCATTGCCTTCAACGGCATCAGCCAGGCGGTCATGCTGGTGACGCCCACAGATCTGGAAGACTTCATTGTCGGCTTCAGCCTGGGCAGCGGCATCATCGAGGACGCCACGGACATTTATGACCTGCAACTCAGTGGCTCGGGGTCGGCGCAATACGCGCAAGTGACCATCGCCAATCGCGCCTTCTGGAACCTCAAGCAACAGCGTCGGCAACTGGCCGGCACCAGCGGTTGCGGGTTGTGCGGCGTGGAGGCGGTCGAGCAGGCATTGCCGGACCTGAAAGTTTTACCCGGCGCGCCGCTGCCACCCGCCGAATGGCTCGACGGACTGCGCCAGCGCATTGGAGCGTTCCAGCCGCTGGGCCAGCATTGCGGTGCAGTGCATGCGGCGGTGTTCATGAATGACCAGGGCGAGTTGCTGCTGGGCCGTGAAGACATCGGTCGGCACAACGCCCTCGACAAATTGATCGGCGGCCTGATCCGACAAAAGATCCCGACCGCTGGCGGGCTGGCGATCGTCACCAGCCGTTGCAGCCTCGAACTGATCCAGAAAGTCCTGCGTGCCGGCATTCAAACGCTGGTCAGCCTGTCGGCCCCCACCGGCCTTGCCGTGCAATGGGCCCGGCGCCACAACCTCAATCTCATTCACCTGCCGCAAAAGAATGCGCCGCGGGTCTACAGCCCCGCGATGGAGAACCAAGCGTGAGTCAACACCGCCAAGCCGACCAGAAACCCGTCCCTCGCTACAAGCCCTACAGAGGTCCGGCCGGTGGCTGGGGTGCGCTGATCAGTGTGGCCCAGGCCTGGATGACCAGCGACAACGCGCTGAAAAATCTCCGCATAATGCTCAAGACCAACCAGAACGGTGGCTTCGACTGCCCCGGTTGCGCCTGGGGCGATTCGCCGGAAAAGGGCATGGTGATGTTCTGCGAGAACGGCGCCAAAGCGGTGAACTGGGAAGCGACCAAACGCCGTGTCGATGGCAAGTTCTTCGCCAAACACAGCGTCACCTCATTGCTGGAACAAAGCGACTATTGGCTCGAATATCAAGGTCGCCTGACCGAGCCAATGAGCTACGACGCCGAAACCGATCGCTACAAGCCAATCAGTTGGGACGACGCCTTCGCCCTGATCGCCAAACACTTGAACGGCTTGGCGAGCCCCAATCAGGCCGAGTTCTACACCTCGGGCCGCGCCAGCAACGAAGCGGCTTTTTTGTACCAGCTGTTCGTACGCGCCTACGGCACCAACAACTTCCCTGACTGCTCGAACATGTGTCACGAAGCCAGCGGTGTCGCGTTGGCGCAGAGCGTTGGCGTCGGCAAAGGCACCGTGACCTTCGACGACTTTGAAGACGCCGATGCAATCTTCGTCTGGGGCCAGAACCCCGGCACCAACCACCCGCGGATGCTCGAACCCTTGCGTGAAGCGGTGAATCGCGGCGCGCAAGTGGTGTGCATCAATCCGCTGAAGGAGCGCGGGCTGGAGCGCTTCCAGCATCCGCAGCATCCGATCGAAATGCTCACCAACCGCGACAAGCCGACCAACACCGCCTTCTTCCGCCCGGCACTCGGCGGCGACATGGCGATCATGCGCGGCATGGCGAAATTCCTTCTGCTGTGGGAACGCGACGCGCAAAAGACCGGCGCCCCGGCGGTGTTCGATCACGACTTCCTCAATGAACACAGCGTCAACGTGCTGGATTATCTGGCGACCATCGATGACACCCCGTGGGAACAGATCATCGAGCAATCCGGCCTGACCCTCGAGGAGATCGAGCAAGCGGCGCGCATGTATGCCAAGGGCAAGAACGTCATCATGTGCTGGGCCATGGGCATCACTCAGCATCGTCATTCGGTGGCGACCATTCAGGAAATCGCCAACCTGATGCTGCTGCGCGGCAACATCGGCCGACCGGGTGCCGGCCTGTGTCCGGTGCGAGGCCACAGCAACGTGCAGGGCGACCGGACCATGGGCATCAATGAGCGCCCGCCAGCGGCGTTTCTCGACGCGCTGGAGCATCGCTTCCAGTTCAAGGTACCGCGCGCCCACGGTCACAACGTGGTCGAGGCCATTCACGCCATGGCCGAAGGCCGGGCAAAAGTCTTCATCGGCCTGGGCGGCAACTTTGCCCAAGCCACCCCGGACAGCCCACGGACCTTCCAGGCGCTGCAAAACTGCGACCTGACCGTGCAGATCAGCACCAAGCTCAACCGCAGCCACCTGACCCACGGCAAAGACGCGCTGATCCTGCCGTGCCTGGGCCGGACTGACATCGATATCCAGTTCGAAGGCCCGCAAGCGGTGACCGTCGAAGACTCCTTCAGCATGGTCCACGCCTCCAACGGCCAGTTGCAGCCGCTGTCGAACCAGATGCGCTCGGAGCCGGCGATCCTCGCCGGGATCGCTGCTGCGACGCTGGGCAGCCATCCGGTGGACTGGAACTGGCTGGTGGCCGACTACGGCCGCATCCGCGACCTGATCGCCGACACCCTCCCCAACTTCAAAGACTTCAACGAGAAGATCAAGCACCCGGGCGGTTTCTACCTCGGCAACAGCGCCGGTGCGCGCAAATGGAACACCGCGTCGGGCCGGGCCACTTTCAAACCCAACAGGTTGCCCAAGGATCTGGTCCACGAGCGCACCCGCGCCACCGGCGTGCTGCCGGACCTGATCATGCAATCGATGCGTTCCCACGATCAGTACAACACCACGATCTATGGCCTTAATGACCGATATCGCGGCGTGAAGGGACAACGCGATGTATTGTTCGTCAACGAAGCCGACATCATCCGCCTGGGCTTCAAGCCTGGTCAGAAGGCCGACATCGTTTCGATCTGGGACGATGGCGTCGAGCGCCGGGTGAAAGGCTTCACGCTGCTGGCATTCGACATCCCGGCCGGGCAAGCGGCGGCGTACTATCCGGAAGTGAACCCGTTGGTGCCACTGGAAAGCATCGGTGATGGTAGCCATACACCGACGTCGAAGTTCGTGGCGATCCGCCTGGAGGCGGCGAGTGACTCGGGGTTGATTATGGCCCGGTCGGCGTAACGCAAAATCAAAAAATCGCAGCCTTCGGCAATCCCTGTAGGAGCTGCCAAAGGCTGCGATCTTTTAAATTCTTGATGGGCCACGCAAAAACATTTCAATCGCCCACAAAAAAGGCCGTTTTCAAATGAAAACAGCCTTCGGGAATAAGTAAAAGACCGGCGAAAAAAAGTTAAGTTCCATCCAGAAAACAGTAACTTGCACAATTGTATACAAGTCGTGTTATTCGTCGGATTTCGATTGTCACGCACAATTCGGAGCCTCAGGATCGCATCGTCATCCCCTTGAGGTTCCCCCATGAAGTACTCCTCGATTCTCTTGTTGTCCCTTGGCCTGGTCAGTGGCATTGCCTCTGCTGGCGGCACCACCGAAGCTGGTGTGGGCGGCGCATTGGGCGGGGTTCTAGGCTCGGTCGTCGGTCAGTCGTTAGGCGGCAATACAGGTTCCACCATCGGTGCTGCCCTGGGTGGCGCGGGTGGTAGCGCAGTCGGCGCAAACAAACACAGTCGTGGCGAAGCCGCCATTGGCGGTGCGTTGGGTGCTGCAGGCGGTAACGTGGTCGGCCGCAGCGTGGGCGGCACCACCGGCAGCCTGATCGGCTCCGCAGCGGGCGGCGGTGCCGGTGGCGCACTGGGTAACTACATGGGCAAAGAGTACGACAATGATAATGATCACGACGACGATCATCGTTCGTATCGCAGCCATAATGACCGTCGTTACTACCGTGACGGCCATCCGGGCCGTGGCCATGCCTATGGTCATCGCAAGCACCACAAGTACCACCGCGACTAACGCCTCGAGCGCCTCGCTGGTGAGTACAACAAAAATCGCAGCCCAAGGGCTGCGATTTTTTTTGCCTTACTGAACCACCAGACGCTCCAGCGCCCCGCGCAACCCTGCAGGAATCGCCACGGGTTGATTCGACCCACGATCGACAAACACATGCACGAAGCGCCCCGCCGCGCAGGCCTCGTCTTCTCCCTGCTTGAACACGGCCAGTTCGTATTGCACCGAACTGTTGCCCAACTTGCCCACCCGCAGACCGATCTCGATCCGGTCCGGGAAAGCGATGGACGCAAAGTAATCGCAGGCTGAGCTCACCACGAACCCCACCACCTCGCCATCGTGGATATCCAGACCACCGACTTCGATCAGGTAAGTGTTCACCGCGGTGTCGAAAAAGCTGTAGTAGGTGACGTTGTTGACGTGACCGTAGGCGTCGTTGTCATGCCAGCGCGTGGTGACGGGCTGGAAGTGCGGGTACTCGGTGCGATGAGGCATCAGTGTTGATTCCTGAGTGGGTTCGCCAGTCTACGGCGAAAAACCGAGTTGAACTCATCGCGAGCAGGCTCGCACATTGCCAAAATCTGCGGGCGACCTGGATCAACTGTGGGAGCCAGCCTGCTGGCGAAGGCGTCCTCGCGGGCGCCACATCAATCACTTGTCAGCAAAGCCCTTGCCAGCCGCTGCCAGCTCACCAATCACCCGCGCCGGATTCCAGTGATCACCCTGGCGTGTCTCAAGGTCTATCAAGCGCCGGTGAATATCCGCCAACCCCTGCTGATCCGCCCAGGCCATCGGCCCGCCCTTGTCTGCCGGGAAACCGTACCCGTTGAGGTAAACCAGGTCGATATCGTGGGCCGATCCGGCGATGCCTTCCTGAAGGATCTTCGCCCCTTCGTTGACCAGTGCCAGCAAGCAGCGCTCCAGAATCTCTTCCTGGCTGATCTCGCGACGCTGGAACCCCAGCCCTTCGCTGACTTCCAGCACCAACGCATCGACCAGAGGATCATGTTCGGCCTGACGACTGCCCGGCTCATAGTGGTAATAGCCGTTGCCACTCTTCTGACCAAAACGCTCCATCTCGCACAACCGGTTATCCACCTGAACCTCAGGTGCATCCTGACCGACACCGGACAGTTGTCGGGAACGCCACTGCAAATCGACACCGACCACGTCGAACATGCGGAACGGCCCCATGGCGAAACCGAAACCTTGCAGCGCCGCATCCACCTGATAGGGGTAAGCCCCCTCCAGCAGCATTTTTCGCGCCTCCAGCACATAGGTATTGAGCATGCGGTTGCCGATGAAACCGTCGCAGTTGCCCGACACCACGCTGACCTTGCCCATGCGTTTGCCCAGTGCCAGCGCAGCGTCGATGACCGCCGGTGCAGTTTGGGCGCCACGGACGATTTCCAGCAGTTTCATGATGTGTGCCGGGCTGAAAAAATGCAGGCCCAGGACTTGTTGCGGCCGGCGAGTCACCGCCGCAATGGCGTCGATATCCAGTGCCGAGGTGTTGCTCGCCAGAATGGCTTCGGGCTTGAGCAGACCGTCCAGCTCGCGGAAGATTTTCTGCTTGAGCTCAAGGTTTTCGTACACCGCCTCGATGACCAGATCAACATCGCGAATGGCCGCGTAATCGGCGGCGGCAGTGACCCGAGCGATACGAGCGTCTGCTTCAGCCTGATCGATTCGCTCCTGCCGCACGTTGTGGGCGTAGGTGTCTGCTACGGTGACCAATGCCTGCTCGAGCATCTGTGGATTGTTATCAACCCATTGCACTGCTACCCCGGCGTTGGCCAGGCACATGACAATGCCTCGGCCCATGGTGCCCGCGCCAATCACGGCTGCGCGCTGAATATTCGTCGGCGTCTGGCTCATATTGTGTTCTCTTGTTGGCGATCCTAAGACAGCCCCCACCATAGTCAGCCACAACGTTTTTTTGAAATTTATTCCTGTGATGAGCAACATTCAGCGGATGGATGTGGCCTGCTACAGATGCCGCTCGGCCCACGCCCGCACCTCGGCATACGGATAATCCTCCAACGCCGCAAACCCCGGAATCGCCCGCGCCTTGAGCTTGGTGAACAGCGGCACGCTGATACCGCACAAGAATCTTGTCGTGCGTTCAGCCGAGGGTGCGCTGCCCGTGTGCTGCTCGTGCTTGTGGATAAAATTGCCACACAACGCCTCGAAGTTTTTATCCACAAGCGCCGGCAACGCCGGTGGTGCCGGTAGTCGCGCCACTTGCCCGTGACACACCGAACAATGCCCGCATTGCTGTGGCGCATTTTCGTCACCGAAGTACTCGGCCAGGCGATAACCCAGGCAGCGTTCGGTAGCGAACAGATCCAGCATCGCGTGAATCCGCGCGATCTCGGTGTGTTCGTGTCGGCTGAAGCAGGCGTGCAGTTCCTCGCTCAACGCGGCGCTGTCGAAACCGCTTTGCAGCAGGCTGTAGACCTCGGTCATCTGCTTGCTTTCCAGCTCGACCCAGCCCTTTTCCTGAAAGTAATCCAGTGCTTTGACCACTCGATTACGCTCGGCTTGATGATGTTCATACAGCGCGTCGAAATTCACCGTGGCCCAGGTTCTGGCACGGCTGGAGGTCTGGATAATGGCTGCGACAAAATCCCTGCGCTCACCCTCGAAACGTGCCAGCAAGGCATCGGGTTCCAGCAAGTACTTGAATCGGTACTCCGCGTAATAGGCGTAGCGCGGAGCGATGATTCCACGCAGCTCCAACTGCACCAGCAAGGTTTTGAGCGGGAGCTGACGGATGTTGCTCTGGTCCGCCAGCGGTCCCAGCAAAAACTCCCATTGTCCTTCCGGGGCGCAAGCTTGCAGTTCGTCTAGCACATGGCGGATTCCATCCAGCTCAGGCGTATCGCCGTAGACGAAGTTTTCCAGCACGTTGAGGCTGTCGCGGTTGGCCAGTACCAGGCAATCGGACGGCTGGCCATCGCGTCCTGCGCGGCCGATTTCCTGGCTGTAGTTTTCGATGGATTTGGGCAGGTCGAAATGCACCACGTTGCGGATGTCGCTTTTATCGATGCCCATGCCGAAGGCGATGGTGGCGACGATGCAACCGGACTGCCCGCCCATGAAGCGTTTCTGGATACCGTCGCGCTGGTCGTGGGGCAAACCGGCGTGATAAGCCTCGGCCTGAATGCCATTACGATTGAGGTGCTCGGCAATGTGCTCGGCGGTCTTCTGTAACGTGACGTACACGATGCTCGGTTGGCCGTGGCGCTCAGCCATCCACTCGACGAGGCGACGACGCTTGTCCTGACCCCGCACAGGCTCCACCAGCAGATTCAAGTTGGGTCGATAGAAACCCGTGGTGACGACATCGTCAGCGGCAATGGCGAATTTTGTCTGCATATCCACAATGACTTTGGGTGTCGCCGTTGCCGTCAACAGCAGCACCTGCGGGATATTGAACTGCCGTTGGTAGTCCGGAAGCTTGAGGTAATCCGGACGGAAGTTATGACCCCATTCCGAGATGCAATGCGCCTCGTCCACCACCAACAGCGAGATCGGCACTTGCTGAAGAAAATTGCGGAAGCGCTCGTTCTTCAGGCGCTCAACCGAAATCATCAGAATCTTCAATTCACCGGACTTGGCGCGGGCCATCACGTCGCTGGCGTCATCGCGACTCTGGGCCGAATCGATGCTGCCCGCAGCGATGCCATGACGCTGCAGGAACGCCAACTGATCCTGCATCAACGCCAGCAATGGCGAGACCACCAGCGTCAGGTGTGGCAACAGCACGGCCGACAATTGATAGCACAGGGATTTGCCGGAACCGGTGGGAAAAATGGCCGCCGCCGAGCGCCCCGCCAGCACCGCGCTGACCGCCGCTTCCTGACCGGGCCGAAACTGTGGATAACCGAAAACCTGTTCCAGGGTGTTGTGCATAAGCTGTCACTCCGTTGACCGCTGCGATGAGCAAAGCCTAGTCGGCGATCGCAGTGAGTCGAGAAAAGGTCGGGGGTAAAAACGATACGGGATGATACAGCCATAACCCGCTCCCGCTCGCGCCACAGGTTGAAACACACAGAGCCTTTTGCCATCTCACGCCCCCAGTGCGGCGCAGGTATGTTCTATGACCAACCAGATTCTGCGCGACGTTTTCATCACTGAAGAGGACTGAAACGGGCGCCCCCTTTCGAAGGACCGATCATGTTCCAACCCTATGCTTTTCAATTTGCGCTCCTATTGGCCATGCCTGTGCTGCTCAGCGGATGCCTGACTGTTCCCGAAAAAACCACAATTGCGCCCGACACATTCGAGACACCTGAGTATCACGCTCAAAAGGGGTTGGCGGTCGTGCAGGCGTCACGCCTCTACGCACGCGGCGGCACCGGGCAGGGTGTGACCGTCGCTTTGATTGACTCAGGCCTGAACGCCGAACTTGCAGAGTTTGAAGGCAGGGTGGGTGCCCCCGGGTTTGATTATGTTGAGAACCGGCCGGGGACATTTGACCGCGTCGGTCACGGCACCCAGATGGCCGGTATTCTCGCCGCCAACAAGGATGACCATGGCATGCACGGCGTCGCATTCAATGCGCAATTGATCCCCTTCCGTTTCGGCGACGATAACGAACCCTTTTTCTTTGACAGTGAAATTGCCCGCTCCTGGCAGTCAGGTTTTGACAGCGGCGCGCGGATCTTCAACAACTCCTGGGCCAATGCCATTCCAGCGACGGAACTCACTGAAGCGCGTTACAGCCAGGTCATGCCAGACTCGCTGGTGAAGGCTCGGCAACTGGTTCAAGAAGGTGCCGTATTTGTGTTTCCAACCGGCAATGAACTCAGACGAGAGCCTTTGGCAGAACCGGGCTTGCCCCTTGCCATCCCTGAACTGGAAAAAGGCTGGATCGCGGTCGTAGCGTTGAAAAACGACGGCAGTGCCATCAATGGTAAATCCAATTACTGTGGCGTAGCTGCGGCATGGTGCATCGCCGTTCCCGGTGGGGATTCGGGTGCTGGTCAAGGTTTGTTGACCACAGGCAAGGACGGTAAATACGTGCAAACCGCTGGCACGTCCCCCGCCGCCGCATTGGTCAGTGGCGCATTGGCAGCCGTGCAGAGCCTGTACCCTGAAATGAGCACACAGCAAGTTCGCGACCACGTGCTGGAAACTGCAAACCGGACAGGTCTTTACGCCAACAGCGAAGCCTATGGTCGAGGATTACTGGATCTTGAAGCAGCATCGCGACGTCTTCCCGCACCTGGGACCGATTGAATCCTGATCGTCGACGCATCCAACAGTTTTTTCTGCTCAGCTCGTAGGAATCGTTACCCGAAAAAGCGTTCATCAATCAAACCAATGGGGGGCGTAGGAGCATTCCCCTATCGGTGTAAACGCCCTACAAAACCTGTCGATAGCGGCGGTATTGCTCTGATGCGCCGCTCTCTTCATAGTTTTTGCGCGGCTGAAGATACTGTGGCGGCCTGCCGGAGTGACCTCCGATTTCTCACAGGACCGACATCAATGCCCCCGCTGAACACAACGACCGAACGCTACCAGTCACTTACATCCAGCTACAGCGAAACCCCGGTGCTGGTCATCGACACCGAGGCCGATCCCTACGAGATCCTCGATGCCGCCCGCCAGCGCATCCGCGCCGCCAGCGACCTGCTGGAAACCTTGTATTGCCTTTGCTTCAAACAGGCCGACGCGAGCGACATCCCGAAAATCGTCAGTGCCCTGTATCTGCTGACTCAGGACGGCAACGACCTGCTCGACATCGCCCGGCAACGCCTGCCGAAACTCACCGTCTGAAGAACACCACACCCCCTGTAGGAGCGAGCCTGCTCGCGATGAACGATAACGCGGTGCACTGTGGATAAGTCCGTCAGCAATGCCCTATCAAAGCTTCGGCAAGGTCCTACAAAAGAAGACACCTTGTCGGCTATCGCCAACCAGTGACTCAAACCTATAGTCCGGACTGTCGCTGCCAAATCAGCGACTCGGGCTTGGTCACTCGAATAAGAGAGAACGCACATTTCCACTTACTAGAGGTTTTCTTCAGTGGCCACACTAAATCCATTTCAAAATCGATATCGTCCACTCAAAACGAACTTAACCGACACCCCGCCCCTGATCATCGACACAGAGGCCAACCCCCAAGACATCCTCGAAGCCGCCCTCCAGCGCATCCGGGCCTCCAGCGACTTGCTGCAAACCCTGCACTGCCAATGCTTCAAATACGGCGACATCAAAGACATCCCGCACATCACCCATGCGCTCTACCTCCTGACCCAGGACGGCTGCGACCTGCTCAAAGTCGCCCAACAACGCATGCTCAACTGGAAAGCCCCGGCCTGAGCTCGAGTGAACATATCGTTCCCACGTTCTACATGAGAACGATCAAACGTCAGTTACAGCAGTCATCAGACACTGGAGATAGCCATGAGCAAGTATTTTGATGAGCTGATGGAAAGCGTGCAACAGATGGACGAGATCGTACGGGGCAAACGCCGGCCTTCCCGCGAATTCCGCGTCGATGCGCTGCAAGTCAAAGAAATTCGTAAGGCTACCGGTTTGACTCAAGCCAAGTTTGCAGCATTGATCGACGTCCAACTCGGCACTTTGCGCAATTGGGAGTAGGGCCGCCGTGAGCCGACAGGGCCGGCTAAAGCCCTGCTCAAATCCATTCATAATGACCCCGTCCATGTGTTGAACGCATTAGCCACCTGAGATAATCGTGATGAGCGAACTGATCCCGTTCGCTACCACCGAATCATGCTCTACAGGAAAGAAAAAAAAGAAAGTCCGGACTGCAAAAAGTCTTTCCGGTGAGCGTTTCAAGCCTTCGAATTTGTTCACCCGACAATTCATATTCATAAATCGGATCATCTGGCTCTGCCCACTCCATCAAGGCTGAGAGTGCCTCGAAATGTTCAGCGAGGATCTCTACCTGAAAGGCCAATCGCTCCGTTGTTTTATAAAACGCCCGAATTGAGTGTTTCATTTCTGTGTTCTCCTTTCTGGATCAGCTTCCGAAAGTCTCTCACCCGTTTCTGCATTGAATTCGCCCAGGTGTTTTCCTTGTTTGGTGTATTGCTCAACTGTTCCGTGCATGTAATCCCATTCGTAGATCCTTCCTTTCGAGTCCAACCAACGCGCTCTCCGTTTTCCACCACCCTTAACGGATGTTTTTGAGGGAACTGGATAGGTATCCGGAAATGCCAGCAACTCGCCTGGGGCTGGCCGGTAACCAAAATCCCTCGGCACGTTTAACACTATGTAAAGCGGTTTAATCCCGGAATCCGCCGGGAATACCAGAATAAAATCCTGATACTTCGGCGGATAAACTGGGCTAACGATAATTCTGTCAGCCGCTTCTGTTGGAGGAAAAATCCATACATGAGGCGTTTGTGGTGCTGCCTCCAACGCTGGGATACCCAGCGTTTCTGTTGGGTTTTCTGCGGGGGTCCAAATCAATTCAAACCCGCCGCCAAAGTCAGCCACTTGTTGGGTACCGCGAACTGCAAACGTCACAACCGGAATCATTTCCCAGTCGCGCCGGCTCTGAGTGTTGTACCCGTAACCTTTAAGCGTGCCGTCAGATTGCTCTTCAATGCGCAACCGAACACGCGTCCGCGCTTGCTTAAGTGCTCTGAGTTGTTCATCAGAATACAGTGCACCATCGCCAAGACTTGATGGCGCCAGCAAAGCCACCAGCCCCACCAATGCGCTAGCGGCAACACCGGCAGTCACGACGCCAGCAGTAGCACTTGCCGCACTGGTTGCAGCCGGAACAATGGCGACGCCGCCCAATGCCAAAGTACCGATACCTGCTGGCACTACTCCACTGATCCTCTCCAGAGGTAAGCAACCGGATCCGTCGACCTTCCGGCCGCCTAGCACAGTGAGCTTGCCATACTCTTCGATACTGTCTGTCGGTACAAATCCGGCTGGATTGCTGTAGTCGATGATCGAATCAGGCAACTTGCAGGACTTGGCAAATACGCATCCCCCAGGGGTTTGGCGCTTTTGTTGAAGCACTATCTCTCGACTTTTTTCGTACGCAGCTTGGCGAGCTAGCATCGCTTCGTAGGATTTCTGCATGGCCTCTCTCGCGGCCAACTCGCTGTGGGTCATGTCCCTCAAACAGCGGTAACCACCACCATCCGCATCGTAATGATGCCAAACCTGCGGTATGTCTTTTCGACCAGTCATCCCTCTCCCTCGTTTAGCTCGAAAACTCCCGGTTCGAAGTCGGGACGCTAGAACTTACCGAGGAGTCCTGGATACTGTTGTAGGGAGGATCTGAACTTAACGTGAGATCTT
The DNA here is from genome assembly GCF_900187615.1 of Pseudomonas sp. Irchel s3f7. Lineage (GTDB taxonomy): Bacteria > Pseudomonadota > Gammaproteobacteria > Pseudomonadales > Pseudomonadaceae > Aquipseudomonas. The sequence goes on along the minus strand of NZ_FYDO01000013.1, from coordinate 53,733 downwards.
TCTTGTTCCCGCAGATCGCAAGGCATCGCACTAAACTGGTTGCCAAATCCGACCAACCTCATCCAGCGAGAACCCTTTTGGAAATTCCTACATGAACCTCGCCCCCGACCTCCCCGACGACCACGTGATGCAGCAACTCCTGCAACTGCTGCACGAAGAACTCGGCTTCCCCGAGCGCAAAACCATAAGCCTCAGCACCTCGATCAACTTCGACTTGGGGTGCAACGGAACAGACGCCCAGCACCTGATCGAAACCCTGGAAAACCATTTCGCAATCGACTTCGTGGATTTCGACAGTTACCGCTATTTCCAGCCTGCCGGCCCTGATGTGAATCTAAAGCGCAAAGCCAAAGGTCGCGGTGAGAAGGTGTCATTGACCATCGGCATGCTCTACCAGGCCATCAAGGCCCAACGCTGGGACACGGATGAGCTCGAAGGCCTGTAACGGCCCGAGGCATTCTGGCTTGCCCGCTAAAAACCGAATTTTGCGCACAAAAAAGCCGCCCCGAAGGGCGGCTTTTTCGTTAGCTCAAACCAACACTTACAGCTTAGGACCCGCAGCCTTGATCGCGTCGCTCACTTCGAACTTCTTGAAGTTCTCGATGAACAGGCCGGCCAGTGCTTTGGCGGCTTCGTCGTAGGAGGCTTTGTCTTCCCAGGTGTTGCGTGGGTTCAGCAGGCCAGTCTCAACGCCCGGTACGGCCACTGGCACGTCGAGGTTGATGGTGTCCAGGTGCTCGGTCTCGGTACCGATCAGCGCGCCGCTCTGGATCGCTGCGATCACGGCACGGGTGGTCGGGATGTTGAAGCGCTTGCCGACGCCGTAGCCACCGCCGGTCCAGCCGGTGTTGACCAGGTAGACCTTGGAGCCGAAGCCGCGGATGCGCTTGATCAGCAGTTCTGCGTATTCGCCAGCCGGACGCGGGAAGAACGGTGCGCCGAAGCAGGTGGAGAAGGTCGACTTGATGCCGCTGCCCGAACCCATTTCAGTCGAGCCCACCAGTGCGGTGTAGCCGGACAGGAAGTGGTAAGCCGCTTGTTCTTCGTTGAGGATCGACACTGGCGGCAGTACGCCGGTCAGGTCGCAGGTCAGGAAGATCACAGCGTTCGGCTCGCCACCGAGGTTCTGCTCGGAACGCTTGGCAACGTGCTCCAGCGGGTAGGCGGCGCGGCTGTTCTGGGTCAGGCTGACATCGGCGTAGTCGGCGTGCTTGGCATCGTCGATAACGACGTTTTCCAGGACTGCGCCGTGCTTGATGGCTTTCCAGATAACCGGCTCGTTCTTCTCGGACAGGTCGATGCACTTGGCATAGCAACCGCCTTCGATGTTGAACACCACGCCTTCGCCCCAGCCGTGTTCGTCGTCACCGATCAGGTAACGGCTTTCGTCGGCGGACAGGGTGGTTTTGCCGGTGCCGGACAGACCGAAAAACAGGGTCACGTCGCCTTCTTCGCCGATGTTGGCGGCGCAGTGCATAGGCAGTACGTCAGCGGCCGGCAGCAGGAAGTTCTGCACCGAGAACATCGCTTTCTTCATCTCACCGGCGTAACGCATGCCGGCGATCAGCACTTTCTTCTGTGCGAAGTTGAGGATCACGCAACCGTCGGAGTTGGTGCCGTCACGCTCTGGCACGCATTCGAAGTTGGCAACGTTGAGCACTTGCCATTCATCACGGCCAGCCGGGTTGTACTGGGCAGGGTTGATGAACAGGCAACGACCGAACAGGTTCTGCCAGGCAGTCTGGGTGGTCATCTTCACGGCCAGGTAGTGCTCGGAAGCGGCACCTACATGCACGTGGGAAACGAAGTGTTCTTGCGCGTTGTTGAATGCCTCAACGCGGTCCCACAGGGCATCGAACTTGTCGGCCGGGAACTTGCGGTTGATCGGGCCCCAGGCAATGGCGGCCGAAGTGGATGGCTCTTCAACGATGAAACGGTCGACTGGCGAACGGCCGGTACGGTGACCGGTACGAACAACCAGTGCGCCGGTATCGGCAAGCTCGCCTTCACCGCGGTTGAGGGCTTCTTTAACCAGATCATCAACACTCAGATCGGTGTACACGGCGTTATTGGCTTGCGTCATGAGGTTCCCCGTCGGCCAGTGGCCGAGTGCTCCAAACGTTTTTGTAGTAGAAAGTCGTGCACTACTACCGCGAAAAAAGTGGGCCGGATTATGCCAGAAAAGGCCAAAAAAAGTAGGCCCCTCCTGTCGTAACGGCGTTAATCCGGCACTTGCCAGTGAATTTACCTGCGCTGAACCGTTTTAGTGACGGGTATCCGACGGCGTCTCGATGCCCGCGCCGGCGAACAATTGAGTGACATCGGTGGCATCAAACAGGTAGCGCTGGTTGCAGAACTGGCAATCGATCTCGATGTTGCCACCGTGTTCGACGACCAATTGCTGCGCGTCTTCCATACCCAGACTGACCAGTGCATTGGCCGAACGTTCGCGCGAGCAGCTGCAGCGGAAACGCAACTTCTGCACGTCGAACAGACGCACCTGCTCGTCGTGATAGAGGCGGTGGAGCACGGTTTCGTTGTCCAGGCTCAGCAGCTCATCGGCGGTCAGCGTACCGCCCAGGGTGGTGATGTGCTGCCAGCTGGCGGCGCGTTCGTCGTCGTCTTTCAAACGGTCGGCCGGCAGTTGTTGCAGCAACAGGCCACGGGCACGACGGCCATCGGCGCAGAGCTTGATGCGGGTGCCAATCTGCTGGGACATGACGAAGTAGTTGGTGAAGCAATCGGACAACGTTTCGCCATCCAGATCGACGACGCCCTGGTAGCGCTGGCCCCGTTTCGGGTCGACGGTCAATGTCAGCGAACCATCCGGCATCAAGTCAGCCAGGGTTGCGTCAGGTGCGATGCGGTCCGCCTCGTAACGGGCCAGGCCGCGGATGTCGCGCTCGCTGGAGCACTCGATCATCAACAGCGGAATCGGGCCTTCGGAGCGTGCCTGCAGAATCAGCAAGCCATCGAACTTCAATGTGCCGACCAGCAACGATGCGGCCGCCATCAGCTCTCCGAGCAATTGCGCGACAGGCTGCGGGTAGGCGTGTTTGGCCAGGACTTCGGCGTAGCTGAGCTCCAACGAGACCAGCTCGCCACGGGTGTCGCTGTCATCGAAGATGAAGCGTTGGGTGAAGTCGTTATCCGCTTGGTCGGTCATAGGTCTGGGTATCTGAAGTGATGAAAAAGATGACGGGAGCAAGGAAGTTTACCTGCGCCACCCCTTTGGGCGCGCAATGTTCCGCCAATGAAGACATTTTATGAACAATCCGGAGCTGATCCAAGGGAGGTGGAACATGCACCAACGGATTGCGGCCAATCTGTTTATGGCCTACAGGTTCGGCGTCGTGGGTAATTTTCGACGAGCGGCGATCTGCGCAACTCACCTGATATGGATGCGCAATCGCCTGATTGCAAGAATGAAAGCTCTTGAAAAGATCGCAGGCTGCGAACTTCAGTCGTCGTTGCTACTGCCACGAAACTTGAACAGATCCCGGCGCTGCTTCTTGCTCGGCTTGCCGTCGGTGCTCACGCCCAAGGCGCCTGCTTTGCGTTGCGCCGCGGCCTCTTCGCGCTTGGCGATGCTGGCCAGGGTTTCGGCATACAAGGTTTGTGCCTGCGGTGCGCCACGGCGCACGATCGACAACGCCTGGACCACCACCGTACGCTCCTCGAAACCGGAACGAATCACAAATTCGTCGCCGATGCGCGGCTCCTTGCCCGGTTTGCAACGCTCGCCTCGACAATGCACCTTGCCGCCTTCAATCGCCGCCTTGGCCAAGGCACGGGTCTTGTAAAAACGTGCAGCCCACAGCCATTTGTCGAGGCGGACTTTGTCATCCTCTTCGCTTTTTTGTGCCATGGAATGTCCTCACTCTGAAATATTGGTGAACTGTACTACCGTTTCTCTCGTGCCAAGAATTTCGTCGTCCCGGACTACAATGCTGACATTCCATAACCTCCCCCGCGAGGCTGGAAAACCGGGCAGCGAATATCTGTCGCCTTTTACCCATTATTCTGCGTGAATACCGCGAACTCGGCCGCCTGAGGCCACCGCGGTTTCCACCGACTGAGCCATTTTGAAGACATTTGACCATTTGACCGTTGTCGGTCTGCGCGAGTGGGTGGCGCTCCCTGATTTGGGGGTTGCCGGTCTTCGGGCAAAAATCGACACCGGCGCCAGCACCTCCAGCCTGCATGCCACCGATATCGAGACGTTCGAGCGTGACGGTGAGCAATGGGTGCGCTTCACGGCGCATCTGGGCACCGTGGTGCAACTGCGCCACCGCCGCTGCGAAGCGCCGCTGGTGACGATGAAAACCATTAAAAGCTCCAACGGTCATGCGCAGGTGCGATACGTGATCAGCACCACCCTGGCGCTGGGTGACCGGGTCTGGCGAGTCCAGTTCACACTGGCTTGCCGCAAGTCCATGCGCTATCGCCTGCTGCTCGGTTCCAAAGCCCTGATCGACGGCCAGTTGGTGGTCAATCCGGGCATTAAATATGTACAAGACAAGCCGGTGTTCCCGGTATCTACCTCCTCCACAGGTGTTGCATGAAGATCGCTGTGCTGTCGCGGAACCCGCGTCTGTATTCCACCCGCCGCCTGGTTGAAGCCGGTACTGAACGCGGCCATGAAATGGTGGTGGTCGACACCCTGCGCGCCTACATGAACATCGCCAGTCACAAGCCGCAGATTCACTACCGTGGCAAACCGCTTGAAGGTTTTGATGCGGTCATCCCGCGGATTGGTGCGTCGGTCACGTTTTATGGCTGTGCGGTGTTGCGCCAGTTCGAAATGATGGGGGTGTTTCCACTCAACGAATCGGTGGCCATCGCCCGCTCGCGGGACAAACTGCGTTCGTTGCAATTGCTGTCACGCCGGGGCATCGGCTTGCCGGTGACCGGGTTCGCCCACTCGCCGGACGACATTCCCGATCTGATCGAAATGGTCAACGGTGCACCGCTGGTGATCAAGGTGCTGGAAGGCACCCAAGGCATCGGCGTGGTGCTGTGTGAAACCGCCACGGCGGCGGAATCAGTGATCGAGGCGTTCATGGGCCTCAAGCAGAACATCATGGTTCAGGAGTACATCAAGGAGGCGGGTGGCGCCGACATTCGCTGCTTCGTGGTCGGTGACAAAGTCATTGCCGCGATGAAGCGTCAGGCCAAGCCCGGCGAGTTCCGCTCCAACCTGCACCGTGGTGGCAGTGCGAGCCTGATCAAGATCACGCCGGAAGAACGCATGACCGCATTGCGTGCGGCGAAGGTCATGGGCCTGGCGGTGGCGGGCGTGGATATCCTGCGCTCCAATCACGGACCGCTGGTGATGGAAGTGAACTCGTCGCCTGGGCTTGAGGGGATTGAGACCACCACCGGGAAAAACGTGGCAGGGATCATCATTGAGCATCTGGAGAAGAATGGCGGGCCGAATATGACCCGGACCAAAGGCAAGGGATAAAGCAAAAAATCGCAGCCTGCGGCAGCTCCTACAGGGGTACACGTTGCTCTGTAGGAGCTGCCGCAGGCTGCGATCTTTTCAGCCGTTAAACCGCATCCCGCGGCAACATCAACCCCAGCGGCAACCGCACCCGCGCTTCCAGCCCGCCGCCCGAACGGTTGCGCAGTTCAACGTTGCCGCCATGCATCGAAGCAATCCGCTTCACAATTGCCAACCCCAATCCGGTGCCCTTGCCACCCCGGGCACGGTCGCCCCGAGTGAACGGGTTGAAAATCGCCTCCAGCTCCGACGGATCGATCCCGGCGCCTCGGTCCATGACGCTCAGCACCACGTACGGTGCGGCGGTGTCACCGGAGACATACGCCGCCACTTCCACACCGCTACCGGCATGATGAAGGGCGTTGCCGATCAGGTTGTTGAGTAGACGTTTCATCGATACACGCCGCAGCGGAAACGGCTGGATCGGCTCCAGGCGCAAGCGCACTTTTTCTTCGTTCTGGTTGTACGGCGCGGCGACTTCGCGGACCAGATCGCTCAGGTCAACCTCTTCCACCGTCTCGTCGCGTCCGTCACGAATGAACGCCAGGAACTGGTCAAGAATCGCATCCATGTCTTCGATGTCACGCACCATGTCGTCCGTCAGGTCGGTGCGGTCGCCCATCAACTCCAGCGACAGGCGCAATCGGGTCAACGGCGTGCGTAAATCGTGGGAGACCCCGGCCAACATCAGCTCTCGCTCGCGACCCGCCTGCTCGACGTCTTCTGCCATCTGGTTGAAGGCGCGATACACCTCCGTCATTTCACTCGGCGTGTCACTGATCGGCAGGCGCACGCTGCGCCCCTGGCCGAGTTGCCGTGCGGCATACACCAGACGTTTCAGGGGTTGATTGAGCTGGCTGACGAAGATCCACGCCGACGCCGTGGACAGCAAACCGATAGCCAGGAACCAGCCAAGCACGTTCCAGATTTTCTGGCCGCGCAACGGATGCGGGTACAACGGCACTTTCAACCAACCGTCGCCCAGGCTCGGTGCCCGGACCCACAGCGCCGGTGGCGAATGCATGCGTAATCGCACTTCGGTGTCGGCCCCCAGCTCTGCCTGCATCTGCCGCTGATAGATCTCGCTGTAAGGCCAGTGCTGTTCGCCTTCCGGAACACCCGCGCCCACCACCCGGATCAGGGTCGCGGCTTCGGCAATCTTGTCACGGTTGTTTTCATCGGCGGCCCAATAGGCGCGCAGCGTCAGGGCGACGCCGTGGCTGTATTGACGATCCACCAGCACGTCTTCGTTCATCAGCAGATAAACCAGGGTCAACGCCTTGGAAAACAGCACGACGATGAGCACCAGCCAAAGGGTGCGGGAGAAGAAGCTCTGGGGGAACCAAATGGGGGTTTTCATGGATAACCGTTACACACTTGCAGGAGCGAGGGATGCTCGCACATTGCAGATCGCGAGTCTGCGGGCAATGTCATTTGACTGACTTGCCCGCACAACCCGCCCCTACAAATCGCCGATCACTTGGTGGCGGCGCCATCCGGAACGAACACGTAACCCACACCCCAGACGGTCTGGATGTAACGCGGTTTGGATGGATCGGGTTCGATCATCCGGCGCAGACGGGAGATCTGCACGTCGATGGAACGCTCCAGGGCATCCCATTCGCGGCCACGGGCCAGGTTCATCAACTTGTCGCGGGTCAGCGGCTGACGGGCGTTCATTACCAGTGCCTTGAGTACCGCGAACTCACCGGTGGTGAGCATGTGCACTTCTTCACCGCGCTTGAGTTCGCGGGTGGCCAGGGACAGCTCATAGTCACCGAAGGTCACGCTTTCGTCTTCGCTGCCCGGCGCGCCTGGCACCGGTGCCGACTGACGACGCAGGACGGCTTTGACACGTGCCATCAGCTCATCGGGGTTGAACGGCTTGGCCAGGTAATCGTCGGCGCCCAGTTCGAGGCCCTTGATGCGGCTCAGCTCATCGCCCTTGGCGGTGAGCATGATGATCGGAATCTGATTGTTCGCGTTGCGCAGGCGGCGGCAGGCGGTCAGGCCGTCTTCGCCGGGCAGCATCAGGTCGAGGACGACCAGGTTGAACACTTCGCGTGCCAGAAGGCGGTCCATTTGCTCAGTGTTCGGTACGGCGCGGGCGCGATAGCCCTTGCTGACGAAAAAACGTTCCAGCAGGCTGCTGAGGCCCGGATCGTCGTCAACAATAAGAATTTTTTCGCCTTCAGCAATGTTTGCAGTGCTGCTCATTGGATGCTCCTTTGATCTCGGCGCGCATTATGGCGTAGCTGCCGTTGTGCGCACCGTGTGCATTGTTAGCAGATTTTTCCTCCAGCGCCAGAAAACCGGCCTTTGCGCCTGCACACCACGATGGCCCCGAATGCCTTAACGCTGGTTATAATGCGCGGCCTTTTGTGTCAGGCAACGTCTGATCGTTACACCGGGCAGCCGCTTTTTATTTTCATCGCACCGGCAGTAATTATTCGATTTCACGGGTCAACGGGTTACCTTTTGATCCAGGTAGCGGCGCAGGCCAGGCCGCTCAACCAGACTCGCCGAGGCCCTATCTCTGCGCCTGCGAGCCTGCTTTCACAATTTGTCAGGTGGTTTTATGGACAGCATCAACAGCCGCATTGCCGAGGAACTCGGTGTACGCCCACAACAGGTCGAAGCGGCCGTCGCGCTACTCGATGAAGGCTCTACCGTTCCCTTCATCGCCCGTTACCGGAAAGAAGTGACCGGCAGCCTCGACGATACGCAGCTGCGTCATCTGGAAGAGCGCCTGCGCTACCTGCGAGAACTCGACGAACGGCGTATCAGCATCCTTGCCAGCATCGAAGAGCAAGGCAAGCTGACCCCGCAACTCGAGCGCGACATCAAGCTTGCCGACACCAAGACCCGCCTCGAAGACTTGTACCTGCCTTACAAGCAAAAGCGCCGCACCAAGGGCCAGATCGCCCTGGAAGCCGGCCTCGGCGACTTGGCGGACGGCCTGTTCAACGATCCGTCCCTGAGCCCGGAAACCGAAGCCGCACGCTTCATCGACGCCGAAAAAGGCGTGGCCGATGTGAAGGCCGCCCTCGAAGGCGCCAAGTACATCCTGATGGAACGCTTCGCCGAAAACGCCAGCCTGCTGGAGAAGCTGCGCAACTACCTCAAGCAGGAAGCCACCCTCAGTGCCCGCGTGATTGCCGGCAAGGAAGAGGAAGGCGCCAAGTTCCGCGACTACTTCGAACACGACGAACCCCTCAAAAGCATGCCGTCGCACCGCGCCCTGGCGATTTTCCGTGGCCGCAACGAAGGCATTCTCAGCTCCGCGCTGAAAGTCGGCGATGAGCTGCCGGGCGCCATGCACCCGTGCGAAGGCATGATCGGCCAGCAATTCGGCATTCAGAACCAGAACCGCGCCGCCGACAAATGGCTGGGCGAAGTGGTGCGCTGGACCTGGAAGGTCAAGCTCTACACCCATCTGGAGACTGACTTGCTGGGCGAACTGCGCGATGGCGCGGAAACCGAAGCGATCAACGTGTTCGCGCACAACCTGCACGACCTGCTGCTGTCGGCCCCGGCCGGCCCGCGCGCCACGTTGGGCCTCGACCCGGGCCTGCGTACCGGCTGCAAGGTCGCGGTGGTCGATTCCACCGGCAAGCTGCTGGATCACGCCACGGTTTACCCGCACGTGCCGCACAACAAGTGGGACCAGACCCTCGCGATTCTTGCCGCCCTGTGCGCCAAACACGCGGTGGACCTGATCGCCATCGGCAACGGCACCGCCAGCCGTGAGACCGATAAGCTCGCCGCCGAGCTGATCAAAAAATACCCGGCGATGAAGATGACCAAGGTCATGGTCTCTGAAGCCGGTGCATCGGTTTACTCGGCATCGGAACTGGCCTCCAAGGAATTCCCGGACCTGGACGTGTCGATCCGTGGCGCGGTGTCGATTGCCCGTCGCCTGCAAGACCCGCTGGCTGAGCTGGTGAAGATCGATCCGAAATCCATCGGTGTCGGCCAGTACCAGCACGACGTATCGCAGCTGAAACTGGCACGCGGCCTGGACGCCGTGGTCGAGGACTGCGTGAACGCCGTCGGCGTGGACGTGAATACCGCGTCCGTGGCCCTGCTGGCACGGATCTCCGGCCTCAATGCGACCCTGGCGCAAAACATCGTCAGCCACCGTGACGAGCACGGCGCATTCAAGACTCGCGCCGCGCTGAAGAAAGTCGCACGTCTGGGCGAGAAAACCTTCGAACAGGCTGCTGGATTCCTGCGTGTCATGAACGGCGAAAACCCGCTGGATTCGTCGGCGGTTCACCCGGAAGCCTACCCGCTGGTTCAGCGCATTGCCGCCGAAACCGACCGTGATATCCGTTCGCTGATCGGCGATGCCGCGTTCCTCAAGCGTCTCGATCCGAAGAAGTACACCGACGAAACCTTCGGTCTGCCGACGGTCACCGACATCCTGCAAGAACTGGAAAAGCCCGGCCGCGACCCGCGTCCCGAGTTCAAGACCGCCGAGTTCCAGGAAGGTGTCGAAGACCTCAAGGACCTGCAACTGGGCATGATTCTCGAAGGTGTGGTGACCAACGTGACCAACTTCGGCGCGTTCGTCGATATCGGCGTGCATCAGGACGGTTTGGTGCACATCTCTGCACTTTCGGAGAAGTTCATCAAGGATCCGCGCGAAGCGGTGAAGGCCGGTGACGTGGTGAAAGTGAAGGTCATGGAAATCGACATACCGCGTAAACGCGTGGGCCTGTCGATGCGCATGAGCGACACCCCGGGCGAGAAAATCGACGGTGCTCGTGGCGCACGTCCGGGTTCGGCGCCTCGCCAATCCCAGAACACTGCACCACGCAAGGAAACCACGGCGGCAGCACCGAGCAACAACGCCATGGCTTCGCTGTTCGCCAACGCCAAGCAGTTGAAGAAACGTTGATGGATATCCCCGCCGGTTACACCGAAAGCGCCTTTTTCAAGCTGCTGGGCTGTCGTTTGCACAGCCTGGAAACCGGGGTCGCGCAAGTTGCCCTGGGCCTGGAACCGAAGCTGCGCAATCGCGGTGGCAAGCTGCACGGCGGGGCCTTGTTCAGCCTGGTGGACATTGCCATGGGGCTGGCCTGTTCCAGCACCCACGGCTTTGACCAGCAGAGCGCAACCATCGAGTGCAAGATCAACTACATCCGCGCCGTCTCGGACGGTGAGGTGATGTGCACGGCGCGGGTGATCCACCCGGGCCGCCGCACGTTGGTGGTCGAAGCCGATGTGATGCAAGGCGACAAACTGGTCGCAAAAGCACAAGGCACGTTCGCTGTCCTGTAGCTAGATGTCATCGATTTGAGTTAATTTCGGCGCTGTGATCGCAGCGTCGAGTTTTTCTGTGGAAGCGCGTGTGGCGAGGGGGCTTGCCCCCGTTTGAGTGCGTAGCACTCACAATATCCTGGAACATCAGAGATTTTGGGGCTGCATCGCAGCCTAACGGGGGCAAGCCCCCTCGCCACAAGTCCGCTCCCACATCGATTGCGGCGAGTTCCAAAACCAGGCGAAAACGCCAGTTTTAACTTCACCCTTGTAGACCGTCTTGCCCACCCCCATATTGGGGCGACTGACGCGTGAAGGAATCCAACTTGAGCGAACTTCTCAACCGCCGCCTGGCCCTGCTTGGCGAGCGCGCTAACCTCTCTCTGCTCGAACAGTGCCTTCACGGCATCGAACGTGAATGCCTGCGCGTGACTGGCGAAGGTCGCCTGGCGCAAACGCCGCACCCGGAAGAATTGGGTTCCGCGCTGACCAATGAACTGATCACCACCGACTATTCCGAGTCGCTGCTGGAGTTCATCACCCCGGCCCTGCCCGACCCGGCCGATACGCTGGCGAGCCTGGACAGCATTCACCGCTTTGCCTACAGCAAGCTCGGCAACGAGTACCTGTGGAGCCCCTCGATGCCGTGCCCGTTGCCGGCCGAGGAAGACATCCCGATCGCCTATTACGGCACGTCCAATATCGGGCAGCTCAAGTACGTGTACCGCAAGGGCCTGGCCCTGCGTTACGGCAAGACCATGCAATGCATTGCCGGTATCCACTACAACTTTTCCCTGCCGGAGAAGCTCTGGCCGCTGCTCAAGCAGGCCGAAGGTTTTGTCGGCACGGATCGCGATTTCCAGTCGTCGTCCTACATCGCGCTGATCCGCAACTTCCGCCGTTACAGCTGGCTGCTGATGTACCTGTTCGGCGCATCGCCAGCGCTGGACGCCGGTTTCCTGCGCGGTCGCTCGCATCAGTTGGAGCAACTGGACCCGCACACCTTGTACCTGCCGTACGCCACCAGCCTGCGCATGAGCGATCTGGGTTACCAGAGCAACGCCCAGGCCGGCCTGACGCCGTGCTACAACGATCTGAACAGCTACACCGACAGCCTGCGCAAAGCAGTCGCCACGCCGTATGCGCCATACGTCGAAGTCGGTACGCACAAGGACGGTGAGTGGGTTCAGCTCAACACCAACATCCTGCAGATCGAAAACGAGTACTACTCCAACATCCGCCCGAAACGCGTGACCTACACCGGTGAGCGACCGATTCAGGCGCTGATGGCCCGTGGCATCCAGTACGTCGAAGTGCGCTGCCTGGACATCAACCCGTTCCTGCCAATGGGTATCGACCTTACCGAGTCGCGCTTCCTCGATGCGTTCCTGCTGTACTGCGCGCTGAACGACAGCCCGCTGCTGACCAACACCAATTGCGGCAACGCGACGTCAAACTTCCTCAGCGTGGTCAAGGAAGGGCGCCGTCCGGGCCTGCAACTGCAACGCGACGGGCAACCGGTCGACCTGAAAGAGTGGGCTGGCCAGTTGTTGGAAAACATTGCACCACTGGCCGCCCTGCTTGATCAGAGCCATGGCGGCGATGCCCACAGCAAGGCGCTGGACGCTCAGATGGCCAAGGTCCAGGACCCGTCCCTGACGCCATCGGCCCAGGTGCTCGCGTCGATGGCCGAGCACAAGGAGAGCTTTGCCCAGTTCTCCCTGCGCCAGAGCCAGGCCCATGCGGAGTTCTTCCGCAGCGAACCATTGCCAGCTGAGCAACAGGCGAAATTTGAAGCGCGGGCGCGTTCGTCGCTGGCTGATCAGGTTGAGCTGGAACAGAACGAAGTCGGCGATTTCGATGTGTTTGTCGGGGCGTACCAGGCGAGCATTCTGGCGATCAGTAACTAACCTCGGAAGGTCCTGCGGACCTTATCGCCAGCAGGCTAGCTCCCACAGAGGACTTTCAGTGTTCGCGCAATTGTGTGAACACCCTTGAACCCTGTGGGAGCTAGCCTGCTAGCGATTGACCGCGAAGCGGTCGCTCCTCAATTTTCCTCTCATAAGCTAATTCGAAAAAGTTATTTATTTTCGAATTCTTAGATCATTTAGTCTCTTTCTCACGCCGACATTCGGTCGCCTGACAAGGAGCTTTCTGATGAAACTGACTTTCCCCCTTCGCTTGCTGGCGGCCGCTTCCTTGGCTACCGCGAGCTTTTTTGCCCAGGCGACCGACTTCACTGTCGCCTACCAGACCACCGTTGATCCGGCGAAAGTCGCCCAGGCCGACGGCAGTTACGAAAAAGCCACCAAGGCCGATATCAGCTGGCGAAAATTCGATAACGGCGCCGACATCATTGCCGCCATCGCCTCCGGCGACGTGCAAATCGGCTACCTCGGTTCCAGCCCCCTGACTGCCGCCATCACCCGCAAAGTGCCGGTAGAAACGTTCCTCATCGCCACCCAGATCGGCGCCGCCGAAGCCCTGGTCGCCCGCGACGGTTCCGGGATCAAGACCCCGCAAGACCTGATCGGCAAGAAAATCGCCGTGCCGTTCGTGTCCACCGGGCATTACAGCCTGCTGGCCGCACTGAAGCACTGGAACATCGATCCCTCGAAAGTGACCGTCCTCAACCTCGCGCCGCCCGCGATCATTGCCGCCTGGAAACGCGGCGACATCGACGCCACTTACGTGTGGGACCCAGCGTTGGGTGTCGCCAAGGAGAACGGCAAAGTGCTGATCACCTCCGGTGAACTGGCCAAGTTCGGCGCACCGACGTTCGATGCCTGGATCGTGCGCAAGGACTTCGCCGAGAAGCACCCGGAAATCGTCACCGCGTTCGCCAAAGTGACCCTCGATGCCTACGCCGACTACCGCAAAGACCCGCAAGCCTGGCTCGCCAATCAAAGCAACGTCGACAAGTTGGTGAAACTGTCCGGCGCCAAGGCCAGCGACATTCCGCTGCTGTTGCAAGGCAACGTCTACCCGCTGGCGGCTGATCAGGTGATCACCCTCGGCGCGCCGACCACCAAGGCCATCACCGACACCGCCGCGTTCCTCAAGGAACAAGGCAAGGTCGAGGCCGTGCTGCCGGACTACGCGCCGTACGTCAGCGCCAAGTTCATTACCAACTGATCGGGAGACTTGCGATGGCCTTGCTACAGCTGGAGCGCATCAGCGCACAGTACCCCGGTAGCCCGGAACCGGTGCTGGCGGATATTTCCCTGAGTCTTGGGCCCCAGCAATTGCTGGTCGCCCTCGGCCCGTCCGGCAGTGGCAAGACGTCGTTGTTGAACCTGATTGCCGGTTTCGTCGAGCCCAGCGCCGGGCGCATCACCCTGGATGGCGTACCGGTCAAAGGCCCGAGCGCCGAACGCGGTGTAGTGTTCCAGGACGATGCCCTGCTGCCTTGGCAGGACGTGCTGGCCAACGTCGGCTTCGGCCTGGAACTGGCCGGCATCGCCCGGGACAAACGCGAAATCCGCGCCCGGGAAATGCTCGCGCTGGTGGACCTCTCCGGGTTTGAGAACCGCCGGATCTGGCAACTCTCGGGTGGCCAGAAACAACGTGTCGGCCTGGCCCGCGCCCTCGCCGCCGACCCGCGTGTGTTGCTGATGGATGAGCCCTTCGGCGCCCTCGATGCCTTCACCCGTGAACAGATGCAAGAGCTGCTGCTGCAAGTCTGGCGGCGCACGGCCAAACCCGTGTTCCTGATCACCCACGACATTGAAGAAGCGGTTTTCCTCGCCACCGACCTGATTCTGCTGGCACCCAATCCTGGGCAAATCGTCGAGCGTTTGAGCCTCGACTTCGGTCAGCGCTACGCCGCCGGTGAGTCGGCTCGCTCGATCAAATCCGACCCACGCTTTATCGAAACCCGCGAACACGTACTCGCCAAAGTGTTCTCCCAACGCAGCGCCGCCCAGCGGCAGGAGCGCGCATGAGCAGCTACGAAATCCCCGCAGCGACGGCGATCAAACCCGGCGCTACGACAAGTCCGGTCCGTCGCAGCCTGAGCACTCGCTGGATCAGCCTGTTGACGCTGGCCGCCCTCGTTTTCATTTGGTGGGCCGTCACCGCGAGCGGTTTGATCGAACCGCTGTTCCTGCCGCCACCGTCCGCCGTGCTGCAAAAAGGCTGGCTGTTGGTGACCAGCGGCTACATGGATTCGACGTTGTGGCAGCACTTGGGCGCGAGTCTCGGCCGCATTGGCCTGGGCCTCGGTTTCGCAGTGCTGACCGCCGTGCCGGTGGGCATTGCCATCGGTGCCAACCGTGTTGCTCGTGGCGTGCTCGATCCGTTGATCGAGTTCTACCGCCCGATTCCGCCACTGGCCTATCTGCCGCTGATCGTGATCTGGTGCGGCATCGGTGAGTTGTCAAAAGTCTTGCTGATCTACCTGGCGATTTTCGCCCCGATTGCCATCGCTACCTCCACTGGTGTGCGCACCGTCGACCCGGCCAAGTTGCGCGCCGCGCAGTCCTTGGGAGCGACTCGGGCGCAGTTGATTCGCCACGTCATTTTGCCAAGTGCCTTGCCGGACATTCTGACCGGTGTGCGCATTGGCCTGGGTGTGGGCTGGTCGACGCTGGTCGCCGCTGAACTGATTGCCGCCACCAGCGGCTTGGGCTTCATGGTGCAGTCGGCCGCGCAGTTTCTGGTCACCGATGTGGTGGTGCTGGGCATTCTGGTGATCGCACTGATTGCCTTCGCCATGGAAATGGGCCTGCGCGCCTTGCAACGCAAACTGGTGCCGTGGCACGGCCAGGCTCACTGAAAATTGAACAACCCTGTAGGAGCGAGCTTGCTCGCGATTGCTAATCATCAGACGACGATGCTTTGACTGATGCACCGCGATCGCGAGCAAGCTCGCTCCTACAGTTGGTAAACCGGATTGAAGAGAATCATCATGAGTCAGTTGTCCATCACCCCTTTAAGCTCCGCCCTCGGCGCCCAGATCAGTGGCATCGACATCAGTCAGCCGCTGAATGTGGAACAGCGCGATGCCATCGAACAGGCACTGCTCAAACATCAGGTTTTGTTCTTCCGCAATCAGCCAATCACCCCACAGCAACAGGCACGATTCGCCGCCAATTTCGGCGACCTGCACATTCACCCGATCTACCCGAACGTGCCTGAGCAACCCGAAGTGCTGATCCTCGACACCGCCGTCACCGACGTGCGCGATAACGCCATCTGGCACACCGACGTAACCTTCCTGCCGACCCCGGCCATGGGCGCGGTACTCAGCGCCAAACTGCTGCCGGAGTTCGGTGGCGACACGTTATGGGCCAGCGGTATCGCAGCGTATGAAGCCTTGTCGGCACCGTTGAAAAACCTGCTCGAAGGACTCACCGCCACCCACGACTTCACCCGTTCATTTCCGCTGGAGCGCTACGGCAACACGCCAGAGGCGCTGGCCCAATGGGAAGAAGCCCGGCGCAAGAACCCGCCACTGTCGCACCCGGTGATCCGCACGCATCCGGTCAGCGGACGCCGCTCGTTGTTCGTCAACGAAGGCTTCACCTCGAAGCTCAACGAGCTGTCGGAAACCGAGAGCGAAGCGATTCTGAAGTTCCTGTTCGCCCATACAACTCGCCCGGAATTCACCATTCGTTGGCGTTGGCAGCAGGACGACATCGCGTTTTGGGACAATCGCGTAACCCAGCATTACGCGGTAGACGACTACCGCCCGGCGCGGCGGGTGATGCAGCGGGCGACGGTGTTGGGGGATGTGCCGTTTTTCAGGTGAATATTGAGCCGGCTTCCTGGGTAAACCGGCTTTACCCAACCGCTATGCCGACAATTCCCGCAGGGCCGCTGCGGCTAAAAAGCCAGATCTTGAACTGTACCGTTGATCCCGTCTGACGGTCTGATCGATACGCTCGAGCAGTTGCTCTGGCAGCGTGGCATTGAAGCGCACCGACTTGCCGAAATAGGGCGTGATGTCAAAATCGACCACTGCCCAAACCCCACCAGCAAAATCGGGATTATCAAGGTGCGCGTCGATTTCCTGCACCTGCGGCAACGGATCACCGTCGGCAACCAAACCCTCGTAATGTAGAGACAGCGCTTCCTTCACGTTTTCGAGCGCCTGCGCCACCGTGCCACCCGCCGAGAAACAACCCGGCACGTCCGGGACGATTACTCCGTAATCAGAGTCGGCATCCTTGTGCAGAACAACCGGAAATTTCATCTCGATGATTCCTTCCTGTGATGTGTCCCTGTCGGGACTTTCATATCCGTTGACGGGTGTCATTTCAGCCCCGCCTGTTTCAATATGCTGTTGATCGTTCCTTTTGGCAGCTCCGAATCAGGATGTTTGTACTGATGATGACTACCTTTCACCGCCACCAGATACCAACCATCTTCTTCGATCATCCTGATCATTTCCCGACTTCGCATGTCCTTCGCCTTTTTCGACATCAACGGCTGTCTACTTTAAGCGCCAAGGCTTGACAACAATACACACCATACACACTCAGTAAAATATTGGCCGAACAAGCCGAGCCTGACCTTCACCCCAGACCGACGGCGCACTTGCACAATCGCACTCGGCAGGCACAAAGTTGCCATGGCATCAAACCGGCGATACCTATCGCAAGGATGGAGCAAGCATGCACACGACGATCATCATCACCTTCGGCCTGGCCCTGCTCGCGATGATGCTGTTCATCGGCGAGAAACTCGGCTTCAGCCGGCAGACCCTGACCTACAGTTTCGTCGTCCTGTGGCTGGCGTTGACGGTCATCAATGGTGCCATTGGCATGGTGACGGCCGGCCAGTCGCTGAGCACGGAATTGGGGATCGGCACAATGGTGTTCAGCATTCCGGTGGCGGCGCTGGTGTTGTTCATGGTGCTGAGCGCCGAGACCTGACTGGCCTCGACGCCCTGCCCCCCGATCAGCGCACCAGATGCAGGAACTGCATGTGCCGTTCGTACTGGTCGAGGATGTCGTTGATGATCTGCTCCTTGGTGTAGCCGACCAGATCGTAGTCCTGACTGCCTTCGCTCAAATGCACTTCGGCGCGGTAGTAACGGCGATTGTTGAGCTGCTTGGAACCCATGCCGCCACGGGCAAACGACGGCGTGAAGTAGCCGCGCATCTGCACTTGATAGACGAACGGATGCTGATCGCCATGGCCGATTTCCAGGCTGACGCTGTCGTTGGCCGGGTCCGGGTGTGTCGCTACGTGCAAACCTTTTTCGATGAACACGGCAGACACTTCTTCAATGGCCGGACGCACCGTCGTATCGAGGAAACGATAAACCTCATCACGCGACGGAAAATGCACCGCCTGGCTCAGGCGCTGACGCCAACCGCCCTTGCCACGCCGTGAGCCGGACACCGGCGCCAGCGAGTGCATCTGCGCAATCTGCTTTTGCGACTCCAGATAAAACGCCTTGTGCAGTCCCCACATCATCAGCAGCAAGATCAGCGAGAACGGCAGCGACGTCAGAACCACCGCCGACTTCAGCGCATCGATACTGCCGGAGAACAGCAGCGCACTGGTCACCAGCGCAGTCATTGCGCCCCAGAACACCCGCAACCATTTCGGCCCGTCTTCGTCCGGATTACCGCCCTTGGCAGACAGCGTCGACAGCACCACAGTGCCGGAATCGGCAGAGGTCACGAAGAACACGAAACTGATGAACACCGTAATGGCGATGACCGTTTTGCTCCACGGGTAGGTTTCCAGCAGCAGGTAAAGGGTCATCGACGGGTTATCGATGGCCGACATGCCCAGCGCGCTCATGCCGTGGTTGAGCACCTGATCGATGGCGCTGTTGCCGAAGATCGACATCCACGCCAGGGTGAAGCCGAGCGGGATCAGCAGCACGCCGAAGACGAATTCACGGATGGTGCGGCCACGGGAAATCCGTGCGATGAACAGGCCCACGAACGGCGACCATGCAATCCACCAGGCCCAGTAGAACACTGTCCAGCCACCCAGCCAGTCGCTGGGTTTGTCGTAGGCGTAGAGATCGAAACTCTTCATCGGCAACGCACCGAGGTAGTCACCGAGGTTCTGGATCAACGTGTTGAGCAAATGCTGCGTCGGCCCGGCGAACAACACGAACAGCAGCAGTGCGCAGGCCAGCAGCATGTTGATGTCGGACATGACCCTCACGCCCTTATCGACGCCTGATACGGCAACGATGATCGCTGCGCCCATCATCAGCGTGATCAGCCCGACTTGAATCCACTGCGTGTGAGCGATGCCGAACAGGTAGTCCAGACCCGAGTTGAGATGGAGTACGCCAAAGCCCATATCGGCACCAAGACCGAACACCGTGGCGATGATGCCGAAACCGTCCACGGCGTAACCGATGGGGCCGTTGATGCGTTTACCGATCAGCGGGTACAGCGCCGAACGCAGGGCCAGCGGCAGGTTATGTCGATAGGCAAAATACGCCAGCGCCATGCCGACAAAGGCGAACACTCCCCAGCCATGCAGGCCCCAGTGCAGAAACAGGATCTGCATCGCCTGTCGCGCCGCATCCGCCGTGCCCGCCTCGCCTTGGGGCGGTTGGAGCATGTGGGTCAGCGGTTCGGACACGCAGAAGAAAAACAGCGTGATGCTGATCCCGGCGGCGAACAACATGCCGGCCCAGGACAGGTAACTGAATTCGGGCTCGTCGTGGTCGGCACCGAGTTTGATCTTGCCGTAGCCCGATAACGCGGTGACCACCACGAAGACCAGATACAGGGTCATCGCCAACATGTAATACCAGCCGACCGTGTTGGCCGCCCAGTTTTGCGCCGCCAGTAACCAGGCCCCGGCTTGCTCGGGCATGGCGATGACAACAACGCCAAACAACAGAATGAAGCTCGCCGAGAAGTAGAAAACCGGCGGATTCATGCGGACCAGGCCGCTTGGTGGGAGGGACGATGCACTCATGAGCGGTGCACCTCGGGGGGATAAAACGTGGCTGTAGAAATCGGACTCAGCAAAGGCAAGCCTCCTGTTGTGAGCGGGCGGCGAACCACCGGTTTAACTTGAATGAACGTTCAAGTTAAACATACATAGGGGGCTAAGGACTAATCGCAGGGCTCGGCGGTACTGGTTGAACGCTAGCTCAAAGAAGGGCATTACGCGGAATTTAGAGGTGTTCTGCAGGAGCTGCCGCAGGCTGCGATCTTTTGATTTTGGTTCGCGGCGTGCTTGGAAAAGATCGCAGCCTCGTTGCACTCGACAGCTCCTACAGCTGTTACATCCTTACTTCTGCGCCCCATCATCGAGCTGCAGATTCGCTTGGGTCAGGTTGCTGCCCGCCGGCACGCTGCGGGTCAACCAGACATTGCCGCCGATGGTCGAACCCTGGCCGATGGTGATCCGCCCCAGAATCGTCGCGCCGGCATAAATCACCACGTCATCCTCGACAATCGGATGTCGCGCCTGCCCCTTCTGCAATTGGCCGTCCTCATCCGCCGGGAAACGCTTGGCGCCCAACGTCACCGCCTGATAAATCCGCACGCGTTCGCCGATGATCGCGGTCTCGCCGATCACCACGCCGGTCCCGTGATCGATGAAGAAACTGCGACCGATCTGCGCACCAGGGTGAATGTCGATGCCAGTGGCTGAGTGGGCGATTTCCGCGCTGATCCGTGCCAGCAACGGCAACCCGGCGCGATACAAATGGTGAGCCAGACGATGGTGAATCACCGCCAGGATGCCCGGGTAGCACAACAGCACTTCATCGACGCTGCGCGCCGCCGGGTCACCGTGATAGGCCGCCAGCACGTCGGTATCCAACAGGCTGCGCAACCCCGGCAACGCGAGAGCGAAATCCTGAATGATCTGAATGGTCCTGGCTTCGACTTCCGTCTCGGCCTGGGCACTGTGGCGCGCGGCATAACGCAGTTCGAGTCGCGCCTGGGCCAACAAGGCATTCAGCGCCACATCCAGTGTGTGGCCGACATAGAAGTCTTCACTTTCCTCACGCAAGTCCACCGGCCCCAAACGCATCGGGAACAATGCACCACACAAGGCTTCGAGAATCTCCGCCATGGCCGCCCGGGAGGGCAACTCGCGACCACCCTGCTCGCCGCTGGCCCGGCCGTTTTGTGCTCGCCACTGTTCACGTGCCGTGCGCAGCTGGCTGACGATGGTCTGCAATTGCCAATGGCTGGATCGCTCACTCACGGTAAAAGACTCCTTACGGGCGGCCGGACTGTCTGGCCGCACTGACGGCGCCTACTTTACGGCAAGGGTCGCAAGGCAAATTAAGAACCAATTGTGCTGTGGTCAGTTCGTTTGGCTATAAGTGATTGACGGTTGCCGCGACAAATCGGCGTGCCTATAGTCCTGAGATCTTTCACCGCCAGTACGGACCCATGATCAAACAACAGCTCGCCCGTTTTAATCGTCTCGACCTGCTCGGTCAGCCCACCGCCCTGGAAAAACTCGAACGCCTGTCGACGTGGCTGGGCCGCGATGTGTACGTCAAACGCGATGACCTGACGCCGCTGGCCATGGGTGGCAACAAGCTGCGCAAACTCGAATACCTGGCCGCCGACGCCCTCGCCCAAGGCGCCGACACCTTGATTACCGCCGGCGCACTGCAATCCAATCACGTGCGCCAGACGGCCGCGATTGCCGCAAAACTTGGCCTCGGCTGCGTGGCCCTGCTGGAAAACCCGCTCGGCACCGACGACAGCAACTACACCGGCAACGGTAACCGCCTGCTGCTCGACCTGTTCGCCGCCAAGGTCGAGCTGGTGGAAAATCTCGACAACGCTGACGAGCAACTTCAGGCCCTCGCCAATCGGCTGCGCAGCAACGGCAAGAAGCCGTATCTGGTGCCGATCGGGGGCTCCAATGCCTTGGGTGCGCTGGGTTACGTGCGTGCGGGGCTGGAACTGGCCGAACAGATCAAGGACACCGGCCTGACCTTCGCCGCCGTGGTCCTGGCGTCGGGCAGCGCCGGGACCCACAGCGGTCTGGCGCTGGCCTTGAGCGAAGCGCTGCCGGACTTGCCAGTGATTGGCGTCACGGTTTCGCGCAGCGAAGAAGACCAGCGGCCGAAGGTCCAGGGCCTGGCTGAGCGCACCGCCGAACTGCTGGGCGTGAGCCTGCCGGCTGCATTCAACGTCGAGTTGTGGGACGAGTACTTCGGCCCGCGCTATGGCGAGCCGAATGCCGGGACACTGGCGGCGTTGAAGCTTTTGGCAAGCCAGGAAGGCCTGTTGCTCGACCCGGTCTACACTGGCAAGGCGATGGCCGGGTTGCTCGACGGGATCGGACGTCAGCGTTTCGATGAAGGTCCGATTATCTTCCTGCACACCGGTGGCGCACCGGCGTTGTTTGCCTATAAGGATTTTCTGACGGGTTGACGCACATTTGTGGAGTGGGGCTTTTGTGGCGAGGGGGCTTGCCCCCGTTGGGGTGCAAAGCCCCCCTGAAACCTGCGATGCGGTGTTTCAGTTAAGTCTCGGTTGTAGGTTATTTGCGACTGCTGCGCAGCCGAACGGGGGCAAGCCCCCTCGCCACAATGGACTACCCATATATTCATTTAACGCATAACAAATAGAATATTTATTATTTTCCAATCTAACCACGTCATCTTATAGTCACGCCGCAGGCGAATTTGCAGCGAGACGCATAAGCTGCTTTAGGGCACGATATCGCAGTCGTCCAAATCCCGAATTTGCCAACTTTCCTAATGCGTCTTCCATAAGAAAACACAGGGGCTTGTCATGAATTTTTCCGCACTACGTCGAAATCTGCTGGTGGGTTCACTCGGCCTGGCACTGAGCGCCGGCCTGATTGGCCAGGCGGTTGCCGGTGAGCAGCTGCAACAAATCAAGGACAAAGGCGTGATCAACGTCGGCCTTGAAGGCACTTATCCACCGTTCAGTTTCGTCGATGCCGACGGCAAACTGGCCGGCTTCGAAGTCGAGTTCTCCGAAGCCCTGGCCAAAGAGCTGGGCGTTAAAGTCAAACTGCAACCGACCAAATGGGACGGCATCCTCGCGGCGCTGGAATCCAAACGTCTGGACGCAGTGATCAACCAGGTGACCATCTCCGAAGAGCGCAAGAAGAAGTACGACTTCTCCGTGCCTTACACCGTGTCCGGTATTCAGGCGCTGGTGCTGACGAAGAAGGCCGCCGAGCTGAACATCAAGACTGCCGCCGACCTGGGTGGCAAAAAAGTCGGCGTCGGCCTGGGCACCAACTACGAACAGTGGGTAAAAGAAAACGTGCCGACGGCTGACATCCGCACCTACGAAGATGATCCGACCAAGTTCCAGGACCTGCGTGTCGGCCGCATCGACGCCATTCTGATCGACCGCCTCGCCGCGCTCGAATACGCCAAGAAAGCCAAGGACACCACCGCCGCCGGTGAAGCGTTCTCCCGTCAGGAAGCCGGTATCGCCCTGCGCAAAGGCGAGCCAGAACTGTTGGCCGCGGTGAACAAGGCAATCGAAAAGCTGCGTGCCGATGGCACCCTGAAAAAGCTCTCGGAAAAATACTTCAACGCTGACGTCACTCAATAATGGAAGAAGCTTTTCAACTCGCACTGGACTCCGCGCCCTTTCTGCTCAAGGGCGCGTACTACACGGTGATCCTGAGCCTGGGCGGGATGTTCTTCGGCCTGGTGATGGGGTTTGGCCTGGCGCTGATGCGCCTGTCGCGTTTCAAGCTGGTGAGCTGGATTGCCCGCATCTACGTGTCGTTCTTTCGTGGCACGCCGTTGCTGGTGCAATTGTTCGTGATCTATTACGGCTTGCCGCAGTTGGGTGTGGAACTGGATCCGCTGCCGGCGGCCCTGATCGGCTTCTCGCTGAACATGGCCGCGTACGCCTGTGAAATCCTGCGTGCCGCGATCAGCTCCATCGAACGCGGCCAATGGGAAGCAGCTGCCAGCATCGGCATGACCCGTGCACAGACGTTGCGTCGGGCCATCCTGCCGCAAGCCATGCGCACGGCATTGCCACCGCTGGGCAACAGCTTCATTTCGCTGGTCAAGGACACCGCGCTGGCCGCCACCATCCAGGTGCCGGAACTGTTCCGCCAGGCGCAACTGATCACCGCCCGCACCTTCGAAATCTTCACCATGTATCTTGCCGCCGCACTGATCTACTGGGTTCTCGCAACCGTGCTATCGCACCTGCAGAACCAGCTGGAAGCGCGGGTCAATCGGCACGACCAGGAGTCCTGACCCGATGATTGTCGTGGAAAAACTGACAAAACAGTTCAAGGGTCAAGTGGTGCTCAACGGCATCGATCTTGAGGTCAAGGAAGGCGAGGTGGTCGCGATCATCGGCCCTAGCGGTTCGGGCAAGACCACCTTCCTGCGCTGCCTGAATTTTCTGGAGGAGCCTTCCAGCGGCCGGATCAAGGTCGGCGATATCGAAATCGATACCAGCCGCCCCCTGAACCAGCAGCAGAGCCTGGTGCGTCGTTTGCGCCAGCATGTGGGCTTCGTGTTCCAGAACTTCAACCTGTTCCCCCATCGCACTGCCCTGGAAAACGTTATCGAAGGCCCGATCATCGTCAAGAAGATCGCGCACGCCGATGCCGTTGCCCTGGGTAAAAAGCTGTTGGCCAAGGTTGGCCTGGCCGGCAAGGAAGACGCTTACCCGCGTCGTCTCTCCGGTGGTCAGCAACAGCGCGTGGCGATTGCCCGGGCGCTGGCGATGGAACCGGAAGTGATCCTGTTCGATGAACCGACCTCGGCGCTCGACCCGGAGCTGGTGGGCGAGGTGCTCGCGACCATTCGTGGCCTGGCCGAAGAAAATCGCACCATGGTGATCGTCACCCACGAAATGGGCTTTGCCCGGGACGTGGCCAATCGCGTGGTGTTTTTCGATAAAGGCGTCATCGTCGAACAAGGCGAAGCCAAGGCGCTGTTTGCCAACCCGAAAGAAGAACGGACAAAACAGTTCCTCAGCAAGTTCTTGAACAACGCCCACAACTAACAAACCTGCGCAACACCGGATAACTTCCACGGATGGAAGTTACACCCACCGCCAACAAACCTTTTCAAACCCAAATAAATGTACGCGAATGCCAGACAACTCTTTGTCAGCGCAAGCGGTACATATTTATATTCAAACAACCATTCAATCACGCTATTGATCGCTGTATGACGAGCCCCTACAGGGGCTTAGGCTTTGCTATGAAAAACCCGATTCCAGCGGGTTTTAGCAGGCATATTCGACACAGACCCAAGGCTTATTAACCTTCCTACGTAGGAACTTTCTGAATAACTACCCTCTCCCGCCTTAACCCATAATTCTTATTGACACTTATTCCAGCACACTCTTATCTAGTCTCCTGCCGCGACACTCACAACGCTTAATCATTATTCCAACTCAAAGTAATGAAATGTTTTGCTGTTCGATACTTACGTTTTTTTTGTTTTTCCAGAAACGGACTTCGTTGCAAGACTTCAAGGAGACTCCATGAAAAGCACCTCGAACAAACCCGGGCCCGTGGCCCCGACCCTGGCGCAATCTCACAGGACCGGTATCAACATCACCTGCGCAGCACATCTGTTGATCGACGTGGCACCCTACCCCGGCATGGACGAAGGGGATCTGATCGAACTGTTCTGGGATAACTGCTATGTGGCCTCCAGAGCCCTGACACCCAGCGATATCGGGCAATCGGTGCAGCTACGGGTCCCTGAAAGCTTCGTCACCAACGGGACTTCGCGCATTCACTACCGGATCATGCAGGTCGGCCAAGCGCCGGCGGTATCAGCCAGCAGGCAAGTGCAGATCAAACTCGACTGCCCTGGCGGCCAGCCCTCCCCATTGTGCGGCGATGAAAATCAAAGCCTCGCGCCGGTCAGCATTCCCGAGGCGATTCGCCGTCAGGGGGTCAACGCCAATCAGATCAAACGCGGTGTTCCACTGACCATTGAGCCGTACCTGAACATGGCCATCGATGACGAAATCACCTTGCGCTGGGGTGATGCGCGCATGGATCTGCCAAGGCTCAAGGCGAGTGATGTGGGCCAGCCCATTCAGGTCTGGGTGCCGCCGGCCATCATTCTCGAAGCCGGCGAAGACCTGCGGCTGGAGGTGACGTATTGCATCCTCGACCGGGTGGGCAATAACTCTCGCTGGGCGCCGGCACGTGTGCTGAAGATTGGTTGTGCCAATCCTTATCTGAAAGTCCCGAAGAAACAGCCCCTCAAGGCTGCCGAATCCCGCGAAAAATGATCACAACCCCTGTGGCGAGGGGGCTTGCCCCCGTTGGGGTGCGTAGCGCCCCTGCCCCCTGCAATTGAGTCCATTCAAATAAATCGCGGAGAAAGATTTTGCGACTGCTGCGCAGCCGAACGGGGGCAAGCCCCCTCGCCACAGGGATTGCCTCCCTCTCCCCGAGAACACCCTTCTATCTATATTCCTAAAAGTTAGTTCATAAAATATTTATACACGTTTAGGGTATATGAACCGGACCACCGGACATCCTTGTTTTCATGCGCGGCCACAAGCGGCGCTTTCATAAGATGTGAGGTAGGTATGGTCCGTAACACAATCACCCCAGTGCAGATCGCCAGGGCATTGCGTGTTGCCAAGGAGTGGCGCTGATGTCCAGTCTGGCAGATGCAATCGTCCAGAGTGACCTGGACATCATCCCGTTGTTGTTGCCCGCACAAGTCCTGCGCAACGATGCCCAAGCCATCAAGGCTGCCCACGAGCTGGCGCAGGTCGCCCGCCTGCAAGCGGCCAAACGTGACCAGCAGCGCAAGCTGCCATGGTCTGAAATCGAACAGTTCACCCGCAGCGGCCTGGGCAGTATTTCCATTCCCCGTGAGTATGGCGGCCCCCAGGTTTCGTTCGTCACCCTGGCCGAGGTGTTCGCGATCATTTCCGCGGCAGACCCGGCGCTTGGGCAGATCCCGCAAAACCAATTCGGCATTCTTAACCTGGTGCTTGGCAGCGCCACCGAAGCGCAGAAACAACAGCTGTTCAAAAGCGTGCTCGACGGCTGGCGCATCGGCAATGCCGGGCCGGAACGCGGCACCAAAAACACCTTGGAACTGAAAGCGCGCATCTCCGCCGACGGCGTCCTCAACGGCCAGAAGTTCTACTCCACGGGTGCACTGTTCGCCCATTGGGTCGCGGTCAAAGCATTGAACGAGGACGGCAGACAAGTGCTGGCGTTCATCCGTCGCGGCACACCGGGATTGCGCATCGTTGATGACTGGTCGGGCTTCGGTCAGCGCACCACCGCCAGCGGCACGATTTTGCTCAACAACGTGCAGGCCGATCCCGAATTGGTGGTGGATAACTGGCGCATCAATGACACGCCGAATATCCAGGGCGCCGTCTCGCAGTTGATCCAGGCTGCCATCGACGCTGGCATCGCCCGGGGCGCCATCGACGATGCCATCGACTTCGTGAAAAAACGCGCCCGGCCGTGGATCGACGCCAAGGTCGAACGGGCCAGCGATGACCTGTATGTGATCGCCGACATCGGCAAACTGAAAATCGAACTGCACGCCGCCGAAGCCCTGTTGCGCAAGGCCGGGCAGGTGCTTGATCAGGTCAGCGCCGCGCCCTTCACCGCCGAGTCCGCCGCCCGCGCCTCGATTGCCGTGGCCGAAGCCAAAGTGCTGACCACCGAGATCTCGTTGCAGGCCAGCGAAAAGCTTTTCGAACTGGCCGGCAGCCGCGCGACCCTCGCCGAATTCAACCTCGACCGTCACTGGCGCAACGCCCGGGTGCACACGCTGCACGATCCGGTGCGCTGGAAGTATTACGCGGTGGGCGCCTATCGCCTGAACGGCACGTTGCCGGCCCGTCATTCCTGGATCTGACGACCAGACATCTGGAGAAACACATGACAAGTTCTCACCACGTCGCGGTCATCACCAGCGATGAGCAAGCCCTGATCGTCGCCAGCGACCTGGCCGACGATTTCAAGCGTGACAGCGCCCTGCGCGACCGCGAGCGTCGTTTGCCACACCCGGAACTGGAAGTGTTTTCGCGCTCCGGCCTGTGGGGCATCAGCGTACCGAAAGAATACGGTGGTGCAGGGGTTTCCAACGTCACCCTGGCCAAGGTCATCGCCCTGATCGCACAGGCCGATGGTTCGCTCGGGCAGATCCCGCAGAACCATTTCTATGCACTGGAAGTGCTGCGCGTAAACGGCAGTCACGAGCAAAAAAAACGTCTTTATGCAGAAGTCCTGGCCGGCCAGCGCTTTGGCAATGCCTTGGCCGAACTCGGCACCAAAACCGCCCACGACCGCACAACCAGCCTGACGCGTGACGGCAACCGTTTTCGCATCAACGGTCGCAAGTTCTACGCCACGGGAGCGATTTACGCCCAGCGAATTCCGACTTCAGTGGTGGATGAAAACGGCGTGCAGCAACTGGCGTTCGTGCCGCGTAACAGCAAAGGCCTGACCGTGATTGATGACTGGAGCGGCTTCGGTCAACGCACCACCGGCAGCGGTTCGGTGGTGTTCGAAGACGTCCATGTCGCTGCCGAAGACGTCATCCCGTTTCAAAGCGCTTTCGAGCGCCCGACGCCGGTCGGCCCGTTGGCGCAGATTCTCCATGCCGCCATCGACACTGGCATCGCCCGCGCCGCGTATGAAGATGCGTTGCATTTCGTGCGCACGAAAACCCGGCCGTGGATCGACGCCACCCACGAAAACGCCACGGACGATCCGCTGACCCTCAAGAGCTTCGGCCACCTGAGCATTCGCCTGCACGCCGCCGAAGCGCTGCTGGAACGTGCGGGCGAATTCCTCGACAAGGCCCAGGCGGACACCAACGCCGACACTGTCGCCGCCGCGTCGATTGCCGTTGCCGAAGCCCGCGCCATCAGCACCGAAATCTCGCTCGCTGCCGGCAGCACGCTGTTCGAATTGGCCGGCAGCCAGGCGACGCTGCGCGAACACGGACTGGACCGGCACTGGCGTAACGCCCGCGTGCATACCCTGCACGACCCGGTGCGCTGGAAGTATCACGCCATCGGCAACTACTACCTCAACGATGAAAACCCGCCACTGCGGGGGACCATCTGATGGCCAAAAAGAAGATCCTGCTCAACGCGTTCAACATGAACTGCATCGGGCACATCAACCACGGTTTGTGGACGCATCCACGGGACACGTCGACCCGGTACAACACCCTCGAATACTGGACCGAACTGGCGCAATTGCTCGAGCGTGGCTTGTTCGACGGCCTGTTCATTGCCGACATCGTCGGGGTCTACGACGTTTACCAAAACTCGGTGGATGTACCGCTCAAAGAGTCGATCCAGTTGCCGGTCAACGACCCGTTGTTGCTGGTTTCAGCGATGGCGGCAGTGACGAAAAACCTCGGTTTCGGCCTGACCGCCAACCTCACTTACGAACCGCCCTACCTGTTCGCCCGGCGCCTGTCGACGCTCGATCATCTGAGTCGCGGCCGCGTGGGCTGGAACATCGTCACCGGCTACCTCGACAGCGCCGCCAAGGCCATGGGCCTGAGCGAACAGGTCGAGCACGACCGCCGATATGACCAGGCCGACGAGTACCTGCAAGTGCTCTACAAACTCTGGGAAGGCAGTTGGGAGAACGGCGCGGTGCTCAACGATCCGCAGCAGCGGATCTATGCGCAGCCGGACAAAGTGCACAAGGTTGAGCACACAGGCGAGTTCTACCAGGTCGAGGGTTATCACCTCTGCGAGCCGTCGCCGCAACGCACGCCGGTGCTGTTTCAGGCGGGCAGTTCGGATCGCGGTTTGCAGTTCGCCGGGCGACATGCCGAGTGCGTGTTCATCAGCGGCCAGACCAAGGCGTCGACCAAGCTCCAAGTGGACAAGGTCCGCGCCAGCGCCATCGCCGCGGGGCGCACCCCTGACGACATCAAGGTGTTCATGGGCCTGAACGTCATCGTTGGCGAAACCGAAGAGCTGGCCTGGGCCAAGCACGCCGAGTACTTGAGCTACGCCAGTGCCGAGGCCGGCGTGGCGCATTTTTCGGCCTCCACCGGCATCGATTTTTCCGAGTACGCCATCGACGAGCCGATCCAGTACGTGAAGAGCAACGCGATCCAGTCCGCAACCAAACACCTGCAAAACAACGACTGGACCCGACGCAAATTGCTCGAACAACACGCCCTCGGTGGTCGCTACATCACCGTGGTGGGTTCGCCCGAGCAGGTGGCAGATGAACTGGAATCCTGGATCGCCGAGACGGGGTTGGATGGCTTCAACCTGACACGGATTGTCACGCCGGAAAGCTATGTGGATTTCATTGAGCGGGTGATTCCTGAGCTGCAACGGCGCGGGTCGTACAAGACCGCTTATGACAATGGCACTTTGCGGCAAAAGCTGTTTCACGAAGGGGCGCATTTGCCTGAGCAACACACCGGCTCGGCGTTTCGCCGTTAAAAGAATCGCCGACAAGCCAGCGCCTACAGGGTTTTGTGAACGCCATAAATCCACTGTAGGAGCTGGCTTGCCAGCGATGAGGCCCGACCAAACAACACAAACCTTATGCACTGACTGGATAACTCATCATGAAAAAGAACTACTTCTCTCACCCAGTCAAAGCACTGGCCCTGGCCCTCGGCCTCTTCAGCTCCGTGACCTTCGCCGCCGACGCGCCATTGAAAATCGGCACCACCGCGGCTTTCGCCATTCCTCTGGAAGCCGCCGTCGAAGAAGCCAACAAACAAGGCCTGAAAGTCGAACTGGTGGAGTTCAGCGACTGGATCGCACCGAACGTCAGCCTGGCCTCAGGCGATATCGACGTGAACTACTTCCAGCACATCCCGTTCCTGGAAAACGCCAAGGCTGCCGCCGGTTTTGACCTGGTGCCGTTCGCGCCCGGGATCATCAACAACGTCGGTCTCTACTCGAAGAAATACAAAAGCTTCGACGAGCTGCCAGAAGGCGCGAGCGTGGCCATCGCCAACGATCCGATCAACAGCGGTCGCGGTTTGCAGTTGCTGGCCAAGGCGGGGCTGATCACGCTTAAACCCGGCGTCGGCTACAAAGCCACCGAAGAAGACATCATCGCCAACCCGAAGAAAATCAAAATCCTCCAGGTCGAAGCCGTGCAACTGGTGCGTGCTTACGACGACGCCGATCTGGTCCAGGGTTACCCGGCCTACATTCGCCTTTCGAAGACCTTCGATGCCGGTTCCGCGCTGCTGTTCGACGGTCTCGATCACAAGGAATACGTGATCCAGTTCGTGATCCAGCCGAAAAGCAAAACCGACCCGCGCCTGATCAAGTTCGTCGACATCTACCAACATTCCCCAGCCGTTCGCGCAGCATTGGATAAGGCCCACGGCAAACTCTATCAAGCCGGTTGGGAAAGCTGAGCATGACCGCCGCGATCCAACGGCGACTGGAAATTCCAGAGCCTGCAAGCGCTGCACAAACGGAGCTGCATCCCGAGCTCAATCGCGCCCATGTGCGCTTCATCAATCTGGGCAAAACCTACAGCGGCCAGCAAGGCCCGGTGGCCGCGTTGCATGGCATCGACCTGGCGATCCAGCGCGGCGAAGTGTTCGGCATCATCGGTCGCAGCGGCGCCGGCAAGTCGTCACTGATCCGCACCATCAACCGCCTGGAACAACCGAGCAGTGGTCGGGTGCTGATCGATCAGGTCGACATCGGCGAGTTCGACGAAAACCGCTTGGTGGCGCTGCGTCGGCGCATCGGCATGATCTTCCAGCACTTCAATCTGATGTCGGCCAAGACGGTTTGGCAGAACGTCGAATTGCCGTTGAAAGTCGCGGGCGTACCCAAGGAAAAACGCGACCGGAAAGTCCGCGAGCTGCTGGAACTGGTGGGTCTGCAATCCAAGCACAAGGCCTACCCGGCGCAACTTTCCGGCGGACAGAAACAGCGTGTCGGCATCGCCCGCGCGCTGGTGCATGATCCGGACATTTTACTGTGCGACGAAGCCACCTCGGCGCTGGACCCGGAGACCACACAGTCGATCCTCGGCCTGCTGCGCGAGATCAACCAGCGCCTGGGCCTGACCATTGTGTTGATCACCCACGAGATGGCGGTCATCCGCGATATCTGTGATCGCGTCGTGGTGCTGGAACACGGGCGCATTGTCGAGCAAGGGCCGGTGTGGGAAGTGTTCGGCAATCCGCAACATGACGTCAGCAAGACGCTACTCGCGCCGTTACAACACGCGTTGCCAGAGGAGCTGCAAAGTCGTTTGCACCCGCAGCCAAAAACCGCCGATGCCGCCGTGGTCCTGCGCTTGCAGTTCACCGGCAGCCAACGCGACGAGCCGGACCTGGCCGCGTTGTTCAGCGCACTCGGTGGTCGCGTGCGACTGCTGCAAGGGGGAGTGGAACGGATTCAGGGGCATGCCCTCGGGCAGTTGTTGTTGGCGGTGAGCGGCTCGCCGCTGGGTGCCGAGGCATTGCGTCAGCGCGCCGGCCAGTGGGCGCAACAGGTGGAGGTGCTGGGTTATGTGGTTTGATCGCTTGTTGCAGGGTTTCATCGACACGTTTTTGATGGTCGGCGTGTCGTCGTTGATCGCGCTGTTGGCGGGTATTCCGCTGGCGGTGATCCTCGTCACCAGTTCCAAGGGTGGCATCTATGAAGCGCCAGCGCTGAACCGGGCCTTGGGCGCGTTCGTGAACCTGTTTCGCTCGATTCCGTTCCTGATTTTGATGGTGGCGCTGATTCCGTTCACGCGGTTGATCGTCGGCACCACTTACGGCGTGTGGGCGGCGGTAGTGCCGCTGACCATTGCGGCGACACCGTTCTTTGCGCGCATTGCCGAAGTCAGCTTGCGCGAGGTCGATCACGGTTTGGTCGAAGCAGCGCAGGCGATGGGATGCCGGCGTTGGCACATCGTTTGGCATGTGTTGTTGCCTGAAGCGCTGCCGGGGATTGTTGGTGGGTTCACCATCACGCTGGTGACGATGATCAACTCCTCAGCCATGGCCGGGGCGATTGGTGCGGGCGGGTTGGGCGACATTGCCTATCGGTATGGGTATCAGCGCTTTGATAGCCAGATCATGTTGACGGTGATTGTGTTGCTGGTGGTGTTGGTGGCGGCGATTCAGTTGGGTGGGGATCGGTTGGCGCGGGGGTTGAACAAGCGCTAAGCACGTTGCGAACACCCTTTGTGGCGAGGGGGCTTGCCCCCGTTCGACTGCGCAGCAGTCGCAAGAACAGTTACTCCGCTTTTGCAGACACACCTCATTGAATGGTTTTGGGGCCGCTTCGCGTCCCAACGGGGGCAAGCCCCCTCGCCACAGGTGATCACATACTTCCAGCGGGAAGTTTTCGTACAGGAAAATCAGCGATTCCGAAGGCCTGTTCCCTTTCCTTTGCAGGACATTTCCTAGATCATTTCGCTCGCTTGCGCCTGCCAAATCCGGTGGCTAGTCTCGGTCCGTCACTGCTTATCAGTGATCGGGTTTAGTCGCCCGGATTTCTCTAGGCGCACGGCGTCACCTCATCTCAGGTGTTTTTCATTGCCTGAACTATGGTGGCTGTGCGCAGGGCACCCTCGGGTGCGCCGGTATGCCTGGAGGCCGGTCGACTAACCTGTGTGCAGCCGCCACCCCTGTTCGTTTAGTCGCGATATCGGTTGGCTTTAAAGCACGCTATGACGCGCTTCGGGAACGAGGCAAGAGCGCAAAAGTCGCGCTCATTGCCTGCATGCGGATACTGCTGATCAGACTGAATGCCATGCTACGGAACGGTACTGAATGGCGCTGACGAATGGCATGGTGAAGACAGTTGCTCCCTCAGGATAGCGAGCCGGTTCTAACGCCGCGGTACCTGTGGGAGCGGGCTTGCCCGCGATGGGCTGCGCAGCAGCCCCCGGCGCCATGGCGTATATTTGGTGAATCCAAATTGCCTGCGCAGCCGACCATGAAGCAAACACCCGACGACCTCGAACAGATCACCTCCACCACTCTGGGTCATTACAACGCAGTCGCCGAAGACTTCCGTGCAGGCACCCGCGATCACGACGTCAGCCAGAACATCGCTGCCCTGTTGCGACACCTTCAGGGCGAGGCGCCTTTCGACGTTCTCGATTTTGGCTGCGGGCCGGGACGCGATTTGCAGACCTTTACCCGCATGGGCCATCGGGCCGTCGGCCTCGACGGTTCGCAAAAATTTGCACAGATGGCCCGTGAGGACAGCGGTTGCGAAGTCTGGCAGCAGGACTTCCTGAAGCTTGATCTGCCGGCCGAACGCTTCGACGGAATTTTTGCCAATGCGGTGTTGTTTCACATTCCGCGTCAGGAATTACCGCGGGTGTTGAAGCAATTGCGCGGGGCGCTGAAAACGGGTGGGGTGTTGTTCAGCTCCAATCCTCGTGGCGAGAATCAGGAAGGCTGGAACGGGCCGCGTTATGGGTCGTATCACGACCTGGCGGCGTGGCAACAGTTGCTGACCGAGGCGGGGTTTGTGGAGTTGGAACATTACTACCGGCCAGCGGGGCTGCCGCGGGAGCAGCAGCCTTGGTTGGCGAGTGTCTGGCGTAAAGCTGTGTAGTCAGTTCGGACGCCATCGCGAGCAGGCTCGCTCCCACAGTGGATCGCGTTGTCTGTAGCGACGCGGTCAACCTGTGGGAGCGAGCCTGCTCGCGATGAGCGCGAAGCGCTCGCCTTTACTGCACCTCTTTCTTCGGCTCGCGAATCTTGTACCAGGCCACATACAGCGCCGGCAAAAACAGCAGCGTCAGCAAGGTGGCGATGACGATCCCGCCGATCATCGCGTAGGCCATCGGCCCCCAGAACACTTCCCGGGCAATCGGGATCATCCCCAGGCTCGCCGCCGCAGCGGTCAGCAAAATCGGCCGACGTCGGTGCTCGGTGGCCTGCACCACCGCATCCCACGGTGCATAGCCCTTCTTCTCGTACTCATCGATCTGGGTCACCAGAATCACCGAGTTACGGATGATGATACCGATCAGCGCCAGGATCCCGAGGATCGCCACGAAGCCCATCGGCGTACCGGTCGGCACCAGCGCAATCACCACGCCGATCAGCCCCAGCGGCGCGACGCTGGCCACCAGGAACAGCTTCTGCACGCTGTGCAACTGGATCATCAGGAAGGTCGCCATCATGAACAGCATCAACGGCACGACCTTGGCAATCGGGCCCTGGGCCTTGCCGCTTTCCTCCACCGTACCGCCCGTGGCGACTTTGTAGCCCGCCGGCAGTTTTTCGGCGAAGGCATCGATCGACGGCTTGAGGATTTTCACCAGGTCCGTCGGCTGGATCTCGTCGCGTATCGCCGCCTTGATGGTGATGGTCGGCAAGCGATCACGTCGCCATACCAACGGCTGCTCCAGCTCGTAACGCACAGTGGCAAACGCCAGCAATGGAATCGACGTGCCGCTCGGCGTGACGATTTGCAGGTTCTGCAGGGTTTCCGGCGTACCGCGTTCGGAATCCACCGCACGACCGACCACGTTGATCAGGTAGATGTCGTCGTCGACCTGAGTCACCGCATGGCCGCTGACGATGCCGTTCATCAGGTTGGCCACGTCTTCGGAAGACAACCCCAACTGCCGCGCCTTGTCCTGTGCGATGTCGATGCGCAGGACTTTGCCCGGTTCGTTCCAGTCGTAGATGATCTCGCCAACGTGCGGGTTCTTGTCCAGCTCAGTGGCGAGGTCGATGGCATGTCGACGCACCTGGTCGATGTCCTTGCCGCTGACTCGGTACTGGATCGGACGCCCGACCGGCGGGCCCATTTCCAGTGCCTGCACGTAACCGCCGATGCCGACGAAGTCGTTGCGCAGACGCTCACGCAGCTTCTGCATCATGGCCTCGCGGCTCTCGCCTTTGCTGACGATCACCAACTGCGCGTAGAACGGGTTTTGCAGTTGTTGGTCCAGTGGCAGGTAGAAACGGATCGCGCCCTGACCGATGTAGGTGCTCCAGCGCACGATGTCCGGATCGTCCTTGAGCGTGGCTTCGAGGCGATCGACAGCCCGGCGGGTTTCGTCGATCGAGGCGTTTTGCGGCAGGTTCAGGTCCACCAGGATTTCCGGGCGGTCCGAGGACGGGAAGAACTGGTTCTGCACAAAACGCATGCTGAACACCGACAACGCGAACAACAGCAAGGTAAAGCCGATGGCCCACCAGCGATTGCGCATGCACCACAGCAGCCCGCCGTTGAAGGCCTTGCCGATGCGTCCCGGTTCGCCTTCGTGGGATTTGACCTTGGTGCTGAGGATGTGCACGCCGATGACCGGCGCAAACAAGACCGCCACCACCCACGACACCAGCATCGCGCAGGCAATCACCGCAAACAGCGTGTAGGTGTACTCGCCCGCCGAGCTGGCGTTCAAGCCGATCGGCACGAAACCCGCCACCGTCACCAGCGTACCGGTGAGCATCGGGAACGCCGTGGAGGTGTAGGCGAACGTCGCAGCCTGCTCCTTGGTCTCGCCCATTTCCAGGCGCGTGACCATCATTTCCACGGTGATCATCGCATCGTCCACCAGCAGGCCGAGGGCGATGATCAGTGCACCGAGGGAGATCCGCTGCATGGTGATGCCGCTGTATTCCATGAACACAAACACCATCGCCAACACCAGCGGGATCGAGCACGCCACCACCAGCCCGGCGCGCACGCCAAGGCTGACGAAGCTGACCAACAGCACGATCACCACCGCTTCGAACAACGCGCTGGTAAAGCCGCCGACGGCTTCTTCCACCACCACGGCCTGATCGGAAACGTTGTGGATGCCGACACCCACAGGCAGGTCGGCGGTCAGCTGGTCGATACGGGCGTGCAAGGCCTTGCCGAACGCCTGGACGTTGCCGCCCTTCTGCATGGCAATGGCCAGCCCGATGGCCGGTTTGCCGTTGAAGCGGAATTCCGGCGCGGCGGGATCAACGTAGCCGCGTTTGATTTCAGCAATGTCCGCCAGTCGATAGTAGCGGTCGTTGAGCTTGAGGTTGACCTCGGCCAGGTCTTTCTCCGAAGCGAACTTCCCTGTAGTGCGCACCGAGATCCGCTCCGGCCCGGCCTCGATGACCCCCGCCGGCGTTACGGCGTTCTGGGTTTGCAGGCTCTGCACGACTTGAAGCTGATCGATGCCCAGCGCTGCAAGTTTGCGCGTGGAGAAGTTCAGGTACAGCACTTCGTCCTGTTGGCCGACCATTTCGATCTTGCCCAGCCCCGGCACGCCGCGAATTTCCATGCGCGCCTGTTCGACGTAGTCGCGCAACTGACGCTGGGTCAGGCCGTCGGCGGTAAAGGCGTAGATCGAACCGAAGACATCACCGAACTCGTCGTTGAACGACGGCCCCTGTATGCCTTGCGGGAACTGGTACTTGATGTCGTTGATCTTCTTGCGTACCTGGTACCAGATCTCCGGAATGTCCTTGGAACTGGTGGTGTCGCGCAGGTACACATACACCGTCGATTCGCCGGGGCGCGTGTAGCTTTTCACGTAATCGAGCGAGTCGAGCTCTTCGAGCTTTTTCTCGATTCGGTCGGTGACCTGCTTGAGGGTTTCCTCCTGTGTCGCCCCCGGCCATTTGCTCTGGATCACCATGGTCTTGATGGTGAATGAAGGATCTTCCTCACGCCCCAGGTTGAAGTAAGAGAACACACCCATCAGCAATGCGACGAACATCAGATACCAGATGAACGACTGATGCTTGAGAGCCCATTCGGAGAGGTTGAAAGGCCCTTTCATTGACTGTCCTCGTCGATTTTAACTGCCTGCCCTGGTTTGAGGCTGTGTACACCGGCACTCACCACCCGTTCACCGTTCTTCACCCCGCCGGCCAGCACTACAGTGCTGGCGGTGCGGCTGATCACGCTGACATCCCGGGGGGAGACGGTTTTGTTCTGTGCATCGATCACCCAGATGCGCTGTTTGCCATCGACCTCCTGCAACGCGGAAGCGGGCAGTTCGATGCGCGGCTTGATCGCCGTGCTCAAGGTGACGCTGATCGCCGTGCCCAGGCGAAAGCCTTCTGGCGTTTCGGCCAGGGTCAGACGGGCACGCCGGGTGCGCGTGGCGCTTTGCGCCTGGGGTTCGATTTCGCGAATGGTCGCGGTGGTGTTGATGCCTGGATTGAGTTGTGCCGCGACCAGAAACACCACATCACTGGGCAGCTGATCGACCAGCGTATCCGGCAGGTCGATCACCGCCTCTTTGATATCCGGTTGTGCCAGGGTGACCACTTGTTGCCCGGCTGAGACGACTTGCCCGGCCTCGGCGCTCCACGCCGTGACCACGGCTTTATGGTCGGCACGCAGCTCGGTGTAGCTCAATTGGTCCTTGCTTTGATTGACGGCCGCGCGGGCCTGATCGAGCGACGCCTGGGTGGTTTTCAGGTTGGTCATGGCGTCATCCAGCTGCGCCTGTGCGCCAACGCCACGATCAAACAGGGCTTGCTGGCGCATGGCACTGGCCTTGGCATTGATCAGTTGCGCCTGGATTTTCGCCAGGTCGCCCTGGGCCGAACGCAACTGATTCTGCTGGTCGGATGGATCGAGGGTGGCGAGCAGCGTGCCCTTCTCGACCTCGGCTCCCACATCGACATTACGACTGGCGATCCGACCGCCCACGCGGAACCCGGTGTTGCTTTCGTAGCGCGCCTGAATGCTGCCGGCGAAGCGCCCCAGATCCTCTTCGTTCAACGCCTTGATCTTGATCGACAGCACCGGGCGCACAGGCTCCGGTGGCGGCTTGCTTTCGGAACAGGCGCTCAGCAGCAGCCCGATGGACAACGCCCATAAAGGCTTCATGGCTTGGCCTCCCAGCTCAAATCCTTGTAAGTGTTTTCGGCAATCTCGACTTCCATGCCTGGGTGCAACAATTGCCCACCCGCCACAATGACTTTTTCACCGCCCTTCAAACCATCACCGATGATGACCTTGCCGGTCAGATAGCGGCTGACGGTGACCGAGTGCAACTGTGCCTGACCCTTGTCGTCGACAATCCAGACGGCCGGTTCACTGATGTTCTTGGTCAATGCAGACCACGGCAATTCCACGACCGACTTGCCTGATCCCCGGGCCGTGGCGCTGACCACCGAACCCAATTGCATACCCTCGGGCAATTTATCGAGGCCGACTTTCACCTGCACGGTACCGGACTGCGCCGACACCGCCGGCGTGATTTCACGCACGGTACCGGTGGTTTTGATGGCCGGGTTGTCGAGCAGGCTGAGGACAATGGTCTGGTCCTTCGGCTTCTCGGCCAGCAGTGATTCATAGACATTGAACACCGCATCGCGGTCGCCGTCAGTGGCCAGGCTGAAGATCGGCATGGTCGCTTGGACGACTTGGCCGACTTCGGCCTGGCGCTCGGTAATCACACCCGGCGCATCGGCGATCAGCGCCGTGTAGCTCAACTGATCCTTGGCATTGGCCAGTTGCGCCTGCGCTGCGCTCAATGCGCTCTGACTGCTGCGCAAGGCGGCCTGGGCCGAGTCGTATTCGCTTTGGCTGGTGTAGCCCTTGGGCAGGAGCTTTTGCTGACGCACGAACGCCGCCGCGCTTTGCGTCACCCGCGCCTGTTCGGCGACGACTTGCGCCTGGGCCGAATCGACACTGGTCTGCAAATCCTTGGGGTCGAGCCGTGCCAGCACTTGCTTGGCGGTCACCCGGTCACCCACATCGACCGAGCGCTGGATGATCTTGCCACCCACGCGAAACGACAGCTCAGTCTGGACACGCGCCTGAATGTCACCGGTGAGGGTGACCGAGGCCGCAAAATCTTCCGGCTTGACGACTTGCACGAACACCCGTGGCAGGTACTCCTGCACCGGTTTTTTCTCTTCGCAAGCCGTCAGCAGCATGACGACACTCAAGGCCATTACCACTTTCAATCCGGGAACCACCATGCACACTCCTTGGCCTTTTCAGATACAACACGACACAGAGCTTAGAACAGACTATGGACCTTGCACGAGCGTCTTATTAAGAAAAAGTTCGAAGCAGGTTCTGCCGAAAACACTTGCCATAGACGCCTGCGCCTACCCGACAATGAACGCCTCGTTTGATACCGTTTCAGGAATCCACATGCTCCAGACGCTCGCCGTGGCCAATTACCGCTCGATCAACAAACTGGTGATCCCGTTGGGCCGGCTGAATCTGATCACCGGCCCCAACGGCAGCGGCAAGTCCAACCTTTACCGCGCCTTGCGACTGCTGGCGGAAACCGCTCAGGGCGGCGTGGTCAATGCGCTGGCCCGCGAAGGTGGCCTGGATTCGACGTTCTGGGCCGGGCCGGAAACCATCACCCGACGCATGCGCAATGGCGAAGTACCGATCGAAGCCTCGGTGCGCCAAGGTGTGAAACGCCTGCGCCTGGGTTTTGCCGGTGAAGACTTTGGCTATTCGATCAGCCTGGGCCTACCCGATTCCAATGGGCATTTCATGCTGCCCAACCACACGTTACCCATCCCGTCACGCTTCAGCCTCGACCCGCAAATCAAGCGCGAATGCCTGTGGGCCGGAGCGTTCTATCGCCCTGCGAGCCTGCTGGTGGATCGCGACGGCCCGATGATCCGCGCCCGCGCCAATCGCAGTTGGGACGTGCTGGCGCAACACACGCCGGCGTTCGACAGCCTGTTCGATCAGGTCGGCAGCCTGCGGACTTCGCCGGAAGTGCTGGAGATGCGCGAGTTCATCCGCCGCTGGCGCTTTTACGATCACTTTCGCAGCGATGCCGATGCGCCCGCGCGACAACCTCAGTTGGGCACGCGCACACCGGTGCTGCACCACGACGGGCGTGATCTGGCGGCGGCCTTGCAGACCATTATTGAAATCGGCGATCCGGAGGCGTTGTGGGTGGCGATCAGTGATGCGTTTCCCGGTGCACGGCTGGCCATCGAACCTCTGCCGGGCGGGCGCTTCGCTATCGAGTTTTATCAGGAGGGGTTGTTGCGCCCGTTGTCGGCGGCAGAATTGTCGGACGGGACGTTGCGTTATCTGCTGCTGGTCGCAGCTTTGCTGACGCCACGCCCGCCGACGCTGATGGTGCTGAACGAACCGGAAACCAGCCTGCATCCGGACCTGCTGCCGGCGTTGGCGCGCTTGATCATTCGCGCGTCCGAGCAGTGCCAGGTGTGGGTGGTGTCCCATGCCCGACGGTTGATTTCGGCGTTGCAGGAAGACCCGGACTGCAACTGCATCGTGCTGGAGAAGAACCTTGGGCAGACCGGGATTGTGGGGCAACGGATGTTGGATGAGCCGGCGTGGAATTGGCCGGATTGAAGTCAGGCAATCCTGCGGGGCGCTCAACAGGGTTAGGTGCTACGAATACTGCTTATGGAGCTACGAGGGGACGCACTTCCTCGTTTGTTCAACGCAGCGTCGATTTCTGGTGTCATCCAGCTGTAACGTACGCCATCAAAGTCCCCCGATGACGGTGCAGTAGTACTTGGTGTGAGCTGTGATATGTCCGACGCAGAAGGGGTTCGACTTTGGATCGAACGGTGCGGAGGCACCAGAGAAGGACGGGGTATAGCAAGCGGTGTCGCGGATACTACCCGCCCCTTGTTCTTCACAAAACTCACCAAGGCAGCCTCAGTCCCGGGCTTACTCGCCGCCCAGAAAGTACCTACTCTCGACATAAACGCCAACCCTGAGAGCCCTCCACCTACATACCACAGTACATCGGCAACCTCAGGTTCACCGGCGAGTTTCGCAACGCCACCGGCAACCCCAACCAGACTTGCAGCAAGTAGCAATCTACTGGCCGAGACCGTGCTTCCTGCCGCAAAGGCCTGCCTGAAGGGTAGCTTCTTGGCGGCCCCCAATCTCAAGGCATCCTTGGCCAAGTTAAAGGCGGGGATTGTGCGGGACATACCCAACCTTGTGTTCGAGAAACCGATGAAGCTTGTGAGCAAGCGAAAAATATCGGCAAACCGCCCCGTCGGATCACTGAAATTCACCGGATCCCCCAAGCAATACGCATACGGATTCAACCCGCCCCGCCCAAACGGGCTCAAGCTGTCCGGGCTGTTGAACCTCATCAGTACCGGGTTGAACGCTCGGAGCCCGTTGCCCAGCAAGTAATCGCCAGTGATCGGGTCGATCACTTCG
The DNA here is from genome assembly GCF_900187615.1 of Pseudomonas sp. Irchel s3f7. Classification (GTDB taxonomy): domain Bacteria; phylum Pseudomonadota; class Gammaproteobacteria; order Pseudomonadales; family Pseudomonadaceae; genus Aquipseudomonas. The sequence continues at coordinate 11,976 of NZ_FYDO01000013.1, read as the reverse complement.
CCAGTAAAGCCCAGAAGACTGCCTGGACCACCCTCGACCCGACGATGACCGTAAGGCGCAAAGGTTTGAGACTCGGGACCTGCCCGCAGTACGGAACGCTGCTGATCCGTGGCCAACAACTGGCTGTTGATGCTGGGCCCCTCACGCGATTGCACTGCCAGCAACTGCGTGCCGTGTTGAAAAACACTATGCCCGCCGTTCCCTTGCAGTTGCGTTGCCAAATGTTCACCGCGGTAGAAACGGGTCACGTTATCCAGCCCAAACGGTGCCAGTTCAACCAGACGATCCAGAGCGTCGTAGCGGTATGTGGTCTTTTCCGTAGCGTTCATCGGATGAGTCCTCCTGTCTTTGAGCAGAGGTTGCACCCTCACAGCCATGTCGACACCTAGCAGAACTGCTAGGTGTCGCCGGCCTGAGCGATTTGCCGGAACGATGGAAGACGACTATTTTCCCTGGCACCGTAGGAAGGATCTTTTTTTCGAGATCCCACTCCAAGGACGGACCGCTTTTGGCCAGACTCCCCGGCCGGGCAATCACAAGGATGAGAGAAATGGCAGAGGCAACCGTGCCGCAACGGCTGGATCCGCAGGACGTTGTTAAATTATTGATGGCGTTGCGCAGGGCGTTGAAGGTCAGGGTGACCTGAAGGATTTGTCGCAGTATCTGATGTTTGTTTTTTGTGGCAAGGGAGCTTGCTCCCTTGCCACAAAAGCTTCACGCCACCATTAAATCAAACACCCATAAAAAACGCCGACGCTAAATCAGCCGTCGGCGTTTGAAACCTTGAAGGGGTTTGCTTCGCGAATCAGAACGCCGGCAGAACCGCGCCGCTGTACTTCTTCTCGATGAAGGCTTTCACTTCCGGGCTGGTCAGGGCCTTGGCCAGTTTCTGGATGGCAACGCTGTCCTTGTTGTCCGGACGGGCCACCAGGAAGTTCACGTAAGGCGAATCGGCACCTTCGATCACCAGAGCGTCTTTAGCCGGGTTCAGACCCGCTTCCAGCGCGTAGTTGGTGTTGATCATGTCCAGGTCGACCTGATCCAGCACGCGCGGCAGCATGGCCGATTCGAGTTCCTTGAACTTGAAGTTGTGCGGGTTCTTGGCGATGTCTTTCGGCGTGGCCAGGGCATTTTTCGGGTCTTTCAACTCGATCAGGCCAGCCTTCTGCAGCAGGATCAGGGCGCGGCCGCTGTTGCTGCCTTCGTTCGGGATGGCGATGGTGGCGCCGTCCTTCAGCTCAGCCAGGCTTTTGACTTTCTTCGAGTAGCCACCGAATGGTTCCACGTGAACACCGATCACGGTTTCCAAGTGAGTGCCTTTGCCTTCGTTGAAGCTTTTCAGGTACGGCAGGGTCTGGAAGTAGTTGGCGTCCAGACGCTTCTGATCGACTTGCACGTTCGGTTGGACGTAGTCGGTGAAGACTTTGATTTCCAGGTCCACGCCTTCTTTGGCGAGGGCTGGCTTGATCAGCTCGAGGATCTCGGCGTGTGGCACCGGGGTCGCGGCAACCACCAGTTTCTCGCCGGCCTGTGCCAGGCCCGAGGTCAGGGCGGCCGCCAGTGCGGTGAACAACAGAACCTTTTTCATGCAGTGTCCTTATCGAAAATCACAGTCGCTTGTGGCGACGGCTTGAAGATGAGAGTGCCAGTGAAGTGCTATCGCTGGCGTGATGCGGACAATACCGGGATTTTTTATTCCCGAACAATAACGTTTATTCAGCTTCTTATTCCATTTTGTTCATGCAACTCTAACTCGCACATCTTCCTTTGTAGGAGCCGGCTTGCTGGCGATGGCGTCAGTTCAGAAAAACCGCGTCGCCGCGATCGCGAGCAAGCTTGCTCCTACGAAAGCCCGATGTTTTTGAGTGACTGTTTCAAGGCTGCCTGGTCAGCGACAGAGCCATTGTCGAGAATCTGCCGGATCTGACTCTCGATCTGCTCCAGAGAAATCGAGAGCTCCGGCAAATTCAAATGCTCCGGCAAAATCTCATCCCCGGTGCTTACCAGCAGCGCAAAGTGAATGATGTTTTCCAGTTCCCGGGTGTTGCCCGGCCAACTGTGGCGCTCCAGCACCCGTTGCGCCGCCTCGCTGATCAGCGGCACCGGCAAGTCGAGGCGCTGGCTGTAGATGCCGAGGAAATACTCGGCCAGCGACAGGATATCGCCGGTGCGTTCGCGCAGCGCCGGCAGTTCGAGTTGGCCTTCGCCGAGGTAGTGAAAAAGCCGCTCGTGGAATTTTCCGGCAGCGACGGCCTGGGCCAGATCGATGCTGGTGGCCGCGACCAGGCGCACGTCCACCGGGCTCGGCTGATGGGCGCCGACGCGGGTGACCTCGTGGTTTTCCAGGGCTGCGAGCAACTTGATCTGGATCGGCAGCGGCAAGTCACCGATTTCGTCCAGGTACAGCGTGCCGCCATTGGCCGAGCCAAACCACCCGGCGCGGCTGCTCGCCGAACCGCTGAAGCTGCCCCCGGCGTAGCCAAACAGTTCGGCGTCGGCGTACGTCGGGCTGATGGCGCCGCAATTGACCGACACGAACAAACCGCCGCGATCGCTGGCGCGATGGATATGCCGTGCGAGCAACTCTTTGCCGGTACCGGTTTCGCCACGGATAAGTACCGAGATCGAGCGTGGTGCCAATTGCTCCAGGTCCTCGCGCAGTTGGCGGGAACGTGGATCGACGAACACCAGCGCCTTGGCGCGAATGCTCAGGGGACTTTTTTCTGCATCGGGAAAGGTCAGCAAGGGCTGACCGAACGTTTCAAAACTCATGGCAGACTCCCGCCCAAAACCGCCGGGAGACGGGGGCGATTCAATGAAAAGAAAGACTCAAGCGCGGCGCAGAGCGTGATGTTCCATGCGGTTTTGCAGGCGATACAGATAGGCAAACCCCTGCTCCCAACGCTGGTGGCCGGACTTGACGTTGATGTGCCCCGCCCCTGCCAGAATCCCCGCCTCGGCGCCCCAGTTGCGTGCCAGTTCCAGCGCGCGCGGCGCGCTGACGGCGCTGTCGTTGTCGGAGCTGACGACCTGGCTCGGGAAGGGCAGCAGATCGGTTGGAATCGGCGCGAAATTGCGCAAGGCCGGTGCGCAGGCCGGGCGTTCGACGTCCGCCGGTGCAACCAGTAACGCCCCACGTACCTGACGCAGAAATTGCACTGGCGCTGTCGCCGCCCAGTGCGCGACGGTGATGCAACCCAGGCTGTGGGCGATCAGAATCACCGGCGTGCTGTCGGCAGCAATCGCCTCGGCCAAAGCCGCCACCCAGTCTTCACGACGCGGCGTCAGCCAGTCGGCCTGCTCCACCCGCGCACTGTTCGGCAGGCTGTTTTGCCAGTGGCTTTGCCAATGATCGTCTGGCGATCCTTGCCAGCCCGGCACAATCAGGTAGCGAATGGATTCGTTGCGCATGGGGGAGCTCTCCTGCTGCGTGTCTGTTCCCGGTCGAGTATAGGGAGGAGAGTTATATTCGTTAAGGAATAAGAAGCTATTTATTAAGATCTTAAAGGAATATTAGATTAATGATTTGTAGGAGCTGGCTTGCTAGCGAATGCGGTAGGTCAGGCAGCAATTTACCGGCTGGAAGGACGCCAGCGCCGGCAAGCCAGCGCCTACAGAGTTTGCCGGACATAAAAAAGGGGCCGCACCCTGCCAAGGAGACGGCCCCGGAAAGCAAAATTCTGTTAACGCGCGGTAATCACCGACAGCTTGGTAATCCCTGCCCGCTCGATCGACGCCATGGCCCGCGCCACTTCGCCGTAATTCACCCCATCATCGGCCTGCAATTGCACGCGCACGTCCGGGTCTTTGGCCTTGGCCGCCTGGAGGTTGAACTCCAGCAAGTCGGGCTGGATTTCATCCTTGTTGATAAACAGCTTGCCGGCGCCGTCGATGCTCACCACCAACGGATCCTTCTGTTCGACCGGTGCCACCGCCTCGGTCTTGGGCAGGTTGATCGGTATCGCGTTGGTCAGCAGCGGCGCGGTGACGATGAACACCACCAGCAGCACCAGCATCACATCCACCAACGGCGTTACGTTGATCTCACTCAGCACCTCATCACTGTCTTGCGTGGAGAAGGCCATATCAGGACGCCTCCTTCACTTTCTGCGCGCCGCCCTGGGCCACAACCTTGTGCGCCGTCGGGTGAATCAACACGCGGAACGAACTCTTCTGCGCCAGGCTGTAGAAGTCATGGGCAAAGTCATCCAGGTCCGCCGCCGTCAGTTTCAGACGCCGTAAAAAGTAGTTGTAAACCAGCACTGCGGGCACTGCGACGGCGATCCCTACGCCCGTAGCAACCAGCGCCGCACCAATCGGTCCGGCCACCGTTTCCAGGCTCGCCGAACCCGCTGCACTGATGCCTTTCAACGCCTCCATGATTCCCCACACCGTGCCGAACAAACCAATGAACGGCGAGGTACTGCCAATACTCGCGACCACCGCCAGCCCGGTTTCCAGTGACCGGCGCTCACGCACGATCTGCTGACGCAACGCTCGCTCCAGACGGTCCTGGTGATTGATCGCCTGGCTCAGATCCGCTGCTTGCGGCGCCTCGCCGACCTGGATCGCGGCATAACCGGCCTGAGCCACCCGCGCCGCAGCGCCGGGATGGGTCTCGCTCAACTCGGCGGCCGAATCGAGACTCGACGCCGCCCAGAACTGTTTATGAAACCTGCGATCCTGCGCCTTGAGGCGACCGAACTGCACACCCTTGAGCAATGCCAAGCCCCAGGTCGCGACGGAAAAAACCACCAGCAGCCAGATCACCGCGCTTTCGATGGATTCAAGTGGAGATGCCAGTAACGTCATGGTGAAGTCCTCGTGTAAACGTTTCGCGCGAATTTGGTTTCGGTTTAATGAATCTTGAAATCGATGGGCACGCTGACCCAGCCGTCCTGAGCAACATCACCCTGCTTGGCCGGCACAAAACTCCAGCGTTTCACCGCGCTCAAGGCCGCTTCGTCGAGGGCATCGCGGCCGCTGCTTTTCTGAATCTGGATCTCGCCAGGTTTACCGCTGGCCAGTACATGCACCCGCAGCAACACCGTGCCTTCCCAACCGCGACGCTGGGCCAGCGACGGATATTCCGGCGCCGGATTTTTCAGGTAGCCCGCGCTCGCGGAGGCCGGTGTCACGGGCGCCGGTGCGGGCGGAGCCGGTGGCGCCGGGGCCGCAACGGGTGCTGCCGGTTGCGGCGGCGCCGGAGGTTGCTCTGCGGCTTTCGGGGCCGGTTTTGCGATCGGTTTGGCAACAGGTTTCGGTTTGGGCACCGGTTTGGGCGGTGGCGGTTTTACGGCCAGTTCGTCCTGCACGGGTGGCGGCGGTTCGACCACTGGCTGAACCGGTTGCGGCGGCGGTGGCTCGACCACGGGCGGCGCCGGACGCGAGAACTCAATGGTCATCGGCGGAATTTCCGGCGGCACGATCGGCAATGCCGGGGTCGGCTGCTGATTGACCCAATAGATCACCGCGCCATGCACCAGCAACGCCAGCACGCCCAGCAGGATCGTTTCCCGACGACTCAGGATTCCCTTCGGTGCACGTTGCAAACGCAACTGACCCAGGGGCACACGGTGCGGCCGACCGAGGTCGACCAACTCGCCACCCTGTGCCTGGCGCCACAACACTTCGTGTGCACTGGCGGCGGTCTGAACATTGCCCATTGCTTGACTCCCTGCGGTCTCTTTGCGAATCACCGAAACGTCGTGCTGTACATCCCCCGACGACGCCTCGGTGAACCCATCATTGGCCGGATCGCTTAGCTCTTAAAGTAATCTTTAAAGTTATGGTTAGATCGATATCGAATATTGAGAATGTCGTTCCAGCGCCAGCCCCCGTCGTTCAAGGGCTCTGGCCCGAAGGCGAAAAACCAATGCCTTGTCTGCATTAAAAGTATTCCTCCAAGGCATGGTGTTTCGCCGTCAGAAGTCGTATCGACCGGTCACACCCAACGTGCGCGGCGTGCCCAGCAGGCCTTCGTAACCACCGTTGGCAGCCGTCCACAGCGTCGTGTAGTAGGTTTTGTCGAAGGCGTTTTTCAGCCACAGCGACACGTCCCATTGACCCTGTTTGAAGTCACCGCGCAGGCCTGTGGACAGGTTGACCACCGCATAACTCGGGATCTGCCCGTAGTCGGAATCCTCCACCGTGCCCACCGCTTTGGAGCGGAAGGCGTAACTGCCGGTGACGTACTCTTCGAAGCCGTTGCTCAGGTTCCATTTGTATTCGCCGTTGGCGTTGCCGATCCATTTCGAAGCGCCGACCACTTGATGCCCGGTGAGATCGCAAGACGCTGGAGCCCCTGGCGCCAGGCTGACTTCCGGCGGGCACGGTGCGTCCTTGTACGAGAGGTAGCTGACGTCGTTGTACGAACCGTTGAAGTTCAACGTCAGGCCGCGCAACGGAATCAGGGTGCTTTCGAATTCCACACCACGCGAGCGCACGGAACCGGCGTTGGTCAGGTATTGCACGCGGTTGGCGTCGTCGTAGGCGTTGGTCTGGTAGCCGTTGACCTGGGTCCAGAACACGTTGGCGTTGAGTTGCAGGCGACGGTCCCAGAGCGTGCTCTTGAAACCGAGCTCGGCGTTGTTGGCGCGCTCGGTGCCGATCAGCAACGAGTCCGCACCGGCCACCGGCGCCGTGCCCACGGCCAGGTTGACCCCGCCGGATTTCTCGCCGTGGGACAGCGTGGCGTAGGTCAGCAGGTCGTCGGTGAGTCGGTAGCTGAGGTTCAACAAACCCGAAGGGCTGGAGCTGTACTGATTCAGATCGCCGGAATCGTAAACACCGGCACGACCACGTCTGGCTGCGGCCGCCGCGCCTGCGACGGCCACGCCCCCCACAGGTGCATCACGGGTGACCCAGGCATTTTTCTCTTCATAGGTACCGCGTACCCCGGCGGTGAAATCCAGACGTTCGGTGAGATGCCAGGTGCCTTGGGCGAACAGCGCAAAGCTGTCGGTTTTGATGTGCCCGTTGCCGACACTGTTGATGTTGTTGAGCGCGCCATTGGGCGTGCCGCTCCAGATGTCCGCTTGCGGTCCGTAATAGGTGAAGGATTTATTGTCCAGGTCGGAGCCGAAGTAGTAGGCACCGACCACGTAGTCGAAGAAACCGCCCGAGGGCGATGCCAGGCGAAACTCCTGGGAGTACTGCTTATCCTCCACCGAAACGCCGGCGTTGTAGAAGGCGGATACGTTCAGGCCGTCGTCATTGCGCGGGGTGAAATTCCACCAGCGATAGGAGCTGATCGAGGTCAGGGTGAAGTCACTTGGCAACGCCCAGTTGGCCTCGACCGACGTGCCGCCCTGATGCACGGTGACGTGCTGTTCGTTGTTCAGGTTGACCTTGCGGTGCGTGCCATCGACCAGTGTCGCGCCCGCTGCGTTGGCCCGCGCCTGATAAAGGTTGGTGCCATTGATGGTCGGGCCGGTGTTGTACAACACGCGGGTGCCAGCACTGGAATCTTCCTCGTTGTAGTCACCGATCCAACGCAGGTTGAACGCCTCGTTGGGCTTGAACAGCAACTGCCCTCGGAAGCCTTCGCGCGAGCCACCGTTCAACTCGTTGCCGTCGTATTCGTTCTTGATGTCGCCGTCGCTGCGGGTGCGATACGCGGAAAAACGTCCCGCCAGTTCGTCATTCAACGGGCCGGAAATCGTGCCCTTGGTCTGGAAGTAGCCGTCTTCGCCCACCGACGTTTCGATGCTGCGCTCCGGGGTGAACGTCGGTGCGCGGGTGCTGATGTTGATCACGCCGGCCGTGGTGTTTTTACCGAACAAAGTGCCTTGCGGACCGCGCAGCACTTCGAGCTGTTCGATGTCCATCAGGTCGAACACGGCCATGCCTGGCCGACCGAGATAAACGTTGTCGATGTACAGGCCGACACTGCCTTCCAGGCCATCGCTGGCCGGGTTATTGCCCAACCCGCGGATCGACACGCTGGACTGACGCGCATGCATGTAGGCGACGTTGACGCTGGGCACCAGTTGCTGCAAATCCTGGATGCGATAGACCCGCTGGGCTTCCAGATTCTGGCCGCTGACCACGCTCATTGGCGTTGGTACATCCTGCGAGCTTTCCTCACGGCGGCGAGTGGTGACCGTCACGGTTTCCAGTTGTGCGCTGTCAGCCGTGGCGGATTTTTTCGGGGTGGTTTCAGGGGTGGCGCTGTCGGCTGCGTAGCCTTGGGTCCAACTGGCGCTGCCAGCCAGCAACAGTGCGAGTGGCAGGCGTTTGAGCCGTTGGGGTGACGAGGTTGAGGCGAAGTGCAACGGACTCATAAGGCGGGGTTCCCGATCAAAAGAAATTCTGTATTGCTTGCCAGGCTGGCTCCCACATTGTTTTTGTGTACGCCACAAATCCCCTGTGGGAGCCAGCCCGCTGGCGATAGCGTCAGCTCAGACGCCGCCGATATCCGGCCCTTTCACGGTCTGGCTGACCTGCCCATTCACTCCCACCGCCACTTCACCCTTGAGCGTTACGCGGCGCACGATGCGCGCCTGGGTCCCGTAGTCATCCACCGCGTAATGCTGGGTGGAGCGGTTGTCCCAGATCGCCACATCACCGGCCTGCCAGCGCCAGCGCACGATGTTTTCCTGGCGGATCACATGGCTTTGCAGCAGCCCGAACAGGTGCGCCGAATCGGCTTGTGAATAACCCTTGATGCGTTTGACGAAATGCCCCAGCAACAGGCTTTTCTCGCCGCTGATCGGGTGCACGCGGACCACCGGGTGCTCGGTCTCGTAGACGGTCGAGGTGAAGACCTTGCGATAGCGCTCCAGCTTCTCGGCCGAGACGTCTGGCTTGCCCCCCGCGTAGTCGTATTCGTTGCTGTGCACGGCGACCAGTTTGTCGGCCAGCTCCCGCAGCTCCGCCGACAACCCGTCATAGGCGGTGGCGGTGTTGGCCCACAGGGTGTCGCCGCCGAAAGCCGGGGCGACCACCGAGCGCAGGATCGACGCTTTCGGGTAGGCCTCGACGAAGGTCACGTCGGTGTGCCAGGAGCTGGCGCGCTGGCCTTCAGCGCCGTCCAACTCGAGCAGAAAACGCGTGCCTTCACGCACCGGTACGGTCGGATGCGCCACCGGCTCGCCGAGCAAGTGGGCGAACGCCTCCTGGCGCTGATCGTCGAGCTGGGTCTGCTCGCGGAAGAAGATCACTTTGTATTGCTGCAGCGCCTGTTGAATGGCTTCTACCGTGGCGGCATCCAGTTCGCCCGACAGGTGTACGCCACGAATTTCGGCGCCGATGCGGCCGGCCACCGGATGGATTTCCAGCGCGTGAACAGCGGGTTTTACAGCTAAAGCGGCATTGCTCATGGGTAGACCCTCATCGGACTGCTTGCGGTTGACCGGCCGCGAAACACTGCTCTATCTATATTCTATTTAGATCTAATAGATAACTACATGCTTCGTTGACGGAATAAGAGGTTGCATTTAAAACCTCAGTCAACCCTCGTCGCAAATGCCTTCGAGCTATTTTTAGGATGCCGGAAAAGCATATGGATCTTCGCCAGTTGCGTTACTTCATCGCCCTCGACGAACACCGCAGTTTTGTTCGGGCCGCCGAGGCCATGGGCATTACACAGCCCGCTTTCAGCCGCGCCATTCAAGGGCTTGAACACGAATTCGGCTGCGTCCTGGTGGACCGTGGCAACAAGGATTTGCGACCCACGCCCGAAGGCTTGATGGTGCTGCAACACGCCCGCAGCCTGGTGCAAGGCGCGGCGCTGCTCAGCGCTGAAGTGACGCAGATGACCAAGCTCGATGCCGGCGAACTGCGCTTCGGTTGCGGCCCGGCGCCGGCAGTCAAACTGGTACCGGATGCCGTGGCGCAGTTCATCAATGCACACCCGAAAGTGCGCACCTGTTTTGAGGTGGATAACTGGGAAAAACTCAGCCGTGCCCTAAGCCGCGAGGAGATCGAATTCTTCATCGCCGACATCCGCCATTTCGAGTCCGACCCGAACTTCCAGACCCAGGCACTGACGCCCAAGCGCGGGGTGTTTTTCTGCCGGCCGGGGCATCCGCTGCTGGCCAAGGAGAGCCTGTCGACCAACGACATGTTCGACTATCCGCTGGCGGCCACGATGATCCCGCCGGGCATTCGCAAGTTGCTGGCGAACCTCAGTGGGCGGGTGGATTTTTCCCCGAGCATCGAGACCGAGCATTTCCCGGCACTGGTGAAAATCGTGCTGCAATCGAATGCGATTGGCGTGGGCACCGAAGAGGCGTTTGTCGAGGACATTGCCCAGGGTTCACTGGTGTTGCTGCACTGGCGCAATCTGCCGCAGAACATTGAGAGCATGAATGCGCGTTGCGGGATCGTCAGCCGCTCCGGGTTCCGGTTGTCGCCGGCGGCGCGGGCGATGATTGAGACGTTGGTGGCGGTGGATCGGCAGCAGATGGCTGTTGCGGTTTAGGGCCTCATCGCTGGCAAGCCAGCTCCTACAGGGAGCTCCAGTGAGCGCAAATTTTGTGAACACCAGAAACACCTGTGGGAGCTGGCTTGCCAGCGAAAGCGGCCGAATGGGCGCTAAAGATTCAGAGCTTGGCCGCCGCCAGCTCCGGCGCCACCCAATCACTGACCTTGAACGGCTTGCGAATCAACTTCTGCTGCGAAGCCAAATCCACCGAATCCTGCAATTTGCCGAGGAACACCGGATCGAGCGACGACTGGAAAACCTCGCTCAGTTTCTGATCCTTCAAGTCCTGAGAAAGAATGACCGGTGGATAACTCGCCAATCCCGAGACCAACTGAATGTAGGCATCCTTGTTGCTGTCCTGGGTCAGCCACTCCACCGCTTGCTGTTGAGCCTTGAGCAGTTTCGCCACGACCTCAGGATGTGCATCGACAAACTTCCCGGTGCCCAACAAAACCGCCTGCACACTGCCGGCACCGCCGAGGTCCTTGGTGTTCAGCGGCAGTTCCGCCAGGCCTTTGGCTTGCAGCGCCGTCAGGCCCGAACCGCTCCAGGACGCATCGATCTGCTTCGCCGCCAGTGCCGCGACTGCTGCATTGAAATCGAGGTTGATGACTTTCACGTCTTTCTCGCTCAAGCCCTGACTGGCCAGCGCCGCATCAAACGACAGCTGGCTGGCGGTGCCACGAAAAATCGCCACACGTTTGCCTTTGAGGTCTTGCAGGGTCTTGATCCCCGACCCCGGCACCACGCCCAGATAGTGCTTCACGTCCCGAGCGGTCGCACTGAGCAACCGGGTGTCCAGACCATTGGACTTGCCGATGATGGCCGCCAGATCACCGAGGTACGCCAGATCCACCTGGCCGTTGGCGAACGCCTCGTTGATCACCGGTCCCGCGCCTTTGAAGAAGCTCCATTGAATCTTGATGCCCTGTTCGGCGAAGGCCTTTTCGAAGATCTGTTGATCTCGCAAAACGTCCACGACTCCACCCCCGCTGTGCTGGGTACCGGCGCTGAGGTCCGGCACGGCGATGCGGATTTCCTTGAGTTCGCCGGCATTGGCCGTGAAGGCCAGTAAACCCGCCAGGGCCGGTGCGGCGAAAAGGCTGATAACGCGTTTGAAAGGAAGGTTCATGGGTGCAGCTCCTTGGGGCAACGGGCGTTGAGGAGCTGAAACTAGGCTGATATGAACCACACACTAAAATACTAATAATTCACATTTTTAGATCATTACGATCTATATCAATGCTTCCGGGCCTCTCGACCAGGTATGCGTAACCGGCATTAAAAATATTCTTCGAATGCATTGGATACGAGCGTAATGGCAAGCCATAAATGGGCTCTCTTATCTCCAAATAGCATTGATAAGATTATTTATATAACCGTTAAACAAAAACGAAATCGCCAAGATCGCAGCCTTCGGCAGCTCCTTGTATCTCGACTATCGCTCCATCAGGAGCGATAGTTCTCGACTGATCATCGAGGGAGGGTTCTGGAAGCCGTGCAGCTCCTTAGGCTTTATGCCTGTGACGTAGATTGTGCTCCAGCCC
>NZ_FYDO01000029.1 GCF_900187615.1 Pseudomonas sp. Irchel s3f7 | reverse complement strand
TGGAACCACCTGATCCCATCCCGAACTCAGCAGTGAAACGATGCATCGCCGATGGTAGTGTGGGGTTTCCCCATGTGAGAGTAGGTCATCGTCAAGATTAAATTCCGAAACCCCAATTGCGAAAGCAGTTGGGGTTTTGTTTTGGGCGTAGAAAAAGACGAGATCAATCAAGCACAAATTGCTCAGTTATTTTCGCCCCAGAACACTAGAATAGGTCCAACTTTTTCAGAGTCAGAGCACTTATGCCGGATTCGGTTGACGCCAAAGGGCTGTCAGAATTACCACTGGAAAATCTGGTCGCCTGTCATGAGTGCGACCTGCTAATGCGTAAGCCCGATCTTGCCCATGGCGAAAAAGCCCTGTGCCCGCGCTGTGGCTACGAGCTTTACGCCCATCGGCACAACGTCGTGCAGCGTAGTCTCGCGTTGGTATTTACCGCTCTGCTGTTGTACATCCCGGCGAACTTTTTACCCATCATGCAGCTCAATCTCCTCGGGCAATCGTCGAATGACACCGTCTGGAGTGGGGTTGTTGCGCTTTTTGATACGGGGATGCAAAGCGTTTCAGTGATTGTGTTCCTGTGCAGCATGGGCATCCCGCTGCTCAAGCTGCTGTGCCAATTGGTCGTATTGTTGAGTATCCGTTTCGATATCGGACGTAGCTACGGCTTGTTGCTCTATCGCATTTATCACCACATACGCGAATGGGGGATGCTTGAGGTTTACCTCATGGGCGTATTGGTTGCGATCGTAAAACTGGCAGATATGGCAGCAATCACCATAGGCCTGGGGTTGGCGTGCTTCATAGGTTTGTTGCTGGTTCAGGTCTGGCTGGAGGTCGTCATGTCGCCTCACCAGATCTGGCAAGCGTTATCAGGAGAGGATGCCCATGCGGGCGATTGATGCAGGCATTCTGATTTGCAAAGAATGTCATGAATTGAACAGGCAGGAAGCTGATACCGATGAGCAGGTCTGTACGCGCTGCGGAGCGTTGGTGCATGCCCGCACCCCCAACAGTCTGGTGCGGACCTGGGCTTTGCTGATCACCGCCGCCATTCTTTACATACCGGCCAATCTGTTGCCGATCATGACCATCAACTCTTTGGGCAAAGGTGCTCCCAGTACGATCATGGCGGGGGTAATCGATTTGGTGCACTACGGCATGGTCCCTATTGCCGCCGTGGTGTTTATCGCCAGTATTGTGGTGCCCACGTTCAAGCTGGTGGGGATCGCGTTGCTGCTGTTTTCCGTGCAGCGCCGCCAACCACTTTCAGCGCGTCAGCGCATCTGGATGTACCGCTTTATTGAATTCATCGGCCGCTGGTCGATGCTTGATATCTTTGTGATCGCCATCCTGGTGGCGGTCGTGAATTTCGGGAGGCTTGCCAGTATCGAAGCCAATCTTGGCGCAGTCGCTTTCGCCAGTGTGGTGATTTTGACGATGCTTGCCGCGGTAACTTTTGATCCCCGACTGATTTGGGATAACACGGAGTCGGACGACGACCATGAGTGATTTGCCTGTAGCGAAAACCCGACCGGCCTCGAACTGGTCTGCCATCTGGGTATTGCCTTTGATTGCCTTGATCATTGGCGGCTGGCTCGGTTGGCGTGCCTATAACGAAACCGGCATCATGATTCAGGTGCGCTTTGAAAGTGGAGAGGGCATTCAGGCCAACAAGACTGAGGTTGTCTATAAAGGCATGTCGGTCGGTAAGGTCAAAAGTCTCAAGCTCGATGACGAGGGCAACTCGAAGGGTGTGATCGCCAGCGTCGAAATGAACAAGGATGTGGAACAGTATCTGCGTACTGGCACCCGTTTCTGGCTGATCAAACCGAGTGTGACCCTGGCCGGTATCACGGGTCTGGAAACGCTGGTTTCGGGTAACTATGTTGCGGTCAGTCCGGGAGAGGGCGAGTCGATCCGCAAGTTCAAGGCTCTGGCAGAGGAACCGCCGCTCTCTGATGCGCAGCCCGGCCTGCATCTGACCATCAAGGCTGATCGCCTGGGTTCGTTGAACCGTGGCAGCCCGGTGTTCTACAAGCAGATCAAGGTTGGGGAGATCAAGAGCTATATCCTTTCTGAAGACCAGAGCACCGTTGAGCTCAAGGTATTCATTGAGCCGACCTACGCCAAACTGGTGCGCAAACACACCCGTTTCTGGAACGCCAGTGGCGTCAGCATCGATGCCAGCCTGTCGGGCGTGAAGATACGCAGTGAATCCTTGGCCAGTATCGTCGCCGGTGGTATTGCGTTCGCAACGCCGGAGAACCGCAAGGACAGCCCGCCCACCGATCCGAGTCTGCCATTCAGACTCTTTGAAGACTTCGATGCGGCAGCGGCTGGTATTCGAATCAAGGTCAAGCTCACCGATTTCGACGGCCTGCAGGCCGGTCGTACGCCGGTGATGTACAAAGGCATCCAGGTTGGCAATCTCAAGGCACTGAAGGTTGATCCTGATCTGTCCGGGGCTACCGCCGAATTGACGATGGATCCGTTGGCCGAAGATTACCTGGTGGACGGCACGCAATTCTGGGTGGTCAAACCGTCGATTTCCCTGGCGGGGATTACCGGCCTGGAAGCACTGGTCAAAGGTAACTACATCGCTGTGCGTCCTGGTGACAAGGGCGCAGCTCCGCAACGCGAATTCGTCGCGCGGCCCAAGGCGCCGCCACTGGATCTGCGCGCACCTGGCTTGCACCTCGTGTTGTTCACCGAAAACCTCGGCTCGCTGGAAGTCGGTAGCCCGGTTCTCTACAAGCAGGTCAAGGTCGGTTCGGTCCAGAGCTACCAGTTCTCGAGAACCAAAAAGCAGCTGATTATTGGTGTGCACATCGAGAAGGAATACGAGGAACTGGTCAACGGCTCGACACGCTTCTGGAATGCCAGCGGTATTACGCTCAAGGGCGGGCTGAATGGGGTTGAGGTTAAAAGTGAGTCGCTACAGAGTCTGATGGCTGGCGGTATCGCTTTCGAGACGCCGGAAGCCAAGGCGCCATTGCAGAAACGTATTCCTCGTTTCCGTCTATTCCCCAATCATGAAGACGCCACACAGAAGGGGGAGGTCGTCACGATCAAAGTGGAACGCGCTGATGGTTTGCGTACCGGCACGCCGATTCGCTTCAAAGGCCTGGATGTCGGCAAGATTGAAGATGTCGACCTGAGTGATGATTTGCAGTCAGTGCTGCTGACCGCTCGTATCACTGAAGTGCCGGAGCGCATCGCTCGGGTTGGTAGTCAGTTCTGGGTGGTCAAGCCTGAACTGGGACTGATCAAGACGTCCAACCTAGAGACACTGGTGACCGGGCAATACATTGAAGTACAGCCTGCTGCCAAGAATCTTGGACCGCAGAAGACCTTCGTGGCACTGCCCACTCCACCTGAAACTGCCAAACAGGAAGCCGGTTTGAGCCTGGTGTTGAGCGCCCCGCGCCGTGGATCCCTCAAGGCCGGTGTGCCGGTCACCTACCGTGAAATCACTGTAGGCAAAGTGGTCGGATATGAGTTGGGCCAAACCGCTGATCGTGTGTTGATCCGTATCCTGATCGAACCGAAGTACGCGCCGTTGGTACGCACGGGTACGCGCTTCTGGAACACCAGTGGATTTGACTTCGATGTCGGCCTGTTCAGAGGCGCTACGGTGCGCACTGAATCCCTGGAAACGATCATTCAGGGCGGTGTTGCCTTTGCCACGCCAGACGGCGAGAACATGGGCAATCAGGCACTGCCCGAGCAAACGTTCGCGCTGTTTGACAAGTTCGAAGACGAATGGCTGACCTGGGCGCCGAAGATCAGACTGGGTAAATGACAGGAAATGGATAGGGCGTCTGTAATGACGCCATCTCGAGCGAGCTCGCTCCCACAAGATCCAGTGGTGTTTGTTTCACCGCAAATCCTGTAGGAGCGAGCTTGCTCGCGATAGGGCCTTAAAGGTCACCGATACCGTTAAAAGATACCCATGAAAAAGGCCGCGATCCAAAATGGATCGCGGCCTTTTTACTGCCTTCGATTCAAGCCTCAGACTGCATCCAGCTCCGGTTCATTCGCTTGCTCATTGACCGTTGCCTTCACTTGATCGTGACGACGAATGTACTTCCAGTCTGCCTCATCGATGTAGATGCCGGCCGGGCCGCTACCGCCTTCCAGGTCGATGGCGACACTGGCACAGACTTGCGGCTTCACGCTCGCCAGGATCGGCACGAAGCCCAGTTGCAGGCTGGTTTCCAGCAGGGCGGCCTGGTTCTTCTCGTCGATGTCTGCTGCCTCATCGAGGTAGTACGGCAGACGCACGCGGCCGGCGAGGTCACGGTCCATCAAGTGCAGCAACAAGTACATGTTGGTCAGCGCCTTGATGGTCATCGTGGTGCCGTTGGACGCGGCGCCGTCGATGTCGGTGTGGATCACCGGCTGACCGTTGACCTTGGTGATTTCGAACGCCAGTTCAAACAGATCCTTGAGACCGAGCTGGTTGTGATTGGCGGCCACGAGACGCGCCAGGTATTCCTTGGCCTCTTCGTTCTTGTTGTCCTGCTCGGCGCTTTGGCTGAGGTCGAAGACGGACAGGGTTTCACCTTCTTCGTACTGACCGGCACTGTGGATGATCTGGTCGATGTGCTTGAGCGCTTCCTTGTTCGGCGCGAGGACGATGCGGAAGCTTTGCAGGTTGGACACCTGACGCTTGTTGATCTCGCGGTTAAACAGCGCCAGTTGGTGCTCAAGGCTGTCGTAGTCGCTGCGGATGTTGCGCAGGGTCCGGGCGATGTCCGTCACGGCGGCACGGCGTGCCTTGCCGAGGGTCAGGGCTTCGTCGGTGCGGTGCGCGTAAGCGTTGATCAACAGAGACAGACGGCGCTCCATGTCGTCTTCGCTGTCGAACTTGGCCACGCCCTTGAGGCGCACCTGAGCGTACAGCGCTTCGATCTGGCCGTCGGCGCGCAGCAGGCCTTGCCAGCTGTCCTGATAGTCGTTGAGCAACGGCAGCAGGTTGTCCATCGAATCGTCGATCGGGTCCATGAACGGTGTGCCGAACGGCAGATCCGCCGGCAACAGCTGACGGCGACGCAGGGCGTCGTCGAGGGTGCGTTGCTTGGCTTCCATGTCGCCGATCTGCCGGCCGACCAATTGCAGCTTGGCCGACAGTTGCTGGACGCGTTCGGTGAAGGCGTCACTGGAACGCTTCAGTTCGTCCTGCGCGGCTTCCATTTGCGCCAGTTGTTCGAGCTTGTCACCTTCCTCGGCGCTCAGTGTTTGCGCGCGACGGAAGTCTTCCAACGCCTTCTGCGCATCCAGCACTTGCTGGTACAGCGCTTCGGTCTGGGTCTTGCTCGCAGCGCGGTCGGCGGCGACGGCTTGCTGGGTCTTGAGTTGCTTGAGTTCTTTGTCCAGACGCTCTTTCTGATCGCGCAGTGCGGCACGGTCCGCCAGGGCTTGCAAGGCTGGCGGTTCGATGTTCGAGATGTCGATGGACAGCCCCGGTACTTCGAAACGCTCACCTTTGAAGCCGTCGAGGATCAGTTCCACGGACTTCACCCAGTCGCCGTTCTCGTCGAGGGTGATGCCGTGTTCGCCCAATGGCAGGCTGAACAGCGCGCTGTTGAACAAGCGCATTAGACGCTCGACGTCTTGCTGCGAGAACTCTTCACGCAGGCGGGCGTAGCTGTTGTTGTCGGCGTGATCGAGTTGCTGTTTGACCGACTTCAAGCGCTTTTCCAGGTCGCGCAGACGCTCTTCGAGGTCTTCGGCGCTGAACTGACGGGACTGTGCCAATGCACCGGCCAGTTCGTCGTGAGCGTCCTTGGCGGCCAGCAGTTGCTGTTCCAGCACCTTGACGTCATCGACCAGGGCAAAGCGATGCTTGAGCACCGACAGTTCGCCGAGCCAGCGCTGGATGCCGGTGATTTCCCGTTCCAGGCGCATCAGCTCCTGAGTGCCGCCGCGCTGATCGTTTTGCAGGGCGTCCTGCTCGTTGCGGTAGTGTTCGGACTGAATGGTCAGTTCTTCCTTGCGCGCACTGGCGTAGTCCGACCAGGTGCCGAGCAAGGAGTCGAGCAGGGGAGAGATCCGGTGCAATTTGCCGCGCAGAATGTCGCGTTGCTTGACGCCGTTGGCCAGTGCTTCGACCAATGGGCCGGCAGCAACCAGCGAGTTGTAGTCCTGCTCCATGCGTCGTACATCGCGGAAGGCTTCTTCGCACGCGGCAATGTAATCGACGCTACCGGAGCGCAGGCTGTGCTCGAAGGCATCGAGGAACAATTGCTTAAGCTTGGCCGCAGTGATTTCGCGCATGTGCAGCAGGTTGATGAACAGCGCGCGGAAAGTCTTCAGGCTTTGCTCGCTGGTGGAGCGCAGCGGAATCAGCGTCAGGTCCAGCGGGATCGACGTGTGTCCGCCGACCAGCAAACGGCGCAGTTCGTCCGGCTTGAGTTCGTAGGCTTTCAGGCCTTCGCGCTCAAGGTTGGTGAACAGTTCTTTCTGACGCAGGCAGGTATCGTTCTTTTGGTAGTGAGCCAAATCGAGTTTGCCGGCGTAAGCGAAGAACTGGTGACCGAAACCACCACCCGGGCCGCGCCCGACCACGCCGATCACGTGCGGGCCGTGGGGCAGGTTCACTTCAACGAGGATGTAGCTGGTGTCCGAGGCGAAGTAGAAGCGCCGGGACTGTTCCAGGCTGTACTTGCCGAAACTCATGTCCGACATGCGCGCCAGGATCGGGAACTGCAAGGCGTTGATCGAGGCGGATTTGCCGAGGTTGTTCGCACCGTATACCGACAGCGGTTCTTCCAGCGGGAACAGACCAAGGCTGTAACCGGCGGTGTTCAGAAGGGCAAAGCGGCGGATGCCGTAACGTTCCTTGCTCATGCGTCGAGCTCCTGTTCTTCGGCGATGGCCCGGGCCAGCGCGTCTTCTTCGCTTTCACCTTCGAATTCACTGAGGTCGAGCGGATCGTCGGTCTGCAGCAGTTTTTCGTCGCTGTCTTCATCGATCAGCACCGGCACCGGCAGCGGCAATACGCTGTGCAGGCTGGCCGCCAGATCTCGGTCCTGTTGAACCGACAGGCACACATCGAGGAAACGGTGCATGGGCGGCAGGAAACGGTAGATGCCGTTTTCTTCGCCCGCGAAGCCGAGTTGGGTCATGCGGCGCATGATTTTTTCTTCGAGTTCTTCGACGGTCTGCACTTCAGCCTGGATGAACAGGTCGCGATACTTATCCAGCAACGACGGCAATTCATCGCGGCCGAGGCTGCCACCGTCGAGCACTGTGATCGGGTCGCGGCCCTGATCGGCCAGGTGTTCGACGAGGATGAAGGTGAACAGGGCCAGACGCTGGGCGGTCTTGTTCACCGCAGCGGCGGCGAGGTCCGGCACGAAGTAGTAGAAACCGCGGGTATCGCAGACCAGTTCAAAGCCCAGGGCCTTGAACAGCGTGCGGTATTGGTCCTGAAAGTTCGACAACTGTGCGTACAGTTCCGGATCGCGGCGGCTGACGTGATAACCCTTGAACAGCTCGCGAAAAATCGGTGCCAGATGGGACAGTTCGGATAGATCAAGATGCATAGGGAGTGCTCGCAGAATCCTCGACGGCGGTGTCGCCAGCCGAGAGCAGGGCGAAGGAGCGCAGGCTGACCTGGTGCTCGTGTGTGAAGTAGTCGCGACGTTCCAGGCGCTCGCGCTTGAAGCGTTTTTCCCGGGACAGGCGCGAGAACCAGTACAGCAATTCGTCGGTGGCGCCGTCCGGTTCCTGCTCCAGCAGCCAGGTCATCAGGTCCGGCATCGGCAGGGCATCTTCGCAGCGTTCGAGCATTTCCCGAACCGTGCGCGGTGCGCGGGGCGCTTCGCCTTTCTGGGTCTTGTGGGCCTTTGGGAAACGCGCCGGTTTCGGTTCGAAACGGGCCAGGGCGTAAACGTAGGCTTCGACCTGACTGGCGCTGCCGAGGAAAGTGCTCTGCGGGCGCGTGAACATCGGCATGGCCGCATGCGGTACGGCGTCGATGCCTTTGCGCCGGATCATCGACAGGGCCAGTGCGGCGCCACGGGTCACGGCGTTGTGGCGACGCGCTTCTTCACGCAGCGGCAGCAGCAATTCGCGGGCATGACGCAGGGTCAACTGGGCGCTGGTCTGCATTTCGAGGATGCGCGCGTGGGTGCGCAGCAGCATGTCATCGTCGACCAGGTGGCCGAGACGTTGCTGCTCGCTGAGCATCTTCAGCAGCACGGTTTCGACCTTGCGCACGCCTTGTTCGAAGGCGCCGTCGGCGTTCACCAGATCAATCATCGGCTCGACGTATTCGTCCCAGGTCGCCAGGACTTCAGCGTAACGCTGGCGCAAGGGAATCTGCCGGTCGCTGGTTTTCGCCCTTTCGGCGACGGCCACCAGCGCCTGTTCGTCGTTATCGAGTTTTTTCAGTACATCGCGCACCCGCATGTCGAGCAGGCGCAACTGGCGCGCCAGGTCGTTGCCATCGCGGATATCGAACGCGTCCTGGATATAACCGGCCAGGCGTTCGAGGTGGCGCAAATAGGCCTCGATCTCCAGGCACAGGCCCAAACGGTGTTCACGGCGCAGGTAGGCGAGGAAATCGTGAATCTGCGCATTGAGCTCGAACCGGTTCGGGCTTTTCGCCACGGGAACCAGGATATCGAGGCGAATCCACACGTCCAGCAGGCTGGTGATGTCCTGCGGCGTACTGTCGAGTTGCTGGGCGGCCAACTGTGAACGCAATTCGTTGAGGCTCAGTGTGCCTTGGTCGAAGTGCTCGCACAGTGGCTCCAGAAGTGCCCAGTGTTCAGCGAGGGCGCGCAAGACGCGCTTGGGTTCGATCATCGGAATGGCCGGCTGGTTGGCGATTAAAAGCCGCGATTGTACTGCATTGGGCGCGATGCGATTCACTCTCGGGACAAGCTGTCGCTTTTTGTATCGGTAAAGTCTATCGATCAACAGCGGGCGATCTTGTGCGAACGGCGGTAGAATCAGCGCACTATTAGTTATCCACAAGTGGCCGACCTTTGCTTATCGAGTCCCGCCGTCGCGCTTATTTGAACGCCATGCAGGTGGTCAACTGGCTGCCGCGCACCGAATTGCCCTTTGCCGCGCCGTCGCGGCCCGAGCTGCTGGAGATCGCCGAGCCGCTTGTCGTCGCGTCTGTTGCGCCGGCTCCGGTGGCTGAAACGCCCGTGGCGCCTGCGGTCAAGGCGACCGAGCGGGTGAAGATCGAGGTGCCGCGGCCATCGGCGGCGAGCACGCGCACCGGGGCCAAACCGGTGGAGGAGGCTGAAGCGGCACCGGTCGTGGCCAAGGCGCCGGTCGTACCGCCACCGCGCTTCGCGCTGCAATTGCTGCGGGCCGGGCGTTGCCTGCTGCTGGTCGAGTTACCCACAGGCGAAACGTTCCAGACCCGCGATCCCGCTTATTTGCTGCTCAAAGACATGCTGCGCGCCGCCGGTCTGCCGGACAGCCCGCAGATCGTCGGCGAGCCGATACGCTGGCCACTGCTGGTGCGAGGAACGATGGATCAGGGACCGGAAGCGGCCCGTGACTTTGTGCAGGGGTTTCTCTCGGTGCGGATGGAAGAGGCGCCGTGCGTCTGTTTATGGCTGATCGGCCTGCCCGCTGTACGTTTTGCCGGCGAAACCAATGCCGAGTCGTTCAACCGCGAACTCCAGGTCGAAGGCCTGGGGTCGGTCTGGGCCCTGCCGGGCCTGGAGTTATTAATGGAAGAGCCACAGCGTAAAGCTGATGTCTGGCAAGCCATGCGTCGGCTGATGGCGCGCTGGAAAGAATCGAATGAGTGACGCTGTATCGTTCCGCCCGATGACCGAGGCGGACATGGAAACCGTACTGAAGATCGAATACGCGGCTTACAGCCATCCCTGGACCCGCGGGATTTTTCTCGATGGCCTGGGCAAATATCAGATCTGGTTGATGTATGAGGGCCAGCAGCAGGTGGGCCACGGTGTGGTGCAGATCATCCTTGATGAGGCGCATCTGCTGAACATCACCGTCAAACCGGAAAACCAGGGCCGTGGCCTGGGCCTGACGTTGCTGGAGCATCTGATGTCGATTGCCTACAAGGCCGACGCCCGAGAGTGTTTTCTGGAAGTGCGCGACAGCAATACCGCGGCGTTCAGGCTTTATGAACGGTATGGCTTCAACGAAATCGGCCGTCGCCGGGATTACTACCCGGCGGTGGGCGGGCGCGAAGATGCGGTGGTCATGGCCTGTACTTTGGTGGATTGAATCACCATTGTGGCGAGGGAGCTTGCTCCCGCTGGGCCGCGAAGCGGTCCCCTGTGAGGTTTAGGCAATATTTCTCGCGACTGCTTCGCAGCCGAACGGGAGCAAGCTCCCTCGCCACAAAAAATCAGCGCTTGCCATCCATCGGATCGCGCCGCGCCAGCTCCGCTTCATCCAGGCCATTGCCGCCGCCGATGTCGTCTTCATCGACAATGCTCAGGTCCCAATCCGCGCGATTGTCCTCGCCAGCCTCATGGCCATCTCGCGCACCGTCTTCACGGATCAGCGTTTCCGGGCTCATGTCATCGTCAGTAGGCTCATGATCATCGGTCGAGGCGCCGGTCATGCCCGCTTCACGCAAGCGCTGGCGCGGCATCAGCTGCTCGCGCTCTTTTTCGGGCAGTTCGTCACCGATTTTTGCACTGGGTTCTTCCTCATCGAAATCCAGTTCATGCACCGAGCCCATGCGGTCTTCGTTATCATCAATGGGTTGCGGTTGCGCCGCATCGTATGGACGTCGTGAATCAGTCATGGCAATTCCTCATACTGTGGGCCTTACTAGGGTGGACCTGTCGGGCTCATGAGAATTCCACTGGCATGGAGCGCCACGTTTTGCATCAGGGTTTATCTGCAATACGCGCGTGACCTCGACGGGCGGTCGTCTGTCAAAGCAGCGCATCATTCACGAGGCTTCATTGCATGAACGAATTACAAGATCTGATTGATAACAACGAGCGTTGGGCCGCTGCGATCAAGGAGGAAGATCCTGACTTCTTCGCCAAACTGGCCCGTCAGCAGACCCCGGAATTCCTGTGGATCGGTTGTTCCGATGCCCGCGTGCCGGCGAACGAGATTGTGGGCATGCTGCCCGGTGACCTGTTCGTGCACCGCAACGTGGCGAACGTGGTGTTGCACACCGACCTGAACTGCCTGTCGGTGATCCAGTACGCAGTCGACGTGCTCAAGGTCAAACACATCCTCGTCACCGGCCACTATGGCTGCGGCGGCGTGCGTGCCTCGATGCAGGATCGTCAGTTGGGCCTGATCGACGGCTGGCTGCGCTCGATCCGCGATCTGTATTACGAAAAACGCGAAGAACTGGCCAAGTACGCGACCGAAGAGGAGCGTGTCGACCGCCTCTGCGAGCTCAACGTGATCCAGCAAGTGGCCAACGTCGGCCATACCAGCATCGTGCAGAACGCCTGGCACCGTGGGCAGAGCCTGTCGATCCACGGTTGCATCTACGGGATCAAGGACGGTCGCTGGAAAAGCCTGAACGCCACCATCAGCGGCTTCGAGCAACTGCCGCCGCAGTACCGCCTGCGTCCGGTTGATGCGCAGTAAAGCCTTTCTGTAGGTGTTAGCTGAGTCAAAACTGGTGTGAAAAAAAGGGGCCGATAGCGATATCGGCCCCTTTTTTGCTGTTAAGGCATCACCGGCGGTGTGTACGCCAGCGTTGTTCCCAGTGCCCACAACAGAAACAGCACCAGCGGCGTGTGCACCAGCAGTTGCACGAACGAGAAGCCGATCAGGTCCCGCGCCTTCAACCCCAGCACACCCAGCAGCGGCAGCATGTAGAACGGGTTGATCAGGTTCGGCAGGGCTTCGGCAGCGTTATAGATCTGCACGGCCCAGCCCAGGTGATAGTTCAGGTCGTTGGCGACTTGCATCACGTAGGGGGCTTCGATGATCCACTTGCCGCCGCCGGACGGGATGAAGAAACCGAGGATCGCCGAATACACGCCCATCAGCAGCGCATAAGTGTCGTGCGACGCGATGCTGACGAAAAAGGTCGAGATGTGATGGGCCAGGGTCTGGGCATCGGCGCCTTTGACCGTCGTCATCAACGCGGCAATCGAGCCGTACAGCGGGAACTGAATCAGCACGCCGGTGGTGGTCGGCACCGCACGGGACACCGCGTCGAGGAAGCTGCGCGGGCGCCAGTGCAGCAAGGCACCGAGCATGATGAACAGGAAGTTATAGGTGTTCAGCCCGGAAATCGCAGTGATCGTCGGTTTGGTCGAAAATTCGTGGAACAGCCAACCGCCCGCTAGCAGCACCAGCACAATGGTCAACAACGGACTGTATTCCAGCCATTCGCCGGGACGGGTGCGTGGTTGCAGCGGCGGCAGGTTGAAGCTCGGGTCGACGCCGCAGGCCTTGGCGTCCCGGGCCGTGTTCGGACCCGGTGCGGTGGCGTAGGCGATGATCAGCGAGATGACGATCAGCGCCAGCAGCATCACGCCCGATTGCCACAGGAAGATTGTTTGCGTGAAAGGAATCACCCCGGTGATCGACAGGATCGAGGGCGGCAGGCTGGCCGGGTTGGCCTGCAATTGCGCAGCGGACGACGACAGGCCCAATGCCCATACCGCGCCAAGGCCCAGATAGGCCGCGGCACCTGCGGCACGATAGTCCATTTTCAGGTCGGTACGGCGGGCGAGGGCGCGTACCAGCAAGCCGCCGAACACCAGCGACAAGCCCCAGTTCAGCAGCGATGCGACCATGGAAATCAGCGCGACCCAAGCCACGGCGGAACGGCCGTTTTTCGGGATCTTCGCCAGGCGGTCGATCAACTTCACCGCCGGTGGTGAACTGGCGACGACGTAGCCGCCAATCACCACGAAGGCCATTTGCATGGTGAACGGGATCAGGCTCCAGAAACCATCGCCGAACGCCATCGCGGCATCGGTGGGTTTGGCGCCCATGGCCAAGGTGGCGAGGGCGACAATAATCACTGCCAGCGCCGCAAACACCCAGGAATCAGGGAACCAGCGTTCGGCGAAACTTGAACAGCGCAGGGCAAAACGGGCAGAGCGGGTATCTTCGATATCAGCGGCCACGGGGGTACCTCGGATTTTTTATGTTTGTTGTGGTCATGCGGGCCGCACCGGCCCGTCCCGACAGACGGCAACATTAATTCACACCGACAATTTTTGCGGGGCTGATTTGCGGCTATGCGACTTTGGTCTAACGGGTTGTCCGTCGGCGCGTTTGCGTAGACCATGAGCGCCTTGGTTTTTGCCTGCCAGAGTTCTTTTTCATGACTGCCAACACCGATTCGCGCCCGGCGCCGTTCAGCCGCTCGGACTACAAGACCCTGGGGCTTGCGGCCCTTGGCGGGGCGCTGGAAATCTACGACTTCATCATTTTCGTGTTTTTCGCGCTGACGTTGAGCCAGCTGTTCTTCCCACCGGAAATGCCCGAATGGCTGCGGTTGCTGCAGAGTTTCGGGATCTTCGTCACCGGGTATCTGGCGCGGCCGCTGGGCGGAATCCTGATGGCGCATTTCGCCGATCGACTGGGACGCAAGAAGGTCTTCAGCCTGAGCATCCTGATGATGGCGCTGCCGTGCCTGCTGATCGGGATCATGCCGACCTACGCCCAGATCGGCTATTTCGCACCGTTGCTGCTGTTGGTGCTGCGCGTGCTTCAGGGGGCGGCGGTGGGCGGCGAAGTGCCGAGTGCCTGGGTGTTTGTCGCCGAGCATGCGCCGGTGGGTCATCGCGGTTATGCCCTGGGCTTTTTGCAGGCGGGGCTGACGTTTGGTTACTTGATCGGTGCGTTGACCGCGACTTTTCTGGCGCAGGCGTTCACACCGGTGGAAATTCTCGATTACGCCTGGCGCTACCCGTTCCTGTTGGGTGGTGTGTTCGGCGTGATTGGCGTCTGGTTGCGCCGCTGGCTCAACGAAACGCCAGTGTTCATGGCCATGCAGGCGCAGCGCGAAACCGCGGCCGAGCTGCCGTTGCGCACAGTTCTGCGTGAGCATCGCCTGGCCATGCTGCCGGCCATGATCCTCACCTGTGTGCTGACTTCGGCGGTGGTGGTGTTCGTGGTCATCACCCCGACCATGATGCAGAAAGCCTTTGGCATGACGGCCAGTCTTACCTTCGGCCTGAGTGCGTTGGGCATCGTTTTTCTGAACATTGGCTGCGTATTCGCCGGGTTGCTGGTCGACCGAATCGGCGCCTGGCGCACGGTGATGCTCTATAGCCTGTTGCTGCCGCTGGGGATTGGCGTGCTTTACGGTTGTCTGATCACGGGCGGTGACTGGATCGGTCTCGCCTACGTGATTGCGGGTCTTTGCTGTGGCGTGGTGGGCGCGGTGCCGTCGGTAATGGTCAACCTGTTTCCGGCGCGAGTTCGTGTGTCAGGCATTTCCTTCACCTACAACATTGCCTACGCCGCCTGGGCGAGTGTCACACCGTTGCTGCTGATCGGTCTGATGCCGTGGAGCCCATGGGTCTGTGTGATGTTCAGTGCGGTGATGGGGGCGGTGGGCGTGAGTAGCGCAGCGTATTTCGGTGCGCGCATGCCCAGCCTCGGGCGTTGCGCGGCGACCGAGGTTGCCTGAGTGGCGGGATTGCAGAAGGTGATGGATTTTATTTTTGTAGGACAAAGCTGAAGCGCTCTTCAGAAAAGATCTACAAGGCCGATGGCTAGGTTGCATGTCGCTTTCTACCCTGTCCATCGGTGCTTTCCCATGTTCAATAAACGCTTGAAGCAGGAGCTGTCGGCTCTTCGTGAAGAACTCTCCAGCCTTCAGCAAGTGAAGGAAAGTCTGGAAAGCGAAATGCTGGTGCTGACCCTCGACAGTGAGGGGCGGGTCAAGTCGGTCAATCAGAACTTCCTCGATGAGATGCATTACAAGAGCAACGACTTGATCGGCCGGCACATTGACGACCTGGTTCCCGATCATTTGAAACACGACGAATTCCAGCTGCGCTTCAAGAACGCATTGATCCGCGGCGAGCACTTTGCCGGCACCGTGCGCCTGTTGCGCGGCACTGGGAAGGAAGCCTGGCTGCGTTCGATCTTCCAGCCGGTGCGCTGCGCGAGCGGGCGGATCAAACACTTCTCGATTTACTCCAGCGACCTGACGCGCACCATCGAATCCTCCCGCGAACACGAGAACCTGATCGGTGCATTGGTCCGGTCCACCGCGGTGATCGAGTTCGACCTCAATGGCAACGTGCTGACGGCCAATGACCGTTTTCTGTCGGGTATGGGTTACAGCCTGGCGCAGATCAAAGGCAAACATCACCGCACCTTTTGCTTGCCAGAAGAGTACAACAGCCCCAATTACCAGAATTTCTGGCGTCGCCTGAACGCGGGCGAATTCGTGGCGGATCGTTTCAAACGGATCGACAGTCATGGTCGTATGGTCTGGCTGGAGGCTTCCTACAACCCAGTGGTTGATGCCAACAACAAACTGTACAAAGTAGTGAAATTCGCCACGGTCATCACCGATCAGGTCAATCAGGAACACGCCATCGCCGAAGCCGCCAACATTGCCTACAGCACGTCCCAGCAAACCGACCAGAGTGCCCAGCGCGGCAATGCCGTGGTCACCCAGGCAGTCGATGTGATGCGTGACCTGGCCAGGCACATGCAAACCGCTGGCGATGGTATCGAGGCGTTGAACGAGCAATCGCTGGTGATCGGCACCATCGTCAAGACCATCAGCGGCATCGCTGAACAGACCAACTTGCTGGCGCTCAATGCGGCCATCGAAGCGGCCCGCGCGGGTGAACAAGGTCGGGGTTTTGCCGTGGTGGCAGATGAGGTCCGGCAATTGGCGTCACGCACCAGCCAGGCCACCGACGAAATCGTCCTCGTGGTGCGTCAGAACCAGGACATGGCGCGCAATGCCGTGGCCCTGATGACTGACGGCAAGCTTCAGGCCGAGCAGGGGCTGGCGCTGGCGGCGGAAGCGGGGACGGTGATTGTCGAGATCCAGGACGGCGCACAGAAAGTGGTCAACGCGGTGGGACAGTTTGCTAATCAGTTGGTGACCATTTGACGGGTTTGATCAGGCTTTGAGCTGGTATTCCGAACAGTTCGTGAAGCTTCCAGATCATCGGCAACGTTAATGCGCGTTTGCCATTCAGTACTTCGTAGACACGGTTTGTACGGCCGATAGCTGGCGCAAGGTCAGCAGCAGACAGGCCGGATTGCTCCATGCGGAATTTGATTGCATCAATTGGATTCGGCAAGTCGACTGGAAACTGTTTTACCTCGTAGGCCTCGATAAGCGTGATCATGCGCGAGAGTGCTCAAGTGGATCTGCTCTCCAAAAAAAGGGCCTACCAACCGGTAAGCCCTTTCTCATCCCTGCGTACGGTTCAATCCCCCAGCGCCTGCCCTTCACGCCGTGGATCCGCGCCACCTGCCAGTGATGCCTTCCCTTGCGCATCCTTCACGCGAACAATCGCCTGGGTGCCGCTGGTCATGTCGATTTCATTCACCGTGTGCCCTTTGTCCTTCAACGCTTGAATCAGCGCCGGGCTGAATTGGCCGCGTTCGAGTTCGGTGGGGCCGTTGCGGCTGCCGAAGTTGGGCAGGTTGATGGCGGCTTGTGCATCGAGGTTCCAGTCGAGCAGGCCGATGGTGGATTTGGCGACGTATTCGATGATTTGCGAACCACCGGGAGAACCGACGGTGGCAAGGAATTCACCGCTCTGGCGGTCGAAGATCAGGGTCGGAGCCATGGAGGAGCGTGGGCGTTTGCCGGGTTCGACGCGATTGGCGACTTTCTGCCCGTTCTCTTCAGGGATGAACGAGAAGTCGGTCATTTCGTTGTTGAGCAGAAAACCCTGAACCATCACGTGTGAGCCGAACGCGGACTCGATGGTGGTGGTCATGGACACAGCGCCGCCGGCGTCATCGACCGCCACCACTTGCGAGGTGGAGATGCGCAACGGCGAACGGTCTGGCGCGTAGGCAACCTGAATGCCCGGTGGCGTGCCGGGTTTGGCGGTGCCCATGCTGCGATCGCCGATCAGGGCGGCGCGGCTGGCGAGGTAAGCCGGATCGACCAGGCCTTTGACCGGGACGGGCACGAAGTCGCTATCGGCCAGGTATTGTGCGCGGTCGGCGTAGGCCAGACGCTCGGCTTCGGCGATCAGGTGCACGGCTTGCGGGGTTGGCTCGATACCGGCCGGGAAATCGGATTTAACCGGTTTCATCGACGCCAGGGCCAAACGTTGATTGCGAGTTTCCAGGGCTTGCAGCGTGCCCAGGATTTGCGCCACGGCAATGCCGCCCGACGACGGCGGCGGCATGCCGCAAACCTGCCAGCGTTTGTAGTCGGTACACAGCGGCGCGCGTTCCTTGGCCTGATAGCCACTGAGATCGCTCAGGGTCAGACTTCCCGGGTTGCTGTGGCCTTGAACCTTGGCCACGATCTCTTGGGCGACAGGGCCTTTGTAGAGGGCATCGGGACCTTCATGGGCAATGCGTTTGAACACCGTGGCCAGGGCCGGATTCTTCAGCAGGGCGCCAGCGGCTTTCGGGCTGCCATCGGCGTTGAGAAAGTAGGCCATCATTTCCGGTGAGCGCTGCATGGACGAGTCCGCAGCAATCAACTGATGCAGGCGCGGCGAAATGGCGAAGCCGTGTTCGGCGAGTTTTATCGCCGGTTCAAACAGCTGCGCCCAAGGCAGGCGACCGTGTTTTTGATGGGCCAGTTCCAGAGCTCGCAAGACGCCCGGCGTCCCCACGGAACGACCGCCAATCTGCGCTTGGGTAAACCCCATCGGTTTCCCGTCCGCTTGCAGGAACAGCTTCTCGGTGGCACCGGCCGGCGCGGTTTCGCGGCCGTCGTAGGTGCGCACGGATTTGCCATCCCAGAGCACAATCAATGCGCCACCACCAATGCCCGACGATTGCGGTTCGACCAGCGTCAACACGGCTTGCATCGCAATCGCCGCGTCGATGGCCGAGCCGCCCCGACGCAACATCTCGCGCCCGGCTTCAGCGGCCAGCGGGTTGGCGGCGGCCGCCATGTATTTTTCGGCATGCCGGGTGCGCAGGTCGGTGCGATAGCCCGAGGCGCTTTCGGGGGCGACGGGCAGCGTCGGTGCCGAAGCGTTGTGACACGCAGCCAGGGTTAAAGCACTGGCGACCAGCGCGAGGGCTGACAGGTGAAAGCGGTTCAAATGAAAGGCTGAGAACACGCGAAAATACTCCGTCCGTTGGATACAAGATCAATGGACTTTAAAGGCCGGCCGGGAGTGACGCAAACCGGTTCCTGTGCTGAAGTACTTTTGTCCTTCATGAGCGGTGGGATTTTCTGTAGGGTCGTTTGCACCAGGCAGCCAGAAGATCAACAAGAGGCAGACATGCAGACCGAGTTCCCAACCCAGCCCAGCTATCGCACCCAGCGCGAACAGTTTCTCGCGGCTGCGACCGATGCTGGCGCGACGCTGACCGAGTATCCCCATCCGCTCCAGGGGCCGTTCGGCGAATCCTTGAGCACCGATGTCGCGGTGCTGGGAGATCCAGCGGCCAAGCGGCTGCTCATCGCGTTGAGCGGTACCCACGGGGTCGAAGGTTTCTACGGTTCGGGCTGTCAGACCAAATGGTTGCAGGAGCTGGGCAAGCGTTCCTTACCGACGGATGTCGCCGTGGTGATGATCCATGCGATCAACCCTTGGGGCATGGCGTGGCTGCGTCGGGTCAACGAAGACAACATCGACCTCAATCGCAATCACCTGAACTTTCAGTGCCCGCTGCCGGACAACCAGGCCTACAACACGCTGCATGAAATCTACGCCTGCGCGCAATTGCACGGCCCCGAGCGTGAGCGTGTCGATGCCTTGCTTGACGAGCAAATCCAGCAACATGGCTGGGCGGCGGTGATGTCGATTGTCGAGGGCGGGCAGCATGCTCATTCCGATGGCCTGTTCTACGGCGGGCTGGCGCCGAGCTGGTCGAACCGCACGCTGCACCAGATCATGCAAAAGCACATGGCCCACGCTGAGGCCGCGATGTGTTTCGACTTGCACACGGGCGCGGGTGAGTACGGTCATCCGATGTTGCTGACCATCACTGAGTCCACGTATCCGGGGCTGAAGGATGCGCAGGCGATTTACGGGCCGTGGCTCTACAGCTTGCAAACCGGAGCCGACACCACGAGCGAAACCGGGGTGGCTGCAACAGCCACCGGTTACACCTCACAGGCGCTGCTCGATGCGTTGCCGCAAGTGCGGCTGATGCCGTTTGTCATCGAGTGCGGGACCTACCCGGGACCGGACGTTCACCGGCATCTGCGCGATGACCACTGGCTGCATCTGCATGGCAACCCGACTGACGCCGTGGGGCGAGCAATCAAGCTGAACCTGTTGGAGCAGTTCTATCCCGCCGACAGCGATTGGCAGGCGATGGTCTGGCTGCGGACCTGGCAGATCTGGGAGCGGGCGTTGTCGGCATTGCCGACTGTCCGTCGCTGATTCGATTCAAGGCTCGATCACTGCGGTGCCGGCTTGCCTGGCACCGCAGTTCATCACGCCGGCGGCGATTCTTGCGGTCGAATTGCAGGCTTTATCGAACGCCTTCGCGGGCAATGATGTTTCTGCTGCCACGGGGGGAGGGGACTTGCCCCTGTCTGCCTTGGCAGCCATTCGAAATCCGATGCGATAACTTCAATACGGCGGCACAGGATTTTCTGTCGCCGCAGCGTACTTTTCTCGAGGCATAAAAAAACGGCTTACCTTTCGGTAAGCCGTTTTTAGTACTTGGTGGCTACACAGGGACTTGAACCCCGGACCCCAGCATTATGAATGCTATGCTCTAACCAACTGAGCTATGTAGCCAAGTGGCGCGCATTATTCACCGGGAACGGGGATGCGTCAAGCACAAATCTAAAATATTTCTCTACGCTTTCAACCGCTTATCCTCCTGATCCGAAAAAACAGCTCGGAGCAGGGCATCAATTGAGCTGAAATCTCCCCGTATTGGCACTCAAGGCCTTGCTGCCATGGCTCAACGTATCCGCTGCCTGGTTCACCGCACGCGCACCTTCGAGCAGACGTAGCGCCGCTTGATCGACTTGCTGGATGTTGCTGCTGACCTCATCGGCCGTGCTGGCTTGTTCCTCTACCGCCGTGGCGATCTGCGCCAGGGTGTCGGTGACGCTCTGCACGGCGCTGGCGATTTCCCCCAAACGTTCGCCAAGACCGGTCACCGCTTGTGCATCGGATTGTGCCTGGCCACAAGCGGCTTCCATCAGGCTGACGGCTTCGTTCACCGTGTTGCGCAGGCTATCTACGGTGCCGGCAATCTGCGCGGTCGACGATTGCGTACGTTGCGACAGGCTGCGCACTTCATCGGCCACCACCGCAAAACCGCGACCCTGTTCACCAGCGCGTGCCGCTTCAATAGCGGCGTTCAACGCCAGCAGATTGGTCTGCTCGGCGACGCCGCGAATGGTGTCGACCACCAGTTGAATCTGTTGCCCTTGCTCACTGACCCGGCCGAGCGCCGCCGCCGTTTCGCTCAGGCGTTGATTGAGCTGCTGGATGCTCGCGGTAGTGCGTTGACTGTCTCGGCTGCTGTCAGCGGCAATGCGGCGGGTATTCTGAGCGCTGCCGGAGGCCTGTTCACAACTGTGCGCCACGCCTTGAGAGGTCGCGGCCAATTGCGTTGCTGCAGCGGCAATCTGGCTGATCTGCAATTGCTGGGCTTCGACTTCACCCAAAGCATCGCTGGAATGATGATTGAGGGTTTGCACCGCGTTGCTCAATTGCAGGGTTTCGTGATCCACCCCTTGCAGACTGGTACGAAGTTGCACCACGGCGACGTTCAGGGCGGTGCTGATGGCCGCCAGTTCGTCCCGGCCCTGAACGGGCACCTGCACGCTCAGATTGCCGTCGCGCAAGGCTTCAGCGAGCACGGTGATGCCGCTGGCGCTGCGCCGGATCGACGCCTGCAAGCAGATGAACAGATACAGCGCTGCCAGCAGCAGGCAGCCTAACGTGGTCGCCACAACGATGAACTGACGGATCGCCGAGTCATGGTAAAAATCCAGGCGTTGATCCAGCGACACCAGCGACTGCTGGCGTAGCGAGGCGAGGTCAGCGAGCAACGCATCGAGACTGCGCTCGAAGTCGTCGGGCTTGAGGGTGATGCTGCCGCCGAAGACGCCGTCATCAAGAACCTTCAGGCCTGCATCAAGGTGTTTGAGACTGTCCTGATACTGCCCGCTCCAGGTTTGCAGCTCGTCAGGCAACCGCGCTTCGAGCAACCCCGCCGTTTTGACCAGCTGTTCCCGTGCGTCGCCAATGCGGCTGCGCAAGTCGCGCAATTGCAAACGACTTTGCAGGGTGAACTGCCCGGACACCACTGACGCCTGGCCCACCGCTGCCAAGCGACCGACACGCTCGATCAGGTCCGGTGCGTGCTGGGTGGAAATCTGCGTCAGCAAATACGTTTCCAGCCACGGCGCGAGCGTCAGGCGGTTATCCATCACGATCTGTTCGCGCAATGCTTGCAGGGCGCTCAAGGCGCGGGTGAAGCGATCATAACCGTCCGGCCACCAACCCACGCTGCCGAGGCTTTTCGAGTCGAGGCCGGCGAGGGCGGTTTGCAGGGTTTGGTAGCGGGTCAGGATTTCGTTTTCGGCACCTTCTGTTTGCAAGGTGCTGCCCAGCTCCGAGGTGGCTTGAGTGACAGCGGGCTGAACGGCATCAAACGCGGCCATCGCAGCGAGTGTCGCGGGCGTTGGTTGGCGATTGGTTTCAGTCGCGCGCCAACGGGCGGCACGATCGCGTTGGGCGGAGAGCAGATTGTCCAGCGCATCGAGCGCGAGCAGCTGGCGTACCCCGGCGCGTTCGCCGCTGATCAGGTTCAGTTTGTCGCGGTAGTCCAGGCCGATCATCCACAGGCTGCCGGCCAGTGGCAGGATAAACAGTAGAAACAACAGCTGAAATTTGCGTGCGAAGCCAAACCGCCCCAGCAGCCCGATCCCCGGTGATAAAAAAGCCTGCATGCCCCATGACTCCTCTGGACACCACGCACCATTGGCGTGCGCCGTGGTCATTGCGATCCCCGGCTAGTGCCCTTTAAAAGGCCTCGAAAGTTCACCCTCGCCAGCTCTGTAGGCCGACTCTGTGGCGAAACTTCCCATTCTCGGCCCCCTTTGTAAGGAGGCCGCGTTGAAGCAGACAAGCAAGGCAAGATTCAGACCATGGCACTGCGCTACTAGCTATTGCGAAGTGAAATACAAGGTCGTTAGCAGGCTAAGGGGATGGCGTTGCTGCACTGAAAAATGGCACATTGGCGACCTGCCCGTTTGCACCCCTCTGTTGTTTGGAAACTTTCATGGCTATCAGCAATGCCCAGACCGGTTCAGTGCCGGCGTCCGCTTCTCCTCAAAGCAGCCCTTTGGTCATGCGCATCATCGGCGCGGTGGCGCTGGCGCATTTGATCAACGACTTGATTCAGTCAGTGCTGCCGTCGATCTATCCAATGCTCAAAGCCAACTACGGCCTGACGTTCACCCAGGTCGGGCTGATCACCCTGACGTTTCAACTGACCGCCTCGCTGCTGCAGCCTTGGGTGGGCTACCACACCGACCGCCATCCCAAGCCGTGGCTACTGCCGGCCGGGACCGTCTGCACTTTGGTCGGGATTGTGATGATGTCGGTGGTGGGCAGCTTCCCGATGATCCTGCTCGCGGCAGGGTTGATCGGCATCGGCTCGTCGACCTTTCACCCGGAAGCGTCCCGTGTGGCGCGACTGGCCTCGGGCGGGCGCTTCGGGTTGGCGCAATCGACTTTTCAGGTGGGCGGTAACGCGGGGTCGGCACTCGGTCCATTGCTGGCGGCGGCGATCATCATTCCTTACGGCCAGGGTCATGTGGCGTGGTTCGGGTTGTTCGCGGTGTTTGCGCTGTTCGTGCTGTACCGCATCAGTCGCTGGTACGCCGATCACTTGAACCTGTTCAAGCTAAAGCAGGGCCAGGCGGCGACTCACGGCTTGTCCAAGGGGCGCGTGACCAGTGCGCTGGTGGTGCTCGGGTTGCTGGTGTTCTCCAAGTACTTCTACATGTCCAGCCTCACCAGTTATTTCACCTTTTACCTGATCGAGAAGTTCGATCTGTCGGTGGCCAGTTCGCAATTGCATCTGTTCCTGTTTCTCGGCGCGGTGGCGGCGGGGACCTTCTTCGGTGGGCCGATCGGCGACAAGATCGGGCGTAAGGCGGTGATCTGGTTCTCGATCCTCGGCGTCGCGCCATTCACGTTGTTGCTGCCCCATGTCGACCTGTTCTGGACCAGTGTTCTGAGCGTGGTCATCGGCTTCATCCTCGCCTCGGCGTTCTCGGCGATTGTTGTGTACGCCCAGGAACTGGTGCCGGGCAATGTCGGGATGATTGCCGGGATATTCTTCGGTTTGATGTTTGGTTTTGGCGGGATTGGCGCGGCGTTGCTGGGGCATCTGGCGGATATTCACGGCATCGAGTACGTGTATTTCCTGTGTTCGTTTTTGCCGTTGCTGGGCGTGCTGGCGATTTTCCTGCCTAGAACAAAAAAAGCCTGAATCACCCTGTAGGAGCCGGCTTGCTGGCGATAGCTGCGCTGCGGTCTACCTGATACCGCGTTATCGTTCTTCGCCAGCAAGCCGGCTCCTACAGGAATTCCATGCAAGAAAAAGCCGCGTATCAAACGCGGCTTTTTCTTGGGCGTGTGGCTTACACGTTGAAACGGAAGTGCATCACGTCGCCGTCTTTAACGATGTAGTCCTTGCCTTCCAGACGCCATTTACCGGCTTCTTTGGTACCGGCTTCGCCCTTGTACTGGATGAAGTCGTTGTAGGCGATCACTTCGGCGCGGATGAAGCCTTTTTCGAAGTCGGTGTGGATCACGCCAGCGGCTTGTGGTGCGGTGGCACCGACGCGGACGGTCCAGGCGCGGACTTCTTCGACACCGGCGGTGAAGTAGGTTTGCAGGTGCAGCATTTCGTAACCGGCGCGGATCACGCGGTTCAGGCCAGGCTCTTCGAGGCCCAGGGCTTCGAGGAACATGTCTTTCTCTTCGCCGTCATCGAGCTCGGCGATTTCCGCTTCGATCTTGTTGCACACGGGTACAACCACGGCGCCTTCTTCTTCGGCGATGGCGCGAACAACGTCCAGGTGCGGGTTGTTCTCGAAACCGTCTTCAGCGACGTTGGCGATGTACATGACCGGTTTGGTGGTCAGCAGGTGGAAACCCTTGATCACCGCTTTCTCGTCGGTGCTCAGGTTCTTCATCAGGCTGCGCGCAGGCTTGCCTTCGGTGAAGTGAGCGATCAATTGCTCCAGCAGGCCTTTCTGGACCACTGCATCCTTGTCACCGCCCTTGGCATTGCGCGCGACTTTCTGCAGTTGCTTCTCGCAGCTGTCGAGGTCGGCGAAGATCAGTTCCAGGTCGATGATTTCGATGTCGCGTTTCGGATCGACGCTGTTGGAGACGTGAATCACGTTCTCGTCTTCGAAGCAGCGGACCACATGGGCGATGGCATCGGTTTCACGGATGTTGGCCAAAAACTTGTTGCCCAGGCCTTCACCTTTCGACGCGCCGGCAACCAGGCCCGCGATATCGACGAATTCCATGGTGGTCGGCAGGATGCGCTTCGGATTGACGATGGCTGCCAAGGCTTCCAGGCGCGGATCCGGCATCGGCACGATGCCGCTGTTCGGCTCGATGGTGCAGAAGGGGAAGTTCTCGGCCGCGATACCGGATTTGGTCAGGGCGTTGAACAGGGTGGACTTGCCGACGTTAGGCAGGCCGACGATGCCGCAATTGAATCCCATGGTGTTTCCCCTCGGATAAGAGTCAGGCCTTCTGGCTGTGCAGGTTTTTCATCGCGCGGTTCCATTCCCCGGCGAGGATATCCGGCAGCACGCCGAGGGCAAAGTCGATGCTGGCATCGAGTTTTTCCTGTTCGGCGCGTGGCGCACGACCCAGGACGAAATTTGAAACCATACTGGCGACGCCCGGGTGGCCGATGCCAAGCCGCAGACGGTAGAACGTATTCTGATTGCCCAGTTGCGCAATGATGTCGCGCAACCCGTTATGACCGCCATGGCCGCCGCCCTGCTTGAGCTTGGCAACGCCGGGTGGCAGGTCGAGTTCGTCATGTGCCACGAGGATTTCTTCAGGCTTGATGCGGAAGAAACCGGCGAGTGCCGCGACGGCCTGGCCGCTGCGGTTCATGTACGTGGTGGGAATCAGCAGACGAACATCCTGACCCTGGTGCGAGTAGCGCCCGGTCAGGCCAAAATATTTGCGGTCCGCCACAAGGTTTACGCCTTGTGCGTTCGCGATGCGCTCAACAAAAAGGGCCCCTGCGTTATGCCGGGTCTGTTCGTATTCAGCACCTGGATTACCCAGGCCAACGATCAGTTTGATGGCAGTCACGATAGGGGCCCTTCCTTGGAGTGGTGGATAACATCGCCGCAATTAGGGAGAGCGGCGAAAGTGGACGAAAATTGCTCATTTACCATGATGTAAACTCCGCGTTCTCGCCCGCTTTCTCGCTACGCTCTAGTCCGCGATGTTTCCGATCACTCCGGCGTACAGAGTAAAATTACTCTGCAGCGCCTTCTGCAGCTTCTGGAGCAACACGTGGAGCGTGGACGTTGGCAACAGCCTTGTCATCGCCGTGTGCCAGAGCAACAAACTCAACGCCTTTAGGGGCTTTGAGGTCCGACAGGTGAATGATCGAACCGATTTCAGCGTTAGCCAGGTCGACTTCGATGAACTCAGGCAGATCTTTCGGCAGGCAGGAAACTTCGATCTCTGCAACAACGTGCGAGATTTCGCCGCCTTTCTTGGTCGGTGCTTCTTCGTTGATGAAGTGCACTGGAACGATAGCGGTCAGTTTCTGGCCAGCGACTACGCGTACGAAGTCAGCGTGCATCACGTGGCCTTTGGCCGGGTGACGCTGCAGGGCTTTGATCACGACGTTCTGCTTGGTGCCACCAACGTTCAGCTCGATGATGTGGCTGTAAGCCGCTTCGTTTTCGAGCAGTTTGGCAACTTCTTTGGCCAGCATGCTGATGGATTCAGGGGCTTTTTCGCCACCGTAAACTACAGCTGGAACCAGGGCGGCGAGACGACGCAGGCGGCGGCTCGCACCTTTCCCCAGGTCGGAACGCACTTCAGCATTCAGGGTAAAATCGTTCATGTTGTATCTCCAAAATAACCACACTCGCCCCAGCGTTTGCGACCAGCGCTAAAGGCGATATGGGCAAAAAAGCCCCGCCCCGACAGGAATGCCGGGGCGGGGCGCTTTTCGTCAACGAGACATTTCGAGAAGGGCAGGGCCCTTAGCGGAACATCGCACTGATCGATTCTTCATTGCTGATGCGGCGGACCGCCTCGGCAACTACCGGTGCGATATCCAGTTGGCGGATACGCGCACAGGCTTGTGCTGCAGCGGACAGCGGGATGGTGTTGGTCACCACCAGCTCGTCCAGCACGGAATTTTCAATGTTTTCGATCGCCCGACCGGACAGCACAGGGTGCGTGCAGTAAGCGAAAACCTTGGCAGCGCCATGCTCTTTCAAGGCCTTTGCCGCGTGGCACAAAGTGCCGGCGGTATCGACCATGTCATCGACCAGAATACAGGTACGCCCTTCGACATCACCGATGATATGCATCACTTCAGAGTGATTGGCTTTCTCACGGCGTTTGTCGATGATCCCGAGATCTACGCCCAGGGATTTGGCAACGGCACGTGCACGCACGACGCCACCAATGTCCGGGGATACGATCATCAGGTTTTCGAAGCGCTGATCTTCAATGTCATCCACCAGAACCGGGGAGCCGTAGATGTTATCTACCGGAATATCGAAGAAACCCTGGATTTGGTCAGCATGCAGATCAACCGTGAGAACACGGTCGATGCCGACTACGGTAAGCATGTCAGCAACGACTTTCGCGCTGATAGCCACACGTGCGGAACGCGGACGGCGATCCTGACGGGCATAACCAAAGTAAGGAATAACAGCAGTGATACGAGTAGCCGAGGAGCGGCGGAAGGCATCAGCCATCACTACCAGTTCCATCAGGTTATCGTTGGTCGGAGCGCAAGTCGGCTGAATAATGAAGACGTCTTTACCGCGGACGTTTTCATTGATCTCGGCTGTGATTTCGCCGTCGGAAAACTTACCGACAGAGATGTCACCGAGAGGGATATGCAGCTGACGTACGACACGTCGAGCCAGATCGGGGTTAGCGTTCCCCGTAAAGACCATCATCTTGGACACGCGCAGTACCTAGAGGCTGAGGGTAACCTGGATGAGTATAGAAAATGGCAGGGGCGGCTGGATTCGAACCAACGCATGGCAGGATCAAAACCTGCTGCCTTACCGCTTGGCGACGCCCCTGTATCTGTTGCAACGATTACCCAGTAATCGGTTCCTTTAGAGCAGACTTTGCAGCTTGCGATGCAACATCGAAACGTTGCTTCCTTTTGCTACAAACCCTGTAAGGGTCTCTGTAAGAAGGGCCGAGACTTTATCAGCTTCAGCTTTGCTTGGGAAGCCCCCAAACACACAACTTCCAGTTCCGGTGAGTTTTGCTTCGGTAAATTTACCTAACAAATTCAAAGCGTTACGTACTTCTGGATAACGCCTTGTTACCACCGGCAAGCAGTCATTTCGACTGTTTCCCTTGGGAACGGGGCGCACTTTAATGGGAGGAGTGTTACGTGTCAACAACGGATCTGAAAAAATTTCTGCCGTACTAACAGAGACTTGCGGTACGAGCACGAGATACCACGGTTCTTCCGGGTCAACAGGGGTCAGTTTCTCGCCAACACCTTCGGCGAAAGCCGCATGGCCACGCACGAAAACCGGAACGTCGGCGCCCAGTGTCAAACCCAGTGCGGCCAGCCGGTCCTCGTCCCAGCCCAGGTGCCAGAGATGATTGAGTCCGAGCAGCGTCGTTGCCGCATTCGAACTGCCGCCACCGATGCCGCCGCCCATGGGCAGGATTTTCTCGATCCAGATGTCGACGCCCAGCGAGCAACCGGATTGTTCCTGAAGTTGTCTGGCCGCTTTGACGATCAGGTTGCTGTCGTGGGGGACGCCCTCGAATTCGGTGTGCAGTTGAATGACACCGTCATCGCGTCGTGCGTAGGTGATTTCGTCACCGTAATCGAGGAACTGAAACATTGTCTGCAATTCGTGGTAGCCGTCTTCACGGCGACCGAGAATGTGCAGCATCAAATTGAGTTTGGCCGGGGAGGGCAGGGTCAGGCGGTTGGCCGGCATGTCATTGCCCCAGTTTGCGCGGTTGCCAGACCTTGACCACCAACGTGACATCAAGGTCGGTGCCGCTCAGCTTGATGCGCTCGGGCAGCCAGAAACCGTTTTGTTGCGTGTACGAGGTGTATTGGACCTTCCAGCCATCCTGTTCGAGGCTGGCCAGGCGACTGTCGGCATCCAGTGTCAGGCGACTTTTGCTGTCGGGAGCGGGGAGCCCACGCACCCACCAGGCCAGGTTGGACACCGGCAATTTCCAGCCCATCTGTTCTTCAAGCAGGATTTCCGGGTTCGGCGCCTCGTAGCGCCCCTGATTGGCGACTTCCAGCGACACTTTTCCCGGGCGCCCGGTCAGGCGTGCCGCGCCGCGACCCAGCGGGCCGGAGAGGCGGATGTCGTAGTAATCCTGGCGCTGCAACCAGAACAGCGTGCCGCTGCCTGAATCCTTGGGGGCGCGAATGCCGATCTTGCCGTCGATCTGCCAGCCGTCGAGGCTGGTCAGTTGCTGTTTGTGCTCGCGCCAAAGGGCCGGGTCGCCGTGACCCTCGACCGATTCGCGTGGACCGATACCCGCGCAACCGGCAAGCAGGGCGATGAAGCTGATAACGATGAAGTGGCGCAAAAACATGATTTTAAAGAGTCTCTGATCCGGTCAGGCGCTTGATGGTACCGCGCAGGGTTGGGCTGTCGGGTTGTTCCTTGAGGAATTTGCTCCAGACCTGTTTGGCTTCGCGTTGCTTGCCATTGGCCCACAGGACTTCACCCAGGTGAGCGGCGACTTCCTGATCGGGGAAGCGCTCCAGCGCTTGGCGTAACAGGCGCTCGGCTTCGTCGTAATTGCCCAGGCGGAAATTGACCCAGCCGAGGCTGTCGAGGACCGCCGGGTCTTCGGGATTGATTTTGTGGGCCTGTTCGATCAGGGCCTTGGCTTCGGCGTAACGCGTCGTCCTGTCAGACAGGGTGTAACCGAGAGCGTTCAGCGCCATGGCGTTGTCCGGGTCGCGTTTGATGATCTGCCGCAGGTCCTTTTCCATCTGCGCCAGGTCGTTGCGTTTTTCCGCCTGCATGGCCCGGGTATAGAGCAGATTCAAATCGTCCGGGTATTTCTCCAGGGCTTGTTGCAACACGTTCCAGGCCTTGTCGCCCTGATTGTTGGCGGACAGGGTTTCAGCTTCGATCAGGTACAACTGGATCACGTAATCCGGTTGTTCGTCGCGCTCCGCTGCCAGCTTGCGTTGGGCTTCGGCGGTCCTGCCGTTGTTCATCAGGATATCCGCCTGGCGCAATTGTGCCGGCAGGTAATCGTTGCCCGGGCCGACCTGGTCGTACTCGATCAGTGCACCTTGCGGGTCGTTGCGCTCTTCAGCGATGCGACCGAGGTTCAGGTGTGCGGAGTCGACGTGGCTGTCCCGGGCAATCAAGTCTTCCAGGTAGCCTTTGGCTTCTTCCCATGCCTTGGCTTCGAGGCAAACCAGCGCCAGCGAATAACGCAAATCGTCGTCGTCCGGGTATTGCTGAACCAGGCTGGAGAATTCGGCTTTGGCGTCGTCCATGCGGTCCTGTTCGACCAGCATGCGTGCGTAAGTCAGGCGCAAGCGTTTGTCGTCCGGGTACTTCTTGATGCTTTTTTTCAGCAGCGGCAGGGCTTCGTCGCCGCGACCCATGGTCTGCAGCAGGCGTGCGCGCAGCAGGATCGGGGCGATTTCGCCATCGTCCGGCGGGTTGTCTTCGAGCAGGGTCAATGCGCCTTTGGCGTCGCCATCTTGCTGCATCAGCAAGGCCTTGCCGAAAATCAGCTGGCTGTTGTTCGGATGACGCAGCAGCAGTCGGTCGAAGCTGTTCTTCAGACCGGTGCGGGTATCCTGATCGG
Source organism: Pseudomonas sp. Irchel s3f7 (assembly GCF_900187615.1). Classification (GTDB taxonomy): domain Bacteria; phylum Pseudomonadota; class Gammaproteobacteria; order Pseudomonadales; family Pseudomonadaceae; genus Aquipseudomonas. The sequence continues at coordinate 52,157 of NZ_FYDO01000029.1, read as the reverse complement.
TGTCGGCCGCCGCAAGCGCGAGGAAGTCGAAATGGGTATCGCCCTTGCCCAGCAGGACTTTCTCCATATAGACCATGGAGTCGTCATAACGCCCGGCGCGAGCCAGTTGTACGGCCGCAGCGCGTTGCGCCTCGAGGTCGTTCGGGGCGTTTTTGGCCCAGATCAGCGCGGTATCGAGGGCTGCCTGATCGGCGCCAAGGTACTCGGCAATGCGAAATGCCCGCTCGGAAACGCCCGGATCCTGGGTTTTGATGGCCTGGGTCACATAGTTGTCCAGGGCAATGTCGAAACGATTGCGCTGGCCAGCCAGCTCCGCGCTCAGCAGGCTGAAGACGGTGTCTTCGCTGAACGAGCTGTAGACCTTGGGCTTTTCAGGGGCCGGCGCGCTGTCTTCAGCCGGCGGCGTACCGTCGGACGAAACGGGAGCCAAGGCCTGGCAGCCGCTGAGGAAGACAAGAGCGAGGAGCAACGCGGAGGATCTATTCATATAGGAAGAGGACGACTAACCTGCGGTCGGATCATCATGACACAAGCTTTCGGCCAAACATAACCGCCCCGGCATTTTCCCGATGTTACAGGTCCCATGTAGGCGCTGCGGTAGGCTGCGATCTTTTGGCGTCTTCAAGTACGCCGAAATCAGGATCAAAAGATCGCAGCCTACGGCAGCACTACAGAAGCCCTGTCGTTCGGGTAAACGAGAACGGCTCGCAACGTCGACGTTGTCTACCAAGACGATAGAGATCGAGTAGTTGTTCTGTTTCCGTCGAAGTAGGACAATTGCCGGCTTCACGTCACCATCAGCGACTTTGAATGGCCTTCCTTGCACTCGGTATTAACCACAAGACTGCTTCAGTAGACGTCCGCGAGCGCGTGGCTTTTACCCCTGAGCAACTGGTGGAGGCCCTGCAGCAGCTCTGCCGACTCACCGACAGCCGCGAAGCTGCGATCCTCTCCACCTGCAATCGCAGTGAACTCTATATAGAACAGGATCACCTGTCGGCGGACGTCGTTCTGCGCTGGCTGGCCGATTATCATCATTTGAGCTTCGAAGAGTTGCGCCAAAGCGCTTATGTGCACGAGGACGATGCGGCAGTTCGTCACATGATGCGGGTCGCCTCCGGGCTCGATTCGCTGGTGTTGGGCGAGCCGCAGATTCTCGGTCAGATGAAGTCGGCCTATGCCGTGGCCCGTGAGGCCGGTACGGTCGGGCCGTTGCTCGGGCGATTGTTCCAGGCGACGTTCAATGCGGCCAAGCAAGTGCGCACGGACACCGCCATCGGCGAGAACCCGGTGTCCGTGGCGTTTGCTGCGGTGAGCCTGGCGAAACAGATTTTCAGCGATTTGCAACGCAGCCAGGCCTTGTTGATCGGTGCGGGCGAGACCATCACGCTGGTCGCCCGCCATCTGCATGACCTGGGTGTGAAGCGCATTGTCGTCGCCAACCGCACCCTGGAGCGCGCCAGCATCCTGGCCGAACAGTTCGGCGCCCATGCGGTGCTACTCTCGGACATTCCGGCGGAGCTGGTACGCAGTGACATCGTCATCAGCTCCACCGCCAGTCAGTTGCCGATCCTGGGCAAAGGCGCGGTGGAAAGCGCGCTGAAGCTGCGCAAGCACAAGCCGATCTTCATGGTCGACATTGCCGTACCGCGCGATATCGAGCCGGAAGTCGGCGAGTTGGACGACGTTTACCTCTATAGCGTCGACGATCTCCATGAAGTGGTCGCCGAGAACCTCAAGAGCCGCCAGGGTGCAGCCCAGGCAGCGGAAGAGATGGTCTCGGTCGGTGCCGAAGATTTCATGGTGCGCCTGCGTGAACTGGCGGCGGTGGACGTGCTCAAGGCCTATCGTCAACAGAGCGAACGCCTGCGCGACGAAGAATTGCAGAAGGCCCAGCGCTTGCTGGCCAACGGCAGCAGCGCCGAAGACGTGCTGGTGCAACTGGCGCGTGGCCTGACCAACAAACTGTTGCACGCTCCGAGCGTGCAGTTGAAAAAGCTCTCTGCCGAAGGTCGCCTGGATGCGCTGGCGATGGCCCAGGAACTCTTTGCCCTCGGTGAGGGCTCATCGGATAGCTTTTCGGATAAGAAACCGCAATGAAAGCGTCACTGCTCAATAAGCTGGACATCCTCCAGGACCGTTTCGAGGAATTGACCGCCCTGCTTGGCGATGGCGAGGTCATTTCCGATCAGAACAAATTCCGCACCTATTCCAAGGAATATGCGGAAGTCGAGCCGATCGTCGAAACCTATAAACAGCTGCTCAAAGTGCAGGGCGACCTCGAAGGGGCCCAGGCACTGCTCAAGGACAGCGACCCGGACATGCGTGAAATGGCCGTGGAAGAAGTTCGCGAAGCCAAGGAACGCCTGGTCGAACTGGAAGCCAGCCTGCAACGCATGCTGTTGCCCAAGGATCCGAACGACGGGCGCAACGTGTTCCTCGAAATCCGCGCCGGCACCGGCGGTGACGAGGCGGCGATTTTCTCCGGCGACCTGTTCCGCATGTATTCGCGTTACGCCGAGCGTCGCGGCTGGCGAGTGGAGATCCTCTCGGAAAACGAGGGTGAGCACGGTGGCTATAAAGAAGTCATCGCCCGGGTCGAAGGCGACAACGTCTACGGCAAGCTGAAGTTCGAATCCGGCGCGCACCGCGTGCAGCGGGTTCCGGCGACCGAGTCCCAAGGTCGCATTCACACCTCGGCCTGCACCGTGGCGGTACTTCCCGAACCGGACGAGCAGGAAACGATCGAGATCAACCCGGCGGACCTGCGGGTCGATACCTATCGTTCGTCCGGTGCTGGTGGTCAGCACGTCAACAAGACCGATTCGGCGATCCGTATCACGCACTTGCCGTCCGGCATCGTGGTCGAATGTCAGGAGGAGCGTTCGCAGCACAAGAACCGCGCCCGCGCGATGTCCTGGCTGTCGGCCAAGCTCAACGACCAGCAGACCAGCGCTGCGGCTAATGCAATTGCCAGCGAGCGCAAGTTGCTGGTGGGTTCCGGCGACCGCTCCGAACGCATCCGCACTTACAACTTTGCCCAGGGCCGGGTGACCGACCATCGGGTCAACCTGACGCTGTATTCGCTCGACGAAATCCTCGCCGGTGGCGTCGATGCGGTGATCGAGCCGTTGCTGGCCGAATACCAGGCCGATCAACTGGCGGCGATAGGTGAGTAAATGACAATCATCGCCAGTCTGTTGCGCGCTGCCGATTTGCCCGACTCGCCGACGGCGCGTCTGGACGCCGAATTGTTGCTGGCGGCGGCGTTGGGCAAGTCCCGAAGCTTCTTACATACCTGGCCGGAACGCATCGTGCCGAGTGAGGCGGCGCAGACGTTTGCCGAGTATCTGCAACGCCGTCGCGGCGGTGAGCCGGTGGCCTATATTCTCGGCCAGCAGGGTTTCTGGAAGCTCGATCTGGAGGTGGCGCCGCACACGCTGATTCCGCGTCCCGACACCGAGTTGCTGGTGGAAGCCGCGTTGGAACTGTTACCTGCCACGCCAACCAAAGTACTCGATCTCGGCACTGGCAGTGGTGCAATTGCCCTGGCCCTGGCCAGTGAGCGTCCGGCATGGAAAGTCACGGCAGTGGATCGCGTGCTGGAAGCCGTGGCCCTGGCCGAACGCAATCGCCAGCGCCTGCACCTGAACAACGCCACGGTGCTCAGCAGTCACTGGTTCAGTGCGCTGGAGGGTCAGCGTTTTCAACTGATCATCAGCAATCCGCCGTACATCGCGGCGACCGATCCGCATCTGGTGGAAGGCGATGTACGCTTCGAACCGGAAAGCGCCCTGGTGGCCGGTGTCGATGGGCTCGACGATCTGCGTCTGATCGTCGCCCAGGCACCGGATCATCTGGAGGCGGGTGGCTGGCTGATGCTCGAACACGGTTATGATCAAGCCGAAGCGGTGCGCGATCTGCTACTGGCCCGCGGGTTTGAAGAAGTCCACAGCCGCACCGATCTGGGCGGTCATCAACGCATCAGTCTGGGGCGCCTGCCGTGCTGAATGATCAGGAATTGCTTCGCTATAGCCGGCAGATTCTGCTGCAACACATCGACATCGATGGCCAGTTGCGGCTCAAAGACAGCCGCCTGTTGATCATCGGCCTCGGTGGTCTCGGTGCGCCGGTGGCGTTGTACCTGGCCGCCGCGGGCATCGGTGAAATGCACCTGGCGGACTTCGACACGGTCGACCTGACCAACCTGCAACGCCAGATCATTCACGACACCGACAGTGTTGGCCTGAGCAAAGTCGATTCGGCGATCAAGCGCCTGACGGCGATCAATCCCGAGGTCCGGTTGATCGCCCATCGCACGGCGCTCGACGAAGACTCGCTGGCCGCGGCCGTGGCCGGGGTGGATCTGGTGATCGACTGTTCCGACAATTTCTCCACCCGCGAAGCGGTCAACGCCGCTTGTGTGGCCGCGGTAAAACCGCTGGTCAGCGGCGCGGCGATTCGTCTTGAAGGACAACTCTCGGTGTTCGACCCGCGCCGTCCCGAGAGTCCGTGCTACCACTGTTTATACGGGCACGGCAGCGAAGCTGAATTGACCTGTAGCGAAGCCGGCGTAGTCGGTCCTCTGGTGGGGCTGGTGGGCAGTTTGCAAGCGCTTGAAGCACTGAAGTTGCTGGCCGGTTTTGGCGAGCCGTTGGTGGGGCGTCTGTTGCTCATTGATGCTTTGGGTACACGCTTCCGTGAGTTGCGGGTCAAGCGTGATCCGGGGTGTAGCGTCTGTGGGTCGAAACATGCGTGAAGCGCCGATTGGCGTGTTCGACTCCGGCGTTGGTGGGCTCTCGGTGCTGGCCGAGATCCAGCGCTTGCTGCCCAACGAAACGCTGATGTACGTCGCCGATTGCGGCAACGTTCCCTACGGCGAAAAAACCCCCGAATTCATCCGGCAGCGTTGCAGCGTGATGGCTGAATTTTTTCAGCAGCAGGGTGCCAAGGCTTTGGTGCTGGCCTGCAACACGGCAACCGTTGCCGGCGTCGCCGACTTGCGACGCGACTATCCCGAGTGGCCCATCGTCGGTATGGAACCGGCGGTCAAGCCGGCCGCCGCCGCGACCCGCAGTGGCGTGGTCGGAGTGCTGGCCACCACGGGGACGTTGCAAAGCGCAAAGTTTGCCGCGTTGCTCGACCGTTTTGCCACCGATGTTCGGGTCATTACCCAACCGTGCCCCGGGCTCGTTGAGCTGATTGAAAATGGCGACCTGCGCAGTCCGGCGCTGCGCCAGTTGCTGGCCTCATACGTCGAGCCGCTGCTCGCCGCCGGCGCTGACACGCTCATCCTTGGTTGCACCCATTACCCCTTCCTGAAACCGATGCTCAAGCAGATGATCCCCGCCGACATCAGCCTGATCGACACTGGCGCTGCGGTGGCGCGCCAGCTTCAGCGTCTGCTGGCCGAAGGCGAACTGCTTGCCGACGGGCCTGCGCGCGAGGCGCAATTCTGGACCAGTGCCGACCCGGTACATTTCAGAAATATCTTGCCGATACTGTGGAATACGTCCGGCATTGTGCGAAGCTTCGACAAGTAGGAAGTTTCCCGGGGGGGAATGCGAAAAGTCGGATGAACTTCTGATTAATCGCCGCCTTCTATAGCTTTGCAGGGTCAGGCAACAAAATAACCATACGAAATCGTTCGGAAAAGGAAGTTTCTAGTGAGGCGACTATTCTGCTTGGCCGCGATTGCGGCCGCACTGATGGGGCACAGTTTTACCGCTCAAGCGGCAGGTGTGGAGTTTGCGGTGGGGCAAACCGGCGAGTCGACCATGACCTATCGATTGGGGATGCAATTCGATTGGGATCAGAGCTGGTGGCAGAGCGACGTGGGTCGTCTGACCGGTTATTGGGACGGCGCCTACACCTATTGGGACGGTGAAGAGACATCCAGTAACCACAGCCTTTCGTTCTCGCCTGTGCTTATTTATGAATTTTCCGGACAGAACGTCAAACCCTACATTGAGTTTGGGATTGGTGTGGCGGCGTTTGCCAGCACTGAAGTCGAAAGCAACGATCTGGGTAGCGCCTTCCAGTTTGAAGACCGCTTCGGTGTCGGCTTGCGCTTTGCGGGTGGACACGAAGTCGGGGTGCGCGCGACGCACTATTCCAACGCCGGGCTCACGACCCCGAACGATGGTGTAGAAAGTTACGCATTGCATTACACGATGCCGTTGTAGGCACCGGGCCAAAAAATGGTATGACCCCCTGTAGGAACGAGCTTGCTCGCGATGGCGATTTCAGATTCGGCATTGATGCTGACTGACGCATTGCTATCGCGAGCAAGCTCGCTCCTACAATCGTTCTGCTGTGACTGAGCTTTCAGCGATACGCTGTGGAAATTCCTTGGCGTTCCTCAATGCATTCCGGTGCACCCATCTCGAATTCCCGGCAGATCAGCGGGCGTTTTTCGTAGATGGTGCACATCATCGTGTTGCGATCGAGCGCAGCGCACCAGCCGTCGTCCAGACGCAGCATGACTTCCCCGCCCCAGTCATCGGTATCGATGAACCGTTCAGGCACACCCGTGTCGGTGATCAACATGACTTCGAGCTGGCAGCAGCAGGCTGCGCAGGTCGAGCAGGTGACCGCGGGTTCCGCGATTTGCGTGTGGGGGATGGTTTTCATGGCGCGCAGTGTAAGCCAGTCCCCCTGAACTGTGTGAAAGCTCTGACGGACGCCGACTTCGCAAGTGATGACCCGGCCGCTAATCCTTGATCGGCGGGTTGCTGCGCACCATGCGCTTGCCGATGTCCAGTTTCACCGTGTCAGGCAATCTGGACAGTGGCCACAGAGTCGCCATGAATGCCGCGGGAAAAGTGATTTCCAGCGGGCGATCCTTGAGCTGTTCGAGAATGTGCCGCGCGGCTTTTTCCACGGGCCAACTGAGCGGCATGGAGAAGTCACTTTTACCCGTCTGCGATGGTTCGACGAATCCGGGGTTGATCACGGTGACTTCGATGCCTTCAGGGGCGAGATCAATGCGCCGGGACTCAAAAAGGTGACGTAAACCTGCCTTCGAGGTGCCATTTGCTTCGGCTCGGGGCAGTGGCAGGTACGTCACGGCACTGGCCATCGCCACCAGATGTGGGGCGGTGCCGGCGCGCAAGAGTGGCAAGGCGGTTTCGATGCAATAGCTGCTGGCAAGCAGATTGGTCCTTACCACATGCTCGACGATTGTCGCGTCGAACTGCCGGGCGTCCACATATTCGCAGGTACCGGCATTGAGGATGACTGTGTCCAGCGAGCCCCAGTCTTCGGCAATTTGCTCGCCGATCTCGCGCACGGTCTGACTGTTGGTCAGATCTGCGGCCAGCGCCAGCACTTGTCCGGGATATCGTTGCGACATGACTTTCAGCGATGTTGCAGAGCGTGAACTGAAGGCCAGGTGCGCGCCGGTTTTCAAGATTTCCTCAGCCAGTGCGGCGCCAATTCCGTTGCTGGCGCCCGTCAGCCAATATCGCCGTGGAGGTGTACGACTCATCCCAATCTCCTGTTCAGCCAGGCATCGGCCGAGTCCAATTGTTTTTTGCTCATCTCTACGGATCGCCGCGGGGAATTACTCAAGCGCGCTCCCCAAACGGTTCAGTAACCGGTGTTCGTGCTGGCAGGTTCTTGAACGCGGTCAGTGCGCGGTTGCGGGAAGCGCCCAAATCGACGATGGGTGTCGGGTAGTCGACCGCACCGAACAAACCGCCAACATTGGCAGGGTTATGCACCTCTTTTTTATTCAGATCAGCCAACGCCGGCAGCCAGTGCTTGATGAACACGCCCTGCGGATCGAATTTTTCCGACTGGCTCAGCGGGTTGAAAATCCGGAAGTAAGGCGCTGAGTCCGTACCAGTGGACGAACTCCACTGCCAGCCGCCATTGTTCGCGGCCAGGTCGCCATCGATCAGGTGACGCATGAAAAAGCGCTCGCCTTCACGCCAGTCGATCAACAGGTTTTTGCTCAGAAACATTGCCACCACCATGCGCAGTCGGTTGTGCATCCAGCCGGTTTCCAGCAGTTGGCGCATGGCGGCGTCAATAATCGGCAGACCGGTACGTGCTTCTTGCCAGGCGGCGAGGTCATCGGGGGCGTCGCGCCACGCCAGGGCTTCGGTTTCGGGGCGAAACGCCCGGTGTCGGGAAACCCGTGGATAACCCACCAGAATGTGTTTATAGAACTCGCGCCACAGCAGTTCGTTGATCCAGGTCACTGCACCGGCACTTCCGCTCTCAAACTCACCCCGATTGCTTTGCAGTGCTGCGTGCAGGCATTGGCGGGGAGAAATCACTCCGGCGGCGAGGTAGGGCGAGAGTTGGCTGGTGCCGGGTTTCGCCGGGAAGTCCCGTTCGCTTTCGTAGTGATCGATCTGCGCATCGGTAAAGATGTCGAGGCGACGGCGGGCTTCGGTCTCACCGGCGGGCCACAGGTTGTGCAGGCTGGCGCTGGGTGTGGGGAATCCTGTGATGGTTGAGGGAACAGCGTCGCTGGTGATGTCCAGCGGCGTTTGTGCATTTGGCGCGTGCACGAGATGGGGCAGCGAATGATGCAGCCGTTCATAACAGACTTTGCGGAACTGGCTGAAGACCTGAAAGTAGCTGCCGGTTTTGGTCAGTACGCTGCCGGGCTGAAACAGCAGTTGATCGAGGTAGCGGTGTACTTCGATGCCTTCGGCTTTCAGGGCGCTGGCGACCGCGGCATCCCGCCTGGTTTCATGGACGCCGTATTCGTCGTTGAGGTGCAGTGCGTCGATCTGCAACTGACGGCACAAGTCGAGTAATACCGCTGGCGCCTCATCCCAGCGCGGGGCGGTGCGGATCAGCAGGGGGATATTCAGTTGACCCAGTGCATGGCTCAACTGCGCCAGATTGCGCAGCCAGAAATCCACTTTGCAGGGGGCGTCGTCATGCTCCAGCCATTGCTGGGGACTCAGCAGATACACCGCCACACTCGGTCCGCGAGCGGCGGCGGCCGAGAGGGCGGTGTTGTCATGCAGGCGCAAGTCGCTGCGCAGCCAGATCAATTGCATCGTCTTATTCACGCTGTTCATTTAAATCAACCCACGCTGAACCAGTACCTGATGTGCCGCCAAGGGATCTTCGGCCAGGTACAAATGAGCGATATCGGTAAGTCTTGCTGACAACTCGGCGTGGTGGATGCACACCGTTGGTCCGGCAATCATTTTTGGGCAGCCGACACCTTTGAAAAGTTTCGGCAACTGCCCCAGGTTCATGGCCTTGCTGGAATACAGCAGGACGCCACGGGCTTGCAGATGGTCAACCGCCAGGGCGAGTTCACCGACCGGCAGCGGCCAGTCGAATACTTCCACCGGGCAATCGACGCTGCTGATCAACCAGGCCGTCAGCCACAGGTTCGGTTCCAGCGGCAGGTCAGACTGATTGATCAGCAGCAGCGGCGCGGTGCGCAACTGACGATTGTTATGGTAGATGCGTGCGCCGAATTTGCTGCGGAGCCAGGAACAAAAAAACGTGCGCTCCATCTGCTCACCGAACTGGCCTTGCCAGCGCTGCTCCAGAACGACCAGCAACGGCATCAGCAGTTGCTCACATAACGTGCGCGGCGGATACAGCGCCATTGCCTGATTAACAGTGTCATCAAGGGTGCGCTCGTTGAGCCGGGTGACCGCGTGCACCAGCGTCTGCAACAGCGCGTGCCAGTCGTTGTCCACGGCTTCGCTCAACGTCTGCGGCGTATCGAGCAATTGCTTGACCTGGCTGACGGCCACCCCACGGTTGAGCCAGGTAACAATGGCCTGGATACGCTGCACATGTTCGGCAGAGAACAGGCGGTGCCCCTTGGGTGTGCGTTGGGGCACGATGAGGCCGTAGCGCCGTTCCCAGGCTCGTAAGGTCACAGCATTGACACCGGTCTGGCGTGACACTTCACGGATCGGCAGCCAGCCTTCATCCAAGGCTTTTTTAAAGTCGTCGCCGAAGTCTTCGCTGGCGCTGGTGTCGAGCGGGGCTTTCATTAGAGGGCGTTTCGCAGGCTGAGGTTTTCGGGGTGCGGTTGCAGGTAGACCTGCTGCGCGAGGTAGGGATCGGGGTGTTGGCGCAAGTGATGTTTGAGCAGTGTCAGCGGCACCACCAGAGGCACGATGCCTTGGTGATACTGGCTGATCAGGTGTTGCATCTCTTGTTTGTCTTCGCCACTGATGGCCCGCTTCAGATAGCCGCTGAGGTGTTGCAACACGTTGGTGTGGGTCCGGCGTGTGGCACATTTTTTCAGGGCCGCCATCAGCTCGCTGAAATAGCGGGGGCCAAGTTCTTGCGGATCGGTATGGCCCATGGTGCCGAGCAGATTGCCCAAGGTTTTGTATTGCACCGGGTTGTGCGCCATCAGCAGGTATTTGTAGCGTGAGTGAAATTCCGTGAGCGCGCGCCGGGTCAGGCCTTCTTGCAGCAACTGCTGCCAGGCGTTGTAAGCGAATACTCGAGTGAGAAAGTTTTCCCGCAGCACCGGATCGTTGAGTCGGCCGTCCTCTTCCACTGGCAGATCCGGGTGCTGCAAGCAAAACGCCTGGGCGTAAATTCCCCGGCCACCGCCATCCAGCGGCGCACCGTTGGCGTGATAGACCTTGACCCGCTCCAGGCCGCAGGACGGGGATTTCTGCATGAAGATGTAACCGCAGACATCGCTCAGTTCCCCCGCCATTTTCTGACCATAGTCGGCCAGCGGCTGCGTGACATTGAAGGTGTGATCAAGTGTGCCGACGGCTTGGGGTTGCGTTGCATCGCCAACCAGCCGGATCGGTTGGCGTGGAATGCCCAGGCCGATGGCGACTTCCGGGCAGACCGGGACAAACTCGAAATATTCCGCGAGCGTGCGGCTGCACAGCCGCGACTCCTTGTGCCCGCCGTTGTAGCGCACGTCGAAACCCATCAGGCAAGCGCTGATGGCGATTTTCGGTTTGGCGGGAGTGGGCAGCATCGGAGCACCTCGAATCTAAACCTATACAGACGCTCTATGTCTGTACAACATACCTTCATCTTAGATTCGAAGCTGTACAAGTCAAACTTTATGTATAAGTTTTTTCGGTGTGATGCTCCCTACTGCAAATGTTCATGCAAGCGGCGAGCGGCTTCCTGACCACTGAGCCAGGCACCTTCGACGCGTCCGGACAGGCACCAGTCGCCACAGGCATACAGCCCCAGATCGGCATCGGCCAGCGTGCCCCATTCGTGACTGGTGGCAGGGCGGGCGTAGAGCCAGCGATGGGCGAGGCTGAAGCTTGGTGCGGGCATGGAGTCGTGCAGCAGTTCGGCGAATGCACCGTGCAACTGTTCGATCACTGCTTCCTTGGACAAGTCGATGTGCTGCCGGCTCCAGGCGCTGGTGGCGTGCAGGACCCACGTGTCGAGGGTGTTGTCGCGTCCGGGCTTGCTGCGGTTGCGGGCCAGCCAATCGAGTGGGCTGTCTTGTACGAAGCAGCCTTCCATCGGGGTTTCCAACGGCGTTTCAAAGGCCAGTGCGATGGCCCAGGTCGGGTCCATTTTCACCCCGGCGGCGGCACCGGCGAGTTTCGGTGCGGAGGCCAGCAGGGCGGTGGCTTGTGGCGCAGGCGTGGCGACGACGACATGGCTAAATGGGCCGTGGGTAAAGCCTTCGGCGTCCTGCAAGTGCCAGTGTTCCTCACCGCGATAAACCTCGGTGATCCGGCAGGCAAAATGCACTTCAAGGTCGCCGAGCAGGGCGCGGGTGATCGCACTCATGCGTGGCGTGCCAACCCAGCGTGTCTGCTCGTCCGGTGACAGGTTGAGTTGACCGCCATGGTAGGTGTACAGCTGCGGCGTCCACTCGGCGACCCAGCCGTTGGCCTGCCAACGTTGCACTTCCGTGACAAAGCGGCGATCGCGGGCAGTGAAGTATTGCGCGCCCATGTCCAGGGCACCCGCATCGCTGCGCTTGCTCGACATGCGTCCACCGCTGCCGCGGCTTTTATCGAACAGTTGAACCACGTACCCAAGGTCCGTCAGGGCCTGGGCAGCGGAGAGTCCGGCGATGCCGGTGCCGATGATTGCGATAGGTACAGTCATAGGGGCCTCGTTTACCTTTCTGTACAGACTACGCCGGGGTTTAAACCTGTACAATATTATTTTTTGGTATAACTTTTAGCGTTCTCGTTCTGACAGCTTGGCCTATTGTTAAACATAGAGCCTGCTCGATACCAAAGATCCCTGCTTATAAAAATAGACTAATGGACAAGGTAAAACGCCACGCGAGGAAGAAGTCATGCACATATTGCTGACCGGCGGTACTGGTTTGATAGGACGTCAGCTTTGCCGACGCTGGTTGAGTCAGGGACATCGCCTGACCGTCTGGAGTCGCACACCTGAAAAAGTCGCGAAAATCTGTGGTCCTCAAGTGCGTGGAGTCGCCCGTCTGGAGGATATCGGGCAGGAACCGGTCGATGCGATTATCAACCTTGCCGGTGCACCGATTGCCGACCGGCTCTGGACCCACAAACGCAAAACCCTGTTGTGGAGCAGCCGCATCACCCTGACCGAAAGCTTGCTGGCCTGGCTGGAAAGCCGCGGGCAGAAACCGCAGGTGCTGATCTCCGGTTCTGCAATCGGTTGGTATGGCGACGGCGGCGAGCGTGAGTTGACCGAGGAGTCGCCTCCGGTCATCGATGATTTCGCCAGTCAGTTATGCATCGCCTGGGAAGAAACCGCGCAGCGGGCCGAAGCGTTGGGCATTCGCGTCATCCTTATCCGGACCGGGCTGGTTCTATCGGCTGAGGGCGGCTTTTTGTCGCGGCTGATACTGCCTTTCAAATTAGGCCTGGGAGGGCCGATTGGCAATGGTCGGCAGTGGATGCCGTGGATTCACATCAACGATCAAATCGCCTTGATTGATTTTCTTCTGCATCGCAGTGACGCTAGCGGTCCTTATAATGCGTGCGCACCCGAACCCGTGCGCAATCGCGAGTTTGCCAAAACACTGGGCAGCGCGCTGCATCGCCCGGTGTTCATGCCGATGCCGACCCTGGCCTTGAAGGTCGGCCTGGGCGAGTTGTCTTCGTTGTTGCTGGGTGGCCAGCGGGCCACCCCGGTTCGCCTGTTGGAAGCGGGTTTCACTTTTCAGTTCACGGATTTGCGTGCGGCTTTGGACGAGTTGTCCAGTCGCCTTTGAAATAGGACGTTGCATGACCGATCACGCGTTGCTTCTGGTCAATCTGGGTTCACCTGCCTCCACCTCGGTGGCGGACGTGCGTAGCTACCTCAATCAGTTTCTGATGGATCCGTACGTGATCGACCTGCCATGGCCGGTTCGACGGTTGCTGGTGTCACTGATTCTGATCAAGCGTCCCGAACAGTCGGCCCATGCCTACGCATCGATCTGGTGGGACGAGGGCTCGCCGTTGGTCGTTCTCAGTCGCAGATTGCAGCAGGCGATGACCGCCAAGTGGCATCACGGCCCGGTCGAGTTGGCGATGCGCTACGGCGAACCGTCGATCGAGACGACGCTGGTGCGCATGGCAGCCGCCGGCCACAAGCGCATCACCCTGGCGCCGCTTTATCCACAGTTCGCCGACAGCACCACCACCACCGTGATTGAAGAAGCGAAGCGCGTTCTGCGGGAGCACAAGCTCGACTTGCAGCTGTCGGTGCTGCAACCGTTCTACGACCAGCCGGAATACATCGATGCGCTGGTGGCCTCGGCCAAACCTCATCTGGAACAGGATTTCGATCACTTGCTGCTGAGCTTTCACGGCTTGCCGGAGCGGCATCTGAAGAAGCTCAATCCGGGTCATTGCTTCGAGGGTGGCGGCGATTGTTGTGCGGGTGCGCCACCGGATGTGGTCGCCACCTGCTATCGCGGCCAGTGCTTGCGCACCGCAGCGGGGTTTGCCAAACGGATGGGCTTGCCGGACGGTAAGTGGTCGGTGTCGTTTCAGTCGCGACTGGGGCGGGCCAAATGGATCGAGCCCTACACCGAAGCGCGCCTTGATGAGTTGGCCAAGAGCGGCGTGAAAAAGATTCTGGTGATGTGCCCGGCGTTCGTCGCCGATTGCATCGAGACACTGGAAGAAATCGGTGATCGCGGCAAGGAACAGTTCCGCGAAGCGGGAGGCGAGGAGTTGGTGCTGGTACCGTGCCTCAATGATGACCCGCAGTGGGCGCAGGCGTTGAGCACGTTGTGCGAGCGAGCACCGTTGGTGCTGTAAAACCGCAACCTGTGGCGAGGGAGCTTGCTCCCGCTTGAGCGCGTAGCGCTCACAAAATTTGCATTGCCTGCAGAAAAATTGGGGTCGCTTCGCAACCCAGCGGGAGCAAGCTCCCTCGCCACAAATGTATCGCGTGATGTTTAGATCAGCGGCTCATCCGCCTTCTTGTGCTTCCAGCTGTCATTGCCCGGCAACAAAAGATTCAAACCAATCGCCACCACCGCACACAGCGCGATGCCTTTGAGGCCGAAGTCGTCAGGGCCGGTGCCGGTGCCGATCAGCACACCGCCGATCCCGAACACCAGGGTCACCGACACAATCACCAGATTGCGCGCCTCGCCCAGATCGATCTTGTGGCGAATCAGCGTGTTCATGCCCACCGCCGCAATCGAACCGAACAACAGGCACAGAATCCCGCCCATCACCGGCACCGGGATGCTCTGCAGCAGTGCGCCGAATTTGCCGACGAACGCCAGGCTGATGGCGAAGATCGCTGCCCAGGTCATGATTTTCGGGTTGTAGTTCTTGGTCAGCATCACCGCGCCGGTGACTTCGGCGTAGGTGGTGTTGGGTGGGCCGCCAAACAGGCCTGCCGCGGTGGTGGCAATACCATCGCCGAGCAAGGTGCGGTGCAGGCCGGGCTTCTTCAGGTAATCGCGACCGGTCACGCTGCCCACGGCAATCACACCGCCGATGTGCTCGATGGCCGGCGCCAGGGCCACGGGCACGATGAACAGAATCGCCTGCCAGTTGAATTCCGGCGCAGTGAAATGCGGAATCGCGAACCACGGTGCCGCGGCAATCTTCGCCGTGTCGACCACGCCGAAGTAGAACGCCATGCCAAAACCGACCAGCACACCGGAGATGATAGGCACCAGGCGGAAAATGCCTTTACCGAACACGGCGACGATCAGGGTGGTCAGCAGCGCCGGCATCGAGATCATCATCGCCGTCTGGTAATGAATCAGCTCGCTACCGTCACCGGCCTTGCCCATCGCCATGTTGGCGGCAATCGGTGCCATGGCCAGGCCGATCGAAATGATCACCGGGCCAATCACCACGGGTGGCAGCAGGCGATCGATGAAACCGGTGCCTTTGATCTTCACGGCCAGGCCGAGGAAGGTGTAGACGAAACCTGCCGCCATCACACCGCCCATCGTCGCGGCCAGGCCGAACTGGCCCTTGGCGAGAATGATCGGGGTGATGAAGGCAAAGCTCGATGCCAGGAATACTGGCACCTGGCGTCCGGTAACGATCTGGAAGAGGATCGTCCCCAAACCGGCCGTGAACAGCGCCACGTTCGGGTCAAGGCCGGTAATCAGCGGCATCAACACCAAGGCGCCGAAGGCCACGAACAGCATCTGTGCACCCGACAGCACCGTGCGCCAGAGCGGATCGTTGAACTCTTGCTGCATGGTCACGCGTCCTTCTGCTTGGTGCCGAAGATCTTGTCGCCGGCATCGCCAAGTCCAGGGATGATGTAACCGTGTTCGTTGAGTTTCTGGTCGATGGACGCGGTGTAGATGATCACGTCAGGGTGAGCTTTCTCTACCGCCGCGATACCTTCTGGGGCCGCCACCAACACCATGGCGCGGATCTCGCGGCAGCCGGCTTTTTTCAGCAGATCGATGGTGGCAACCATGGAGCTGCCGGTCGCGAGCATCGGGTCGATGATCATCGCCAGGCGTTCGTCGATTTCCGGGACCAGTTTTTCCAGGTAGGTGTGGGCCTGCAGGGTCTCTTCGTTGCGGGCAACACCCACGGCGCTGACCTTGGCGCCCGGAATCAGGCTGAGCACGCCTTCAAGCATGCCGATGCCGGCACGCAAAATCGGGACTACAGTGATTTTCTTGCCGGCGATTTTCTCGACTGATACGGTGCCGCACCAGCCTTCGATATCGTAGGACTCAAGCGGCAGGTCTTTGGTGGCTTCATAGGTCAGCAGGGCGCCGACTTCCTGTGCGAGCTCACGGAAATTCTTGGTGCTGATGTCTGCGCGGCGCATCAGGCCAAGTTTATGACGGATCAGCGGGTGGCGGATCTCATGGATGGGCATGGGGAAAGGCTCCGGCGGCGGGCAAAAAAACCGGCGTAGATTAATCTATCCCGGGGTGTTGTCCTATAGACATAGAGTACGTTAGTCCACAAACGCTTGATCTGGCCTCGGTTGATGCGTACCTTTGCCCGCTTTTCCGAATCCGCCACCCCCTGGAGAGCGCCATGTCCGCTGATCTCGAGCATATCCGTCAAATCATGCGAGAGGCTGACTGCCTGTACACCGAAGCTGAAGTCGAGGCGGCCATCGCTCGCGTCGGTGCGCAAATCAACGAACAAATGGCCGACAGCAACCCGGTGGTGTTCTGTGTGATGAACGGCGGGCTGATTTTCTCCGGCAAGCTGCTGACCTATCTGAACTTCCCGCTGGAAGCGTCCTACCTGCACGCCACCCGTTATCGCAACGAAACCAGCGGCGGCGACCTGTTCTGGAAAGCCAAGCCGGAAGTCTCGTTCATCGACCGTGACGTGCTGATCATCGACGACATCCTCGACGAAGGTCACACCCTGGGCGCGATCATCGACTTCTGCAAACACGCCGGTGCCCGCAAAGTTCACACCGCCGTGCTGATCGACAAAGACCACGACCGCAAGGCCCGTCCGGACTTGAAGGCTGATTTCGTCGGTCTGCCGTGCATTGACCGTTACATCTTCGGCTATGGCATGGACTACAAAGGCTACTGGCGTAACGCCAACGGGATCTTCGCCGTTAAAGGCATGTAAGCATCCTGCACGGCTCCATGTAGGAGCGAGCTTGCTCGCGATGTTTTGTCAGGTACATTGGCGTCGTCTGACACACCATCGCGAGCAAGCTCGCTCCTACACCCGCCCTCCGGAGCCTGTCATGAGCCTTTTGATCCGCAGCTGCGCCGCCTTGTTGCTGACTCTCAGTTTGCCCTTGGCCGCCGCCCCGGCGCCCATGCATGCTCAGTTTCTTCCGCCTGATGACCTGAACTTGCGTGACAGCGAGCCAGAGCAGCAACAGTTGCTGCAAGTCACCGAATACTCGGTGGTGGTCGGCAGTCAGCGACAGTCCAATCAGCAACCGATTCCAGTGACTTCGCCAATCCTGATCCGCCTCAAGGGAAAATCCTTGAGCAAGGGCGCGACGATCAATCAGGTGCTGGTCAATTTCGATGGCGAAAGCAAAAGCCTGAAAAAACCGGTCTACGACGCCAAGAGCAAAACCCTGACGCTGTATTACCCGATGGCTCAGTACCGCGTGGTGATCGACTTGTTGCGTAACGATACGGTGTATTGCCAGTTCCTCAGCTATGCCAACGGCCATGTCTGGGCGGATCTGCATACCGGTAGCGTTCGTTCGCGTTGAGTGCCGGGCCCGCGCAGGGGTAAACTGCCCGCCCCGTGTAATGTCTGCGAGTTGGAGTCGGCAATGCGTAAAGATAAGAAACAAGTGATTGGTGATGAGATCGGCGATGATCAGATCAAGCTGTTCCTCGATTTCGAGCCGGTCGACGCCACTTCTCCATCGCTGCACAAACTGATCAAGGCCTACCGTGGCCTGCGCATCGACGACTTCGAGCGTTTCCTGACGTTCTTCGTCGAGGCCGGTTTTGATGTCAACGGCAAGGACGAGCACGGCAATGACTTCGTTGCCCTGATCAAGGATCAGCGCAACGCACCTGAATACATCGAACTGATCGAAAAGGCTCGCGGTTAAAGATCAAAAGATCGCAGCCTTCGGCAGCTCCTGCAAATGGGTCGCCTGGATCTGTAGGAGCTATCGAACGAAGCGAGGCTGCGATCTTTCAAAGGCATAAAAAACGCCCCGCTCTCAATGAGAACGGGGCGTTTTTCATGCGAGCGAATCAAGCGTAGCTTTCGGTCTCGCTGCTGGCTTCAACCAGTTCCAGGGCAACGTTGTTCTGCGTGTTGATCTTGTGATACAGCGCAGCGTCGGCTTCCAGAACCTTTTCCCGGGCCGGGAAGATTTCTGCCAGTTTGGTGGCCCATTCGCCTTTGGTTTGGCTCGGGAAGCATTTTTCGATCAGTTCCAGCATGATCGAAACGGTCACCGAGGCACCAGGCGAAGCACCGAGCAGGGCGGCAAGGGAGCCGTCCTTGGCCGCAACGAGTTCGGTGCCGAACTGCAGGATGCCGCCTTTTTTCGGGTCTTTCTTGATGATCTGCACCCGTTGGCCGGCCACTTCCAGGCGCCAGTCTTCGGCTTTCGCCTCAGGGTAGAAGCGACGCAGGGATTCCAGGCGCTGCTCCATCGACTGCATCACTTCGCTGACCAGGTACTTGGTCAGGTCCATGTTGTTTTTCGCCACGGACAGCATCGGGCCGATGTTGCCGGCACGAACCGACATCGGCAGGTCCATGAAGGAACCGTGCTTGAGGAACTTGGTGGTGAAACCGGCGTAAGGCCCGAACAGCAGGGACTTCTTGCCTTCGACCACACGGGTGTCCAGGTGCGGCACGGACATTGGCGGCGAACCCACGGCGGCCTGGCTATAGACCTTGGCCTGGTGGTGCTTGACCACTTCCGGATTGTCGCAACGCAGCCATTGGCCGCTGATCGGGAAGCCACCGAAGCCTTTGCTCTCTTCGATGCCCGACGCTTGCAGCAATGGCAGAGCCGCGCCGCCAGCACCGAGGAAGACGAACTTGGCGTCGACTTCACGGGTGTTGCCGCTGTTGACGTCCTTGATGCTGACCGTCCAGCCGCCATTGTTGCGCTTGAGGCCGGTCACGCGCTTGCAGTACTTGACCTGGGCATCGGGTGCGCTGGTCAGGTGCTTGAGCAACTGGTTGGTCAGGGCGCCGAAGTTGACGTCGGTGCCATTGATCACGCGGGTGGCGGCCAGGGTTTCGCCAGGGTCGCGACCAGGCATCATCAATGGCATCCACTCTGCCATTGTTGCCTTGTCTTCGGTGTATTCCATGTCGGTGAAGGCGTGGTGCTTGCTCAGCACCTTGAAGCGTTCCTTGAGGAAGGAAACGCCGCTGTCGCCCTGCACGAAACTCAGGTGTGGCACCGGGCTGATAAACGATTTGCACGAGCCGAACGTGCCTTTCTTGGTCAGGTACGACCAAAACTGCTTCGACACCTCGAACTGGGTGTTGATGTGCACGGCTTTCTTGATGTCGACGGCGCCATCGGCGGCCTGCGGCGTGTAATTGAGCTCACACAGCCCGGCGTGACCGGTACCGGCGTTGTTCCACGGGTTCGAACTCTCCGCAGCACCGGAATCCATCAGCTCGACGACTTCCAGCTTGATCGCGGGGTCGAGTTCTTTGAGCAGTACTGCAAGGGTGGCACTCATGATGCCGGCCCCAACCAGTACTACGTCGACTGCTTCGTTATGCGCCATTTAACGCGTCTCCAAAATCTGCAGCACCAAATTGACGGCATGGCTGCCAGGAGTGACGGGGCGTGTCAGTGATGCCCCAGGTACCCATGGCAGGATCGCCATGTCCGAATCTTCGCAATTTTTTGCAACTTCGACGGACGCTACCTGCCGGGTCTAATAAGAGTCACATGAACTCATTTCAACGGGCGGCGGGCAATTCGACTTATGGTCGATACATCCGTTTGTGCAACCAAATCCGTAGCGGACAGGCTTCAGGCTCCGGTGTTCGCGCAATACTCGGTCCTGTGTCGTTGGGCTGCTCTAGACGCTAATGGTGCATGTTCAGACGCAAAACTATTCATTTGCTCGCCACACTCTTGTGAAGTTGTGAAAACCCGTTTTTTTCACGCTCTTTTGAAGACGTGAACCTCAAAAAAGGGCTGTCCCAGCCTGGCACCGTGCCCGGATGGATCGCCGCCATGGGATACAGGGCAGGCAAAACGGGCAAACAGCTCAGTGACCGAGCGTAATGACAGCTCTGCAGATTCGCGAAAAGTGGAGGTTTTGCTCAACAAAACAGCAAGCGCGCCAGCTTCACTCGATCTGTGTGGGCGGCTCTCTGTGGGCGGTGCGGGGTGTCAATACAAGCGCATTGACGATGCTGCGAGGCCCGATCAGGAGACGTCCTTATAATCGGGGGGAGATTGTATCTAAGAAACGCAGGGAAATGGTCGTGTTTAATGACTTTTATTAGGCGTTCGGTCAGGTGGTCAGCAGATGCTGCTCCCGTGACCGCGTTTGGTGCTGAACGACGCGGGCGCTGGCAGGCAAAGGCTGATGCAGCCAGTTAAGTCGGATTTCTTCGATTTCGACCCAACCATTACCCATCGGTTGCAGGCTGCACTGCTTGAATGCCTGGCAGTGGCCGTTACGGTCGAGCAGGGCGAAACAGCGATGCAGCGGGCGTGGTGCGAACAACGAGATCAGATAGCGCATGGCGAAGTACCTTTTGGGTTTCTGAAAAAAATAATAAGCGCAAGCCGTTACGTGCAAGTTTAAGGGCGGTGACATCTGTGTGACAGGAACCGCGTTCCCAAGGTTTTGTCAGATATTTCCGCAATCACAGTGGGGCGCTGGTTCCCCGCAGTGGCGCACCGTTATACTGCCGGCCTGTTTGTGCCTGAATCTGGAGAGAAGCGCATGTTGCAACGCCTGTTGTTCGGTTTGATCACTGTGACCAGTTTGACGCTGGTCGGCTGCGCCCACAGCCCGCAACAACTGAACCCGGAGCCAAAACTGACCGCTCAATTGGCCCCTGTCGGCCATGGTCAGCCTGTCGTGGTGCGTGTGGTAGACGGTCGCCCGTCGCCGACATTGGGGACCCGCGGTGGCCTGTATCCGGAAACCAGCGCGATCACCGTGCAGGGCGCGCAGATTCTGCCGAAGTTGCAGGCTCAGGCTGAAGCGGCCGTGCGCCTGTTGGGCTTTACCCCGACGACCAATGCAGCGAATGCCCCGCAAATCACCGTGACCCTGGCTGAATTGAAGTATCAATCGCCCAAAGAAGGCATGTACGTGACCGAGGCGACCATTGGCGCGACGTTCCGCTCCGATGTACAGAACGCCAACCGCCGTTACAGCGGTCGTTATGGTGCGTCCCTGGACCAGCGTTTCGGTATGGCGCCGAACCAGGAAACCAACACCAAACTGGTCGGCGACGTGTTGAGCGATGCGTTGACCCGTCTGTTCAAGGACCCGACCGTGGGTCAGGTTCTCGGCGAGTAATGCGAGCCCCGTAGGAGCTGCCGCAGGCTGCGATCCTTTGATTTTGTTTTTAAAAAAAGATCAAAAGATCGCAGCCTTCGGCGCGCCTACGTTCAATTGCGATTGGACTGCCATTGGTCAATTGTTTCGTTATTTGTCGCAAAGTGGAGGGCAGGCGTGAGGGCTTTGGGTAGAATCCGCGCCGCCGTCGCCGGTCTGGCGCCTGCGCTATCTGTTTTCGCTTGAGGTTTGAGATGTCGCTGCATTTGATGACGCTGTTTACCGCCCATCCCGCCAAACTGATCAATCTGCTGGCCTTGCTCTTCGCCTTTCCTGGCGGCTGGTTGCTGCACGCCACCCGTCGCCGCGAACAACGCGCGATGGCGAGCCTTCAGGCGCAACGCCAAAGCAGCCCCAACGCAGAGCCGGTTCTGGATTGGGCAACCCTGCGCAAGAACCGGTTTTTCTACATCTTCGGTTTTGCCTGCATGGCGCTGGCACTTTTGGTGTCGTGGATCAGCACGCAAGTTTAAATTTTTGAAGCAAAAGATCGCAGCCTGCGGCAGCTCCTACAGAAGCTTGCGCAGGCTGCGATTTTTTTTGCTTACAGCGGCAGTCCAGCCTTGACCCGATATTGATTGCGCACCGGCGTCGCATATTGCAGCACCAGGAACGGACGATGTTCCTCGGGGCAAGCGTCCAGGCGCTGCTGCCATTCTTCCTGAGCCTTGGCCAGCTCGTCGGCGGCAAATACCTCTGCGGCTTTTGGTACCGACAACTGCGGATCGGCGTCTTTCCACATGGCGTAAGCCAGGTAGTGCACCGGGAACAGGCGATACCCACCGAGGATCTGCTTGTCCATCTCGACCGCCAATTGCTTGGTGTCATCGAACAGTTCGGTAATCGGCGCGGCAAAGTTCACATGCACCCGGCCCTTGTAGCCGGTGATGCCTTTGGCAATGCTCACATCATCCTCGCCCGGCACCTTGGTGTAGCTGCCGGTGGTGGCGCGGATGTAGAGCTCGCGGGCCTTGGCCTGATCGCACGGGTCGTATTCGTAGCTGATCGACACCGGGGTGAGGTTCAGCGAACGGATGACCTCGCCGAACGGCTCGTCCTTGCGGCTCATGTGGAACATCTTGAGGATCGCCGACTCGGTACGGTCGTCGCCGTCCTTCGCACGACCTTCAGCCTGGGCGATCCAGATCGATGCGCAATCGTTGCGGATCGAGTGGTTGATGTACGCCGACAGCAACTGATACGCCGCCATTTTCTCGCGACGACCGGTGATCGAGCGGTGCACGATGAAACTCTTGTTCAAGCGCATCAAGTCGCTGACAAACGGCTTTTGCAGCAGGTTGTCGCCAATGGCGATGCGCGGCGTCGGCAGGCCGGCGTGGTACACGGCATAGTTGACGAAGGCCGGGTCCATCACGATGTCGCGGTGATTGGCGATAAACAGATAAGCGCTGCCGGACTTGAACTGCTCGACGCCGGTATACGTGACACCGTCCGTAGCGCGCTCGATGGTGTGGTCGACGTAAACCTCGACTTTGTCCTGCAGCGTGGCGACCGAATGGACGCCGGCGAACTCACGGCGCAAGCGATGAGCTATAAGAGGTTTGAGCGCCCAGCCCAAAGTGCCGGCAAAACGCGGGAAGCGAAAGTGGGTGAGGATATCTAGAAACGCCTTGTCGCCGAGCAGCCGGTCCAGCACCGCTGGGACTTCGCTGTCGTCGTAAGGTCGGATGGCATCGAATTCGCCCATCATGCTCTCTTGTTAGAAACGGCTAGGGTAAGTAAAGGTTCTGATCGAAAACCGGCGGGGTACGGTCTGAAAAGTTAGCCAGACAAAAATAGCCCTGCAAATAGACCGGCGATTATACGCACAAGTCACCTGGGAGACCGCGATGCTGGAAACTACGCAGTATGAATGTCCGTATTGTGGTGAAGAGGTCGAGACGACGTTGGACTTGTCCGGTGGCGATCAGACCTATATTGAAGACTGTCAGGTGTGTTGTCGGCCGATAACATTCGTGCTGCAGGTTTATGAAGAGGAATGGCATCTCGAAGTTTTCAGTGAAAACGAATGAGGGGCATGTATGCAGCGTATTTACGAACCGGAAAACCTGATGGAAGGCGAATTGCTGCAAGGCATGCTCGCCAGCGAGGGCGTCGAGGCGCATCTGGTGGGTCGCGATCTGGTGGGCGCCACGGGTGAACTGCCGATATTCGGCCTGTTGGGCCTCGCGGTGGATAACGATCAGGCCGAATACGCCCGGGAGCTGATCACCGCGTACAATGCCGCGCTGCCCCTGTCCGGCGATGAACCGGAGAGCTTCCCCGGCACGCTGGTCTGTTAGGCTGGCGTTCGTTTGATCAAGAGTTGTGCTGCCCCATGTGTGGACGTTATGCCCTGTTTCGCTGGAACCGCGACTTCGCGACCCTGCCAGGTTTTCCCGCCGATCAGCAGGCGCAGTGGAACATTTCCCCCAATGATTCGGTGTTGATGCTGCGCGCAGGTCTCGACGGCCAGCGTGAACTGGCCCGCGCCCGTTGGGGCCTGACACCGCCGTGGCTGACGGATCTGTCGCGCACCCCGGCTCATGCGCGTGCCGAAACCGTTGCCGAACAACCGATGTTTCGCCAGGCCTTGCGCGAGCGTCGCTGCCTGCTGCCGGCCAACGGTTTCTACGAGTGGCGCGGTACTACGCGCAAACGGCCATTCTGGTTGACGCCGGGGGAAGGTTCGTCGCTGTTTTTCGCCGCGATCTGGGAGGCGTATCCGGTGCAGGAACAAGTCTGGCTGAGCACGGCGGTGATTACGCAACCAGCGGCGAGTCAGCGCCGCCCGTTGATTCTCGACGAGGCCGGGCAGGCGGCGTGGCTTGATCCCGAGACGCCGCTGCACACATTGCAAGCCTTGTTGGCCAGCGAGCCGGCGGCGTTGCGCGAGCGGGTACTGGCCAATCTGGTGAACGATCCGAAGCTCAACGGACCGGAGTGTTTGACGCCGGGTTGAGGCGTTGCCCGCAATAAGGTCGTGACATCAGCCTGCGGCGCGCCGACCGACGGGGATTATTTTTTCTACCGCCATGAGAGATTTGCCTGAGTTACGCGTCTTACGTCCATAGTATCTGGCGTGGATACATTTCCACGCCTAGGATACGCGGCATGTTTTTCAGGGAGTTTTTCAATGAACAAAACGTTGGTTGTAAGTGCGCTGAGCGTAGCGCTGCTGCTCGTTGGCTGTCAGTCGGTCAATACCACCAGCGGCGGTGCGGTGGGCATTGAACGCAAGCAATACATGTTCAGCATGCTGTCCGCGCAAGAAGTCGACCAGATGTATGCACAGTCCTATCAGAAGACTGTGGGCGAAGCGTCGAACAAAGGTGTGCTGGACAAGACCAGCAATGAAGCCCAGCGCGTACAGCTGATTGCTGACCGACTGATTGCTCAGGCACCGACCTTCCGTCCAGATGCGGCCCAGTGGAAGTGGGAAGTCAATCTGATCAAGAGTGATGAACTCAACGCCAACTGTGGTCCTGGCGGCAAGATCATTGTTTACACCGGGTTGATCGACAAGCTGCAACTGACGGACGATGAAATCGCCGCCATCATCGGCCATGAAATCGCCCACGCCTTGCGTGAGCACGGTCGTGAAGCGATGTCCAAGGCCTATGGCATCGAAATGGCCAAGCAGGGCGCGGGCACTCTCCTGGGATTGGGACAGGACAGCCTGGCCCTGGCAGACGCCGTGGCCAACTACGGCATGACCTTGCCCAACAGTCGCGCCAATGAAAACGAAGCGGACCTGATTGGCCTCGAACTGGCAGCCCGCGCCGGTTACAACCCGAATGCCGCGATCACCCTGTGGAACAAAATGAGCAAAGTCTCGCAAGGTTCACCGCCGGAGTTCATGAGTACTCACCCGGCGTCGTCGAGTCGTATCGAGGCGTTGCAGGCGGCCATTCCGAAGGTTATGCCTTTTTATGAGCGGGCCAAAAAATTCTGACGATCAGGCGCTGAAAATGTGGTGAGGGGCAAGCCCCCTCGCCACAGATTGATTTCAGTCCCCGGGTCAAATCCACCCGCTGCTCTGCATCGCCTTGTACACCGCAACAATCGCCAGGATGAAGAACGCCGACGCCGCCAGTCGACGGATCAGCGTCAATGGCAGTTTGTCCGCGGCGAAGTTACCCGCCAGTACCACCGGCACGTTGGCGATCAGCATGCCGAGGGTGGTGCCGATGATCACCAGCCACAGTTCTGGATATTGCGCGGCCAGCATCACCGTCGCGATTTGGGTCTTGTCACCGATCTCCGCGAGGAAAAACGCGATCAGCGTGGTCAGGAATGGCCCGAACTTGCGCGCGGTGCTGGCTTCATCGTCATCCATCTTGTCCGGCACCAGGGTCCACAGCGCGGTGGCGGCGAAGCTCGCAGCGAGAATCCAGTGCAGCATCGCGTCCGAGAAGAAACTGCCAACCCAGGCGCCGACCGCACCGGCGGCCGCGTGGTTGGCCAGGGTCGCGGCGACGATGCCGGCGATGATCGGCCACGGTTTGCGGAAGCGGGCAGCGAGAATGAGCGCGAGCAGTTGCGTCTTGTCGCCGATTT
Organism: Pseudomonas sp. Irchel s3f7; assembly: GCF_900187615.1. Classification (GTDB taxonomy): domain Bacteria; phylum Pseudomonadota; class Gammaproteobacteria; order Pseudomonadales; family Pseudomonadaceae; genus Aquipseudomonas. The sequence goes on along the minus strand of NZ_FYDO01000029.1, from coordinate 26,215 downwards.
CGGCCAAGGCAACGATTGCGGTGGGGACGAGTAATGAATCCAGCATCAGGGGTTTTCCTAAGGGGCGGGTCGACACGGCTATGACACGTACAGCCTTCCCGCCCCGGGTAAGGTGTGCGTGTCATAGGTCTTGTCAAACCCTGCGAACCGTCTGATGCGGTCGCTTGGGTCGCATACGCCATGGTCTGAGGACCAAGTATGTTGACGTATGCCGGACGAGCATGGCGCTCGTGGGAGACTACTCCCCTAGGACGGAGCGGATTCTGCCTACGCAAAATCCATTCGGCAAGAACAAATTTCTAGCCGCGCTTGGCTCGGTAGATTCGGAAACCCTGCCCTTCGGCCTTGATCGCACACACGCCAAGGTGCTCCTCGATCAACGGCTGGTATTTCAGGAAACTGTTCGCAACCAAGCGCAGTTCTCCACCGTTTTTCAGATGTTTGGCGGCTTTTCGCAGCAAGTTCTCGGTCGCGAAATAATCGGTGTGCACGCCGACATGGAACGGCGGGTTGCTCAGAATGGCGCTCAAACCCATGGGCGCCGCATCGATACCGTCGCCGGTAATCACGTCTGCTTCCAGACCGTTGGCAGCCAGTGTCAGGCGACTGCTGGCGGCGGCAAAGGCATCAACGTCCAGCAAAGTGACCTGATTGTGCGGGTAACGACGCTTCACGACGGCGCCCAGAACGCCCGCACCGCAACCGAAGTCCAGCAAATGGCCGCTGGGCAGTTTGTCCAAGTGTTCCAGCAACAATGCGCTACCGCGATCCAGGCGACCGTGGCTGAACACGCCCGGCAGGCTGATGACTTTCAACGGACCTTCGGCCAGTGGCAATTCATAGGTCTGGGCCAGGCTTTCCAACGGCTTGGCTGCAGGCGCGTTGGCCACAGTGACCAGCCATAGCTGGCAATGCCGCGCACTGTCGAGCTTGCGTGGCTTGCCGAACGGGTTGAGTTGCTTGGCCGCGCCTTCGATGCCGCTTTTTTTCTCGCCGACCAGGTACAGCTCACGCCCGGCCAGGCGTGAGGCGAGGGCGTTGAGGATGTAGTCGGTCAGATCCTTGGACTTGGGCAAAAACACCACGGCGCTATCAAACTCGCGTTCAGGTGCATTCACGCCAAAATGGCTGCGCTCGGCAAAGCGCGCATCCAGTCCGGCCTGATCACCGGCATGCCAGCACCAACCGTGAGCGCCTGGCAGGCGACCGAGCAAATCATCGGCGGGCAAACCGGCCAATAGCACCGAACCCTGGAATAACTCAGCCTGACGAAGCAGTACTTCACTGCGCGGATCCATAACTGCTCCTGTGGAAAAAAGTGCCGCAGTTTATCAACTGACGACCCGCAGCGCCTTACCGCTGAAGTATCCCAAGGCGTTTTCGGTGACTTGGCCCACGATTCGCTGCCGCGCTTCGCGACTGCCCCAGGCGTTGTGCGGGGTAACGATCAGGCGCGGGATGTCGTTGGCCAGCAGCGGATTGCCGTTGATGGGAGGCTCGACACTTAATACGTCTGTGGCTGCGCCGCCCAAATGACCGTTGCGCAAGGCGTCGGCCAGGGCTTGTTCGTCGATCAGGCCGCCGCGTGCGGTGTTGACCACGAAAGCGCCGGGCTTCATGGACGCCAGCTCACGGGCGCCGATGAAGTGTCGAGTGTGTTCGTTGAGCGGGCAGTGCAAGGTCAGTGCGTCAATTTGCGGCAGCAGTTCTTCCAGCGGCAAACGGTCGGGCCGGGCAGGGCGCCCCGGGATCTGGCCGAGTAGCACACGCATGCCGAACGCTTCGGCCAGTCGCGCGACTGCACCACCCAGTTCGCCGTGTCCCAGCAGGCCGAGGGTTTTGCCTTCCAGTTCGACAATCGGGAAGTCCAATAAACAGAACTGTTTTGCCTGCTGCCAGCGCCCTTCGCCGACCGCTTTTTGATAATCGGCCAGGCGCGTGGCGAGGTTGAGCAACAGCATGATCGTGTGCTGCGCCACCGACGGCGTGCCGTAGCCCTGGCAGTTGCACACGGTAATCCCATGGGCGCGGGCGGCGGCGAGGTCGACGTTATTGGTGCCGGTGGCCGTGATCAGGATCAGCTTGAGATCGGGGCTGGCGGCCATGGCGGCGGCATCGATGGCAATTTTGTTGCTGATGGCGACGGTGGCGCCCTTGAGGTGATCGATCACTTGATCCGGCAGGGTCTGGGCGAACAGCTGCAATTCGCTGAAGCACTGGTGCAACGGGCTGAGATCAAGGTCTCCGAGGTCCAGGGAGGGGTGGTCGAGGAAAACGGCGCGGCGAGTGTTCGTCATCAACTGTACCTTTTGTGCATTGAACTGAAGGCGTAATCTGCCGAGCCTACCAGATGAAATAAATAGTTACGCTTGGCCTAAAGGAGCCCCACATGTACTGGACAGAGTTCTTGACCGTTGCCCTGATTCACTTGCTGGCTGTAGCCAGCCCCGGCCCGGACTTTGCCGTGGTGGTACGTGAAAGTGTTACCCACGGTCGGCGCGCGGGTACGTGGACTGCGCTGGGTGTGGGCACAGCGATTTTCCTGCATGTGGGCTATTCGCTGCTGGGCATTGGTTTGATCGTGTCCCAGTCGATTGTGCTGTTCAATGCGCTGAAATGGGCCGCTGCCGCTTACCTGCTGTACATCGGCTACAAGGCGCTGCGCGCGAAACCGGCCACGCCTGTGGCGGACGATTTGCACAAGGAGGCTGGTGAGCGCACTGCTCGTGGGGCCTTCACCTCCGGTTTTGTTACCAACGGTCTGAACCCGAAAGCCACGCTGTTTTTCCTTTCGCTGTTCACCGTGGTGATCAATCCCCACACACCGCTGGCGGTGCAGGCTGGCTACGGCGTTTATCTGGCGGTGGCGACGGCAGCCTGGTTCTGCCTGGTGGCCATGCTGTTCAGCCAACAGCGCGTGCGCGCCGGTTTCGCCCGTATGGGCCACTGGTTCGACCGCACCATGGGCGCGGTGCTGATCGCGATTGGCGTGAAGCTCGCGTTCACCGAGATGCACTGATCAATCACACATCCCCTACGATGAAAGCCCACGAATGCTGGCGCAACGCTAGCATTTGCGCGGTTCTGCAAATCATTCCTTTGGCTGATTTGGCTGGCGAACAAGCGCACTACAGTGCGTACTTTCAGCCAAGACCGTGCAGTCAGAAAAAGGGATTCTTATGTTGCAGACTCGCGTTATCCCCCCAGCCGAAGGCGCTTACCAGTATCCGCTGCTGATCAAACGGCTGCTGATGTCCGGCGCTCGTTATGAGAAAACCCGCGAGATCATCTACCGCGACCAGTTGCGGTACAGCTATCCGACCCTGATTGAACGGGTCGCCCGTCTGGCCAACGTGCTCACGGCGGCCGGTGTCAAAGCCGGGGATACCGTGGCGGTCATGGACTGGGACAGCCATCGTTATCTGGAATGCATGTTTGCCATCCCGATGATCGGCGCCGTCATCCACACCATCAACGTGCGTCTGTCGCCGGAACAGATCCTCTACACCATGAACCATGCCGAGGACCGCTTCGTGCTGGTCAACAGCGAGTTCACCGGGTTGTACAACGCGATTGCCGGTCACCTGACCACGGTCGAGAAAACCCTGCTGCTGACCGACCTGCCGGAAAAGACCGCCGACCTGCCGAACCTCATCGGCGAATACGAACAGCTTCTGGCTGCCGCGAGCCCGCAGTACGACTTCCAGGATTTCGACGAGAATTCCGTCGCGACCACGTTCTATACCACCGGCACCACGGGCAACCCCAAAGGCGTGTACTTCACCCATCGGCAACTGGTGCTGCACACCATTGGCGTGTCGACCATCATGGGTTCGATCGACAGCGTGCGTCTGTTGGGCACCAACGATGTGTACATGCCGATCACCCCGATGTTCCACGTGCACGCCTGGGGCCTGCCGTATGTGGCGACCATGCTCGGCCTCAAGCAGGTGTACCCCGGCCGCTATGACCCGGAATACCTGGTGGAGCTATGGCGCAAAGAGAAGGTCACTTTCTCCCATTGCGTCCCGACCATCCTGCAGATGCTCCTCAATGCCAAGGCTGCGCAAAACACCGATTTCGGCGGCTGGAAGATTGTCATCGGTGGCAGCGCACTGAACCGCTCGCTGTACGAAGCCGCCAAGGTCAAGGGTATCCAGCTGACCGCCGCCTATGGCATGTCGGAAACCGGACCGCTGGTGTCATGCGCGCACCTCAACGATGAATTGATGGCCGGCAGCGAAGACGAACGCACCACCTACCGGATCAAGGCTGGCGTGCCAGGGCCTTTGGTGGAAGCGGCGATTGTCGATGCCGAGGGTAACTTCCTGCCGGCCGATGGCGAGACCCAGGGCGAATTGGTGTTGCGTGCGCCGTGGCTCACCGAGGGCTATTACAACGAACCGCAAAAAGGCGCAGAGCTCTGGGCCGGGGGCTGGCTGCACACCGGTGATGTGGCGACCCTGGACAGCATGGGCGTGATCGACATACGGGACCGGATCAAGGATGTGATCAAGACCGGAGGTGAGTGGGTTTCCTCCCTGGACCTGGAAGACCTGATCAGTCGTCATCCAGCGGTACGCGAAGTAGCAGTGGTAGGCATCGCCGATCCGCAGTGGGGTGAGCGGCCGTTTGCCTTGCTCGTGCTTCGTGAAGGGCAACAAATCGGGGCCCGTGAGCTCAAGGAGCATCTCAAGCCGTTTGTGGAATTGGGGCACCTGAGCAAGTGGGCGATTCCGAGTCAGATCGCCCTTGTTACTGAAATTCCCAAGACCAGCGTCGGTAAACTCGACAAGAAGAAAATTCGCGTCGACATCACCGAATGGCAAGCCACCAACAGCACCTTTCTCTCGACGCTTTAAGCGTCTGCCGGCGTGCCCAAAAGGCACGCCAGCCCCACCAAGCAAGCGCTTGGCTTGTCAAATTCATAAATTCAGCCATCCTTGCCATGCCGACAGTGTCGGACTGGCGAAAGGACTGTTCCAGAGTGGTTGGCAGGTGCAAATCACACTTTAGAGGGATCAAGCACTACTACCTGCTGGCTATAGTCCGTTCAAGGATTTTTAGAAACGGAGCACACGCACAAACAGGGGCGATGCAACTTTGGAATGACTTTGGGATGCCATGGCTCCCGGTTATCCACAGCGTTTTTAGAAGTGCTAATGCCATAACAATAAAATGCACATGGAGAAGCGTCGATGACATCAGTAAACCAGCTCTGGCGCCGGGCGAAACTGCCTCTGGCTGTCAGTCTTGCCTCTACGCTCGCCGGGCCAGCATTCGGCGTCAGTTTCAACGTTGGTGAAATCGAAGGTCAGTTCGATTCATCCCTGTCGGTCGGTGCCAGTTGGTCTACCGAAAGTGCCAACAAGAACCTCATCGGTGTCAACAACGGCGGCCGAGGCCTGTCCCAAACCTCCGATGACGGTCACCTGAACTTCAAGAGCGGTGAAACCTTCTCGAAGATCTTCAAAGGCATTCACGACCTTGAATTGAAATACGGCGACACCGGCATCTTCGTCCGTGGCAAATACTGGTATGACTTCGAGCTGAAAGACGAAAGCCGTGAGTTCAAGGACATCAGCGACGACAACCGCAAAGAGGGCGCCAAGTCGTCCGGCGGCCAGATCCTCGACGCCTTCGTTTACCACAACTACGCCATCGCCGATCAGCCGGGCTCCGTGCGTCTTGGCAAGCAGGTGGTGAGCTGGGGTGAAAGTACCTTCATCGGCGGCGGCATCAACTCGATCAACCCGATCGATGTGTCCGCGTTCCGTCGTCCGGGTGCCGAGATCAAGGAAGGCCTGATCCCGGTCAACATGTTCTATGTGTCCCAAAGCCTGACCGAAAACCTCTCGACCGAGGCTTTCTATCAGATCGAATGGGACCAGACCGTTGCCGACAACTGCGGCACATTCTTCTCGCAACCCGACGTGATCTCCGATGGTTGCGACAACAACCTGGCAGTACTTCGGACCAAAAACGGGCTGAACAGCGCACTGGCAGGAGCTGGGTTGCCAGCGAGCCTGCGCAATGCCGCCATCAACACGCTTGCCGCACGAGGCGTGTCCTGGGGTGATCCGGACGAAGGCGTGATCGTTCGTCGCGGCCCGGATCGCGATGCCCGCGACAGCGGTCAGTTCGGCGTGTCGTTCAAGTACATGTTCGATCCGCTGGACACCGAGTTCGGTGCTTATTTCATGAACTACCACAGCCGTGCGCCGATCTTCAGCGGACATGGTGCGCCGGCAAGTGCTTACAGCCCGGCGGGTCTGGTGGGCGCGTTGAGGGGCGCAGGTATTCCGGCCAATGTCGCGGCAGGTCTAGCCCCGACGTTGCTGCCATTGCAAGTGGCGGGCAACTCCAGCTACTACGTCGAATACCCTGAAGATATCCGTCTGTATGGTCTGAGTTTCTCTACCACGTTGCCTACCGGTACCGCGTGGAGTGGCGAGCTCAGCTACCGTCCGAATGCTCCGGTTCAACTCAACACCACCGACATTCTCTTCTCCGGTCTGACTCCGCTTAACCCTAGCGTTTCCGTGCTCTCGGGTACACCAGGTCAGGATCAGCAAGGTTATCGCCGCAAGGAAGTGACCCAGCTCCAGACGACGCTTACCCACTTTTTCGATCAGGTGATGGGTGCCGAGCGACTGACCCTGGTTGGTGAGGTTGGCTGGACCCACGTCGGTGGCCTGGAAGACAGCTCCGAAGCGCGTTACGGCCGTGACCCGAGCTACGGCCCTGGCCCGTTGCCGAACAACCAGTGTGTCACGTTGAACACCGGCACCCTGGCGGGTGGGGCGCAAAACAACGTCAGTCGCTACTGCGAAAACGACGGGTTTACGACCGCTAACTCCTGGGGCTACCGCGGCCGCGCCATCTGGGAATACAACGACGTGTTCGCCGGTGTGAACCTCAAGCCGAACGTGGCCTGGTCCCATGACGTCGAAGGTTACTCCCCAGGCCCAGGTGCCAACTTCGAGGAAGGTCGCAAAGCGGTCAGCCTGGGCGTCGATGCCGAGTACCAGAACACCTACACCGCGAGCCTGGCGTACACCAACTTCTTCGATGGCAAGTACACCACTGTGGATGATCGCGACTTCGTTGCGCTCAGCCTCGGCGTGAACTTCTAAGCACTGTATTTTCAGGACGAACGCACATATGAAAATGACCAAGAGTCTGTTCCACGCCGGTGTCCTCGGGTTTTCTCTGCTCGCGACCAGCGTCATGGCGGCGGTCCCTGCGGCCGAGGCGGACAAGCTGGGCAAAAGCCTGACCCCGATGGGTGCCGAAATGTCGGGCAACGCCGACGGCTCGATCCCGGCCTGGAAACCGTTGCCGAAGAACGCCGGCACTGTCGACAGCAAGGGCTTCCTGTCCAACCCTTACGCCAGTGAAAAACCGCTGTTCACCATCACGGCGCAGAACGTCGACCAATACAAGGAAAAGCTTGCCCCGGGCCAGTACGCGATGTTCAAGCGCTACCCGGAAACCTTCAAGATGCCGGTCTACACCTCGCATCGCGGTGCCACCGTGCCGGATGACGTGTTCGCGGCGATCAAGAAGAATGCCACCAACACCAAGCTGGTGTCCGGCGGCAACGGTTTGGAAAACTTCGAAACTGCCGTTCCATTCCCGATCCCGAAAACCGGTGTTGAAGTCATCTGGAACCATATCACCCGCTATCGCGGTGGTAGCGTGACCCGTCTGGTAACCCAGGCGACGCCACAGCCGAACGGCTCGTTCAGCCTGGTGTACTTCCAGGATCAGTTCGTGTTCCGCGACAAAATGAAGGATTACGATCCGGCGAACCCGGGCAACATCCTGTTTTACTTCAAGCAGAAAGTGACTGCCCCGGCACGTCTGGCCGGTGGTGTGCTGCTGGTGCACGAGACCCTCGACCAAGTGAAGGAACCACGTTCGGCGTGGGTCTACAACGCCGGTCAGCGCCGTGTGCGTCGTGCGCCACAAGTGTCCTATGACGGCCCGGGTACCGCTGCCGACGGCCTGCGTACTTCCGATAACCTGGACATGTTCAACGGTGCACCGGATCGTTACGACTGGAAGCTCGAAGGCAAGAAAGAGATGTACATCGCCTCCGACGCCTACAAACTCGACGATCCGAAGCTCAAGTACGCCGACATCATCAAGGCCGGTCACATCAACCAGGACCTGGCTCGTTACGAGCTGCGCCGGGTCTGGCATGTGGTTGCAACCCTGAAGGAAGGTCAGCGTCACATCTACGCCAAGCGTGACTTCTACATCGACGAAGACACCTGGCAAGCAGCGGTCATCGACCATTACGACGGTCGTGGTCAACTGTGGCGCGTCGCCGAGGCTCATGCCGAGAACTACTACGACAAGCAAGTGCCGTGGTACGCCCTCGAAGCGCTGTACGACCTGCAATCGGGCCGTTACCTGGCGCTGGGCATGAAAAACGAAGAGAAGTCCGCGTATGACTTCGGCTTCACGGCGACCACCAGCGACTTCACTCCGGCCGCCTTGCGCCAGGAAGGTGTTCGCTAAGGTGAGCTGAGCAGAGGCCGCATCCTCTCTAGAGAAACGCCCCGACTGGTTCGGGGCGTTTTTTTTTGTTCGTAGACTTTTTGTAGCCATTTGTAGCAATTACCTTCATTCCCTAGCCGATTACGGCTAGTCTGCGGACATCTGCACGCCGCCACCCGCAATTCAAACAAGAGCCGGCTATGACTGATTTGTCTACACCCAAAGGTTCTGCAACTGCTGCTGTCGCGACACTGGACGGGCGATTCTTTCGTCCGCCATTGCCCGACGGTCATGTCCTGCGACCGCGTTTGTGCGAGCGACTGAGCGCCGGTCTTGAAGGACGGTTATTGCTCGTCAGTGCACCGGCGGGGTTTGGCAAAAGTTCGTTAGCGGTGGAGTTCTGTCAGGCGTTGCCGAATCACTGGCGTAGCCTCTGGTTGGGGCTGAGCCCTCGGGACAGTGATCCCGGTCGATTTCTCGAGCGTTTGCTGGAAGGTCTGCAGGACTATTTTCCGCAGCTTGGTCGGCAGTCTCTCGGACTGCTGAAAATGCGTCAGCGCCATCAGCCGTTTGCCTTCGAAGAGTGGCTGGACGGCTTGCTCGACGAGTTGGCCGAGCACCTGTCTACGGCTTCGCCGCTGCTGCTGGTGCTGGATGATTATCATCTGGCCCAAGGCCCGGTTCTGGATCGTTGCCTGCAATTTTTCCTCAATCACCTTCCCGACGGCTTACTGGTGATGGTCACCAGTCGCCAGCGCCCGGACTGGCATCTGGCGCGGCTGCGGCTGTCACGCCAACTGCTTGAGTTACATGAACAAGACTTGCGTCTGACTCGCGATGAAGCCTTGAGCCTGCTTGCTCGCCACAGCACGTCCCTGCGTGGCGAAGCGCTGGAAAGCCTGATCCAGCGCAGCGAGGGCTGGGTTGCGGGATTGCGTTTCTGGTTGCTGGCCGCGACAGAGGCGGGCACCGAGGGCGCATTGCCTCAATCGCTGCACGGTGGGGAAGGGCTGATCCGCGATTACCTGCTCGAAGAAGTCATCGATTGCCTGCCCGCCGAAGTGCAATCGTTCCTCTACGATACGGCGCCCCAGGAGCGCTTTTGCAGCGAACTGTGCGACGCCGTTCGCGATGCCCATGACAGCGCGGAGATCCTGCGCTTTCTGCTGGCCCATCAGGTGTTTTTGGTACCGCTCGACGAGCACGGGCACTGGTATCGTTATCACCATCTGTTTTCCGATCTGTTGCGCACTCGGCCCGCCGCTCAGTCGATGGTGCCGGCGGCGAGCCTGCACCTGCGTGCGTGCCGCTGGTTCAACGCCCAGGGCCTGCTCGACGAGGCGGTGGAACAGGCCTTGCGTGCCGGTCACCTGGATGTCGCGGCGAACCTGGTGCAAAACCTTTCCGAAGAGCAACTGCTGGCCGAGCAGAACGTCGGCATGTTGCTGCGCTGGAAAATGGACTTGCCCGACAGCCTGCTGATCAGCACGCCACGCTTGATCGTGCTGTACAGCTGGGCGTTGGGGATGGCTTGTCAGCTGGATGCTGCCGAGGAGCTGGCGAGTCATTTGAGTCGCTTCCTGCCGGCGCCCTCGGCCACCGCGCAGAAATCCATGCTGGCCCAGTGGCTGGCGTTGAGCGGCATCATCGCGCGTGGCCGGGGCAATCGTGAGCTCACGCTACAGTATTGCCGGGAAGCGCTGGAAAGCCTTCCGTCCAAGCGTTACGGGCAACGTCTGATGTGCCTTTCGACCTTGTCCAACCTGGCCATAGCCGATGGGGATTTGTGGCGCGCTCGAGGGCTGAACCGCGACTCGCTGGAGTTGGCGCAACGCGTCGGCAACCCTTTGTTTGAAGCATTGGCCCATTACGATCGTGCCCGGGTCCTGCAAGCACGCGGGGAGGTCTGTCGGTCACTTGAAGAAGTTCGTCAGGGGTTGCAGCGCCTGCAAGGGTTGTCCTCGCAACGACTCTATGCCGTTCGTGCCCGACTGACCTTGTACGAGGGTTTGTTACTGGCTCTGCGCCTGCAACCCCAAGCGGCGCGGGTACGATTGCAGGCTGGCTTGAGTGAAGCCCGCGCCTGCCGCGATATCAGCGTATTGATCGGTCATTGCGTGATTGCCAGGCTCGACGGCAGCAGTGGCGAATTCGCCAAAGCCTTTGCCGAGCTCGCCGAAGCCGAACGTTTGATGCACATCTGGGATGTGCCGCCGATCTACTATCTGGCAATGATCACGCTGGTCAAATGTGAGCTTTGGCTGGCGCAGGGACGTACCGACCTGGCCGAAGCCTGGCTGGCGCGACTGGGGCAGACTTACAACGGCGAACACGCCGCGGCACCGCCGGAGTTTCACCCGCAACTGCCGCTGCACATTGAATTGCAACAAGCGTTGCTCGAGTCCATTCAGGGCCAGCCGATGCTGGCCGAGGGGCGTTTGAACACGCTGATCGAGCATGGTCAGCAATCAGGGCGACAGATGCTCAGTGCCATGGCGCTGACTCAAAAAATCACGTTGTTGCTGGGGAATGGGCGCGAGCCGGAAGCACGCAAGGCACTGGTGCAAGCACTGGACGCTGCCGGTGGCGGTGTTTTGCAATCGTTCGAAGGCTTGTTGGCCGAGCATCCGGACTGGTTGCGCGCGCAGCTTCAACTCAACCCGTCGACGCCCGTTTCACAGAGCCTTATCGAAAAGTTGCCGGCCTCGGTGGCTCGCTCCGATCTGGAGCCCTGTGCGGCGGCGGAACAACTCAGTGCACGGGAACTGGCCGTCCTGCGATTGATCGCCCAAGGCTGTTCGAACCAGGAAATCAGCGACCAGTTGTTCATTTCCCTGCACACGGTCAAGACGCATGCCAGCCATATCAACAGCAAACTCGGGGTTGAGCGACGTACACAAGCGGTGGCGCGGGCCAAGGCGTTGGGGATGCTGGGTTAAGAAGTTTTCACGTTACACATCCGGGTAAATGCTTCGATCCACAATTGTGCGAAAATCCCCCGTCCCCGTTTATCGAGCAGGCTCCGATGTCACAGCACCCCACCTTGATCCGCGAAACCTTCCCCGTCGGCCCGTTGCAGTGCAACTGCACGATCATCGGTGATCCGGTAACGAAAAAGGCGATAGTTGTCGATCCGGGTGGCAATCATGAGCTGATCCTGGCGCGGCTCGACGCCCTGGGTCTGAAAGTGGTCAGTATCATCCACACCCATGCGCACCTGGACCATTTCCTGGCTTCCGGCCAGTTGAAAGAAAAAACCGGCGCGACGCTGCATTTGCACAAAGAAGACCAGTTCCTTTGGGACAATCTTGAAATGCAGTGCCAGATGTTCGGTGTGCCTTACACTCCGGTGCCATCGCCGGATCGCTGGCTGGCCGATGATGAAGCGTTGGACTGCGGCTGCGGTGTCGCACTGCACACGCCGGGTCATACGCCGGGGTCCATGAGTTTCTGGTTTGCAGACGCCAAGCTGCTGATTGCCGGTGACACGCTGTTTCGTCGCGGTGTCGGGCGCACGGATTTATGGGGGGGCGATCAGGCGACCATTGTGCGTTCGATCAAGCAGCGGCTGTACACACTCGATGAAGACGCAACGGTGGTAACCGGGCATGGTCCGGATACCCGACTGGGCGATGAAATGCGCGAAAATCCTTTTGTGCGAGCCTGATTTGCCGTTGTGAAAGCAAGGCGGAATTTTTATCCACATTAATGATCCAACGCCCGCAAAGGCCGATGCCTTGGCCCGTTGCGCCACAGAATGCAAAACGTAGGAGCTTTACATGTTCACCACTCGTCGTTTGATGATTGTCGCTACTGCCGTGGCCGTACTGTCCGGCTGTGCTTCGCCCAACCCTTATGACGGTCAGCCGCAGGGCCAGACGGATACCGGCTCCCAAGGCATGAGCAAAACCGCCAAATACGGTGGTCTCGGTGCGTTGGCCGGTGCTCTGGCCGGTGCCGCCATCAACCACGATAACCGTGGCAAGGGCGCGTTGATCGGTGCCGCAGTTGTCGGTGCTTCCGCTGCCGGTTATGGCTACTACGCCGATCAGCAAGAGAAAAAACTGCGCGCCAGCATGGCCAACACCGGTGTTGAAGTGCAGCGCCAAGGCGACCAGATCAAACTGATCATGCCGGGCAACATTACGTTCGCCACCGACTCGGCGAACATCGCACCAAGCTTCTATCAGCCACTGAACAACCTGGCTGGCTCCCTCAAAGAGTTCAACCAGAACCAGATCGAAATCGTTGGCTACACCGACAGCACCGGCAGCCGCCAGCACAACATGGACCTGTCCCAGCGTCGCGCCCAGAGCGTAGCGACCTACCTGACGTCGCAAGGTGTCAGCGGTACCAACCTGAGCGCCCGTGGCGCCGGCCCGGATAATCCGGTAGCCAGCAACGGTGACACCAACGGCCGTGCACAGAACCGCCGTGTCGAGGTCAACCTCAAGGCGATTCCTGGTCAGCAGTATGGTGCTCAGCAGTAAGCACTTTTCAGGCTTAACGCAGTAAACCTGTGGGCGAGCCTGCTCGCGAAGCGGTATGTCAGTCAGCAACACAGTCGACTGGTACAACCTCTTCGCGAGCAGGTTCGCTCCCACATTGCGTTTCTAGTTGGCTTCTTTTACCGCACTGAGAAACGCGCGGGTACGTTCCTGCTGTGGATGTTCGAAGATCTGCGCCGGTGATCCCTGCTCGTGAATCTGCCCCTTGTAGAAGAAACACACGCGATCGGCGAACTCCCGGGCAAATCCCATCTGGTGCGTGACCATCAGCATGGTCAGGTTATGTTCGGCACCTAGCTTGCGGATAACGTTGAGCACTTCGCCGCACAGCTCCGGATCGAGTGCCGAGGTCACTTCGTCAAAAAGCATGACTTTGGGACGCATGGCCAACGCGCGGGCTATGGCCACCCGTTGTTGCTGTCCACCGGACAGCTGCGAAGGGTAGTGCCCCAGTTTGTTGCCCAGGCCCACCAGCTCCAGCAAATCCGCTGCTCGTTCGCGTGCTTCGGCGGGTTTCATGCCCAGCACCTGCACTGGCGCTTCAATGACGTTTTGTAAGGCCGTCATGTGCGGAAACAGGTTGAAGCTCTGGAACACCATGCCGATCTTGCCGCGAACGCGACGGATATGCCGGTCGTTTGCAGGCACCAGCACGCCGTTGCGATTGGGCATATGGGTCAACAAGTCGTCCTCGATGCGGATCAATCCGTCATCAATCCCCTCAAGCGTCATCAACACCCGCAACAGCGTGGATTTTCCCGAGCCGCTTGGGCCGATGATCGCTACTTTTTCTCCCGACGTGACATCCAGGTTCAAGTGGTCGAGCACCGTGAAATTGCCGTAGCTCTTAGTGACGTCCTGGAAGCTGACAATCGGCTTGACCGGTTTCGATTCAGGCATGGCACAGGCCTCTTGCGGGTGCAGTGATGTCAGGGTGCCGTGTCGGGAAAGGTCGTCGGAGGTCGAGATAGGAGAAGTCATTAGCGTAGCTCCAGGCGCAGTTCAAGGCGCCGTACCAGATAAGCCAAAGCGATGCTCAGGGCGAGGAAAAACAGACCGACCATGGTGATCGGCTCCAGGTAGCGGAAGTTCTCGGAACCAATGTTCTTGGCTTGCTGCATGATCTCGACCACGGTAATGGCCGACAGCACCGGCGTGTCCTTGAGCATGGCCACCAGGTAATTGCCCAGCGGCGGCAGGATCGGCCGAAGGGCCTGGGGGAGGATGATGTTGCGGTACGCGCTATAAGGCGCGATGTTCAACGCCGTAACGGCCTCCCACTGCGCCCGCGGCACGGCGTCGAGGCCACCGCGATACACCTCGGCGATGTAGCAGGCGTAATGCACACCAATGCCGATCACCCCCACCTGCATGGCTGTCATGCTCACGCCGTAATTGGGCAGCACGTAATAGAGGAAATACACCTGGATCAACAACGGCGTGCTGCGGATGAATTCGATCACCCCGGCGGTTGGCCACGATAACCAGAACAGGCGACTGCGTCGGCCGATGGCCAGAAACAACCCCAGTACAATGGCGATCAGGAAACCGAGCAGGGTAATGCCCACGGTGTTCAGCGATGCCCGCAGCAAATCGGGCAGGATCTGCCAGGCATATGTCCAGTCGAACAGGGTCATGACAGACCTCCACGCATCCGGCCGCGAGCCAAACGTCGCTCAACGCTGCGCATGCCGAGGTTGATCGCTTGAGCCAGAACGAAGTACATCACCAGAGCCAGGCTGAAGATTTCCAGGGTCTGGAAAGTGGCCTGGTCCAGTTGTCGGGCCCGGAAGCTGAGGTCCGACAGGGTGATCAGCGAGACCAGCGACGTATTTTTCAGCAACTCGATCAGCAGGTTGGTGCCCGGTGGAATGGCCGCCAGCAACGCCTGGGGCAAAATGATTCGCCGAAGGCGCTTGTAGCCGCTGAAGTTCAATGCAGTCGCCGCTTCGTACTGACCTTTGGCAACGGAGCTGATCGCACCGCGCATCACCTCCGCGCCGTAAGCACCGATGTGTAAGCCAAGGCCGACAATGGCCACGCTGTAGGGGCTCAGTTCGAGATTGAACGGTGGCAGCGGCAACACGAAAAACAACCAGAACAATTGCACCAGCAACGACGTGCCGCGGAACACTTCAATGTAGGCGACCGAGAACCAGCTCAGCGGCCGCCACGGCGACATGCGCCCCAGCGCCGCCAGAATGGCCGCGACAATCGCCAGGATCGAGCCCAAGAAGGTCACCTGGAGCGTGACCCAGGCGCCTTGTATCAAAAGCGGAAGTAACTCACCCATTGTTCACACCTGCGTGGTTCAACATCCGGAGTCAGCAGGGAAATAGGCATCGCGCCAGGGCGCCATGCCCGTTTCGACTATTGAGCGCAGAGCTCGGCAGCCGTTTTGCTTGTCACGTTGGATTTGTCGAAGCCGAAAGGGGCAACCGTCTTGAGATGTTCTTCGGAACCCAGCCACTTTTTCAGTTCGGCGTTGACCGCATCACGCAGGTCCTTGTCTTCCGGGCGGAAGGCGAGGGCGCCATAACCTGTGTGCGAGGGGTCATCCTTGAACTCGGTGACCGCTTCGACCTTGTCGCCGCCTTTGCTGGCCAGGCCTTTCATGGTCAGCTGGGTGCCGACGGCCGCATCGGCACGCCCGGCGCGCACGGCTTGCAACTGCGCGGTGGTGTCCGGTACCTGGAGGATCTGCGCGTCCTTCACGCCAGAATCCCGCGCGTATTTCAGGTTGACCGTGCCGGCCATGATCGCCAGTTTCACATCCGGGTTTTTGGCGATGTCTTCATAGCTGTGCAGATTTTTCGGGTTGCCTTTGGCTGTCAGGAGTGCGTCGGGCAACTGGTATTGCGGATCGGTGAAGATGACCTGCTTGCAGCGCTCGGGCGTGATGTACATGCCTGCGGCAATCACGTCGAAACGTCCGGCGCGCAGGCCGGGGATCAACGAGCCCCATTCGGTCAGTACGCCGTCGACTGTCTTGATGCCCATTTTTTCAAAGATGACCTTGGCGATTTCCGGTGATTCACCGGTGACTCTGCCGTCGGTTTCAGTGAAGGCGAACGGGGTTTCGTTTGCATAACCAATGCGGATGCTGCTGTTCTTCGTGATGGTTTCCAGCGTCGTGGCGTAGGCGCTGGTGGCCAGGCCGAATATCGCGCAAGCGACGAACAGGTGGCGCAAGACATGGGGAGTGCGGGGAATGGAATTGCTCATCGATAAAATCTCCTGTTTCTTGTGGATCCGTCTTTGACGGTTCTGTGGTAGGAGGCAGTGTGACAAGAGCAAAGCGTACGAGGGCTGGTCCACCTGTTGAGCCGAAGCGTGGGGAGACAGTTCCGGTACAGATCGATTGGTTGTTGTTGGTGGCTGGTTCGGCAGCCTGGGCATCGACCTTGTACCGAGCATACAAAAGCACTGTGCAGGATTGCATTGCACTAGGACAATTGCTTTGCGTGGATTCTCGCGGGATGCTGTGGCCACTGGCATGCACGCGGGTCGAACGCCGATGGACAAGTGGAAAGCAGCACTGGAAATCGCCCGTAGTGGCGAGTCGAAATACAAGATCCTCGTTCAGTCGATTGCCGACGATATCGAGCAGGGCGTGCTGGCCAATGATCAGCGGCTGCCGCCGCAACGTAATGTCGCCGATGCCATGGGCATCAGTGTGCAAACCGTCACTAATGCCTACAAGGAACTCGAGCGCCAGGGCCTGGTGAGGTGCGAGGTGGGGCGCGGCAGTTTTGTCTCGCGGCGCATGAGCGACCGGGTTGCCACGTATATTCTCGACAGCCCCGAACGAGCGCTGGTGGATTTTTCCATCACGCGGATCATGCACACCCGTGAGCATGACCAGTTCTGGCGCGAAACCTGTCGCGAACTCAGCACCGAAGAGGATCAGCCCTGGATTCACGCGTTTCGCCCGATTGCCGGTTTCGAGTCGCACCGTGAAGCGGCGATGCACTGGATCGCGCGGCAAGGCCTGCGGGTCGAGCGCGACGACATTCTGATCACCAACGGCGCTGCCCACGCCATTTTTCTGGCCTTGGCATCCCTTGCCGGCCCGGATGATGTAGTGCTTTGCGAAGGGTTGACCGACCACGGTGTGATCGGCAATTCCCAGGTGCTCGGGTTTACCCTCAAGGGTCTGGAGATGGACCGACATGGCATCGACCCCGAGCATTTCGAGGACATGTGCAGCAACGAGCGCATCACCGCTCTGGTCTGTACGCCAAACCTGAACAACCCGACCACCAGCCTGATGCCGGACAGCCGTCGACGGGAAATTGCCGAGATCGCTCGGCGGTTTGGCGTGCACATTATCGAAGACGATGTATATGGCCCTCTGCTGGACGAGCGCCGGGCACCACCGATCAGCCACTATTTGCCGGAACTGTCGTTTTATTGCACCAGCATGACCAAGTCGGTGCTCACGGGTTTGCGCGTCGGATATCTGGTGATGCCAAAGCGGCTGGCATTGCGCACCGAAAGTATTTTGCGGGTCAATAGCTGGATGGCAACGCCTATGGTCGCGGAGATCGCCACGCGCTGGATTCGCGACGGGCGCGCCGACACCCTGGTGGACCTGCAACGCAAACTCCTGTCCGGTCGGCAAGCAATGGTCAGCGAGTACCTGGACGAGTACCTGCTTGGCCAGCATCCCTATGCATTGAATGCCTGGATCGGCATTCCCCCTCATTGGGAAGTCGACAGCCTGGTGCGGGCGCTGCGCCACAAGCACATTGCGGTCACTTCGCCCGACCCGTTCACGGTGCGTGGCACGCCCAGGCCCCGGGCAGTCCGGGTGTGTGTCGGTGCCGAATGCAGCGACGACGAAATGCGCGATGCGCTGATGGGCATGCGCGAAATCTTCGGTCAGTACCCGCAGATCCATGATTTTTGAGCGGGCAACCGGTGCCAAAAAGTTTGTCGACTAAATTGCCCTAGTACATTCATCACGACAATCCAGCCCTCTTAGACTGCGCCCAACACCTCACTTGGGACGCGGTCATGTCAGTGCTGCTAAACGATATCTACCTCGCCCGCCAACGTATTCAATCGCTGGTCCGGTGCACGCCCATGGAACATTCGCCCAGCCTGTCCCGGCGGTTGGGCGTGCCGGTGTACCTCAAGCTCGAATCCCAGCAAATCACCGGCAGCTTCAAGTTGCGTGGCGCGAGCAATGCCGTGGCCCAACTCAATGCCGAGCAAAAGGCGTGTGGCGTGGTCGCCGCGTCGACGGGCAATCATGGGCGGGCACTGGCCTATGCCGCATCGCAGCAAGGTGTGAAGGCGACGATTTGTCTATCGCATCTGGTGCCGGGAAATAAAGTTCAGGCCATTCGTGATCTCGGTGCGCAAGTGCGCATCGTCGGCCAGTCCCAGGACGATGCCCAGTGCGAAGCCGAGCGTATTGCCCGCGAGCAGGGCGCCACTCTGCTACCTCCATTCGATCACCCTGCCGTCATCGCCGGCCAGGGCACACTGGGGCTGGAGATCCTTGAACAACTGCCGGATGTCGCTCAAGTACTGGTGCCGTTGTCCGGCGGTGGTCTGTTTGCCGGCGTGGCACTGGCCCTCAAAAGCGCCAACCCGCAGATCGTTACGCATGGCATCAGCATGCAGCGCGGCGCGGCCATGCACGCCAGCCTGTCCACCGGACATCCCGTGGAAGTCGAGGAACTGCCGACCCTCGCCGACTCCCTCGGCGGCGGCATCGGCCTGGACAACCGTTACACCTTCAACATGACCCGCGACACCTGCGACCACCTGCATCTGCTCAGCGAAGCTTCCATCGCCCATGCCTTGCGCCATGCCTATCGCGAAGAGCGCCTGGTACTCGAAGGCGCGGCGGCGGTGGGAATTGGCGCTGTGCTTGATGGTTTGATCGAACCGCGTGGGCCGATCGTGGTGGTGGTCAGCGGTCGCAATGTCGACGTCGACCAGCATCTGCGTGTGCTGGCCGGCGCGGATGCGTGAACTCAATCAAAAATCAGACTGGAGTGCAGCGTTGATGAGTGAAATCACCCTGTTGAGCGAAGCGGATCTGCGAGCCTGCGTGGCCCTTGATCTGCCGAGTATCGAAGCCATCGAGCAAGCCTTCCTGCTGCTGGCCACCGCCGCCGTGGACATGCCGCCGATCCTGCGCCTGGACATCCCCGAGCATAACGGCGAAGTGGACGTGAAGACGGCGTATCTACCCGGACTGGAGCGCTTCGCAATCAAGGTCAGTCCGGGATTTTTCGACAACCCGAAACTCGGTCTGCCGAGCCTCAACGGCATGATGATGCTGCTGTCAGCACGCACCGGTTTGCTCGATGCCTTGTTGCTGGATAACGGCTACCTGACAGCCGTGCGCACGGCGGCGGCGGGCGCCGTGGCCGCACGTGCATTGTCGCGGTCCGACAGTCGCAGCGTGGCGCTGATCGGGGCCGGCGAGCAGGCGGCGTTGCAACTTCAGGCTTTGCGGCTGGTACGGCCGATCGAGAGCGTGCGGGTTTGGGCTCGCGACTACGCCAAGGCCGAAGCCTTCAGTGTCGATCTGGCGCGTGACAGCGGGCTGGCGGTCAGGCTGTGCGCAAGTATCGACGAGGCCATGGATGGCGTGGACATCGCCATCACTTGCACGCCGAGCCGCGAGCCCTTGATTGACGTGCGGCATTTGCAGCCTGGCCTGCACATCACGGCCATGGGTTCAGATGCCGAGCACAAAAACGAAATTGCCCCCAAAGCCCTGGCTCAGGTCGATTGCTACGTGGCGGATCGCTTGAGCCAGACCCGCATTCTCGGCGAGTTGCATCACGCCCTGGAAGCTGGCGTCCTCAGCGACGAGTCCGACTTCGCAGAGTTGGGGCAGGTGCTGGCCGGGCAGTGTCCCGGTCGCACAAATGAAACACAAATCACTTTGTGCGACCTCACCGGCACCGGTGCTCAGGACACGGCCATGGCCAACCTGGCATTCGAGCGCGCGCGTTCGGCAGGCAAGGGATTCCAGTTCGGCAGTTAACCGGTTTTTTCATCCGCGTGTCATTTATCAGAGGGCAGGTGCATGTCTCAGATAGTCGTCAATCTCCCGTTCGAACGGGGGGAATATGCCCAGCGTCTGGCCAAGGTTCGAGCGGCCATGCAGGCGCAGGGCATCGAGTTGTTGCTGGTCACCGATCCGTCGAACATGGCCTGGCTGACCGGCTACGACGGTTGGTCGTTTTATGTCCATCAGTGCGTGCTGCTGGCGCTCGACGGCGAGCCCGTGTGGTTCGGTCGCGGGCAGGATGCCAATGGCGCCAGGCGCACGGTGTTCATGCGGCAGGAGAACATCGTTGGTTATCCGGACATCTACGTGCAGTCCCGGGAACGTCACCCGATGGATTACCTGTCGCGGGAAGTCATCAGCGCCCGTGGTTGGGACGCGCTGACCATCGGTGTGGAGATGGACAACTATTACTTCAGCGCTGCGGCTTACCTGTCGCTGAAAAAACACTTGCCGAGTGCCACGTTGGTGGATGCGGTCGGCCTGGTGAACTGGCAACGGGCGATCAAGTCGCCGCAGGAAATCGCCTACATGCGCATCGCCGCTCGCATCGTTGAAAACATGCACGGGCGGATCCTCGAACGGATCGAGCCGGGCATGCGCAAGAATGAATTGGTGGCCGAGATCTACAGCAGCGGCATCCTCGGCGCCGACGGCCATGGCGGTGATTACCCGGCCATCGTGCCTCTGTTGCCGACCGGTGCCGATGCCAGCGCGCCGCACCTGACCTGGGACGATACGCCGTTCGAAAAGGGCGCCGGCACCTTCTTTGAAATCGCCGGTTGCTACAAGCGTTACCATTGCCCGTTGTCGCGCACCATTTACCTGGGCAAGCCGCCGCAGCATTTTCTCGACGGTGAAAAAGCCGTGGTCGAAGGCATCGCCGCCGGGCTTGAAGCGGCCAAACCGGGCAACACCACCGGCGACATCGCGACGGCGTTTTTCAAGGTGCTGGAGAAATTCGGCATCCACAAGGACAGCCGTTGCGGCTACCCGATCGGCATCAGTTATCCACCGGATTGGGGCGAGCGCACCATGAGCCTGCGTCCCGGCGACACCAGCGTGTTGCAACCGGGCATGACCTTCCACTTCATGCCGGGCCTGTGGATGGACGACTGGGGGCTGGAGATCACCGAGAGCATTCTGATCACTGAAACCGGCGTCGAAACCTTGTGCAACGTGCCACGCCAACTGTTCGTGAAGGATTGAATCATGAGCGAATTGCCGGACAACCCAATCAGCGCCACGGTGGATTTCGCCCGTGAAGGCGTGCAGCACGGTTTTCTCAAACTGCCGTATTCCCGGGACGACTCGGCCTGGGGGGCGGTGATGATTCCGGTCACGGTGATTCAACGCGGTGAGGGGCGGACCGCGCTGCTCACCGGTGGCAACCATGGCGACGAATACGAAGGGCCGGTAGCACTGAGCAAACTGGCGCAAAGCCTGTCGGCCAAAGACGTGAGCGGGCGATTGATTATCGTGCCGTTCATGAACACCCCGGCGTTCCATGCCGGGCGACGTACGTCACCGATCGACAAGGGCAATCTCAACCGCAGTTTTCCCGGCAAGCCGGACGGTACGGTGACCGAGAAAATCGCCGACTACTTCACGCGTACCTTGCTGCCATTGGCCGATATCGTGCTGGACATTCACTCCGGCGGACGCACCCTGGATTTCCTGCCGTTCGCCGCTTG
Organism: Pseudomonas sp. Irchel s3f7; assembly: GCF_900187615.1. GTDB lineage: Bacteria > Pseudomonadota > Gammaproteobacteria > Pseudomonadales > Pseudomonadaceae > Aquipseudomonas. The sequence goes on along the minus strand of NZ_FYDO01000029.1, from coordinate 4,466 downwards.
TCATGTGCTGCCGGATAAACAGCAGCAGGCGCAATGCGAGGCCGGGATGCGTGCCTTCAATGCACCGTACAGCATGCGCATGCTGGAACTCGATGCCGGGGCGATGTACGACACCGCCGCCGAACGCCAGGGCAAAGTCTTCGTCACCACCGAACTGGGCGGCGGCGGCTCTTCCACGGCGCGCAGCGTGGCGATTGCCGAACGCGGTGTGCGCAATTTGCTGGTGCATGCCGGGATCCTTGACGGCGAGGTGCAGCTCGCACCGTCGATCATGCTCGACATGCCCGACGGCGATTGCTTCATCGCCAGCGAGCACGACGGTCTGCTGGAAATGTGCCGTGATCTGGGGGACAACGTGGAGCAAGGTGAAGTGATTGCCCGGGTGTACGACGCTACCCGAAGCGGCGCGGCGTCGGTTGAATATCGTGCGGCGCGCAGCGGTCTGCTGGCGGCGCGGCATTTTCCGGGACTGGTGCGCTGTGGCGATACCATTGCGGTAATCGCGGATGTATTGAACTAACCCAAAACCCCATGTGGGAGCGAGCCTGCTCGCGATAGCGCCAGCTCATCCAATAAAGACGTGACTGACATGCCGCCATCGCGAGCAAGCTCGCTCCTACAGGGTTTCTCATCCATTCAGGAGATTCTCGGCCCATGCACAAACTCGATCGCTATGACCTGAAAATCCTGCGAATCCTCGCTGAAGACGGGCGTATCACCAAATCGAGCCTGGCTGAGGCGATCAACCTGTCGGTAACGCCTGCGTGGGAGCGGGTGCGCAAACTCGAAAGCCTGGGCTTGATCAAGGGCTACCGGGCGCAGATCGACTGGAACGCGGTGTTCAAAAGCCAACAGGTGCTGGTGGAAATCACCTTGGCTCGACACACCGCGCAGGACATGCGGCGTTTCGAACAGCGCATGAACGAGGCTGCGGAAGTGGCGTTCTGTTACGCCACCGGTGGTGGCGTCGATTACATGGCGATGATCCAGGCACCGGACATTGACCATTACCAGCGCTTCATCGACCAGTTGTTGCTCGACGACCTGGGCATCGAACGCTACTTCACCTACATCGTCACCAAGACCATCAAGACCGGCGGCGCGTTGCCGGCCGAAGTGGCGCAGGAGCTTTGAAAACACGCTATTCCCTGTGGGAGCGAGCCTGCTCGCGATAGCGCCCTTACATTCAACCCTGCATTGACGGGTGTCCCGCCATCGTGAGCAGTATTCACACCGCAAAAATCCCCGATTTACCCCCGCTCAATCAGAAAAAACCACCTGCCGCACCCCGTTCAAACGCCAAATCCCCGAGGTCTTGCTGCCCTAGCATGGTTCTACGCACACGGATTGGAGTGAACGCCATGACCTATAAACATCCACTGCTGTTCAAGGCCCTTTGCTACGTTGACGGCCATTGGGTCCACAGCGACAGCGGTCACAGTATCGCCGTGCATAACCCGGCCGATCAAAAACTCATCGGCCATGTGCCGATGCTCGATCAGCCGCAAATTGTCGCGGCCATCGACGCGGCCCACCGTGCGTTTACCGGCTGGCGCGAACAAAGCCTGGAGGCACGCGGGTTGATTCTGCGACGCTGGGCGGCACTGATTCTTGAGCATCAGGAAGACCTCGCGCGGATTCTCAGCCTGGAGCAGGGCAAGTCCCTGGCCGAGTCCCGCGGTGAAATCGCCTATGCGGTCAGCTTCATTCCCTGGTTCGCCGAGGAGGCGCGGCGCCTTTATGGGCAGAACATTCCCAGCCACATACCCGGTGCGCACCTGGGCACGCTCAAGGAACCGGTCGGTGTCTGTGCGCTGCTGACCCCGTGGAATTTTCCCTCGGCCATGATCACCCGCAAAGCGGCGGCCGCCTTGGCAGCCGGTTGTACCGTGGTGATCAAGCCCGCCCATGAAACACCGTACTCCGCGTTTGCCCTGGCGCAACTGGCGGAGGAAGCGGGTTTCCCGGCCGGTGTGTTCAACGTGGTGCTGGGCGAACCGCAAATGGCCATGCAAACCCTGGTGCAGGACCGTCGCGTGCGCTCGGTGAGTTTCACCGGCTCGACCCGTGTGGGTAAGTTGGTGCTGCAAGCGGCGGCTGCGGATGTAAAGAAGGTATCGCTGGAACTGGGCGGTAACGCACCGTTCATTGTCTGCGCCGATGCCGATCTCGGGCTGGCAGTAAAAGTCGCGGTCGTCGCCAAGTTCCAGACCTCCGGCCAGGATTGCTGTGCGGCCAACCGCATCATGGTCGATCGCTCGATCTACCCGGAATTTCTCAAGGGTTTTGCCTCGGCGGTGCGTGAACTGCGGGTCGGCCCGGCGATGCTCGGCGATCGGGAGCAGAGCGTCGATATCGGCCCGTTGATGCATCAGGCCGCCTTTGATGTCACCGCCGAGCGTGTGGCCGATGCCTTGCAACAGGGGGCGCACCGACTGGTGGGTGGCGAAGCGCATGCGCTTGGTGGCCTGTTCTATCAGCCCACAGTGTTGGCAGACGTCACACCGCAAATGCGCATTTACCGCGAAGAGAACTTTGCGCCGATTGCCGGAGTGATGCCGTTCGACAGCCTTGATCATGCCATTGAGATGGCCAACGACACCGAATACGGTCTGGCCGCCTACATTTGCTCCAATCGCCTGGACCTGATCTACCCGCTGATTCGTCGTCTCGACCACGCCATGGTCGCGGTCAACGGCGTCAAGTTCACCGGCCATCCGATTCCGTTCGGGGGCATGAAAGCCTCGGGGCTGGGCCGTGAAGGCGGCACCGAGGGCTTTGAAGCCTTTGTCGAAACCAAATACTTCTGCCTGCACCATCAAGGCCAGTTCTGAGGAGATCTACCATGAGCCAAGAATTCGATACCCTGTTCGAGCAAGACCGTGCGCATTTCATGCACCCTTCGACCCATGCCCATGACCACGCCAGCGGAGCACTCAAGGGACGCATCATCAAGAGCGCATCAGGCATCCGCATTCGCGACCACGAAGGCCGCGAATTCATCGACGCCTTCGCTGGCCTGTATTGCGTGAACATCGGCTATGGTCGCACCGAAGTCGCCGAGGCCATCTACAAGCAGGCCAAGGAACTGGCCTATTACCATACCTACGTGGGGCATTCGACCGAAGCGATCATCGAACTGTCGAACCGCATAATCGACTGGGCACCGCAAGGCATGAAGAAGGTCTACTACGGCCTCTCAGGTTCCGACGCCAACGAAACCCAGATCAAGCTGGTGCGCTACTACAACAACGTACTGGGTCGTCCACAGAAAAAGAAAATCATCTCCCGAGACCGCGGTTATCACGGCTCGGGCATCATGACCGGCAGCCTGACCGGCCTGCCAACCTTCCATCAACATTTCGACCTGCCGGCCGAAGGCATCAAGCACACCGTGTGCCCCCACTGGTACCGCAAGGCGCCGACTGGCATGGATGAGGCCGCGTTCGTACATTACTGCGCCGACGAACTGGAGAAAATGATCCTTGCCGAAGGCCCCGACACCGTGGCGGCGTTTATCGGCGAGCCGTTGATGGGGACGGGCGGCATCATCGTGCCGCCAGCGGGTTACTGGGCTGCAATTCAAGCCGTGCTGAATAAATACGATGTGTTGCTGATCGCCGACGAAGTGGTCTGCGCTTTTGGTCGCCTCGGCTCGAAGATGGGCAGCCAACGATACGGCATGCGTCCGGACCTGATAACCACTGCCAAAGGCCTGACCAGCGCCTATGCACCATTGTCGGCAGTGATCGTCGGTGAAAAGGTTTGGGATGTCATCGAAAAGGCCTCCGAATCCCAAGGTGCCATGGGCCATGGCTGGACCTATTCCGGACACCCGATCTGTGCCGCAGCGGCGCTGGCCAACCTCGATATTCTGGAGCGGGAAAACCTCACGGCCAATGCCGAGAAGGTTGGCGGCTATCTCAATCGTCGACTGCGTGAAACCCTGGAAGGGCATCCGCTGGTGGGCGAGGTGCGCGGCGACGGCATGCTCGCAGCGGTTGAGTTCATGGCTGATCGCGAACAACGCACACCGTTCGATGCAGCACTGAAAGTCGGCCCGAAAGTCTCGGCGGCTTGTCTTGAGCGCGGCATGATTGCCCGGGCGATGCCCCATGGCGACATTCTTGGCTTCGCGCCGCCGTTGGTCTTGACCGAGGCAGAGGCGGACCTGATTGTTGGCATCACCAAGGACGCAATTGATCAGGTGGCGGGGGAGGTTTTGGGTTAAGTCATTCGGCCGGAGTTCTTTGTGTCGTCCGTTCCGGGCCCATTGCGAGCAAGCTCTGACAGTGATCGATGTCGTACACAACATCTGTGTTCAACAAATAACCCTGTGGGAGATTCTATGTTTGGGGGGAACCCCCAAACATAGAAATAGGCTTGTATTCACTTTGGTTTTTCATCAAGGCAAACAGTACCCGAGCCAGTTTTCTGGCAAGTATCACCAGCGCCTCGGTCCCTTT
>NZ_FYDO01000028.1 GCF_900187615.1 Pseudomonas sp. Irchel s3f7 | reverse complement strand
AAAGGGACCGAGGCGCTGGTGATACTTGCCAGAAAACTGGCTCGGGTACTGTTTGCCTTGATGAAAAACCAAAGTGAATACAAGCCTATTTCTATGTTTGGGGGTTCCCCCCAAACATAGAATCTCCCACAGTGATCGATGGTGTTAACCCAATCTGTTACACCCCACAAAACCCTGTAGGAGCTGGCTTGCCAGCGAAGGCGTTCGATAGGTTTTTTGTGTTGACTGGGCGGGCCTCATCGCTGGCAGGCCAGCTCCCACAGTGATCGATGGTGTTAACCCAATCTGTTACACACCACAAAACCCTGTAGGAGCTGGCTTGCCAGCGATGGCGTTCGATAGGTTTTTTGTGTTGCTGGGCGGGCCTCATCGCTGGCAAGCCAGCTCCTACAGTGATCGATGGTGTTAGCCCAATCTTTACACCCCACAAAACCCTGTAGGAGCTGGCTTGCCAGCGATGGCGTCAGGATTGTGTACGCAAAGCCAACTGCTTGACCGCCTCAACCACTGGCGCCACTCGCTCGGCCTGACCCGGCGGCCACACTGCATACAGGTTGTAATGCGCCACAATCTGCGCGTCGTTCAATGCCACCAATCGCCCGCTGCGCAACGCATCCGCCGCCAGCAATCCGCGCACCAACCCTGCGCCGACACCGGCTTCGGCCGCCGCAATCAGGCTCGCCGCGTTATCAAACACCACCCGCGCCGGTGGCTCGGTGGGCTCCATGCCGGCAGCATCCAGCCACGGAATCCACGAGCGCCGCGTGTAACCCAACAGCGGCAGTTCAAGGATCTGCGCCGGACTCAACGGCAGTTGCGAACCCTGGCGCTCCAGCAGCGCGGGCGAGGCCACCGCCATCACTCGATCCCCGCAGATCTGCGTCATCTCGCAGTCTTCCCATTCGCCATAACCGTAGCGCAAGGCCAGGTCCACGCGTTCGAATGCGCTGCGGTCCGAGCGCGGCATCGACAGCAACACCACCTCATGATCGGGCAACAGATCCAGCAATTGCGGCAAGCGCGGGTTGAGCCAGCTCTGGGCCAGCTCACTGTCGACGTCCAGGGTCAGGCGTTGCGCCACGCTGCGGTTCTTTACCGAAGAAAGCGCCCGGTCGATCTGCGCCAAACCGTCGGACAGCACACTGGCGAACAGTTGCCCGGCGTCGGTCAGGTTGCTGCCGCCACCTTCGCGCACGAACAGCGGTTGGCCGATGAATTCTTCCAGCGAGCGAATCTGCTGGCTGATGGCGCTGTGGGTCAAGTCGAGTTTGCGCGCCGCGCTGGAGAAACTGCCGCTGCGCGCCGCCTGGATAAACGCATTCATGGACTGCACCGACGGGTATCGCTTGTACATGCTGTTAGTCCTACTTACACAGGATGGCAGAAATCGTCGCTGGCCCGATTTTCACAAGGCTTCCAATAATCGATCACCAGGCCTGCACAAAGACGGGCCGCTCTCTTGGAGCCTGACAATGATCGAATTCACGGTAAACGGCGAACGACGCGAGCTGGTAGAGACATCGCCCTCCATGCCCTTGTTATGGGTATTGCGTGACCACTTGAAACTCACCGGTACCAAGTTCGGTTGCGGCATGGGCCTGTGCGGCGCGTGCACCGTGCACCTGGACGGCGTCGCCGTGCGTTCCTGCCAGCTGCCGGTCGCTGCGGCGGCGGGGCACAGCATCACCACCATCGAAGGCTTGTCGCCGACCGAACAGCATCCGCTGCAACTGGCGTGGGTTGCCGAAGATGTCCCGCAATGCGGTTACTGTCAATCCGGTCAGATCATGTCCGCCGCGGCGCTGCTCAACACCGGCGCGGCGGTCACCGACGATTCGATCCGCAACGCCATGTCCGGCAACGTGTGCCGGTGCGGTACTTACGGGCGCATCAACAAAGCGATCAAACGTGCGGCGTCCGCGCTGAAGGAGGCGTGATGACGATCTCCCCGATGGATCTCTCGCGGCGCGTGTTTCTCAAGCAAACTGCAACCGTTGCCTCCGGCCTGGCCATTGCGTTTTACCTGCCGTCCAGCCTTGCCGCGACTGACCCGAAAGCCCCAGCACCTGCCGGTGAATTCGAACCCAACGCCTGGGTGCGGATCCTGCCCGACGGCACCGTGAAACTGGTGGTGCACAAGCACGATTCCGGCACCGGAACGCATACGGCCTTGGCCGCCTGCGTGGCCGAGGAACTGGACGTCGACCCGATGACCGTGCAGGTGATCTCGCCGGAAGACCCGTTCTTCGAAACCTACATTCATCCGATCTGGAAAGTCTTCTCCACCGGCGGCAGTACCAGCGTCTCGCTGGAATACGATCGCTTGCGCATGGCCGGCGCCACGGCCCGAGCGCTATTGATCGCAGCGGCGGCCAAACAGTGGAAAGTCAGCCCCGACAGCTGCGGCACCGAAGAGAGCCGTGTTGTTCATGCGGCGAGCAAGCGCAGCCTAGGTTACGGCGAATTGGTCGATGTTGCCGCGCACCTGCCGGCACCGACCAACGTCACGCTCAAGGATCCGTCGCAGTTCAAGTACATCGGCAAACTGCGGCATAAGCGCGATGCCCAGGCCAAGGTCTGCGGGCGCTTCAAGTACAGCATTGATGTGGTGCTGCCGGACATGCAGGTCGCGGTCATCCAGCGTACGCCGGTGGTGGGGGCGAAAGTGCTGTCGGTGGACTCAGTTGCGACGCTGCAGGTACCGGGTGTACGCAAGGTGATTGTGGTGCCGGGACGGCCGGATGTGCTCGGCGGCAACCTGGAAGGCGTCGCGGTGCTGGCCGACAACTATTGGGCGGCGCATCAGGGCCGGGCACTGCTGAAGGTGCAATGGAGCGATTCGCCCTTGGCCGGTTTCGACAGCGATGAACTGGTCAAGGCCCAAACCGCAGCGCTGAGCGACAAAGGCGCGCAACGGGTCTCTGCCATGGCTGCGGGAGATGTGAGCGCGCAATGGCCGGTCGCCGCGAAGCTGATCGAAGCCGATTACCGCATGCCGTACAAAGTGCAGAACCCGCTGGAACCGATTTGCATCACCGCGCAGGTCAAGGACAACGCCATCACCTATTGGGGCGGGGTGCAGGTGCCGTCATCGGCGCTGGAAGCGGCGCACGTCGTGTGCAAGATCGCCAAGGACAAGGTCACCATCAACGAGCTGGTGTCCGGCGGCAGCTTCGGTGCGCGGGAAGCAAAGTATTGGCTGTTTGAAGTGGCCTACCTGGCGCAACAGGCCAAGGTGCCGGTGAAGTTGATGAACAGCCGCGAAGATGAAATGCGCTCATTGTTTATGCACCCGGCCACATTGCACCGGGCGAAAGGGGCGCTGGATGCGCAGGGACGTTTGACCGCACTCCAGCTCAACGCGGTGTCGCCAGCCTCACCGGAACAATGGGAACCGGGCTATTTCGAGCGCCCGGACAAGATGGATTACAGCACCACCGAAGCCATCACCGCTTGGGATTTTGCCTATCGCCCGGCGAACCTGGACCTGGTCTGGGTCAAGCACGAAAGTGACGTGCCCAGCGGCTGGTATCGTTCGGTGAGCTTCATCCCCAACGTGTTCGCCGTGGAAAGCTTCATGGATGAACTGGCCCATGGCGCAGGGCAAGATCCGTTGGCCTTTCGCCTGGCCCACATGCAAGACCGGCCAAGGCATGTCGCGGTGCTGAAAAGCGCCGCCGAACGCGCCGGTTGGGGTAAGCCATTACCAGAGGGCACGGCGCTGGGGGTCGCCACCAATCAGGGTTACACCAGTTTCATCGCGGTGGTCGCGCGCCTGTCGAAGAAGGACGGCGCGATCAAGATCGACAAGCTCACCTGCGTGGTCGATTGCGGCCTCGCGGTGTCGCCCGGTGGAGTCGAAGAGCAGATCTATGGCGGCTTGATGTGGGGGCTGGGCCACGCGTTGTTCGATCAAATGGACATCAAACAGGGCAGGGTGGTGCAGAGTAATTTCCACGACTATCGGGTGCCACGCATGTCGGACATGCCGGCGGTGGACATCCTGGTCGTCGACGGCGAGCCGTCCAAACCGGGTGGCGTTGGCGAACTGGGCAGCCCGTCGGTAGCCCCGGCCATTGCCAACGCGTTGTTCAGCCTGACCGGTGTGCGCCAGCGTTCGACGCCATTGACGTTGGGATAACCGGGTATGGACTTGCGCTTGTTGAGGTACTTCATGGCACTGGCCGAAGAGCTGCATTTCGGCCGCGCCGCGACCCGTTTGCACATCTGCCAGCCACCGCTGAGCCAGCAGATTCGTCTGCTGGAGGAGGAATTGGGCACGCCGTTGTTCGAGCGCAGCCATCACCGGGTTGAGCTGACGGCCGCCGGGCAAATGCTCAAGGAACAGGCGCCGCTGGTGTTCGAGCAACTCAACCGCGCGCTGGACCTGACGCGTCAGACCGGCCGTGGCCAGTTGGGCGAACTGGAAATCGGCATGATCAGCTCGGTGATGGTCGGTGTGCTACCCCGCGCCTTACACCTTTTTCGCGAGCGTTATCCGCACGTCAACTGGCGGTTGCATGAAATGACCCCGGCGGCGCAGGTCAAGGCGTTGAAGGAAAAACGCATCGATGCCTGTGTGTTCCGGGTCGGTTACGACGATCCGCAGTTGCGCAACGAACTGTTGATCTACGAGCCGATCCGGGTGGTCATGCCGGCCGATCATCCGCTGGCAACGCGTGCAACCCTGGCGCCATCGGATTTGGCTCAGGAACCCTTTGTGGCGCTGGAACTGAAGCAGTCGCGGTTCGCCGATTTTCTGTTCCAGTGCTGCATCCAGGCCGGGTTTACCCCGCAGATTCGCCAGCAAGTGATTGAGGTGCAAACGCTGCTGAGCCTGGTCCGGGCCGGTTTCGGCGTGGCGTTGTTGCCGGCGTCCATCGAGCAATTGGCACCGGCCGGACTGGTGTTTCGACGCCTGACCCCGGCAATGCCGGAAGTGCCGCTGTACGCCACGTACCGCGCGGACGACGACTCACCGGTGCTCAAGTTGTTTCTCGATACCTTGCGCGAATTGGTGCTGCAAGACGCCCGATAAACGCTGTACAGGTAGGAGGCGGCTTGCCAGCGAAAGCGGTGGGTCATTCAACACATTGGTTGGCAGCCTGACGCCTTCGCCAGCAAGCCGGCTCCTACAAAGGTTCTTTGCACTATCCAAAACCTCGGAGGTCGTACTTTCACAGGGTCACAACACTTGTGGAACGCCAATGAGCCAGGACGTCCTGACCACCGAAACCAACCGTCGCCAGTTGCAGCAGATCATCGCGGGCCTGTCCGACGGCGTCATCCTGCTCGACCCCGACCAGTCCATCCGCTGGGCCAATGAAGCGGCTTTGGCCATGCATGGCGTCTCGCGCGTCAGCGATCTGGGCCCCGATGCCAAGGCCTACACCCAGCGTTTCGTCCTGCGCTATCGCAATAATCACCGGGTGCCCGTCGACAGCTATCCGATCAACCGCGTTGCGTGCGGCGAGACCTTCGGTGACGTCGTGGTGGAAGTGAACCCCACGGCAGACGCAGAAGAACGTGCGTGGGTTCACCGTGTCCGCAGCCTGGTCCTGGCGGACAGCCAAGGCGAGCCGGAGTCCCTGGTGCTGATCATGGACGACGTCACTGACTGGGCCAACGCCGAGCAGCGTTTCGAGAAAACCTTCGCGGCCAACCCCGCACCGGCGGTAATTTGTCGCCTCAGTGATTTGCGCTACATCAAGGTCAATCCCGGCTTCCTTGAAATGACCGGCTATGCCCGCGATCAGGTGATCGGCACCTCCACCTATGAACTGGACGTACTGGAGCAAGCCGAAAACAAAGAACTGGCCAAGCAGTGTTTGCGCGAGGGGGGCACCATTCCACAGATGTCGGCTGAGTTGCGGCTATCGGACGGCGGTAGCAAACAGGTCATCGTCGCGGGCCAGCCGCTGGATCTCAACGAGGAAGCCTGCATGTTGTTTTCCTTCGTCGACATGGAGCCGCGACGCAAGGCCGAAGTGGCCCTGCGCCAGAGCGAAGAACGTTTTGCCAAGGCGTTTCGCCTGTCGCCGGTGCCCATTCTGGTGTGTGCTGCCGCCGAACAGGTGGTGCTGGACGTCAACGAAGCGTTCCTCGATACCCTCGGTTATTCGAGTGAGGAGGTGCGTGGCGTGACCCTGGCGCAGATCGATTTCATCGACGACAAGTCGGCCCGTACACGGCTGTTCGCGGCGCTGGAGAAAACCGGGCGACTGGATCGTATCGAGGTGCGCCTGCGCAAAAAAGACGCCGGATTGATCGACTGCGCCGTCTCGGCCGAGACCGTGAATATTCAGGACAATCGCTGCTATCTGCTGGTACTGATGGACATCACCGAGCGCAAGCGTACCGAGCTCGAGTTGGTGTCGGCCATCGAAGAGGTGATGAAAGACGCTTCGTGGTTCAGCCGTACGTTGATCGAAAAACTGGCGAACGTGAAGAGTGTCAACTCACCGAAACTGGCCAGTGTCTCGTTCGCCGACCTTACGGCCCGCGAACGCGACGTCCTGGGCCTGATTTGCCAAGGCCTGGCCGACAAGGAAATCGCCGCACGCCTGAAACTGGCGCCGAACACGGTGCGCAATCATGTGGCGACGGTGTATTCCAAGCTGGATGTGCACAGCCGCAGTGAGGCGATTGTCTGGGCCCGGGAGCGCGGTTTGTTCAGCGGTGAGTGGCGGTCCAGGGGGCCGCTATAAAGGTGCAAATGCACCAGGAAGCAAGGTGCAAATTCATGTGTTGAGCGGGTGCGGCTGTTTTTAGGCTGGAAGCGTGTGGCAGGTGCCTTCGAATGCCCTGCGTGTTCCCTTCGAAATCGCTCAGGAACCGCCCCAATGACTCAACAATACGATGTGGCTTGCGCCAGGGCGCCCTCGCGATGATCACGCAAGCGCAACTGCGGATGCAGATTGAACAGGGTTTTGCGCCGCTGGCCTGTGAGTGCAGCGTCACGGGTGACCATTCGCTGACCGTCAAGCTCTATCACCCGGTCACGGGACAGGTGGATCTGGTGGTCAGTGGCTTGAACATGATGACACTGCAGTCGGCCGAATCAGTGACGGCATTGATCGAAGAGCTGCGCTACGAACTTGAGACCAGCAGCCTGAACCGACCCGATCAGGCGATGTAAGAACTGTCAGGTTTTGCTGGCAACGGTCACTGGCGTGGCGATAAGTGGAGTGCAAATCATTTTTTTGTGACAGGTGCATGGACTTTGCACGCGGGTTCTGTTGTCACAAAAAAGTGTCTTTTCACTTATCGCGGGTCAACCGATGAAAACTCTTGGGAAACGCGTTTGTACTCCACTGTCGCTCGCTTTCTGCGCGGCGATGTTCGCGGGCTGCTCCAGCCCACCACCCCCGGCACCGCTGCCACCGCCTGAACGCACCTGTGAAACTCAGGATAAGACCGATGTCCTGGGCGATGTACGGGGCGAAAATGGCGAGGTCACTCGAATGACCACGACTACCCGGTGTGTCACGCAGTAAGCCCATCGCATGGCTTCTGTAGGTGCGAGTTTGCTCGCGATGGTCTCAAGTACGCGGTGTTTAGCCAGTCAGCACGCGTCATTGTTAACGTCCATCGTGAGCAGGCTCGCTCCTGCAGGGTTTTTTGGTGGTCAGGTCATCAGGACAGGAAACCGCCATCCACATTCAGCGAAACGCCGGTGGTGTAGCTGGAAGCATCGCTGGCCAGGTAAAGCACCGCGCCGGCCATTTCGCTTGGATCAGCCACACGCTTGAGCGGAATCTGCTGCAACGCGGTGTTCAAGATAGCCTCGTTCTTCACCAGTGCCGAGGCGAACTTGGTGTCGGTCAGACCCGGCAGCAGGGCGTTGCAACGGATGCCAAACTGCGCGCATTCCTTGGCAAACACTTTGGTCATGTTGATGACCGCCGCTTTGGTCACCGAATAGATACCCTGGAAGATCCCCGGCGAAACACCGTTGATCGACGCCACGTTGATGATACTGCCGCCACCGTTTTCGCGCATCAGCTTGCCGGCTTCGACCGACATGAAGAAGTAACCGCGGATGTTCACGTCGACGGTTTTCTGGAAAGCGCCGAGGTCGGTGTCCAGTACGTTGCAGAATTGCGGGTTGGTCGCGGCGTTGTTGACCAGGATGTCCAGGCGTCCGAACTGTTCCTTGATACCGGCGAAGACCTGGCTGATCTGTTCCATCTCGCCAATGTGGCAAGCGACGGCGGTGGCTTTGCCGCCAGCGGCGATGATGGCGTCGGCCACGTGCTGGCAACCCTCAAGCTTGCGGCTCGAAACGATGACGTGGGCACCTTGTTGGGCCAGGAGTTTGGCGATGGCCTCACCGATGCCACGGCTGGCGCCGGAGACGAAAGCGATCTTGCCGTCGAGGTCGAACAACTGAGTCTTGGACATGGGATTCCCTTATGAAAAGTCTTGTTGTTGTGTCAAATGCCGGGGTGTCGCTGATGCTGTTTGGTCGGGGCGGCTTGCTGCGATAGGTCATTGAACGAGTGTTATCGTTCACGATCTCCGCGAGCAGGCTCGCTCCTACAGGGGATCGCGTCGAGGTCAGAGGGTGGATTTCTGGATGACCTGCAAGCTCATTTGCTCCAGCAGTTTGTTCATGTGAATGAACTGCGCGAAGCGTTTGTCCTGGGTTTGGCCGTGGTAGAAGCGGTAGTAGATCTGTTGCACGATGCCGGCCAGGCGGAACAGGCCGTAGGTGTAGTAGAAGTCGAAATTGTCGATCTGGATGCCTGAGCGCTGGGCGTAGTAATCGACGAACTCGCGGCGGGTCAACATGCCCGGTGCGTGGCTTGGCTGGCGGCGCATCAGTTGCACCGGTGCCGGGTCATCGGCTTCGATCCAGTAGGCGAGCGTGTTGCCCAGGTCCATCAGCGGGTCGCCGAGGGTAGTCAGTTCCCAGTCGAGTACGCCGATGATCTGCATCGGGTTGCTCGGGTCGAGGATCACGTTATCGAAGCGGTAATCGTTGTGGACGATGCTGGAGGTCGGGTGATCGGCCGGCATCTTGTCGTTGAGCCAGGCCTTGACCGCTTCCCACTGCGGGGCGTCAGGGGTCAGGGCTTTTTCGTAGCGATCGCTCCAGCCTTTGATCTGCCGCGCCACATAACCTTCGGGTTTGCCGAGGTCGCCCAGGCCATAGGCGTTGTAGTCAACCTGATGCAGCTCGACGAACTTGTCGATGAAGCTTTTGCACAAGGCTTCGGTTTTTGCCGAATCCAGCCCCAGCTCCGGTGGCACTTCGGAACGCAGAATGATGCCGTTGACCCGTTCCATCACATAGAACTCGGCACCGATCACCGATTCGTCGGTGCAGTGCACGTAGGCTTTCGGGCAGTACGGAAAACCGTCGCGCAATTGATTGAGGATGCGAAATTCGCGACCCATGTCGTGGGCGGACTTGGCCTTGTGACCGAAGGGCGGACGACGCAGGACAAACTCCTGTCCCGGGTATTCCAGCAAATAGGTGAGGTTCGACGCACCGCCCGGGAACTGGCTGATCTTCGGCAGACCGCTGAGACCCGGAATATGGGCCTTGAGGTATGGATCGATCAGGCTGGCATCGAGCTCTTCGCCGGTGCGGATACGGGTGGACTGGTCAGTAAGCGTCATGCTTATCCCTTCTGCTTATTCTGGAGGCCTGGAACTATTGGCTAATCTAATGCGCATACCCCACGCCCACAACAAAGAACGGCCCTTATTGGTGAGCGTGTTGCCGGCCAATCATTGCTTTTGATACACGCGTTTGAATTGTCTTACATGACAGCGCTGCCGACGCTGTTCGGCAATTCGATCGGGGTGAGAACGGGTTGACCGGAAAAAAACGCCGTGAGGTTTTTGCCCACCAGTTCGACGGTGGCCTGTGTGGCTTCCGGGGACAACCCCGCAACGTGGGGGGTGAGAATCACGTTGGACAAGGTTTTCAGGGCCTGTGGCACTTGCGGCTCGGCATCGAATACATCCAGCGCGGCACCGGCGATACGGCGCTGTTCAAGGGCAGTGATCAGGTCAGCGGTGGCGACCACACTGGCCCGGGCGATGTTGACGATGAACCCGTTCGGACCCAGGGCATCGAGCACCTGGCGGTTGATCAGGTGTTTGGTGCCAAGGCCGCCGGGCGTGGCGATGATCAGGAAATCCGAGGCCCGCGCCAGTTCCGTGGGGGTCGAGCAGAACGTGTAGGGCACGTCGCTGCGGTGCTGGCGGTTGTGATAGCAAACGCTCATGTCAAAACCGGCGGCTGCGCGTTTGGCGATGGCCATGCCGACCGCGCCGAGGCCGAGGATGCCCAGGCGCTTGCCGGCGAGGGAAGGGCGCATGATTTTTGGCCATTCGCCACGGCGCACGGCGGCATCACAGCGCGGCACGTCGCGTACCAGCGCCAGCAGCAGCGCCATGGCGTGGTCCGCGACGGAGGACGCGTTGACCCCGGCGCCGTTGGTGACGGTGATGCCCCGGTCGGCAGCGGCTTTCAAATCGACATGTTCATAGCCGGCGCCGATCACGCAGATGATCTTGAGGTTGGGCAGCGCCGCGATTTCATCGGCATACAGCCCCAAAGGCCCACGGGTCAGAACGGCATCGATCTGGGCGGCGTGCCGGGCAATGGCTTCTGCGCGCTCGGAGGGGGTGGGGGCCAGAATCAAGTGGAAGCCCTGATGTTCGAGGATCGGCAGGTAATCGTTGATGGTTTCAACCAGTACCAGAACGGTTGTAGGCATGCTTGGCTCCTGAGGGCGTCGGAAAGGTGGGCTCGAACGTCAATTGAGATGGCGGGCTGTGCGAGGTTTGGCAATCGCCAACGTTTGCCATTACTGGCTACTTTACTCAGTGTAGGAGCTGGCACAGCCTGCGATGAATTTCTGATTGTGTCTGCTTTTCAGGCGGCTGTGAAACGGAGCGAGCGTGCTCCGGAATGCATTGGCACATTCGACAGTTGTTTGATCGGACACACCGTATATCGTGAGCAAGTTCATTTTTATCGGTTTTTTTCGACAATCTGGTACCACCGTTCCTCACCTAAGTCTTTGCTTCTGCTCACTAATCCTCCAGAATCGCGCCCCTGTTTCGGCCAGGGCGCTGCCTGTCGGGTATTCCGACGCGTCCGGGCCGGGTGGCAAGTGACCGGAATGTGGAGATCCCACCGGATGAATGATCAGGCCAATAGCGTCAACAAACGCTATGTAGAAGCGACACCCGCGACGCTTACGAGCTGGAATCGCCAAGACACCACCTGGATGCTGGGCCTGTTTGGCACGGCGATTGGTGCAGGAACCCTGTTTTTGCCAATCAATGCGGGCCTGGGCGGTTTCTGGCCGCTGCTGATCCTGGCGTTGCTGGCGTTTCCCATGACGTTCTACGCACACCGTGGACTGACCCGTTTCGTGCTGTCCGGTCGCGAAGGCGCCGACATCACTGAAGTGGTGGAAGAGCACTTCGGCATCAAGGCCGGCGCGCTGATCACCTTGCTGTACTTCTTCGCCATTTTCCCGATCCTGTTGATCTACAGCGTGGCGCTGACCAATACCGTGGGCAGTTTCCTCGAGCATCAACTGCACATCACACCGCCACCGCGCGCCGTGCTGTCGCTGGTGCTGATCCTCGGCCTGCTGGCAGTAGTGCGCTGCGGCGAGCAGATGATCGTCAAGGCCATGAGCCTGATGGTGTACCCGTTCATCGTCGCGCTGCTGTTTTTGGCGGTATACCTGGTTCCGCACTGGAACGGCGGCATCCTCGCCACTGCAAGCCAGGTGCCTGCGCCTTCGGCGTTGCTGCATACCATGTGGCTGGCCATTCCGGTGATGGTGTTCTCGTTCAACCACTCGCCGATCATTTCGGCGTTCGCGGTGGACCAGAAGCGTCGTTACGGTCAACACGCCGAAGAGCGCAGTTCGCAGATCCTGTCGCGCGCCCATCTGTTGATGGTGGTGATGGTGTTTTTCTTCGTCTTCAGCTGCGTGCTGACCCTGTCGCCGGCACAACTGGCGGAAGCGAAGGCGCAGAACCTGTCGATCCTGTCCTACCTGGCCAACCACTTCAGCAATCCGACCATCGCCTTCGCCGCGCCGTTGATTGCTTTCGTGGCCATTTCCAAGTCGTTCCTGGGGCACTACATCGGCGCCAGCGAAGGCCTCAAGGGCTTGATCGTGAAGAGCGGCAAGCGTCCAACAGCCAAGGCTCTGGACCGCATGACCGCGGCCTTCATGCTGGTGGTGTGCTGGATCGTCGCCACGCTGAACCCGAGCATCCTCGGCATGATCGAGACCCTGGGCGGCCCGATTATCGCGGCGATCCTGTTCCTGATGCCGATGTACGCGATCCGCAAAGTGCCGGCGATGGCGCGTTATCGCGGTCAGGCGTCCAACGTCTTCGTGACGGCGGTGGGCCTGGTGGCGATCACGGCGTTGATTTACTCGCTGACGGCCTGATTTAAAGGTCAAGAGATCGCAGCCTGCGGCAGCTCCTACCGGGATCGGATCATCCGTAGGCGCTGCCGAAGGCTGCGATCTTTTGATTTTCAGCTACAGTGGCCGCTGCACGTGATACGTGCAGCGGTTTTTTTTCGCCTGGAGACATCGGATTGCCCAGCGCCTCGACTACCCATTCCACCGAACGACCCAGTCGCTGGCAGGACCTGTTGGCCGGGTTGTCGATTGCCGGCCTGTTGTTGCCCGAAGCGGTGGCTTATTCAAGCATCGCCGCAGTGGCACCCCAGGCCGGGGTGATCGCCTTGTTTGCCGGGTTGCTGTGTTATGGCCTGCTGGGTACCAGTCGCTTTGCGATTGTCTCGGCGACGTCGTCGTCCGCCGCGGTGCTCGCGGCGGCCACTGCGACATTGGCCAATGGCGACTCTGAGCTTCGCTCGACGCTGGCCATCGGGCTGGTGCTGATGACCGGGCTTTTCTTCTTGCTGGCCGGGTTGTTCAAACTCGGCAGCGTGACCTCGTTTATTGCCAAGCCGGTGTTGCGCGGGTTTGCCTTTGGCCTGGCCCTGACCATCATTCTCAAGCAGATCGCCAGCGTGGTCGGGGTGCATTTGACCGACACCAGCCTGGTGCGCTTTCTGCCGCAACTGCTTGAACAATTGCCGCAATGGAACTGGGTGGCGGCGGCGGTTGGCGCGGCGGCATTGGCCTTGTTATGGCTGTTTGGGCGGTTTCGGCGTTTGCCGGGCGGGATGTTGGTGGTGGTGATTGGCATTGCGGCGGGCCAGTGGCTGAACCTGCCGGCTTATGGTGTGAAACTGATCGGCATGATCGATCTGAGCCTTGAGGTGCCAAGACTGCCGGTGCTGCCGTTTTCCGACTGGTTGCGCTTGGGTGAACTGGCGTTCGCGATGGTGATGATCCTGTACGCGGAGTCTTATGGTTCGATCAGTTCCTACGCGCTCAAGCATGGTGATCGCGTCAAGTCGAACCGCGACTTGCTGGCCCTCGGCGCGTCCAACCTGCTGTCCGGCCTCTTCCACGGGATGCCGGCGGGGGCGGGGTATTCGGCGACATCGGCGAACGAAGCGGCCGGTGCAACTTCGCGCCTGGCAGGCATCGTGGCGGCGCTGGTGGTACTGATTATTGTGCTGACGGTCCTGCCTTACATTGCCCTGACACCTGAACCGGTCCTCGCTGCCATCGTCATTCATGCGTTGGGGCGCGGCTTGAGTCTGCAACCGTTGGGGCGCTACTTCATCTGGCGCCGTGACCGGCTGTTGGTGATCTGCGCGGTGGGCGCGGTCCTGATGCTCGGGGTGCTGGACGGCTTGTTGGTAGCGGTGGCGATCAGTGTGCTGCTGATGCTCAAGCAAATGTCGGCGGCGGATATCCAGATTCTGGGGCGCATCGATGGCGGTCACGACTTTGTCGACCTGCAACGCCATCCAACGGCGCAAGCCGTGCCGGGCGTGTTGATTGTGCGGCCGGGTGAGGCGTTGTTCTTTGCCAATGTCGAGCGGATTCTTGGCGGTGCGATGCGCTTGATCCGGCATTCGCAAACACCGATTCATACGGTGATTCTCAGTCTTGAGGAGTCCCCCGACCTGGATGGCACCAGCATTGAGGCGTTGCAGGAGTTTTTTGTGCGGGTGCATCAGGAAGGCAAGCGGTTGATGCTGGCGCGGCTTAAGGATCAAGCGCAGTCGGTGTTGGCAGCGTTGCCGGAGGTGGAGGCAAACGGGGCGGTGCTGAGTGGGTTGAGTGTGGATGGAGCGGTGCAGCAAGCGCTCAAACGGAACACATAATCGGTGGGAGGGTTTGTGTGGCGAGGGGGCTTGCCCCCTCGCCACAAAAAGCTCTCACTTCACTGGCGAATTTTCAGGCATAAAAAAACGCCGCTCATCTCACGATGGGCGGCGTTTTTCATTGCGTTGCTACGTTAGGCTTGAACGACCGGGATCTTGGCGTTCGCAGCAGCTTCACGGAACTCGGCGATCTGGTCGAAGGACAGGTAGCGGTAGACATCGGCCGCCATGCTGTCGATCTTGCCAGCGTATTCCATGTACTCCTCGACGGTCGGCAGGCGACCCAGGATGGAAGCCACGGACGCCAGCTCAGCCGAAGCCAGGTAGACGTTCGCGCCGTCACCCAGACGGTTCGGGAAGTTACGGGTCGAAGTCGACACAACTGTAGAGTTCGGCTCTACACGTGCCTGGTTACCCATGCACAGCGAGCAACCCGGCATTTCCATGCGAGCGCCGGCCTTGCCGTAGATGCCGTAGTAGCCTTCTTCGGTCAGTTGGTGAGCGTCCATCTTGGTCGGCGGCGACAGCCACAGACGAGTTGGCAGCTGACCCTTGACCTGTTCCAGCAGTTTACCGGCAGCGCGGAAGTGACCGATGTTGGTCATGCACGAACCGATGAACACTTCGTCGATCTTCTCGCCAGCAACGCTGGAGAGCAGGCGGGCGTCGTCCGGGTCGTTCGGCGCGCAGAGCACAGGCTCTTTGATGTCGGCCAGGTCGATCTCGATGATTTCAGCGTATTCAGCGTCTTTGTCCGCTTGCATCAGCTCAGGGTTGGCCAGCCAGGCTTCCATTGCTTGAGCGCGACGTTCCAGAGTACGTGCATCGCCGTAGCCTTCGCCGATCATCCAGCGCAGCAGGGTGATGTTGGACTGCAGGTATTCGGCAATCGACTCTTTGGACAGCTGGATGGTGCAACCGGCAGCCGAACGTTCAGCCGAGGCGTCAGACAGTTCGAACGCTTGCTCTACGGTCAGCTTAGGCAGACCTTCGATCTCCAGGATGCGACCGGAGAAGGCGTTCTTCTTGCCTTTCTTCTCTACGGTCAGCAGGCCAGCCTGGATCGCGTAGTAAGGAATGGCGTGAACCAGGTCACGCAGGGTGACGCCTGGCTGCAGCTCGCCTTTGAAGCGAACCAGAACCGACTCAGGCATGTCCAGCGGCATGACGCCAGTAGCTGCGGCGAACGCAACCAGACCGGAACCGGCCGGGAACGAGATGCCGATCGGGAAACGGGTGTGGGAGTCACCACCGGTACCGACGGTGTCTGGCAGCAGCATGCGGTTCAGCCACGAGTGGATGATACCGTCGCCCGGACGCAGGGAAACGCCGCCGCGGGTCATGATGAAGTCAGGCAGGGTGTGGTGGGTGTTCACGTCGATCGGCTTAGGGTAAGCCGCGGTGTGGCAGAAGGACTGCATCACCAGATCGGTCGAGAAGCCCAGGCACGCCAGGTCTTTCAGTTCGTCACGGGTCATAGGACCGGTGGTGTCCTGGGAACCTACGGTGGTCATCTTCGGTTCGCAGTAGGTGCCCGGACGAACGCCGGTCACGCCGCAAGCCTTGCCGACCATTTTCTGCGCCAGGGTGAAACCCTTGGTGCTTTCAACGGGCGCTTCTGGCTTCTTGAACAGAGTCGAAGGTGGCAGACCCAGCTCGGCACGCGCCTTCTCGGTCAGGCCGCGGCCGATGATCAGCGGAATACGGCCGCCAGCACGTACTTCGTCCAACAGGACCGGGGTCTTCATTTCGAAGGTGGTCAGGACTTCGTCGGTGCCGTGCTTGCAGACTTTGCCGGCATGCGGGTACAGGTCGATCACGTCGCCCATGTTCATGCTGGATACATCGAATTCGATCGGCAGTGCGCCGGCGTCTTCCATGGTGTTGTAGAAAATCGGTGCGATCTTGTTGCCGAAGCAGAAACCGCCGGCACGCTTGTTCGGTACGTAAGGAACGTCGTCGCCGAAGAACCACAGTACGGAGTTGGTGGCCGATTTACGCGAAGAACCGGTACCGACCACGTCACCGACGTAGGCGATAGGGAAGCCTTGGCCGCGCATTTCTTCGATCTGCTTCATCGGACCGGTGACGCCTTGCTCGTCCGGCACGATGCCGTCGCGAGCCATTTTCAGCATGGCCAGGGCGTGCAGCGGGATGTCTGGACGGGACCAGGCATCAGGAGCAGGGGACAGGTCGTCGGTGTTGGTTTCGCCGGTAACCTTGAACACGCGCAGGCTGATCTTGTCGGCCAGGGTCGGGCGCTTCACGAACCACTCGGCATCAGCCCAGGATTGCAGTACGCCTTTAGCGTGAACGTTGCCGTTCTTGGCTTTTTCAGCGACGTCGTGGAAAGCATCGAACATCAGCAGGGTGTGCTTGAGTTCTTTGGCAGCTACTGGTGCCAGTTCGGCGTCGTCCAGCAGGTTTACCAGAGTCACGATGTTGTAGCCGCCCTGCATGGTGCCGAGCAGTTCAACAGCGCGCTTCTTGTCGATCAGGGGGGAGTTGGCTTCGCCTTTGGCGATGGCAGACAGGAAGCCGGCCTTTACATAGGCTGCTTCGTCCACGCCTGGCGGAACGCGATTGGTGATCAGGTCAACGAGGAATGCTTCTTCGCCAGCCGGGGGATTTTTCAGCAGCTCGACCAGGCCTGCAGTTTGTTCGGCGTTTAGCGGCTGGGGAACGATACCCAGTGCTGCGCGCTCTTCGATATGTTTGCGGTAGGCTTCAAGCACAGTTATTACCCTCATCAGTGGTCCCAAATGGGTGTCCGGGACGCTCATCCCGAAATTGCCGTACTCATGCGCTGCATGGCGTTGTGAGCCACTTAGCCAGAATTACCGACAATTCCTTACAGAAGCTGCTTTCAAAGTTTTACGCCTGCAGAACGGGAGCTGATGAGGGTTGGCGTTGGGCTTTTCCCCGCTGGAAAAACCCCTCGCCAACACCGCTCTGAAGGAACGACTGTGCTCGTGACGCTTTGAAAACAGCTTCTAACGGACATTGGCGCCTAAAAAGGCAGGCTGATTCTACGGCAAAAAAAAATTAAAGGTAAGTCAGTGTTTATTGGACTTTGGTGGTGGCCGTCGGCAAAGAGCCACCGAGCGCTTTGGCCCCGAACTTTGAGGGGTGATGAATATTCGACAAAGGGCTACCATGCCGGCCTGTTTTGCTTTTTCGCGTTTTGCCTATTATGCCCAATCAGACCATCAAGACGCCCTGCGTCGGCCTTTGCTCCACTGTCTACGGTGACCTGGTGTGCCGTGGCTGCAAGCGGTTCCATCACGAAGTGATTCACTGGAACGGCTACAACGAGGAAGAAAAGCGCGCGGTGTGGCTGCGTCTGGAGCAGTTGCTGTCCCAGGTAATGGCCGCCAAAGTGGAAGTTTTCGACCCGGTGCTGCTCAGAATGCAGCTGGAACAACGCAAGATTCGCTTCGTGCCCCATCAGTCGGAATATTGCTGGGCTTATCAATTGATCGCCCGGGGCGCGCGGGTCATCAACAATCTGGAAGCCTACGGCATGGTGTTGTTGCCGGAATTCCGCGACTGGAACCTGCCGGAACTGCGCGATGCCATTGATCGGGAATTTTTCCTGCTGTCCGAGGCGCATTACCAGCGCTACATCGCGCCGGGGTTTCTGAAAGACGCCTTTGGCGGCTAAGAGCATCGCGAGCAGGCTCGCTCCCACAGGGGATTTGTAGCGACACAGATCCAATGTGGGAGCGAGCCTGCTCGCGATGACGTCCGAATCGACACCAAAGAACTCAACGCCTGTCGATCAACTCATCAATATGATCCGCCACTTCCGCCGGCTTAAGCACCAACACATCGCTTTCCACCTTATCCAGCACCACTTCCGCCGTATTGCCAATCAATGCCCCTGACAGCCCGGACCGCGCCACGGTGCCGATCACGGTCACGGCCGCCTGCAGCTTGTGCACCAGGAACGGAATCAGCACATCCGCCGGTCCTTCCTCGATATGCAGGTGTTGATCGTCGATATCGAACTCTGCCTGGAATGCCCTGCACTGATCGCGATAACGCTCAGCGATGGTTTCGCTCAGTTGAAGCGTCGGGTCGGCGGCCGACAGCATCGGCGACGGATGGGCGCTGATGACGTGCAAATGAGCCTTGGCGAGGCTGGCGATGTCGTAGCCATGGTCGATGATGGTGTTGTGCAGGTGACGGTGTTCAAGGTCGGTGTTGCCGACATCGACGGCTGCCAGAATCACCTTGTCTTTCCACGAGCCTGCCGTTTTGACCAACAGTACCGGGGTTGGACAGGCCCGCAGCAGTTTCCAGTCTTCCGGAGTGAGCAGGGCTTTTTTCAAGGGGTTATCGGGGAAGTGCTGCTTGACCACCAGCCCGCAGCCTTCAGCCTGCTGCACATCGACGATGGTTTTATGCTGGCTGTCATTCCAGGCCTGCTCGGTGGTGACGCTGTAACCATCTTCAAGCAAGGCGGACTTGAGCACGCTCAGCATGCCGCTGTGATCATGCTTGGGGTCGCAGACCAGCAGGTGCAAATGCGCCTGGGTCACGCCGGCAATCAACTTGGCCCGTTTGAGCGCCAGGCTTTCCGAGTGCTGGGGTTCGATGACCACCAGGATGCTGCGAATGGCTTGCATGATCGGGATCTCCTGAAATTAAAAATGCACGGCGTTGCACAACTATAGTTGCTGCCCGGCATTCGGGGACTTGATGCATATCAACGGTTGGCGTCTGGTGGTCTGCGGGCAGGCCGGTATAATCGGCGCCCTTCGTTTTGAACCTTTTATCCGTGAGCCCCATGATCCTTCCCGAAATTCACGAGTTCCTTGGCTGCCGCACCCCCGACGGCTGGGTCCAAGCCGCGCTGGCCGATCAGGAAACCCTGCTGATCGACCACAAGAACTGCGAATTCAAAGCCGCCAGCACGGCATTGAGCCTGATCGCCAAGTACCATTCCCACGTTGACCTGATCAATTTGATGTCGCGCCTGGCCCGGGAAGAGCTGGTGCACCACGAACAGGTCATGCGTTTGATGAAGCGGCGCAAGATCGAACTGCGCCAGCTGTCCGCCGGGCGCTACGCCTCGGGGTTGCGCAAGGTTGTGCGCAGCCATGAGCCGGTGAAGCTGGTGGACACGCTGGTGGTGGGCGCTTTCATCGAGGCCCGCAGTTGCGAGCGTTTCGAGGCGCTGGTGCCGCATCTGGATGAAGAGTTGGGCAAGTTCTATTTCGGTCTGCTCAAGAGCGAGGCCAGGCATTTCCAGGGTTACTTGAAGCTGGCCTATCAGTACGGGGACGCGAAGGACATCGCCCAGGTGATCGACAAGGTTCGCGCCGCCGAGCAGGAACTGATCGAATCACCGGATGTGGAATTCCGCTTCCACAGCGGCATACCCGCCGCCGCATAACCCCTGTAGGAGCGAGCCTGCTCGCGAAGAACTCAAGCGCGGCGCGTGCATTCAGACAGCGCGCGTTATCGTTGACGTCCATCGCGAGCAGGCTCGCTCCTACAGGGCTTTTTGGTTCAGGCGTTCAGCTTAGAAATCCCACTTGGTGGTGAGCATCACGTTGCGCGGTTCGCCGTAATACGTGGTGTCGAAGTTACCCAGGCCCGTCAGGTAGCGTTTGTCGAAGACGTTGTTGGCGTTGACGGTGAAGCTCAGGTGCTCGTTGTATTCGTAGCGGCTCATCAGGTCGACGAGGGTGTAGCCACCTTGTTTGATGCTCGTGTAGTCGCCCACGGTCGGGCTGTAGATCTTGCCGTAGAACGCGCTCTGCCAGCTGATGCCGCCACCGACGGTCACTTGATCCAGTGCGCCCGGCAGGCGGTAGGTGGTGAAGGTGCGAACGACGTGTTCCGGTTTGGTGGTCGACAACGGGTAGCCGTAGATCCGCTGTTCGTCGGCGTCCCGGGTGCGGGCGTAGGTGTAGCCGGCCGACACGTTCCAGCCATCGGCCACTTCCCCGGCCAGTTCCAGTTCCACACCTTTGGTGGTTGCACCGTCGACGGCTTTGTAGATGCCTTCGTTGGTGACCGGGTTAGTGCCGATCGACTCGGCGACGTTGTCTTGCTCGATGCGGAAGAAGGCCAGGCTGGCGTTCAGGCGACCGTCGAAGTAAGCGCCTTTCAGGCCGGCCTCGTAGCTGTCGCCTTCGACCGGTGCCAGGGTTGAGCCCGCCGCATCCTTGTAGGTTTGCGGCTGGTAGATGCTGGTGTAGCTGGCGTACACCGAATAGGTGTCGTCCAGGTCATAGACCACACCGGCGTAAGGCGTGACCACGCCATGTTCCTTGTAACTGGCGTGAGTGTCATCGAGTCCCGCACCCGGATAATACGAATAGTCTTCGTTGTACTTGAACGTGCTCAGACGGCTGCCGAGGATGATCGACAGGTCGTCGGTCGCGTGCAGGCGCGTGGCCAGGTACAGGCCGTTCTGGCTTTGGGTGCGCTCGTACTTGCCGTTTTTCGGGAAGTCCTGCTCCGGCAAGTCGCCGTTCCAGTCGTAGATGCTGCCCGGGACCATTTCGAAGGCGCTAGTGTCGTAGGTCGAGCCGGTCTGGCGTGAGTGGGACGCCATGAAACCGGCTACCAACTCATGTTCACGGCCACCGAGGCTGAATGGACCGGTGACGTTCACATCCGCAGTGTTCTGCACGCGATGACCTTCCCAGCGACCCCAGTAGAGGAACATGCCTTCGCCGGTGGCGCGGTCCGGGTTGCCGCCGCTGGCCGAGGCCAGGCGCGTGTCGTGATCGGTGGTTTTCTGATCGAGGCTGGCCTTGAACTTCCAGTCGTTGGCGAGGGCCTGTTCGAGGGACGCGAAGTAAGTGATGTCGTCGAAATCGCGACGGCTCCAGTCGGCACCTGGGTTGAAGTGACGCGAGAAATCGGTACGGCCGCCGTCCGAGAAATACACCGGGTTGCCGGTCCAGGACGAACCTCGCGGCGTGGCGCTTGATTTGTCGATGCCGAACGTCAGCAGGGTGTCGGGCGTCAGGTCGGCTTCGAGGACACCATAGAACAGGTCTTTTTTCTGGCTGTAATGATCCTGGTAGGAATTCTTGTCGGAGTAAGCGCCGACGAAGCGCCCACGCACGCTGCCTGTATCGTTCAGCGAACCGGAAATATCGCCGACGCCGCGATAGGCGTCCCACGAACCGACGGTGCCGCTGATCGACGCCTTGAATTCCTTGGTCGGCTTCTTGCGGATCAGGTTGACGGTCGCGGACGGATCGCCCGAGCCGGTCATCAGGCCGGTAGCGCCCTTGACGATTTCGATGCGGTCCAGGCTGGACGCGTCGTCGCCGTTGTTGGGGTTTTCACCGTACACGCCGTCATAAGGAATGTTGACGCCGTCGTACTGGAAATTGGTGATGGCAAACCCACGGGCGGAAAACTCGGTGCGATCACTGTCGTACTTCTGCGTCGAAATGCCGGGGGTGTTGCGCAGTGCGTCGCCGATGCTCTGTACGCCGCGATCGTCCAACTGCTGTCGGGTAATGACCGTCACCGATTGTGGCGTTTCGCGGATCGACAGCGGCAGGCCGGTGGCCGAAGACGTCGAGCCGGTGGTGTAGGAGCGGGTGCCTTCGGTGGTAGCGCCCAGTGCCTGGCCGGAAATGGTCGTCGTGCCCAGTTGCAGGACGCCGTCGTCCTTGGCCGGTTTTTTCTCGGCGGTGGTTTCAGCAGCGTGGGCAGCGGGGGCGAGGCTCAGCAGGGCGGCGGGCAGGGCCAGCGCCAGAGGGCACAAGGCAAAACGAAAACGGGCGGCAAGCTGGTGCGACATGGGGATCCCTTTGCGTCGAATCGGTCGGTAGTTGAAGTGCTTCTGAGGGGTTAACCGAACCAAAAACGCAAAGGGGAACTGCCGCGTGAAAAAAGTTGATAATTATTCTCAGCAAATCAGGCCGAGGCGCTCATGCCACACCTCGCCCAACACAGACCGTCAGGGCTATTCGACGGGCACCAGAATCGCGTCGCCCGTCGCCACCAGTTTCAACTGATCACCGGTTTGCGCGAACAACTCGGCGTGGGCGAATACCTGCTTCTTGCCGGCCCTCACCACGCGACCCCGGGCGATGAAGACTTCACCGACGGCGGGCGAAAGGCAATTGACCGAAAAGTGCGACGCCAGCACGTTGCCGGCGACCGTTCCGGCGGCAAAACCGCAGGCGGTATCGAGCATCGCGCCAATCAGGCCGGCATGCAGGAACCCGGCGTATTGCGCCATGTCGGCTTCGCGAAACGCCAGGGTGAGCTCGGCTTCGCCACTTTCGGCGCGGGTGACTTCAAAGCCGGCCCAGCGGTTGAAGGCTGAGGTCGAGTTGATCTGTTTGAGTGTGTTGAGCATGACGAATCCCTCCGATTGAGGCATCAACATGCGCCGGGAGGTGGTGGGTGTCATCGACCATAAGAGCGGGTGATAGGCAGGCGGATTTGTGGTGAATGGGCTGGTCCCTTCGCTGGCAAGCCACCCACAGGTTTTTGGGGCTCCACAGAGGTCTTGTTCCGCACCGGTCATTGTAGGAGCTGGCGTTCAACCGGGCGTTGGTCAGGGCGTTCAGTCGGTTGAACTCTGGATTGTGATCGACCGTGGATGATGTGTTGAATGTGCCGACGTCATCGCTAGCAGGCTAGCTCCCACATTTGAAATGCAATCCCCTGTGGGAGCTAGCCTGCTAGCGATGAGCTGTAGGAGCAAGTTTGCTTGCGATGAACGATAACGCGGTCTACCGACCAGGCACGCGCCACAAATACCATGCTGCCACCGTCCGATATGGACTCCACGCCAGGCCTATCTCCATCATCTGCTTGCGGGTCGGTTGCACCTCCAGCCCTTTGAGCCGCCGATAACCTTCGCGTACGCCGAAGTCATCGGCGGGCAGGATATCCGGTCGTTCCAGGCTGTAGATCAACAGCATTTCCACGGTCCAGCGACCCACGCCGCGCAAGGTGATCAGGCGTTCGATCAAGGCTTCATCGTCCATCGCCAGCGCCGTGGCGTAATCGGGAACGATGCCGTCCAGCGCGGCCTGAGCAATGCCCTGAATGGTCGCTATCTTGCTGGCGGAAAAGCCACAGCTGCGCAATTGATCGAAATCCGTGGCGACCAGTTGTTCCGGTCGTGGAAAACCCCCAGTACCCAACAAACCCACCAGCCGCCCGACAATCGCGTCGCCGGCCTTGGCGTGCAATTGTTGATAGGCAATCGCGCGCACCAGCGATTCATAAGGATCACGCGCCGGATGCGGTTGATGCAGGCACGGGCCGATAGCGTCGATGTGACGGCGCCAGTCGTCATCAAGGGAGGCCAGGAATTCACTGGCGGGCAAATAGGGGTCGAGGTTACCCATCAAGTCCTTCTTGATCGAATTTTCAGAACGCCAACTGACGTGTCATCTGTGTTTTCGCATGCTCAAGCCTGAGCAGGAACGCCTTGCGCGGTTGTCCGCCGCCATAACCGGTCAACGAACCGTCGGCGCCGATCACCCGATGGCAGGGCACCACAATCGACAGGCGATTATGTCCGTTGGCCAGGCCCACCGCGCGACTGGCGCCGGGTTTGCCGAGGAGCGCCGCGATGGCGCCGTAGGTGGTGGTCTGGCCGTAAGGGATTTTCGCCAGTTCGGCCCAGACCTGCCGGGAAAACTCGGAGCCGGGCATGTGCAAGGGCACACTGAACTCCATGAGATTGCCGGCGAAGTACGCCGCCAGTTGAACCTCGATCTTTTGCAAATGTGCGTTGTGCCCGGGGGCTACAGCGTAGCCATGGCGGTGCTGCAACGCTTCGATTTCACGGGTGAGGGCGGGCCGATCGAGAAACTCCAGCAACACCAGCCCACGGCGTTCGGCCATGGCGATCATCGGCCCCAGCGGCGTGGTCAGGCGCGTAAACAGCAGGGGCTCACTGTGGGCAGCACGCCCCGGCGTGGTGTGAAAGGATTTCTGGAACGCATCGCGAAAACCACTCAGGGATTCGTAGCCTGAGTCGAACGCGGCGCTGTCGATGGAATCGCCCTGTTTGATCCCGCCCAATGCCATGCCCAGGCGCCGGGTACGCAGCCAGGCGTGAAAGGTCATGCCGAAATGTTGCTTGAACCAGCGGCGCAGTTTCAGCGGTTCGATGCCTTGTGCCTGCAACTGGGCATCGGTCCAGCGCAGCTCGGGATCGGCGTCCACCGATGTGAGCAACGTTTGCACCCAGTCTGGTGCAATAGCGGCAGCATCCAGCGGCTTGCACCGCAGGCACGCGCGGTAGCCGGCCGACAGGCACTCGTCGGCATTGGCAAAAAATTCGACATTCTCCGGTTTCGGCTTGCGCGCCGTGCAACTGGGGCGACAGAAAATGCCGGTGGTCCTGACCGCCGTAAAGAACACCCCCTCGTAGGCGGTGTCTCGTTCGAGCATGGCGCGGACCATCTCGGCGTGGGGTGGAAGCAGCGTGTGTTGTAGGTTCATGGACGCAGCATAGAACGCGTCACGGTCGGCCTCCACCGGAAAATCGACAGAGAATTTCTTCTTTCAACTCAACTCCCCCTGTAGGAGCGAGCCTGCTCGCGATAGCGTCAAATCATTCGCTATTGAAGCGACTGACACGACGCGAAAATCAGGATCGCCTTGGTGGTTTGACCGAAACAGTCCTGGGCGCAAACCACCGTACAACCGGCTACTTGGCGAACTTCTTCGCCCCGGCGACACACAGGATCACCGCCACAGTAACGCCCAGCATGCCGAGGCTGACTTGTTCGTGCAGCAGGGTGGCGGCCAGTGTCAGGCCAAAGAACGGTTGCAACAGTTGCAGTTGCCCGACAGCCGCGATTCCGCCTTGTGCGAGCCCGCGATACCAGAATACAAACCCGATCAACATGCTGAACAGCGACACGTAACCCAGGCTGAACCACGCCGGCATACTGATACCGCTGAAGGACGCGGGCATGCGCATCCAGGTCAGCACCGCGACCAACGGCAACGACAACACCAGCGCCCAGCAAATCACCTGCCAGCCACCGAGGGTGCGGGACAGTTTTGCGCCTTCGGCATAGCCGAGCCCACAGGCCAGGATCGCCAACAACATCAAGAGGTCGCCCTCGGGTGAGGCGGTCAACCCTTGGGACAGGGCGTAACCCACCACCAGCAGACTGCCCAGCACCGAGAAAATCCAGAACGCCGGCCGTGGTCGCTCGCCACCGCGCAACACACCGAACACTGCTGTCGCCAACGGCAACAGACCGACGAAGACGATGGAATGCGCGGACGTCACGTATTGCAGTGCCAGCGCAGTCAGCAGGGGAAAACCGATCACCACGCCCAGGGCAACGATGGTCAGGGGCATGAGCTGATGGCGTGCGGGACGCTTCTCCTTGAACAACCACAGCAGACACAACGCCAGCATCGCGGCGATGGTGGCGCGGGCGACCGTCAGGAAAACCGGATCGAATTCCAGCACCGCCACCCGCGTCGCCGGCAGTGAACCGCTGAAGATCACCACACCGATCAGGCCATTGATCCAGCCGCGGGTGGCGTTGTCCGACGTGTGTTTTGGCAATTCCGAAGTCCGTTCCATTTCGCGCTCGCTCAGTGTTTTGATTGCATGAAATCCATCGTATGATCGGCTATCGATACAATCAAAAAATTGTCATGGATACATCTCGACATGCCGCGATCACGCTATAAAACCCTGGTGGACGCCTTTGCCGCCGACATCCGGTCGGGGCTTTTGCCGCCCGGTACACGGTTGCCAACGCATCGGCAATTGGCCACCGAACACGGGCTGGCGCTGGTGACCGCCAGCCGGGTGTATGCAGAGCTCGAGGGCATGGGGCTGGTCAGCGGCGAAACCGGGCGTGGGACTTTCGTGCGGGAGACGTCACTACCGCCTGGCCAGGGCATTTCGCAGTCCGTGGTGGCGGCGGGGATGATTGACCTCAACTTCAACTACCCGTCGTTACCGGGCCAGGCGGACCTGTTGCGCAATGCCCTGCGCCAATTGGCGTTATCCGGCGACCTCGAATCCCTCCTGCGCTATCAGCCCCACGCCGGCCGCTTGCACGAGCGGGCCTCGGTGGCGCGGCATCTGCTGGAGCGTGGGTTGAACGTACCGGCCGAGCAGGTGCTGATCGTCAGCGGCGCCCAGCATGGCCTGGCGGTGACGATGATGGCGTTGCTCAAACCCGGCGATGTGATAGCGGCCGATGCGTTGACCTATCCCGGTTTCAAGACGCTGGCCGAAACCCTGCACCTTGAAGTCTTGCCCATTCCGGTCACCGACAATGGGCCCGATTTGCCAGCGCTGGCAAAGCTCTGCCAGAGCCGATCGGTTCGGGCGGTCTACTCGATGCCGACCCTGCACAACCCGTTAGGCTGGGTGATGGACGTTGATCAGCGCAAACATTTGGTGGCGATTGCACGCGAACATGACTTGCTGATTATCGAGGATGCGGCCTACGCGTTTCTCGCCGAAGACGTGCCGCCACCCTTGGCCGAGATGGCGCCCGAAAGGACGGTGTACGTTTCAGGCCTATCCAAGAATGTCGCCACGGGACTGCGCGTCGGATTTGTGGCCGCGCCCGTCCAATGGATGGCGGCGTTCGAGCGCACGATCATGGCGACCACCTGGAACACCCCCGGCGTGATGACTGCGATTGTCACTGCCTGGCTCGACGACGGCACCGTCAGCCAGTTGGAGATGCAAAAGCGCGCCGATGCACAGGTTCGGCAAACCCTGGCCCGCGAGGTGCTGCAAGGACTCAAATACATCAGCCATCCTTCTTCGTACTTCATCTGGTTGCCGTTGGCCGAAGATGCGCGCGCCGATCAGGTCGCCATGGCACTGATGCGCGAGCAGGTGTCGGTGTCGCCGGCAGAACCCTTTGCGATCACGGCTCATGTGCCCCACGCGATACGCCTCGCGCTGGGGTCGGTGGACATGGATTCACTGCGCCAGGCGCTGGTGAAAGTGAAGAGAATCGTCAGTCTGTACACCTGATCTTCGCTGGTTAATCGGGGCAGGGCATTTTTCTTCAATACGGGGTTGCGGTGGGTCTTTACCTTCAGGCCTGGTTCAACTCAATGGAAGAAGGTGTGTGATGAGTTTGATGATATCGATGGCGGCGTTTGCGTTGGTCGCTTCAATCACGCCGGGGCCGGTGAACATTGTGGCGTTGAGCTCCGGGGCGCGGTTCGGCTTCAGGGCCAGCCAGCGTCATGTGGCCGGGGCGACGCTGGGGTTTGTCTTGCTGCTGGTGTTGATGGGGTTGGGGCTGCATGAGCTGTTGCAGTTGTGGCCGGCGCTGACGCAAGTGGTGCAATGGGCGGGCGTGGCGTTTCTGTTGTACATGGCCTACAAGCTGGCTGCCGACAATGGGCAGGTGGAGGCCAAGGATTCGGCGCGAGCCCCGTCGATGTTGTACGGCGCGGTCATGCAATGGCTCAACCCGAAAGCCTGGCTGGCTTGCGTGGCCGGTATGGGCGCGTTTGTTGCCGATGGCGAAGCGCGGCTGGTGTGGCAGTTCGCGGCGGTGTATCTGGTGATTTGTTATGCGTCGGTCGGTTGCTGGGCCTATGCCGGCACGTTCCTGCGCGGCTACTTGAACAATCCCGCGGGCATGCGCTTGTTCAACCGGGCGATGGCGTTGTTGTTGGTGGTGAGTGCGGTGTATTTGCTGTTGCCATAGGCGCGGCTTTTTGTGGCGAGGGAGCTTGCTCCCGCTGGGCTGCGAAGCGGCCCTCGCTTTTCTTCAATCCCATTGTGCAGGCAGGTTCAGCATTAGCCACAGGTTCGGTGTCAGGCACAGGTTCAGCATCAGCCACGGATTCAGCCGCGATACTGTCCCGGTGTCGCCGCCAGATGCTGTTTGAACGCCCGTTGAAAATGCGCCTGATCGGCAAACCCCGCTTCCAGCGCCACGTCGGCGATCAGTTTGCCGCTGCGCAATTGGTCTTGAGCGAACTGGATGCGGCGGTTGACCAGGAAGGCGTGGGGCGTCATGCCGAAATGCTGTTTGAACGCCCGGATCAGGTAAGACGGTGACAGCTGAGCAGCCGCGCAAATGTCTTCCAGCTTGAGCATGCGCGTGCAGTTGTCACGAATGTACTCGGCAGCGCGTTCCAGTTTGAAGTTGGGTTCGCGCAGCGGTTGCGCTACCGGGTTGAGCTGCAATTGCACTTCGCCGAAGAACTCCACCGCCAGGCTCTGTTTGCGCAAGACATCCTGTTGCGGATCGACCAGCACCTCATACAAGTCGTTGAGGCCTGCAAACAGACTGGCATCTCGCGTGTGGGTGACCGAAAACCGGCGAAACGCCAAGTCGTCACTGAACCCGAGCTGATGCTGCAGATCGGTCAGCCACGGCGTATCGACGTACAGCATTACGTAGGACCACGGCTGATCATCGATGGGATTACAGGCGTGGACGTCTCCCGGGTTCATCAACACGACGGTGCCGACGTCGACCGCAAACTCGGACTGCTCATGGATATAGGTGCTGCTGCCTGCGGTGATCGCACCGATGGAAAAGTGCTCGTGAGAATGCCGGGTGTAGCAGACCTCACGACCGTCGGCGATCGAGCGGGCTTCGATAAAGGGCAGGGCGTCATCGCGCCAGAAGCGTGGGGCCTTGTCAGCGTCTTTGGCGGCGGAATGCTTCATGCTCGGTCCTCGGCAGGTCAGCGCCTGAGTGTATTAGCTCTCGCCGTCAAAGGCTCGCTGCAACGCCGCGATATCGAGTTTTTTCATCTGC
The DNA here is from genome assembly GCF_900187615.1 of Pseudomonas sp. Irchel s3f7. Taxonomy (GTDB): domain Bacteria; phylum Pseudomonadota; class Gammaproteobacteria; order Pseudomonadales; family Pseudomonadaceae; genus Aquipseudomonas. The sequence continues at coordinate 64,515 of NZ_FYDO01000028.1, read as the reverse complement.
ATCATCGCGGCCATGGCACGTTGGGATTTCTTCGTGTCGGGGTCTTTCATCATGTCCATCATGGCGACGGGCACGATCTGCCACGACAGCCCGAACTTGTCCTTGAGCCAGCCGCATTGCTGCGCTTCAGGCACGCCACCGGCCGACAGGTTGCCCCAGTAGTGGTCGACTTCATCCTGGGTCTGGCAATTGACCTGGAACGAAATCGCTTCGCTGAACTTGAACAGCGGCCCTCCGTTGAGTCCGGTGAAGCTCTGCCCGTCGAGTTCGAAGCTGACGGTCATGACCGAGCCTTCAGGGCGGCCGTGGAATTCAAACCCGGCTTTGCCATAGTGGGTCATGCCAGTGATTTTCGAATGATCGAAGATCGAGCAGTAGAACTTCGCGGCATCTTCGGCTTGATCGTCAAACCACAGGCAGGGCGTGAGTTTTTGAACGCGTTGCATGGCGGGCACTCCTAGGCAGGTTATGCAGGCTGGATTTAAAGCGTAGCCAGCCTGAGCCCGTTCGGCAGTACCGTAGATCGACCCGGGTTCAGAATTGCCAGCGGGTGGTCAGTTGCAGGGCGCGCGGTTCGCCGTAGAAACCGGTGCCAAAGTTGCCCAGCCCGGTGTAGTAGGTTTTGTCGAACAGGTTCTTCACGTTCAACGTGGTGCTCAGGTGTTCGTTGAAACGGTAGCGCGCCATCACGTCCACCAGCGCGTAACTGCGCTGGGTGATGGTCGAGTCCTGGCCGAAGTTGACGCTGTCGGCGGGGTTGGGCTGGAACACGTTGCCGAAGAACTCGCTTTGCCAGTTCACGCCGCCGCCGAGCGTGAGCGAGCTCCATCGCCCCGGCAGGCGATAGGTGCTGAACACCCGCACCAGTTGTTCCGGCGCTGTGGTTTGCAGGACCGAACCGTAGACGTAATCGCCGTGGGTATCGCGGGTATGGTTGTAGGTGTAGCCGGCCGAAATATTCCAGCCTTCGCTCAGCTCTCCCGCGAGTTCGACTTCGAAGCCCTTGGTGGTCGCACCCTGCACCGCACGGTACACCGACTCGGCGTCGACCCCGCTGACGTACTCGGCGATGTTGTCCTGCTCGACGCGATAGACCGCGAACCTGGCATTCAGGCGACCGCCGAAATAATCGGCCTTGATCCCCGCTTCGTAGCTGTTGCCTTGCACCGGATCGAGCAATTGCCGGTTGGCATCCTTGCTCATTTGCGGCTGATAGATGCTGGTGTAGCTGGAGTACAGCGAGTAGGTATCGTCGAGGTCGTAGACCAGCCCGGCGTAGGGCGTGACCACACCGCTCTGGCGATAGCTGTCGCGGATGTCGGCGGTGTCCGTGTCGCGGTAATCCAGATCATCGTGACCTTTGAAATCGCTGACCCGGGTGCCGAGGATCAGCGCCAGCTCGTCGCTGGGTTTGAGTCGGGTGGCCACGTAGAGGCCGGTCTGGCGCTGCTCAATGTCGTTGTCGCCCACCCGTGGAATATCCGGTTTTGCAAACTCGCCGTGCCAGTCGTAAATGCTGCTATTCAAGGGCGGATAAACCGAGCCGTAGACCGGGATGTCCTGGCGGGTGTTCATCGACATGAAGCCTGCGATCAGTTCATGTTCGCGACCGAGCAAAGTGAAAGGGCCGGTCAGGTTGATGTCGATATTGTCCTGAACCTGATCGCCTTCGAATTTGCCCATGTACATGAACATGCCGTCCCCGGTCACCGGGTCCGGATTGCCGCCGCTGGCGGAGGCGAGGAAGGTGTCGTGCTGGCGGTGCTTGCGGTCGTAACTGACCTTGAGTGCCCAGTCGTGGGCCAGATGCTGATCCACCGAGGCGAAGAATGTCTGGTTGTTGAAGTCGCGACGGCTCCAGTCCGTGGCCGGGTTGAACGAGCGGGAGAAATCGGTGCGCGAACCGTCGCTGTTGTACATCGGAAACCCCGTCCAGCTGGCACCGTGAGAGCGAGTGTTCTGTTGGTCGATGCCGAAAGTCAGCAACGTATCCGGCGTCAGGTCGGCTTCGAGAATGCCGTAGGCGATATCCTTGGTGTTCTGGTAGTGGTCGGCGTAAGCGCTGCGGTCCTGGTACACCCCGACAAAGCGTCCACGCAGATGACCGCTTTCGATCAGCGGACCCGTGATATCCGCTTCGCTGCGGTAGCTGTCCCAAGAGCCGACGGCAGCGCTGACCGAAGCGTGGAATGCCGGGGTCGGGCGCTTCCTGATCAGGTTGACCGTCGCCGACGGATCCCCCGAACCGGTCATCAGGCCGGTTGCACCTTTGATGATTTCGACGCGGTCGAAAATCGCCATGTCAGTGCTGGTGGTGCCGTAGTCGTAGACACCGTCGTAGTCGGTGTTGACGCCGTCGTACTGAAAGTTGGTGACCGGCAGGCCACGGCTGGAGAACTCCCAGCGTTCGCTGTCGTAGTTTTGCACGCTGATGCCGGGGACGCGGCGCAGGGCGTCGGCGATGCTGGTGGAGCCCTGGTCGTCCAGGAGTTGACGAGTGATGACCGTGACCGATTGCGGTGTTTCGCGCAGGGACAGGGGTAGACCCGTGGCCGTAGAGGTCGAACCGAGGGTGTAGGCATGTGAATCTTCGCTGATCGACCCCGGCGTTTGTCCGGAAATGCTCGTGGCGCCCAGTTCCAGCGGGCCTGTTGCAGCGGGCGCGGCGCGCAGCACGTAGCCGCCGTGTCCTTGGGCTTGTGCCTGAAGGCCGGTGCCTTGCAGCAGTTGATGCAAGGCTTGCTGCTCGCTGTAGTCACCCTTCAGGCCGGGGCTGCGCTTGCCGGCAGCCAGGTCGTTGTGTCCGGCGAGAAACACACCCGCCTGCTCGGCAAAGCGGTTGAGGGCGCTGACCAGGGAGCCGGCAGGGATCGCGTAATGGCGTTGTTGCGCGCTGGATTGTTCATTGCTCGATTGGGCGTCGGCCTGGACGTTTGGCGCCGCAAAACTCGCCACGCCGAACGCCAGGGCCAGCACCGACAGGTGCAAAGCGCAGGGGCGGCGAGTAGGGGGGAAGCGCGACATGAAGTTCCCGACAATCTAACGGCTTTAAGGGTTAACCGAGCGAAAACCCGAAAAGGGCACTGGCACGACGAAAAAAACCAGCCTCACGCTTTCGCGGCCACGTTGACCCACCAGTCCAACGGCTTTTCCACCCGGATCGGCAACGCCGCTTCCAGCAGACGCAAGGCCTGGTCGGTGTCTTTGATCGGGAACGAACCCATGACCGGCAATTCGGCAACGGCCGGGTCGCAGCCCAGATGTCCGGGGCGGTAACGGCTTAACTCTTCGAGCAACTGGCCCAGCGGCAGGTTGTCTGCCAGCAATATTCCACGGCGCCAGGCTTCACGGCCTGGCGTGGCAGCAATCGGGGCAGGGAGGTAGTGTTCGCTGAATGACAGTTGTCGTCCGGCCTCGACCACCTGCATCAACCCGTGGGCGGTGCGGACTTCGACGGCGCCTTCGTAGACATTCAGCAGGGTTTTTCCGTCGTCCTGACGTACGCTGAAACGCGTACCCAGTGCGCGCATCCGGCCCTCGGTGGTTTGCACCAGCAACGGACGAACGTGGTCCTTGGCGGTGTCGATCAACACTTCCCCAGCCTGTAACAGCAGCAAGCGTTGTGTGGCGTCGAAACGCACATTCAGTGCGCTCAAGGCGTTGAGCCAGATCTGGCTGCCGTCACTGAGTCGAGTTTCGCGGGTTTCACCGGTGCCAGTGGAGAGGTCGGCGGTCCAGCGCGCCAGGGTGAGCGGCAGGGCGGTTTCCCGCCAGGCACTCCATCCCAACACGCCGCCCGAGGCCAGGATCAGCAGGCTCTTCACGGTCTGGCGGCGACTGATTGGCAGGCGCCCGGCGTTGCGCAACACCTGGCCGGCCGCGTGCTGATGATCGTCCTGCAACGCGGCAAAACGTTGGCCGACCCGCTCGACATATTGCCAGGCCGCCTGATGCTCGCCGCTTTGCGCCAGCCAGGCTTGCCAGCGCTGGCGGTCCTGCTCGCCGACTTGTTCATCGTTGAGTTGCACATACCACTGCGCCGCTTGCTCAAGGCTTCCATGGCTGATGGCGTTGGTGGCGATCCGGTTCATTGAATCAGCAGGCCGTCGAGTTCGGCTTCAAGGATCGCGCAATGCATCAAGGCCTGGGCCAGGTACTTTTTCACCATGCGCTCGCACACGCCGATTTCCTCGGCAATGACGCGGTATGGCAGGCCGTGCAGTTGCGCCAGAATGAACGCTTCGCGCACGCGTTGGGGCAACCGTTGCAGCATGGCGTCCACTTCATACAGCGTTTCGACGATGATCGCGCGCTGCTCGGGCGAGGGCTGAACCGCCTGGGGTTGCGCGGCCAACGTGTCGAGCCACGCCTGTTCGAGCTGCCGGCGCCGCCAGTGATCGATGCACAAGCCCCGGGCGATGGTCGCCAGATAAGAGCGTTCGTGGGTTTCGCCGTCGAATACCGGTGGGCGCTTGAGCACGCGGATGAAGGTGTCGTGGGCCAGGTCGGCGGCATCGAACGCATTGCTCAGGCGTCGACGCAGCAGCTCGTGCAACCAGCGGTGATGGCTGATGTAGAGGTTCTGGACGCAGGAGGTATCGGCAACCGTCATCGTGAGTGCATGTCCATGGGCGATCCTCGCCCTTGTGCAAATAAGAATGGATCGCGATTAAAGCAAAAGGCCATGAGCAGTGCAAATGATATTGGTTTGCTTTTAGTCAGTACCAACATGAGCGTAGTCAAAATGACGTTGTGTTGAGTCATTATGACTATTTTTGCTGTTGGTCATATTGACTGCTGATGCCTGAAAGGCTCGATCTGCAAGGGCTGCCGAAATGGCACGGATCGTGAAACAACAAACGTACAACTGAACGACTTCAGGAGTACCAGAACATGTCCCAACTGTTCAGCAACCCTCAGAACGTAATGCAGCTGTCGAGTCGAGTGCTCGGGGTGGGCGTGGCCATGCTGCTCGCCGGCATCTACGGCGCTTATCTGTACGCCGGCACGCTTTCGATCCCGGCGTTGGTGTCGATGCATGCAATGACCATTCTCGGTCCGACCTTGCTGAAAATCGGTTACGTGATGCGACTGCTGTCCCAGTATCGCCTTCACGCACCGGCAGGCGGAGCGATCGCTTGATGCGCAAGTTGGCCGTTGCTCCCGTTTTCAGTCTGGGCTTTCGCCCGTTCTTTCTCGCCGGTGCGGGGTTCGCGGCGATCGCCGTGGCCCTCTGGGCTGCCTGGCTGTACGGCCATTTACCCGGTACGCAACCGGTGGGTGGCATGCTCGCCTGGCATCGGCACGAAATGCCTTTCGGTTTTGCCGGTGCAATCGTTGCCGGGTTCCTGTTGACTGCGGTGCCGAACTGGACCGGTCGGCCGGGGCTCAATGGCTGGCCACTGATCGGGCTGGTGCTGGTATGGCTGCTGGCGCGTCTGGCGTGGTTCCTGCCGATTCCTTCGGCGCTTTTGTTCGTGATGGAAATTCCATTCCTGCCGCTGCTCGCCTGGGTGCTGGGGCGAGATCTGGTGGCTGCCCGCAAGCGCGAAAATTATCCGATCCTGCTGATGATCACGTTGCTGGCTGGCTGTCAGGCATTGACGCTGACGGGGGTCACCCTGGAGGACGCCAATCTGCAACGGCACGGTGTGTTGGCGGCATTGTGGTTGATCGGCGCGCTGATGAGTGTGATTGGTGGTCGTGTGATTCCGTTCTTCATCCAGCGAGGGTTGAATCGTCCTGCCGCGCCTGCGGTGAATCCGTTACCCGGCAAAATGCTCATGGTCAGCGCCATGCTCGCGGCGGTTTCGTTTGCCGGTGGTTTGAATGATGTCCCCCGGCTTTGGTTGGCCGGTTTGTTTGGATTGATGAGCGTGCTGCATGTGATGCGCCTGTGGCGCTGGCATGATCGGGGATTGTGGCGGGTGCCGTTGTTGTGGTCGTTGTATCTGGCCTATGCATGGATTGTGGTCGCAACGCTGGCCATGACGCTGTGGCATGCCGGTGTACTTGATCAGCAAACCCTGGCCACTCATGCGCTGGCGGTGGGCGGTATTGGCGGGCTGATCCTGGCGATGATTGCGCGGGTCAGTCTCGGTCATACCGGGCGAGAGTTGAAACCGTCCAAAATGATCGTGGCGGGTTTTGTCCTCTTGCTGGCGGCCGGGGTGTGCCGGGTTGTGCTGGTGGCATTCTCCAGCGATGGACTGGCACTGTCGGCACTGCTCTGGTGTACGGCGTTTGGCCTGTTCGTGTGGCGTTACGCCGGTATCCTGTGGCGCCCGAGGCTCTAAATCAGGCGTCCATAGCCGCCCATTGAGGCGGCTTTTTTGTGACCGGTGGTCGATGCATCAGGTCCCCGGGGAAAATTGCGCTTAGCTAAAGGGATAACCCGAGGCGCGCGTAGGTGCTCCAGAACCACAGCGACGCCCCTTCAGATCACCGTGCGTCTGAGGAATTGCGCCATGCTGACCTTGAACATCAATGGCAAGGATCAGGAGCTGGATGTCCCCGCCGACATGCCGCTGCTTTGGGTCCTTCGCGATTTCGCTCATCTCACCGGTACCAAATTCGGTTGTGGCATGGCCCAATGCGGCGCCTGCACCGTGCATGTCGATGGTGCGCCACTGCGTGCCTGTATCACGCCGGCCACGGCGGTGGCCCATGGCCAGAAAATCCTCACCATTGAAGGGCTCTCTGCTGATGGCTCGCACCCGGTGCAGCAAGCCTGGGCTGAACTGGACGTGGTTCAGTGTGGCTACTGCCAGTCCGGGCAGATCATGTCGGCAGCCGCCTTGCTGGCGAAAATTCCGAAACCGACCGACAGCGATATCGATCAGGCGCTCTCCGGCAACATCTGCCGTTGTGGCACGTATCCAAGGATTCGTGCGGCAGTCAAGCGCGCGTCCGAGCTGGGTTGAGGGATCGAATCATGAACGACATCAACGCTGTCTCGCGCCGTGGTTTCCTCAAGGGCGGTGCCGTGCTCTGCGGGGGACTGGTGGTGGCCTTTGTCATTCCCGGCGGCCACCGTTTTGCCCTCGGTGCCGAGAATCAGGGCAATGTGTTCGCGCCGAATGCCTTCCTGCGCATCGGCAATGACAACAGCGTCACCGTGTTGCTCGGGCATTCCGAAATGGGCCAGGGCATCTGGACCGGCCTGACCATGCTGATCGCCGAGGAACTGGACGCCGACTGGTCGAAAATCCGTGTGGTGCATTCACCAGCATCGGCGGCCGATTACGGCATGGCCGGGTTTGGCGGGATGCAAATCACCGGCGGCTCGACCTCGATCTGGATGGAGTTCGATCGCTACCGCCAGGCCGGTGCGGCGGCACGCCTGATGTTGATCGACGCGGCGGCCAAGCGCTTCAACGTTGCACCCTCCGAAATCCACACCGAGCCGGGCGTGGTCATCGCCGGTGAACACCGCGCCACGTATGGCGAATTGGCCGATGACGCGGGCAAGCTTGCGGTCCCGGCTCCGGCGTCGATCAAACTCAAGGAGCCGAAGGACTGGCGACTCATCGGCAAACCCACCCCGCGCCTGGACACGCCGGAAAAAATCACCGGCCGGGCGAAATTCGGCATGGACGTGCAATTCGATGGGCTGATGACTGCCATGGTTGCCCGTTCGCCGGTATTCGGCGGCACCGTCAAATCCTTTGAAGGCGCCGAGGCGCTGGCGATTCCCGGGGTGCACAAAGTGGTGCAGGTGCCGACCGGTGTGGCAGTGATTGCCGATCACTATTGGGCGGCGAAACTGGGGCGCGATGCGCTGAAAGTCGATTGGGAACCGGGGCCGAACGCTGGACTCGACAGCGAGACATTGTTGGAAACCTTTCGCAAACTCGCCACGACGCCCGGTTTGAATGCCGGGCAGGCGGGGGATACCAAGGCTGCACTGGCGAAAGCGACGAAGACGATCGACGCCGAATACAGCGTGCCGTACCTGGCACACGCGCCAATGGAACCGCTCAATTGCACGGTGCGCATCACCCAGGACAAATGTGAAATCTGGACCGGTACGCAGTTCCAGACGCTGGACCAGATGATCGCGGGGAAAATCACCGGGCTCAAACCCGAGCAGGTCGAGATCCACACCGAGTTCCTCGGTGGCGGTTTCGGGCGGCGGGCCAATCCGACCTCGGACTTCGTCAGCGAAGCGGTGTACGTCGCCAAGGCAGCGGGCGGGCCGGTGAAAACCGTGTGGGCGCGGGAGGACGATATCCGTGGCGGTTATTACCGCTCGGCATTTTTGCACCATGCACGCATCGGTTTGGGCGCCGACGGGCTGCCGTTGGCCTGGAAACATGTGATGGTCGGGCAATCGATCATGGCCGGGACTTCCCTCGAAGCGACCATGGTCAAGGACGGCATCGACAAAACCTCCGTCGAAGGCGTGGCCGACAGCCCTTATATCGTGGGGTTGGCTAACCATCAGGTCGAATTGCACTCGCCAACCACCGGGATCAGCGTGCTGTGGTTGCGCTCGGTGGGGCACACGCACACCGCGTTTGTCATGGAATCGTTGATCGATGAGCTCGCAACGGCGGCGGGCAAAGACCCGGTCGAGTACCGACGAGCGTTGCTCAAGGACCACCCTCGCCATCTCGGCGTGCTGAACCTGGCCGTGGAGAAAGCCAACTGGAAGGCACCGCTGCCGGACGGCCACGCATTGGGCGTGGCGGTGCATGAGTCCTTCGGCAGCTACGTGGCGCAGGTGGCCGAAGTGTCCCAGGACAACCTGCACATCCGCGTGCACCGCGTGGTGTGCGCGGTGGACTGCGGCATTGCGGTCAACCCGCAAAGCATTGCCGCGCAAATGGAGTCGGGCATCACCTTTGGCCTCAGCTTCACCTTGCACAGCAAGCTGACCCTCAAGAACGGGCAGGTGGAGCAGTCCAACTATCACGATTACCAAGTGCTGCGACTGAACGAAATGCCGGTGGTCGAAGTGCATATCGTGCCCAGCAGTGACAAACCCGGCGGCGTCGGCGAGGTCGGCGTGCCACCCACGGCGCCAGCGGTGGCCAACGCGGTGTTTGCCCTGACCGGGCAGCGCTTGCGGGAGCTGCCGCTGCAACTGTCGGGGGTGTGAGATGAAACGACATCTGGTTCTCGCTGCCGTGGTGTTGATCGGCCTGGCCGGCTATGCCTCGGACCTGTTTGCGGATGACCGGGAAGCCTTGAAGGCATTCGATACCGTGCAGAAAGTCTTCCAGAGCCCGCGTTGCCAGAACTGCCACATTCCCGGGGATTCGCCGCTGCAATTGGATGCCGGCGTGCCCCATGCCATGAACGTCGTGCGCGGCCTCGACGGTAAGGGCTCGGCGGGATTGCCCTGCGCGACGTGCCATGCCCAAAGCAATCCACCGGCCAGTTACGGCCCCAACGCGCCACCCGGCGCCCCGCACTGGAGCCTGCCACCGGCCGCCCATCGCATGGCCTGGATCGGCCTGCCGCCAGATCGCTTGTGCGCGATGATCAAGGATCGCTCCAGCAATGGCGATCGGGATTTTGCCGCCCTGATCAAGCACGTCAGCGACGACAAACTGGTGTTGTGGGGCTGGAACCCGGGCGGTCATCGCGCACCGGTGCCGGTGCCCCACGACATTTTCGTCACACAGTTCAAACAATGGGCAGACGCGGGAGGACCGTGCCCGGTGGCGGGAAGCTGACCAACGGCGCGTGAACAGGGAGTCAATACGGTTATGGGCGACTCTAAAGTGCATAACCGCCAAGGGAGTCAACGATGTTAATTCCAGGCAAACCGGGCAAACCCGGTCGATATGCGACGCTGTTGCTCACGCCGCAGCAGGCGCGTGAACGACTGCGTGATCTGGCGCGTCAGGCCGAGCAGGAATTGATGGGCGTGCAGATGGCGAGCATGGACGAGCTGACGCTGCTGTCCAATCGCCACGGCTTCATCGCACTGGCCCAGCTGGGGCTCGACGCGTGTGAGCAGCTGGAAATTCCGGCAACGCTGATGTACTTCACCCTTGATGAGTTCAAACACATCAACTACCTCTATGGGCGGGTCGAAGGCGATGACGTGCTCAAGACCTTCGCCGATGTGCTGCGCATCGGATTCCGCGAAAACGACGTTGTCGGACGCCTCGGGGGCGACCGGTTTGTTGTGTTGTTGACCGGTTCCAGCACCGTGGAGATCGAATCGATAAAGACGCGACTCAAGGAAATTCTCGACGAACGCAACGCCACGGCGAGCCGCAGTTATGACATTCGGTTCAGTGTGGGGCAGGTTGAGTACGATTCGGCGCTTCAGGGTTCGGTGGAGCAATTGTTGGCCGAGACGGAGCGGGTGATGGGCCTGTAGTGCGATGCTGTCTGGGCGGGCCTCTTCGCCGGCAAGCCGGCTCCTACAGGGGTACGCATTTCAAATGTGGGAGATTCTATGTTGTCCGGCAACCTTGAACTCTCAGGCTGACAGGTATTTGCTCTGATTTTTCATAAGAGCAAATGCCACCCACGGCATTGGTGTGAGCGGCTTCCTGGGACGCGTTCTTCGGCGCCAGGTGAATCACCAGCTGATGGCCGAAGAAATTGAAGTCGACCCAGTGGTCGCTGGACCGTCCTTCTTCCAGGCCGAATACCGAGCCGTAAAAATGTCGCGCTGCGGCCAGGTCGTAGACGGGGATGGCCAAGTGAAAAGGGGATAGCTGCATTGTGCATGCCTCGACGATGGATTGAGTTGATAAAAAACAATAGTCGATCAAACACAATTCCTGTAGGAGCAAGCTTGCTCGCGATAGCGGTGTCTCAGCCACCACCGAGGGTGAATGTGCTGACATCTTCGCGAGTAGCTTGCTCCTACAGGGATTCCACAGCGTTCAATAAATCACAGGCATAAAAAAACCCGCCAGGCTTGGCGGGTTCTTTATTTGGCTAGCCGAAGATTACTCTTCGATGTTGCCCATGGCCGTGGTGTTGAAACCACCGTCCACGTACATGATTTCACCGCTGATGCCAGACGCCAGGTCCGAGCACAGGAAGGCGCCGGCGTTGCCGACTTCGTCGATGGTGACGTTGCGGCGCAGCGGAGTTTGCGCTTCGTTCGCGGCCAGCATCTTGCGGAAGTTCTTGATGCCAGAAGCGGCGAGGGTGCGGATCGGGCCAGCCGATACGCAGTTGACGCGGGTGCCGTCCGGGCCCAGGGAGCCGGCCAGGTAACGAACGCCAGCTTCCAGGGAAGCCTTGGCCATGCCCATCACGTTGTAGTTCGGCATGGTGCGCTCGGCGCCCAGGTACGACAGGGTCAGCAGGCTGCCGTTGCGGCCTTTCATCATTTCGCGGCCGGCTTTGGCCAGGGCCACGAAGCTGTAGGCGCTGATGTCGTGAGCAATGCGGAAACCGTCGCGGGTGGTGGCTTCGGTGAAGTCGCCGTCCAGTTGGTCGCCCGGGGCGAAGCCGACGGAGTGCACGATGCAGTCCAGGCCGTCCCACTTCTTGCTCAGTTCTTCGAAGACCTTGGCGATTTCTTCGTCGCTGGCCACGTCGCACGGGAAGCACAGCTCAGGGCTCGAGCCCCAGCCTTGTGCGAACTCTTCGACACGACCCTTGAGTTTGTCGTTCTGATAAGTGAAGGCAAGCTCAGCGCCCTCGCGATGCATGGCGGCAGCGATGCCGGATGCGATGGACAGCTTGCTGGCGACACCGACGATCAGTACGCGCTTACCGGCGAGAAAACCCATGTGTTGCTCCTCTTTTCAGGTTATTGCGCAGTGGCTGGTGCCAAAAAAGCGGCTTCCAGCAACTGCTGTGTATACGGATGTTGGGGGGCGGCAAAAATGCTTTGCGCGTCTCCCTGTTCGACCACTTGGCCATGCTTGACCACCATCAACTGGTGGCTCAGCGCTTTCACCACAGCCAGGTCATGGCTGATAAACAGATACGTCAGGTTGTACTTGGTTTGCAGTGAACGCAAAAGCTCCACCACCTGGCGTTGTACGGTGCGGTCGAGGGCCGAGGTCGGCTCGTCCAGCAAAATCAACGCCGGTTTTAACACCAATGCCCGGGCAATGGCGATTCTCTGCCGTTGCCCGCCGGAAAATTCGTGGGGGTAGCGGTGCCGGGTTTCCGGATCCAGACCTACCTCCTTCAATGCCGCAATAATCGCCGCTTCCTGTTCTTGCGCGGTGCCCATCTTGTGAATCCGCAGGCCTTCGCCAACGATGTCGCTGACGCACATCCGCGGGCTCAGGCTGCCAAACGGGTCCTGAAACACCACCTGCATCTCCCGACGCAACGGGCGAACCTCGTTCTGCGTCAGGCAGTCTAGCTGCTTGCCCTCAAAACGAATGACGCCTTTGCTGCCGATCAGCCGCAAAATCGCCAGGCCCAGCGTCGATTTACCGGAACCGCTTTCTCCCACAATCCCCAAGGTCTGACCCTGGGGCAGGCTGAAATTGATGCCGTCGACCGCTTTGACGTAATCCACCGTGCGTTTGAGCAGGCCTTTCTTGATCGGGAACCAGACTTTCAGGTCCTCGACCGCCAGCAACGGCGGGCCAATCACATTGGTCGCCGGCGTGCCGCTGGGCTCCGCCGCCAGCAGTTCTCGAGTGTACGGATGCTGCGGCGCGCGGAACAACTCTTCGCACGATGCCTGTTCGACGATGCAACCTCGCTGCATGACACATACGCGATGCGCAATTCTTCGCACAAGGTTCAAATCGTGGCTGATCAGCAGCAATGCCATGCCCAGGCGAGCCTGCAATTCCTTGAGCAGTTCGAGGATTTTCAGCTGAACGGTCACGTCCAGCGCGGTGGTCGGCTCGTCGGCGATCAGCAGTTCCGGCTCGTTGGCCAGGGCCATGGCGATCATCACACGCTGACGCTGGCCACCGGACAACTCGTGGGGCAGGGCCTTGAGGCGCTTGTGGGGTTCGGGAATGCCGACCATCTCCAGCAACTCCAGCGTGCGTTTGGTCGCCACTTTTCCCGTCAGACCCTTGTGGATGCCGAGCACCTCGTTGATCTGCTTCTCGATCGAATGCAGCGGATTGAGCGAGGTCATCGGCTCCTGGAAGATCATCGCAATCCGGTTACCGCGGATATGACGGATGGTCTTTTCGTTCAGGTCCAGCAAGTTTTTCCCGTCATATTCGATGGTGCCGGACGGGTGACGGGCCAGCGGGTAGGGCAACAGGCGCAGGATCGAGTGCGCAGTCACCGATTTGCCCGAGCCACTTTCGCCGACCAGGGCCAGTGTCTCGCCACGCTTGATGTCGAAACTCACGCCTTCGACCGCGCGTTGACAACGTTTGCCGACGACGAATTCGACGGCCAGGTCGCGCACTTCAATCAGATTGTCCTGATTCATTTCACTTCCTCGGGTCGAAGGCATCGCGAGCGGACTCGCCGATGAACACCAGCAAACTCAACATCAACGCGAGCACCGCAAACGCGCTGATGCCAAGCCACGGCGCTTGCAGGTTGGATTTGCCCTGGGCCACCAGTTCCCCCAGCGACGGGCTGCCCGCCGGCAAACCGAAACCGAGGAAATCCAGGGCCGTGAGCGTGCCGATGGCGCCGGTCAGGATGAACGGCATGAAGGTCATGGTCGAGACCATCGCGTTGGGCAGAATGTGGCGGAACATGATCGCACCGTTCTGCATGCCCAGGGCGCGGGCGGCGCGCACGTATTCGAGGTTACGCCCACGCAGGAACTCGGCGCGCACCACGTCCACCAGGCTCATCCAGGAAAACAGCAGCATGATCCCCAGCAGCCACCAGAAGTTGGGCTGCACGAAACTCGCGAGGATGATCAGCAAGTACAACACCGGCAACCCGGACCAGATCTCCAGAAAGCGCTGCCCGGCCAGATCGACCCAGCCACCGTAGAAACCCTGCAAAGCCCCGGCGATCACACCGATGATTGAGCTGAACACGGTCAGCGTCAGGGCAAACAATACCGAAATCCGGAAGCCATAAATCACCCGGGCCAGCACATCGCGACCCTGGTCATCGGTGCCCAGCAGGTTGTCCGCCGAGGGCGGTGCCGGGGCCGGGACTTTCAGGTCGTAGTTGATGCTCTGGTAGTTATAGGGAATCGGCGCCCACAGCACCCAGGCGTCCTTGGCCTTGAGCAATTCGCGGATGTACGGGCTCTTGTAGTTGGCTTCCAGCGGAAATTCGCCGCCGAAGGTGGTTTCCGGGTAGCGCTTGAGCGCCGGGAAATACCAGTTGTTGTCGTAGTGCACCACCAACGGCTTGTCGTTGGCGATCAACTCGGCGCCGAGGCTGGCGCCGAACAGGATCAGGAACAGCCACAGCGACCACCAGCCACGCTTGTTGGCCTTGAACAGCTCGAAACGCCGGCGATTGAGAGGGGACAGGTTCATCTCAATGCTCCCGGCTTTCGAAGTCGATGCGCGGATCGACAAAGGTGTAGGTGAGGTCGCCGATCAGTTTCACCACCAGCCCCAACAGGGTGAAGATGAAGAGGGTGCCAAACACCACCGGATAGTCGCGGTTGATCGCCGCTTCGAAACTCATGAGCCCGAGGCCGTCGAGGGAGAAAATTACCTCCACCAGTAACGAACCGGTGAAGAAGATCCCGATGAACGCTGACGGGAACCCGGCGATCACCAGCAGCATGGCGTTGCGGAACACATGGCCGTACAACACGCGGTGATTGGTCAGGCCTTTGGCCTTGGCGGTGACCACGTACTGCTTGTTGATCTCGTCGAGGAAGCTGTTTTTGGTCAGCAAGGTCATGGTCGCGAAGTTGCCGATCACCAGTGCGGTCACCGGCAGCGCCAGGTGCCAGAAGTAATCGAGGATCTTGCCGCCCATGCTCAGTTCATCGAAGTTGTTCGAGGTCAGCCCGCGCAACGGGAACCAGTCCAGATAGCTGCCCCCGGCGAACACCACAATCAGCAGGATGGCAAACAGGAACGCCGGGATCGCATAACCGACGATGATCGCCGAGCTGGTCCAGACGTCGAAGTGGCTGCCGTGTCGCGTGGCCTTGGCGATCCCCAGCGGGATCGACACGAGGTACATGATCAACGTGCTCCACAGCCCGAGGGAAATCGACACCGGCATCTTTTCCTTGATCAGGTCGATGACCTTGGCGTCGCGGAAGAAGCTGTCGCCGAAATCCAGACTCGCGTAGTTCTTGACCATGATCCACAAGCGTTCCGGCGCCGATTTGTCGAAGCCGTACATGTGCTCGATTTCCTTGATCAGCGCCGGGTCCAGGCCTTGGGCGCCGCGATAGGCCGAGCCGGCCACCGAGACTTCGGCACCGCCACCGGCAATGCGGCTGGTGGCGCCTTCGAAGCCTTCGAGCTTGGCGATCATCTGCTCCACCGGACCGCCCGGCGCGGCCTGGATGATCACGAAGTTGATCAGCAAAATACCGAACAAGGTCGGAATGATCAGCAACAGTCGCCGAAAAATATACGCCAGCATCTGATTACTCCGTGCCCGCAGGATTGGCCTGCAATGTGGTTTCGACTTCTACCGCAGGTTTCGCATCAGGCTTGACCCACCAGGTGTTAATGCCGATGTCATAGTCGGGAGAATTTTTCGGGTGACCGATGTGGTTCCAGTACGCCACGCGCCAGGTCTTGATGTGCCAGTTGGGGATCACGTAGTAGCCCCATTGCAGCACGCGGTCCAGCGCCCGGGCGTGGGCCACGAGGCCTTTGCGCGAGTCGGCATTGATCAGGTTTTCGACCAGTTGATCGACGACCGGATCCTTCAAACCCATGGTGTTGCGGCTGCTGGGCTTGTCGGCGGCGGCGCTCATCCAGAATTCGCGCTGTTCGTTACCTGGTGAGTTGGACTGCGGAAAACTGCCGACGATCATGTCGAAATCACGGGAGCGCACACGGTTGATGTACTGCGAGACATCGACACGGCGGATCACCAGATTGATGCCGAGGTCACTGAGGTTGCGCTTGAATGGCAGGAGCACGCGTTCAAATTCGGTCTGGGCCAGCAGGAATTCGATGGCCACCGGTTTGCCCGTGGCGTCGACCATTTTGTCGTCGACGATCTTCCAGCCGGCCTCTTGCAGCAATTGATAGGCCTCGCGCTGCTGATTGCGGATCATGCCGCTGGCGTCAGTCTTCGGATTTTCGAAGGCTTCGCTGAACACCTGAGCGGGCAGCTTGCTGCGAAACGGCTCGAGGATCTCCCGTTGATCGGCGTCCGGCAGGCCGGTGGCGGCCATTTCCGAATTCTCGAAGTAACTGCGGGTGCGCACGTAGGCGCCGTTGAACAGTTGCTTGTTGGTCCATTCGAAGTCGAGCAGCAGGCTCAGCGCCTGGCGCACCCGCACATCCTGAAACACCGGACGGCGCAGGTTGAAGACAAAACCCTGCATGCCGGTCGGGTTGCCGTTGTGAATCTGTTCCTTGATCAACCGACCTTCGGTGACTGCCGGAATGTTGTAGGCGTTGGCCCAGTTCTTCGCGGTCATTTCCAGCCAGTAATCGAACTGCCCGGCCTTCAGCGCTTCGAGGGCGACGGTGTTGTCGCGGTAGTAATCGGTGGTCATCGTGTCGAAGTTGTAGAAGCCACGATTGACCGGCAGGTCCTTGCCCCAATAGTCCTTGACCCGCTCATAACGCACTGAGCGACCGGCCTTCACGTCGGCCACTTTGTACGGGCCGCTGCCGAGCGGAATTTCCAGATTGCCCTTGTTGAAATCGCGGTCGACCCACCAATGCTTGGGCAGCACCGGCAACTGGCCGAGGATCAGCGGCAGTTCGCGGTTGTTGCTGTGCTTGAACTTGAACAGGACTTTGAGCGGGTCTTCGGCGATGACTTCGGCCACATCGCTGTAGTAGCCGCGAAACAGCGGCGAGCCTTCCTTGGTCAGCGTGTCGAAGCTGAACACCACGTCTTCGGCGCGCACGGGATGACCGTCGTGGAAGCGCGCTTCGGGGCGCAGGTAAAAGCGCACCCAGCTGTTGTCCGGCGCTTTTTCGATCCTGCCGGCGATCAGTCCGTACTCGGTGAAGGGTTCGTCGAGACTGTGCCGGGTCAGCGTGTCGTAAATCTGGCCGATGTCATCGGCCGGTACGCCTTTGTTGATGAACGGGTTGAGGCTGTCGAAGCCGCCGAACCCGGCCTGGCGGAAGATCCCGCCTTTGGGGGCGTCCGGGTTGACGTAATCAAAGTGCTTGAAATCGGCCGGGTATTTCGGCGGCTCGTTGTACAGGGTCACGGCATGTTGCGGAGCGGCGCAGGCCAGTCCGGCGAACAGCAGACCGCTGGCCTGCAGGAGCAGGGCGCGTACGGGTTTCATCGATCTTTCTCCGAAGACTTCAGCCACCACGCGCTCAGGCCCAGGGTGTAGGGCGGCGTCGTGACAAAGGCCAACCGGTTGCGGTAGGCCAGTCGGTGATAGTTGAGGTACCAATTGGGAATGATGTAGTGCTGCCACAGCAGCACACGGTCGAGGGCCTTGCCGGCGGCGACCTGGTCATCGCGGGTCTGGGCGGCGAGCAGTTGCTCCAGCAGGTGATCGACCACCGGGTTGGCGATGCCGGCGTAATTCTTGCTGCCCTTGACCCCGGCCTGGCTGGAATGAAAGTACTGCCATTGCTCCAGGCCCGGGCTGAGGGTCTGGTTGAGGGTCATCAG
This sequence comes from Pseudomonas sp. Irchel s3f7, assembly GCF_900187615.1. GTDB lineage: Bacteria > Pseudomonadota > Gammaproteobacteria > Pseudomonadales > Pseudomonadaceae > Aquipseudomonas. Next base: position 46,890 of record NZ_FYDO01000028.1, on the reverse strand, counting down.
AATCATGTCGAAATCGAACTGGTCGAGGCGTTGCTTGTATTGGGCGCGATCGACCGTGCGCAGGTGGGCGTCGATGCCGATACTGGCGAGGTTCTCGATGTAAGGTTGAAGAATGCGTTCCAGGTTCGGATTGACCAGCAGGAGTTCCAGGCGCAACGGTTGCCCGGTCGCGTTCTGTAAACGCTGGCCATTAAGCTTCCAGCCGGCTTCAGCGAGCAGGCCGAGGGCTTTGCGCAGGGTTTCCCGGGGGATGCCGCGCCCGATGGTCTGCGGCAGGCTGAACGGCTCTGTGAACAGCCTGGCCGGTAATTGTTCCCGGTAGGGCTTGAGCAGCAGCCATTCATGTCCGACCGGCAACCCGGTCGCGGAGAATTCGCTGTTGGGGTAGTAACTCATGGCGCGTTTGTAGGCGCCGCTGAACAGCGTGCGGTTGGTCCACTCAAAGTCGAACATCAGCCCCAGGGCTTCGCGGACCTTGGGATCAGCGAACGTCGGGCGACGGCTGTTCATGAACAATCCCTGGCTCTGGGTCGGGATCTGGTGCGCAATCTGCGCCTTGATCACCTCGCCGCGACGTATCGCCGGGAAGTTGTAACCGGTGGCCCAATTCTTTGCCTGATGCTCGATGTAAATGTCGAATTCGTCCGCCTTGAAGGCTTCGAATGCCACGTCACTGTCACGGTAATACTCGACTTCCATGCGGTCGACATTGTATTTGCCGCGATTGACCGGCAGGTCCTTGCCCCAGTAATCCTTGACCCGTTCGAAGACGATTTGTCGCCCTGGCGTGACCGATGTGATGCGATACGGTCCACTGCCCAGCGGCGGTTCGAAGGTGGTGGCTTTGAAGTCTCGGCCCTTCCAGTAATGCTGCGGCAGCACCGGCAACTCGCCCAGACGCAGGATCAACAGCGGATTGCCGGCACGCTTGAACACAAAACGAATGCGCTGCGGATTGAGGATGTCGACCCGCAGCACTTCCTGGAGGCTGGTGCGGTACAGCGGATGACCTTCCTTGAGCAGCAACCGGTAGGAGAACGCGACGTCGTACGCGGTGATCGGCGTGCCGTCGTGGAAGCGCGCTTCGGGGCGCAGATTGAACACCACCCAGCTGCGGTCTTCGCTGTACTCCACCGACTGGGCAATCAGGCCGTAACTGGACGCCGGTTCATCCCCGGATGGCGCGTACTGGCCGGTGCCGACCATCAGCGGTTCGTTGAGCTCGTTGATGCCGTACTGCAGGAAGCTCGGCGTGGTGACCGGGCTGGTGCCCTTGAACGTGTAAGGGTTGAGCGTATCGAACGTGCCAAACGCCATTACCCGCAACGTTCCGCCTTTGGGCGCTTGCGGGTTGACCCAGTCGAAATGGGTAAATCTGGCCGGATACTTGAGCGTGCCGAACTGCGCATAACCATGGCTTTCGCTGATCGTCGCGCTTGCGGTGGAGCTCAAGGCCAGGCTGATCAGGAAGAGGAGGGGACGCTTCAAATAGGGGATCCGATCCAGGCGGCTTGGGCTTTGTGGACCGTACAGTAACAGCTTGTCAGGACAGGAAAAAGACAGGGGATCAATCAGTCATTTCGGCTGGACGACAATCCCTGTAGGAGCGAGCTTGCTCGCGATGACGGTGTGTCAGTCGCCATCGATGCAAACTGACAAGCCCTCATCGCGAGCAAGCTCGCTCCTACAGGTTTTGTGCTCGCCATGAAACTGTGCAGGCATAAAAAAGCCCCTGAATTCAGGGGCTGTTTTTTTAGCGCGGATTGGCAACCGTCAACATTTGTCCGGGCTTCAACGCCTGGCCGACACGAGGGTTCCAGCGTTTGAGATGCTGCATCTCAACGTTGAAGCGCTTGGCCACGATGTACAGCGAATCGCCTTGCTGGACCTTGTACTTGGTCTGCTGCTTGTTGCTTTTGGCGGTTTTGCTGTTGGCGGCGACCACGGTATTGACGCGACCGGAGCTGTTTTTGCTTTTGCGGGTGTCCTGCATGACCAGGGTCTGGCCGGCCTTGAGGTTCTTGCCGCTGAGGTTGTTCCAGCGTTGCAGATCCTTGACGTCGACGTTGTTGGCCTTGGCAATGGAGCCGAGGTTGTCGCCGCGCTTGACCCGGTAGTTGCGTTTGGCACTGGCGACGACCGTATCGTCCGCACCGTCGAAGACAGGCTTGAGTGGCTTCTTGCTGATCAGCTCTTCAGGGCGCATGGTCTGCAGGCTGGTGGTCAGCAGTTGTGCCTTGGAAGTCGGCACCAGCAAATGCTGCGGGCCATCCAGGGTGGTGGTGCGCTGCTTGAAGGCCGGGTTCAGCTGGAACAGTTCGTCTTCGTCGATGTTGGCGACTTCAGCGACTTTGGACAGGTCCATGCGCTGATTGATTTCGACAGCCTGGAAGTACGGTTCGTTGGCGATCGGGTTCAGGTTCACGCCATAGGCGTTGGGAGCCATGACCACTTGCGACAGCGCCAGCAACTTTGGCACGTATGCCTGGGTTTCGGACGGCAGCGGCAGGTTCCAGTAATCGGTTGGCAGGCCGAGCTTTTCATTGCGCTCGATGGCCCGGCTGACGGTGCCTTCACCGGCGTTGTAAGCCGCCAGGGCCAGCATCCAGTCGCCGTTGAACATGTCATGCAGGCGGGTCAGGTAATCCAGCGCGGCGGTGGTCGACGCGGTGATATCACGACGGCCATCATACAGACGGGTCTGGCGCAGGTTGAAGTAACGCCCGGTGGAAGGGATGAATTGCCAAAGACCCACCGCGTTGGACCGGGAATAGGCCATCGGGTTGTAGGAGCTTTCAATCACTGGCAGCAGCGCCAGTTCCAGCGGCATGTTGCGCTCTTCGAGGCGCTCCACGATGTAGTGCATGTAGAGACTGCCACGTTCGCCGGCGTTTTCGAGAAACGACGGGTTGCTGGCGAACCACAGGCGCTGTTGCTCGATACGTGGGTTGACGCCCAGCCCGTCCTGCAACTGGAAGCCCTGGCGCATGCGCTCCCAGACGTCCTGTGGAACTTGCGGGCTAGGTTGTTCAGTGAGCCAGATCGGCTTCTGTTTGGCGCGTGCAGCGATGTTCTGGGTGTGCGTCGCATCAGTCTGCGGCGCATTGCTGGAACAGCCCGCCAATGTGGCGGACACAGCCACCGCGATGGCTTGAGCCAAGCGGGTCAATGCGTCTGAATTGATGGCTTTACGAATAGGTGACGACATTGGCTGGAAGTTAGTTCCGGGCAAAAATGTCGGGCGATTCTAGAAAGCGTACCCCCTGCGGTCAACCATTCAGCGATATCAGACCCGCGAGCAAGCTCTTTAGAACCCGTCTTTCCAAGCCCTGAGCGCAGCAAAAACCATATCGGGCGCCAAGTTATCGCTGCCGGTCCGTTCGTCCATTTTTTCTTTAACAGATGTTTCACTGACACGCAAAAACGGATTTGTGAGATTTTCCAGCGCCAGTGTCGAAGGCAACGTCATGATCCCGGATTCCCGTTGTCGGGTGACTTTGGCCAGGCGTTCGGCAGTGTCGGGATTGTTCGGTTCGACGGCGGCGGCAAATTTCAAATTGCTCAGGGTGTATTCGTGAGTGCAGTAGACCAGCGTGTCCTCCGGCAGCGCGGCCAAACGGGTCAGCGAGGCGTACATCTGCTGTGGCGTGCCTTCGAACAGACGCCCGCAGCCCGCGGCAAACAGCGTGTCACCGCAAAACAACAGACCATGGTGATAGTAGGCAATATGCCCCAGCGTATGGCCCGGGACGGCAAGCACATCGAAATCCCATCCGAGCACGCTGACACGGTCGTTGTCCTTGAGCGCAACGTCCCGCGCGGGAATGCTTTCGCTCGCCGGGCCATAGACCTTCGCGTTTGTCGCTTCCTTCAACTGTTCGACACCGCCGACATGGTCATGATGGTGGTGAGTGATCAGAATGTCGCTTAATACCCAACCGGGATTGACCGTCAGCCAGGCTTGCACGGGCGCGGCATCACCCGGATCGACGACGGCGCAGCGCTTGCTGCCGTGGTCTTGTAACAACCAGATGTAGTTATCGGTGAAGGCGGGCAGGGCAGTGATCTGTATCATCGTCGGATTCGCCAAGCAGAAAACAAAGGCGCATCTTAGAACTTCCTGGCGCGTTGGAGAATGCAATGACTGACAAAGCGTTCGCACAGGCTGATCCGGACTGGCTGGCGTTGATCAGCGCAGCCCGCGACTGGCTGTCCGGGCCCATCGGGCAATTTTTGCTGGACGAAGAGCGGCGCATGCTCGAAGACGAGCTGGGGCGCTTTTTCGGCGGTTACCTTGTGCATTACGGCCCGTCTGCCCAGACGCCGCCGTCGGCGCCACAGGTGCAGCGCAATGTGCGTCTTGGTGCGCCGTTGCCGGGGGTCGAGATTGTCTGCGAGGAACAAGCCTGGCCACTCAGCGAACATGCCGCCGACGTGGTGGTGTTGCAGCATGGGCTGGATTTCTGCCTGTCGCCCCACGGTTTGTTGCGCGAAGCGGCCAGCAGCGTGCGGCCCGGTGGGCATCTGCTGATCATCGGCATCAATCCCTGGAGCACTTGGGGCTTGCGGCATATGTTTGCCCATGACGGGATGCGCAAGGCGCGCTGCATCTCTCCATCGCGGGTTTCGGACTGGCTGAACCTGCTGGGTTTCGCGCTGGAGAAACGCCGCTTCGGGTGCTATCGTCCGCCGCTGGCTTCGCCTGCCTGGCAGACCCGTCTGGCCGGATGGGAACGCAGGGCCGGCGCCTGGCAACTGTCGGGCGGTGGTTTCTACTTGCTGGTGGCGCGCAAGATCGTGGTCGGTCTGCGGCCGCTGCGGCAGGAACGCCGTGAGCCGATGGGCAAACTGATTCCGCTGCCGATGGCCAAGGTCAACCGGCGCAACATCGAGCCGTAAACCCTTCTTTAATTTCGGCCGGGCGTGTCCCGGCTTTGGGCGTCGTCGATCCTCGATCGGCGGGCCACCGCATTTTCTGGATAGATTGGCATGAGCGATAGCGTAGAACTCTTTACCGACGGCGCCTGTAAAGGCAATCCCGGCCCTGGCGGCTGGGGCGCCTTGCTGGTGTGCAAAGGCGTTGAGAAAGAACTCTGGGGCGGCGAAGCCAACACCACCAACAATCGCATGGAGCTGATGGGCGCGATCCGAGGCCTGGAAGAACTCAAGCGTCCGTGCGAAGTGCTACTGGTGACCGACTCCCAGTACGTGATGAAAGGCATCAATGAATGGATGGACAACTGGAAGAAGCGCGGCTGGAAAACCGCTGCGAAAGAACCGGTTAAAAACGCTGACCTTTGGAAGCTGCTGGACGAGCAGGTCAACCGCCATAAAGTCACCTGGAAATGGGTGCGCGGGCACATCGGCCATCACGGCAACGAACGGGCCGACCAATTGGCTAACCGTGGCGTGGACGAAGTGCGCGGCTACAAACAGACTTGATTTCCTGCTGATACACCGTGGTGCACTCATCGCCAGCAGGCTGGCTCCCACAGGAGATTTGTGAATGACGCAGATCAAGAGTGGGAGCTGGCCCGCCAGCGATCGGGACGGCACGGTCCACCTGAAAGACCCCGTCCAGCGTGTTAACATTCGCGTTTTTACATGATTGACCGATTGAGAGCTGAGCACTGATGGCCACCAGATCCGTTGTACTCGATACCGAAACGACCGGCATGCCGGTAACCGACGGCCACCGGATTATCGAAATCGGTTGCGTCGAGTTGATCGGCCGGCGGCTGACGGGGCGGCACTTTCATGTGTACCTGCAACCGGACCGCGAAAGTGACGAAGGCGCCATCGGCGTCCACGGCATCACCAACGAATTCCTGGTGGGCAAGCCACGTTTTGCCGAAGTGGCCGAAGAATTCTTCGAGTTCATCAAGGGCGCGCAGCTGATCATCCATAACGCGGCGTTCGACGTTGGTTTCATCAACAACGAATTTGCCTTGATGGGCCAGCACGAGCGTGCGGACATCACGCAACACTGCTCGATCCTCGATACCTTGATGATGGCCCGGGAACGCCACCCAGGGCAGCGCAACAGCCTCGATGCGTTGTGCAAACGCTATGGCGTCGACAACTCCGGCCGTGAACTGCACGGCGCCTTGCTCGACTCCGAGATTCTTGCCGACGTCTACCTGACCATGACCGGTGGCCAGACCAGCCTGTCCCTGGCGGGTAACGCCTCCGATGGCAATGGTTCCGGTGAAGGCGCGGACAACTCGGCCACGGAAATCCGTCGCCTGCCTGCAGACCGTCAGCCCACACGCATCATCCGCGCCAGCGAAGACGACCTGGCCCGGCACGCGGCTCGAATGGAAGTCATCGCAAAATCCGCTGGCGCTCCGGCGTTGTGGGTGCAGCTGGCTGAGGCGCAGGCGTAGTTCCTTCGTGAAGATCGAGCTCCTACGAGGGAATGCGTAATCCTGTAGGAGCTGTCGAGTAAAACGAGGCTGCGATCTTTTGAAAACCAACCCGCACCCCGACAAGTAGCTGCCGACCCATTTTAGTGCGTCGCGCTCGCCACATCCGCTTCAACCCTCTACCCTGAGGTGATTGGCAGGCTCTGGTCTGCCGCCTCAGGACACTGAGCCCCATGTATAAAGATTTGAAATTTCCCGTTCTGATCGTGCATCGCGACATCAAGGCTGACACCGTCGCCGGTGATCGCGTGCGCGGCATTGCCCGGGAACTGGAGCAGGAAGGTTTCAGCATCGTATCGGCGGTGGACTACACGGAGGGGCGGCTGGTTGCCTCGACTTATCACGGTCTGTCCTGCATGTTGATCGCGTCCGAAGACGCCAGCACTCATTCCCATTTGTTACAGAACATGGCCGAGCTGATCGGTCTGGCACGGGTCCGTGCGCCCGATCTGCCAATCTTCGCCCTGGGCGAAAAGGTCACTCTGGAAAATGCGCCGGCCGATGCCATGGCCGAGCTCAACCAGTTGCGCGGCATTCTTTACCTGTTCGAAGACACGGTGCCGTTTCTCGCCCGACAGGTGGCGCGTGCCGCGCGCAAGTACCTTGATGGCCTGTTGCCGCCGTTTTTCAAGGCGTTGGTGCAGCATACCGCCGACTCCAATTACTCCTGGCACACCCCGGGGCACGGCGGTGGCGTGGCGTATCACAAGAGTCCGGTAGGACAGGCGTTTCACCAGTTTTTCGGTGAAAACACCCTGCGTTCGGATTTGTCGGTTTCAGTGCCGGAACTCGGTTCGCTGCTGGATCATACCGGCCCCCTGGCCGACGCCGAGGCCCGTGCGGCCCGCAACTTCGGCGCCGATCACACCTTTTTCGTGATCAATGGCACGTCCACTGCCAACAAGATAGTCTGGCACTCGATGGTTGCTCGCGATGATTTGGTGCTGGTGGATCGCAATTGCCACAAATCGGTGCTGCACTCGATCATCATGACCGGCGCCATACCGCTTTATCTGTGTCCGGAGCGTAATGAACTGGGCATCATCGGCCCGATTCCACTGAGTGAATTCAGCCCGGCATCGATCCAGGCCAAGATCGATGCGAGCCCGCTGACCAAGGGCCGGGCGCCGAAGGTCAAACTCACGGTCGTCACCAACTCGACCTACGACGGCCTCTGCTACAACGCCGAACTGATCAAACAGCAATTGGGCAACAGCACCGAGGTGTTGCACTTCGACGAGGCCTGGTACGCCTATGCGGCGTTCCATGAGTTTTTTGCCGGACGTTACGGCATGGGCACATCCCGCACTGACGACAGCCCGCTGGTGTTCACCACCCATTCCACCCACAAACTGCTGGCGGCATTCAGCCAGGCGTCGATGATCCATGTGCAGGATGGCGGTGCGCGGCAACTGGACCGTGATCGCTTCAACGAAGCGTTCATGATGCACATCTCCACGTCGCCGCAGTACGGCATCATTGCCTCGCTGGACGTCGCCTCAGCGATGATGGAAGGCCCGGCCGGACGTTCGCTGTTGCAGGAGATGTTCGACGAGGCCCTGAGTTTTCGTCGAGCGCTGGCCAATCTGCGTCAGCACATCGCCGCTGATGACTGGTGGTTCTCGATCTGGCAACCACCGTCGGTGGAAGGTATCGAGCGGGTGACCACCGAAGACTGGCTGTTGCAGCCTGATGCCGACTGGCACGGCTTTGGCGGCGTGACCGATGATTATGTGTTGCTCGACCCGATCAAGGTCACGTTGGTGATGCCGGGTTTGACGGCGGGCGGCGCCCTTAGCGAGCGCGGGATTCCGGCAGCGGTGGTCAGCAAATTCCTCTGGGAGCGTGGGCTGGTGGTCGAAAAGACTGGGCTCTATTCGTTCCTCGTGTTGTTCTCCATGGGCATCACCAAGGGCAAATGGAGCACGCTGCTCACCGAGTTACTGGAGTTCAAGCGCAGCTACGATGCCAATGTCAGTCTGATCAATTGTCTGCCCTGCGTGGCGCAACAGAACGTTGCACGCTATCAGGGCATGGGCCTGCGGGATTTGTGTGATCAGTTGCACGCCTGCTATCGCAGCAATGCCACGGCCAAACACCTCAAGCGTATGTACACGGTATTGCCGGAAGTCGCGATGAAGCCGGCGGACGCCTATGATCAGTTGGTGCGCGGTGATGTTGAGGCGGTGTCCATCGATGCGCTGGACGGGCGCATCGCGGCGGTGATGCTGGTTCCGTATCCGCCAGGCATCCCCTTGATCATGCCCGGCGAGCGTTTTACCGAGGCAACCCGCTCAATCATTGACTATCTGGCGTTTGCCCGAACGTTCGATGCCAGTTTCCCGGGATTCGTCGCCGATGTGCACGGATTGCAACATGAAGACGAGGGCAATGGGCGGCACTATACCGTCGATTGCATCAAGGAATGAGGACCTTTCCCAGTATGCAACCGGTCATGAATCCTACTCATCCAGGGCTGTCGGTGCGTGTTGCCGACGAAGGTTTCGCTCCCTATATCTGGGGCAGTGATTTCAGTTTTGAAGTTGCCGCTTACGGCGCGCCGGAAATAGGTCAGCCCGTGGAGCGATGGCGGGTCACGCCGATTACCCCTTATCGCAAGTGTTATGGCATTGATCCTGAGGAGTTCAGCAGTTTTCGCGATGCTCCGGACAGCGCGATTTTCATGGCGTATCTGGACGATGAGCCGGTGGGGCATCTGGTGGTCAGCACCAACTGGAACGGCTTTGCCCATATCGACGAATTGGCAGTGCATGCGCCTGCCCGGCGACATGGCGTCGCCAAGGCGCTGCTGGATGTGGCGCAGTTCTGGAGCCGCAAGAAAAAACTGCCGGGCATCATGCTCGAAACCCAGAACAATAACCTGGGCGCCTGTCGACTCTATGAACGGTGTGGTTACGTGATCGGCGGGATCGACCATCTGCGTTATCGCGGTATCGACCCGAACACCGCCGAAGTGGCGTTGTTCTGGTATCGAATGTTCGAAAACCAGCTGGAAAACCCGATCAGTTCACCAGCATCGCCGCGGCTTGTTCCGTGATGATGCTCAACAAAGCCTGAACCGCGGCAGAAGGCTCACCGTTTTTCAGGGTCAAGGCGTACAGGCTGATCGGCACGGCCGGCGCCAGCGGGCAGACATCCAGCCCCGTCGTTTTGGCCCCGAGAGCCGTGAACGGATCGACAATGGCCAAGCCTTCCCCTGCCTCGACCATGCTGCGCATCATCTGATGGGTCTGGACGCGGGTCTGAATAACCGGCGCCGGACGCAAGGCGTGCAGTTTGTTTTCCAGGGCCGGGCTCAACGGGTCGTGGCCTTCCAGGCCGATCATCGATTGACCGGCCAGATCCTGCACCGAGATGTATTTCTGTTTCGGTTGCAGCCAGCCATGGGGCGCGAGCAGTTGCAACTTGCCTTGGGCAATCACCTGGCAGTCGATTTCAGTGCGTTCGGGGTCATGCAGGCTCAGCCCCAGATCGCTTTCGCGCAGCAACAGGCTTTTGACGATGTCTCGGGTGGGCTGGCTCAGAAGGGTGCAGGGCGCGTCGGGCAGGCGTCGACGCAGGGCGGCGATGCTGTGCGGCAATAATTGCTGGGCCAGGGGCGGGGTGCAAATGATGCGCAGCGGTGGCGCCAGATATTGTTTGAGGCTATTGGCCAGGCGCTGAACCGGTTCGAGCGCATCGTAGACCCGTTCGATTTCGACCTGCAGTTCCCGCGCCTCGCGGGTGGCCTGCAAGCGCCCGCGCACGCTGGCAAACAACATGAACCCCAGCTGATCCTCGGCGTCGCGCAGCAAATGCTCGACATCGGCCACCGGCATCTGCAGCCATTCGGCGGCGGTGCCCAGGTGACCGGTCTGCAGGAGCGCCTGGATCACTTCGATATGGCGTAAGCGCATGCATGAAGTCCATGTTCAGCAGGTGAAGGAGTCAGCGTTTGAATCCTAACCCAAGTCCGTGCATATGACTTCTACCCATAACATCGAGTTATGACGCAACGGTGGGTTCCGGCTCCCGGACGAGCGTAACGCCCGATTGCACCAGCTGAAACTCGTTGTCATCGATCTTGTTCAGGCGATCGCCAATGGCTGTTTTGTAAGTGGTAACCGTCCCTGGTACGTCTGCCGCCGGCGTGGATTCAAACTCATGCACGGAATAAATGCGGCCTTCCGCGTCTCTTGCATGGAACTGACCGACGAGTACTGCTGCCATCTGCTTAGAACCTCTGGAGATAAATCACTCAATTTGCGGCTCTGTAGACCGTGCTTGTGCGAAGTAAGTTTTCTTACATGAAAAAAATAGTCAGGTGCGGTGTTTTCGGCCGCCTCCGGGTAAAACGTCATCTATAACTACAAGCTCTTTCCACCGGACAGTCGAGAATCTCCCATGAGCAACGTCTATACGATCGCCGTCGTGGTCGGCAGCTTGAGAAAGGAATCGATCAACCGCAAGATCGCGTTGGCCCTGGCTGAACTGGCGCCTGCCAATCTCAAGCTCAACATCGTCGAAATCGGCGATCTGCCGCTCTATAACGAAGACATCGATGGTGCGTCACCGCCGGCAGCCTACAGCACTTTCCGACAACAAGTGAGCACATCCGACGCGGTGCTGTTCGTGACGCCTGAATACAACCGTTCTGTACCGGCGCCGATGAAGAATGCGATCGATGTGGGGTCGCGCCCGTACGGCAAAAGTGCCTGGAGTGGAAAGCCGGGCGCAGTGATCAGCGCGTCACCGGGTGCAGTCGGTGGATTTGGTGCGAACCATCACCTGCGTCAGTCCATGGTTTTTCTCAATGTGCCAATGATGCAGCAACCCGAGGCTTATCTGGGTGGTGCCGGTAAAGCGTTTGATGAGGCGGGTACGCTGTCCGAATCGGTGAAGCCTTTCCTGCAGAGTTTCATCAATGCCTATGCGCAATGGGTGGAGCAGCACAAGAAAGTTTGAGTTTGCGGGCAACCTGGTGTTGCGGGTGAATTTGGCGGCGCCGGTTGTGAGGTTATTCATTTAAACCGGGTTGGCCCTATCGCGAGCAAGCTCGCTCCTACAGAGGAATGCATTTCAGCCTGTGGGAGCCTGCTCGCGAAGGGGCCGGCTCAGGCAATGCAAGGCTCAACCTTGTCCCGGCACATTCGGCCAAAGATCCGCCACCAGAAACAACCGCTCGGCTTCTTCCCAGTCGCCACTGGCGTTTTCCGTCAGCCGCACCAGCAATTGCGCCGGGGCCAGCGGCTCCAGATCGCTCAACCACGCTTGCAGCTGCTCTGCATTCCAGGTGTGTTCCGCGGTGTAGTGCGCCGGGGCCAGCCAGGCATGGCGGGGCAGGGGCTGCCAGCGGCCAGCCGGGCTTTGCGCAACAAACGCCGCCCAATCCTTTTGATGCAACCAACGCCCACGCAAATGTTGTGGATGTGCGCCCTGCGGGGAATCGGAAGGGCCCGGCCACGGATAAAGCAGATAGCCACCCAACCATAAATGCGCGCTGAACTGGCGGATATCCAGTGCTGCGAGCACTTCGCGGCTCTCGGGACGTGCGGAGATCGGCAGTTGATGTTCGCTCAGGTGCTTCAGTTTGCGGTCCAGTCGGTCATGGCAACCTGGGCCGAGCCATTGTGCGGTGTCGTGGCCATCGCCGGATTGCGGGCCGAGGTAAAGCTTGATTGCCAGTTCCAGGTGATGCACGCCGTCGCGATCACGCAGCAACATGTCCAGCTCGCCCAAGGTGTGGCCCTCGCGGCGGATCGGCATGTTGGCGGCAATCAATTCGATGCCCGGCGCATGCTGCACGGCGAATTGCCACAGTCGCTCGTAATACAAGCCCAGGCGCCGGGTGCGGGCCTGGGCCAGCCAGTGCAGCAACCCGTAACTGTCCCGGTCGAGCTGTCGCAGCCAGTGTTCCAGGTGCTCCGGCGTCTGCACCCAATCGCTGCCGGCCAGCGGATGCCGCTGTGGCCACGGCGTATCGCCAAGCATCGGCGGTGCGAGGATGACCCACGCCAGGTCGCGCACTTCAGGGTGGCGCAACTGGTGGGGTAGCTGGAGCAAATCTGGAAATAGGATCATCTTGCGAGCATAGCCCGAAACCCGAGCACACCCTTGAAGCTGAAAGGATTTTGTCTACGGCCGGGTTTCGCCCATAATCGTGTTTTTCGCGCCACACAGATCCCGCAGGAGCCCCATGGAGCAATTTCGCAATATCGGCATCATCGGTCGCCTGGGCAGTTCTCAGGTGCTGGATACCGTCCGCCGACTGAAACGGTTTCTGCTCGATCGTCACCTGCATGTGATCCTCGAAGACACCATCGCCGAAGTCCTGCCGGGGCATGGCCTGCAAACGTCGTCGCGCAAGATGCTCGGTGAAGTCTGCGACATGGTCATCGTCGTCGGGGGCGATGGCAGCCTGCTCGGCGCCGCACGGGCACTGGCCAAGCACAATATTCCGGTACTCGGGATCAACCGGGGCAGCCTGGGTTTCCTGACTGATATCCGTCCCGATGAACTGGAAGTCAAAGTCGCCGAAGTGCTCGATGGGCATTATCTGGTGGAAAACCGCTTCCTGCTCCAGGCCGAAGTCCGCCGTCATGCCGAGGCCATCGGCCAGGGCGATGCACTGAACGACGTGGTGCTGCACCCCGGCAAATCGACGCGGATGATCGAGTTCGAGCTGTACATCGACGGCCAGTTCGTCTGCAGCCAGAAGGCCGACGGCCTGATCGTCGCCACGCCGACCGGTTCCACTGCGTATGCGCTGTCCGCCGGCGGGCCGATCATGCACCCCAAGCTCGACGCCATTGTCATTGTGCCGATGTACCCCCATACCTTGTCGGGTAGACCCATTGTGGTCGATGGCAACAGTGAGCTGAAAATCGTCGTGTCCAAGGATATGCAGATTTACCCGCAAGTCTCGTGTGACGGGCAGAACCACTTTACCTGCGCGCCCGGCGACACCATTACCGTCAGCAAGAAAGCCCAGAAGTTGCGGCTGATTCATCCGCTCGACCACAACTACTATGAAGTCTGCCGGACCAAGCTCGGCTGGGGCAGCAGGTTGGGTGGTGGAGGCGACTGATGCTCGATCCCGCGCGTAGCTACGACCTGATCGGTGACGTGCACGGTTGCGCAATGACCCTTGAGCATTTGCTCGACCGGCTCGGTTATCACAAGCAGGGTGGTGTCTGGCGACACGCATCGCGCATGGCGGTGTTCGTCGGCGACATCATCGACCGCGGCCCGCGGATTCGCGAGGCGCTGCATATCGTTCACGACATGGTCGAGGCCGGTCAGGCGCTGTGCATCATGGGCAACCATGAATTCAATGCGTTGGGCTGGGTCACGCCGGCGCTGCCCGGCAGCGGCAAGCAATTCGTGCGCGAGCACACGCCGCGCCATGCCCGCTTGCTGCACGAAACCCTGACTCAGTTTGAACACCATCCCGGCGACTGGCACGACTTCCAGCAGTGGTTCTACGAACTGCCGCTGTTCCTCGATGCCGGGCGTTTTCGCGTGGTGCACGCGTGCTGGGATGCAGGCTTGATCGAGCCGTTGCGGGCACTGTTTCCCAATGGTTGCGTCGACGAGCATTTTCTTCAGGCGTCGGCGGAACCGGGTTCGTTTGCCTGCACCGTATTCGATCGCCTGCTGCGTGGCACCGACATGCGCTTGCCCCATGGCTTGACCATGACCAGCGGCGACGGACTGGTGCGTTCGTTTTTCCGCACCAAATTCTGGGAAGACGACCCGAAAACCTATGGAGACATTGTGTTCCAGCCAGACGCCTTGCCTGAACCCGTCGCGCAAACGCCATTGACCTCTACCGAAAAGAACAGCCTGCTGCGCTACGGTATCGATGAGCCGCTGTTGTTTGTCGGCCACTATTGGCGCAGCGGCAAACCAGCGCCGATCCGGCCAAACCTGGCCTGCCTGGACTACAGCGCGGTGCTCTACGGCAAACTGGTCGCGTATCGACTGGACCAGGAAACCCGCCTCGATCCACATAAATTCGTCTGGGTCGATGTCGAGCGGCCGGAGGTGCTGCAATGAGTGCTGTCGCGGTCTTGCGTCTGCCATTGGCGGTGGACCTGAGCGGGTTCGTCCAATTGCTCAAACGCATGCAAGTGCCCCATCGGGTCAGTGAAGAGTCCGGTGAGCAAGTGTTGTGGGTGCCGCAGAACATCAGCGAAGACGTCCGTGCTCTGTACGAGCGCTTTCCGGCGGGCGATCCCGACCAGCAACTGGATATCCCGGTGGCGCAAACGGTCAAGCGTCCGGGGTTTGTCGAGCAGGTGAAATACGCCAAGGCCACCGCGCTGATATTGCTGCTGAGCGTGATCGTCGGCGCGCTCACGCTGCTGGGCGACAACCTGGAAACGATGCGCTGGCTGACCTTCCTCGAATTCCGCGTGGTCGGTGAATACATTCATTTCACGCCTCTGGCCGACAGCCTGGCGGCCGGGCAGTGGTGGCGTCTGGTGACGCCGATGCTGATCCACTTCGGCATCCTGCACCTGGCGATGAACGGCATGTGGTACTGGGAGCTGGGGCGACGAATTGAATCGCGTCAGGGCAGCATCAATCTGATCGGCCTGACCTTGCTGTTCAGCCTCGTGTCCAACTTCACCCAATATTTGTTCAGCGGGCCGTCCCTGTTCGGTGGGCTGTCCGGCGTGCTGTACGGGTTACTCGGGCATTGCTGGATTTTCCAGCTGCTCGCGCCGAACCCGGCATATCGCTTGCCCCGTGGCGTGTTGGTGATGATGCTGGTGTGGCTGTTGTTGTGCCTGTCCGGCCTCATCTCGATGATCGGCTTCGGCGAAATCGCCAACGCGGCCCATGTCAGCGGGTTACTCATCGGATGCTTCACCGGTTTGTTGGGTGGTTTGTACAACCGCCGTAAACTGGCCGTCTAAATCAGATATGCAATAAAGAGCGCGGAGACCCAATGTCCTCTTTTAACGAAATGATCAAGAACATCACCCCTGATATCTACGAGAGCCTGAAACTGGCCGTGGAAATCGGCAAATGGTCCGATGGTGGCAAACTCACCGCCGAACAGCGTGAACTGTCGCTGCAAGCGATGATCGCCTGGGAAATCCAGAACCTGCCCGAAGACCAGCGCACGGGCTACATGGGCCCGCAGGAATGCAGCTCCAAGTCGATTCAAGTGCCGAATATCCTGTTCAAGTCGGATGCCATCCATTGATCGAGATTGGCCGCGGTGCAATCAGCAAAATGTCGGCGCGCCTTGACGGGCCGAACGTGCAATACGCATTTCGTCTTGGCGAAACCGAGGTGCCGGTCAATCCGTTGATCGGGACCACGGTGCGCCTTGAATACCTGGGTGCGATCCACTGCATCCATTGCGGACGCAAAACCAAAACCAGTTTCAGCCAGGGTTACTGCTACCCGTGCATGACCAAACTGGCCCAGTGCGACGTGTGCATCATGAGCCCGGAACGCTGCCACTTTGACGCCGGTACGTGCCGGGAGCCGGAGTGGGGCGAGAAGTTCTGCATGACCGACCACGTGGTGTACCTGGCCAATTCGTCGGGGGTGAAAGTCGGGATTACCCGAGCGACCCAGCTGCCGACCCGCTGGCTCGATCAGGGCGCCAGCCAGGCATTGCCGATCATCCGCGTCTCGACCCGACAGCAGTCCGGTTTTGTCGAAGACCTGTTCCGCAGCCAGGTGGCCGACAAGACCAATTGGCGTGCTTTACTCAAGGGCGATGCGGCGACGGTGAATCTGGCCGAGGTTCGCGATCAGCTGTTCGCCAGTTGCGCAGAAGGTTTGCAAACGCTGCAGGAACGATTTGGCCTACAGGCGATCCAGACTATTTCTGACGTTGATCCGCTCGAAATCCGCTACCCGGTCGAGCAGTACCCGGCGAAAATCGTCAGCTTCAACCTGGACAAGAACCCGATCGTCGAAGGCACGCTGATGGGCGTCAAAGGTCAATACCTGATTTTCGACACCGGCGTGATCAATATTCGTAAATACACGGCTTACCAGCTCGCCGTGCATCAGTAAGGATTCCAGCATGCGCACCGAACAACCGAAGATGATCTACCTGAAGGACTATCAGGCGCCCGAGTACCTGATCGACGAGACGCACCTGACCTTCGAGTTGTACGAGGACCACAGCCTGGTCCATGCGCAACTGGTAATGCGCCGCAACCCCGAGCGTGGCCCGGGCCTGCCGCCGCTGGTGCTGGATGGCCAGCAGCTCGAGTTGATGTCGGTCACTCTGGCTGATCGTGAGCTGGACGCCGCCGACTATCAATTGACCGAAAATCACCTGACCCTGCACCCGGCCAGCGCCACCTTCACGGTCGACACCAGCGTCAAGATCCACCCGGAAACCAACACCGCGCTGGAAGGCCTGTACAAGTCCGGCACGATGTTCTGCACCCAGTGCGAGGCCGAAGGCTTCCGCAAGATCACCTATTATCTCGACCGTCCGGACGTGATGAGCACCTTCACCACCACCGTGGTTGCCGAACAGCACAGCTATCCGGTGTTGCTGTCCAACGGCAACCCGATTGCCTCCGGTCCTGGCGAAGACGGCCGGCACTGGGCGACCTGGGAAGACCCGTTCAAGAAACCGGCGTACCTGTTTGCGTTGGTGGCCGGTGACCTGTGGTGCGTTGAAGACACGTTCACCACCATGACCGAACGCACTGTGGCGCTGCGTATTTATGTCGAGCCGGAAAACATCGACAAGTGCCAGCACGCCATGAACAGCCTGAAGAAATCCATGCGCTGGGACGAAGAGGTCTACGGTCGCGAGTACGATCTGGACATCTTCATGATCGTCGCCGTGAACGACTTCAACATGGGCGCGATGGAGAACAAGGGCCTCAACATCTTCAACTCCAGCGCCGTGCTGGCCCGCGCCGAAACCGCCACCGACGCCGCGCACCAGCGGGTCGAGGCGATCGTCGCTCACGAATATTTCCACAACTGGTCGGGCAACCGCGTGACCTGCCGCGACTGGTTCCAGCTGTCGCTGAAGGAAGGTTTCACCGTGTTCCGCGATTCGGGCTTCTCCGCCGACATGAACTCGGCCACGGTCAAGCGTATTCAGGACGTCGCCTACCTGCGCACCCACCAGTTCGCCGAAGACGCCGGTCCCATGGCCCACGCTGTGCGCCCGGACAGCTTTATCGAGATTTCCAACTTCTACACCCTGACTGTGTACGAAAAGGGTTCGGAAGTCGTGGGCATGATCCATACCTTGCTCGGCGCTGAAGGTTTCCGCAAAGGCAGCGATTTGTACTTTGATCGCCACGACGGCCAGGCCGTGACCTGCGATGACTTCATCAAGGCCATGGAAGATGCCAACGGCGTCGACCTGACCCAGTTCAAGCGCTGGTACAGCCAGGCGGGCACACCGCGTCTGTCCGTGAGCGAGTCTTACGACGCGGCGGCAAAAACCTACAGCCTGACGTTCCGCCAGAGCTGCCCGGAAACCCCGGACAAAGTTGAAAAACTGCCGTTCGTGATTCCGGTCGAACTGGGCCTGCTCGATAGCAAGGGCGGCGAGATTGCCCTGCGTCTTGCCGGTGAAGCCGCCGCCCAAGGCACGACCCGCGTGATCTCGGTGACCGAAGCCGAGCAGACGTTCACCTTCGTCGACATCGCTGAACAACCGTTGCCGTCGTTGCTGCGTGGTTTCTCGGCGCCGGTGAAACTGAGCTTCCCGTACAACCGCGATCAGTTGATGTTCCTGATGCAGCACGACAGCGACGGTTTCAACCGCTGGGATGCCGGGCAGCAACTGTCTGTGCAGGTGTTGCAGGAATTGATCGCCCAGCAGCAGAAGGGCGAAGCGCTGGTGCTGGATCAGCGTCTGGTCACCGCGTTGCGCACTGTGCTGTCGGACGAATCGCTGGATCAGGCGATGGTCGCGGAAATGCTCTCGTTGCCGAGCGAAGCGTATCTCACCGAAATCAGCGAAGTGGCGGATGTCGACGCCATCCACACCGCCCGTGAGTTTGCCCGTAAGCAACTGACGGACGCCTTGTTCGAAGGCCTGTGGCTGCGCTATCAGGCCAATCGCGAATTGTCGAAGCAGACGCCGTACATGGCCGAGGCCGAGCATTTCGCCCGTCGCGCCTTGCAGAACATTGCGTTGTCGTACCTGATGCTCAGCGGCAAACCGGAAGTATTGGCGGCAACCCTGGAGCAGTTCGACGCGTGCGACAACATGACCGAGCGTTTGACCGCACTGGCGGTGTTGGTCAACTCGCCGTTCGAAGAACAGAAGGCCACGGCGCTGGCGAGCTTCGCCGAGCACTTCAAGGACAACCCGCTGGTCATGGATCAATGGTTCAGCGTGCAGGCCGGCAGTGTATTGCCTGGCGGTCTGGATCGGGTGAAGGCGTTGATGCAGCACCCGGCCTTCAACATCAAGAACCCGAACAAGGTGCGGGCGCTGGTCGGTGCGTTTGCCGGGCAGAACCTGATCAACTTCCATGCGGCGGATGGTTCCGGGTATCGCTTCCTCGCCGATCTGGTGATCGAGTTGAATGGCTTCAATCCGCAGATTGCTTCTCGCCAGTTGGCGCCTCTGACTCGCTGGCGCAAGTACGACAGTGCCCGTCAGGCTTTGATGAAAGCTGAGCTGGAGCGCATTCGTGCGTCGGGTCAGTTGTCCAGCGATGTGTTTGAAGTGGTCAGCAAGAGTCTGGCCTGAGTCTGCTGTTGACCTTGGCGGCCTTCGGGCCGACCAATTTCTTTTTCTTTCAGATGTACTCAATCCCTGTAGGAGCTGGCTTGCCAGCGATGGCGGTGTGTCAGCTGCAGCAGGGTTGGCCGAGATGGCGCCATCGCCGGCAAGCCAGCTCCTACAGGGAGGTGTGTACAGCCTGACGAACAGGCCGGCCGGTAGGCCGCCTCGCTTTGGCTTTTGGTTTTCTTACCCCCCTCGATAGGCCCACGGCGAGGCACCAAATGTAAGGGGCCAAGCGCTTTGGTTACTTTCGCCTGGGCCGGCATTCCGGCTCTTCGAACGTGACCCGCCGTAAGGGCGGAACCAATAGCGGCCGTAACCGCAGCAACGGATATGTACACCAATCACCAAAACCCCAATCACCCCACCTGATACCCAACCATTCAGAACAACCCCCATCCCCCCCGGTTAACAAAAGATAACGTGGCGTCGATTGTCAGACATTCAAAAACACCGATAGGATAAGCCAGCTTCCGAAGGGGCTCTGGATTGCGGGTTTCAGGACTATGTTCTGAAACTGCCGGTCCAGACACGCACCCTTACGGCGCCCAGAAAGGTTGAATGACCTAACAATAATAATGGGGGAAGGTCTATGAGTGAGCCTGTCATGGGTGTGGGTATCTGCCGCCCGCCGGCATTACGCAAAATCGCGTTGCTGGCTACAGCGCTCTCGCTGTTGGGCTCGGCCATGCTGTCGGCACCTGTGCTGGCCGCAGCGACGCCAGCATCCGACGTTGTTTATGCCACTGAATCTGCCAAGGCGGTCAAAAGCCTGATGCTCGATGTCGTCCACGCCGGCAAGCGGCTGGTGGCGGTTGGGGATCGCGGGCACATCCTTTATTCCGATGACCAGGGTACCAGCTGGGCGCAGGCCAAGGTGCCAACCCGGGCACTGCTGACGTCGGTGTTTTTCGTCGATGACAAACACGGCTGGGCCGTCGGCCATGACGCACAGATCCTCGCCAGCGAGGACGGCGGCGCCACCTGGACCAAGCAATTCGAAGATCTCCAACGCGAGTCGCCGCTGCTCGATGTCTGGTTCAAGGACGTCAACAGCGGCTTCGCCGTGGGTGCTTACGGCGCGCTGCTTGAAACCACCGATGGCGGCAAACACTGGGAAGACGTCAGTGACCGCATGGACAATGAAGACCAGTACCACCTGAACGCAATCGCAGCGGTCAAGGACTCCGGTCTGTTCATCGTTGGCGAGCAGGGCAGCATGTTCCGCTCTGCCGACTGGGGCCAGACCTGGGAAAAACTCGAAGGTCCGTACGAAGGCTCGTTGTTCGGCGTGATGGGCACGGCTCAACCTTCCACGCTGCTGGTTTACGGTCTGCGCGGCAATCTCTACCGTTCCACCGACTTCGGCAGCAACTGGGAGCAAGTCGAGCTCAAGGCTGAACGCGGCGACCTGGAGTTCGGTCTGTCCGGTAGCACGCTGCTCGATGACGGTTCCATCGTGATCGTCGGCAACGGCGGTTCGGTGATTCGCAGCAGCGACGATGGCGAAACCTTCAAAGTGGTCAACCGTGCGGATCGCATTTCCGTCTCGGCGGTCACCGCTGCAGGCAATGGCAATCTGGTTCTAGCCGGGCAGGGCGGCGTTCGCGTCACCTCGCCGAATGGCACCGAGTCGGGCAAATGAGCCGGGTTAATAATAAGAAGGCGCAGCTATGACTTCCTTGAGTACTCATCAACAGGACAAGGCGACGTTCCTCGAACGCCTGATCTTCAACAACCGCCCGGCAGTGATCACGATCTGCCTGCTGGTCAGCATTTTCCTGTTCTGGCAGGCGACGCTGATCCGTCCTTCCACCAGTTTCGAAAAAATGATCCCGCTGGAGCACCCCTTCATCCAGAAGATGATGGAGCACCGCAATGATCTGGCGAACCTGGGCAACACCGTGCGGATTTCGGTGGAAGCCACCGATGGCGACATCTTCTCCAAGGAGTACATGGAGACCCTGCGTCAGATCAACGACGAGGTGTTCTACATCTCCGGTGTCGACCGTTCGGGCCTCAAGTCGCTGTGGAGTCCGAGCGTTCGCTGGACTGAAGTGACGGAAGAGGGCTTTGCCGGCGGCGAAGTCATTCCGCAGAGCTACAACGGCTCCCAGGCCAGTCTCGACCTGCTGCGCAACAACGTGCTCAAGTCCGGGCAAGTCGGGCGGCTGGTGTCCAATGACTTCAAGTCGAGCATCGTCGACATCCCGTTGCTGGAGTCCTACCCGGACCCGCAAGACCAGGGCAAGTTGCTGGCGCTGGATTACCGCAAGTTCTCCCACGAGCTGGAAGACAAGATCCGCGACAAGTTTGAAAAACAGAACCCCAACGTCAAGATCCACATCGTCGGTTTCGCCAAGAAAGTCGGTGACCTGATCGATGGCCTGGTGATGGTGGTGATGTTCTTCGGCATTGCCTTCGTCATCACCCTGATCCTGTTGCTGTGGTTCACCAACTGCCTGCGCAGTACCGTGGCCGTGTTGAGCACGACGCTGGTGGCGGTGGTCTGGCAGCTGGGCTTGATGCACTTCTTCGGCTTCGGGCTCGATCCTTATTCGATGCTCGTTCCGTTCCTGATCTTCGCCATCGGTATTTCCCACGGCGTGCAGAAGATCAACGGTATCGCCTTGCAATCCAGCGAGGCGGACAACGCCCTGACGGCAGCACGACGTACGTTCCGTCAACTGTTTCTGCCGGGGATGATTGCGATCCTTGCGGATGCGGTGGGTTTCATCACGCTGCTGATCATCGATATCGGCGTGATCCGCGAGCTGGCCATCGGCGCGTCCATCGGCGTGGCGGTGATCGTGTTCACCAACCTGATCCTGCTGCCGGTGGCGATTTCCTATGTCGGCATCAGCAAGCGTGCCGTCGAACGCAGCAAGAAAGATGCGGTGCGTGAACACCCGTTCTGGCGTCTGCTGTCGAATTTCGCCAGCGCCAAAGTGGCCCCGGTTTCCATTCTGCTGGCATTGATCGCCTTTGGCGGTGGCCTCTGGTACAGCCAAAACCTGAAGATCGGTGACCTCGATCAGGGTGCTCCCGAGTTGCGTCCGGATTCGCGCTACAACAAGGACAACAACTTCATCATCAACAACTACTCCACCAGCTCCGACGTTTTGGTGGTGATGGTCAAGACCAATTCCGAAGGTTGCTCGCGCTACGAAGCCATGGCGCCGATCGATGAGTTGATGTGGAAGATGCAGAACACCGAGGGCGTGCAGTCGGCGATTTCTTTGGTGACTGTGTCCAAGCAGATGATCAAGGGCATGAACGAGGGCAACCTGAAATGGGAAACCCTGTCGCGTAACCCAGACGTACTGAACAACTCCATTGCCCGGGCCGATGGCCTGTACAACAACAGTTGCTCGCTGGCGCCGGTGCTGGTGTTCCTCAACGATCACAAGGCCGAAACCCTGGATCGTGCGGTGCATGCGGTGCAGGAATTCGCCAAGGAAAACAACAAGGATGGCCTGGAATTCATCCTCGCTGCCGGTAACGCGGGGATCGAGGCGGCTACCAACGAGGTGATCAAGAAGTCCGAGCTGACCATCCTGATCCTGGTGTACATCTGTGTGGCGGTCATGTGCATGATCACCTTCCGCTCTTGGGCGGCGACCTTGTGCATCGTGCTGCCGCTGGTACTGACATCGGTGCTCGGCAACGCCCTGATGGCCTTCATGGGTATCGGCGTGAAAGTCGCGACCCTGCCGGTGGTGGCGCTCGGGGTGGGGATTGGCGTGGACTACGGCATTTATATCTACAGCCGTCTGGAAAGCTTCCTGCGTGCCGGTCTGCCGTTGCAAGAAGCCTACTACCAGACGCTGAAATCTACCGGTAAGGCCGTACTGTTCACCGGTCTGTGCCTGGCCATCGGCGTGTGCACCTGGATCTTCTCGGCCATCAAGTTCCAGGCCGACATGGGGCTGATGCTGACCTTCATGCTGCTGTGGAACATGTTCGGCGCACTGTGGCTGTTGCCGGCACTGGCGCGGTTCCTGATCAAGCCGGAGAAACTGGCTGGGCAGAAGGGTAATTCGCTGTTTGCCCACTGATCCAGGCTGAAATGAAAAAGCCGCAACCGCATGTTGCGGCTTTTTCATGCCCGATGGTTTTTCCTTGAAGCCTGTGGGAGCAAGCTCACTCCCACTGGAAAGGTAGTGCTTGCGCTATCATTGCGTCTTTCCCATTCAAAGATTGACTGCCATGACGACCGCAACCGACACCCTGCTCAACGTCCTCGAACACTGCGATATGGTGGAGATCGACGGCTTGCACGCTTTCGAATTCTCCCTCGATGAGATCGATAACCTGCACATTGAATGCATGGATGGCCGTGCGGCCAAACACTGGGAGTTCACGCCAGCGCAAATCCAGGCGGCGACCTTCGATCCAACCCTGCAAAGCTGGCTGATCACCGGTGACTCAGGCGAACACCGACTGGTGTGCTTAACAGCATTTCGTGGCGACAACGACGACGAAGACGCAAGTAACGATGCGTAATCTCTGGCCGCTGTTGATGGCCGGCAGCATTGGCGCCATGGGCGTACAAACGGCGATGGCCGAGAATGTCGAATTGCTCGTGGGTTCGTACACGGCAGGCTCGAGCCAGGGGATTTACCGTTTGGCGTTCGACAACGCCACCGGGCAAATCAACCCCGTCCCCCTGCAAGTGGTCAGCAGCGAAAACCCGTCATGGCTGACCCTGTCCAAGGATCAGCGGCACCTGTTTGTGGTCAACGAAAACGGACCGGGCCAGACCGATCCGGTAGGGCGCGTCAGCAGTTTTGCCATTGATCCCAAGACCCATGAACTGAGCCTGACAAGCCATTTGCAAAGCCTGGGCAACGAGCCGACCCATTCGAGCCTCAGCGCCGATGGCAGCCACTTGTTCGTCAGCAATTACTCGGTGGCCGAAGACCCGGGCGGTACGCTGGCGGTATTGCCGGTGACCGCCGATGGCAAACTTGAAGCAGTGGTGCAGATGAGCAGCCATCCGGCGAGTCGGGTCAATCCCGAGCGGCAGATGTCGTCGCACGTGCATTCCACGGTGTCATCGCCGGACGGCAAGTACGTGTTTTCCAACGATCTGGGCGCGGATAAGGTCTTTGTCTATCGCTTCGACCCCAAGGCGAATCCCGAGCTGCCATTGACCCCGGCCACCCCGGCATTTGTGCAACTGCCACCCGGCAGCGGGCCGCGTCATCTGTTGTTCAGCGCCGATGGCAAGCACGCGTGGCTGACCATGGAAATGAGCGCGCAGGTCGCGGTGTTCGATTACCGCGATGGCAAGCTTGAGCAGACGCAGATGGTCGATCTGGCGGCCGGCCAACCGATTTCAGACAAGGCAGCAGCGGCGTTGCACGCTTCGGTCGATGGCAAGTTTCTGTATGTCAGCAACCGTGGCACGGCCAACCAGTTGTTGGTGTTTGCCGTGGATCCGGCGACTGGACATCTCAAGGAGCTGCAGCGCAGGGCGGTTGAAGGTGATCATCCTCGGGAGTTCAGCCTCGATCCGAGTGGCAAGTTCCTGCTGATCGCCAACCAGAAGAGCAACCAGATTGTCGTCGTCGAGCGCGATGCCAAGACCGGGCTACTGGGCAAAACCGTGCAAAAACTGCCGATGGATGCCCCGAGCGATCTCAAGTTCTTGGTGCGTCAATAGGCCGCAGGCCCCGGTTGATGGGGCCTGCATCCTTTTATCAATTGCGCTGATATGTGGTACTGCTACAAAGCATTTCAAGGCTCCCATCCTCCACGGTTAAGTTTGCTTCACGGCCCCACCGGGCAAACAAGCCAACTGAATCCGAGGAATACCGCCATGAACTTCAACCTCTTCTCCGTCATCGCCGCTTCCGCCATTTCTGCCACCGTTGCGCTGCCAGCCAGCGCCAACGTTGAAATCAGCGACAAAAAAAACCACACCCAGAGCTACACCCAGAAATACCTGCAACAAAGCGCCAATTTCTACGCCGCGCTGGATCACAAGACTCACGCCTGAAATTTCAGCCCTGCACCTGTTATGCAGGAGCGAACTCACTGGATGATCGACGACTGAAATGTCGAAAACCATCAGAGTGATGTCGCTCCTGCATAGCGCGTTTACGACAGTGTCAGTTGGCCATCAATGTAGCGCTTGATATCACAAGGCCATACGCTTAAATTTGACGCCGGTTTTTCGACTTCCCCTTGAGCAAGGATCGACAACATGGCGATGCGTGTGGCATTGGTTTTCCTGTTTCTCTATTCAGCCCCCATTCTTTCCTCCGTGGAGACTGTTTCCGGTGAACCGGAAGCGGCCCGCGAACGCTTGATGAGTTTTATCGAAGGCTGAAACAGTTCAACGGGCTGGGGTTTTTTGTGGCGAGGGAGCTTGCTCCCGTTGGGTTGCGAAGCGACCCTGTTTTTTTCAGGTATACCCAGTTAGCCAATTTGCGGCTGCTACGCAGCCGAGCGGGAGCAAGCTCCCTCGCCACAGAGCCACAGAGCCACAGAGCCACAGAGCCACAGAGCCACAGAGCTACAGAACCACATTGTTTACTTGCGCATTACGCCGGTAAATAACTCCGAGTCCAGAAACCGCTGCAACCAGTCCTGCAAGCGCCGATACGGCGTCTGCGCGAACCAGTCACGGTCGACGTGGGCGAACTGGCGCACGAACGGCATCAACGCCACATCGGCCAGGCTTGGATGGCTGGCCAGCAAATAATCACGTCCCTCCAGCAATTCATCCAGCCTTTGCAAAAACACCTCGCCCTCGCCGCGATAAACCTCCATCGGCTGCTCGGGATAACGCTCGGCGTACTTGTAGCGATTCAAGTGCACCTTGAACACCTGATCGTTCTGTTCGATCAAAGGGGCGATTTGCACCGCTGCGCCAGGATCATCCTTGAGCAACCAGTCCTGCGGGTCGTTCTGCGCCAGCGCCCAACGCATGATGTCGAGGCTTTCGTCGATCACACGGCCATCTGCATTCAACACCGGCACCGTGCCTTTGCCCGATAGCGCAAGCATCTCGTCAGGCTTGGCCTTGAGGCTGACTTCGACAATGTCCACGGCCACGCCCGAATAGCGCAGGGCCATGCGCGCCCGCATCGCGTACGGGCAACGGCGGAAGGAATACAGCGTGTTCATTTCACCTCCACGGTGCTCAGGCCGTTGCCCTGGCGGCGGACCTGAATCTGCACTGGAATCCGTTCATGCATTTCCTGTACGTGGGAAATCACCGCGACCTTGCGCCCCTGCGCCTGCAAGCCGTCGAGGGCGTCCATGGCCAGTTGCAGGGATTCCGGATCGAGGCTGCCGAAACCTTCGTCGATGAACAACGATTCGATCTTCAAGGTGCTCGACGCCATCGACGCGAGCCCGAGCGCCAGTGCCAGCGACACCAGGAACGTTTCGCCTCCTGATAACGAGTGCACCGAGCGCAGTTCGTCGCCCATTTCGGTGTCCATCACCAGCAGGCCCAACATGCTGCCGCCGCGCTTGAGGCGATAGCGGCGCACCAGTTGGCGCAATTGCACGTTGGCGTGGTGCACCAGCAAGTCGAGATTGTAAGCCTGGGCGATCTTGCGAAAGGTGTCGCCGGTGGCCGAGCCGATCAATGCATTGAGACGTGCCCAGCGCTGGTACTCGCTGTAGGCATCGGCGATTTGCTGCGCCAGGGCCTGATTGGCGTTTTGCCGGCGCTGGTCTTCGGCCTGCTCTGCGCGCAATTCGGCGCAACGCTGTTCGCTGGTTCCGAACAGGTGCTGCAAGTCCGTCAGTGCGGTGGCGAGTTGCTCGGCGTCGAGGTTGCCGTTGTGCTGTGCCTGATGCTCCGCCAGGCGCTTATCGCGTTCCTGAAGCAGGACTTTGGCTTGCTCGATGGCTTTTTCGCTTTGCTGCAAGCGATGACGCAAGTCACTGACCTGCTGGTCGTCGATACTCAGCAGTTCATCGAGACCGCCGTCGTCGAGCTCCGGGTGCAAGGCTCGCCAGTCGGCGATCTTGCCGCTCAAGGCTCGATTTTCGGTTTCCAGTGCCAGCAGGCGTTCTTGCTGGGCCTTGAGTTCCGCGGCCAGTTGCACCAGTGACGTACGAACCGTTTGCAGTTCCTGGGCGGCGGCGGATTCCGCCGAGCGTGCCAGAGCGACAGCCTGATCGAGTTGCTGCTGCCATTGTTCAGCTGTGGTGTGCTGACCGAGCAGTTGCAAGAGCTTCTGCTGGATGGCGTGTTGCTGTTCGTTGAGCGCGGTGAACTGTTGGCTGGTTGCGTCCAGTTGCTGAGTCCGGGTGAGCTGGCGGTCCTGCTCCTTTTCCAGTGTCTGCTGGCGCTGTTGCTGTTCGTCGAGCTCTTCGCGCTGTTGATCAAGCTGTTCCAGGCGCTGGGCGATCTGCCGGTCGAGCTGCATGAACGTTGCGGCAGGTTCGTCGCGCAGCGCTTGCAGGGTGTCGGCGGGGAGCAGGGTGCTGAACGCGGTCAGTTCTTCGTCCAGACGCTGGCGATCGCTGGTCAATTCGCGTTGCTGGTTGAGCAGATGCTGGGTCGCTTGCTGACTGGCCGTTTCAGCGTTGCGCAGTTGCAGAGCCAACCGTGCAGCATCCTGTTGCAGGGTGAGCAGGGCGCTCTGGCGTTGTTCGTCGTCGGCGATGCTCTGGTTCAACTGGCTGTTTTGTCGCGCCAGCCAGGCATCGCGTTTGGCGGCGTCCTGGCCCAGCAACTGCCCCGACAGCGGATGTGCTTCCAGACTCGGCGCCAGGCTCTGCTGCTGAATCGCCAGTTGTTCCTGTTGTTGCAGCAGTTCTTTTTGTCGGGCGATCACGCCGCCGACTTCCGCACGCAGGTCGGTGAGCTTCTCCTTGAGCAGGTCCACGGCTTTCTGCGCAGTGGCCTGTTCATTTTCATCAAAGCGACCGAGGCTTTGCAGCAGCGCTTCGGGCTGATGATACGGATGCTCGGCGCTGCCGCAGACCGGGCACGGTTGATCGTCTTGCAGCTGGGTGCGCAACTCTTCAACGCTGGCGCTGCGGGCCAGACGCTGACGTTCAAGTAACTCGCGGGTGACGCTCAAGGTCTGTTCGGCGACCGCCAGTTCATGCTTGGCCTGCACGCCGTCCTGGGTCAGGCGTTCACGGTCTTGCTGCGCCGTCAGTTGACGTTGTTGCAATTCGCCGCTGCGCTGGTCCAGTTCCTGCTGGCTGGCCCACAGCCGTGTCAGTTCTTCGAAGGCGCGCAATTGCTTGCGGTTGTCCTGCAACAGGCTGCCAAGAATCTGGATCTGTTCGGCTACCGCTTCGGGCTCGGCGCCGGCCTCTTTGTAGAGCACTTCCAAATGTTGCTTTTGCGCGGCCAGTTCTTCGGCGGCGCGGGTGGCGCTGAGTTCCAGCGCGGCCAGTTCGGCCTGGCCTTTGTTCAGGCGGTTGCCCACCAGCATCAACTGTTGCAGGCGATCCCGGTAAGCGTTCCAGGCATCGCTCAACGGTGCCAGATGAGCGCTTTGCTCAAGCTCGGTGCCGATCCGTTGCAAGCGCTCGGCAACCAACTTCTGCTGTTCGAGCAGGCCTTGAATCGTGGTTTGTCCCTGCGTGCAGGCCAATTCGGCTTGCTGCTTGAGGTCCGCACTCAGGCGGGTGTCTTTGACCAGGCGGGCGAGGGTGTTTTGCTCGTCGAAGGCCTGGCGCAGCAGTGGTGCGTTGGCGCTGTGTTGGCTTTGCGCTTCGGTCAGGGCGGATTGAGCGGCAATCTGGCTGGCTTCGAGCTGGGCCTGGCGCGCCTGCGATTGCTCTTGCTGCGCCGTGTGCTGCTGAATCTGCGCTGCCAGAGGCGTGAGCTGGGCAGTGAGTTCGGTCTGGCGCGCGAACTGGTGGCGTTGCGGCGCCAGTTGTTCCAGGCGGGTCAGCTTCAAGCGTTCGCCGGCCAGACTGTCCCAATGCTGTTGGGCTGACTGCAATTGTTCGGTGGCGGCCCGTTGCTGGTCCTGCAATTGGCGCAGGTCCTTGAGCCAGGTGTGTTGCAGCTCGAGTTGCTTGAGCTGTGCCTGCTGGGTCTTGAGTTGTTGCTGTGCCTCACCGAAACGCTGGTCCAGTTCGGCACGGGCTTCGGGCGAAAGCGGTGTGACACCGCTGGCCTTATCCTGCAGCAGTTTGTGGGCCTCGCGGGCTTCTTTGGTCTTGTCGAAAGCCCGGCGACCGAGACGGGTGTACAGCGCGGTGTCGGTGAGTTTTTCCAGCAGCTCGCTGCGGTCGTTGTCATCGGCCTTGAGGAAGGCGCTGAATTCGCTTTGCGCCAGCAGCACGGCGCGAGTGAACTGTTCGAAGTTCAGGCCCAGTGCGGCTTCGAGCTGGGTCTTGTACTCGCCTTTCTGGCTGGCGAGCAGTTGATCCTGATCGATGTCACGCAAGCTTTGGCGGCTGGCTTGCAGTTTGCCGGCGGCTTTGTCGCGGGCGCGGTTGGCTTCCCAGCGCGCCCGATAGCGGCGGCCGTCGATACCGACGAAATCCACTTCGGCATAACCTTCGCCGGTACCGCGTCGCAGCAGGGTGCGCGGATCACCGGTGCCGATTTCGCCATCGGCGTCCGGCACCTTGGCGTCACGACCGGTGTTGTTCAGGCGGGGTACGGCACCGAACAACGCCAGGCACAAGGCATCGAGCAGGGTACTTTTGCCGGCGCCGGTCGGGCCGGTGATGGCGAACAGTCCGGCACTGGCCAAGGGTTCGGCAGTGAAATCGATTTCAAACGGCCCGGCCAGCGAGGCGAGGTTTTTCAGGCGGATCGCGAGAATTTTCATGGCTGTTCGCTCTCCATTTGTACGTCCTGCAACAGCTCGGCAAAGTCCTTGAGGGTCTGTTCGTCGACCTCGCTGCCGTAATTGTCTTGCCAGGCACGGCTGAACAGTTCCTGGGGCGTGAGCTGGTCCAGTTCGATCAACGCGTTGCCATCGTCTGCACCGTCACGGCTGCCGTTGCCGGCGTACTCGGCGGCGATGCGCACCAGGCGCACGGCTTTGCCTTGCAGGGCGGTTTCCACTTGGTGGCGCAAGTCCGGCTGCGGCTCGTCAAGATGCACCCGTACTTCGAGCCACGGTTGACGCTGGAGATCGGCCAGCAGGTCGATGTTCGGCAGGTCCGCCAGTTGCAGGAGGATGTCCGCCAGCGGTGCCGGGCCGATGCGCTGCAAATTGACTGCGCGGGGAATCAGTTTCGGCTCGACGCTGACCAGGGTTTCGCCGTCGAGCGTGACGTGAAGAATCTGATGCTGATAACCGATCTCGGAAAACGACAACGGAATCGGCGAACCGCAGTAGCGAATGCGTTCTTCGCCGTTGACCTTCTGTGGCTTGTGCAAGTGACCGAGGGCGACGTAGCTGATACTCGGCCCGAACAGGCTGGCGGGCAGGGCCTCGGCGTTGCCGATGATCAGGCTGCGCTCGGAGTCTTCCGATACCGATCCGCCCGCCATGTGCGCGTGGCTGATGGCGATCAGGGCCTGACCCTTCTGGCGTTTGGCATTGGCCGCTTCGATCAGCCATTCATGCACCTGGCCGATGCCGCGCAAATAATTGTCGCCCAAATGCGCGCCGGTGACTTCGGCGGGCCGCAGGAACGGCAACGCCAGGCACCAGCCGGTGATTTCACCACTGGCATCGGGCAAGGGCAGCAACAGGCGCTCGGCGTCCAATTGACCGTCATCGAGCCACAACACCCGACCCAACGCATGGGTACGCAAACGGCGCATCAACGGCGCGGGCAGTTCGATGCGCGAGCCGGAATCGTGGTTGCCGGCAATCATCACGATGGTCAGTAACGGCTGTTGTTCGTGGGCGCTGACGATGAAGTCGTAGAGACGCTCCTGGGCTTTGACCGGCGGGTTGACCGTGTCGAAGATATCGCCGGCAATCAGCAGCGCATCAGGCTGGTCCAGCTTCAATTGACGCAGCAGCCAGTCGAGGAAACAGCCGTGTTCGAAATCGCGATCCTGGCCGTGCAGGTTCTGCCCGAGATGCCAGTCGGAGGTGTGAAACAAGCGCAAGGCGGACTCCGCTACAAAATAGGTGATGGCCGCGTGGAAAATGAAGGCGGCGAAAGGGGAGGAGTTTACTGGCAAAAAAGTCCTGTCGCTCGGTGGATGTTTTGGAACCTTATGCCTGTGGCGAGGGAGCTTGCTCCCGCTGGGCGGCGAAGCTGCCCCCTTGAGACCTTTGATGAATATTGTGCGAGCCGAATGACGACTGCTGCGCAGCCGAGCGGGAGCAAGCTCCCTCGCCACGGAAAAACATCTGATCCCAGCCAAAATTCATTGCCATCAGGATGGGGGCTATTTCGGATAAAGCGGCGGCAACCCACTGTCACCCACCGGATCCTGAACCCGCTCGGCAATCGGAATCGCCTTGATCGCACGCCACAGCTCTTCGCCTTGCCAGTGCTGGCCGGTTTCGCTGTAGAGCGCGCCGTTCAGGCCGTCGAGGGCGTCGGACAGGGGGACGAATCGTGCGGCCATGTCGGCCAGGGTTTCCGGTTGTTGCCGGGCCCAGGCATCGAGGGCCTGGCGGGTGGCGTGGGAGTCGTTGGCCTGGCAGGCGCGCTTGAGGTCGTCGAGCACGGTGCGCGGGCTCGGGCCGGTTTGGGCCGTGCGCAGGAGCGCCGGTTTCCAGCGACCGCGCCACCAGAGACCGAAGCCGAGCAGGGTGGTGCAGGCGAGGATCAGCGTACTGAGTTTCCAGCGCCAGAGTGTTCCGCTGTCGGCACTGGATTCGACGGGTGAGGTGCTGGCCGGTGTATCGACTACAAGGCTCGGATTGACCGCCACAAGCAGCGTGCGGGCGGGCAGGCTGCTGTGTTCCAGATGATCTTCAAAGGTGTTCCACCACACCACGTCGACGCCGGGCAGGTCAACGGCGCCGGTACGGGTCGGCACCAGGGCTTCACGGTCTTCCCGACTGCCGACCAGACCCCGTTCGGTGTTCTGGTTGCCGAGCACCGGCTGATCGGGGTAGCGGCGCAGCCCGGCGACCTCTGTGCCGGGCAAGGGCGGCAATTGCGTGCTGGCCAATCCATCGGCTTTCACGATCAGGCTGCGGGTCAGCGAGTCGCCGACCTGTGCGCGATCCGGTTCCGGATTCCAGCTTTCGCTCAGGGACAGGCTGCGCGCAGGCAGCCAAGGGGCGTCGGCCGGATAGGTCGCGGGTTTGGCCTTGACGGTCAGCAGCAACTCAGTGGAACTGACGCGCATCAGTTTGCCGGACCTCGGATCCTGAGCGCCAGAGTCGTGTTGCGCCTGTGCGGCAACGAGCGCGGCACTGAAGTTCTGGGCCGGAATAATCAGCTCACCGCTGTGTTGCGGGTAGATTGCATAGCGCTTTTCGATCACCCCGTGGCGCAGGCCGTCGATGTCTTTTTCGTAGGTGCGCGGGTCACCCAGTGATTCGATGCGCGCGTCGGGAATTTGCAGAGGCGGCAGGCTACTGTCGTCGTACAGAGACACCGAATGGTAGACGCGCAGGGTCAATATGGCCTGAGCCTGCACGTAGACGCTGCTTTGATCGAGGCTGGCGTCAATGAACACCGGCGCGCGTTTGTTCGGGTTATCGGGTGTTTCGCTCTCGATCACTTGCAGGGTGATCGGCTGGCTCTGGAGGTCGCCCAGTTGCAGTGAGGGAATGACCACGCTGCCATTTTGGCGGGGCAGCAGGGTGATGATCCATCGCGTGGTGGCCCGATTGTCACCATTGAGGGTATTCAACTGGTTGACCTGGCGAGTGCCGCGCACGTCGAACAGCGGTTCCAGTGGTATCAGGTCAGGTTTGCCGAACTGTGTGACATCGGTGGATTCCAGGGTCAGTTCGACTGTTTCGCCTGAACTCAGGCGACTGCGATCCACACTGGCAACCAGCTCCCCAGCCTGGGCCTGTACTGCCCAAATCAGCAGGGCGAGCAATAAAGCGGTGAAGCGGGTCATCGAGTATTTTCCTGATCCTGATGTTGTTGCTGTTCGTACCAGAATTTGCGCCTGAGCAATTCACCGGGGTCATCCGGGATCTGCCGTAGCCATTGCTCCAGTGCCTGGCGCTGCTCACCTTCAAGGCTGTCGGTGACGGGACGCAAGGGCGGCGTGGTGTGTTGCTCATCACCCAGTTCGCTGCCCGGGACTTCATTGGAACCGGGTTTTGGCGGTGCGGTGGGCGGTGGCTCGTCGCCCGGCTCGGCTGGTTTGCCCTCGGCACTGGCTTCGTCGCTGTTCGATGGCTCGATGGCGGCGCTTGGTGGTGCAGGGGGCGGATCGATATCGGGCTGGGTGCTCGGGGTTTTCTCCGGTTCAGGGGCCGTCGGATCGATTTTCAGCTTGAGCAGACTTTCTACCAACGCCTTGTTGGTCAGGGCCGGGCGCAAATCCGGTTGCCGTTCCAGTGCCTGTTCATAAGCGTCGAGCGCAGCCTCCAGCTCACCGCTTCTTGCGAGGGCGTTACCCCGATTGTAGTGGGCGTGGGCGTCATCGCCTTCGGCGAAGCGTTCGGCGGCTGCGGCGTAATCACCGGCTTCATAGAGTGCCACGCCTTGCCATTGATGGTCTTCGAAATGCTGCGCAGCTTCAGCCGGCTGTTTTTTCTTGAGCAAATGCAGGCCTTGCTGATCGGGGCGCAGCCACAGGTCTTCGAAATCGAATGCATAGACGGGTTGCGGCAACGCGAACAGCAGCGGCAGGCAGAACAGCCAGCCACGGCGACCCGCGCATGCCGCGAGCAGCAACAGCGGAAGCAGCAGCCAGTAACCCTGATCCGCCCAAGTGTCGAGGCGCAACGTCTGGCCATCGTTTCGCAGGGTGCGCGGACCGTCGAGCAGGCCGAGGGCGCGCAAGTCGCTATCACTCAGGCGCGCGTGGCGATAGCGTCCATCCAGGTCGTTGACAAAGGACTTCAAGCCCGGCTCGTCCAGACGTGACACCAGGATCGCGCCCTGTTCGTCCTTGAGGAAGCTGCCGTCCTCCTGAGTGATCGGCGACCCTTCGGCGGTGCCGATGCCAAGCATCAAAAACTCTGTCGATTGACCGCGCATTGCCCGGCGAATGCCCTGGCGCTCCTGTTCCGTCAGTGACGAGCCAATCAACAGGATCCGACCGTCACCGAGGGCGCCCTGTTGCAGCAGGTTCAGGGCCTTGTCCACGGCCAGGTCGGCGCGATGGCCGGCCTCGGGCATCAGTGATGGCTTGAGCGCATCGAGCAGGTTGCGGCTGGTGGACAGGTCATCCGACAGCGGCACCAGCGTGTGCGCACTGCCGGCGTAGACGACGATCGCGGTCTGGGCGTCGCTGCGGGCCTGCAACAGGTCGAGCAGTTTGCGTCGGGCCTGTTCCAGTCGATTCGGCGTCACGTCGGTGGCGAGCATTTCCGGCGTCAGTTCAAGAATTACCACCAGTGGGTCGGCGGGTTTCTGGCTGGTCTGTTCGACGCGAGTCCAGCCCGGCCCCAACAGGGCGAGTACGGTCAACATCCACGCCAGACCCAGGGCGATCCATGGCAACTTGCTGTCGCGGCCGTCGCCGCCACTGAGCAGCGCGGCATGAAAGGCAGGCGGCAGAATCATTTGCCAGCGCCCGGCGCGCTTCTTGCGGTGCCAGAGTTGCCACAGCAGCCAGCCAAGCAGCGGCAACAACAGCAACCACCAGGGTCGGAACCAGAACGGCCACAACGCACTCATCTTCGCCTCCGAAGACGCAGGCGTTTGAGTCGTTCGCGCCAGTCAGGCAACAGTTGCGTTTGAGCGAACATTTGTTTGGTCATCAGGCGTTGCAGCGGATTGTCCGGCCAGAGCGTGCGGCCCACCAGCAACAGGCTCAACCACAGCGCCAGGGCCAGCGGCCAGTGATACAACGCTTGGGCCGGGCGGGCCTGGGTCGGTTGCTGAGTCACCGGTTCCAGCTGGTCGAGGGTGTCCTTGATCGCCTGCAACTCCTTGGCATCGTGGGCACGGAAATACTGGCCGCCGGTGGCCGCAGCGATGGCCTGAAGGGCCGGTTCGTCCAGGTCCAGGCTCGGATTGACGCCGAGAAAACCGACGGTACCGCTTTGTTCCGGATCGGCGCCGATGCCGATCGGGTAGATTTTTACACCTTCTTTGGCGGCCAGTCGCGCAGCGGTGAGCGGGTCGATTTCGCCGCCATTGTTGGCGCCGTCAGTGACGAGAATCAGCACACGGCTTCGCGCCGGGCGTTGGCGCAGGCGTTTAAGGGCTAGACCGATGGCGTCGCCGATGGCGGTATTTTTGCCAGCGATGCCGATGCGCGCTTCATCGAGCCACACGCGAACAGTGCGTCGATCGAACGTCAGCGGTGCCTGCACGTAAGCCTGACTGCCGAACAGGATCAGACCGACGCGATCGCCCTCACGGTTTTCAAGGAAGTCGCCGAGCAAGTGCTGAACCAGCTCAAGCCGGCTGACCTCTTCGTCCTGCCACTTCATGTCCGGGAAGTCCATCGAGCCGGAGACGTCCACAGCCACCAGCAAATCACGGCCACTGGCGGCAATGGGTAGTGGCTCGCCGAGCCATTGCGGGCGCGCCGCGGCCACCAACAGAAACAACCAGATCAGCATGAACGGTGCCTGTTGCCGCCACGCTGGCAGATTGGCCCGGGCACGGCGCCCGGCGAGGCCTTCGAGGTCGCTGAGGAAACTGACCTTGAGTGCGGGTTCGCCGCTGTCGGCCACCGGCAACACCAGGCGCATCAGCCAAGGCAACGGCAACAGGGCGAACATCCACGGCCAGGCGAATTCAAACATGCTTGCGAATCCATGTGTCGACGGCTTGGGTCAGGCCAGCGATGGCCTTGTCGTCGAGTTTGCATTCGGGTTTGTAGGCGCCTTCCACCAGCACCATCCAGCGCGTCAGTCCCGCCGCGGGGCAGCGGTTATCGAGGAATGCCAGCCATTTACGTCCGTTGAGCGTGTGGCTCTGGCTGTAGGGGTAATGGTTGCGGCACAAACGCTTGAGCAAGCCGTTCAGTTGCTGCAACCACGCACCGGCGGGCGCGCCATCGTAGGGTTTTGGCATCAGCGCCAGTTCCGCCAGCGCGGCGAGACGCACTGGGTCGAGCGATTGTTCGGCGCGTACCACAGGCTGCTTTTTCGGAAAGAAACTCGGCAGCTTCCACACACCGAAACCTATCAGTGGCAGCAATAACAACAGCAACCACCAGCCCGGCGCCGGCGGCCAGAAACCGATCGGAGGCGGGAGAATCAGCGGTTGCAGTTGATCGAGTCCGCTCATCGTCCTTTCCCCGCATTCTGTGGGTTCAGGTACTCGCGCAGTTGCTCGACCATCTCGCTTTGGGTGCTCAAAGGCATCATCAATACGCGCAATTTCTGCGCCAGCAGTTCCCAGCGGGCGATCCGCACTTCGGCCTGGGCGCGATACGTCTGGCGCAGTTCGAAATTGAGGGTGTCGAGTTCCAGTTGCGCGCCGCGCTCGGCGAAGCGCAAAAGTCCGGCGGCGGGGAGGGCATGATCCAGCGGATCGGACAGTGGCAGCAGCAACAGGTCGCAATGTCGCGACAACAGGCTCAATTGTTGTTCGGCACTGTCTGAAAGGGCACGTTCGTCGCAGATCACGATCACCAGACTGCCCGGGCGCGAAACCTCTCGGGCGCGGCGCAGGGCAATGCCAAAGGCATCGCGGTCCGGCTCACTTTCGGTGTGCAGTGACTGGTTGACCCGCACGAGCCGGTTGAGCAGTTGCAGCAGGCTTTGTTTGCTGCGTCGGGGCTTGATCTCGTAGTGCTCGTTGTCGCCGAACACCAGCCCGCCGACCCGGTCGTTATGACCCAGCGCGGCCCAGCCGATCAGGCTCGCAGCTTGAGCGGCGAGCACGGATTTGAACATCAGCCCCGAGCCGAAAAACAGTCGGCGGCTTTGTTCGACCATGATGAAAATCGGCCGCTCGCGCTCCTCATGGAACAGCTTGGTATGTGGCTCCTGCGTCCGGGCAGTCACGCGCCAGTCGATGGTGCGCACATCGTCGCCGGCCTGATAGACCCGCACCTGATCGAAGTCCACACCGCGTCCGCGCAACTTGGAGTGGTGCAGGCCAATCAGCGGGCTGCGCTGGCTCGGTGTGGAGAACAACTGCACTTCACGCACGCGATGGCGCATCTCGATCAGCTCGGCGAGGCTGACGCGGATGCCCGGTTCGGGCGGCAGGATCGCATTCATCGGGGTCAAGCGACGGCTACGACGTCGAGAATCCGCTGGACCACCCGGTCCTGATCGATGCCGGCGGCTTCGGCTTCAAAGGAAAGAATGATGCGGTGGCGCAGTACGTCGAACAGCACGGCCTGAATGTCTTCGGGGCTGACGAAGTCACGACCGGCCAGCCAGGCATGGGCGCGGGCGCAGCGGTCCAGGGCAATGGAGCCGCGAGGGCTGGCGCCGTAGGCGATCCACTCGGCCATTTCCGGGTCGAACTTGGCCGGGGTGCGCGTGGCCATGACCAGTTGCACCAGGTATTCCTCCACGGCGTCGGCCATGTACAAACCGAGGATTTCCTTGCGTGCGGCGAAGATTGCCTGCTGACTGACCCGGCGCTCGGGTTTGGTTTCGCCGTTCAGGGCTTCGCCCCGGGCCTGCTGCAGGATGCGGCGTTCGACGGTGGCATCGGGGAAACCGATTTTGACGTGCATCAGGAAACGGTCGAGTTGGGCTTCGGGCAGCGGATAGGTGCCTTCCTGCTCGATCGGGTTCTGCGTGGCCATCACCAGAAACAGCGGTGACAACTCATACGTGCTGCGCCCGACACTGACCTGACGCTCGGCCATGGCTTCGAGCAATGCCGACTGAACCTTGGCCGGAGCACGGTTGATTTCGTCCGCCAACACCAGGTTGTGGAAAATCGGGCCTTGCTGGAACACGAAGCTGCCGGTTTCCGGACGATAGATTTCCGTGCCGGTGATGTCGGCCGGCAACAGGTCCGGAGTGAACTGGATGCGATGGAACTGGGCTTCGATGCCTTCAGCGAGTTCTTTGATGGCCTTGGTCTTGGCCAGGCCAGGGGCACCCTCGACCAGCATGTGGCCGTCGGCAAGCAGGGCGATGAGCAAGCGCTCGATGAGTTTTTCCTGGCCGAGAATCTGCGTTGAAAGAAAGGTTCGCAGCGCTAGCAGCGCCTCACGATGTTCCATCGATGACTGTTCCTGGAAAAGGGTGGCCGAGGCGTTCGAAATACGCCAAGGCTGGGGGCGTTACTTTAATCCATCGCGGGGGGCGGCGACTAACGGCATTTTGTGCAATTTGCAGGGATTTGAACCTGTTCGCGCCCTTCGCAGGGAAAAGGGATCAGCCATGCAGGTAATGCTCCTCTGTTTGAAGGTCGCTCAGCAGCAGTTTTACGGCTTTGCGTTTGACCAATTCACACCACGGACCGTCGTCAACAATGGCGCCCTCCTGCATGACGATGACTCGATCAAAGCGATGCAGATGCCGGACATCATGGGTTACACAAATCAGTCCATGCGCGGCAAATGTTTCAAACAACAAATCCCACACTGGCGTAGCGAGCTTCGGCTCGATCGATGCACTGGGTTCATCGAACAAATTGAACCGCCCTGGCCTGTTGATCACGCGCAGCAATGACAATCGTTTGCCCTCTCCACCCGATATGTTGGATGCGTTTTCGCTGATGTTGCGATGGGAAACGATATCTTCAAGGTCAAGCCGTTGTATTGCATCGCTCAGATGGGGGGAGGGAGGCATTCCGAACAATACGGAGATATCGAATTGACCCTCCAGAAACTGCGGTAATTGAGGGCAATACCTCAGCGAGTTCAAATGGGCCTCGGCGCTTAAGCGGGAGATCGGTATGTCATCAATGCTCAAGTGATTCCTCACTGAAGCATTTAACCCGGCCAGCGTCTCAAGCAATGTGGATTTACCCGCACCGCTGGGCCCGGTAATGGCTACTGACTGGCCTTGAGAGAAAGTAACGCTGCTCTCAATTGAGAGTCGGGTTGTGTCGGCGTCGCCCACCACACAAGGCTCAAGGACCAGCTTCGAGACGCGTCGGGATTGGATGTCGGTCTGGCGATTACTATCGTCAAAGTTTGGCAGTGCCAAAAGCTGCTGCATGCGTCGTTGATCCGCCAGAAACTGATCAAGTACCCGATAACCCTCCGTCAACGCAGTGATGTTCAGCAAAAAGCTTCCAGCAATGGAAAAAATGGCAACCAGTTGCCCAACGCTGATACCAGGTTCGCTTGAAAGCTGACCGAGAACCCCCCAACTGAGGAGCCCTCCCGTAGAGAGACTTACAAACAGGACTTTCGCTCCGTTCAGGAAACCGCCAGAGCTTGCCGCGATAACCGCGGCTTCGGCGTATTGGACGAAGGCCCGGTTCAGAGGCTTTGTTGCGGTGTGCTCTGCGCGTTCCAGTTTTATAGACTTGCCAATGTTGATGGTGTTGAACAAGACGCCGCTCAGCTCATCCTCTTGTTCATTGACTGCATCGATGTGCTTTCGGCGCCACCTGATGATCTGGTGAGCCACGAAGAGATAGACAATGCCAAGAGAGGTCATTGCCAGAAAAATTCCGGTGCCACCCATGTAGACAAAAGCACTGGCGACAATCAGAAACTCCACGCACAGAGGAAGGCCAACGGTCACAAAAAATGTCAGCAGTTGCTCATTTGCCGTTATCCCACGCTCAACTGACTTTATAAAGTAACCAATACGCCAAGAACTGAATTGAAGGAATTCTTTGCGCATAAGTTGGGCAATCCACTCGATGGATGCATTCATTACGGCCTGCTGTACCAACTTGGACAGGAAGAAAATTTGCAGTGGGTGAATGATTGCCTGAATACATCCGGCCAGTGTGAAGCCTGCTGTTAACAATAAGAGTGTGTTGAGTGTGGACGGATTGCTGCTGTTCAGGGTGTCGACAATTTTACCCAATAGTAATGGTGGGGCTAGCGACATTATTTTTAGTGCGAATATAGTGGTGCATGTTGAGATCAGCAATGCAGTGTATTTTTTGCAGGTTGTTCTAATAATTGTCTGCATGGGTTGCCTGAAAAACAAGTGGGTTTCGAGGTTGGCGTAGGATTCGTTGTGGGGCGACCAGGCTCCCATTTCTTATGATGTTGAAGCGTTCAAGGCCAGGAATATAAGCCTGGCAGACAATGCCGTCATCAGCGTATTGAGTGACGACTCTGTGGTAAATGGTCCTGTTGGTCGCCAATAGATTTTGTCTCAGCGCGTCTAGTTGCGAAGGAACACTTGCTACGTAAGCTCTGAGAGGGAGGTCCAGCAGTGGAAGTCTCAGGTTTTTTACGGGGTTCAGGTCGATAAGGCATCGTAATATTTTTGAATTCGCTAGAAAGTTTAGTGTTTTTCTGTCTTTGGCTTCTTGTGTGTCGTCATAAAGTGCGTCGACTTGAAATTGTTCTGTTACGGCTTTTTTTCGGAAGTGATTAATTAATAGCAGTGAGTTTGTGGTGCGGACAGTTCATCACTTCCTAAGCCGATGTAGGCCCGCTCTTGGCGGGATGTAGGATGAAAGTCGTCAATTTTCTGATTGTGTTGTTGTATCGTTTTTTTTGTTTTTGATTCAATGGGATGGCGTGTTTAGTTTTGTACTGGGAAGGAAGCGGAATGTAGTCCGTACTTACGGACATCCGACTTTTTAGGGGGAGTGATGAAGGGATCTCGCTGGCACCTTTGTTGGCAAGCCTGTTCCTACGGGTCTAATGCGATGCAAATCGACTGTAGGAGCTGGCTTGCCAGCGAAAGCGGTCTGTCAGGCCAGCTGGCTGATATACGTTCCAGTCCCTTTCAGAATGTTCTGCAAGGTTTCTTCCACTTCAGCCAGATCCACCATGTCAGCATCAAAGGTGATCTCCAGCACATCATCCCCATTCAGCGCATCGGCATCCGCCGCCGCGATTTCGATCTTCAGCAGCGTAGGGCTAAGGGTCACTTTGACGCCATCGAGGGTCGAAGGCTCGCCATCGAGGGTGATCTCCAGCTCGTCTTCATCCGGGTAGCGGCTCATCAGGAACATCTCGCCCTGGGCGCTGTGGCAGCAGACCATGGCCATGTTGTCTTCTTCGTCGTCGCAAGGGTTGACGATCAAGAGGGCGGTTTTCATTTTCATGGGAAATTCCTGGCTCGACGAGCGTGGTAAACGCAACAAAGGGCAATTCTGCCAGCCCGCACACATTTCTGCTCGTTGAGCGTCAATGTCCCGCTAACGGACAGTCAGTGTGTTACCGGTCATTTCTAGTACGTACGTCCCGTAAAACCGCACAGAAAACCGTCATTTTCCTGTGCGAATGCTAGTGTTGTTCCAAGCGTACGCCTTGAGCTGCGTACCGTTGACCGAATATGTCGCAGCACCGCAAGCACGGGCCTTGCCGCTCTGGTTAAGCTGCGCAACGGATGAGCACCCGTAAAGGCATTGCGCTGTTCGCAGCCCAGTCGTTTTTGCAGATGCCCATTCACGGAAGGTGAATGTGACCCGAGTGTCCCGTCCAGCTTCACCCACCTGTCACCCTGTTTCCTCTGCCCGAGAATCAGGAGCGGGGTGACGGGTAGCCCCGAACAGGGGTTTTGCACGCGACGCTTCCATCAATAACAAGCCCAAGCGGAGTACCACAGATGGCGTTCTTCACCGCAGCCAGCAAAGCCGACTTCCAGCACCAACTGCAAGCGGCACTGGCGCAGCACATCAGTGAACAGGCACTGCCACAAGTGGCGCTGTTCGCTGAACAATTCTTCGGCATCATTTCCCTGGACGAGTTGACTCAACGTCGGTTGTCCGACCTCGCTGGCTGTACTCTTTCTGCGTGGCGCCTGCTTGAGCGCTTCGATCACGCGCAACCCCAAGTGCGCGTCTACAACCCCGATTACGAACGCCACGGCTGGCAGTCGACCCACACTGCGGTCGAAGTGCTGCACCACGACCTGCCATTTTTGGTGGACTCGGTGCGCACCGAGCTGAACCGCCGCGGTTACAGCATCCACACCCTGCAAACGACCGTGCTCAGCGTGCGTCGTGGCAGCAAGGGCGAGTTGCTGGAAATCCTGCCGAAAGGCACCCAGGGCGACGACATCCTGCAAGAGTCGTTGATGTACCTGGAAATCGACCGTTGCGCCAATACCGCCGAACTCAATGTGCTGACCAAAGAGCTGGAGCAAGTGCTCGGCGAAGTCCGCGTTGCAGTGGGCGATTTTGAGCCGATGAAGGCCAAGGTTCAGGACATCCTGACCAAACTGGACAACAGCCAGTTCGCCGTCGATGCCGACGAAAAGAACGAAATCAAGAGTTTCCTGGAATGGCTGGTGGGCAACCACTTCACCTTCCTCGGCTACGAAGAATTTGTGGTCAACGACGAGGCCGATGGCGGCCACATCGTCTACGACAAGGACTCCTTCCTCGGCCTGACCAAACTGCTGCGCGCCGGCCTGACCTACGATGACCTGCGCATCGAAGACTACGCC
Organism: Pseudomonas sp. Irchel s3f7; assembly: GCF_900187615.1. Classification (GTDB taxonomy): domain Bacteria; phylum Pseudomonadota; class Gammaproteobacteria; order Pseudomonadales; family Pseudomonadaceae; genus Aquipseudomonas. The sequence goes on along the minus strand of NZ_FYDO01000028.1, from coordinate 4,252 downwards.
GTGAACTACCTGCGCGAACCGACCCTGCTGTCGTTCGCCAAGGCCGCACACCCAAGCCGTGTACACCGTCCGGCTTACCCCGATTACGTGTCGATCCGTGAAATCGACGCCGATGGCAAGGTCATCAAGGAATGTCGTTTCATGGGCCTGTACACCTCGTCGGTGTATGGCGAGAGCGTGCGGGTCATCCCGTTCATCCGCCGCAAGGTCGAGGAAATCGAACACCGTTCGGGCTTCCAGTCCAAGGCTCACCTGGGCAAGGAATTGGCGCAGGTGCTCGAAGTGCTGCCGCGCGATGACCTGTTCCAGACCCCGGTCGACGAGCTGTTCAGCACCGTGATGTCGATCGTGCAGATCCAGGAACGCAACAAGATCCGCGTGTTCCTGCGCAAAGACCCGTACGGCCGTTTCTGCTACTGCCTGGCCTACGTGCCGCGTGACATCTATTCCACCGAAGTGCGCCAGAAGATCCAGCAAGTGCTGATGGATCGCCTGAAAGCTTCGGACTGCGAGTTCTGGACCTTCTTCTCCGAGTCCGTGCTGGCCCGCGTGCAGTTGATCCTGCGTGTTGATCCGAAAAACCGCCTGGATATCGACCCGCTGCTGCTGGAAAAAGAAGTGGTTCAGGCCTGCCGCAGCTGGCAGGACGACTACGCCGCACTGACCGTCGAAAGTTTCGGCGAAGCCCACGGCACCAACGTGCTGGCCGACTTCCCGAAAGGCTTCCCGGCCGGTTATCGCGAGCGTTTCGCAGCGCATTCGGCTGTGGTCGACATGCAGCATCTGCTGAGCCTCAACGAAAAAAATCCGTTGGTGATGAGCTTCTATCAGCCGCTGGGCCAGGTGTCCGGTCAGCGCATGCTGCATTGCAAGCTGTATCACGCCGACACCCCGCTGGCGCTGTCTGACGTACTGCCGATCCTGGAAAACCTCGGTCTGCGCGTGTTGGGTGAATTCCCGTATCGCCTGCGCCACAACAGTGGCCGCGAGTTCTGGATTCACGATTTCGCGTTCACTGCTGCCGAAGGCCTGGAACTCGACATCCAGCAACTCAATGACACGCTGCAGGACGCCTTCGTCCACATCGTGCGCGGCGATGCCGAAAACGATGCGTTCAACCGCCTGGTGTTGACCGCCGGCCTGCCATGGCGTGACGTTGCACTGCTGCGTGCTTACGCCCGCTACATGAAGCAGATTCGTCTGGGCTTCGACCTGGGTTACATCGCCAGCACCCTGAACAACCACACCGACATCGCTCGCGAGCTGACCCGGTTGTTCAAGACCCGTTTCTACCTGGCGCGCAAGCTGAGCAGCGACGACCTCGAACAACGTCTGGAACACGCCATTCTGGCCGCGCTGGACGACGTCCAGGTGTTGAACGAAGACCGTATCCTGCGTCGCTACCTTGATCTGATCAAAGCGACCCTGCGTACCAACTTCTACCAGACCGATGCCAACGGCCATAACAAGTCGTACTTCAGCTTCAAGTTCAACCCGCACTTGATTCCTGAGTTGCCGAAGCCGGTTCCGAAGTTCGAAATCTTCGTTTACTCGCCGCGCGTCGAAGGCGTGCACCTGCGCTTCGGCAACGTCGCTCGGGGTGGTCTGCGCTGGTCCGACCGTGAAGAGGACTTCCGTACCGAAGTCCTGGGCCTGGTAAAAGCCCAGCAAGTGAAGAACTCGGTCATCGTGCCGGTGGGTGCGAAGGGCGGCTTCCTGCCGCGTCGCCTGCCACTGGGCGGCAGCCGTGACGAGATCGCGGCCGAGGGCATTGCCTGCTACCGCATCTTCATTTCCGGTCTGTTGGACATCACCGACAACCTGAAGGACGGCGCACTGGTTCCGCCGGCCAACGTCGTGCGTCATGACGACGATGACCCGTACCTGGTAGTGGCCGCGGACAAAGGCACTGCAACCTTCTCCGACATCGCCAACGGCATCGCCATCGACTACGGCTTCTGGCTGGGCGACGCGTTTGCGTCCGGTGGTTCGGCCGGTTACGACCACAAGAAAATGGGCATCACCGCCAAAGGCGCGTGGGTTGGCGTTCAGCGCCACTTCCGCGAGCGCGGCATCAACGTCCAGGAAGACAGCATCACTGTCGTCGGCGTCGGCGACATGGCCGGTGACGTGTTCGGTAACGGCCTGTTGATGTCCGACAAGCTGAAACTGGTCGCAGCGTTCAACCACCTGCACATCTTCATCGATCCGAACCCTGAGCCGGCGTCGAGTTTCGCCGAACGTCAGCGCCTGTTCGACCTGCCACGTTCGTCGTGGTCGGATTACGACACCAGCCTCATGTCCGAAGGTGGCGGCATCTTCTCCCGTAGCGCGAAGAGCATTGCGATTTCCCCGCAGATGCAAGAGCGCTTCGACATCAAGGCCGACAAACTGACCCCGACCGAACTGCTCAATGCCTTGCTCAAGGCACCCGTGGATCTGTTGTGGAACGGCGGTATCGGTACTTACGTCAAGGCCAGCACCGAAAGCCACGCCGATGTCGGCGACAAGGCCAACGATGCACTGCGCGTGAACGGCAACGAACTGCGCTGCAAAGTCGTGGGCGAGGGCGGTAACCTCGGCATGACCCAACTGGGTCGTGTGGAATTCGGTCTCAATGGCGGCGGTTCCAACACCGACTTCATCGACAACGCCGGTGGCGTGGACTGCTCCGACCACGAAGTGAACATCAAGATCCTGCTGAACGAAGTGGTTCAGGCTGGCGACATGACCGACAAGCAACGTAATGAGTTGCTGGCGAGCATGACCGACGAAGTCGGTGGTCTGGTGCTGGGCAACAACTACAAGCAGACTCAGGCCCTGTCGTTGGCAGCCCGCCGCGCATTGCCGCGGATTGCCGAATACAAGCGTCTGATGAACGATCTGGAAGGCCGCGGCAAGCTGGATCGCGCCATCGAGTTCCTGCCGGCTGAAGAGGCCATCAACGAACGCATCGCTGAAGGCCATGGCCTGACCCGTGCCGAGTTGTCGGTGTTGATCTCCTACAGCAAGATCGACCTCAAGGAGCAGTTGCTGGGCTCCCTGGTGCCGGACGACGACTACCTGACCCGCGACATGGAAACCGCTTTCCCGCCGACGCTGGTGAGCAAGTTCTCCGCGGCCATGCGCCGTCACCGTCTGAAGCGCGAAATCGTCAGCACCCAGATCGCCAACGACCTGGTCAACCACATGGGCATCACCTTCGTTCAGCGACTCAAAGAGTCGACCGGCATGAGCCCGGCGAACGTGGCTGGCGCTTATGTAATCGTGCGTGACATTTTCCATCTCCCGCACTGGTTCCGTCAGATCGAAGCCCTGGACTACCAGGTCTCCGCCGACGTGCAACTGGAGCTGATGGACGAGCTGATGCGTCTGGGCCGTCGCGCCACGCGCTGGTTCCTGCGCACCCGTCGCAACGAGCAGAACGCTGCCCGTGACGTCGCGCACTTCGGTCCGCATCTGGCAGCGCTGGGCCTCAAGCTCGACGAACTGCTGGAAGGCCCGACCCGCGAAGGCTGGCAGACCCGTTACCAGGCTTACGTCGCGGCTGGCGTGCCTGAGTTGCTGGCGCGCATGGTTGCAGGTACGACTCACCTGTACACCTTGCTGCCAATCATCGAGGCTTCCGACGTGACCGGCCAGAACGCCGCCGACGTAGCGAAGGCTTACTTCGCCGTGGGCAGCGCGCTGGACATCACTTGGTACCTGCAACAGATCAGCGCTCTGCCGGTTGAAAACAACTGGCAGGCCCTGGCCCGTGAAGCGTTCCGTGATGACGTCGACTGGCAGCAACGTGCGATCACCATCTCGGTCCTGCAACAGGGCGACGGCACCCAGGACGTGGAAGCACGCCTGGCGCTGTGGATGGAGCAGCACGCGAGCATGATCGAGCGCTGGCGCACCATGCTGGTGGAAATCCGTGCCGCCAGCGGCACCGATTACGCCATGTACGCGGTCGCCAACCGCGAACTGCTGGACCTGGCGTTGAGCGGGCAGGCGGTTGTACCTGCCGCTGTCGCTGCTGAGCTGGAACCGGCGGCCTGATCAGGCGCTGAATGAAAAAACCCGCATCGAGAGATGCGGGTTTTTTTTGCCTGCAGGTTTTGTGGTGTTTGATCGGGCCTCATCGCGAGCAGGCTCGCTCCTATGTATGGACTCGCCCCCACTGTCTACCTGCTTTTTAAACACTGCTACCCGGTTGCATCTATGTATAAGGCCTATTCGAGGAAGCCATCTTTGGCTTCTGGCCAAC
>NZ_FYDO01000004.1 GCF_900187615.1 Pseudomonas sp. Irchel s3f7 | reverse complement strand
TGGAACCACCTGATCCCATCCCGAACTCAGCAGTGAAACGATGCATCGCCGATGGTAGTGTGGGGTTTCCCCATGTGAGAGTAGGTCATCGTCAAGATTAAATTCCGAAACCCCAATTGCGAAAGCAATTGGGGTTTTGTTTTGTCCGCAGGAAAGTTCAATGTCCTTAAAACACCGTCCCGTCAGGCGGTGTTGTCATTAGACGACCTGCGAATTCCTTTCACTGGTCCTTTTCGCAATTCACCATCCATGACACGCCAAAACGGTCGACCAACATGCCGAAACGCGCAGCCCAAAAGGTGGTCTCCAGCGGCATTTGTACGCTACCTCCCTCAGATAAAGCACTGAAAACGCGTTCAGCTTCGGCGATGCTGTCGACATTCAGCGAGATGGAACATCCGCTCATATTATCGGTGGGGCGGTCAGGGGTGGTGTCCGACCCCATGATTGCCTGATCGCCTACAACGAGACGGGTATGAATGATCAGGTTATGGAGGTCTTGCGGCACGTGCTCGGCGGCGGGGGTGTCGCCAAAAGTCGTCATGGCTTCGATCTGACCAGACAAACTTTGCGCGTAAAACTCAAACGCGGCTTTGCAGTCGCCATTGAAGATCAGGTAAGGATTGATTTTCATATTCGGCTCCAGGTTTGGAAGGGACACATCGGATTGGACGCCGGGTGCAGCAGCGAATTCCGATGTATTGAGCCGAAAAGCAAAGCGCTAAATAGCGGTAATGGCGGGAATTTCTTTAGAAGATTTTTCGATAGGCCGGGCCAGACTTATGGCTTCCGGTGCGCGTCGTGGAGACAACACTCGTTCGATGGCACCACTCACCAGGCTCTCCAGCAGCTCATCGTGCTCCTGTTCATCCAGAATATGAGGTGTAAGCCAGCTGGGGGCGCTGTTGAGCAATGACGCAATGGCATGCCCGGCTGCCAACACACCCTGCTCACTGAAACGGGGCTTTACATCAAGTATTTTCAGCAGGGTACGCTCGTACTGTTCGCGCAACTGCTGCACCCGTTGCTGCTGCTCGTCATTCAGGCAACCGCTGTCACGTTCCACCAGACGAAAATGCCAAGGCATATCCCGATGCAGGTTCAGGTGCGCGCGTATCACGCTGTTGAGTTTGTCGCGTTTCGCCGGGGCTTTTTGCCGGATGCGTTCGAGCGTAGCCAACAGCTCCTCGTAGAACTCTTCGATCAGGTCGAGTAACAAGTGCTGTTTGCTGGGGTAATGATGGTACAGCGAGCCTGGAGAAAGCCCCAGGCACGTGGCGAGTTCGCGCATGCCGACCTGGCCGAAACCTTTGCTGGCAAACAATTCCAGCACCTTGTCCCGGTACTCTGCGAAACGCGAACAACGCTCAGGCATAGGCATGGAAGCCGCGCCCCGTTTTGCGTCCCAGATACCCGGCAGCGACCATTTCCTTAAGCAGTGGAGCCGGGCGGTACTTACTGTCGTTGAAACCTTCATAGAAGGCTTCCATGATCGCCAGTAGAGTGTCCAGGCCGATCAGATCCGCCAGGGCCAATGGGCCGATGGGTTGATTGCAGCCCAGGCGCATACCTGCGTCGATGTCTTCGGCGCTGGCCAGGCCTTCCTGGAACACCAGGATCGATTCGTTGATCATCGGTACCAGGATTCGGTTAACCACGAAGCCCGGACGGTTACCCGCGGTGATCGCGGTTTTGCCGAGGGTCGTTGCCATGTCCAGGGCCAGTTTGTGAGTGGCATCACTGGTTTGCAGGCCACGAATCACTTCAATCAACCCCATCACCGGCACCGGGTTGAAGAAGTGCAGGCCGATGAAGCGTTCAGGTTGGCTGACGCTCGCAGCGAGCTGGGTGATCGACAGCGACGAAGTGTTGGACGCAATCACGCACTCGTGGGTGACCTGCGCGGCGATCTGTTGCAGTACACGTAATTTCAGTTCGAGATTTTCCGTGGCCGCTTCGATCACCAGTTGCACGTTTTGCAGGCTGCTGTAATCGGTACTGGTGCGGATTTTGTCGAGGGTTGCCAGTTTCTGCTCTTGTGTCAGGGTTTCCTTGGCAACCTGCCGATCAAGGTTCTTACCGACGGTTGCGACAGCTTTTTGCAGCGCGCTCTCGGAGATGTCGATCAAGGTCACGTTGAAACCCGCCATGGCGCAGACTTGCGCAATGCCGTTGCCCATGGTGCCTGCACCGATCACTCCGATGTTTTGCAGATTCATCTTTACGTCCTTCGATCAAACCGTGCGATACCTTCGCCGCCACTGCGGCCGAAGGCGTACTATTGCCGCGAGTCTAGAGCTGGCAGGACGGTTGTCCTATGCCGCAACTGTTCAACGGCACTGGCGTTTTTTGCCATTCGGATGATGAGAAGAGAAACGTTCATATGCGGGAAAAGGACTCGGTCGCTGCCTATTTTGTACAGGCAATGATCCATGGGCTGCGGGATAAACCACAGCGCGTGAAGGCGGTACTCGAACAGGCGGGTGTCGATCCGGCGATCATGCAACAGCCGACGGCGCGAGTGCCGGCCAGTGCATTTGCTGCGTTGTGGCTGATACAGATCCGCGAACTCGACGACGAGTTTTTCGGGCTCGACTCACATGGCATGCCACCCGGCAGTTTCGCCTTGATATGCCGCGCTTTGATCCAAGAGCCCGACCTGCATAAAGCCATGCGCCAGTGCCTGGCCAATTTCGCACTGTTCTTGCGCGACTTTCGCGGCACGCTGACGGTCCGTGGCAAACGGGCAGTCATCAGCCTGGAAACCCAGTCGCAAGACGCCGATGCCAGCCGTTTTGGAGAAGAGACGTTCCTGGTGTTGATGATCAGTATTTTGTGCTGGCTGGGTGGCCGGCGTATCCCGATTGATCGCGCCGACTTTCGCCATGAGCGTCTGTCGCTCAGCGATGACCGTTTGCTTTGGGGGCCCAACCTGACCTTCGGCGCTGAACGCACTGAAATCGAATTTGCCAGCCATTACCTGCGACTGCCGGTGGCACAGGATCTCGTGTCGCTGAAAGTGTTCCTGCGCACGGCGCCGCAATGGTTGGTCATTCGTTTTCGCAACCAGCATGGCCTGGCGTCACACGTTCACCAGCGTTTGCGCGGCAGTCATTACAGCGAATGGCCGACGTTGCAGGCCTTCGCGTTGGAGCAGCACCTGAGCCCCAGCACCTTCCGCCGCAAACTGGAACGCGAAGGCTGTTCTTATCAAGAGATCAAGGATGAAGTGCGACGGGGTGTGGCGTTCGAACAGTTGCGGCACAGCGGGGCAAGTATCAGTGATATCGCCGAACAGCTGGGTTTTCAGGAACCCAGCGCCTTCCATCGGGCGTTCAAGAAGTGGACGGGGGAAAGCCCGGGGCGCTATCGGGCGAGGTATCAGGAGTAACAACAGGCGCTTCTGTTTTTTGGTCCCGACGTCAGGCGTTTTCCAGCATCTCAATCAACGGCTCCTGCCACACCGTTTCGTGGGTCTCTCGCAGTTCGGCGGAATGACGTTGGCGCATTTTTTCTTTCCATGGAGTGCCGCGAACCGTAGCTTTCACTGCGGTTCACGACGGTCGAGCTCATGTCGGAGTTCTTACGCCGATTGAATTACGCCACCACCCGATAACACGGCACATACGCCGCGCCGCCCGGCAACTTCATGCGGTGCTGGGCGACGAAGGCTTTGAGCAGTTGGTCCAGTGGCTGCATGATCGCGGCATCGCCGCGGATCTGATACGGGCCGTGCTCTTCGATCAGACGGATGCCCTTGTCCTTGACGTTGCCGGCGACGATGCCGGAGAACGCGCGGCGCAGGTTGGCCGCCAGTTCGTGAGCGGGCAGGTCGAGGCTCAGTTTCAGGTTGGCCATGTTTTCGTGGGTCGGGTCAAACGGACGCTGGAAGCCCTCATCGATTTTCAGAAGCCAGTTGAAGTGGAAGGCATCGGCGCGCTCGCGGCGGAATTGCTTCACCGCTTTGAGGCCTTGGGTCATTTGCCGGGCGACTTCGACCGGATCGTCGATGATGATCTGGTAATGCTGTCTGGCTGCATCGCCCAGAGTGGCGGCGACGAAGGCGTCCAGTTGTTCCAGGTACGCGGCAGCGTGTTTCGGCCCGGTGAGGATGACCGGGAAGGGCAGGCCGGCGTTGTCCGGGTGCATCAGGATGCCGAGCAGGTACAGGAACTCTTCAGCCGTGCCGGCGCCGCCCGGAAAAATGATGATGCCGTGGCCGACGCGTACGAAGGCTTCGAGGCGTTTTTCGATGTCCGGCAGGATTACCAGTTCGTTGACAATCGGGTTTGGCGCTTCGGCGGCGATGATGCCCGGCTCAGTCAGGCCAAGGTAGCGGCCGCCGTGGATGCGTTGCTTGGCGTGGGCGATGGTCGCGCCTTTCATCGGGCCTTTCATCACGCCGGGGCCGCAACCGGTGCAGATGTCCAGGCTGCGCAGGCCCAGTTCGTGACCGACCTTCTTGGTGTATTTGTATTCTTCGGTATTGATCGAGTGGCCGCCCCAGCACACCACGATTTTCGGTTCGACGCCGGGGCGCAGGGTGCGGGCGTTGCGCAGCAGGTGGAAGACGTAGTCGCTGATGCCCTGGGAGGTGCTCAGGTCGATGCGTTGGCTGTCGAGTTCGTTTTCGGTGTAGACGATGTCACGCAGGGCGCTGAACAGCATTTCCCGGGTGCTGGCGATCATTTCGCCGTCGACGAAGGCGTCAGCCGGGGCGTTCAGCAGTTCCAGGCGTACGCCACGGTCTTGCTGGTGAATGCGGATTTCAAAGTCTTTGTAGGCTTCGAGGATGGTCTTGGCGTTGTCGACGTGGGCGCCGGTGTTGAGGATGGCCAGGGCGCATTGGCGGAAGATGTTGTAGGTGCTGCCGGAACCGGCTTCGCTCAGTTGCTGGACTTCCCGTTGCGAGAGCGTTTCCAGGCTGCCTTTTGGGCTGACAGAGGCGTTGATTACTTGTCGTTGGGTCATGCAATGATCCTTAAAACGACGGCATCCGCGCAAAACCAGCGAATGACATCCGAATAATATGTATCCATGAAAGAAGATGGCACGAACTGCTCGGTCTCGCCATGTCCCCCGTTTGACGGTGAAAAGATGAAAAGGAGCCCCAGCATAGCTAAATCCCTCGCAGAGGCGATAATGGCCCGCAGTCTTTTTGCCCATGACCCAAGGAAACCTGACGCAATGTTCGAAATCCAGCCGATGAACGCCGAACGCTACCGGCAACAGACGCGGCGCAGCACGATCATCATTGCCCTGATTTTCCTCGCCCTGGCGATGGTCCTGTCCACGGCCGCGGTGGCGTTGTTCGGTGAGCCGGGTGGCGACAATCTGCGATTCAATGTCGGAGGGGTGTTTGTCGCCGTACTGGTCATGGTGGCGCTGATGCGCAAAGTCTTCTGGACTCAGCCATGGATGGCCCCGGCAGTCTATAGTTGGCAGCTCAAGCGCACGCTCATGGCAATCACCAATGTCATGCACCATGTGAAGGTCTCCGTGGAGGCCGACGATCCGATGGCCATGAAGCTGCTACGGTTCTATCATTTGGGCTTGAACCAGATGCACCAACTGGACGGCAACTCCAGTGACCACAACCAGTTGATCCACGAGATGGAGCAACACAAGGCGCGGATGGAAGCGCTGGGTATCGACACCGAGCAGACGCAATTCAATCCGGCGTGGCTTCAAGCGGTGAAGCCTGCGGCGGCGTAGCGAGCAGCACAACGATAAGGAGTGTCGCGCCATCATCAGCACTCAGGGAGCAGCATGGGAAATCTGTTGATCAACGATCCTGTTGAAAGTCGCCGGCCTGCCGTGACCCGACTGAAGGTTCGCTCGGCGGTGACGCTGATGGTCGCGGTGTGTCTGTCGATGACGGTGATCTTGATCTGGGAGGCCTGGAGCTCGCATCGGTACCATCTGCGTGACAAGGAAGTGGCCATGTCCAACCTTGCGCAGGCCCTGGCATCACAAGCCCAGGATTCAATCAAACAGGCCGATACGCTGTTGTTTACCCTGGTGGATCGACTGGAGCACGAGGGTGCCGATCAATCCCGCTTGCCGCGTTTGCTCAGCGCCCAGCGCAGTGAGCTGAGCCAGCTCCACGGTCTGTTTGTATTCGACGAAACGGGGCGCTGGCTCGCCAACTCCAATGGTGTCGGGCAGGAGGGGCTCAACAATGCGGACCGCGAGTATTTTCTGTTCCATCGCGATCATCCAGGCCGAGGGCCGCACATCGGGCCGTCGATCAAGAGCCGCTCGAGCGGCGAGTGGGTCATGCCGGTGTCGCGACGGGTCAATCATCCGGACGGCAGCTTCGCCGGGGTGGCGCTGGCGACGATCTATCTGAGCCATTTCCTGCAACTCTACGACAGCATCGATATGGGCAGTAACGGTGTGATCAACCTGATCGCCGACAACGCGACCATTGTCATTCGCCGACCCTTCAATTCGTCAGATATTGGAACCAGCCTGTCCAAGAGTCCGTTGTTTGTTGATTTGCTGCCCAAGGGCGATGCGGGCACCGCCACCATCAAATCGATCATCGACGGCGTGGACCGGGTCGTGGGGTATCGCCGGGTCGAGGGTTATCCGCTGATCGTTTTTGTCGCGGTGAACAAGGACGAAGTGCTCGGCAGCTGGCGCAAGCAAACCCTGCTCAGCGCGGGTCTTGTCTCGGTGTTGCTGGTCGTTCTCTGGATGCTGGGTTATCGGCTGATCAAGCTGATGAGGCGCCAGAACCGAGTCCAGGCCGAGTTGCTGGGGACTCAGGAAAAACTCCTTGGGGTCAACCGCAACCTCGAACAACTGGCCCTCAACGACGCGCTCACGGGGCTGGCCAACCGGCGGCAGTTCGACATCTTCATCGAATCGGAACTGGGTCGCGCCCGGCGTAACCAGACGAGCCTCGGGTTGCTGATGCTCGACGTCGACCATTTCAAGGCGTTCAACGATCACTACGGGCATTTGGCCGGTGACGAGTGTTTGCGCAAGGTCAGTGCGATCATCACTGACAATATCCGCAGTCCCGGTGATCTGGCCGCCCGATACGGTGGCGAGGAGTTTGCCGTGGTGCTGCCCGGTGCGGACTACGTGGGGGCGTTTCTGGTCGCGGAAAAAATCCGTCGTGCGGTGCAGGAGGCGAACATCCTGCATGGTGACAGTCCCGAAGGGCAGGTGACGGTCAGTCTTGGGTTGAGTGCCTGTGATGCGAGCTCGTTGGCCGGGCCCGAGGATCTGATCGGCGCAGCGGACAAGGCGCTTTACGTGGCCAAGACCAGCGGCCGGAATATGAGCGTCATCGCCAACTGACCGCCACGCGTTTAGCCCGACCGGTCAAGGCGCTGGATGAATCGGGTGTTGTCAGTCCGTGCGCCGCCATTTCCACAGACGAAGATAGACCAGCACATTGATCAGCAGCACCACGCAGCCTAACCCAAGCTGAATGCCCGGGGTCAGCCCGGCGGGGTAGATGATCGGCCAGACATAATGCTCGATGAATCCACCGTCATAGCCGGCTTGCCCGGCGCGATGGCGCAGATGGTTTTCCCAATCGGTGAGCGGGCAGGGCAGGTGAAAAAACTCCACCGCCATCCCCCACAGCGCTGCAGGTGGATGCCACCACACCAGGTGCCGCCATTTGAGCACCAGCAGACCGCCGAACAATACGAACAGAATGAACGACAGATGAAACAGCACCAGCCCATCGGCGGCGATTCGGTACAGCATGGCGATGCCCCTGGCCGGGTAGATCAATCGCTCCATGGTACTCGGGCTGGCCTTGGATACCGTGGCGGGTGAGCAAAATTGTTAAAGCCAATGGCCGCGAGGACTGGCACAGTCACGGGTCTTTCCCTTTCTGTAGAACGTCATGTCCAATTCACTCCTGCCCCGCAGTGCCTTTCTGCGCGGCGCCGCAGCGATCATGCCGCTGTCCCTGGCTACGGCGCCCTGGGGCTTGCTGGCCGGTTCCATGGCCATCGAAGCCAATCTCACGCCCCTGCAAGGTCAGGGCCTGTCGAGCATCGTGTTTGCCGGTGCCGCGCAGCTGGTTGCCATCGGTATGCTCAAGGGCGGTGCCGGGATCTTTTCGATTTTGTTGACCACGTTGCTGCTGACCTCCCAGCATTTGCTCTACGGGATGAGCATGCGTTCGGTGATTTCACCGCTGCCGGGGCGCTGGCGTGTGGGGTTGGGGTTCTTGCTGACGGATGAGCTGTTCGCCCTGACCAGCCAGCACGACAAACAGCAGTTCAACCGCTGGTACGCCCTGGGTGTCGGCTTGACGTTTTACATCGCCTGGAACCTCTTTACCCTGGCCGGGATTGTGTTGGGCAGCAGCATTCCGGGCCTTGAGCATCTGGGGCTGGACTTCTCCATCGCGGCGACGTTTATCGCCCTGATCACCCCGGTGGTGCGCAACGTACCAACCGTGGTGTGCGTGGCGGTGTCGTTGTTTTGCTCGGTGTTATTCAGCTACTGGCAGTGGGGTTCGGCCCTGGTGCTGTCGGGTTTGGCGGGGATGACCGCCGGGTTTGTCTGCAACAAATTCTACGGTGGACGCACATGATGGTCTGGGCAGTGATTATCGGAATGGGCCTGTTGGTGTTCCTCAACCGCTATGTGTTTCTCGAGCCGAGGTTGCCGCTTCGCTTGAGCAGTAATGCCCGGCAGTTTCTCGGGTTTGCGGTGCCGGGGATGCTGACGGCGATTTGCGGGCCGATTGTGTTCATGCCGGAGAAGCAACTGAACCTGCAATGGGACAATCCCTACCTGATCAGCTCGCTGGTGGCTGTCGGCCTGGTGCTGTACACCCGTAATACTTTGCTCAGCATGCTGTTGAGCATGGGCTTCTTCTTTGTGCTGCGCTGGTGGCTCTGAGGTTTGGCGCAGGAAAGTTGTTCTACGCTTAAGGTTGATGAACGAACCCTTCAGACAGCGAGGTGAACATGGCCAATGAACCCAAGCGTCCCGATCCGGACGAAGATGTTGATGAGCCTACGGAAGAAGAGATTGAAGAGCAGAGGCGTTGAACGCACGCCAGGCTCACGACTTGATTGTTTCATCAATTAACCAGGCGCCCTGATTTCTGACATTGCCGACCGCCTTGTCGACTTTGTGCCACTCAAATACATCACTCACTTCGCCTTGCATTAACACCATCTCTTCGGCCCGCTCTTTGGGGGTGGCCGGGTCCAGCCATTCCCTGGCGAACTCCGCTGAAAACACCACCGGCCTGCGGTCATGCACATCCAGCAGGCCGCCAGCGCTGTCGGCGGTGATGATCACGAAGCCGTCGTGCTCCCGTGGAGGCGCGCCACCGACGGGGAACTGACCAATGGCGGCGCAGAACACCGGTGCGTGGTCTCGTCGACGAATCAGCCAGGGTTGCCGCGTCGAATCGCCGGCATCGACCCATTCGAACCAGCTATCAACCGGACAGATTGCGCGATGGGGCCAGATCGCCCGGAAATACGGGCCATGGGCGACTTTCTCGACCCGCGCATTGATCGGCGCCGCACGATCCGTCGCCCAGTGCGGTCGCCAGCCCCAGCGTACCGAGTCGGCATGCAGCCGCCCATTTTCCTCATGCAACAGGGCAAGCTGCGTGGTGGGCGCGGCGTTGTAGCGCGCCAATGGCTCGTTGCCGACGTGATTGATCAGCGCATCGGGAATGCTCAGCGCCGCCACGAAGTCGTGGATTCCGTGGTATTGCGACAGTCGTCCGCACATGGCCTGACACTCTGGTTGGGCGGTGTTTTCAGTTTAGTTGCTGGACGTAAAATGGGCCTGGCAAGCACTGGAACCAAACTCTGTGTACCTTATCCAACCTCGGCCCGCCGCCCGATGCGGGCCGGCCCAAGGCAAAACATGAAACAATTATTCAAATTTTTAACGGTGTGCGCCCTGGCAGTCGGTCTGCTGGGTTGCATTGCAGCGCCGATTGAGATGACCCCGCAGACCGAACAGCGTCTGCGCGAGCAACCGCCGATTCGTTTTCTGCTGACGTTCGATGACGGCCCCAGTGCATCGAGCTGGTGGAATCCGACCGTGACCGTGCTTGAGAGCCTCGCGCACAATCCGCTGCAACCGAACATCAAAGCGGTGTTCTTTGTGCAGACCCGCGCTCCGAGGGCCGGCGGCAGCGACCTGGGCCGCGAAATCATGCGCCGCGAACACGCAGAAGGGCACGTTCTGGGTTTCCACACCGCCACGCCCTCGCACACCAATCATCGTTCCCTTGACCCGGCAGAACTGGAGCAGGCCCTCACCGACGGCAGCGCCGACATTGCCGCCATGACCGGCGTGCCAACTGTGTTGCTGCGTCCGCCGTTCTGGAACTACGACAAGCGCACCTTCGCGGCGTATCAGCAACATGGCCTGCATGTACTGCTGACGGATTTGAGTGCCAACGACGGCAAGATCTGGGGCTTCAATGCCAGCCCGCGACGCCGCTCACACATGCTGCGATCAATGTCTGAAGTGCGCGAGCGCATCGCCCGTGGTGAGTTGCCGGTGGTTGATGGGGTGATCCCGGTGGTGGTGACGTTCCACGACCTCAACCGCTACACCGCCCGGCATGCCCGCGAGTATTTGCAGATACTCCTCGACAGTGCTCAGGCGAGTGGCGTGAAAGTCGCCGACACGCCTTTTTACGACGATCAGGCTGCGCTGCTTCGAGCCGCCCTGGCGCGAACGGTGCGCGACGACTCGCAACCGGTTGAGTTGCCGGGGTTCTGGAATTGGATCTGGGGCGGTAATTCCCACTGAAATGCCCAGAATGCGAGCGACATAACAAAATTGACGGCAATTTGCTGACGCATAATCGGCAATGTGTATCTATGCTGAAACGGTCAATTCGATCTGCTAACGTTCGAGGCACCGGCCATGCTTCCTATCTCAGTCTTATGCAACATCGTTGAGTCCGGTTTTGAACCGCTGTCCTGCGAATGCACGGAAAGCCTCGGACTGTTGCGCATTGAGGTTTTCGAACCCGCCACCGGACGGGTTGAACTGTTGATCAATGGTGTGTCAACAGCTGAGTTGACCAGCGTGCGCGCCATTTCTGATCTTGTCGGCGAGTTGCGTACCGAGGTGAAGGCCGGGCGTAGGGCGTTTGCGGGTTGATGTAAACACCGACCGGTGGCGAGGGAGCTTGCCCCCGCTGGGGCGCGAAACGGCCCCCGGCATTCTTTCAGGCATGCCGAGTAGGCAGCATAGCGACTGCTTCGCCGTCGAACGGGGGCAAGCCCCCTCGCCACAGGTATTCATTGCCTCACGTCGCGGGCGGTAGCAGTTCCTCGATCATCCGCAAACAATGATTCAAACCCGGCGACACATCGCCCACCCGTCGACTCAGAATGATCGGCGAAGTCGCATTGTCTTCCATTATCGGGGTAAAACCGATGTCGTCGCGGTGCAGCAATTGCACCGAGGCGGGCACCAGCGTGACCCCGATGCCTGCCCCCACCAGACCAATCGCCGTTTGCAGTTCGTTGGTCCATTGCGCCACATGGATGCTCACGCCGTAGGACTCGAACAGGGCAATCACATGGTCGGCGTAACTCGGTCGCGGATTGCCGGGGTACAGCACAAAGGGTTCCTTTGCCAGATCCCGCAGGCTGATGGGCCCGGCGAGTAACGGGTGACCGGCGGGCAGGGCGGCGACCAGGCGGTCTTCGGTCAACACGGTCTGGATGATGGCGGGATCGTCAATGCGGATACGGCCGAAACCGATGTCGATCCGCCCGGCCTTGAGCGCCTGCACTTGCTGCAATGTGGTCATTTCCGACAGGCCCAGCTCCAGTTCCAGCGGCTCACCGCTGCGCAAGCGGCGTATCAGTTCCGGTAACACGCCATACAGCGTCGAGGGCGCAAAACCGATACCCAGCCAGGTCTTTTCACCCAACCCGATGCGGCGCGTGTTGTCGCAGACCTTGTTCAGTTGCTCGAGCAGGGCGGTGGAGTGTTCATGGAAAAACCGCCCGGCGTCGGTCAGCTTCAGCGGTCGCCCGCGCTCCAGCAGGATCACTCCCAATTCATCTTCCAGTTGCTGGATCTGCCGGCTCAAGGGCGGCTGGGCGATGTGCAGCAACTCGGCGGCGCGCGTGAAGTTGAGGGTTTGAGCCAATACCTGGAAGTAACGCAGGTGCCGCAGTTCCATGGAGCCTCCCGTCAATCGTTTGCATACCTTTAAGGTATCAAGTCAGACCAATTCTATATTGGCTTCAGGAAAAAAGCCGTACGAGAATCGATTCCAGAACTTCAAGAACCTGACGGGTATCGAAATGCTTGCAACTGCCATTGAATCGATCGAGACGATCATCGTCGATCTGCCGACCATCCGCCCGCACAAGCTGGCGATGCATACCATGCAGAACCAGACGCTGGTGATCATTCGCGTGCGTTGCGCCGACGGCATCGAAGGCATCGGCGAATCCACCACCATCGGTGGCCTGGCCTACGGCAACGAAAGCCCGGACAGCATCAAGACCAACATCGACACGCACTTCGCACCGTTGTTGATTGGCCAGGACAGCAACAACGTCAACGCGGCCATGTTGCGCCTGGAGCGCAGCATTCGCGGCAACACATTCGCCAAGTCCGGTATTGAAACCGCGCTGCTCGACGCGCTGGGCAAACGCCTCGGCCTGCCGGTCAGCGAATTGCTCGGTGGCCGCGTGCGTGACGCGCTGCCGGTGGCCTGGACCCTGGCCAGCGGCGATACCGAAAAAGACATCGCCGAAGCCGAAAAAATGCTCGACCTGCGCCGCCACCGCATCTTCAAACTGAAGATCGGTGCCGGCGAGGTCAACCGCGACCTGGCCCACGTGATTGCGATCAAGAAAGCCTTGGGCGACCGTGCCAGCGTGCGGGTCGACGTCAATCAGGCGTGGGACGAAGCGGTGGCGCTGCGGGCCTGCCGAATCCTTGGCACCAACGGCATCGACCTGATCGAGCAACCCATTTCGCGCAACAACCGCGCGGGTATGGCCCGTCTGAACGCCATGAGCCCGGCACCGATCATGGCCGACGAATCCATCGAATGCGTGGAAGATGCGTTCAACCTGGCCCGCGAAGGCGCGGCCTCGGTGTTCGCCCTGAAAATCGCCAAGAACGGTGGCCCACGTGCCGTGCTGCGTACCGCTTCGATCGCCGAAGCGGCGGGTATCGCCCTGTACGGCGGCACCATGCTTGAAGGTGGCCTGGGCACCATGGCCTCGGCCCATGCCTTTGTCACCCTGAACAAACTGGCGTGGGACACCGAGCTGTTCGGCCCGTTGCTGCTGACCGAAGACGTTCTCAGCGAACCGCTGGTGTACCGCGATTTTGAACTGCATGTGCCGAACACCCCGGGTCTGGGCCTGAGCCTGGATGAAGAGCGCCTGGCGTTCTTCCGCCGCGACAAGACATCCACCGCCATTCATCAAGCCTGAGGAGAGCATTATGCTGTTCCACGTAAAAATGACCGTGAACCTGCCGGTCGATATGAATCCGGAAACGGCAGCCAAACTCAAGGCTGACGAGAAAGCCCTGGCCCAGCGCCTGCAGGAGCAGGGCAAGTGGCGCCACTTGTGGCGTATCGCCGGCCATTACGCCAACTACAGCGTGTTCGACGTCGACAGCGTTCAGGAACTGCATGACCTGCTGATGCAATTGCCGCTGTTCCCGTACATGGCCATCGAAATCGATGCGATGTGTCGGCATCCTTCTTCCATCCGTGACGACGACCGCTGAGCCCAGCCTGTTCAGCGCGCTACGCTAATAATTACAAGATGAGGAACCCTTCAAAATGAACGTCAAGATTTCCCACACTGCCGAAGTCCAGAAATTTCTCGAAGAGGCCAGCGGCCTGCTCAACGACGCCGGTGATCCACGGACCAAGGCATTGGTGTACCGCATCCTGCGTGATTCGGTGAACATCATCGAAGACCTGGCCGTGACCCCGGAAGAGTTCTGGAAAGCAGTCAACTACCTGAACGTGCTGGGTGCACGCCAGGAAGCCGGGCTGGTAGTGGCCGGCCTCGGTCTGGAGCATTACCTTGATCTGCTGATGGACGCTGAAGACGAGCAGGCCGGCAAATCCGGCGGCACGCCGCGTACCATCGAAGGCCCGCTGTACGTGGCGGGTGCACCGCTGTCGGAAGGCGAGGCGCGTCTGGATGACGGCATCGATCCGGGTGTGACCCTGTTCATGCAAGGCCGCGTGTTCAACACCGCTGGCGAACCTCTGGCGGGTGCCGTGGTAGACGTTTGGCACGCCAACACTGGCGGTACCTACTCGTACTTCGACACCACGCAATCGGAATTCAACCTGCGTCGCCGTATCGTTACCGACGCCGAAGGCCGCTACCGTTTCCGCAGCATCGTGCCGTCGGGCTACGGCTGCCCACCGGACGGTCCAACCCAGCAACTGCTGGATCAACTGGGCCGTCATGGCCAGCGTCCGGCCCACGTGCACTTCTTCATCTCTGCGCCGGATCATCGCCACCTGACCACCCAGATCAACCTGGATGGCGAAAAATACCTGCATGACGATTTCGCTTACGCCACCCGTGACGAGCTGATCGCGAAGATCACCTTCAGCGACGATCAACAGCGTGCAGCGGCCCATGGTGTGAGCGGTCGTTTTGCCGAAATCGAATTCGATTTCACCCTGCAGTCGACTGCACAACCTGAAGAGCAGCAGCGCCACGAACGGGTACGCGCCTTGGAAGACTGAAACACAACCCTGTAGGAGCGAGCGTGCTCGCGATGGTCGCTAACGATAACGCGTGTTTACAGGCTAAACGCGGCGTTCTCAAGTCCATCGCGAGCACGCTCGCTCCTACAGGGGTTTGGTCCTAGAATGGCCCGACGCAACCTATAACAACAATGAGAGTGACCCGATGATGCAAGCTCAACTGTTGAGTCAGCGCAGCAGAGTATTCGACCATGCCGACCCGTATGCGGTGTCGGGCTACGTCAATCAGCACGTCGGTAACCACTGCATTCTCATGCCCCGTGCCGGCAGCCCGCTGGCCAGCCTCGATCATCGCAAGTTCGCCAGTCTCGACCTGTGCCGCATCAGCTACGGCGCCAGCGTGCGGGTAACCTCGGGCGCACTGGAAAACATCTATCACCTGCAAGTGCTACTGCGCGGCAATTGCCTGTGGCGTGGCCACGGCCAGGAACATTATTTCGCCCCCGGTGAGTTGTTGCTGATCAACCCCGACGATCCGGTGGACCTGACGTACTCTGACGATTGCGAAAAATTCATCCTCAAAGTCCCCACCCGTTTGTTCGAGTCAGTCTGCGATGAGCAGCGCTGGCGCTATCCGGGGCAGGGCGTACGGTTCCTCGAGAACCGTTATCAACTCGATGAGCTGGAAGGCTTCGTCAACCTGCTGGCGATGATTTGCCAGGAAGCCGAGTCCAGCGAGCAAATCCCCAAGGTGCAGGAGCACTACACGCAGATCATCGTCAGCAAGATGCTCAGCCTGATGAAAACCAATGTCTGTCGCCTCGAACTCGGCTCGCAGACAGCCACGTTCGATGCGATTGCCGATTACATCGCCAATAACCTCAAGCAGGACATCGACAGCGAAGCACTGGCGCGTCAGGCGCACATGAGCCTGCGCTCGCTGTATGGGTTGTTCGAACGCAATGCCGGCCTTACGCCGAAAAACTACCTGCGTCAGAAGCGCCTTGAGCGCATCAACGCCTGCCTGAGCGACCCGACCTGTAACGTGCGTAACGTCACCGAAGTGGCGATGGATTACGGCTTCCTGCACTTGGGCCGGTTCTCCGACAGCTACCGCAAACAGTTCGGCGAATTGCCGTCCGATACCCTCAAACGCCGCCACTGAATCAACCCGATCCCTTGTAGGAGCTGGCTTGCCAGCGATAGCGGCTTGACTGTCGATACTGATGTGTCTGACACGCAGCCATCGCTGGCAAGCCAGCCCCTACAAGGATCGGTGTCCATCCCAAGCCCTGCACAAAACGGATAAAGGTCTGCACCCCGCGGATAGTCCGCCTCATCGCCCCGCCCTAGCATGACCCCTGCCTGAACAATAACAATGGAGGCGGCGGCCATGACCCTGCGACCCGAATATGTGCATTCCCTGCTTGAAGACGATCCCGAGCAGGGTCTCTATCGCTGTAAACGCGAGATGTTCACCGACCCCCGGTTGTTCGATCTGGAGATGGAACACATCTTCGAGGGCAACTGGCTGTATCTGGCCCACGAAAGCCAGATCCCCAACATCAACGATTTCTACACCACCACCATGGGGCGCCAGTCGATCTTCATCGCGCGCAACAAGGACGGTGTGCTCAACGCCTTCATCAACGCCTGCAGCCATCGCGGTGCGACCCTGTGCCGGCACAAGTCCGGCAACAAGAGCTCCTACACCTGCCCGTTCCACGGCTGGACCTTCAACAACTCCGGCAAGCTGCTCAAAGTCAAAGACCCGGCCAATGCCGGTTACCCGTCTAGCTTCAACTGCGAAGGCTCCCACGACCTGACCAAGGTGGCGCGTTTCGAGTCCTATCGCGGCTTCCTGTTCGGCAGCCTGAAAGCCGATGTAGTGCCACTGGTCGAGCACCTGGGCGAGTCGGCGAAGATCATCGACATGATCGTCGACCAGTCCGCCGATGGCCTGGAAGTGCTGCGCGGTTCTTCCAGCTATATCTACGAAGGCAACTGGAAACTCACCGCCGAAAACGGCGCCGACGGCTACCACGTCAGCTCCGTGCACTGGAACTACGCGGCCACCCAGAACCAGCGCAAACAGCGTGAAGCGGGTGACACCAACCCGACCATGAGCGCCGGTTCGTGGGCCAAGCAGGGCGGTGGTTTCTATTCCTTCGACAAGGGCCACATGCTGCTCTGGACCCGTTGGTCCAACCCCGAGGACCGTCCGCTGTACGAGCGCCGCGATGAGCTGGCGCAAGACTTCGGCAAGGCCCGCGCCGACTGGATGATCGAGAACTCGCGCAACCTGTGCCTGTACCCGAACGTGTACCTGATGGATCAGTTCAGCTCGCAGATCCGCATCGCCCGGCCGATCTCGGTCAACCGCACGGAAATCACCATTTATTGCATCGCCCCCAAAGGCGAAAGCGACCACGCCCGTTCGAGCCGGATTCGTCAGTACGAGGATTTCTTCAACGTCAGCGGCATGGCGACGCCGGACGATCTGGAGGAGTTCCGCTCCTGCCAGACCAGCTATCAGGGCAGCGTCACCACTTGGAACGACATGTCCCGTGGCGCCGAACACTGGATTGAAGGTGCCGACGATGCAGCCAAGGAAATCGACCTGCATCCGCTGCTCAGCGGCGTGCGCACCGAAGACGAAGGCCTGTTCGTGCTGCAACACAAATACTGGCAGCAAACCATGCTCAAGGCCCTGGCGGCCGAGCAGTCGAAGCTGATTGCCGTGGAGGACGTGCAATGAGCATTTCCTATGAAGCAGTACGCGATTTCCTCTACCGCGAAGCGCGCTACCTCGACGACCGTCAATGGGACGAATGGCTGGAAATGTACGCCCCCGACGCGACGTACTGGATGCCGTCCTGGGACGACAACGACGAGTTGACCGAAGACCCGCAGCGGGAGATCTCGCTGATCTGGTACGGCAACCGCACAGGCCTGGAAGATCGCATCTTCCGTATCAAGACCGAGCGCTCCAGCGCCAGCGTGCCGGACACCCGCACGTCCCACAACATCAGCAACATCGAGCTGCTCGAACAGGCCGACGGACTGTGCAAGGTGCGCTTCAACTGGCACACCCTGAGTTTTCGCTACAAGACCGTCGACAGCTATTTCGGCAGCAGTTTCTACACCCTCGACGTGCGCGGTGAGAATCCGCTGATCAAGGCCAAGAAAGTGATCCTGAAGAACGACTACGTTCGCCAGGTCATCGATGTTTACCACTTGTGAGACTGCCGTCATGACCCATTCCATTGCGTTCAATTTCGAAGACGGCGTCACTCGGTTCATCGACGCCAATGTCGGCGAAACCGTGGCCGACGCCGCGTACCGCCAGGGCATCAATATTCCGCTGGATTGCCGCGACGGCGCCTGCGGCACCTGCAAGTGTTTTGCCGAAGCCGGTCGCTACGATCTGGGTGAGGAATACATCGAAGACGCCCTCAGCCCTGAAGAGGCCGCTCAGGGTTTTGTCCTGACCTGCCAGATGCGCGCCCAGAGCGATTGCGTGGTGCGCGTACCGACATCCTCCGAGGTCTGCCGTACCCGCCAGGCCAGCTACGACGCGACCATCAGCGCGGTGCGCCAGTTGTCCGACAGCACCATCGCGCTGTCGATCAAGGGCGAAGCCCTGAGCAAACTGGCGTTTCTGCCGGGGCAATATGTGAACCTGGAGATTCCCGGCAGCGAGCAGACCCGCGCCTATTCGTTCAGCTCGTTGCAGCGCGACGGCGAGGTCAGTTTTCTGATTCGCAACGTGCCGGGCGGTTTGATGAGCAGTTTCCTCACCGGCATGGCCAAGGCGGGCGACAACATCAGCCTGGCCGGTCCTTTGGGCAGTTTTTATCTGCGCGACATTCGCCGTCCGCTGTTGTTGCTGGCCGGTGGCACCGGGTTGGCGCCGTTCACTGCCATGCTGGAGAAAATCGCCGAGCAGGGCAGCGATCATCCGCTGCATCTGATCTACGGCGTGACCCATGATTTCGACCTGGTGGAACTCGATCGCCTGGAAGGCTTCGCTGCGCGCATCCCGAATTTCAGCTTCAGCGCTTGCGTCGCCAGCCCGGACAGCCAGCACCCGCTCAAGGGCTACGTGACCCAGCACATCGAGCCAAAGCATCTGAACGATGGCGACGTCGACGTCTACCTGTGCGGCCCGCCGCCGATGGTCGAGGCGGTCAGCCAGTTCATCCGCGAGCAAGGCATCAAGCCTGCGAACTTCTACTTTGAGAAATTCGCCGCCAGCGCGGCGTGAGTTTTCTCTGCTGCGACGCTCCTACGGGGTCCGGTGTCGTCATTCAGATCTTGAGGTGTTCATGAACAGATTCCACGAAAAAGTCGCGCTGATCACCGGCGCAGCCCAAGGCATCGGGCGCCGGGTGGCCGAGCGTATGGCCGCCGAAGGGGCGAAGCTGATCCTGGTGGATCGTTCAGACCTGGTGTTCGAAGTGCAACAACAGCTGGCACCGACCACTCAGGTCCTGGCCCTGACCGCCGACCTCGAGCAATACGAAGAATGCAGCCGCGTGATGCAAGCCGCCGTCAAGCATTTCGGGCGCCTCGATGTGCTGGTCAATAACGTCGGCGGTACGATCTGGGCCAAGCCGTTCGAGCACTACGAAGCGTCGCAGATCGAGGCTGAGGTCCGTCGTTCGTTGTTTCCGACGTTGTGGTGCTGCCACGCCGCGCTGCCGGTCATGCTGGAGCAGGGCAGTGGCGCGATCGTCAACGTTTCGTCCATTGCCACGCGCAGCGTCAACCGCGTGCCGTACGGTGCGGCGAAGGGCGGGGTGAATGCGCTGACTGCCTGTCTGGCGTTCGAAACCGCCGGCCGCGGTGTGCGAGTCAACGCCACGGCGCCCGGTGGCACCGAAGCGCCACCGCGGCGTATTCCCCGCAACGACGCCGAGCAGAGTGAGCAGGAGAAGGTCTGGTATCAGCAAATCGTCGATCAAACCCTGGACAGCAGTTTGATGAAGCGCTACGGCACGCTGGATGAGCAGGTTGGCGCCATTCTGT
The DNA here is from genome assembly GCF_900187615.1 of Pseudomonas sp. Irchel s3f7. Classification (GTDB taxonomy): domain Bacteria; phylum Pseudomonadota; class Gammaproteobacteria; order Pseudomonadales; family Pseudomonadaceae; genus Aquipseudomonas. The sequence goes on along the minus strand of NZ_FYDO01000004.1, from coordinate 224,920 downwards.
TTCTGGCCAGCGACGAGGCGTCTTACATCACAGGCATGGTCATGCCCGTGGGCGGTGGCGACCTGGGTTAACGTTCGCTGGGGCTACAGGCGACGCAGAAACGCTCTGACGATGCTCTGCGTTGCGTCGCTGATGTTCAGGTTGTGAACCGTTTCCAGCGGATGCCAGAGGCAATCGATGATCTCGTTTTGCGGCCGGGCCTGATGCAGGTTCAGCACCGACACCTCATAGACGTGGTGTCGCGTGCTGCCTGATTCGAATTCCATCAGGTAAACCAGCTCATCAACGTGCAACCCGGTTTCTTCCTCCAGTTCGCGGACGGCAGCGCCGGCCACGGTTTCCCCCCATTCGACCTTGCCGCCCGGCAACGTCCAGCGACTTCCCGCCTTGCGCACCAGAAGCACGTGCCGGTCCTGCTCACAAATGACCGTTGCGCGAATTTTCATGGGTTACCCCGACATGTCATCGAGCAGGCACAAAATTGCAACATCAGGGCCGAGCCCCTATGCGCTGTTGTCGAAGCAGTTTGAGCTGAATTTACCGCTCGCAGTGCAATTTAAATGAGGAATTTATGCGGCGACGTCTGGTCGGTATTTTGGAGAACGGTGGGTGTAAGGTAAGCAAGTCCACCTGATATCACTGTCGAGAAGGAGGTGACCATGAGCGTACCGATGCTGAATAAAATGCACATGAACGGTTACGACGTACTCAGCGTAAACAACGGTCCCTGGCGGGTTTGCACCCAGGGTGACCGGCTTGGCTCGTTCGACAGCCGGGAGGAAGCGCTGGCGTTTGCCGCCTCGTTACCCGGCTACAAGGCCCGCGCTCGCGCCGGCAAGTCTTCGGGCAACCAGCAGACACAATGAAGCAGCTTTTAAGCCCCGGTTCGCTGGGGCTTTTGTCATGCGTCTTTGGGACTTGCGCCTTGCTCTTGCCGGTTCCGGCTGATGAGTTTGGCCTTCACTTCCTCGGCATAGCCCGACAGTTTTTCTTCATCGCCCTGGAATAGCGCACACAGCCTCTGGACGGCTTGCGCATCGGCTTCATTCCCGGCCAGCCGCAATTGTTGCTCGATACGTAAAAGCTCCACCGCTGACCAGCGTAAATCGGATGCGAGCCCTTGCAGATCGCGCCGAAGCTGCTGTTCCTGTTCGTTAAGCCACATGTCGATCTCCTTATTCTGCACTCCAAAATTTTAGACCTGTTTGCGGGTCGGGACGTTGTATTTGTCTGATTGATCGAGGTTCCCTTTGGTCGGGAAAATGCACGCGAACGGTCGAATCCGCTGTCCTACTCACGTGCAGGCATTTCAGCAGGGCGGGGCGACGTCAAATGACCACTACCGATGAATTCAGGGCCCGGGCCCATGAGTTGATGAATGATCTGAACGCGTCCACCACCGAGATGATGAAGCTGATTTCAGCCCATCAACTCAGCGGGCCGGAGTGGGAGCGGGTTACCCGATGGCAGCATGAAGCGTATGAACGATGGATGGCCTATCTTAACGAGAGGAACTAAACATCAGAAATGGCATCCATGACAGCCGCTGACAATATGATTGGCTGATAGATGACCAAGCGGCGACGCGCTACATTTTCTTTTTCAGGACTTAAGGACACATCATGAGGATGTTGATGGGGGGAAGCGTGCTGGCGTTGCTGGCCGGGTGTTCGTTGCCAGCGTCAGTGGTGCCGGGTGAACCGAATGTCAGCAAATACAGTGAAAAGCCGCCCAAGGAGTTTGCGGCGTGCGTATTGCCACTTTGGCAGCATGAGGTATCGAAGACGAGCCAGGTTTCGATTTCCAACGGTTACCGGATAACCGCGCCAGGCATGATCAGCGCTGACGAAGTGCTCGACATCGTCAAGTCCAAGGACGGTAGCCGGGTGTCGCTGTATCAGGGACCACCCTGGGCGAAATCAGGCGCACTGCGTCAAGCGGTGCGCGACTGTCTTTAAGCATCAATCGCCGAGAGTGGTCACCGGGATGAGCGGGGCGTCTTGAGTTGCGCTTTTCTTTTCCCGCCGATCGCTCATCCAGTTTTCCACTTCAACGCCGAACTCCGGCGGGGCTTTGCGTCTTCCGATTGCCTGATACGCGTGACTGAACCGAAAAATCCCGCCCGGACTCTCCCGGGCGGGATTTTTTTGGCTCGAATTGCTTGCGTGAAATTTATCGTGTAACTTTTCATGAAATTATAAATAGAAAATTTCATGGGGCCGTATGTTTCAGCAGTCTACGCAGCATGTCGCCAGTTACTACGCCCACACGTGCACTGATCGGCTGGTAGATCGCGCGGCGCTGGAAGGCGAGCAGGACACCGACGTGGTGATCATCGGCGCCGGTTTCAGCGGATTGCATACGGCCTTGCGCCTGGCGTTGGCCGGCAAGCGCGTCACGGTGCTGGAAGCCAGTCGGGTCGCCTGGGCGGCTTCCGGGCGCAATGGCGGCCAGGCCATTCTCGGTTGGTCGTGCGACATGCCACCGCTGGAAGCGGCGCTGGGCTATGAACGGGCGCGGCGTTTGTGGGACGGCATGCGTTGGGCGGCGCGGGAGCTGCGCGATTTGCCCGGACGCCATGGTTTTGATTGCGACTACCGCGCCGGCCACCTGTGGACGTCGGTGATGCCGCGCCGGGTGAACCTGCTGACCGAGTGGCAGCACGAGGCCAGCCACAAGTGGGGCCACGACGGCCTGCAATTTATCGAGCGCCGTGATTTACCGCAGTGGGTGGCCAGTGCGCGTTATCAGGCCGGATTGTTCGATCCCGAAGGCGGGCATTTGAATCCGTTGAAACTGGCCCTCGGCCTGGCGGATGCCATCGAGCAGGCCGGTGGCCGCATCCATGAACTCAGCAAGGCGCTGAACTATCGCGAGGAGGGTGACGGGTACGTGGTGACCACCGAGCGCGGCCGTATTCGCGCCGATGTGTTGGTGCTGGCGTGCAACGCTTACCTCGATCAACTTGATCCGCAGCTGGCGAGTTGCGTGTTGCCGGTCGGCACCTATCAGGTCGCAACCGAGCCGCTGACGAAGGATCTGGCCACTGCGTTGCTGCCAAGCAATGTGTGCGTCACCGACAATCAGTTCGTCCTCGATTACTTTCGGCGCACGCCGGACAACCGCCTGCTGTTCGGCGGTGGCTGCACCTATCTGGGCGGCATGCCCAGGGACATCGCCGCCGCTACCCGGCCGTTTCTCGAACGCGTATTTCCCCAGCTCACCGGTGTCGAGTTGGAGTTCGCCTGGGGCGGGCACATCGACCTGACCCTCAAGCGCACCCCGGATCTTGGCCGTCGCGGCGGTCTGTACTGGATGCAGGGCTACTCCGGGCATGGCGTGCTGCCGACACTGGCCGGGGCGCGGGCGATCTCCGACGCAATTCTGGGCCAGCCGGACGAGTTGTCCCTGTACCAAGGCTTGAACAACGGCAGTTTTCCCGGCGGTAAATACTTCGCGGCACCGCTGGAAGCCATCGGCAAGGCCTGGTATCGGCTGCGCGACAGCATTTGAAGCGACACTTTCTGGAAGCCTCTAGATGGACATGCAAGAAGAAATCTCGGCGCTGGCGATCCTGATCCAGGACCTGCGCAAGCATAAAAAGTACACGCTCAAGGAGCTGGCGGACAAAATCGGTCGCTCCGTCGGATTCCTGTCCCAGGTCGAGCGTGGACTGTCGCGCCCGACCGTGGCGGACTTGACCGCCATCAGCGAAACCCTGGGCGTGCCGACCACGTATTTCTACAGCCTGCCCAAGCCCATGGCGTTGCCGTGGGTCACCCGCCCGGATGAGCGTCGCACGTTGTACTACGCCGACGGCATCACCGACATCCTGGTCTCGCCCAAGATGCGCGCGTCGTTTTCGATGCTCGAAAGCCAGCTCGAACCCGGCGCCAGCAGCGGTGACCGGCACATGAAGGACAGCTCCGAGCAGGGCGGTTACGTGCTGGAAGGGGAGTTGACCCTGTGGCTCGATGACAACGCCCCGGTGACCCTGCGAACCGGCGACAGCTTTCAACTGGCCAGCCATGCGCACTGCCGCTACGGCAACCTTTCCGATCAACCGACCCGCGTGCTTTGGGTTTACACCTGAAAACAACAAGGAATGAAATGATGGATGCTGTGTGCTCTGAACTGCTGGCCGAGGTTCGCAACTTCCGCCACTGCAACCCCGAAGTGCGATACGTCGACCTCATCTCCCTGGACATCCCGGGGCATTTCTACGGCAAGCGCTACCCGATTGAAATGCTGGAAAAAGTCGCGGCGGGCAGTGCACTCAAGTTGCCGCAAAACTGCGTGCTGCTGGGGACGCAGGGTGGGTTGTTCAAGATCGGTGACTACTGCTTCAACGACGGTGACCCGGACGCGCTGCGCCGTCTGGTGCCCGGCACGCTGAAATTGGTGAGCTGGGAAAAGCAGCCCCTGGGCCAGATGTTGATTACCTCGGACGGTACCGAAAAGCCCATCGAATTCGAACCCCGCGAAGTGCTGGCGCAGGTACTGGGACGCCTGCACCGCAAAGGTATTTTTCCGGTGGTGGCGTTCGAGCTGGAGTTCTATCTGTTTGACAGCCGCTTGAAGGAGGGTCTGCCGCAGTTCCCCCGCGATGACCTGACCGGCGACGCGGATGACCAGCCGAACATGCACATCGAACGCCTGTCGCGGTTCGCTCCGGTGCTTGATGAAATGGTCGAGACCGCAAGGGCTCAGGGCGTCGATGCCACGGTGATCACCGCCGAACTTGGCCCCGGTCAATTCGAAATCAATTTCGGGCATTGCGATGACGGCCTGCGCGCCGCCGACTGGGCGGCCCTGTTTTGCCGCAGCACCCGGGGCGTGGCGCTCAAACACAACTACCGCGCCAGTTTCATGGCCAAACCTTATTTGCAGCACCCGGGCAGCGGCATGCACGTGCACGTGAGCCTGTACGACAAGGCCGGCAACAACCTGTTGGCTGCGAACGGTCAGCGCGCGTTGCGTCACGCCGTGGCCGGTTGCCTGGACGTGTTACCGCACTGCATGCCGATTTTTGCGCCGAACCACAACGCCTTGCGCCGCTTGAGCGGCACAGTGAACGTCGCGTCCCGTGCCAGTTGGGGCTTTGAAGACCGGGATGCGTGCCTGCGGATACCCGAGTCAGACCTCAAGAATCTACGTATCGAACATCGCCTGGCGGGCGCCGATGCCAACCCGTACCTGGCACTCGCAGCCATTCTGGTGGGATTGGAGCAAGGGCTGGAAGGGGAGCGAGAGCCGATTGCACCGCTCAACGAAGACCGTACCAGTGGTATCGAATTTCCGTTGGAAATGCTCGACGCCGTGCAGTCCATGCAAAACCATGCGCCACTGCGCGAAGGCCTGGGCGCGGAGTTCGTGGATGTTTACTGCGAAAACAAGCGTCAGGATCATCTGGCATTTCTGCATGACATCAGTGCGCGTGAGTACCGTTGGTTCCTGTGATGGGGCATAGAAAATGTGTGGATATTTAAAGGCTTATAAAGGTTAGTAACTGGATAGTGAGTAAAAATATCTTGTTACAGGCTGAAATATTCCGTAATATCCGCGCCGCGTTCACCACCACGGTTTATGCATTTTTAAATCCCGGGCGTCCATCAGCTGCCTGGGATTTTTTTTGCCTGAAATTTGGTGTGCATGTCGAAGATCAAAAGATCGCAGCCTGAGACTAAACAAAATAGTGTGGCGAGGGAGCTTGCTCCCGCTGGACTGCGCAGCAGTCCCTGCTTTTCAGATGAAGAGCCGGGGCCGCTTCGCTGCCCAGCGGGAGCAAGCTCCCTCGCCACTGGTTCATCAAATGCAGTCAGTTTGCAGCTTCCGGTTGCGCCTCGGTGCTGGCTCCGCTACGGGCAATCACGGTGATGATCGACAGCGCCGCAATCACCAGTCCCGGTGAAGTCGCCAGCAGCACTCCGGCAGTACCTGCGCCCGCGGCGAGAATCTGCCCGGCGGCCAAAGGCCCGGCGACCGAACCCAGACGACCGATGGCCACCGCTGCACCGACACCGGTGGCGCGTACCGAGGTCGGGTAGGACGGAGGCGCCAGGGCGTACAGCACCAGTTGCGCTGCCATGACAAACAGCCCGACCGCAAACCCGGCAATCGCCATTTGCACAATACCCACCGACAGGCCGACTCCGGCCAGTGCCGCCAGCAAACCGGCGTACACGAACAGTACGACCTTCAGGCCGTTGCCACGGTCGAGCAGCATACCGCCCAGCAGCGAGCCGATCGCACCGCCAATGTTGAACAACATCTGCACCATGCCGGCCTGGGGTTTGGTGAAACCCTGCGCCAACAGCAGCGACGGCAGCCAGTTGAGCAGCATGTACATCACGGTCAGGGTGAAGAAGTAGCTTAGCCACAAGGCCAGGGTGTTGCGCGCGCGACCTTCGCCGAACAGCGCCCGGCCGGTGGAAGAGCGGGGGCCTTCGGTCGTGACATGTTGCTGGCGGAACGCCGTGGATTCGGGCAACAGCAGGGCCATCAACGGCACCACCAGCAAAGGCGTCAGGCCGCCGATGATAAAGGTGGTCTGCCAGTGTTCGCTGGAGAACATCGCCACTACGGCCGCCAATGCGCCGCCCAAGGGTACGCCGCAATACATGACGCTGATGGCGGTGCCGCGTTTGCGTTCGCTGACGGCCTCGGCACACAAGGCAATCAGGTTGGGCAGGGCGGCACCCAGGCCCAGGCCGGTCATGAAGCGCACCAGCAACAGACCGCTGTAGGTTTCGACATAGGCGGTGCAGAGCGAGAACAGGCCGAACAGCAGCACGGCGCCGACCAGGATTTTCTTGCGGCCGATGCGATCGGCCCCCCAGCCGCCAAAAAATGCACCGGGCAGCAAACCGATGATCCCTGCACTGAAGACCCAGCCCATCATTTTCGGGTCCAGGGCAAAGCTTTGGCGCAATCCGGCGGCAGCGGTGCCGGCAGCTTGCAGATCGAACCCTTCGATCAGCGCAACGATAAAGCACAAAGCGATAGTCAGCGTCGAGCGACGCGATGGACTGTCCATGGGTGAACCTCGTTGTTGTTTTTGTTGTGGAGTCGAGCCATTCCTTTGCACTCCGGCACGCTGGATGTAATGGCTGATGATTAAGATAACAAATATAACTAAAAAATGAACGACCTCTTAAAAGGCATAATTCACTGAATAAAAACCTTTAAAAACAATCGATTGATTGATTTATGATGATTTTACCTAAAAATAGATAAGAATATTAATGTTCGATTATCGGCTATCTGCGATTGACGATCACCCTCGGCTGTTTCCATTCTCTGTCCACGAAGCCGATTGCCCTGTGGTCGTCAGGCATCCAGCACAACAATAAAAATGGATATCGAACATGCCAAAACACCCCGTCAACGCCGAAGCACCGGCGTCTGTTTCCTGTGTGTCCCGCGTTAATCCAGGGTTGCTCCTGGCGCTTCTCGGCTTCAGCGTCCAGCCCTTGCATTCGCATGCAGCGGGTTTCATCGAGGACAGCCACGGCAACTTGACCCTGCGCAATTACTACCTGGACCGTGACTACAAGGATGGCGGGGCCAAATCCGCTGCGCGGGAATGGGCCCAGGGTTTCATCCTGGGCATGGAGTCGGGCTATACCGAAGGGGTTGTGGGTTTCGGCCTGGACGTTCGTGGGTTACTGGGGGTCAAGCTCGACTCTGCGCCGGATCGCAGCGGCACCGAGCTGTTGCCGGTGTCGGCCAGCGACAAGCGTGCGGCGGATGAGTATTCGCGGCTCGCCCCGACGGCCAAACTGAGATTTGCCCAATCCACGGTGAAGAGCGGCGATGTCTCGATTTTCCTGCCGTTCGCTTTCGCCAGCCCATCGCGCCTGTTGCCACAGACCTTTCGCGGCACCACGCTCAGTTCCAAAGATTTCGACGGCCTGACTTTCAACACCGGCTACATCGATCGCATCAACAAGCGCGATTCCACGGACTATCAGGCCATGAGCATCGCCACGCCAAACCGGCGATTCAACGGCGCCGCCACCACCTCGCATCTGGCGTACGTGGGGGGCGATTATCAGGTCAACAAAGAACTCAGTCTGCGCGCCTACCATGCCGAGGTGGCCGACCTGTACCAACAGGACACCCTGGCGCTGCTGCACAACCTGCCGCTCGGCGAAGGTGTGTTCACCACTGACTTGCGCAGTTTTTTCAGCCGTGAGGATGGCGCCGCCAAAGCGGGTGAAGTGGACAACATCAACCTTTCGGCATTGTTCGGCTACCGCCTCGGCGGGCACCGTGTGAGCCTTGGCTACATGCATTCGAGCGGCGACACCGCAACGCCCTACATCTCCGGCACCGAGTTGATGGGCATGAGCGAACAGACCATGGCTTCGGATTTTCTCAATGCCAAGGAGCGCACCTGGCAAGCGATCTATGACTACGACTTCGTGGCGTCCGGGGTGCCCGGTTTGAAGGGAAGGTTGCGTTACGTGCGCGGTGACAATATCGAGTTGGCGGCCTTCAACGCCGAGGACCGCAAGGAGCGCGAGTTCCAGATGGAACTGGGTTACGTGATCCAGAGCGGTCCGCTGAAAAACGTCGGGCTGTTGGCGCGCAAGGCGATTTATCGCAATGACTTCCCGAGCGGTACGGCCTTTCGTGATGAAAACCAGACCCGCTTCCAGGTGCTCTACACCTTGCCGATCTGGTAGCGCCGGGTTGTTCGATGTTCCTGGCCGGCCACCCGTCGGGGGTGCGCCGGCATTTCCCGTTCAGTCCTGATAAACCTTCTTCAGCAGGCGCAGCAGTTCTTCGCGTTCCCCGCCGGTCAGCGCTGACGTGGAGTCGAAATCGCTCTGCGCAGCGATCTGCTTGAGCTCCTTGAGCAGGGTTTCGCCAGTCTTGCTCAGGAAGATCCCATAGGAGCGTTTGTCCGGTTTGCAGCGCACCCGCACCGCCAGTGCGCGGCTTTCCAGTTTGTTGAGCAGCGGCACCACTTGGGGCGGCTCGATGGCCAATGCGCGGGCCAGGTCGGCCTGCATCAGACCGGGGTTCTGGTCGATGATCGCCAGGGCCGAGAACTGGGCAGGGCGCAGATCGTGGGCAGAAAGACGACCGATCAGGTTCTGGAACAGTTTGAGTTGAGCCCGGCGCATGGCGTACCCGATCAAATCGTCCAGCGCTGAATCCAGCGGTGCCTGCGTCTGGGCATCGACGGGCGGGGACTCGCTCAGGTCGGCGGTAGGAGAAGACTTGGCCATGGCAGGTGAATCCTGAAGAAGTAGAGGTTAACAAGGCTATCTAGTTTGCCGGGGTTGGCCACCGATAGCTATGGCTGTGGTAATTGATGATGGGCGTGAGGGCTTTTTTTCTGAGAAGGAAAAATGGTTAATTTGAATAATAGTTAATTGACATAACTAAATTGCTCCTTTAATTTCCAGTCATCTTCAAGCCAAGAACAAGAGAGCATCGCCATGAGCAATTACGAAGGTCGCTGGACAACCGTCAAAGTCGAAGTGGAAGAAGGCATCGCGTGGGTCATCCTCAATCGCCCGGAAAAACGCAACGCCATGAGCCCGACGCTCAACCGCGAAATGATCGATGTGCTGGAAACCCTGGAGCAGGATCCGGCAGCCGGCGTGTTGGTACTGACCGGTGCCGGCGACGCCTGGACCGCGGGCATGGACCTCAAGGAGTACTTCCGCGAAGTGGATGCGGGCCCGGAAATCCTTCAGGAAAAAATCCGCCGCGAAGCCTCGCAATGGCAGTGGAAACTGCTGCGCATGTACGCCAAGCCGACCATCGCGATGGTCAACGGCTGGTGCTTCGGTGGCGGTTTCAGCCCATTGGTGGCGTGCGACCTGGCGATCTGCGCCGACGAAGCGACCTTCGGCCTCTCGGAAATCAACTGGGGCATTCCACCGGGCAACCTGGTGAGCAAAGCCATGGCCGACACCGTGGGCCATCGTCAGTCGCTGTACTACATCATGACCGGCAAGACCTTCGGTGGGCAGAAAGCCGCCGAGATGGGCCTGGTCAACGAAAGCGTGCCGCTGGCGCAACTGCGTGAAGTCACTGTCGAGCTGGCGCGCAACCTGCTGGAGAAAAACCCGGTGGTGCTGCGTGCGGCCAAGCATGGTTTCAAACGTTGCCGCGAGCTGACCTGGGAGCAGAACGAAGACTACCTGTACGCCAAGCTTGACCAGTCGCGGCTGCTCGACACCGAAGGTGGCCGCGAGCAGGGCATGAAGCAGTTCCTCGACGACAAGAGCATCAAGCCCGGTCTGCAGGCCTACAAGCGCTGAGACTGATCGCCGGGTGCCTGTCCGCCCCGGCGCGCTGTATCGCTCGAATGCATTCCCGACAAAGACAATAAAGAGGAATCACCATGCTGGACGTGCCCCTGTTGATTGGCGGCCAGTCGCTTCCTGCCCGCGACGGTCGAACCTTTGAACGCCGTAACCCGGTGACCGGCGAATTGGTGTCGCGGGTCGCCGCTGCCACCCTGGAAGATGCCGACGCCGCGGTGGCTGCCGCTCAGGCGGCGTTTCCCGCCTGGGCTGCTTTGGCGCCCAATGAACGTCGCACCCGTTTGCTCAAGGCCGCCGAGCAGTTGCAGGCGCGCAGCGACGAGTTCATCGCAGCGGCCGGCGAGACCGGGGCCATGGCCAACTGGTACGGATTCAACGTGCGGCTGGCGGCCAACATGCTGCGTGAAGCGGCGTCGATGACCACCCAGATCAACGGCGAAGTCATCCCTTCGGATGTGCCCGGCAGTTTTGCCATGGCCCTGCGCCAACCCTGCGGTGTGGTGCTGGGCATCGCCCCGTGGAATGCCCCGGTGATTCTCGCCACCCGTGCCATCGCCATGCCGCTGGCGTGCGGCAATACCGTGGTGCTCAAGGCTTCCGAACTGAGCCCGGCCGTGCACCGGTTGATCGGTCAGGTCCTGCAGGATGCAGGTCTGGGCGATGGCGTGGTCAACGTCATCAGCAATGCCCCGGCCGATGCCGCGGCGATTGTCGAACGGCTGATCGCCAACCCGGCGGTGCGACGGGTCAACTTCACCGGTTCAACCCACGTCGGGCGCATTGTCGGCGAACTCTCGGCGCGTCACCTCAAACCGGCGCTGCTTGAGTTGGGCGGCAAAGCGCCGTTGCTGGTGCTCGATGATGCCGACCTGGATGCAGCGGTGGCGGCGGCAGCCTTCGGCGCGTATTTCAATCAGGGCCAGATCTGCATGTCCACCGAACGGTTGATCGTCGATGCCAAGGTTGCCGATGCCTTCGTCGCCAAACTGGCGGCCAAGGTCGAGACCTTGCGCGCCGGTGATCCTGCGGCGGCGGATTCGGTGCTCGGTTCACTGGTCGATGCCAGTGCCGGCACGCGCATCAAGTCGCTGATCGACGATGCCGTCGCCAAGGGTGCGCGGCTGGTGATTGGCGGGCAGCTGGAAGGCAGCATTTTGCAGCCGACCCTGCTCGACGGCGTCGACGAAACCATGCGTCTGTACCGCGAAGAGTCCTTCGGCCCGGTGGCGGTGATGTTGCGCGGGGAGGGCGATGAAGCGTTGCTGCGCCTGGCCAACGACTCCGAGTTCGGATTGTCGGCAGCGATCTTCAGCCGCGACACCGGGCGCGCTTTGGCGCTGGCCCAACGGGTCGAGTCGGGCATCTGTCATATCAATGGCCCGACCGTGCACGACGAAGCGCAAATGCCCTTCGGCGGGGTCAAGTCCAGCGGCTACGGCAGCTTTGGCGGCAAGGCGTCCATCGAGCATTTCACCCAGTTGCGCTGGGTGACCTTGCAGCATGGACCGCGGCACTACCCGATCTGAACCGCAGAAATAACAATAAGAAGGCTGCAGCCACCACCATGCCCATTCGTGCGGCTTGGTGGTAGCGTGCCTTGATGGAGAACAAGCACGTGAGTTCCGAATTCAGATCGCAACCCCACACCGAAGCCAGCGCGCCGCGCTATCGTCACGTGTCGATCGGTCGCGCCGCGGTCGAGGTGACAGAGCAGCAGGGCGCATTGCACATGCGTTCCCTGGAGCCATTGGCCGAGTGTCCGCCACGACTGCTCGATCGCCTGGTGCATTGGGCCAACGTGCGTCCCGAGCAAACCTTCATCGCCGCCCGCCAGGCCGACGGTGAGTGGCGCCGCGTCAGCTACGCCGAGATGCTCGACAGCGTTCGCGCCATTGCCCAGAGCTTGCTCAGTTATGGCCTGTGCGCAGAGAAACCGCTGGTGCTGCTTTCGGGCAACGACATTGAACATTTGCAACTGGCGTTCGGCGCCCTGTATGCGGGCATTCCCTACTGCCCGGTGTCCCCGGCCTATTCGCTGCTGTCCCAGGATTTCGCGAAACTGCGGCACGTCTGCGACTTGCTGCAACCCGGCCTGGTGTTTGTCAGCGATGCGGCGGCGTACCAGCGAGCCATCGAGGCGGTGCTGCCGGCTGAAACGCCTTTGATCACGGTTCGTGGCCACATCACCGGGCGCAGCCAGGTCAGCTTTGCCAGCCTGCTTGAACAACCGGGTGCTGCCGAGGCCGAAGCCGCGTTTGCCGGTACGGGACCGGACAGCATCGCCAAGTTCCTGTTCACCTCCGGCTCGACCAAACTGCCCAAAGCGGTGATCACCACCCAGCGCATGCTGTGCTCCAACCAACAGATGCTGTTGCAGACGTTCCCGGTGTTCGGCGAAGAACCGCCGGTGCTGGTGGACTGGCTGCCGTGGAACCACACCTTCGGCGGCAGTCACAACGTCGGCATCGTGCTGTACAACGGCGGCAGCTTTTATCTGGATGACGGTAAACCGACGGCGCAAGGTTTTGCGCAAACCCTGCGCAATCTCAAAGACGTGTCGCCGACCGCCTACCTGACCGTGCCCAAAGGCTGGGAAGAATTGGCTTCGGCGCTGGAGCAGGACGCCGAATTGCGCGAGATTTTTTTCAAGCGCATCAGTCTGTTTTTCTTCGCCGCGGCCGGTCTGTCGCAAAGCGTCTGGGACCGCCTCGACCGCGTCAGCGAACAGCATTGCGGTGAACGTATCCGCATGATGGCCGGGCTCGGCATGACCGAGGCTTCGCCGTCCTGCACCTTCACCACCGGGCCGTTGTCCATGGCCGGTTATGTCGGCCTGCCGGCACCCGGTTGCGAGGTGCGCCTGGTGCCGGTGGACGGCAAGCTGGAAGGGCGCTTTCGCGGGCCGCACATCATGCCCGGCTACTGGCGCTCACCGCAGCAGACGCGCGAAGCGTTCGACGCGCAGGGCTATTACTGTTCCGGTGATGCGCTCAAGCTTGCCGATCCGCGTGATCCGCAATTGGGGCTGATGTTCGACGGGCGCATCGCTGAAGATTTCAAGCTGTCGTCCGGGGTGTTTGTCAGCGTCGGGCCTTTGCGAAATCGTGCGGTGCTCGAAGGTTCGCCGTATGTTCAGGACCTGGTGGTGACCGCGCCGGATCGCGAGTGCCTGGGCGCGTTGGTGTTTGCGCGGATGTTCGAATGTCGACGGCTGTCAGGGTTGGCGGCGAGTGCCAGCGACAGCGAAGTGTTGGCCAGTGCGCCGGTGCGCGAGTGGTTCGCCGATTGGTTGCAGCGGCTCAATCGCGAGGCCACGGGCAATGCCAGTCGGCTGGAATGGATCGCCTTGCTCGACGAGCCGGCGTCTATTGACCGGGGTGAAATCACCGACAAGGGCTCGATCAATCAGCGTGCGGTATTGCAGTGGCGTGCGGAAAAGGTCGAGGCGCTGTATCGCGGGCTCGATCCGAGCATTTTGCGCGCGGGTGCGAAATCATGAGCGCTAACGGGCGGTATTCGGCTTTTGCCGATGCGGCGATTTTCGATGCGCTGCGCACGCCGTGGGTGGACCTCGGCGGTGCGTTGGCCGAGGTTTCGCCGATCGACCTGGGCATCAAGGTCGGACGCGAAGTGCTGGCCCGCGCCAATGTCGATCCGCTGGCGGTCGACAGCGTGCTCGCAGGCTCCGTGGCCCAGGCCAGTTTCGATGCCTACATGCTGCCTCGGCACATCGGCCTCTACAGCGGCGTGGCGCAATCGGTTCCGGCGTTGGGGGTGCAGCGTATTTGTGCCACCGGCTTCGAACTGCTGCACCAGGCCGCCAGGCAACTGGATGACGGCGTGCAACTGGCGCTGTGCGTGGCCGCCGAATCGATGTCACGCAATCCGATTGCGGCCTACACCCATCGCGGTGGCTTTCGCCTGGGTGCCGAGGTGCAGTTCAAGGATTTTCTGTGGGAGGCACTGTACGACCCGGCTCCCGGTGTCGACATGATCACCACCGCCGATAACCTGGCGCGGCGTTATGGCTTGAGCCGCGACGCCGTGGACGCCTACGCGTGTGCCAGCCATCAGCGCACATTCGCGGCGCAGCAAGCGGGGTGGCTGGCGCCCGAGATCGTTGCCGTGAGTGCTCAAACCTTTGAGCTGCCAGGCTATCAGCCGCGCAGCATTCGCCTGCCACGCGGCATCGAAGCGGTGAGTGAAGACAGCCATCCGCGCCCCGGCGATGTCGCCGCACTGGCCCGGTTGCGCGCCGTGCACGAAGGGGGCGTACAAACCGCCGGCAACAGTTGTGCGGTGGTCGATGGTGCCGCAGCGGCGCTGGTCGGATCGGCTTCGGCCTGTCGGGATACGCCGCTGGCGTTGCTGCGAGCGAGCGCCGTGGTGGGGGTGGCGCCGGAGTTCATGGGCATCGGTCCGGCACCGGCCATCCGCCTGTTGTTGCATCGCAGCGGTCTGAATCTGGATCAGATTGACCGCTTCGAAATCAACGAAGCCCAGGCCGCCCAAGTGCTCGCCGTGGCGCAGGCGCTGGAACTGGACTGTTCCCGACTCAACGTCCACGGCGGCTCAATTGCGCTCGGTCACCCGTTGGCCGCCAGCGGCTTGCGCCTGGTGATGACCCTGGCCCGGCAACTGCGCGCACACAACCTGCGTTACGGCATTGCCGCCGCCTGTGTCGGCGGCGGGCAGGGCATGGCGGTGCTGATCGAGAATCCGGCCTGGCGCGCTTTGCCAGGGTTGTAGCCAGCGCAGCTCAATCACTGAATCGGGTGTCACTGCGATGATGGGTTCGCCTCATCGGGACGGTGGCATCCATCCGGACAGCAAAATTGGCCATTACGATCCCCTTTTGGCCAACCCCACGCTGTGCTCCGGCCACCCCGTCGGCAAGAATCAGGCACCGGTTGCCGATAGTGCAACGACCACCCAAACCACAACTAGAATCTCCAGATCCTTGCCCTTGGCCATTTTCAAGGCCGCTGCCGTGTACAGAACATAAAAACCATCGAACTCACGCCACACTTGGGGAAAATCCATGGACACAATGAAACGCATACTGGGCGCCGCTGTTTGCGGGTTGTCGCTGCTGGCCAGTGCCGTGCAGGCAGAACAGCGCGAGTTGCGCGTGTACAACTGGGCGGATTACATCCTGCCGTCCGTGCCCAAGGATTTCGCCAAGGACACCGGGATCAAAGTGACCTGGGACACCTTCGACACCAACGAATCCCTCGAAGCCAAGTTGCTGACCGGTAACTCGGGCTACGACCTTGTAGTGCCGTCGAACCAGTTCATCGAAACCCAGATCAAGGCTGGCGTGTTCCAGAAACTCGACAAGTCGAAACTGCCGAACTGGGCGCACCAGGACCCGGCCCTGCTCAAGCTGCTGGACAAGAACGACCCCGGCAACCAGTACGGCATGCCTTACATGTACGGCACCGTGTTGATCGGCTTCAACCCGGCCAAGGTCAAGGCGGCATTGGGCGAAAACGCGCCGGTGGACAGCTGGGACCTGGTGTTCAAGCCCGAGAACATGGAAAAGCTCAAGTCGTGTGGCGTAGCGATGCTCGATTCACCGTCGGAAATCCTGCCGATCGCCCTGCATTACCTGGGCCTGGACCCGAACAGCCAGAACCCGGATGACTACGAAAAAGCCAAGGCGCTGTTGCTGAAGGTTCGGCCTTACGTGACCTACTTCAACTCGGCCAAATACATGACTGACATCGCCAACGGCGATATCTGCGTCGCCATCGGCTACTCCGGCAGCTTCTATCAATTCGGCAATCGCGCCAAAGAGGCGGGCAACGGCGTTGTCGTCGATTGGCGCCTGCCGAAAGAAGGCGCGCCGATCTGGTTCGATACGTTCGCCATTCCAAAAAGTGCGAAGAACGTTGCCGAAGCCCACGAGTTTCTCAATCACTTGATGGACCCGAAAGTGATCGCACCGATCAGCGACTTCCTCGGATACCCGAACGTCAATAAGGATTCGCTGCCGCTGATCAACAAGGAGATCACCGGCAACCCGAACCTGACGCCGACCAGCGAAGCGTTGAAGACGCTCTACGTCGTGCAGCCGTTGCCGCAAAAACTCGAACGTGTCCGCACACGAGTCTGGACCGCCATCAAATCCGATCAATAATCCTGATTACCCTGTCGGGGCGAACCGCATGACGCGGTTCTCCCTACCTTATTTGCTTCGGCGCATCCGGTACACACCCGGCGCACAACCCAGCCACCGCAAACACGCACGGTTGAAACTCTGCACATCGCTGTAGCCCAACCGGTCAGAAATCTCTACCAACTCCAGGTCCGCCGCTTGCAAAAAGTCTTCAGCGCGGCAGCGACGGTATTCATCCAGCAACTCTGAAAAACTCCAGCCCAGTGCCTTCAAGCGCCGGGCTGCAGTGCGTTCGAGCAAATGATGGGCGGCGCAAAACTGCTGCCAGTTGGCATCGGCGAGATCGGCGATCAGGTAGTCGCTGACTTGCTCCAGCAAGGTGGGCTCGCTGTTGCGCCGGGTCTGCTCCAGCAGTTCGACCAGGGTTTGTTCCAGCTCATGATTGCCCGGTGTCAGTGCGATGACGAACAGCTGAGGATCGAGGTGAATCGAATAGTGCGGTTGCTGCCATTGCACGGTGGCGCGCAAGGCGTGTTCATGTTCCTGAGAATTGGCGGGGGCGGGTCCGGGCAGACTGACACCCAGCACCGGATCGCGCTCCAGCCCGCTGGCGAGGAATTTTCGCCGCAACATGCTGCACAGGCTGATGAGGATGTAGTCGGCGGTCGCCGCAGGGGTCTTGACGCTGCCGCAGTCGAGCAGGCGCAACTCGACACTGTTTTCACCGCGCACGATCTGCGCTTGAAAGTGACCGTTGAAAAACGGAAAGAAACGCACGAAATACTCACAGGCGCTGTCCAGTGAGGCAGCCACGTCGAACAGATAGGTCAGACCATTGGTGGCGGTGGAAACGAAGCGCCGACCCGCCGCCAGACCGATCAACGGATCGCCCGTCTGCTCCAGGGCAAACGCCCAAAAGCGTCGCGACATGAACAGCGGTATGCGCATGAACGGCGTGCGCAATTCGAACAGGCTGCGACGAAACAGGTCTTCGATGCGTTCACGGGCAATCCCGCGTGCGAGCAATTCTTCAATGGCCGGCAGCAACGTCGGGGCGTAGAACGCATTGGCTGAGGGTTGAACGTGCAATGGCTGATCGCTTTTTGTCATGTAGGGCTCACAGCTTGTTTCGGAACACTGGTTAGGCTGCCCGACGTTAAGCGATTTGCCGGAGCAAGACCATGCTTGATTTACGCCAGCTCGACCTGAACCTTTTGCTTGCCTTCGATGCGATCTACCAGCAGCGCAGCGTCACCCGTGCCGCCGAGGTGATGTGCCTGTCGCAACCGGCCATGAGCAATGCGTTGCGTCGCCTGCGCGAATTGTGCGGCGACCCGCTGTTCATCAAGAGTCGTCTGGGGGTGACGCCGACACTGGTCGCCCATCGTCTGGCCGATTACGTGCGAGCGGCGCTGGAGTCGTTGCGCGATGGCTTGCGCATGATCCCCGCTGCGCGGCAGAACAACCCGTTGCTGCGCATCAGTTGTCTGGATTGTCTGCAACCGGTGTTGCTCGATGCCTTGCTCGAATCGCCCCACGCCGACTGGCAGGTGCGCTACTTTCAGCCTCGGCGCCGCGACGCCTTGCAGGACCTGGCCAGCGGCAAACTCGATATCCTCATCGACCTCGACCAGCCCCTGGCCGGGCTCGCCGGCCTGCACAAGCAATCGCTGCCGGCCGACCATTACGTGTTCGCTTATGGCGCGGCGCTCAAGGAACCACCGCGTTCCCTGCAAGCCTATCTGGAACAACCGCAGATTCAGATCTCCAGCCGCCGCGACGGGCTCAGCCCGGTGGACTTGCAGCTTGGCCTCAAAGGCCTGCGCCGGACCCTGGCGATGAGCACCCAAAGCACCCTGGCCGCCAAACTGATTGCCGACCGCCAGCCCTTCGGCATGAGCCTGCCGAGCCGTGTCGCCACGGTGCTGGGATTGCAGCAAGTGCCGCTGCCACTGGATGAACCGGTGGAGCTGAAACTGGCGCTGTACATCGAGGCCCGTTACCGCTTCGAACGCAGCCGCGAAGAAGCGATGCATTGCCTGCTGCGCGCCCTGGGCGAGCCGCGGGCGTTGCAGGCGCTGGCACGGCGTGCCTGATTTTCACTTATTCACGTGCGAATAATCATTTGTGGCGAGGGAGCTTGCTCCCGTTGGGACTGCGAAGCAGGCGCCAGTTTTTTGGGGTCGCTGCGCAACCCAGCGCGAGCAAGCTCGCTCGCCACAAATGCGCTGTCAGGCACCGAGATCGCGCTTAATTCGACGCCAGCAAACGCCGGTCAACGCTCAGGATCGCATCGACCATCGCCAGTGCTGCGGGTGTCAGGGAATGCCCGGCGCGGCTGACGATGCCGTAATGCAGTTGCAGGCCGGGATCATCCTTGGGCACGTCGGAGAACTCCAGGAAACAGATCAGGCCTTGATCGACCATTTCAGCCAGGGCTTCCACTGTGGCGATCCCTACCGCGTCGGAGCGCATCACCACGCGGCGAATCGCGTCGAATTGCGCGCACTCCACGCTGGGGTTGAAGTCCGGTTCGCCCTGCACATCGGCCAGTATCTTGCGGATCATCGGCGGGATGCGTGTGCCGACCACCGCATAGTCGAGCAGGGCACGCAGGGACAGGTTTTCACGCTGGGCCAAAGGATGACCGACACGACAAAAAAACCGCCCGCGCCGGGGGCGTAATACGTGCACCTGATACTGCGGATCGCCGGTGAAGTAGCGCGAGTCCGCCACCAGGAATTCGATCTGCTGTTCGCGCAGCCACAACGCCAGTTGTTCCCAATCGCCCTGATCAAAACTGATGCGGATCGCCGGATGCGCCTGGATAAATTCCGCCAGCGCCTCGGGCACCAACAGTTGGGCCGGGTAGGGGCCGCAACCGAATTTCAGCTCACCGCCGGTCAGGCCGTTGTACTGGGTCAGTTCGTTGTGCAACGCCTGACTGCCCGCGAGTAGGCGTCGGGCATGTTGCAGCACCAGCTCACCCTGGCCGGTCAGGCGAAACTCGCGGCTGCTGCGCTCGACGAGGGCGCAATCGAGGTCCCGTTCAAGGGTCTGGATGCTACGGCTGAAGGCAGGCTGGCTGAGATTGATCGCTTCGGCGGCGCGGCCAAAGTTGCGGTAATCGGCCAGTGCCACGAGGTGGCGGAGCTGTCGTAGATCCATCATGCGTCTCCTGCATTCAGCGGATACTTTTAATGCATTGGATCGATATCACAGACACTGGCATAAGTACATGCCTGTCTTCTCGCCGTAGCCTGCCATGACCAGCCAACCGTTTATTTCCAGTGCTTTCACCCGCACCATTCTCAGCCATGCCGGGCAGTCCGGGCTGTGTGAGGAACAATTGCTGGAGCGCGCCGGAATCAGTCTTTCCCTGTTGGACGGGCAGGGGACGCATGTGCCCGCGCATCTGGTCGAACGCCTGTGGAATGAATGCGAACGTGCGGGTGCGGGGGCTTCTTTCGGCTGCGAGTTGGTCAATGGCATGGCGACCACCACGTTGCAGGGCTTGAACATTCTGCTGGACTCCGCCGCGACCCTGCGTGCGAGTCTTGAGTGCTTCACCGAGTTTTTGCCACGGGTGACCAACTACGTGATCGCCGAAGTCGAAGAGACCGCTGAACAGGCGCAGCTGCACCTGCGCAGCGCGGATCGGCAGCCGCACTTTTTTGGCCTGGACGCCGCGACGCTGAGCCTGGTGCGCAACATTGCCCGGCGCCTTGGGCGGGCGCCCGGCGAGGTGTTTGCCAGCGTCAGCCTGACGGCGCAGCAAGCCGCGGGCCAGTGGTTGCGTGGCGTCGGTGTCGATGTGCGCGAAGGGCCGCATCCGTGTCTGAGCCTGCCATTGGCCTGGCTTGATGAAACGCTGCTGGGGGCCAATCCGTTTTTGCATCAGGGCATGTTGCGGCATTGGCAAGCGTCTGCCGCGCAACACAGCCGCAGCGACAGCCTGGAAATGGCGCGGCATTGGTTGACAGCAGGGGATCAGCCTATCGAGCGGATTGCCGAACGCCTTGGGTATCGGCAACCGAGTAATTTTATTCGGGCCTTTCGCAAACAGTTCGGGATTACGCCCAAGCAGTTTCGGTTGGGGTTGTAGCCTTGGCGCCGATCTGGGTTTTGTGACTGTACTTCGAACCTGTAGGAGCTGGCTTGCCAGCGATGGCGGTCTGTCAGCCAACATCAATGTTGGATGCACCGGCCTCATCGCGAGCAAGCTTGCTCCTACAGGCTTGGTGTCGTTCGAATCATTCATGTTCGACGCAAACACTGTAGGAGCTGGCTTGCCAGCGATGGCGGTCTGTCAGTCAACATCGATGTTGGATGCACCGGCCTCATCGCGAGCAAGCTTGCTCCTACAGGTTGGGTGCCGTTCGAATAATTTGTGCATGCACAAAACCCTGAACCAACCCCCAATGATTACTTTTTGTCAGCCATCGCTTGCGTGTCATGGCTGACACTTAGGCACCGTGTCAGAGCTGAGCAACCCTGACCGGAGCCTAATAATGATAAAAAACCGCTCGGCCACAGCCCCAGTCCGCCAACGACTGACCCGGCTTGGCCACACCCGCCCGCAACCCCTTGCACTGGCGGTGCTTGCTGTACTCGCGGGCCCTGCGTCCGCCACCACCTTCGACCTCAACGAAGACTGGAGCCTGTCGACCAAGACCAGTCTGTCCGTGGGCAGCAGCTGGTCCACGCAAAGCCCTGACAAAAGCCTGATGACCCGCGCCAACGCCCTGCAAGCGCAGGGCGTGAGAGCCAATGGCAGCAGCGTCAGTGCCGACGACAACCGGCTGAACTTCGAGGACGGCGACCCCATCTCCCAGGTCTTCAAGGGCCTCACCGATTTCAGCCTCGATGGCCAGGGCCAGGGGGCGTTCGTTCGCTTCAAATACTGGTACGACCATGCTTACGAAACCCGTCAGGGACGCTTCAAGGATTTCGACGATTCGGGTTGGGATGACCTGTCGAAGTTCAAGGGCTTTGAAATGCTCGATGCGTACGTCTGGAAAGATTTCCAGATCGCCGAGCACCCACTGAACGTGAAAGTCGGCAACCAGGTGTTGTCCTGGGGCGAGGCGCTGCTGATCCAGAACGGCATCAACGTGATCAACCCGCTGGATGTTTCCGCGTTCAACCGACCTGGTGTAGAAATCAAGGAAGGCCAGTTGCCAGTGGAGATGATTTCCTTCAGCTTCGGCCTGACCGACACCACCAACCTCGAAGGCTTCTACCAGTACAACTGGCGCCCCAGCGTGCTCGACGGTTGCGGCACGTTCTTCGCCAGCAGCGATGCGATCCAGAAGGGCTGTGGGCCGCTGTACCTGAGCCAGGTGCAGACCGATCAACAGATGCAGGCGTCGGGGTTGTATGCGACGTCCCGTGGCAACGAATCACCGTCCGACAATGGTCAGTTCGGCTTCGCCTTGCGCCAGATGATCCCGGCGCTGAACGATGCCGAAGCGGCGGTCTACTTCATCAACTATCACTCGCGTCTGCCGTACTTCACTCTCGATGCGAAAAACACCGCCATTCGCGGAACCTTCCCCGGCCGCATCCAGGCACCGAGCTACGCGGCGGCGTTTCCGGAAGACATTCGTCTGTACGGCATCAGCCTCAATGGCGTCGAGCCGATCACCGGGATTTCCCTCGCTGGTGAAGTGAGTTATCGCCCGAACATGCCGTTGGCGATCAACGCGCCGGACGTCAACGTTGCGGTGATCTCCGGTGCGGCGGGTAGTTCCTGGGTGCAACTGCCGCCCGGGTTCAACGTCAACCGCGGCAACCGTTTTGACGCGTGGGAGCGCAAGGGCGTATGGCAGGCGACCGCTTCGGCGACCCAGGCCATCGACAACATTCTGGGTGCCACGCGACTGAGCCTGTTTGGTGAAGCCGGTGTCGTGCACATCGACGATCTGGGTGACGAGCGTCTGGGCCGCAACGCCGCGTTCGGCCGCAGTTCGACGCGCAACGGCATACCGTGCAACACCGCCGCCTCGGGCGTAACCAATCAGTACTGCACCGACAAGGGTTTTGCCACCGATTGGTCGTGGGGTTATCGCCTGCGCGCCAGCCTGGAATACAGCGACGTGTTGCCGGGCATCAACCTGATTCCGGCCGTCAACTGGCGGCATGACGTCGAGGGTTATTCGTACGATCCGCAGGGACCGTTCCAGGAAGGCCAGCAAGCGTTGGGCGTCAGCCTGACCAGCGTCTACATGAACGATTACAGCGTGGAACTGGCTTACAACACGTTCTTCGGTTCCAACGACTACAGCACCCTCGACGACCGCGACTTCGCATCCGTCAGCTTCAAGGCAGACTTCTAAGGAGAACCGTTATGCGTATGCAAATGTGCGTGCTGGCCCTGGCCTGCACCGTGGGCCTGGCACAGGCCAAAGGCACCGACTCGGCGGCCCTGGGCAAGACCCTGACACCCATGGGTTCGGAAATGGCGGCCAACGCCGACGGCAGCATCCCGGCCTGGACCGGAGGCCTGACGAGCAACGCCGGCACCGTCGACAGCAAGGGCGGTTACAGCGATCCGTATGCCGCTGAAAAGCCATTGTTCACCGTGACCGCAAAGAACCTGTCGCAGTACGAGAAATTTCTCAGCCCCGGGCAGATCGCGCTGTTCAAGCGTTTTCCCGATACCTACAAGATGAACATCTACCCGACCCATCGCAGCGCCAACCTGCCCAAGGAGGTGCTGGCGGTGAGCCGCGACAACGTCGCCAAAACCAGCATGGCCGATGGCGGTAACGGTTTGCATGACTACGCCAAAGGCATTCCGTTTCCGCTGCCCACCGAAGGTCTTGAGGTGATGTGGAACCACATGACCCGTTACCGCGGCGGCAGTTACGAGCGCATCAGTAGCTCGGCGCTGGTGCGCGAAAACGGCGCCACCAGCTACGTGCGCAACCAGTCGCTGATCAACTTCGCCGACACCGTGGGCGGGCTGGAACCGGGCAACAACGTGTTGTTCATGTTCAAGAGCCGAGTGCTGGAACCGGCGCGTTTGTCCGGTGAAGCGGTGCTGGTGCATGAACCGATCGACCAGGTCGCGGAACCGCGCTCCGCCTGGCAATACCTGCCGGGCCAACGTCGCGTGCGCCGCGCGCCGATGATTGCGTACGACAACAGCGCCCGTTACAGCAACGGCCTGATCACCGCCGACAACATCGACGGCTACAACGGCGCACCGGATCGTTTCGACTGGAAACTGGTGGGCAAGCAGGAGCTGTTCATCCCGTACAACAGCTACAAAATCGGCAGCCGCGACCTCAAGTACGACGCCGTGATCAAACCCAATCACGTCAACCAGGACCTGGCCCGTTACGAGAAACATCGGGTGTGGGTGGTGGAAGCCACCCTCAAGCCTGGCGCCCGGCACATCTACGCCAAACGCCGGTTCTATGTGGACGAGGACAGCTGGCAGATCGCGCAGTCGGACCAGTACGACAGTCGCGGCGAACTGTGGCGCAGCGGCGAACTGCACGCGATTCAGCAGTACGACCATGGCTTCACCTACAACGTGCTGGAAACCTCGTATGACTTGATCTCCGGGCGTTACTACGCCGGTGGCCTGGCCAACGAAGAGACCGAACCGATGCGCGTCGGCTTCGCCGCCAAGACCGACGACTACACCCCGTCGGACCTGCGGCGCTGGGCCAAATAACGCGATTTGCCCAAGTGCACCGCAAACCCCTTTGTAGGAGCCCGGCTTGCCGGCGATGGCGTCCGTAAGATCGCCATCGCCGGCAAGCCGGGCTCCTACAGGGACGGGTGTGTGCTGATGTTTATGAGGAAGGAGATCAACCATGCGCCACTGGATATCCGCTCTGGCCCTGGGCGCAAGCCTGGGCACCGTTCACGCAGAAACCCTCGACCAACCCCAGGCGAAAGCGCTGGCCCAAGAGGCCTACGTGTTTGCCTACGCCACCGTCGAGCACGACAAAGTGCTCACCGCCATCGCCGCCAAACTGCCGTTCAACCGGCTCTATGGCGAACCGCGCTTGCTTGGCCCGCAAGACAACAAAGTCGTCTCGCCAAACAACGACACCTTCTATTCCCGAGCCTTGCTCGACCTGCGCAGCGAGCCCATGGTGTTGGACGTGCCGGCCGTGCAAGGCCGTTACTACAGCTTTCAACTGGTCGACATGCGCACCAACAACCTCGATTACATCGGCACCCGTGCCACCGGCAATCAGGCCGGGCGCTTCCTGATCGCCGGGCCGGACTGGCAGGGTGAGGTGCCGTCGGGTTTCAGCGGCGTGATTCGCTCGCCGAGTCGTCTGGTGTTTCTGCTGGGGCGCACCGAGGTCAAGGGTGAAGCCGACCAGAAGGACGCCGCCAAGGTCTTGAGCAGTTATGCGTTGCAGCCCCTGTCCACAGTGAGCGGTCGCGCGGCGCCTGAACCGTTGGCACCGCTGCAACTGCCCGCTTATCAGGACACCAAGCACGGTCCCGCCCAGACGCTGTTCGATACCTTCAACGCATTGGCACCGTTGCACCAATGGACTGCCAGTGAACAGAAGAAGCTCGACCGTTTCGCCGCCATCGGCGTGAAGCCTGGCGTCGCATTTCAACCGCCTGCGGACTTGAGCGATGCCATTGCCCAAGGCGCCGAAGCGGGACGCGAGCAAGTGCGCCAAGCGTCCAGCCAGATATCGGTGGAACAGCAGGGCTGGCTGCGTTCACCGACCAACGTCGGCAAGTTCGGTGACGACGACCTGACCCGCGCCGCGGTTGCCTGGCGCTACATCTACGCCAACGATCCGGTGGAAGCGCTGTACCCGATGGCGCTGCGTGACGCCCAAGGTCAATTGCTCGATGGCCAACATGCGTACCGCCTGCATTTTCCGGCCGGGCAACTGCCGCCGGTGAACGCGTTCTGGTCGCTGACCCTGTACGACGGCAAGACCCAATTGCTCGCGGCCAACCCGATCCAGCGTTACGCCCTGGGGGATCGCAGCCCGGGCTTGCAGTACGACGCCGACGGCGGCCTGACCCTGATCCTGCAATCCGACGCGCCGGAAAATGCGCCGCAGGGCAACTGGCTGCCAACGCCTCAAGGCCCATTCAACCTGTTATTGCGCCTGTACTTGCCGAAAGACGGGGCGCTGGACGGCCGTTATCGCTTGCCGACCATTGCGAGGGTCGAACCATGAATTCAATCGTCAGTCGCCGCCAGGTATTGGGCGGCATGGGCGTAATGGGCGGTAGCCTGATGTTGCCGCGCTGGTTGCTGGCGGCCGGTTCCGATGACCTGCGGGCGATCGCGCAGGAGGCGTGGATCTACGCCTACCCGATGCTCATGCACTACCAGACTATGGAAAAACAGGCGCTCAACCCGGTCGCGCCGGAGTACGTCGGCGGCTTCAATCGCTTTCGTCACTACAGCGAGTTGTTCACCCCGAGCAACCGCGACATCGTCACGCCGAATAATGACACGCCGTATTCCTGGGCCTGGCTTGACCTGCGCAGCGAGCCGCAAGTGTTGAGCGTGCCGGCGGTCGATGCGGACCGTTACTACGTGCATCAACTGGTCGACCAATACACCCACAACTTCGCCTATGTCGGCGCGCTCAGCACCGGTCGCGAAGCGGGGGATTACCTGGTCGCCGGGCCGCAATGGCAAGGCCAAACGCCGCCCGGTATCAAGGCCGTGCTGCGCAGCGAAACCGAGATCGTCATGGTTCTGGGGCGTACCGGTCTGAAAAATACCGAGGATCTGCCCTCTGTGCGCGCGTTGCAGCAGCAGTACCAATTGCGTTCTTTGCATGAGTACACCGGCAGTGCGCCACCGGTTGCCGCCCCTGCGATTGCCTGGCAACCGTGGGACAGCAAGACCGGGTTGGGGCCGGGATTTATTGCGGCGCTGAATCAGATTCTCAGCCTGTGCCCGGTGCATCCATCGGAGCAGGCCTTGCGCGCACGTTTCGCCCGGATCGGCATCGTGCCGGGCCAAGCGTTCGATGCGGCAGCATTGCCAGCGGATGTGCGTGAGGCACTGATCGCTGGCATTCAGGATGCGCAAGCGCAACTGCGAACGGCGGTCAGTCAGACGCGCAGCACCCTCGGCCTGTTTGGCACCCGCGAAGTGCTGCATGGCAATTACCTCAACCGCGCCGTCGCCGCGAATGTCGGCATCTACGGCAACAGTGTGGAGGAGGCGTTCTACGTCGGCAGTCGTCAGGACAATCAAGGACAGCCATTGCAGGGCGGGCGTCGTTATCGCCTGCGCTTTGCGCCGGGGCAATTGCCACCGGCCAGCGAATTCTGGTCGTTGACGCTGTACGACCTGCCGGACCGACAACTGGTGGCCAATCCGATTGACCGTTACTGCCTGAGCAGCCGCGATCACTTGCAGATGGACGCGGACGGTGGGTTGACGCTCGACCTGCAAAATTCGGCGCCGTCGTCGTCAAGCAACTGGCTGCCGACCCCGGAGAAGGGCGCGTTTACCGTGATTTTGCGGTTGTACGGGCCGAAGCAGGAAGTGATTGAACAGCGCTGGCGGATGCCGGTGGTTGAGCAAGCCTAAAGAAAAGATCGCAGCTACGGCGGATACCGTCTTGCACCTCACTGCGCAAATTGGCTTCTACATGGAATCATGCCGCCACGCGGGCGCTTCGTAGGAGCTGGCTTGCCAGCGAAGAGGGCCGTGTGCCCGGCGCAATGCTTGAGACCGCCTTCGCCGGCAAGCCGGCTACTACAAGGAATACTGCAGCTTGCGGCGGTCACCGTAGGAGTGCCGCAGGCTGCGATCTTTTGCTTTGATTTACGGAGTCACGATATTGAACTGCGGCGCAAAGGTATCGAGGCTGCCCATCAATTCGCCGAGCTTCTTGCCATTGCCCTGCAATTTGATCAGGCCTTTCTGGATCGCCGTCGGGATATCCAGTTGCTTGAGACTGATCTGTTCCAGGGTTGCCTTGCTCATGGTGACACCGGCATCCGCTTGGGGATTGAGCCCGGTGCGGTGGGTCAGCACGCCATTGCGCAGGGTCAGGTTGAAGTCCTTGTTCTGATCCTCGAAGGTCCAGTTCAGGGTCAGGTCATGACCGACGGCTTTTTCACTGTCGAGGCGAATCGCCAGGAAGTCGAAAAACATCTCCGGGCTCATGGCCCGCACCATATCCACCGATACCGAGGTGCCGGTATTGGGCGGTACGCCGTTGCGCAGCTCCATGGCACCGGTCAGGTACATATTGCGCCAGGTGGCGTTCTCGCTTTGATAACCCATTTGCTCCAGCGTCTCGGCCTGGGCTTTGTGGGCATCGCCGTTTTCAGGGTTGGCAAACAGCAATTGATTGCCCAGCTGCGCCGCCCAGCGGTATTCACCCTTGGCCATCGCCGCGCGCATTTTCTCCAGTACCGCCGCTTCACCGCCCATGGCCTCGACCGAACGTTTCGCCGTGTCGACCGGCGGCAGCGGATTGAGGTTGGCCGGGTTGCCGTCATAGAAACCCATGTAGCGCTGATACACCGCGCGGGTGTTGAAACTCAGCGAACCGTAGTAACCACGGGTGTACCACTTCTGGTCGAGGCTGCCGGGAAGCTTCTTGATCGTGTCGGCGATTTCCAGCGGCGTCAGGCCCTGGTTCAACAAGTGCAAGGTGCGGTCGTTGAGGAAGGCGTACATGTCGCGCTGATCGGCGAGGAACGTGCGGATGCGTTCACCGCCCCAGGTCGGCCAGTTGTGCTGGGCAAACAGCACGTCGGACTTATCGCCATAACGCGCCAGGCTGCCGTCCAGATATTGCGCCCAGGCCTTGGCGTCGCGCACTTGCGCACCGCGCGGGGTGAGGATGTTGTGCATCATTTGCGTGGCGTTTTCGGCCATGCACAAGGCGCGCAGCAGCGGCAGGTACAGGTTCATCTCCGCTGGAGCTTCGGTGCCTGGCGTCAGTTGGAATTCCACCTCCAGGCCGGCGATGGTGCGGCTCTCAAGTTCTTTTTCGATCAGGTCGGTGGGCGGAATCAGCGTGACGGTGCCGCCGCTCGGCGAGCTCTTGCCCAGGCCGGCGTCGACCTGGCCCTTTTCTCCACGGGGCAGCAGGCTGCCGAACTGGAACTGCGCCCGACGGCTCATGGCGTTACCGGCGAACACGTTCTCGCTCATCACGTGTTCCATGAACCCGGCGGGGGCGTAGACCTTGACCTTGCCGGCCTTGACGTCCGCCTCGTCGATCACCCCGCGTACACCGCCGAAATGGTCGACGTGGGTGTGGCTGTAGATCACCGCTACCACCGGTTTGCGTGGACGGTTCTGGTAGTACAGATCCAGCGCAGCCTTGGCGGTTTCGGCCATGGTCAGCGGGTCGATGATGATCAGGCCGTCGTCACCTTCGATGATGGTCATGTTTGCCAGATCGAGGCCGCGCACCTGATACAGGCGCGGGCTGACTTCGAACAGACCGGCATGTGCGCTGAGCTGTGCCAGACGCCACAGACTGGGGTTGACCGAGTCCGGTGCCTGATCCTTGGCGAGGAAGTCATAGGCCTGGATATCCCAGATGACTTTGCCTTCGGCCGTCTTGACCTGGCCTTTGAACGGCGCGATCAAGCCCTTGCTGACTGACTCGAAATCGGTGCGATCAGTGAAGGGCAGTTGTTGCAGCACCGCGGCGTTGTTGGCAGCAGTGAGGGCGCTGGCCGCGACCGGCGCATCGGCGGCGACCACCGATTGCGCGAGGCACACAGTGATCAGGCAGGCCAACAGGCCACGAGGGCTCAAAGTGAAACGAGGCATGGCGTCTCCGATTGTTATCGTTATGGTTAGACCAGCCTCGAGGGTAGGGCGGTGCTCGGGCAGGCCGATCATCAGTATCGGACAAAAATCATTCAGGGCCGCTATCCTTGGCCCACGCGTATCGAACGGGTTTTGCCCATGCTCGAAGTCCACGGCGTTTTCAAAAGCTACGCCACACCGCAAGGACCCTTGCCGGTGCTGCAAGGCGTCGACCTGACGCTCAAGCCTGGCAGCAGCCTGGCGTTGATGGGCGAATCCGGCAGTGGCAAGAGCACTTTGCTGCACCTGATCGCCGGGCTGGACAAGGTCGATCACGGCAGCATCCGCAGCGGCGAACTTCAGCTGGAACGGATGACAGAAGGGCAACTGGCCCACTGGCGACGCACCGAGATCGGGCTGGTGTTCCAGCAATTCAACCTGATCGGCAGTTTGCGCGTAGTGGACAACCTGGCCTTTCAGGCGCGGCTTGCCGGTCGCCATGACCCGCGCTGGCAGGCGCATCTGGTGCAGCGCCTGGGATTGGGTGATTTGCTTGAGCGCTATCCCGAACAACTCTCCGGTGGCCAGCAGCAGCGGGTTGCGCTGGGTCGGGCATTGGCTTCGAAACCCCAACTGCTGCTGGCCGACGAGCCCACCGGCAGCCTCGACGAAACCACTAGTGGTGAGGTCTTGAAGTTGCTGCTCGAACTGCTCGATGACAGCCCGACAACACTGTTGATGGTCACCCACAGCCCCAGCGTTGCCGCACGCATGGCGGAAAAAGTGGTGCTGCACGGTGGTCGCCTGGCCGGTGTGGACGCGCACTGATATGCGCATTTTTGCTGAAACACTGCGGGCGCTGCTCAGTCATTGGCGACAGCATCCGGTGCAGTTTTTCAGTGTGTTGACCGGGTTGTGGCTGGCCACCAGCCTGCTGACCGGTGTGCAGGCGCTCAACAGTCAGGCGCGGGACAGCTACGCCCGGGCCAGTCAATTGATCGGCGGCGAACCCCAGGCCAGTCTCGGCGCGCCGGGTGGCGGAACGTTCTCGCAGCAGCTGTTTATCGAACTGCGCCGTGCGGGGTGGCCGGTGTCGCCGGTGCTGCAAGGTCGCGTGACGCTCAAAGGCCACGAAGACCAGCGCTTGCAATTGATGGGCATCGAACCCGTGTCGCTGCCGATGGGGACTGCGGTGGCCGGGCAGGCATTGGCGATTGAGCAGGTGGTCGATTTTTTCAGCCCGCCAGGCAAGACCTGGATTTCGCCGCAGACCTTGCAGGCCTTGGGCTTGCACGAGGCTGATCGTCCACTGGCGGTCAACGGTCAGGCGCTGCCGCCACTGCACGTGCAAACCGACATGGCCCCTGGTCTGTTGCTGGTGGACATTGGATTCGCCCAGCAGATTCTGGGGTTGCCGGATCAGTTGTCGCGCCTGCTGCTGCCGAAGGATTTCACCGCGCCGTTGCCCGATCAACTCAAGGGACAACTCCAGCTCAAGACCCGCGGCGAAGAAAACAACCTGGCGCGCCTGACCGAGAGTTTTCATTTGAACCTTGATGCTCTGGGCGTTCTGTCGTTCGTGGTCGGGCTGTTTATCGTGCACGCCGCCATCGGCCTGGCACTGGAGCAGCGACGCGGTTTGCTGCGAACCCTGCGCGCCTGTGGGGTCAGTGCGCGGATGTTGTTGAGCTGTCTCGCCGTGGAACTGGGCGCGCTGGCCTTCCTCGGCGGTGTGGCCGGTGTCGCCAGCGGCTACCTGTTGGCGAGCGTGTTGCTGCCGGATGTCGCCGCCAGCCTGCGCGGGTTGTACGGCGCCGAAGTAGCGGGGCAGTTGAGCCTGAGCCCGTTGTGGTGGTTCAGCGGCATCGGCTTGAGCCTGTTCGGTGCCATGCTCGCCGGGGCCAACAGCCTGCTGCGGGCGGCGCGTTTGCCCTTGCTGGCGCTGGCCGACCCGCAAGCCTGGCATCAGGCCCACGCACGCTGGTTGCGACGCCAGGGTTGGGTGGCAGCGTTGACGGGCGTGATCGCACTGCTGGCGTTGATTTTCGGCGACAGCCTGGTCAGCGGTTTCGTGCTGATGGCCGCGCTGTTGATCGGCGCAGCGCTGGCGTTGCCGGTGGCGCTCAGTACGTCGCTGAACCTCGCGTTGCGACGCAGTCACTCAGTGCTCGGCCAATGGTTTCTCGCCGATTGCCGCCAGCAACTGCCAGCCCTGAGCCTGGCGTTGATGGCGCTGTTGCTGGCCCTGGCGGCGAACATCGGCGCCGGCAGCATGACCGCCGGATTCCGCCAGACGTTCAGCGACTGGCTCGAACATCGCCTGACCGCCGAGCTCTACCTCAATCCACAAAGCCCGGCGCAGGCGCGGGAGCTGCACACCTGGCTCGATCAGCAGCCGCAACTGGCGGCCGTGCTGCCCAACTGGCAGGTATCGATTCAGCTGCAAGGCTGGCCGACCGAGGTGTTTGGCATCATTGATCACCCGACCTATCGCGAGCACTGGCCGTTGCTGGAAGCGTCGGGCGAGCGAGCGTGGGAACAGTTGGCCAAGGAAGACGCGGTGATGCTCAGTGAACAATTGGCCCGGCGGCTGAACGTAAAACTGGGCGATCACCTGACCTTGCCAACACCCAATGGCCCGTGGTCGCCGAAGATCGTCGGGATCTATGCCGACTATGGCAATCCCAAGGGCCATGTCCTGGTCAATATCGATCACCTGCTGCGCGGCTGGCCACAGCTCACGCCGAACCGCTTCAACCTGCGCATCGACCCGGCATCGATCCCCGGGTTTGTCACAACGCTTCAAGCGCGTTTCACCCTGGATGACAGCCGGATTGTCGATCAGGCGCGGCTCAAGGGCTGGTCCACGCAGGTCTTCGAACGCACCTTTGCCGCCACCGCCGCGCTCAACAGCCTGACGTTGTGCGTGGCCGGCGTGGCGCTGTTCATCAGCCTGCTGACCCAGAGCAAAAGCCGCCTCGGGCAACTGGCACCCCTGTGGGCGCTGGGCGTGACGCGTCGGCAACTGATGCTGCTCAACCTCGGGCAAACCTGGTTGCTGGCGTTACTGACCTTGGTGCTGGCGTTGCCACTGGGCATCGCGTTGGCGTGGTGCCTGGACACGGTCATCAACGTGCAGGCCTTTGGCTGGAAACTGCCGCTGCGGGTGTTCCCGCTGCAATTGTTGCAACTGATGGGTTTGGCAATGCTGGCGACGTTATTGGCTTCGGCGTGGCCGCTGTACAGTTTGTACCGCACGCAACCGGCGGACCTGTTGAGGACGTTTGCCCATGAGGATTAAGGTCAGCGTATTAATTCTGGCGCTGCTGTCGAGTGGTTGCGATCAACCCGCACCGGATGAAAAAGGCTTCGCCGGCCTGGGTAACCAGGCTGCGACATTCACACCGGTTGTGCCCGGCCGTGCGTTCATTTTTCCGGCGGATCACGGTCCCCACGACGGCTTTCGCATCGAGTGGTGGTACGTCACCGCCAATCTCAAGGATGCTCAAGGCAACGAATTCGGCGCGCAATGGACGTTGTTTCGCAGCGCCCTGACGGCCGCGCCCGAGCAGGCGGGCTGGGGCAATCAAGCGATTTGGCTGGGTCACGCAGCCGTGACGTCGGCGACGCTGCATCATGCGGCCGAACGCTATGCCCGTGGCGGCGTGGGTCAGGCGGGGGTCAGCCTTGGGCCGTTCAAGGCATGGATCGACGATTGGCAGTTCAGCAGTCAGGCCACGGCGGACAACCCACTGGCACAGATGCACCTGAGCGCACGCGACAAGACGTTCAGCTATCAATTGCAGTTGACGTCGACGCGTCCGCTGGTGCTTCAGGGTGAAAAGGGCTTCAGCCAGAAATCCGAACAGGGCCAGGCTTCGTATTACTACAGCCAGCCGTTTTTCCAGGCCAGCGGCACATTGGAAATCGACGGCAAAAGCGTTCAGGTCAGCGGCCCGGCCTGGCTCGATCGCGAATGGAGCAGCCAACCGCTGACCGCCAACCAGAGCGGCTGGGACTGGTTTTCCCTGCACCTGGACAGCGGCGAGCAAGTGATGCTTTACCGCATGCGGCAAAAGGACGGCGAGCCTTATCTCACCGGGACGTGGATCGACGCCGAGGGCCGGACACAGTTGCTGCACGCGAGTGACATCACCCTCATTCCACAGGACGCCACCAATGTCGCCGGGCGGACAATGCCGGTGCGCTGGGCAATCAAAGTCCCCGGTAAACACCTCGATATCGTGATCAACGCGCTCAATACCCAGGCGTGGATGGATTTGCGCATTCCTTACTGGGAAGGCCCGGTGCGCTTGAGCGGCAGTCATGCCGGGCGGGGTTATCTGGAAATGACCGGGTATTGAAATCAGCCGGAACTCCAAGTGACGGCCCCGCAACTCCGGCGAGCCACGGCCACCCGAAAAATCGAGCGAGGCACGATGTTTTTGCAGGCAGGCGAACTGATCTGGCTCAAGAAAAGCGCTATTAACACGCCGAGCGATGAAACCCTTGCACAAGAAACTGCCAACACTCGCTGTACAACGTCTATGCTGATCGCACACGCGGCGTTGAACCTAGTGGTACGCCGTCTGTTGCCATCTATCACAGGGAAAGCTCTGCCTATGAAACGCCATGCATTGACCAAAGCCATCGCCCTCGCCACTTTGCTGTCCGCCGCCAGTTTTAACGCCGTTGCCGAAGACGTTGCGCTGTCTGAGGTCGTAGTGTCTGATGTGGTCGCCACTAAAGTCGTTTCGGTTGATCCTGCCAACCATCATGTGGTGCTCAAGGGGCCGGACGGCAAAGAGTTTCCAGTAACGCTTACCGACAAAGCGAAAAACCTCGACAAGCTGAAGGCTGGCGATGAAGTCGACATCCGCGTCACTAGCGCCGTCGCCGCCTACCTCGATACTGATATCGACAAAGGCCTGCCAGGCAGCGTCGAACGCGCCGGTGAAGTTCGTGCCGCACCGGGCAGCGATACCCCGGGTGGCGAAGCTTACCGCCAAGTGCAAGTCCAGCTGAAAATCACCCACATCGATTTGGCCAAGAACCAGGTGACGTTCGAAGGGCCGAAGGGCAATACCAAGACTGTCGATGTCAAGAAGCCGGAAGTTCAGGCAAAACTCAAAGACCTGAAAGTTGGCCAGTCGGTGATTGTGACGTACACCGATATCCTCACAGTAACCAGCAAGCACTAAAATCGAGTAGTAGCTCTATATGTGTGGGTTGTTCTTGTGCAAGTTTTGTACAAGAACAACCCGCTTGAATGAACGAACAAGTGAGTTTGGAAATTTCGCCCCATAGTATTTAATTCGACATGTAGTTAAATATCATGTGATAAATTTCATCTTCGCGATACGGACATATCCCGCTACTTCTACTAAAATACCCCTCGTTCGCTCAGTGCCATGGCTCTTTACCAGTGCATGGATTGCCGAGGCCTTTGCACTGGGCGGACTCTTTCTTCATAAGCTAAGCCCCTGATTCAAAATAAAAATGGCAACCGCATGGTTGCCATTTTTTTTGTCTGAATACATGCTCGGTATTTCTTTTTTTCATTGTTTTTGTCGATTAGCCGATTGGTGTCGGTCGGCAAGTTATTGTTTGCAGTTCTCAAAATCACATCGACCAGCAGGGCCGGTCGATGGTTTATGCGGTCCAGCCAGACCTAGCCTACAATCGGGGAGCGCCAGTCATCGGAACCTGAAGTGCCGGAGACTTCGTGAGTCCAGGTAATTTTGCGATAACTGAAATGCACGTCCTGTAAATGGGTGAAGTGCGAGTTTGATGGGTCTTGACAGTTGTGCATGTAGTCCTTGATATCAACGATGATCGCGTCTTCCAGAACAGTGGAGTAATAGTGTTCCTGAGTACCTTGAGCGGAGGTACGGAACCACTGGATTTCGACTTTGGTGATGAGTTCGCCGGAGGTCAGGGCCGCCAACAGTAGCGGCGAAGCCTTGTCGAACACCTTAGTGATCACAGCGGGTTTGTGAATACGTTGACCGGTTGGCTGGCCGGATTGTGCGTCACGCGGAATGATGACTTCGTGGCTGAAGGCCTGAACCATGACCTGGTCTTCGTGGCCTTCCTGATAAGTGTTGCCGACAGAGTCGGCTGTGAACGCGCCGGCAGTGATCAAGCCTTGTTTTTCGCCGGTGACGGACATGTACGCGGGTGTTGCCATGAATGCGCTCCTTGCTGAACGGTGAGAGACCCACGGGAAAAACGGCTCCTGCGGGCCAATGACCTAAACAAGGTCTGTGCCATGGCTAATAAATATCTATAAAAACAGTTGGTTATGTGAATTTTGTGCGACCGGATCACCTGATTTTTCCAGAAAAGCGCGCAAAAACCTGCGCTACGCTGCGCAATGTTTTACGAGCTCGCCCGGAGGGCCTGACAGGTTCGGCTTCAAGCCTTTTTTAACGCGGATATGGTGCTGTGATACGCCATTTCTTGCGCATTACGGCACCAGGCCATTATCGGGCGAAGCGGAACCGTTGGATGGCTTACCGCCTACTTCTCCAGCATTGCCAAACACTGCTCGATCGACCGCTGCTGACATTCGGCATACAACGTCAGTTCATCAATGGTCGATCGTCCCAAGGCCTTCTCAAAGGCGTGCTGATTGGGATGCTCGCCGTAATGGGCTTGTGCCGCGTCCCCAAGGTTCGACTGAAAAATCCCCGCTGCACTGACCGGCAGAAAATCTTCGTACACCAGCGGTTCAATCCGCAGATAGCCGCTGCTGAGCAACGCTTCCAGAGTCGAGGCTTTCAGTGCATCCGGGGCCAGGGTTTTTCCTGTCGTGAAGTAGCGAAAGTACGCCAGATCCTGCTGGCGGATGCCTTCCCAGGTGTCAGGAAACTCGCTGAAATGCTGCGTCATGAGGGCGTTGTAGCGTGCGGCGTTGGCTTCGTTGGGGAAGTCCTTCAATTCGTCCCTCGCGGCATTCAGCAAGCGATCGTAAAGCGCCCGGCCCTTGGGTGTGAGGGCCGCGCCACGCTGTTCGATCTCGCCAAAGCGGGCGCTGTGGCTGCCACGCGTCTCGTGCTGGTCGGTGAAGGCAATCGGCTCATCCAGAGCCTTGAAGCTGGTTTGGCGCAGCAGGATCGGACACTGCCGGCGGGGCGGACCTTCGATCACCGCTTTGGGGGTAATGCCATGGGCCGGCATTTGCGCCTGCACGATGTCGATATCAAGGGTGCGAGGCGTCAAGTGATTAATGTGCGGGCCCTTGAATGCCACGACGTCGGCAATCAGACGATGCTGGGCACTGAGTTGTTGATATTGCTCGGCGGTCACCGTGGCGCTGTGGTGCCAGCGGAAGGTTTCCAGTGCCTGCTCAACGAACTCATCCGCCTCCTGTTCGGTCAGGCCCCCTTGGGTTTCGGCGCGATCAATGAGGTTGAGGGCTGCAGGGGTGAAAATCGAGCGCTGATCGAGCACCGACTGGGCGAACGCCCGCAGTTCAAGGTCTTCAATCAGTTCCAGACGCAGCAGCGAGGTGAACACCCGGAACGGGCTGACCTGCAACGCTGCTT
Source organism: Pseudomonas sp. Irchel s3f7 (assembly GCF_900187615.1). Classification (GTDB taxonomy): domain Bacteria; phylum Pseudomonadota; class Gammaproteobacteria; order Pseudomonadales; family Pseudomonadaceae; genus Aquipseudomonas. The sequence goes on along the minus strand of NZ_FYDO01000004.1, from coordinate 188,215 downwards.
CGTGCACCGCGCGAAACGCCGTGGAATGCACGGGCACCCCGGCCGGTGTCAGGTCGTAGTAACCCACCGGTTGCATGCCCATCACCGCAAACAGTCGGGCGAGTGTGGCCAGTTCCTCGGCGGTGCCGACGCGGATCGCACCGTGGCGCTCCAGGTCCAGGCGTTCGATTTCACCGGTGCTGTTCAGGTGTTTCGCAACCTGTGGATCGCTGTCCAGCACGTGACGGTTGGTTTGCTCCACCAGTGCCATCAACGCGCCGTACAACGGCACTTCCTCGCGATACATGTCAGACATCGCTTTGGAAAATCGTTGGCGGATCAGGTCTGGGCTGACGAAACTCGGGTGGCTCATGAACAGGATTCCTGGCGCGGTGACGTGAAGGATGGGAGAAAAGATCGCAGCCTTCCACGACGCCGACAAACGAAGATTCTGACGAACTTCATTCTTCAAAGGACTGCATCTTTAGTGCAGCCGTTGATCCTGAGGGCTTTCCGAGCGCAGTGATGCCAAAAAGTCCCGATACAGACGCGCTGAACCGGCAGGCACTTCGACCATGGGCATGTGGCCGACGCCGTCCCAGATTTCCACGCGCAGATCGGCGATGCCCTTGCTCCAGATGGCCACGCTGCTGACGTCGATCAACCGGTCCTTGCGGCCCCAAAGCAACAGCGCGGGGGCGGTGATGTCGGGGAGGTGGGGTTCCATCGGCGGGCTGGCACGAAAATCCCGGAAGATTTCTTCGAGATCATCCCTGGACTGTTCGTAGCGCTGGGCAACAGCATCCAGCACCAGTTTCGGCACCCATGGCGGCGACGCCATGGTCATGGCGTAGAAGCGCTGGAACTCTTCGCGCGAGTTGATCAGGAACGGGTTGTGGCCTTTGGCCAAATGACGCTCAAGATCGCTGGGTTCGGGCGAAGTGACACCGGCAGGGTCGATCAGCGCCACCGAGACAATCCGATCCGGATAGTGGGCCGCCAGCCACGCAGCCATGTAGCCGCCCATCGAATTGCCGATCACATGAACTTTCTCAACACCGCAAACATCCAGCAACTGGATCATCCGCTTGGCCTGCAGCGGGATGTCATAGCCGCCACCGGCCTTGAAGCCGGTTTCGCCATGGCCGGCGATGTCCGGGATGATCACCCGATGGGTGCCGACAAAGTGCCGGGCAAAACGCAGCCAGAGGTTCTTGTCGGCACTGAAACCGTGGAGCATCAAGACACTGCTGGTCGCCTCGTAAGGCCCGCCTTGCCAGGTCGAAACGGTCATTTCGGGTATTGGCACGACGATTTTGTGCAACCGGTACAGCTTGGCTTCGACCGCCATGTTCAAGTCATAGACCCAGTAGCCGATGGCCGGGTAGGTCAACCAGCTCCAGGCCAGGAAAACCGCAATAACGACGACCAATAAAAGCATTTCGCGTCTCCCTACTGCTGATCAGGACAAAATGTGATCGGCGGGTTTCAGTACCCGGGTCAAGCGATGAAAGCTGAAGCTGAACCCTGGAAACATGGCGATCACATGACCGCTCTTGCTTTGATACCAACTGTGGCAACCTCCTGACTTCCACACCGTGCGTTCCATTTCACGGTGGATCATTTCAGTGTAGGTACGTTCTGCTTCGGGTCGAACTTCGATGCTGCTTAAACCTTGTGCGTTCAAGGTACGAATGCAATCGAGGATGTAATTCATCTGGGATTCGATGATGAACAGCGCCGATGTATGGCCGATTCCGGTGTTGGGGCCGGTAACGATGAACAGGTTGGGAAAGTCCGGCAGGGCGGTGCCGAGGTAGGCCCGAGGGTATTGCGCCCACACATCCTTGAGTCGGTTGCCGTTTTTTCCCGTTACCGGGTAGGAAATCACCCCGTCAGTAGCATCATAGCCGGTGGACCAGACGATCAAATCCACGTCGATGTGCTGGCCATCCCGGGTGACGATGCCGGTCTCATCGAGGGAGGCGATGCCTTGTTCCTGGTTGTGCAGCGTGACGTTTGACCGGCCCAGCGCCGGGTACAGCGTGCTGGACAGGATCACCCGTTTGCAGCCGATGGTGTAGTCCGGTGTCAGCTTGCGCCGTAGCTCGGCGTCCGGCACCTGGCGCTTGAGGAAGCGTAGCGCTTGATGCTGGACCATGCGCACGGCCGGTTTCGAATACTTGAAGGCAATGACCCGCGTTTCGAATTGCCAGTAGATCATCCAGCGCAGCAGTGTGTAGGCCGGTTTGAGCCCGAGCAGCCAGCGCTGGAAACGACCGAAGGTGCGGTCGGCTCTGGGCAGTACCCAATGCGGTGTGCGCTGGAACACGTGCAAGTGCTCGACGTCCGGGGCAATGGCCGGAATCACTTGGGCAGCGCTGGCGCCGCTGCCGATGATCGCCACGCGCTTGTGGCGATAGTCGTAGGCATGGTCCCAACGGTTGGTGTGAAATGTCTTGCCCTGAAAACGCTCCCGGCCCTCGAAGTGCGGAATGACCGGTTGGCTCAGCGGGCCTGTGGCATTGATCAGGAATCGCGCGCAAAACATGCCTTTGCCCGCAGTGCGCACAGTCCAGTGCTTATTGGCGTCGTCCCATTCGATGCCTTCGACGTTGGCGCCCAGCTCCACCTTGTCCCGCAGGCCGAAGTGTTCCACGACATGATGTGTGTAGCGGTGCAGCTCTGCCTGCCCGGCGAACATTTGCGTCCAGAGAAAAGGCGCAAAGGACAGCGAATACAGGGGGGAGGGGACGTCGACGGCTGCACCGGGGTAGGTGTTCTGGCACCAGGTGCCGCCGAAGAAATCCCGCCGTTCCAGCAGGCGAAAATCATCGATGCCGGCCTTGAGCAAATTGATCGCGGCGCACTGCCCGCCAAATCCGCTGCCGATGATCAACACTTGAAAGGTCTGCATGCGCCTCCGCCTATCGTCATTGATCAACCCTTCCTTCATGTATAGCTGCTTCTGCGTGCATCGGCAGGCACCTGTGCCTGGCGAAATGCCCGGGTATTCAGCCCGTCTGATCGGTGATGGCTATTTAAATTCGCCCTGATAGACTCCAGCACACACGCAACCCCGGTTTTATCGGATTCCGTTCAGTGGCACAGAGGCCCTATGGAAAAAACGGGAGGAAAGGGACTTTCACTGGCCAGGAGGCTCTACACATCGCGAATCCTGGGGATTGCCCTCGGTTTGGTGTGCGTGAGCGCGGCGATGTATCCACTCGACCCGGCACCGTGGGTCTGGGGATTGATGTTGTTCAATGGCCTGCTGTGGCCACATCTGGCTTACCAATGGGCGCGTCGGGCCAGGGTGCCGTATCACGCCGAATACCGAAACTTGCTGATCGATTCCTTTCTTGGCGGCTTCTGGATCGCTGCCATGCAGTTCAATCCGCTGCCCAGCGCCACCACCGTCTCCATGATGGCAATGAACAATGTCTCCATTGGCGGCCCGCGCTTTCTATTGGTGGGCACGGCTGCGCAGCTGCTGGGTATGGGCGTTGGGGTTCTGATTTTCTCCCCGGCCTTTATACCCGCCACCAGTGCGCTGCAGCTCTATGCCTGTTTACCCTTGTTGTGCCTGTACCCGCTGGCACTGGGCTGGATCTGCTTCCGGCAGGCGCACACCCTTGGCCGGCAAAAGCGTGAACTGCTGGCACTGAGCCGCACCGACAGCCTCACGGGGTTGCTCAATCACGGGACCTGGAAAGATCAACTGGAAGTCGAGTTCCAGCGCTGCAAACGCCAGCAAAAAGGTGGGGCGATTGCGCTGATCGACATCGACCATTTCAAAGCCATCAATGACACCTACGGCCACGTCGCCGGAGATATCGTGCTGCGCCAGCTGAGCAAAATGCTCAAGCAGAACCTGCGGGCAACCGATGTGGCCGGGCGTTATGGCGGTGATGAGTTCTGCGTGATCCTTCCGGATTTGCCGCTGAACCGAGCCGCGACGGTCATGGATGCACTGCGCGACCGATTCTCCACCCTGGGCTATGAGCAGAGTCCGGCGCTGGAAGTCAGCTTGAGCATTGGCCTGGCAGCGTTCAATTCCGACCATACTGACGCGACGCTATGGCTCAACGACGCCGACCAGGCGCTGTATGAGGCCAAGACAACCGGGCGCAATCGGGTTATCTGTTGCGATTGTGACTGGCCGCGACATGAAGTGACGGATTCGGTGTGAGCAAAAACCAGGCTCCAACGATCGCCATTACTCTTTGACTTGCATGAATTCCTCTGCCCAGCGGATGTATTCCTCAGGCTGCGTATAGGTATGGGTAAGCTCGGTCGCGCTCAGATCCGCCCCCTGAGTGAAGATCTGTCGTTGCTCACGCAGGCTGTCGTAAGTGGCCTTGATCGCGGCGAAGTAGGCGCCGTGGCCGTCGATGGTCACGCGTACACCCAGTTCTGCCAGGCGTTGATCGTCGCGTAGCAACGGGTTGCCGTAGGTCACCAGCATCAGCGGGACGCTCAGGTGCTCGGCGATCTGCTCCAGGTGATCGAAATCCTTGACCCCGACCATGCAAATCCCGTCCGCTCCGGCAGCCTGATATTGCTGGGTGCGGCTGATGATTTCCTGGACCGGCAGAATGCCCGCGTGGGTTCGGGCGATGATTGCCATTTCCGAGTCGACCCTGGCTTCCAGCGCGGCGCGAATCTTGCCGACACCCTCGGCGACGGTGATCAGGTCGGTGGATTTGCGGCCGAACTGGGCGGGCAGCAAGGTATCTTCGATGGTCAGGGCGGCGATGCCGGCGCGTTCGAGTTCGACGATGGTGCGCATGACATTGAGTGCGTTGCCGTAACCGTGGTCGGCATCGGCAATCACCGGCAATTGAGCGACGCGGCCGATGCGGGTGGCCTGCTCAGCGAATTCGCTGAGGGTGATCAAGGCAAAGTCAGGAGCGCCCAGCACTTGTAACGAGGCGACCGAGCCGCCGAGGATGCCGACTTCGAACCCCAGGTCCGCCGCAATACGGGCCGACATCGGGTCGAAAACCGAGGCGGTGTGGTAGCAGGTTTTGGAAGCGAACAGCTGGCGAAAATTGCGGCGCAAATCTTGATGAGAAAGCCTGGACATATGAGTTCCACCAATGGAATGGAAGGGCTTGAGCAAAAGTGTCAACGCCGAAGGAACAAAAGGCTATCACGCGAACGGGTGGAGAATGATGACGAATTTGCAGGCCGGGACAGATTGAGACCGATGCCGGCTGGTTACGCCGCCACGGCCCGGGGCTGTTGCTTGAGCAGCTGTACCGCGCGCACCGAGTCCCCCGGTTGCAGTTGCAGGCGCTTGGCGGTCAGTCGGTCAACGATCAGCGTTCCGCCCGCCAATCGTGCCCGGGCGCTGGTGATGCGGCAGTTTTCCAGGCGCCGGTTGTGGATGAGCCACTCCGGTGCCTGATCGTCCGGAGTGCCGATGTCCAGTATCAGGTTTTGACTCTCGCGCACGGTGCGGATGCTCGAAATCGGGGCTTCGATGACGGGGCCGGCGTCGAAAATATCGATGTAGCCCTTATGGGCAAAACCCTCGGCGGCGAGGATTTTCAAAGCGTGTTCGGTATGGGGGTGGGCCTTGCCGATCACCGCCTGGGCTTGTTCGGTCAGCAGGCAGGTATAGAGCGGTTGGCGCGGCATCAGTTCGGCGATGAAGGATTTGTTGCCCAGTTCTGACAATTGCTCGGCGTGGCCGAAATCCATCTTGAAGAAGTGGCGGCCCACGCTGTCCCAGAACGGTGAACAGCCGTGTTCGTCAGCACTGCCCCGCAGTTCAGCGATCAGTTTGTCACCGAACAGGTGTGTAAATTCGGCCACAAACAGTAAGCGCCCCAGGGAAAGCAAACGACCGTTACTTCCACGGCGTTCATCGGGGTGCAGGTACAACGAATGGATTTCCGATTGCCCGGTCATTTCATTGCTCAGGAACAGGGTCGGAAGCTGGCGCTGGATGCCAAGGTCGGGCGACTCACTCACCGTGAGCCCGACCCGATAGTTGTACCAAGGTTCTCGCAGACCGATTCCACCCGTCAACGCGCTCACGCCCACGACTTGCTGATCGTCATCTTCGAGCACAAACAGGTAGTCGGCATCGGCACGATCGACCTGCTCGGCGAAAGCCCGCTGGGCCCAGCGGATCTTGTGGGCCAGGCGTTCTTCGTTGAACGGCAGGTTGCTGAGCCCTGTTTCCGCATGACCCACCAACGCCATCAGAGCGGGCAGGTCGGTGATCTGAACCGGGCGGACAATCATGCTGAAGTTCCTTTTTCATGCGTGCTCGGGTGTCGGGAGCGGTCCGTAATCACAGCGGGATCAGCCTGATTTCGCTGCCTTCGGTGGCCTTCAGCGCTGAGCACATGGCCGCGTCCAGAATGACAGGCTGCCCGGCGGTGTAGTCGAGCTCGGCGACGATGGCACGGTAGTTTTTCAATGAATCATTACTGAACAGATAGTGACCCCGGGCATCAATGCAAGTACCCGGTCGGACAAGCCCCGAGGTGCTCTGGACGATTGAGCGGATCGTCAACGTGCGCGCGAACAGCGTTGGACCTGCGTCGAAAAGGTCAACGTAGCTGTTGGTCTCAAAGCCTTCTCGTTCGAGGATATCGAAGGCTTCCTGGCCATCGGGATGGATTTGACCGATGCAGTCCTGTGCCGCCTGGGGCAGCATGGGCACGTAGAGGGGGTAATGCGGCATCAGTTCGGCGAGAAAAGACCGGCTTTCCAGACCGCAAAGTCGTTCGGCCTCGACGTAGGGCAAATCGAAGAAGTGTTTGCCGATGGCATCCCAGAACGGCGAGTGCCCTTCATCGTTGCTGTAGCCGACAATTTCAGTGATCACTGCGGCGGCGAAACGTTGCGTGTGGGCGGCGATAAACAACAAGCGCGCACGCGACAGGAGCTCGGAATGTGGCGTGCGTTCCAGGCTCTTGTCGATGTGGAAACCGCGTAAGAGGGTGTGGCCACTCAGATCCTGGCACAACGACAGCGTCGGTACGCCATGCTCGATGTTCAATTCACGCGAGGCGCTGGTGAACGGCCGGTTGCGCAGGCTATAGAACGGTTCGTTGAACCCGGCGGTGGCGAGGATTTCCGAGCAGCCCAACAGGCGTTGCTGCGCAGGGTCTTCCAGGACGAAGAAATAATTTTCCTGGCCAGGGCTCTGGACGTTTTTTTCGAATGAGGCACAGGACTGCCGAATCTTCTCGTGCAATTGTTCGTAGTCGTCGGGCAGGGACGTTACACCCACGAGGCTTTCACGAGCCAGGCGCTGCAATTGGGGCAGGTCGGCTAACTCGACTGGACGCAAGACCAGCATGGAGACACTCCTTGTATCAATGGATTCGGCGCCGGGCCAAATCTGACTATCACTGTCGGTTTTTTACTCACGTCAAATCGGCGGTCATCTGTTCTTGCTCAGGTGTCGCTGTTTTTTTAAGTGTTTTTTGCGTTTAACGGTGTTGGCGCGGATTGATAGTTTTGGTCAGCTTGAACACCACCGCTGATCGATATTCCGGGGTTGCAGAGAGGGTGCCGGGCTCTAGCTGGATGGCGTGATGGGTGCCTCAATCGTTCATTGAAAGCAGTATTTATTTATCGAGTATGGCCTGTCTAGTTAATTTTTGCAGGGTTTCTCCCTGCCCAAAAATGGGGCGAAACCCCCGGTGCCACGGGGAGTCAGTCAACGTAGATCAGCCTTGTAGGGTATTGCCTAAATTGGGGTCGGAGATAGCCGAGTCAGTGGCAAGTAGCCGGTACCCGCGAACGCTGAAAAGACGAAGGCGATTACGCCCGGATGACCATTTCTACGGCACAATTGCGCACGCCCCGTTGCGTGAAGGCGTTTAACGTCCGTTTATAGAGTGATGACCTGTGCAGGCAACCCGTTTGACTCTGATGTGCCACGCTCGAACCGTCGCACAGAAATTGGCGCGCTTTCCTACCGACGAGCCGTTGGAGATGGATTGGCAATCGGCGCAGCAATCCCGATGCACTCAATTCAAGGGAGCCCCGCGCCTGCTGTGCGGCCCCGAATTGCGAACCCGGCAAACCGCCGAATTGTTCGGCAGCGCGCCGCAGATCATCGAAGCCCTGAAGGATTGCGATTTTGGGCGCTGGAGCGGTGTGCGCATCGGTGAACTGCAAAACACCGAACCCGAGGCCCTTCAGCACTGGCTGGAGAACCCCGATTCGGCACCCCACGGTGGCGAGTCGGTGACCCGGCTCTGCGAACGCGTGAGTGCATGGCTGACGTCAGTGCAATCGACACCGGGACACATCGTTGCCATCACCCATCCCTTTGTCATTCGTGCTGCGCTGACGCACGTGTTGCAAGGCGCATCGTTCAATCTGATCGATGTAGAACCGCTGTCGGCTGTGGAATTGCGATTCCAGGGTCGTTGGCGGCTGCGCTTGGCGGGCACGGATCCCGGGGAGTCGCTTGAATGAAAAAGCTATTGGTCATCGGCATCGGTGCGGGCAATCCGGACTACATCACGATGCAAGCCGTAAAGGCGTTGAATCGGGTCGATGTGTTTTTCCTGATGGAAAAGGGCGAAAGTAAAAACCAGTTGATCGAATGGCGCCGCGAGATCTGCGAGCGCTACATCACCGACCGCGACTACCGCGTTGTCGAGGCCCATAGCCCGGAAAGAGCGCGCGGTGACGTGGACTACAAGACCAGTGTCGACGATCTGAACCTGGCCAAACAGCAAACCTTCGAACGCCTGATCAACGAGGAAATGGCTGACGGTCAGTGCGGCGGTTTCCTTGTTTGGGGCGACCCGGCGTTGTACGACAGCACCATCCGTATCTTGCAGGCGATTCTGGCGTCAGGTGTCTGCGCCTTCGAATTTGAGGTGATCCCCGGCATCACCAGCGTCCAGGCCCTGACGGCGCAACACAAGGTGCCGCTGAACCGGATCGGCCAATCCGTCGAGATCACCACCGGGCGACGACTGGCGGCAGGGCAGGCGGGAGAGGCCGACAGTGTGGTGGTGATGCTGGATGCGCAGGATGCCTACCGTCAGGTGGCGGACCAGGAGACAGACATTTATTGGGGCGCCTACCTGGGCACCCCGGATGAAATCCTGATCAGCGGCAAGCTCAAGGACGTGGAGGACGAAATAGCGCGGGTACGCCACGCTGCACGAGAGGCCAACGGCTGGATCATGGATACCTATCTGCTGCGCAAACCCGAGAAATAAGGGCCACCTCACGATAGGGTTTTGACACCGCGCCCGAATCGCTCCCGATACACCGACGGCGGTACGCCAACCACAGAACGGAATGCCACCCGGAAGCTTTCCACCGAGCGATAACCACAGCGCTGGGCGATCTGCTCGGTGTTCTGATCGGTGCTTTCCAGCAGTTCGCGGGCGCGCCCCAGACGTTCATGTTGCAGCCAGGTTTTCGGGGACTGGCCGCTGGCCTCGGTAAAACGGCGCAAGAACGTACGTTCGCTCATGGCCGCTTCGCTGGCCAGGTCGCGCACTTCAAGCGGTTCGTGCAGGCGCTCCCGCGCCCACTGCATGATGCGGGAAAGATCGCTGCGCGGTGTAGGACTGACCGGCGTCGGAATGAATTGCGCCTGGCCACCGGTGCGTTGCGGCGACATCACCAGCCGCCGCGCCACGGCATTGGCCACTTGCGTGCCGAAATCCCGCGCCACCAAGTGCAAACATGCATCGATGCCCGCAGCGCTGCCGGCGGACGTGATCAATTGGCCCGAGTCGACATAGAGCACGTTCGGGTCCACCAGGATGTTGGGAAAACGTTCGGCGAGCTCCGTGGTGTAGCGCCAGTGCGTGGTGGCGCCATGCCCGTCGAGCAAACCGGTTGCGGCCAGCACGAACACGCCGGAACAAATCGACAGCAAACGCGCGCCTCGGGCATGAGCCTGGCGCAGCGCCGCGATCAACTCCTCGGGCACCGCCGCACTGCGGTCGCGCCAGCCGGGAATGATGATGGTCCGGGCGTCTGCGAGCAGTTCCATGCCGCCATCGGCCAGCACCTGGATGCCGCCCATGGCACGCATCGGGCCTTGGTCGACGGCAACGATGCGATGGGCATACCACGGGAACTCGAATTCCGGGCGTGCCAGGCCAAAGATTTCCACGGCGATACCGAACTCGAAGGTGCAAAGGCCGTCGTAGGCGAGAATCGCGACCAATCCTGGGTTGGGTTGCATTTGGCGGAAAACTCCCGGTTAGTGTCTTGTGCGCCACTGTAGCGGGAAGAACGGGACGGATAAAGTCTTCTCACACCTGACGACACTTTGGAGTACTGCCCATGCCCAGCCTGGTTCGCGACATTCCCGCCGCCCCATCGGCCATCGCCCTGATGCATTTCAGCAACCGTCTGACCTTCGAAACCGATTGTTCCGACGTCTATACCAGTCAGCAGCACGGTGAAGTCGATTTCATTCTGGTGGATGTGCGTGGGCCGCTGGCGTTCGAGCGCGGTCATGTGCCGGGCGCGATCAATATCCCGGGCCGTCTGCTCACGGCCGAAGGGTTGGCGAGCTACACGAAAAACAACCTGTTCGTGGTCTATTGCGCCGGGCCTCACTGTAATGGTGCCAATAAGGCTGCGGTGAAACTGGCGGCATTGGGTTACCCGGTCAAGGAGATGATCGGCGGCGTAACCGGGTGGCTGGATGAGGGGTTTGCGTTGAGTACCGAAGAGCTGAAATCGCCCGTTGCTGCAATCGGTTGCGAATGCTGATCTGAAAACACCGCACAAAATACTGTTCTCATCCCTGTAACTTTTTGTCGCTTCAGCACAATTTACCCTCCCGTTGCCACTCTAGACTGCCGGCCACTTCGGTTTTCGCCCATAAAGCGGTCACCGAACGCTGCCAATCGAAGCTGCCAATAAAAGTCTCCGCACACGGGAGTTATAAATGAAGAAGCTAGTGATGTTCGGTGCCCTGGCACTGTCGATGTTGTCCCTGACCGCCGTGGCCGAAGACGCCAAGCCGATCCGCATCGGTATCGAAGCCGGTTACCCGCCATTCTCGATGAAAACCCCTGACGGCAAACTCACCGGTTTCGACGTGGACATCGGTGATGCCCTGTGCGAACAGATGAAAGTGAAGTGCACGTGGGTCGAGCAAGAGTTCGACGGCCTGATCCCGGCCCTGAAGGTCAAGAAAATCGACGCGATCCTGTCGTCCATGACCATCACTGACGATCGCAAGAAGAACGTCGATTTCACCATCAAGTACTACCACACCCCAGCGCGTTTCGTGATGAAGGAAGGCTCCGACGTCAAGGACCCGCTGACCGAACTCAAGGGCAAGAAAGTCGGTGTACTGCGCGCCAGTACCCATGACCGCTTTGCCACCGAAGTGCTGCAGCCAGCCGGGATCGTCCTGGTGCGTTACGGCTCCCAGCAGGAAGCCAACCTGGACATGGTCTCCGGTCGCATTGACGCGCTGCTGGCGGACTCGGTCAACCTGGACGACGGTTTCCTGAAAACCGACGCCGGTAAAGGCTTTACATTCGTTGGCCCTGAGTACAACGATCCGAAATACTTCGGTGGCGGCGCCGGCATTGCCGTGCGCAAGGGCGATACCGCCCTGGCCGAGAAATTCAACACCGCGATCACCGAAATCCGCGCCAACGGCAAGTACAAGCAAGTGCAGGACAAGTACTTCAAGTTTGACGTTTACGGCGAGTAATCCAGCCGTTTGGAAAAGTGGCAACCGTTGACGCGGTTGCCACTTTTTTTGTGTTCATGATTTATCCTGCCTAACACATTTCTTACCTGTAGGAGCTGGCTTGCCAGCGAAAGCGATCTGACAGTCACATCCTTTTCGACGGTGCCGACGTCTTCGCTGGCAAGCCAGCTCCTACAGGTTTTGTAGGAGTTCGCAATGCAACGCATCGACCATCCTCTGCCCTGGAGTCACCTGGGCAGCGAGCGCACCCTCAGTGTGTTCCGTTACGGCGCCGGTACTCGCAAGGTGTACATCCAGGCCAGCCTGCACGCCGACGAGTTGCCGGGCATGCGCACCGCCTGGGAACTGAAAAAACGCCTGGCCGAACTCGAAAGCCAGGGGCAGTTGAACGGCGTGATCGAGTTGGTGCCGGTGGCCAATCCCATCGGTCTCGATCAGCACTTGCAAGGCAGCCACATGGGCCGCTTCGAGCTCGGCAGCGGTAAGAACTTCAACCGTTCGTTCGTTGAACTCAGTGCCCCGGTGGGCGAGTTGGTTGGTGATCGCCTGGGCGCTGATGCCGAGGCCAATATCGCTCTGATTCGCCAGACCATGGGTCAGGTCCTCGACGGGTTGCCGCCTGCGGCGTCGCAACTTGAAGCGATGCATCGCCTGTTGCTGCGCCATGCTTGCGATGCCGACATTACCCTGGATTTGCATTGTGATTTCGAGGCGGCGATTCACATTTACGCTTTGCCGCAACACTGGCCGCAGTGGCAATCCCTGGCGGCTCGGTTGAAGGCCGGGGTCGCGTTGCTGTGTGAAGATTCTGGTGGCAGTTCGTTCGACGAATCCTGCTCCTCTCCATGGTTGCGTCTGGCCCGGGCATTCCCTGAAGCGGCGATTCCGCCGGCCAACCTGGCGACCACGCTGGAGCTGGGCAGTATGGGGGATACCCGGGTCGATCAGGCCCAGGCCAATTGTGAAGCGATTCTGGGGTTTCTGGCCGAGCAGGGGTTCATCAAAGGCACCTGGCCGGCAGCACCGAGCGAATGCTGCGAAGGTATGCCGTTCGAAGGCACCCAATACCTGTTTGCACCGCACCACGGGGTGGTCAGTTTTTTGAGGGAGGCCGGTGAGTGGGTGGAGAAGGGCGATGCGCTGTTTGAGGTGGTCGATCCGTTGAGTGACAAGGTCACGACGGTGTGCGCCGGCACCAGCGGCGTTCTGTTCGCCATCGACCGCGGGCGCTACACCCAGCCGGGTACGTGGCAGGCGAAAGTTGCCGGGCGCGAGCCGATTCGGGCGGGCAAGTTGATCAACGACTGACTCAACTCTCCTACAGGCATAGGCGATGAGAGATGTTAGGCTCTGCCCGAATCCTGCGCTCTGTGAAGGAAGGTTTATGTTGAAGATTCTCGCTTTGCTTACGCTGCTGGTATCCACCGCTGTCCACGCCCAAACCCCGCCGCTGCAAACTGACCTGCCACTCAAGTACCTGGAGCAGGCCAACGCCGAATCGACCCATCAACCCCTGGTGATTTTTCTACACGGGTATGGCAGTAACGAGCACGACCTGTTCGGCATCAAGGATGATTTACCTGCGCAATACAACTACCTGTCCGTGCGGGCCCCGATGGTGATGGAGGCGGGCAGCTATCAGTGGTTTCGCAAGAAGGGCGAAGGCGCCTACAACGGTGAGACGGATGATCTGAAAGCCAGCGGTCAGGTGCTGCTGGATTTCATCACTCAGGCCGCGAAGAAATATCACACCGAACCCGAGAAAGTGTTCCTGGTGGGTTTCAGCCAGGGTGCGATCATGTCCTACGAAGTGGCGCTGCGGCATCCGCAGGCGGTCGGCGGGATTGCGGCGTTGAGCGGGCGGATTCTGCCGGTGCTCAAGTCCGAACTCGAGCCCGATGAAAAACGCCAGTCGCTGGCGATTTTCATCGGTCATGGCGAGCAGGACAAACGCTTGCCGTTGAGTGACGGCAGCGAGGCCAACAGCCTGTTGCAGAGCGTGTCACTCGAACCCGAGTTCCACGCCTATCCAGGCCTGGGGCACAGCATCAGTGCGACAGAGATTGAAGATTTGAGCGCCTGGTTGCAGCGTCTCAACCCTTGAATCTCACTTGCCGCTGACGATCTGTTTGATCAGGGTTTCGTGGGCCGCCATGTCGCCGGGGCGGGAAATGACCTGAACCACTGCCATGCGCTTGCCGGACGCCGCCATCAGGGTTGTGTTGAGGGTCAGACCGCCGCCTTGAGTGGCGGTGCCGTCTACCTGGCGAAGGCCCAGCCCGGTTTTCTGGGTCAGGCTTTTTTCGCTGAGCTTGTTGTAGTCCGGCAGGGACCTGTGTTGTGCCGTCTCGAAATCGGCCGCGGTGCCGTCGAGAAACTCGCCGTCGTTGTCCTTGACGCTAAGATCATTGGGCAGGCTGTTTTCAGCGGCGATCACCACAGTCTTGGTGGTTTCGTTGCTGTACATCGTGCCGCTCGCGCCGTTCGGACTGGTGGGCAACGGATTGGCGATGAAGCCCTTCGGCAAGTTGAAGATGAACTTGCCACCGAGCATCGAAACTTTATGCGCTGGCGCATTGCTGGATGTGGCCGTGGCGGCGTGCACATTCAAAGCCCCCAGACTTGCCGCCGCTGTCAGCAACAGGACCAGGGCTTTTTTAGTGAACAGTGACATTGAAATCTCCAGGGGGGGCGCGCGGTGAGGCGTGATCATCCCATGGGCACTGTCGATGACTCCAGTGCTGACTAACAAGCGGTCACTTTCCCTGGGTAGAGCGATCCTCTGCGACGGGCACATTTGCTGCCGTCCCGACCGGCCGCGCCAGCAGGCGTTTGGTCACGCCGAGCATGGCGATGGAAACCGCAACGCCCAACACAAATGCGTTAAGGCCCATATCGGGCAGCGTCAGCGCCAGGACAAGGCAGAACGCGGCGAATGAATACATCCCGGTGGCGGTGGCGCGCAGCAATGCGGCAGTGAACGCCGGGCCACGGGTTTGCTGGGAAAACACCGCCATCACGCTACCCAGTACCGGGAACACCGCGAGCAAGCCGCTCCAGCGGTCGCCGACGGTGCTGGCCAACAGCGTCACGAACAAAGTGAGCAGGGCGCCGGCGATCATCCGCAAAATCAGTTTGTCGGATTTGGGCGCCGGGCCGTTGATGACCGGTTGCACCGCAGGGAACAGATACGGCGCAGCGAGCAACGCAATCGCGGCGGCGCACACCGAAAACACCAGGGACGCCGGGATCAGCGACAGCACGATGGCCACGCCCGCCCAGACGGACAGCGAAACCGTCAATGCCAACGGCCATTCGGCGCGTTGTGCAACCTGGGCGTAGGTCACGCAAAAGGCAATCATCGCGAACATGGCCGACAACGCGGCGGTTGCCGATTGCGCGGCGAACACCTGACCTTGTTCGATGGCGAGGAAAAACAGAATCGGCCCGACCACCACCGGCAATCCCGACAACCAGCCCGCCACGCTTGGTCCCCAACGTTTACCGGCAAGGGAAATCAGCAGCAGGAATCCGGGAATTACCAACAGTTTCAGGATCAACACGCGTACATCTCCGACCTGTATGAGGCCGTAACGTTAACATCGCGCCGGGTCGATTGCTCTACGGATTCATGGGTTTTGTATACAAACTACGGTCCGACCTTTGTAGGAGCGAGCCTGCTCGCGATGGTCGTTAACGATGACGGGTTTTGTCTGGGGAAATGGGGCGCCTACAGGTTCATCGCGAGCAAGCTTGCTCCTACAGGGATTGGTGCTCGCGATGATCGATAACGCGGTCCACCTGAAAAAACGCAGGCATAAAAAACCCGGTGAGACTTGCATCGCACCGGGGGGTGTTGCCAGGCGGCGTGGTTCTTCGTGGGTCCCCGCGCCGTCTGTTGAACGCTGTTGGCTTACGCCCGCTCGAGCGCCAGTGCCACGCCTTGACCACCACCGATGCACAGGGTGGCGAGGCCTTTCTTGGCGTCGCGCTTGATCATTTCATGCAGCAACGTCACCAGCACGCGACAGCCCGAAGCACCGATCGGGTGACCGAGGGCGATGGCGCCGCCGTTGACGTTGACCTTGTTCAAGTCCCATTCCAGGTCCTTGGCCACGGCCAGTGATTGTGCGGCGAACGCTTCGTTGGCTTCGATCAGGTCCAGTTGGTCAACGGACCAACCGGCCTTGTCCAGGCAACGACGTGTGGCGGACACCGGGCCGATGCCCATGATCGCCGGGTCCACGCCTGCGTTGGCGTAAGCGGCGATTTTCGCCAGCACCGGCAGGCCCAGGGCCTTGGCTTTGTCGGCGCTCATCAGGATCACGGCGGCGGCGCCATCGTTCAGGGACGAAGCGTTACCGGCGGTCACCGAACCGTCCTTCTTGAACGCGGCTTTGAGCTTGCCCAGGGATTCGGCGGTGGTGCCGGCCCGTGGCTGCTCGTCGGTGGCGAAGGACAGCGGATCGCCCTTGCGCTGGGGGATCAGGATCGGCGTGATCTCGTCGGCAAAACGCCCGGCTTCGATGGCAGCCACGGCTTTCTGCTGCGAGGCGGCGGCGAAGGCATCCTGCTGCTCGCGCGTCAGGTTGTACTTCTCGGCCAGGTTCTCGGCGGTGATACCCATGTGGTAATCGTTGAACGCATCCCACAGGCCATCGCTGATCATGGTGTCGACGATTTGTGCATGACCCATGCGCAGGCCGGTGCGGGCACCGGGCATGACGTAGTTGGACAGGCTCATGTTTTCCTGGCCGCCGGCGATGATCACGTCGG
Organism: Pseudomonas sp. Irchel s3f7; assembly: GCF_900187615.1. Lineage (GTDB taxonomy): Bacteria > Pseudomonadota > Gammaproteobacteria > Pseudomonadales > Pseudomonadaceae > Aquipseudomonas. The sequence goes on along the minus strand of NZ_FYDO01000004.1, from coordinate 171,771 downwards.
CATCGCCGCAACGAATCGCCTGGGCACCCAGGTGGAGGGCCTTGAGGCCCGAACCGCAGACCTTGTTCAGGGTCATGGCCGGTACGGCGAAGGGCAGACCCGCCTTGATCGAGGCCTGGCGCGCAGGGTTTTGCCCGGCGCCGGCGGTCAGAACCTGGCCCATGATCACTTCATCGACTTGCGCAGGGTCCAGGCCGGTTTGCGCGAGCAACTGGCGGATCACCGCAGCGCCCAGGTCCACCGCGGACACATTGGCCAGGGAGCCCTGGAAACTGCCGATCGCGGTGCGCGTGGCAGCAACAATGACGACGTCTTGCATGGAAAATTTCCTCACTGGTCAGCGAACTGCATTTCCGGCACATGTTCCGGCACGATCAGTTTACCGGCAGTCTTGGCGATGATCTCTTCGACGCTGACACCCGGCGCGCGCTCTTTCAGAATGAACGCGCCGTTGTCGATTTCCAGGTAAGCCAGGTCGGTCAGCACGCGCTTGATGCAACCGGCACCGGTCAGCGGCAGGCTGCAATGGTCCAGCAGCTTGGACTCACCGTCCTTGGAGGCGTGGGTCATGATGACGATGATGTTGTCTGCGCCGGCGACCAGGTCCATCGCGCCGCCCATGCCCTTGACCAGTTTGCCGGGAATCATCCACGAGGCGATGTTGCCTTGGACGTCGACTTCAAACGCGCCCAGCACGGTCAGGTCGACATGGCCGCCGCGGATCATGGCGAAGGACTCGGCCGAGGAGAAAATCGACGCGCCGGTCCGTGCGGTCACGGTTTGCTTGCCGGCGTTGATCATGTCGGCATCGATGGTTTCTTCAGTAGGAAAAGGACCCATGCCCAGCAGGCCGTTTTCCGACTGCAGCATGACTTCCATGCCTTCAGGGATGTAGTTGGCGACCAGGGTCGGAATGCCGATGCCCAGGTTCACGTAGAAGCCGTCCTGCATTTCGCGGGCGACGCGTTGAGCCATTTGTTCGCGGGAAAGTGCCATTGTTGTTATTCCTTCATTCGGTCCGGGGGCAGGGGATCACTTACGTACGGTGCGCTGTTCGATGCGCTTCTCGAACGTGCCGCAGATGATCCGGTCGACGTAGATGCCAGGGGTGTGGATCTGCGCCGGGTCCAGCTCGCCGGGTTCGACGATTTCTTCGACTTCGACCACGGTGATCTTGCCGGCGGTGGCGGCCAGCGGGTTGAAGTTCTGGGCGGTATGACGGTAGATCACGTTGCCGAAGTGGTCGGCTTTCCAGCCTTTGACGATGGCGAAGTCACCGGTGATGGATTCTTCCATCAGGTACTGTCGACCGTGGAATTCGCGCACTTCCTTGCCATCGGCAACCGGAGTGCCGACGCCGGTGGCGGTGAAGAAGGCCGGGATGCCGGCACCACCTGCGCGCATTTTTTCGGCGAGGGTGCCTTGGGGGGTCAGGACCACTTCGATAGCGCCGCTCAGCAGCTGCTCTTCGAACATCTTGTTCTCGCCCACATACGAAGCGACCACTTTGCTGATCTGGCGGTCTTCCAGCAGCACGCCGAGGCCGAAACCGTCGACGCCGCAGTTGTTGGAAACCACGGTCAGGTCGCGAGTGCCTTTGCGCTTGATCTCGTTGATCAGGTTTTCCGGGATCCCGCACAGGCCGAAGCCGCCAGCGATAACAGTCATGCCGTCTTCAAGACCTGCCAGAGCTTCCTCGTAGGAACTCACGCGCTTGTCGAAACCTGCCATATGCACCTCTTTTATTCTTTGTGGGCGGCTGGCTAGCCGTATGGGGAAGAGTGTCTCTCTGTGCGATTAATTTGTTAAGTTGATTTTTATGGAATATTGATTGATAAAACTCATCAGGCGATGAAATATGCAGACCTGTAGGAGCCGGCTTGCTGGCGATGGCGGCGGATAAGGCCAACATCGATTTCGCTTACCATGTTGCAATCGCCAGCAAGCCGGCTCCTACAAGGTTCAGTGGTTCATTCATTCTGGAGCTAAGCGACCCATGACCGTCAAGCAGATCCGCGCTTTCCTGGCCGTGGCCCAAAGCCTGAGTTTTGCCGTGGCCTGCGAGCGCCTGCACCTGTCGCAATCGGCCCTGAGCCTGACCATAAAGGCATTGGAAGAAGGGCTGGGCGGGCGGTTGTTCACCCGCAACACGCGCAACGTGGCGCTGACTGCCGAAGGCGAAGCCCTGGTACCACTAGCGCGTCGGTTGATCGCCGATTGGGACAATGCCGAAGACGATCTGCGCCAGCGCTTCACCCTCCAGCGCGGCCGCGTGACTCTGGCGGCGATGCCGTCGTTTGCCGGCAACCTGCTGCCACCGATCCTCAAAACCTTCCGCGCCCGCTATCCGAACGTCAACGTCACGGTCAACGACGTGATCAACGAGCAAGTGCTGGAAATGGTCCGTGACCGACAGGTGGAGCTGGGTGTGGCGTTCGAACCGACCCAGAACTCATCGCTGATGTTTACGCCGTTGTATGTCGATCGCTTCGTGGCGGTGGTGCCTCGGGACTCGCCGTTGGTCGAGCTGGATGAAATCGACTGGCAGACGTTGCTCAAGGAGCCGTTCATCACATTGCAGCGACCGTCCACCGTGCGGGTGATGCTGGAAGAGCACTTGCAGGCGCGAGGCATGAAATTGCCGGTGGAGTTTGAAAGTCATCAATTGGCGACGGCTGGGCGGATGGTCGCCAGCGGGCTGGGGGTGAGCGCGGTGCCGGCGTTGTGTGCGGGGCAGATGCGTGAGCTGGGCGCGCACTGCATTACCTTGCGCGACCCGGTGGTGGAACGGGCGCTAGGGGTGTTGACGCTGCCAGGAAGTGAGTTGTCGGCGGCGGCACAGGCGTTGTTTGATGTGCTTAAAGAAGAAAACCTGGGACAACGATTCTCTTGAGTCTGTGACCCTGGAGGAGTGAGCTTGATCGCGATGGCAATGGACCAGATACATCAAGGTCGCTGACCCACCACCATCGTGAGTGTGGCGTTATTTACGCGCTTCCAGAATCAGGTTGAACGGTGTTTCCGTGGCCCGGCGGAAGCTTGAAAAGCCGGCTTCGGTGAACACTTGGCGCAACCGCGCTTCACCCGCCTGGGCTCCGAGCCCGAGGCCGACTTCCTGTGACAGCGAGTTCGGCGTGCAGATGAAGGTCGAGGCAGCGTAGAACAACCGGCCCACCGGGTTGATGTTCTCGTCCAGCGAGTCGTTGGCGAACGGTTCTACCAGCAGCACCGTGCCGTCGGGCTTCAACGATTCATAGGCGTGTTTTGCCGCGCCAACCGGGTCGCCCATGTCGTGCAGGCAGTCGAAATAGCACACCAGGTCATAGTCATCGCCGGGGAAGCTTTTCGCGGTGCCCTGGAAGAACCGCGCCCGGTTGCCCACGCCGCCTTCTTCGGCGCGCTGGGTGGCCACGGTGACGGAGGGCGCGTGGTAGTCGAACCCGACGAAGCGCGAATCCGGAAAGGCCTGGGCCATGATCACCGTCGAGGCACCATGGCCGCAGCCGATGTCCGCCACTTTGGCCCCCGCCTCGAGTTTGGCCACGACACCGTCGAGGGCCGGCAGCCATTCGGCGATCAGGTGCGCCTTGTAGCCTGGCCGGAAGAATCGCTCGGTGCCGCTGAACATACACGGATGGTGATCGCCCCAGGCCAGGGCGCCGTTGCCGCGCATGGCGCTGACCAGTTTGTCCTTGTCGTGGAAAAACGACGCGACCACGCCGATACCACCAGCGATGTAGACCGGTGAGTCTTCGATGGCCAGGGCCAGGGCTTGTTCTTCGGGGAGGCGGAATTGACCGTCGGCGTGTTCCATGTAGCCGGAAGCGGCGTGGGCGCTGAGCCATTCGCGCACCAGTCGGGGGTTGCAGCCGGTTTTTTCGGCAAGGACTTCAGGGGTGGTCGGTTGGCTGTCGGCCATGGCCCGGTACAGACCGAGCTCCTCACCGACGATGACATTGGCCAGCATTGCCGCGCCGCCCATGTCATTGACCAGTTTGCCCATGAAGTCATTGAGTCTGGCCTCGTCCATCACGTGTGCTCCTTTAGCAGGATCACGGTCCAGAGGCATGGTTCGCCTGGCCTTCGCCACTGGGCGGTGGTCGTAGGAATGTGCAGGACGCCAAGCCCGTCCTGTGTGCCTTAAGTTTAGTTCGGGCGTTGTACTGCGCGGGCTGGAGCGACGAAAGCGACAGTTCCGTGACCGGCACCGAACCCTGTAGGAGCGAGCTTGCTCGCGATGGACTCAAGAGCGCTGCGTTCATTCAGTAGACACGCGTCAGCGTTAACGACCATCGCGAGCAAGCTCGCTCCTACAGGGGGGATTGTGGTGTGTCGAGTTTCTCGCCGCTGAACCCCAGGCTTTGGCCGACGGTCCCTGGCCGCCATTCATGGTGGAGCTGGCGCACTACGAATGGGTGGAAATGGCGCTGCAACAGTCCGATGCCGAGCCATTGCCTGCCACCGATGCCGGGTTGTTGCTGGATCAGCCCTTGCGGATATCGCCGCTGGCCTGGCCGTCAGGGTACGAGTGGCCGGTGCAGTTGGTCGGGCCCGGTTATCAGCCCGACGTGTTGCCCAACCAATCAGGAGGGTGGGGGTGCGTGCTGTAGAAGTGGCGCATTTGCGTGAGATCACGCTCGAACCACTCGCTGATCCATTGGCTGTACTGAGCTTGCGCTTCGCTTTCGAGCCATGGTTGCTGAAGGCAATCGAACACTGCCTGCGCGGCTTGCATGCCAGTCATCAATGCCTTGAGTACGCCGTGCGAAGCTGCGGGGTCGAGAACACAGGCCGCATCGCCCACCCTGAAAAAGCCGGTACCGGCAGGCGACGTGCTGATACGCCAGCTCACATCGGCCCCACGAACCGGCCCCACGGTGGGCAACATCTGCAGGCGTTCAGGCACGGTTCGGAACAGGTGTGATCGTTTGTCGAAACACAGGCGTGTCCAGTGCAGCAACTGATCTTCCACATGGGCTATCCATGTCCAGCCATCGAGGTCGGCGAGCAGATGCGGGGCTTGCTCGTAGGGCTGGATGCAACCTTTGTGGTAGCCGAATCGAGCAATCAACAACGGCGAATGGCGACGCAGCGGCGACGGGTAATGTCGGTTCAGCCAGCCCGTCGCGCCGCTGGCATCGATCACGTAGGGTGTAAGCAGGGAACCTGCATCGGATTGCAAGCCGATCACTCGCCGGTTACGCGTCAACAGGCCCCGGGCCTGGCAAGGCTGCAACACGGTAACTCCCAGCCTCACGGCCTGTTGCAGCAATACAGAGTCGAGCCTTGCCCGGGTAATCTGAAAACCTTGCCAGGGCTCGGCGTCATCCCCGCCAAAACCATTGAAGCGAGGCGGACCGTCCCACTGCACCCACTGGCCGGTAAAGCGGATCGCATCCTTGCATAGGAGATCAGCCACCCCGAGTTGCCGCAGCAGCGGTTCAATACCCGGATGCAGGCTTTCCCCCGGTCGAAACCTTGGAAAGCATCGACCTTCGAGCTGCGCCACTCGCAGTCCGCGTTGCGCACAACTGATCGCCGCCGCGCTGCCTGACGGGCCGCCGCCGACCACCACCACATCAAAATGATTCAAGGGCAATCTGCCAGGGCGACGACTCGTGTTTGATCAAGATCGCTCCGGCACTGACGAACAGGCTTACCTGACGGAGGATTTCTACGTTGCGCAGTTTGAAGTTTTTTTCCGGGGTCCAAATGATTCCGTGTTTATACATTTGAAAGCGGTGCACCCATCCGCTCAGTTGCAATCCGGCTTCCTGTTGGGCTGCTTCGAGTTCGAGATCGGGCCGCTGCACGAGAATAAAAGACAGCAACGGCCACGAATTGCGTTTGTCTTTGGCACTGATCCCCAGCACGTTGTACACACGATGCATCGAGAGCACGCGGTCTGTGTACGCTTGAGCCGTGGTGTTGCCGGTCGTTTGCAGGCTGAAACCCCCATCAAGCGCCACCCGGGTGTAGTCGGTGTAATCGTAGGCGAAGTATTGAGCGATCCAGTGGCCCGCATCATTGATCAACTGCGGCCCGCGCTGCCCATCCCAGGCTATGCCTTTTTCCCCGTTTTCCTCGTCTGTCAACGGGATGATGGAATGAAGGCTCCTCCGCGGCTCAAAGGTACGCGCCGAATCCGGAGCCACACCTGGCCAGTAGGAGCCCAGGGCCGCGCAGATACGCGCATCTTCTGTAAACGGGCTGGCCATCTTGTATCCCACAAGTGACCGGTCGTTTGTTCCGCTTTGTTGGCGATCGTTTCCGACTTCCCAGCCCGGGCCGAAGACGCCGGCCGCGGCATCCGGCAACGAGGAGGGGCGGGCAACAGTCGCGATGATGTTTGCTGTCGATGTCGAGCCCGCTTCACGGGGCAATCCCACTATTGCCGTGACCCCGCGATCCTCCGTCGAAAACGGTTGATCCTTCAGATTCAAGTTGGCGCAATGCCGCACATTCGACAATGCATCCAGCCTGGTATGCCAGATCGCTTCACCGGGCAGGACGCGATCGGCCCAGCGTTTGAGTTGACGCTGGCTGCAGAACGGGAAGAAATCCGGAGCGCCAATGACCGAATAGGCCGCTACCGAAGGAGTGAAAATCTCCAGTGAAGGGCTGCGAGCCCGGACCCAACCGTCCGCCGTACCGTCATGATAGTGCAGTGCACGATAGCCGCCCGCCTTGACGATTCCGTCCACATCTTCCCGGTCATTCAAATCCTCGATGCTTCCATCCTCACCTACCTTATGGCGTCCATGAATCATGCCGCCGGTGTCCGGCGGCATCTGGAAAGACAAGGGTTCGCCTTGGTGGAAGACCGGTTCGACCAGCCGGGGTTTGGGCTGTGGCAGCAGCAAGCCCGGCCCAAGGTCTGCTTGTATCGCCCAGTTAGCCAGGCCTTCGGTGATGACGAATGGCGGCTGGCTGATTTCCGGTTCCTGCCAGCCCGTGTCGTTATGGCGTAGATGAATGTGCCGTAGCTTTTCGTTGATGTGATGAGTATCCAGCTCAAGTATCAAATCCATCCCGGCCAGGCACTGCGGACCTTCGAACACCTTGTGCAGCGGCACCCAGAAGTCCAGCTCGTGATCAATGCCGTCCTGTAAATCCATCGGCCCGAAACGTTCGGCGTCTCCCTTGTGTTGCATGGCGATATAGGCGCTGTAACGCACGGGCATGACCCGGATACCGTACGCGTCATCTTCGACGAAGGGCAGGAAGCTGCGCAGTTCAGGATCGTAGCGTGCGTCAGCGGTACCCACGCGGGCGATGCCGGTGCGGGAGAAGCACAAGTCGGCGTGTTGACCGTGCACAGTGTCAGCGGCGCAGCGGTATTCGCTGGCAAACACCGCCAGCGCCAAGGGAGCACCATCGGCTTTTTGCCGGAGATCTTCGAGTGTGGGTGGATTTACGCCGAAGACAAAGTTGAGAACAGCTTCAATTTCGGCAGGCGTGGGAAACCGTTGCAGAGGCAGGCCACCGGCGTCGAGCGTGACTCCGGGAGAGGCGAGGGCGTGATACAGCAAACTACGCGATGGCTGAGCAGATTCAATCGCCCGGATGCCGTCACTGGAGAAATCCTCAAAGCCTGGCAGACGACGATCGATGGTCAACGGCTTGTTCAGTTCGACGTCGAGCGGCTGGGCCAAAATGTCCAGGCCATGATTGAGCAACAACGAATGCCATCCCCCTGGCGCCAGTCGCGTGCACGCTCGGGTCACTGATTCGAGCAGGTTCATTGGCGTGTCTCGTTGATGCTGTGGGGGGACATTGCACAACAGCAAGGGGGATCTGGCTACTGTCAGATCTGACAGGGGTGATCAGTGGTCGAGAGTGATAACTTCAGTTACGCAACACAAGCTTGAGCTCTGCGCATAACCCGCCACCCTCACGATGGCTCAACGTCAACGCCCCACCAATCGCCAACCCCAACCCCGTGCCGCCGGTGCTGCGGTTGCGCGAATTTTTCACGCGGTAGAAAGGTTGCATGACCTGCTTCAATTCTTCTTCGGCAATCCCAGGGCCGCGGTTCATGACGGTGATCAACAGGCTGCCGTCGGATCGGGTTTCCACGTTCAGCTCAGCGGCGCCAGCGAACTTCAATGCGTTGTCCGTCAGGTTGACCAATACCCGGCGCAGGGCGTGGGGGCGGATGGCGATTCTCACGGCCAGCCAGGTGCAGGCGACGTGCTGCTGGCCAACACTTCTTCTGAAGGGATCGGCCGCGTCAAAAATGGCGTGCTGGAAACCGTGCCGAAAGTTGTCAATTACATCGTCAGCAAGGTCAAGGCGGACAGCGCCGGGGACAATGCTCGTGGCGCGATGCCGTCGTTGGCCGGCGCCGTGCAATGGCTCAACTCGCCAGCGCTCTCCAACGAATCGCTCAAAGGCAAAGTGGCGCTGGTGGACTTCTGGACTTTCGACTGCATCAACTGCCACTTCGGCGAGGGCCGTTATGACGAACAGGAGAAGATGATTCAGCAGTTGTTGGAGGAGGCCAGGCAAGGCGCCACGGCACCCGACGCTGCATAGCACGCAAGATCAATGGCTCAGAGCGTTTGCACGCTGAGCCATTTTTCGTGACTAAGGATTTATCCAGTCTTCTGAACAGTGGCTCAGGTGATCAACATCCGTTTTTGTGCTGTCTATGAGTGCTTTTCAGGACTGGGATTGGCGTGGTGCCAGGTGTCAGGATCAGCTTGATGCCTTGACCCAATTGCGCGACAAACTGCTCGCCCTCAGCGATGGCCGCGACGACGGGGATATTTTCCCAATCCCTGTGTTTTCCTGTGTAGAACCCATAGGCGCGGATCGAATCATCCGCAAGACGCTCAACGTGAACACGTACCCGGGTGCGGGCGGTAGTGAGTGTGGCGTACTGATCAGGGGTGTATCGCGCGCGGTCGGGTGAGGTCGGGTCGGGTATGAGTACCGCGGCGAGAATCTTCAAGTCCGTCGGTGCGGTGGTCAACGTTCCGCCCAGTCGACTGATGAGTGACGTAGCGCTGCCATTTCCGCCAATCCAATTGCGAGCCATCAGCGTCTTTGTTCATCCTGAAGTTGAAGTCGCTGGACGTTACTGAAGAGGTCTCGTGCTGGCTGTAGGCCTGTTCCGAGATTCGCCGCTGAAATTTCCGGTAACCCGAACATCACCGTGGGAAACCGTCAGGCCCTTGGTCGCCAGCAACATGCGCCATTGCGTCAGGTACTGCATCGGCGAAACACCCACCAATTGCTGGAACCGTTCGGCCAGCAGGGATCTGGACGTGCCGGTGGTGCGGGCCAGCTCTTCAAGCGTCCAGGCGTGACAGGGCTTTTTGTGCAGGGCATTGAGGGCCGCGCCGACGATCCGGTTCCCGTGCAGGCGATCTTCGATTGTGAGCGCGTCGCGGCGCCACGTGAAATCTCCGGACGATCGGGCAGGGTTGGCCGACGATCGGACAGGACGCCAGCCCGTGGCGGCGCGATAGTTTGCCTACAGGGTCATGCCGGTCCTGTCATCCATAACAATAATGAGAGGTTGCCATGCCAAAGTTCGTTATTGAACGCGGGTTTCCCGCCAGCCGCGTTTCCCAGGTCATGAACATCATCGATCCCACAACGGCGGAATAGACCCCGTCATCTTCGATTCATGTTTCCACGCAGAGATCGTCGCCATGAGCACACCCATTGATCTGACTGCCCTGAAAACCCGCCAAATGGCCTCTTGGGCCAGCGGCGACTATGCGGTAATCGGTACCACTTTGCAGATTGTCGGCGAGCAGCTGGCCGAAGCCTGCGACCTGTTGTGCGACGAGCGCGTGCTGGACGTCGCCGCCGGCAACGGCAACGCGACACTCGCCGCGGCGCGCCGTGGTTGCCAGGTTACGTCTACGGACTATGTGAGCGCCTTGCTTGAACGCGGTGAAGAGCGGGCGAGGGCGGAGCGCCTGGATGTCAGCTTTCAAGTGGCTGACGCTGAAGCCTTGCCCTTCGAGGACGGCAGTTTCGATGCCGTGCTGTCCACCTTCGGCGTGATGTTTACCCCTGATCAGGCCAAAGCAGCGTCAGAACTGGCGCGGGTCTGTCGGCCGGGAGGCCGGATCGGCCTGGCCAACTGGACGCCCGAAGGTTTCGTCGGCCAGATGTTCAAGACCCTTGGCCAGCACCTGCCACCCCCACCAGGCGCACAGCCGCCCTCACGCTGGGGCACCGAAGCCTGGCTGCACGAACATTTTGACGAGTGTGAGTTTCTGCTTCAGGTCACGCGCCGCACGTTCAATTTCCGCTATCGCTCGGCCGCGCATTTCATCGACACCTTCCGTGAATGGTACGGCCCGGTGCACAAGGCCTTCGCGGCCCTTCCGCCCGAGGGTGCCACGGCTCTGGAGGCGGATTTGACGGAGCTGTTGAACCGGCTGAACCGGGCGGGGGACCAGTCGCTGGTGGTGCCCAGTGAATATCTGGAGGTGGTGATAACTCGGCGTTGAGACCAGTGAAATAAAAAATGCTGCCTGCGGCGGTCAGCGCTCGCAGGCGGTATTCCAGCGAATAAAAATGCTGTTGTAGGCAGTGTTTGTAGTTTGAATAGTGCTTCACGTAACGTGGGAAATAATCTGAATATATTGATTATAAAATTTGCTGTTCTTGTGTTCTTCTCTCCTTTTATTCTGATATGGCAATAGCAGCTTTTTATGTGTTGCTTGCGCCATCGTTAATAAATTTCATATCGGATAATAAAGAGGTACTGGATGAGTACGGATCGACAGCAATCTTTTATTGCGACCATTGGCACCCCCAACACACTGTTGCACTTTTTGGATTACATACATGCAAGGCCAGCGATTGTTAGCGTGAGTGATTTCAGTGGCGGTTTTTTTACGGGAAGGCCGCAAACCCGAGATGACTCGCATTTTCTTGGATTGCGGGCGGACGTTCCGGTGGACGCCAGGCCGCGACTCACGTTGTACTTCAGGTTTACCGGGACGGCATACAGGCTCTACATCCGAAGTCCGGGACCTTACTACGGCAAGTGTCTGAGCATGAGCGATCAAGACTTTTTTGGCGCTTACGAGTCAGAGGGGGCGAGCACATTTGACCTGATCAACGAGCGTGGCATTCCTGTGACCCTGAGCGCAATAAAATCCGATTGGTCAAATATATATCTTCGGCCCAGGGACGAGGGTTTGCTTCATGTGCAAAGAAGAATCGAATCTCCGTATGTGTACATAGCCAACAAGGGGGCGAGGCCGTTGTTGTTCAATATAAATATCAAGGAAAGAAATGCGGCATACCTCAGTCATCCTGATGAGGTGTAGTGCACCGAATGTTAAAGCGGTCATTGGGCGTTCGTTGCGCTTTATAAAACTTGCGCCCCCCTTACTTGCAGTAACTCACGCAACACCGACCGATGGCAATGCGCTTCATCCTCGCAATAGCAGCCCACCGCGAATGAAGTCTGGTGTGACAGTGCGGCCAGTAGATCAAGCATCTGGCTGGCCGCAGGCTGGTTCATCTCAGACTTGAACTTGCGCTTGAAATGTTCCCAGGCCTTGGCGTCTTGCGCGGTTTTTGCCTCCGCCACCAGGTCCGCGCTGGGCGATAGCAACGGTTGCCAGACATCGTAGAAATCCCGGCTGGCGAATTCGGTTTTCGGTACGCCGCGGGGTGGGCGGCGCACCGTGCCCAGTCGCAAACCTTCATCGGGGCGGCGGGGAGAGCCGAGTTGGACAATATGGATAGTCATAGGGTTATCCCTTTGGCGATTCGTCGAACCACTCCAGTGCTGTGCGCCAGATGCAGATCCCGAGGAAGTAGCCCGACATCAACAGCCAGAGCCCCATTACCAGCGGGTTGATAAGTGGATGGTTGATCACCAGTGACAAGCTGCACAACAGCCAGATGGCGGTCACGGCAATGTTGATCGGCATGAAACGGCGAACGCGGAACGGGTGCAGAAACTTCATCCGGGTGACCGACAGCAGGGCCAGGCCAATAACGCTGAGAAAGGTGATCCACGGCGACGGATCGATGATGTACAGGCACAGGGCAACGACGTTCCAGGCTGCAGGAAAGCCCTGGAAGTAGTTGTCTTTGCTTTTCATGTTGACGTTGCAGAAGCAGAACAGCGACGACACCAGAATCAGCGACACGGTCAGCAACAGGGTGTAATCCGGCAACGGGATATAGCGATAGATGAACAGCGCCGGGATGAACACGTAGGTCAGGTAATCGATCACCAGGTCGAGGATCGAACCATCGAAACTCGGCAACACCGACTGCACATTGACCTTGCGCGCCAGGGCACCGTCCAGTCCGTCGACGATCAGCGCAACCCCCAGCCACAGCAGGCAGTGGGTCGGCTGGTTGTCGAGCAGGGCTAACGTCGCGAGGAAGGCTGTGACCACGCCTGTGGCGGTGAAGCCATGGGCGCCCCATGCTTTGAGTCTGGCGATGTGTAGAGTCGAAATCACGGGGGCGTTCTCCAGAAAATGAAGCAAGCCAGTTATCACCCTTTGTAGCGGGGCGGCGGCAAACCGGTCGGGTTGCAGGTATCGACCGGATATCCGGGGGTAAGGTTCACCGTCTGAATCCTGGCTGCTGCGCAAAAAAGCACCCCGGCCCAACGGTGGTGGCACATTTGCCGGCGAGGACTATCGTTGCCTGACTGGATCAATCCCTTCAAAGAGGACGAAGTCATGAACACCAGTGATCTGCTTGAACAACTACTGCGAGCTGGCCAAGGCTCGATAGCACAACAGCGCGGCGGTGGCGCGTCGGCTCAAGGCGGGCTCGGCGATCTGGGTGGATTGCTCGGCGGGCTGCTGGGTGGCGGCGGAACTGGCGCTACGGGCGGCAGCAGCGGTGGAGGTCTGGGCGATTTGCTCGGTGGCTTGCTCGGCGGCGGTTCGCCGATGGGTAGGGCGCCGCAAACCCGCTCTGGTGGTGGCACCAATTACGCAGCGCTGGCGTCCCTCGGGATGATGGCGTTCCAGGCGTATCAGGCCTGGCAACGCAGCCAGGCGTCGGCCCCACAGGAGGCGCCGCGCACCGTTGACCTGCTGGCCGGTCCGGAAGTTGAAGAACATAGCCATGCGATTTTGCGGGCATTGATTGCGGCGGCTAAAGCCGATGGCCGGATCGATCCTGCCGAGAAGCAAATGATCAGCACCGAAATCGGCCGCCATACCGATGACCCGGACCTGCAGCAATGGCTCGACGATGAAGTCGCCAAACCTTTGGACGCCGATGACGTCGCGCAGTCGGCAACGGATCCGGGCATAGCCTCGGAAATGTACCTGGCCAGCGTCATGCTGGTTGACGATCAGCAGGATGCGGAACGCAATTATCTGGATGAGCTGGCAGCGGCGCTGAACATCGATCCGGATCTGCAAGTGCATCTGGAACAGCAGGCCAAGGGCGGTGCAGCTCCTACGGGGAAGGTTTGGGAGCCAGAAACGTAACCCCGAAGCTCTCGGCAATTTCCAGTATCCGAGGCAAGTCTTCCGGCACCTTGAGTCGGTCCAGCGCCGTAAAGAGTTGGCCGCCGCGGGAATCAGACACTACGCCGATCATTTTTGCGGTGCCGCTGATGTTCTTGTAAGCGTGAATGGCCCCGCCGGGGATATGCACATACCCCCCGGCCGAGACAGTGGTCGATTGGCCTTCGACGGTCACCTCGACCTCGCCTTCAACGACATAAAACGCCTCGTCCCACGGGTGAAAGTGGGGCGGTGGTCCGCCTCCTTGCACGCCTTCCTGGATATGCACCTCAAAGGGTTTGCTCAAGTCCCCACCGGCAAGGACGGTAATCGTCTCGCCAACGACAATGACGGGGCGGGGGACTGTCCCGGCTTCGATGACGTGGACCTGGCGCATGACGGCTCTCCAACGGAAGGGGCTGCAGGGGTTGAGTATAGGTCTGCAGGCGCCGGACGGACTTCCCCCCACAGGCCCGTCTGTCCGGGCAATTTCAACGCCGATGGAATTATTGCTCCCGGGGTTTGCTCTGCTGCTTAGGAGAGACGTTTTGATTCAACGTCTTGGCGCAAGCAGCAGGTGAGCCATGACCCGAAACCTCGATGACTACAACCGCATGCGCGACTTCTCGGCGACGTCCGAGCCCGCCGCCGTCAAGCGCACAGGCAGGAAATCCGCCCAGGTCCATGCGTTGCAGTTCTGCATCCAGAAGCATGACGCATCGCACCTGCATTACGACTTTCGCCTGGAACTCGATGGCGCCCTGAAAAGTTGGGCGGTGCCCAAGGGGCCTTCGCTGGACCCCAAGGTCAAGCGCCTGGCCGTGCATGTCGAAGATCATCCGCTGGAGTACGCGACCTTCGAGGGCAACATCCCCGAAGGACATTACGGCGCTGGCGACGTGATCGTCTGGGACCGTGGCGTCTGGATTCCCCAGGACGATCCCGCCGAGGCCTATGCCAAGGGCCGGCTCAAGTTCGAATTGCAGGGCGAGAAACTTGGCGGCCAGTGGAACCTGGTGCGCACGCACATGCCGGGCAAGAAAGAGCAATGGTTTCTGATCAAGCATCAGGATGGCGCCGCCAGACCGCAAAGCGACTATGACGTGCTGGTTGCCGAACCCGACAGCGTGCTCAGTGATCGCACCCTCATCAGCAAACAGCCGAAAGCGGCGAGCAAGCCCAAGCCGATCAAAAAACCGAAGGCGAGTCTTGCCCAAGAACAATCCCCCCGATTGACCGGCGCGCGAAAGGCCAAGATACCGGATCAGATCAAACCTGAACTGGCCACGCTGGTGGAAAAAGTCCCGGACGGCGTATGGAGCTACGAGATCAAGTTCGACGGCTACCGGGTCATGGCTCGCATCGATCACGACCAAGTCAAACTCATCACGCGCAATGGCCACGACTGGACCCACAAACTGCCGAAACAGGCCGAGGCGTTGGCCGCGCTGGGCCTTGAGTCAGCCTGGCTCGACGGCGAAATGGTGGTGGCGGACGAGCAGGGCGTGCCTGACTTTCAGGCCCTGCAAAACGCGTTCGATTCCGGTCGCAGCGGTAACATCGTCTATTACCTGTTTGACCTGCCGTACCTCAACGGCGTGGACTTGCGCGAAGTGCCCGTCGAAGAGCGCCGGGCGGCGCTGGCAACGGTGCTCAAGCCCAGTGACGACCGGTTGCTGCGCTTCTCCGAGTCCTTTGCCGAAGAGCCGCAGGCCTTGCTCAACAGTGCCTGCCAGATGCGCATGGAAGGGCTGATCGGCAAGCGCTTGGGTTCGGCGTATGTGTCCCGGCGCAGCAGCGATTGGATCAAGCTCAAATGCAAACATCGACAGGAGTTCGTCATCGTCGGGTTCACTGAGCCGAAAGGCTCGCGCAGTGCCTTCGGCGCGTTGCTGTTGGGGCTGCATGACCGCGACAGCGGCGAGTTGCGCTATGCAGGCAAGGTCGGCACCGGATTCAACGAGGCGACCCTGCGCAGCGTTCATCAGCAACTCAAACCTCTGAAAACGAAAAAACCGGCCGTGGTCAATCCACCGAGCGGTTTTGAAGCCAAGGATGTGCACTGGCTCAAGCCCACATTATTGGCCGAAGTGGCCTTCGCCGAAATGACCAAGGACGGGGCTGTGCGCCACGCGGTGTTCCATGGCCTGCGCGATGACAAACCTGCCGAAGACATCACCGAGGAGCGTCCGACCGCCGTGAAAACGTCCTCTGCGAAAAAAACCAGTACCACCAAACCAGCAGCCGCCAGCCGCAAAGTCGACCCCGCGCCGTCACAAATCGGCCTGGACGAAGGCAAGGTGCGCATCACCCACCCCGATCGGGTGATTGACGCCAGCAGCGGCACCACCAAGGTGCAACTGGCGCAGTATTACGCCAGCGTCGCCGAATGGATTCTGCCCGAACTCAAGGACCGCCCGGTGGCACTGGTCCGTGCGCCGGACGGCATCGCGGGTGAACTGTTTTTTCAGAAAAACGCCGAGCGCCTCGCGATTCCCGGCATGACCACGTTGGACAAAGCGCTCACCGGCCAGCCGATCATGATCATCAACAGCGCTGAAGCACTGATCGGTGCGGTGCAGATGAGCACCGTGGAACTGCACACCTGGAACGCAACCTCGGACAATCTCGACAAACCGGACCGTTTTATCCTTGATCTCGACCCGGACCCCGCGTTGCCGTGGAAGCTCATGGTCGAAGCGACCCAGTTGACGCTTTCGGTACTGGATGAGCTGGGGCTAAAGGCCTTTCTGAAAACCAGCGGCGGCAAGGGCATTCACATCGTGGTGCCGTTGACCCGCAAGCTGGGTTGGGACGCAGTCAAGGACTTCAGCCACGCGATTGTCCGCCATATGGCCTCGTTGCTGCCGGAGCGATTCTCGGCGGTGTCTGGCCCGAAGAACCGGGTAGGGCGGATCTTTATCGATTACCTGCGCAACGGGTTGGGCGCGACCACCATTTGCGCATACGCCGTACGCACTCGCGAAGGGCTGCCGGTGTCGGTGCCGATCTTTCGGGAGGAAGTGGAAGAACTGGAGGGAGGGAATCAGTGGAACGTGCACAACGTGCATGAACGGCTGGCAGAGGTGGGGGATGCGCCGTGGGCGGACCTGCGCAAGACGCGCCAGGCGATTACTGCCGAGATGCGACGGCGGATCGGCATGGCGAAATCCTGAGACCGGCGAGAAACTGTGTGGCGAGGGAGCTTGCTCCCGCTGGGCTGTGCAGCAGCCCCAATTGCGGTCGACCGCTTTGCGACTGCTACGCAGTCGAGCGGGAGCAAGCTCCCTCGCCACAAGTACGTTGTTACTTGATGAACGCCTGCATGTCAGTGCCCAGCTTGTCGATCGCCGCTTTGAAGTCCTGTGCGGTGATCTTCTGGCTTTCGTTTTCCAGCGTGGAGCCAAACACTTTACGCACGACCTTGGCTACGGTCTGGTTGGTTTTTGCATCGATAAACTCGGCTTCGATGAACAAGGTGCTGTCCTGATCGCGGTGGCCAGTGGCGGCCTGTGTTGCCCCTACCACTGCAGCGATGGGTACCACTTCATACCATTTCATGCCTTCGTTTTCGGCATTCACCCCGGTGATCGCCGCACGCATCAGCAGGGGCTTGGAACCCTTCTGCAAGGATGAAGTGCTGGTGACTACGCGGTACTTCTGACCCAGAGTGTCCTTGGCCTTGGTGGTCATGTAGTTCTGGATGTCGGTCAGCGTCTGCTGGTTGACCCGCTCATCCGGCTTGGGGGCTGGATAGAGTTCCAGTTTGTTGAACACCACCGTGTCATAGGCATTCGGGTTCCACGACGGGCTCACCCAGCGCATCGCTTTGCCGCCGCTCGGCGTTTCGACTTCCTGCAGGTTGTTGTAGTTGGGCAGGTAACCCGAGTACTGCTCGGTTTGAGTGACTTTCGAGGTGCAACCACCAAGCAACAGCCCGGCCATTGTGGCGCCGACAAGCAATTTTCGGGACAAGATCATAGTTGTGTTTACTCCATGGAAAAAACGTTCTTATAGGTTTGCAACGCATCAAAGTCGCCAGGTCATGTTACCCGTCAAGGCTTGAATCCATGCATTGTCGAACTGACCGGAAAGCTGATTACCCGACGCCTTGGTCTGTTGCACCGGCATGTCACCCAGCCACACCATGGCCCAACTGACGTTGACATCGGTATCCTTGTTCAGAGCATAAGTGGCTCCGGTGGCGATACGCCAGGATTCATTCATCGGCACGATAACACTGCGGTCGCTGTCCGAGACAGCGCTACTGTCGTAGGCCACGCCGGCGTTCCACAACAGTTGTTGGGTCGCCTGGTATTGCGCGCCCAGCGACAGATGCCAAGTGTCCTTGAAACCGGCATCGACGGACCTCGATTGCGAACCCAATGCCGTGGTGTCGACCTGGACACCGATGTCGCCGAATTCCGACCAGTCTTGCCAGTTGGCCGAGGCCAATAACGCCCATTGCGGATCCAGCTGCTGGAACAGGCTCAGGGTGACAGTTTGCGGCACCTTTGTGTCAAGTTCGGTATTGGTGTTGTTCACGCGCTCCAGCAATCGGCCATCGCCCTTGACGTAGGGTTTGTCTTTGAAATCCAGGTCGACCTGGCGGGTGTACGCCAGACCGATGCGTGTGCCGGGTTGCGGGGCAAAGATCACCCCGACATTGGCGCCGAAGCCCCAGCTGGGCACCACCGCCGGGTTGCTGGCGATGGTCGAGGGGCCTTGTGCGCGGGCCGCGGCACCGGCGTTGGCCAGGCCTGCGTTATCGGTACCGATTTCATACAGCATGATGCCGCCCGCCCAGGCGTGTTGGCCGTAAAGGGCGAGCAGGGTGAAGACGGGCAATGCGAGTGTTTTCTTCTGCATGGCGTCTGCTCCCCCAAGCATCAATTACCGACAACGCATCAAATGTGTTGTCCCCCGCAGTGAGCGTAGATTTTTACGACAAAATCGCCAGTAAGACTTACCGATGAATGCTGGTTTTTTTAACGGGTTTTCTTTCGGCCCGTCAGGCATCGCGCAACAGGTCGTTGGCGTTAAGCAGGTCGTAGGCAATTTCCGGTCGTTTTTCCATGGCACGGCGAATGGCGGCGGGGATGGCCGCGCGGGTTTTGCGGCATAACCCCGGCAGTTCGTCGATGTTGATACCGATGCCGCGCATGGTGCGCACTTCGTTGAAGCCGGGGGCGATGTCCAGGCGAATGCCCAACTGTTCGAACATGCGCCGCTGCACATGCGCAAGATCGCTCAGGCTCTGGATGTTTTCCAGGCGTTCGATCAGACGTTTTTCTTCGGCACGGGTCAGAAACAGGATGCGCAGGTCTGCCCCCGGTGTTTCCAGCAACGGGTCACGCCCGCAGTCGCAGGCGCCGGGTGGGCAGGGTGAGCGGATCGCAGCAGTGGTGGTCATGAGGATCAATCATAGAGCGCTGTGATTGAGTTTGCCCACAGGGTTTTTTGGGGGGGCGCAAAGCAATGTGGGAGCGAGCCTGCTCGCGATGGCGGTATGTCAGTCAGCATTGAGTCGACTGAAAAATCGCTATCGCGAGCAGGCTCGCTCCCACAAGGTGTTGCGGTGAAGCCTGTTTAACTTACTTCAGTACCAGCATCCGATAGACACCGTCCTCGACTTCGATCCCGTGTGTGTCATGGGTGAAGCCAGGGAAGGAGCGGTCGAAAGCTTCCAGTGCCTTGAGGTACGCCAGCAGCGCGCCATCGATCGGCCCCGCGTTCTCACCTGGCATCAGCAATGGAATGCCCGGCGGATACGGCACGATCCCGGTGGCGGCAAGACGGCCCGCGGCCTGGTCGAGGGTGACCAGTTCGATCTCGTTACGCACCAGTTTTTCGTAGGCTTCCACCGGGCTGAACTCGGCTTGGGGCAGGGTGCCGAAAGCCTGGGACATGTTGGCGGTGGTTTTGTGTTTCTTCATGGCGGCGAAGATTTCGTCGGCCAGATCCTTGATGCCCATGCCGGCATAGCGTTGCGAGTGAGCGTTGTACAGGTCCGGCAGGCACAGCTCGAGCTCGGCGTTGTCATCGTAGTCACGCTTGAAGTCGAGCAGCGCGTTGAGCAGCGTGCCCCACTTGCCTTTGGTGATGCCGATGGAGAACAGGAACAGGATGGTGAAGTCGGTGGTTTTCTCCACGACGATACCCTGACGTCCCAGATACGCCGTAATCACGCAAGCGGGAATACCGGTGGCAAGCAGGTTGCCGTCGTCGCCCATGCCCGGGCTGAGCACCGAGACCTTGATCGGGTCGAGCATGCAGTAACCGTCTTCGATGTCGCCGAAGCCGTGCCAAACCGCATTCGGGTGCAAGACCCAGCAGTTCGGATCGGTTTTCAGCTGCACCGGGTCAACTTCGTGGAACGGTACGGTCGAGGCGCCCACTTGCACGGTCGGCGGCTGCCAGCAGGTGAAGAACCAGTCGTTCTTGCTCTGCATCTCGTTGTGCATGCGCGAAAGGACCTGGCGGAAGCTGATCGCTTCTTCGATCGATTCGTTGGTGAGGATCTGCCCGCTCGGCGCTTCCATCATTGCCGAGCTGACGTCGCAGGACGCCATGATCGCGTAGTTCGGCGAGGTCGAGGCGTGCATCATGTACGACTCGTTGAAGCGCGCATGCTCGATCGGGTTACGGCCATCACGCACGTGGATCATCGATGCCTGAGACAACGCGGCCAGCAACTTGTGGGTCGACTGGGTCGCGAACACGGTCGGCTTGGACTTGTCGTGATCGGACGGGTTGCCGTGCATGGCATGGCGACCGCTGTACAGCGGGTTGAAGCGCGCATAACCGTACCAGGCTTCGTCGAAGTGCAGGCGGTCGACGCTCTCGCCCAGCAGATCTTCGACGCGGGTGACGTTGTAGGTCAGGCCGTCGTAGGTGGAGTTGGTGATAATCGCGTGCACTGGCGTCGGGTCGATGCCTTTCTTGACCAGCGGGTTGCTGGCAATGGCAGCTTTCACGCCTTCGGCGCTCAAGGTTTGCGGCAGGATCGGGCCGATGATGCCGTAGCGGTTGCGGGTCGGCACCAGGTAGGTCGGAATCGCACCCGACAGGGTCATCGCATGCTCAGCGGACTTGTGGCAATTTCGATCGCACAGGGCGATCTGGTTGCGCGTGACGCTGGCCATGAGGATGACGCGGTTGGACATCGACGAACCGTTGGTCACGTAGTAGGTGCGGTGGGCACCGAAGACCTTGGCGGCATAGCGCTCGCCTTGACCGATCGGGCCGCTGTGATCGAGCAGCGAGCCCAGTTCACCCACCGAGATCGACAGGTCGGAACGCAGCAGGTTCTCACCGAAGAACTCGTAGAACGCACGCCCTGCGGTGCTCTTCAGGAACGCTGTACCGCCGGCATGGCCGGGGGTGTGCCACGAGTATTCATAGTTGCGGGCAAACTTCACCAGCGCGCCGAACATCGGCGGCAGTGCGGCCTGACGATAGCGCTCGATGGCCGCCAGGATGCGCCCGCTGAGGAAGCGTGAGGTGTCTTCCGGCAGCCAGATGAAGTCGTCGGCGTGCTGCATGACCAACAGCGGAATGGTCGACGCGGTGGTACGGTCGCTGACCAGGAACACCGGTACGCGTGTGTTGCGCTCGCGCAGCTTGACCAGCAACTTGGTGCAGTCGGCGTGGTCTTCGCTGGTGTCCATTTCCCATCGGATGATCACGCATTGGATGGCAGGGTCCGAGCGCAGGATCGACGCGGCGTCGGTCAGGCTTTCCGAGGCGAGTACGCTGACGCCTCGGCTCTCTACGTCGTGGATCAGTTGATCCAGGGCACGGCCAAACACCGTGCGCTTGTCCGCCGGGCTGCTGACCAGTAGCGCCAGCATCCCGAGTGAGTGTTTATATTCCGTCATGATTGATCCTCCAGAGTCGATTACAAGCTGTTCACTGGAACAGGCTCGCCAGTAATGTGCTGCGCGCTGACGGTTTGCGTCGGTACGCTGTTGTTAAGTGCTTCAAGGCGGATCAGACGGTTGTTGACGAAGCCGAACAGGGTGTAACCGAAGATGGTTGCCACGCCGCCCAACATCATTGCCTGCTCACCGGAACTGTAAAGTGCCAGGTAGCTGTAAGCCGCTGCGATCAAGGCAATAACGTTGGTCGCCAGTGCCTTGCTTTCCGGCACATTGGAGACTTTTTGCATGGTCATCAACGCGGCCATGGAGAGGATGTAAGGCACCAGGTTGGTGACTACCGCGAGGTTGACCAGCGTGTCGAATTGCTTGCTCAAGTCAGGACTGATGGTGAGCAGGGCCAGCGCGGTCTGCGCAGCCAACAGCACCAGCATGCCGACAATCGGAGTGCCAGCCTTGTTACCCTTGGCGAAGATCGACAGGAAGTAACCGGTGTCCGCCGAGCTTTTGTACACCTGGGCGATGGTGAACTGCCAACCCAGCAGCGAACCGATACAGGCAAGTACCATCGCGGCCATCACGATGTCCCCGACCATTGGGGTGAACATCTTGGCGAACACCAGGCCGAACGGCGCAGTGGAAGCGACCAGCTCTTCGTTGCCGACGATGCCGAAGATGACGTTGGTGGAAACGATGTAGATCACCGCCGCCCCCAAGGTGCCACCCAGTACTGCGATTGGCACGTTCCGCTCTGGGTTTTCCACTGCATCGGTGTTGGCGCAAGCCGATTCAAGACCCAGGAAGGCCCACAGCGTGATCGCCACCGAGGCGCCGGCTGCTTCGAACCATCCCTTGTCATGCGGGTTCCAGCCAGCGGCGTAAACGCTGCTGTCGAACCAGAACCAGCCAATGGTGGACACCAGAACGACCGGCGCGATTACACCCCACACCGTAATGGCACCGATACGGCCGGTGATGCTCGCGCCGCCAAAGTTGGCGAAGGTGGTGAGCCACAGCAGTGCGATAGTTGCCAGACCCACTTGCAGTGAATCAAGTTTTATCCCGAACAACACCTGGATATAACCCACCGCAGTAATACTGATCGCCACGTTGGCAATCAACAGCGAGAGACCGTAGGTGTAGTTGGTGATGTAGTTGCCGGCTTTACCGAAGGTATATTCGGCGTAGCCGCCCATGCCGCCGGTCTTTCGACTGAGCATCCCGCATCGCGCAAAGGCGTAGGCCAGAGCGAGTGAACCGGTGGCTGTCACCAGCCAGGAAAGAATCGAAATTGCACCGACCTCGGCGAGTTTCGTCGGTAGTAGCACAATCCCTGAGCCCAACATGTTGACGGCGGTCAACATCGTCAGTTGCCCCACACTCATTTTTTTTGCGACTGACATTTCGTTGCCTCACTAGTTGGCGAGATAGAGAGTTATCTATAGCAAAGGTTTGAAAACTCGCAAGAAATTGAGCTCATCCATTAGCTTTTTTTATAGATTTTGAAGAAAAGGCACAATGCTGGCCCATGACGTCCAAAGTCCTCTTCAGAATTACTTTGTTTTCAGTGGGTTAGATAGGTCGAAATGTGCAAGAAAGGGATTAGATTACTTCCGCTGTTTTTGGCCGGAATTGTGAGTTCAGTCCACGGCAAGGATCTGAATTCCAATGATCATTACATGTGCAGTTGGGGCGGCGGAACGGCCGCAAGAGCACAGGAACTCAAGCTTTCAGGGGTTTCGTTATATGCCGCCCGCCAGAAAATCCAGGCCTACAAGTTCGCGAAATCATGGATGCGCATGATGGCCATGGGAATCACCGAGCAAACGTATGACAGCCCTTCACGACTGAAGCCGGAAGCGGTACGGAAGATTTTTTATGAAGATTGCGTCAGCTACAAAGTGGCGCGTAAGTAACTAACATCACCGTCATGCTCAAGCTCATTTGAGCCTGATATTGAAAAGGTCTTGGTGATGAAACGAAAGCGTCACCAAGACCTGATAGGAGGGGGCAGCGTCAGGCGGGGTATTAATTCATCTTGCTGTGGTCGTGCATCATCTTGTTGTGGTCCATCGTACCGAGTGCCTTGGCGATGGCCTGGACCTGGATGATCTCTTTCTCACCCTTGGCGTCTTCGACGGTCAGGGTCAACGGTACCTGATCGCCTTCCTTGATCTGGGCGGTCAGGTCCATCAGCATGATGTGGTAGCCGTGGGGATCAAAACTCACCGCTTTGCCCGCCGGCAGTGCAACAGATTCGACCTGCTGCATCTTCATCACATCGTCTTTCATGCTTGATTCATGGATCTGTACTGCCTTGGCGACGGGTGATTGCACGCTCAGCAGCTTGCTGTCGCTGCTCGCCGTCAATGTCATGAAGGCACCGCTCGATGGCTGGCCAGCCACGGTGGCACGCACCCAGGCGTCATCAACCTGGGTCTGAGCCGACACCTGCCAGGCGAGACCGACCAGAGACAAGCCCAGCGCCAGTTGCTTGCAACGTTGTGCGAAACGGATTTTAGCCTGTGGGGTAGTCATATCAGCAAACCTCCATCACGGTGAGCAGATCTTCTGCGCACTCTTGTGCAGTCAGGGACGCGGACAGGCCCAGGCGCAGATTGCCCCGGGAGTCGAAGACAAAACTGGTCGCGGTGTGGGAAAGGGTATAGGTATCGCCGCTCGGGACTTTTTCGAAGAACACGCCGAACTCTTTGGCGGTGGCGGCGGTTTCTTCCAGCGTGCCGTACAGCGCTTCGAAACTCGGGTCGAACGCCTTCACATACTTGTCGAGCATCTCTGGTGTGTCGCGCTCGGGGTCGAGGGTGATGAAGATCACCTGCAACCTTTCGCCGTCGCGTCCCATCAGTTTCTTGGCCTGTGCCGCACGGGCCAGCGTGGTCGGGCACACCGCCGGGCATTGGGTGAAACCGAAAAAAATCATCGGCATCATGCCGCGATAGCTGCCCAGCATTCTCGTTTCGCCCTGGGCGTCCTTGAGCTTGAAATTACGCCCCATGATCTTGTCGCTGAGGTCCTTGCCGTACTGGAACGACAGCTTGCTGCTGCCATCGCAACCGGCGAGCAGGCCGAGGCTCAACAAGCCCATGCCTTGCAGGACAGTTCGGCGGGTATACGAAGTACTCATGGAAAAGCATCCTGTTGAACAGGCTGAAATGACAGCGTGATGACTGTACAGACGAAAAAAACGCGAGGATGGTAGCAAACTGTGCCGGTGCTGGAGGATTGGATTCGACCATTGGACCGGTGGGGAGGCGTGACATAGTGTCGCGCCGCTCATCTGAGATCGGATTGCTCTTGTGGCGAGGGAGCTTGCTCCCTCGCCACAAAGGTATCAGTTGGGATTAACGACGCAGCTTTGCGCAGTGATCCTGTTCGGGTTGCGCGGCGGTGTACCACACGTAGTCCGCGCTGTCGGCGGTCACGGTCTTGCCCACTTCCGCCAGAACCAGCACCGCATTGCCTTCGCCCGCGCCCAGGTCCTTCAGGTGCAGCGGCACGCCCAAATCCTTACGCACATGAAACGCCCCGGCCAACAGCAGCGCCGGTGTCGGCGCGGCCATCAAGCGCTCGGCCATGCGTCGGTCGCGCTGTTGCTGCACGGCGAGCATCGCGGGCATCTGCGCTTCGGGAAGCAAGCCGCAATGGGATTCGCGAATATCGTCGAGCAACGTCGCCTGCACCTGTTGGGTGGTGGACGCTTCACCCTGGAGCACCGGACGCTGTTTGTAGATCTGCATGATCTGCGCACGATCGAGGTTGGCGGACATCAGTGGATACGGCTGACGCAACGCGTAGGTCACCAGTGCGCCATAGACGCTCCAGTCCCAATTTTTCTGCCAGGCCAGCGCCTTGAACGGGTCGGCCGGTGGTTGTCCGGCGCGAGTGGCGGCTTGTGCCGCATCGACCTTGGCCTGCTGATCGGGGGTGAGCATTTCCATCAGCAAGCTGCCTTGTGGGCGCTGGGCCGCCAGTTCACGCAGTAGCCACAATTGCAGGGCGTGGTGATCCGGGTTGTCGTGCTGTTCGCCGACCAGTACGCGAGGCGCGACGGCCAATCGCAAGACCAGTTCTTGGGGTGTCAGCGTTTGGCCGGTGGACAGCTCGCGGATAACGCCGAAGTCGGTGTGATCACGTCCTTGCGGGGCGATTGGCGCCGGCGGTGGCGTGACGTGATGGGTTTGGCAGGCAGCCAGCAGACTGAATGCACAGAGCAACAGAAAGCGCATGGGTTTTCCTTAATAGACAGAGGCCCCCTCGACTGTGAGAGGAGGGGGCGGGTATCAGCGCGCAATGATCAACGGGTGGCCGCGTTCCGGATGCTGATGAATCAACACTTCCAATCCATACACCGCGGCCAGTGCCTCGGCAGTCAGGACTTCTGCCGGTGGGCCGTAGGCGTGGGGCAGGCCTTGTTGCAGCAGCAACAAGTGATCGCAGTAACGTGCCGCCAGGTTGAGGTCGTGCAAGATGACCAGCACCGCTGCACCGCGTCCGGCGAAGTCGCGCACGGCTTGCAGAATGGTGTGCTGGTGCAGCGGATCAAGCATCGACGTCGGCTCGTCGAGCAGCAGGGTTTGCCCTTCGGCCCCCGGCCAAAGCTGAGCGAGCACCCGCGCCAGATGCACACGTTGGCGTTCGCCACCGGACAGCGCCAGATAACTGCGCCCAGCCAGATGCAGAGCGTCGGCGGCACGCAGTGCTTCGGCGACGATTTCGGCATCGCGCACGCGACCACTGGCGTAGGGCAGGCGCCCCATGCCGACCACTTCGTTGACCGTGAACGCAAAGTTCAGGCTTGAACTTTGCGGTAGCACCGCCAACCGTCTGGCCCGCTCCTGGCCCGGCCAGTCGGCGAGTGGCCGCTCGTCCAGGCTGACCTTGCCTTCGCTGGCCGCCAATTCACCGCACAAGGCCGCGAGCAGGGTGCTTTTGCCGGCGCCGTTCGGCCCCAGCACGCCGAGCACTTCCCCCGGACGCAATTCGATATCGATGTTCGCCAGTACCGTGCGGCTGCCCCGGCGTACCAGCAAGTTGTTTGCCCGCAGCATCAGGAACGCCCTCGTACCAGCAAGTAAAGAAAGAACGGCGCGCCAATGAGTGCCGTGACGATCCCGATCGGCAATTCCGCTGGCGCCAACAGCAGGCGCGCAGCCAGATCGGCGAGCAGCAACAGGCTGGCACCGGCGAGCAAGGAGGCGGGCAACAAGACTCGATGATCCGGCCCGACCAGCAGACGCATCAGGTGTGGCACCACCAGACCGATAAAACCGATCAACCCGGCAGCCGCGACGGCGGCACCCACACCCAGGGCTGTGCACAACACCAGCTCCATCTTGATCCGCTCGATGTCGAAGCCCAGGTGACGGGCTTCCGACTCGCCCAGCAGCATCGCATTGAGTGCCGCCGCACGACGTGGCAGCCACAGCGCCACGCCGACGGTGACGATCAACAGCGGCCACAACCGCGGATAACTGGCGCCGTTTAGGCTGCCCAGGTTCCAGAACGTCAGGGTACGCAAGGTCGCATCGTCGGCCAGATAGGTGAACAGACCGACACCGGCACCGGCCATCGCCGTCATCGCCACACCCGCCAGCAGCATGGTGGCGACGTCGGTTTGCCCGTTGCGACGACCGAAGCGATACACCACCGCCGTCACGATCAAGCCACCGACAAAGGCACTGACCGACAGCAGATAGGGCTCTACGGCCGGCGGCATTCCACCGAGCATGCTGCCGCCGACAATGGCGAAAGCGGCACCCAGCGCTGCACCACCAGAGACGCCGACCAGGCCCGGGTCTGCCAAGGGGTTGCGAAACAACCCCTGCATCGCCACACCTGACAGCGCCAGTACCGAACCGACGGCAATGCCGAGCAAACTGCGCGGCAGGCGGATCTGACCCAGGATCAGCTCCGCCTGTTGCGTGTCGCCGCCTTCAAGCGGCAAACCGAGCAGACGCATTCCGGCCAGTAGCGTATCGCCCAGCGGCAGGCTGACCGGCCCGAGGGCCAGGGATAGCCAGAACACGACAACCAGCAACAACAGCAAACAGATCAACGTCGGACGCGGCCGAAAAATGGCCGTCATTGGCTGATCTCGGCGGTCTGCACTTTGACGTCCGGGTAGAACGCGGTGGCGAGACGGTTCAACGCATCCGGCACGCGTGGACCCAGGCCGCCAACCAGCAGCGTCGGATCGATCACCAGCACCCGGCCGTCACGCCCGGCCCGGGTTTGTGCCAGGATCGGGTTCTGCTCCAGCAGGGCTTTGCCCGCCGCGTCGCCTTCCAGACGAGCACCGGCGAAGATGATCACCTGCGGATCAAGCGCCAGCATGGCTTCATTGGAAACCGGCTTGTAGCCGTTGTGCTCGCCCAGGCTTTTGCCCCCGGCCTGTTCGATCATCCAGGCGGCCAATGTGTCCTTGCCTGCCACTTGCAGGTTGCCGCCGGAATGGCTGAGCAGCATCAACACCCGCGGTGCCGGGGATTGCTGCTGTGCCTGTCTGACCCAGTCGGCCTGGGTTTGCAGACGCGTCAGGTAACCGCCCATCAACGCTTGCGCCTCGGCCTCTTTGCCCAGCAGTTGCCCGAGCTCGGACAGGTTATGTTGAAGGGCGGGTACGTCAGCCTTGGCCGACAGCAACTCAATGCGCACGCCGGCTGCTTTGAGTTGCTCCAGCACGGGCGGTGGCCCCATTTCGACGCTGCCCACCAGGATGTCCGGTTTCAAGGTCAGAATGTCTTCGGCCGCCAGCGCACGCTGGTAGCCGACGCCGGGCAGGCTGCGCAGCGATGGCGGGTACTGGCTGGTGCTGTCGACACCCACCAGTTTGCTTTCGCCACCGAGGGCGACCACCCATTCGCTGAAAGCGCCGCCGGCACTGACCCAGCGCTGGGGCAGGGCGTCGGCGACGGCCATCTGGCTGACGAGCACGCTGGCACAGGCCAGCAGTGTTTTCATACGCATCGGGACTATTCCTTAGCCGATCAGAGGGGTGGCGGTTTCAGCCAGGGCACGCCAGTCGTCACGCTCAGGAATGCCCGGCTTGCGCACGCCGAACAACTGGATGACCAGTTCGCCTTCGGCATCGAAACCTTCGTAGCTGGTGATGATGCCATCGACGCTCGGCTTACGCACACGCCACAGTTCAGTCGCCCCCGTGGTTTTCAGGTGCAGGTTGAGCATCGGGTCGAGCACGTTGAACCAAGTGTCCATCCAGCGCAGGTTGCTGACCGGGCCGGAGTGAATCTGGATGCAATGCTTGTTGCCCCCGAACACCATGATCGGCACTTCACGCTTGCCCGCTTCTTCGATGATGCGGGTCAGCTCGACGGTGGCCAGAGGCTCGGCCCATTCCTGACCGGCCAGGCGCAGGGCCTGGGTACGTGCCACGTCGTTGCGCTTGAGCAGCATGAAGAAATCGTGGGTGTCCTTGAGTTGCGACCACTCGCTGCGCAGGGTGTCTACATCGACTTCACCATCGGCGCGTGGGGTATTGGCTTCCGGCAGCGGTTGCAGCGAGGGGGCTTGCCCCCGTTGGGCTGCGAAGTCAGCCCCGTCGCGTTGCTTTCAGCAGCAACGACTGCGGCACCGGGCTCTGCGGGTGTTGCGGCTCCTGCAAAGCGGTGAGTTGGAATCCGGCCATGTCCAGCGCATTGAGCCAGCTCGACAAACTGCGGAAGTACCACGGCATCGGTTGCCACTGGCCCTCGAACGCGGCGAAGGACTCCTCGCGCCAACCGTCCTGATAGTCGCCCGCCGCAGCGGTCCATGGATGCAATGTCTGGATCAGCAGCGTGCCGCCGGGAACGAGCAGGGCGTTCATCGCTGCGAGTAAAGGGATGATGTCCTGGTGCAGCAGGGCGAAGTTGGCGCAGATCAGGTCGTAGTCGCGGCCGATGTCTACTTTCGCCTCGACCAGAGCTTCATAGCTTGCCAGATGGACCGGCGAAGAACCTGCTGACCGTGCGGCGTGGACCAGTGTCGCATCACCGTCCACGCCGACCGCCGTAATGCCCCGAGCAGCCAGCGCACGCAACAGCCAACCCTCGCCGCATCCCAGGTCGAGCACGCGCTCGGGCTGGCAACCGAGCACTGCCCACAAAATGGCCTGGTCGGTAACTTGCTGGCGGCTGGCGATGGTCCCGGTGCGGATCGCTTCAATCCAGGCCTGGGCGTTGCGCTGCCAGCTTTGGAGGAGGGTGGTTTCGGGGGCGGGCATTTCGCTGTCCGGCGTTATGGGTTGAATAGAAAGGATAGCTGGCGAGCGTGCCGGCAGCCGATGGCTCATGCTGCAAAGCAAACCCTGACGCCGGATCAGAAGTATTTGAGCCAGGTGATATCGCGACGCCGCGCCTTCAGGGCCGCAAACCAGCGCACCGGCCAATAAAGCACCACGGCGAGTGATACCGCCGTCAACCAAACCATCCCGACGCCATCGAAGCCGAAGAAGCTGCCTTGATTCA
The DNA here is from genome assembly GCF_900187615.1 of Pseudomonas sp. Irchel s3f7. Classification (GTDB taxonomy): domain Bacteria; phylum Pseudomonadota; class Gammaproteobacteria; order Pseudomonadales; family Pseudomonadaceae; genus Aquipseudomonas. The sequence continues at coordinate 141,939 of NZ_FYDO01000004.1, read as the reverse complement.
ACCCGAGTATCGCTATGCAGGCCAGGTACAGCACTTTCAATACGTACAGGTGCAGGATGTAAAAGAACATCGGCGCTGCACCGAACACGGCCAGAACGCTGATCCCATGACGCTGGCGGCTGCGCTCGAAACTCAGGAGCAATAACAGGCCCATGCCCAGCGTCAGGGCGAGGAAGAGCAGGGAAGGCGGGTATTTGGTGATGTTGAAAAAACTCATCACGGTGAATGTGGTGCTGTCGTAACTCGTCCAGTGCGCGTCACCATAACCATTGAGCAAGCGCAGTGCGAAGAAACCGAGCAGGGCACCGACGCCCGCCAGCCAAAGTTTTCGCCGACGTTGTTCAGGGGGCGTGGTGCCGCTGAACCATGGCCCGATGCAGTACCCCAAAGCGATCACCCCGATCCACGGCAATACGGGATACGACGTGCGCAGGCGCACAGTGTCCGAGAGTTCGATCCAGCCGCGATCATGCAGAATCGCCCAAACCCCATGCATCGCCGAACCTTGCGCAACGTGCAATGAGTCGAGAAGGTTGTGCCCGGCAATGATGATCACGGCGACCGCAAACAGAATCGAACGTGGCAGCCAGACCAGCGCGGCGAGCGCAATCATGCTGACCCCGATGGCCCAGATCACCTGTAGATAGATCACGGTGGGCGGGAACTGGAACGTCCAGGCAAAGTTCACGAGGGTGATTTCCAGCAGCACCAGAATCAGTCCCCGTTTGAACAGGAAGGCAGACGCATCGTTTTTGCCCTGATGCTTTTCTGCGAACAGGTAAGCGGATAGGCCCGTGAGCAGCACGAAGACCGGCGCGCAGAGATGGGCCAGGGTCCGGCTGAAAAACAATGCTGGCTCGGTGGTGTCGATGTTCATCGGATCAGAGACCTGGCGATGAAGAAAAAACGTCTCACGCACATGGTCCAGCAGCATGAAGAGAATGACCAGGCCCCTGAGGGCATCGATGGACAACAGTCGCTGGCTTGATTTCGCTTGAGTTGAAAGGCGTTGGTTGGTAGTCATTCGGACGTCGCTGGCAGGGAAGATCAATCCCGATTGAACGGGTGGTTTGTTGATATACTATAACATTTTGATTCGCCTGATTCTCACAGGCGCTACTAATTTCAATCGACGAAAAGCACAACACCGGCGCAAGGCCGGCGTTGTGCTTTCTGCATCGTTTACGCTGGGTGGGGGGCGTTAGAAGCGGTACTTCGCCGACGCCGTAATGCTGCGCGGTGCACCGTATGTGAGGGCGCCGTAGGCATCGAAGATGTCGAAGTACTTCTCGTCGGTGACGTTGTCCGCGTTGACCTGAGCCGACAGGTTTTCGGTGATCTCGTAGCGAGCCATCAAGTTGACCAGGGCGTAGGCGTCCTGCTGGATTTTCTCGGAGTTGCCTGCCGGGTTGGTGGCGTAGGTGTAAATCGAGTCCTGCCAGTTAACCCCGCCGCCAATGGTCAGCTTGTTGAATGCACCGGGCAGGCGGTAGGTGGTGAAGGTACGCAGCAACTTGGTCGGGTACAGAGTGTTGACGTCGTCGCCGTTGGCATCTTCGGCGGTGAACTGGGTGTAGCCCACCGTTGCGTTCCAGTCGGTCGCGAGTTCGCCGGACACTTCCAGCTCGAAGCCTTTGCTGGTCGCGCCTTCACTGGCCTCGTAGGCATAACCGCCGACGGGGTTCGAAGGATCGATCAGCACGCCGGTGCTTTGCCCCAGATTGTCCTGTTTGATCTGGAAGATCGCCGCGGAAGCGTTCAAACGGCCGTCGAAGTATTCGCCCTTCAAGCCGATTTCACTGCTCTCGCCAACGATCGGCTCCAATTGCTGGCCACTGCTGTCGCGGACCGACTGCGGCAGGAAGATTTCGGTGTAGCTGGCATAGGCCGAGAGGTTGTCGGTGAGGTCGTAGACGACGCCTGCATAAGGGGTCAGTTCGTGATCGACATCGATCTTGCTCACTTCCGAGTAGATGTCGTCGCTGGTCTTCTCGTACCAGCTCTCACGCGCGCCAAGAATCACTTTCAAATCGTCGGTCACGTTCAAGCGAGTGGCGGCGTAAAGCCCTTTCTGCCGGGTCTCGCTATAGCCGTAGTCGGACCGTGGGCCCCAGATCGGTTCCGGGAAGTGGCCGTTGTAGGCATCGAAGTTGGCAACGCCGCCAAACCCGGATTGCGCGTTGAGTGCATCGGCGTCGAATTCCTGCTTGCTGTCCACGTAACCGAAGGCCAATTCATGTTCACGGCCCAACAGTGAGAACGGGCCGTTGACGCGGATGCCGTAGTCGTCCTGGGTGGTCTCGGTCTTGTAGGTCGCCGGGAACGAAGACATGCCGGAACTGCCGTTCTGGCCCGGATTGCCGGAAAGGTACAGCAGGGAAGAGTCGCTCGTGCGCTCGCCACGGTTGTAGCTGAGGTTGAGTTGCCAGTTGTTGGCGAAGGTGTGGTCGAGGTTGACGAAGTAGGTATCGTAGGTGGTGTCCCACTTGCTCCAGTTGGCGGAAGTCGTCTTCGAGCGGCTCCAGTTTGTCCGGCTACCGTCTGCGTACCAGACGGGCAGGCCACCCCACATCGGCGAGTCGGCGTTGCTTTCCTGATGGCTCAAGCCGAACCACAGCGTGGTGTCGGGCGTCAGGTCGATATCCATTGTGCCGTAGAGGGTCTGGCGCTTGGTCGAGTTCATGTCGATCCAGGTGTCGCCCTCGTTGGTCTCCCCGACCAATCGCGCACGCACAGTGCCTTCCGAGTTCAGTGCCGTGGCCACATCGGCCTCGACGCCATAGGTGTCCCATGTGCCGGCGCTCAGTTCTACCGAACCCTTCAGGTCCGTGCTGTAGGCGCGCTTGCGCACCATGTTGATGGACGCGGAAGGATCGCCGGCGCCGGTCATCAATCCGTTGGCGCCACGGACCACTTCGACGCGGTCGTACATGGCCAGGCTGCTGAAGATTTCTCCCGAGCTCCAAGGCTGCTCATAGATGGTGGGAACACCGTCGATCATCAGCGAGTTGAGCTCAAAGCCACGGGCGTTGAACTGTGCGCGGCTGGTCTCGTAGCGGTTGACCGACACGCCCGTGGCATTGTTGACCACATCGAGGATGGTTTTCAGGTCCTGGTCTTGAATGCGCTGCTGAGTGACGACGCTGACCGATTGCGGCGTTTCCCGCAAAGACATGCTCAACGGCGTGGCCGTGCGCGCTGCGTCCGTTGTGTAAGAGTGGGTGCCTTCGGTAACGCCGACTTGCCCAGCGGTGGCGGTCTCGGTGATAGCGATAGGACTCAGGACCACCGAGCTTCCCTTCTCGGTCTGTTCAGTCGGTTCCGCCGCTTGCAGCGTGGGCGCAGAAATGGCGATACCGGCCGCAAGCATGTGTACTGCCAGGGCCAGAGGGCGCATTGCCAAAGGCGAGCGTGGGGTAACGGCGATTTGTGAACACAGAAGGGTGGGGGCGGACATGCGAACTCACATTTAATTTGTGTTATTTGAGAATCGATATCATACGCATGTGCATCTGGTTTCGGAATACGAATTGAACGCAAATGTGAAACTTTAACAAACACTTGGCGTCTGCCTGATCCCGAGTGATCCCGTGAATGTCAAAATAGGGGGCCACAGGTTGACTCCGAGGTTTGAAAAAAACTCGGTGCAAGCAATGGTCTTCAAAGAATTTTGCGGGGAAGGGCGGGGAGGTTGGGCGGGCCGCGCCTATCGAACGATAGGCGCGGTGGTTGCTACAGACGGTTACTGACGGACGTTCTGATACAGCATCAACCTTGAGGTTTCATGCATGGCGCGGGTCAACTCCGACAGACGTTTGAACTCTTCCGGGTTTTGCTGAGCCACGTTGTCCAGCGGGGTCTTCGACGCAAGGTCGTGGAGCGTTGGCGAGCTGCCGTCGTGCTCCATTTGCACCATGTAGTGTTGAGTCACGCCGGCAATCAACGGGAACGTTCCCTCGCGCAATACCAGCGGTACAACGCGTTCACCCTCGGGCGCGGGTTGCTGGATGTCACGGCCCATGCCGCTGTTGCGGAACTCAAGACCGGCCATGCCTGCCACGGTGGGCAGCAAGTCCACCAGGCCAACCGCTTCTTCGACCTTGCGCGTCCCGAGCAGACCCGGGGCGTGAATGATCATCGGCACCGCATTGCTTTCCAGACCCAGTTGCTGATAAGCCGGTGCCAGGTAAGGGATCTGCGCGATACGGGTGTTATGGTCGCCAAACAGCACGAAAATGGTGTTGTCGTAGTAACCGCCGGCCTTGGCGATTTCCATCAAGCGTCCGATGTTGAAGTCCAGCAGGCGCACGGCATTGTATTGCTCGACACTGCGCGATCCTGCGGCCTGGACTTCCTCGAGGGTCGGGTGCTTGACCTCGAATCCGTCGTTGGTCTTGGGAATCGTGAAAGGGCGATGGTTGCCGGCCGTCTGTACATAGGCAAAGAACGGTTTGTCCTTGGGCAGCGCTTGCAGGATCTGGTCGGTTTCCTTGAACAGGTCCAGATCGGAAATGCCCCAGACATCCACCACCGGGGACTTCCAGTCCCGCTCTTCGTACAAGCGAACGCCGTCGATGCTTTGCCGGATCAAGGCGTTCATATTGGCCCAACCGGAGTTGCCGCCGATGGTGTAGATCTTCTCGTACCCGGTGAAAGCATTGACCAGGGAGTGCTGTCGGGTGATCAACGGGTTACGCGTCGCAGTCTCCTGGCGCGTCACGTCCGGGACCCCGCTAATGCTGGCCCATACTGTTTTTGCAGTACCTGTCACCGGCACATAGAAGTGCTCGAAGAACCAGCTCTGCGTGGCCAGGCGATCGATATTCGGGGTCGGATTGATCGGGTTGCCGTAAGCCCCGACAGCACTGGTACCCAGGGATTCAAGCATGACAAACATCACGTTCGGCGGTCGTGAACCCGGCACTTTGTAGGGTTGTGGTGCCTGGTGGCGAACAAAATTAAGAGTCTGCGGATCAGGCTGGTCAACGCTCAGGTAGTTGGCCATGACGGAATAGTGCTCGCGCACCTGCGCTTCGTCATAGCGGGACTGACCGACTTTGAGTGTGTCGTAGAGGAAAATCACCGGGTTCAGGCCCAGCGCGGCTGTTTGGTTGTTGCCCGAGAAGAAGGCATCGCTCCAGCGTAACGGGACCGGGTTCTCAAAGTTCATGTTCTCGACACGACCCAAAATACCCAGCAAAACCACGATGACCATCGCGGTGCCACCCCATAGGGCGGAGAGCCGGTGAATCGGTTTGCGGCGACGGTCGAGGGTCACGCGTTCCAGGCGTACCAGGGCCAGTGTCATCAACGCGACGGTTACCAGCCAACCCAGAGAAATCCAGATCACCGGGTAGGTTTGCCAGACCATGTCACGGGAAATTTGTGCATCGTCGAGGAAGCGCAGGACCGTGGCGTTGATCCGCATGCCCAGGTACGCGTAATGCCCGAAATCGATGATGTAGATCAGCAGCAGTGCGCTCAGGACGGTGACGATGTACAGGCGTGCGATGCGGCGAAGCAAGCGGCTCGTGATCAGGTTCCAGCGAGGAATCCAGGCCAGTATTGCCAGCGGCAACGCTACCAGGATGGCCAGGCGCAGATCGAAACGAAAGCCGATGCCCAAGGTTTCCCGGACGGCATCGTCGTTGAGCAGGGCATTGGCGTCGAAACCGGAAAAGCCGAAAAAGAACACACCCCGCAACAGGGCAAACAGCGCAAACAGAATCGCCGTTGCGCCTAGCCAATAATGCAAACGTCTTGAATGCAGCCAACCCATCTATGTTTCCCCTGTTAAGAATCTCGCTGAATCAAGCGGGTCGATTCGGCGGTGAACGGTGCCGCTTGATCAGCAAACCATACATCCAGTGCATGACAAGCATCAGGAGTGACGCGAAGCAATACAGGCCCAGCAGCGGATCAATCAGGTAATCCCAATAGTTCTGCGAAGGTTTTATCCCGGCGACGAAGGCGAGGGTCGCGCTGGCCAGCATCACGACGGCAAGCAGGTTGCGCAGGTAAAACAGGCCTAGCGTGAGCAGTGCGAAGAAAATCAACATCGGACGCGGGTTGAAGCCGAACCGATAAGGGTCCAGATCACTCAACCCCATCGTTGCCGGATACAGCACCAGGGCCAACACGGCGAACAGGATCAACACCCAGGTTTTGCTTTGCTGCGCTGGCGGCAGGACGCCCAGACGTCGCAAGCAGCCCCACGCCATCAATACCATTGAGGTAATCGCCAGGTCATCAATGTGGCTACGCAGATACGTGGCCAGCGACAACCCGTCCACGGGAATGAAGCTGACGGCCAGCAAGGCGAACAGCACAGCGATGCGCAAAGCCCTGTTCAAGCCAAATGCCGGCAGCAGCAGGAAGGTGATCATTGCGAAGCTGACGTGGGCTTGCCAAAGGCTAATCATTTGAGACGCTCGGAAAGCCACGCCTCGTTGAAGGTGACGTGTTTGATGAAAGTGTTGTTCCAGGAATAAACCAGGTGATACATGCCGTCGGGACTGCGGATGAAGTAGGGGTATTCGTATTCGAATTCGCACCCGCGGACGGTACAGACACGGGTGTCGAGATTGTTCAGGAATTGCGCCTCCAGCGGTTGGCGTAGCGCACCACTGGAACCGCGGAACTCATGCCCCATGATTTCCTTGTAGACCTGGGGTGAAATCGGGTCCCCTTCAGGATCAGGCGACTTGTCCAGATCACTCAACGAGCGCCAATCGACCATTTTTGCGTCGGTACCATAAAGGCTCAGCTTGAAACGCCCCTCTTGCAGGTCGTTGAGCGCTACCAGCAGTCCGTGCTCGGGGGTCGCGACGGCCGCCAGCGAGGAATTCGGATTCGATGGGTTGAGCGGATAAGGCTCGCTCCAGGTTTGCCCGGCATCTTCAGTACGGGTCGCCAGAACGCGGTGATGGGTGTTGCCGGCATAACGCAGCAACGCGATGCCGCGCTGCCCGTCCAGCGGGACCACCGTGGGTTGCAACGAGTTCATGCCGTGGCTGATGCGGTACTTGTCGATCACTTTCCCGTCTGCGCTCAAGTAGAGATACTCGGCAAACTTGCCCAAAAATTCGTGGTAGACCGGTAAGCCGATGGAACCGTCGGCATGAAACACCGGTGCCGAGCGGACCAGGGTGCTGATGTTCAGAAAGGGGGACGTGATCAGTTGGCGCGGAGCGGACCAGCTTCCACCGAAGTCGTCTGAGACCATCACGTTGACCGCACTGCCGGCCCAGCCGCCCATGGACACGGACACGTAGAACAACCAAAGGCGATTATCCGGCGCAAGGGCAATCACCGGATTGCCCAGTTTGCGGATGTATCTTTGGGTTCCTTGTTGGGTCGAATCCCGCGTCGCCAGGACTTGTTCAGACCCCCACTCGCCGGTTTTCACGTCGAAACGGGCGGAACGTACCTGCACATCGGCGGCGCCTTCGCGAGAGCCGGCAAACCAGACGGTCATCAAGGAACCGTCAGGCAGGGCGGTTACCGCCGAAGAATGCACGAAGTCCACCAGCCCGGAAGAGGCGAAACGGCTGGTATAAATGGGCTTGGCCACTTGGTCGGCCACGGCCTTCACTGGATTCATCAACGCAAAGGAAGAGTGCGTGTGGCCAGGATTGAGGAACCATGCGGCCGCAAAAAGGGAGGTCAGTGCAAGGTAAGCACCGAGGGCAGGAATACTGGGGAATTTGATGCGCATCTTAAGGCTAGGCATCTCTTGGCCCATTCGAGGCGCGTAACCTATCACCTATAGTTAGAAAGCAGGTTTTTAGCAAAGGTCGCATTTGTAAGTAAATGTGTCTTAGGTGTTTCCGCTCGCCGAAAGCGGCTAATGGACAGCCGATCGCACTCACGAAGTGCGTCTGCATGAATGGCCTGATGGGGGCACGGCCATTGATTTTCCGGGAGGCATTTAACGTGCTCCTACGAGTGTGGTCGATGATTGTGATGGTTATACGGCCAAGCGGATATCGCGCTACCGTCATTGTCCGGTGAGCTGTGGGGTGGGGCGGCCAGCTCTTCCAGGTGAGTGATGATGTCGTCCGGCTTGAGCACCAGTACGTCGCTGTCGAGCGTGTCCAGAATCATCTCGGCGGTGTTGCCGATCAATGCTCCCGACAGCCCGGTACGGGCCACGCTGCCGATCACCGTGAGCGCGGCTTCAAGTTTGTGCGCGACGTATGGGATCAGCACGTCGGCTGAGCCCTCTTCTATATGCAGGCGGTCGTCGCTGATGTCGAATTCGTCCTGGAGGGTTTTGCACAGTTCGTGATACAGCGCCTGAATGCTCTCCTTGAGTTGGAGCACGGGGTCGGCTGCCGAGTACAGGGGATAGGGATGGGCGCTCATCATGTGGAGCGTGCCGCCCGCCAGTGCGGCGATGTCGTAACTGTGGCTGACAATGCCGGAATGCAGCACGCGGTGCTCGACGTCACCGTTACCGGCATCAATGGCCGCAAGAATGTTGCCTCCGGTCCACGGTCTGGCGGTTTTTACGATCAGTACCGGGCTGGGGCAGTATCGCAACAACTTCCAGTCGTCGGGGGTGAGAAAGGACTTCATCAGCGTCTGGGGAAGGTGCTGCTTGATCACCAGACCACATCCTTCCTCATGTTGGGTCGCGATGATGGTCTTGTGAAAACTCCCGTACCAGGCTTGTTGAGCGCTGACGCTATAACCCTCCTGTAGCAATTCGTCTTGTATGTCGCTCAGGTAGGCACCGTGGTGATTTCCCTTTTCGCACGCCAGCAGATGCAAGTGCGACCGGGTAGCGCCGGCAATCATTTTTGCCCTGTTCAAGATCAGATCCCTGGACTGCTGCGAATCCACTACCACCAACGTATTACGAATGGTGTGCATGAGTGTCTTCCTGCGCTGAGTACAGTTTCTTCATGGGGGTTGCGGGCACTCGCGGCCGATGTGAGCGCGTATTGGCCAGTTTGATTGTGCTTGAAATCGAACTGGCCAAAACTGGCACGCTACTGCGATTGCAACTATATTGGTATAAGTTGTAACGCCGCCGATACACTCGACGCCGAAGTTACTACGTTACTTCAGGCCGATTGCGCTGCAGGCACTCAGAACTCGAGGACGTCTGCCGCCTTAAGTGTTTCGCCTGGTTGCAATGTAATGCGTCCGCACACAGGCCCCACCCACGTAGATACCCAGATCCTGGCGTTTGATCGAGTTGCTCTGCGGTGAGCGTATTGCTCAAGTAACTCGAGGGTTGAGTATGAGGCCTATTTTGTTTCGGTGCATAAGTAGATGTTCGGCGCACTTAGTTGATTTTCAACTAAGTGCACTCTAAACAAACCCCATTCGATCTGATGGGGCAGTCACTTGGCTATTTGTCTTGAGGGTTTAAGCAAATCCCTCTTTTTCATGCCAGGTACGCCGATTGATAATGCGCTATTCCTCCACGCCGACGCCCGACCCTCCCAATTCGCTGGGGACGTCTTTGAGCTTGGGCAATCCATCTTTGATGTGCAGCACGGTCTCCTGATAGTGGACGTGAACGCCTGGCAAAAACGCGAGGTCCGGGATAACGGCGGCATACACATCAATCAGCCCCATCCCCGGATGTTCGGTGAAGAGGTGGCCTCCGCAATGTTTGCACCATTTGCGGTAACTCTGCTCGGTCTTGTTGTAGGTGCCGATGCTGTCAGCTCCCCGAGTGACCTGCACCGCCTCGGGCTTCCACAGCGTGAAGGCATTGACCGGTCCTGCCGACCAATGCCGACACGACTCGCAATGGCAATAGCCCATCGCGGCGGGCTCCCCGCTGACGGTGAACTCGACGGCACCGCAGAAACAACTGCCTGTGTAGGACCTTTGAGCGCTCATGAGATGACTCCTTGATCAGGGATTACGCGATACCGCCGCCGATGGGAGGCATCGCCTCAACGTTGTCTGGTTTCACTTGTCGATGTAGTGCACCGCTGTCGCCGGCGTGCGCCGAACCTGCAGTTCGAAAATGTCCGGGCGCGCATAGTGCCCGGTGACGTCGAGCGCCCGTCGCGCGGGGGCCACGAGTGAGACGTCAATGTCCGCATACAGAATGCCTGCCTCCCGGTGCAGTGGGCCGGCGGTGACCCGGCCTTGGGGGCTGACCACCACCGAGTCGCCGTCGTTGATCCACTCTTGCGGATCCGGAAACATTTGCATGCGAGCCGGAAAGTCATCGGGGATGTCGCTGCCGCGCAGCAAGGTGCCACTGCCGAGCACCCAGCAACGGCCTTCAAGTGCAATGTGGCGCATCGTGCAGATCCAGTCATCGCCACTGTCGTACGTGGGGGCGATGTAGATCTCCACTCCTTGGGCATACAGTGCATAGCGTGCCAGCGGCATATAGCTCTCCCAGCAAATTAGCGCACCAATGCGGCCGACCGGTGTATCGACCGTACGCAACCCTGACGCATCACCGACACCATGGACCATGCGCTCGGGGTTCGTTGGCATAAGCTTGCGGTGTCGGTTGAGCACTTCGCCGTTCGCGCCGATAACGACTACGCTGTTGTAGAGCGTGCCGCCGCCATGGCGCCGGTCGCATTCATTGATGCCGCACACGATCGTCACGGCATGAACCCGGGAGGCCTCGCACAATTCGCTCAGGTCACCATTCGCGATATCAACGGCATTGGCCAGCAGCCGCGCATGCAACTGTCCCATTAAAGCCCCGTCCCTTCCCGCCGCCAGCCGCCAGATCCATGACGGGTAACCTGGAATGAACTGTTCGGGCAAAACGATCAGCGAGGCGCCCGCCGCCGCGGCCTCAGCGACCGACTGCACGGCCCGGGCAATCGTCGCGCTGCGATCGAGCAGCACGGGCGGGCGCTGGATAATGGCTATCTTGGTCATGGCGTTCTCCTGTGGCGGTTGGCTTTCGAAGGCTTCAGCGTGCGCGTGGAGAAGTCGCGAGACTAGTGCAGAATCTGAAGCGTTGCAGGTTCGGAGGACAGGCGATGGACGAAAGTTACGGTCAGTTCTGCACGGTCGCCCGCGGTGCTGAAGCGTTGTGTGAGCGCTGGACACCGTTGGTCGTTCGCGAATTGCTCTGCGGCAGCAAGCGCTTCAATGAGCTGCACCGCGGCGTACCCCGGATGTCCACCAGTCTGCTGGCGCAGCGGCTGCGCCATCTGGAAGATATCGGCGTTGTCCATCGCAAGGCCGTCGGCAAAGTCTGGGAGTACAGCCTGACCGAGGCGGGCGAGGATTTGCGCCCCATCATCATGGCGCTGGGGCATTGGGGCGCACGCTGGATCGGCAGTCGCCTGCGCGATGACGAACTCGATGCGGGCCTGTTGATGTGGGACGTGCGCCGGTTCGCGCGCATCGAGATGTTCCCGTCCCGGCCGGTGATCATCCACTTCAGGTTCCGCGACGCCCGCTCCGGCGAGCAAGCGTGGTGGCTGGTGGTCGAAGAGGGGGTGGCAGATCTGTGCCGCGACGACCCCGGACGCGAACTGACGCTCGTCGTGGACTCCAGCGTGCGCGCGTTGACCGAGGTGTGGGCGGGCGACCGCACACCCAAGGAGGTTCTTCAGTCGCGAGAGCTGCGTGTAGATGGCGCCGTGCAGGATGCGGAAAATTTGTGGCGCTGGCTCGGCACGAGTGCGTTCGCCAGTAGCCGGCGCGCTGCAATGTGACCCTTGCAGCAGGAAAAACCGGACACCGACATCCTGTTACATGGATGTCGCTGTCGGGTGACTTGGTCATGAGCCTTGGGTTTCTTCCGTCGGTCACCAGACCTTAAGCGTGCAGTTGATGTTGATCCGTTTTTCGTTGTCGCTTCTGAATGTCGAGGCTGCACTTTGCTCATTGCGATACAACGCATGGCGCAGGCGCAGAGCGAGACCTTTTGCCGGGCCTGACCGTTTGACGTCTGCCAACTCCACGTCCTTCGACGACTCCGTCAGTTTGCCTCTTGAAGCGACCTGGACACTGCAGAAAACTCAATGCACGGGTGATTTCAGGATTATTGTCGATGTCGATAAGCGAGCCGATCAGGTCGCGCATCATTATATTGGCGTCTGAATGTTGGCGTGTTTCTGTTTGTTAATAAATATACTTGTTTATCAATTGCTTGCGTATCTAATTAGATTGTCTGCTTGTGCTGATATTTGATTGTTCTTGTGCGCGCTTAGAATGCGTCATGAAAATCTATTGCTTCTTTTTAGTGCTGTCGTCAAGTGGCGTAATTAAATTGATGGTGTGGGGGTGTTTATAATTGCTTGTTTTCTATGGATAACTTTTTTCGATGTTGTACAAATAGGCTGCATTTATTTTGTTGGCATTTACTTTGCTTCTGCTGAAGGGTCGAGTTTAACCCGATGCAACACCGTTAATTACAGGGACAGCGCCCATGTGAAGTATGCCGTACAGCATTCGTGACGCTTTCGAATGTGGGCTCAGGACCGAGCCGTACCTGACTGTCTTGCTGTGGCGGGCGAACTTCAAGCATGTTTCCCATGCTCGAGAGTCCGCTCTTTGTTAGGGGCGTGAGAGGAGTAGGTACAAATGCGCATTAGCATTTTTGGTCTTGGGTACGTGGGCGCTGTATGCGCTGGTTGTCTCTCTGCCCGCGGCCATGACGTGGTCGGGGCGGATATCTCTGCGGTGAAAATCGATCTGATCAATCAGGGTAAGTCGCCCATTGTCGAGCCGGGCCTAGAGCACTTGCTTGAATTGGGCGCGCGTTCGGGGCGCCTGCGAGGTGCTACCGATGTAGAGTCCGTCGTCATGGATACGGAAATCTCGTTTATCTGCGTTGGCACGCCAAGCAAGAAGAATGGCGACCTTGAACTCAATTATATCGAGTCGGTATGCCGGGAAATAGGAGAGACCTTGCGCAGCAAGAGCGCCTGGCACTCGGTGGTCGTGCGCAGTACGGTGCTACCCGGCACGGTGAAAAACGTGGTGATCCCGCTTCTGGAGAGCTGTTCGGGCAAGAGGGCGGGGATTGATTTCGGCGTTGCCGTCAACCCGGAGTTCCTCCGGGAAAGCACGGCAATAAAGGATTATGACCACCCGCCAATGACTGTTATCGGTGAACTCGACCAACGTACCGCGGACATGCTCGAAGCGCTCTACAAAGAGCTGGAAGCGCCCATCGTGCGCAAGAGCATCGAGGTGGCGGAAATGATCAAGTACACCTGCAACGTCTGGCACGCCATCAAGGTGAGCTTCGCCAACGAGATCGGCAATATCTCCAAGGCTGTCGGGGTGGATGGGCGTGAAGTGATGGACGTCGTCTGCCTGGACAATAAGCTGAACCTGTCGCGTTATTACATGCGCCCGGGGTTTGCCTTCGGGGGATCATGTTTGCCCAAGGATGTGCGTGCGCTAACCTACCGTGCCGGTCAACTGGACGTAGAACACCCGCTTCTGGCTGCGATCATGCGCAGCAATGCGGTGCAGGTGCAGACGGCGTTCAACCTCATTGCCGGTTATGGAAAACGCCGGATCGCCCTGCTTGGCCTGAGTTTCAAGGCTGGAACCGATGATCTGCGCGAAAGCCCGCTGGTGGAATTGGCCGAGATGTTGATCGGCAAGGGCTATGACCTGCAGATATTCGATCGCAACGTCGAGTACGCCCGTGTCCACGGTGCGAACAAAGAGTATATCCAGTCGAAGATCCCCCACGTTTCCTCACTCTTGCGCTCCGACCTGACTCAGATAGTGGAGGATGCGGACATCATCGTCCTGGGTAACGGCGACGAGATGTTCGATGCCGTGGCGCGACAGGTACCACCCGGCAAGAAAGTCGTCGATCTGGTGGGCTTCATGGACCATTCGAGCAACCACGAGTCGGAAGGTATCTGCTGGTAACGGGGACCACGACAACGCCATCCAGACGTTCGAGCGATAGCGCCGTCGGACGTTTTTGCAGGTGAAAACAGAGAAGGGCAGTCCTCCGGTTTTCGGGATGCGATCCCAGCGGAGCTTTCATATCTATCGACAATGAAAGATTCGGAGGAAACAAAAATGATTCCAGTGATTTTGTCCGGCGGCAGCGGCTCGCGGCTCTGGCCCCTGTCGCGAAAGTTGTATCCCAAGCAGTTTCTGGCATTGACCAGTGAGCGCACGCTCTTTCAGCAGACCTTGCAGCGGTTGACTTTCGATGGCATGGAAAAGCCGATCATTGTCTGCAACCAGGAACATCGTTTCATCGTCAACGAGCAGCTCGCTGCCATCGGTTGCACAGCCCAGGCGATGTTGCTGGAGCCCTTCGGCCGCAACACTGCTCCGGCAGTCGCTCTGGTGGCCCTTAAACTGCTCGCCGAGGGGCGTGACGAACTGCTGCTGGTATTGCCAGCCGATCACGTGATCACGGATGGGGCGGCCTTGCATTCTGGACTTCAGCAGGCGCAGGCCGCCGCTGAAAAGGGTGGCATGGTGTTATTTGGCATACCCGCGACACGCCCGGAGACCGGTTTTGGTTACATAAAGGGGGCGTTCGCAGAGCCTTGCCCCGATCTGCCCGAAGGCGTTTTTCGGGTCGAACACTTCGTGGAGAAGCCGGATCTGCAAAAAGCCGGCGAGTATGTGCAGTCCGGTGAATATTTTTGGAACAGCGGCATGTTCCTGTTCCGCGCCAGCCGGTATCTCGAAGAGCTGCGCGTACATGAGCCGGATATTCATGAGACCTGCGTACTGGCCCTGGAGCGAAGCCGCAGTAGCGATGCGGCCATCAGCATTGATGCAGGGACCTTCGAGTGCTGTCCGGACAATTCGATTGACTATGCGGTGATGGAGCGTACCAAGAGTGCCTGCGTAGTGCCGCTGGCCGCTGGATGGAGCGACGTGGGTTGTTGGTCGAGTTTGTGGGACGTGCATGCGAAAGACGTAGACGGCAATGTGCTCAAGGGTGACGTGGTCAGCCACAACAGTCACAACTGTTTCGTCCATAGCAGCGGCAAGCTGGTGACGCTGCTGGGACTGGACGATGTGGTGGTGGTAGAAACCAAGGATGCGGTGATGATCGCGCACAAGAGTGCCGTGCAAAGTGTGAAAAAGCTGGTCGGTATCCTGGATGCCAATGGCCGTCAGGAAACTCAGAACCACAGCTCTGTGTATCGTCCATGGGGTGCCTATGACTCGGTTGACAGCGGCACCCGTCATCAGGTCAAGCACATTACCGTGAAGCCGGGCGCCCAACTTTCCCTGCAGATGCATCACCATCGAGCGGAGCACTGGGTCGTAGTGTCCGGTACCGCTCAGGTAACCTGCGGCGACAGGGTTTTCCTGCTCACCGAAAATGAGTCCACTTACATCCCGGTCGCTTCGGTGCATCGTTTGGCCAACCCCGGCAAAATCCCGCTGGAGATCATCGAAGTTCAATCGGGCAGTTATCTGGGCGAGGACGATATCGAACGATTGGAGGATGCCTACGGGAGGACACACGAATCTCGGGGCAAGCCTTCCGCTGCTCCAGGGGGCGTGGTGCTTGTCAAAGGCTAGATAACGAGGGTGCACAGGATGACCTGTGCACCTTGCCTTGGTCGTATCAGGCTGAATCCAAATTGAATCCAGCCTGATATACATTGCTGCACTGCCTACCTTTCGGCAGACCTGCGTCAGTTTCCGCTGCTTGATCTCAGACGCAGGAACTCGCCTCGATCCCCGGTTTCATTACCGCGCAGGCAGTTGCCGGGCAGACTGGCGGGGGGGCTGGTGCCGGCCTCGGCCCAGATCCATACCTCGACGATACAAGGGTTCATCACCGTGGCTTCCACCAGCAGACTCTGCACGGGCATCAGGTCGCCAGCCATCAACTGTTGATCAGTCTGTCCCATCTGGTAGTGGTTGTCCCCCAGCACCACCCGATCTATGCCCTCTGTGCGGATCATCGCCTTGCCGGCATTGGCCAGTCGGTTAGCCACCAGCACCAGGCGCGACGGCTGGCCTGTCGGATTGCGCATGCTGATGGCGTATTCCGGCGTGGTGCTGATGCGGTTGTCGATGACATAGACGGTGCCGATCGCTTCGCCGTCGATGCCGCTGCTGGCGGTGTTGGCGATGTAGTTCTGCGCGAGCAGTAGAGGGGTGTCCTTTTTATCGACAAGCTGGCGAAGAAAGATGCCGTTTTGCGTAGCGCCGATCATGTTTTGTCGCAGCACCAGTTCGCCATGCTGGTCCAGCACCTCAATACCAGCTTTGCCAGCGCCGAGTATCACGTTGCGTTCCACCACGCCGCTGCTGGTGCCGCGCAGTCGAATGGCGCTCTGGTTTTTCACGGTGGCGATATGATTGCCAACCAGGCTGGCGCGACTGTCCAACAGGTCGAGGGCGTATTGTTGCAGGTCGTCGAAACGATTGTTTTCGATGCGCGCCTCGGCCTTCTGCAATTCGACACCGCTGGACAGCTCGCTGATCCGACTGCCGCTCATCAACAGGATTGCCGGCGCCAGGCCGAGAGCTTGCTCGGTGCTGCGCGCGAGCGTCAGGCCGCGGGAAAGGTGGGCGTTGTAGCCGAGGCGGCTGAGACTGGAGTCGATGATGCGGGTGCGGCTGCCGGCCCAGGCCATGACGAAGGGACGGAACGGCTGCTTGATTTCGGCAGGCTGGCCGTCGCTCCAGCTGGTCAGGGTGGCGTGCTTTAGGGTCAGATCGCCTTGGTTGATCAGTGCAGTGCCGGACTGGGTGCGAAGGTAGAGGGTGCTCTCCACGATGTTGAGTGCTGCACCGGGGGCGATCAGCAGTGGGTAGCTGAGCAAGTAGCCGTCGTTGTGCCGGCTCATCACGCGCTCGTCGCCGAGTGCCTGGTGCAACTGCGCCAGACCGATGCCGCCGCCGCGTACCACCACCACCAGCGGGTGATTTGTCTGGTAGCTGGCGATGACGCGAAACAGACCGTTGTGCACGAAGGGTTCGAAGGGCCAGCTGCCCTCCTGCGAGGAGAACAGACTGCTCAGGCTCACCGAGGCGCGCCCGACGGGGCGCGACTCGCGCACCTGATTAGCGTCCACGCCCTGGTCGGCGGCCTGCAGCACGCGCTCGATTTCCTGCTGTTGCTCGGTGGCCGGTACGTCGCTGAGCTGGTGGCGCAGAAGACTCTGCGCCTGTGCCAGTGGTAGCAGTGTGCAGCACAGGAAGCAGAGCAGGGCATGGGCAGCGGATGGGGGGAGCGATCTGGGCATGGGCTTCACCTGGGCCTGGGTTATTCGACATTAGGGTAGAAAGGCTTGATGTGTCCGCCGATCTGCCGGTAGCCGTCCACATCGCCGTGTTCGGCGCCGTACAACTGGCGTGCCAAAACGTGCTGCGGGTTGTGGCTCAGGAAGGGGACCAGCCATGCCATCTTGTACGGCGGCACCTTCTGCTGCTTTTGCCCTTGCAACTCCGGAAGGCCATTGGGGGCGAGCACGATCCGGGCAGCGAAGTTGGCGAGCAGGTCGAGCTTGCGGCTGTCTTCGGCGGTGACGCTGGCGCCATTGAGCCGCAGGGTTTCGGCGACGAGGGTCAGCGGTACCAGAGCGTAGTGGGTGTAGTTGGCGGCGAGCGTCCCGCGCGCCAGTTCATTGGGCAGATAGGCATAGTCGCCACCGACCGACGGGGTGATCTGCTGCATGGCGCGGCGAAACACCTTGGCGCTCCAGTCGATGCGGCTCTGCTTGCCGAGCAGCATGCCGGTGGAGCCGATGGACCAGGCGGCCCAGTAGTCGTGGTTGTTGAAATAGCCGAAGGACGGGGCGAGGCGCGGATCGTACTCTTCGATGATGATGCCGGCCAGGCGGTCCAGCCACTGCTTCTGCCGCTCGCTGAGTTGCAGTTGGTTGCCGCTAAGGGCTTGCAATTTGAGAACGCTGGAGGCGATTGCCGCCAGTGCCCAGTTGCGCACCGCGATACCCGTCTTGTTCGCTTCGCGGTTTTCCAGGGCTCCGGCGGCGGCCCAGGCCTCCAGCCATTGGTCCATGCACGCCAGAGCCATAGCGGCGTGCGGCGGGTCTTGCGCCTTGGCGTAATAGTCGGCGAACAGGCTGAGCATCTTGCCATAGCTGGCCACGCTGTCGTGGATACGCTGGGACTCCTGGGATTGGCCCTTGCCCAGTGTGGACTTGGTCGGGTCGCTCTGGTCGTATTTGCTGTCCACCAGCAGGGCGCCAGTGAAGGGCTCTATCACCGGCTTGGGGCATACCAGCGAGTGATAGTCGGGCAGCACGGAGGGCGCCGTGACACTCGTCGGCAGGCTCCAGATCGACCGGGTGCCGCCTGCGGTTGCGTTGGAGGGTTGGGTCACTGGTAGCAGCGCTGCGAGCAGGAGCAGGGGGAGGCATCTCAGAGACATAGTTTCACATCCATCGAGATCGGCGTGTCCAGGGGCTGCACCGGTTCGAGGAACACCGACAGCAGGTTTGCGTTGCTGAACTCTGCGGCGGAGCTCAGTTCCAGGTAGAACTGACCACCGTCGACAATAGCCTCGCGACGGAACCAGGCTTTATCGCGGGCGCCGTTGTCGTAGTAGGTGATGATGTAGAAGTCCTTGACGCTCTTGTCCGACAGCTTGATGTCCAGGAAGCCGTACTTTCCGGTCATTGCCAGGCGCCGTGTGCCGCTATTACTCAACAGTTCGATGCGCTGGCCGGGCACCAGCGATGCACGCTCGAGCTTGTTACTGGTGAGCACTTGCGGCGATTTGGCGCAGCCGCCGTTGATCGCCGGGATCAGTTGGCGGTACATCAGCGGCGTCTCCAGGTGGAAGCTGGCCGGCAGCTCCCAGATGATCATCTTGGGTGGCGCATCCGGCTTGTAGCTGTCGGACTGCAGGTATTGCAGCAGCGAACCGTCCTGGCCGGCACCGGCCAGGGCGAAGTTGAGGATGTCGACGTTGAGGAATTCTTTCAGGTAGCCATCGAAGTTGTAGTTCTTCATTTCGTCGTCGCGCGCTGCCGAATTGCTGGTGCCGACCAGTATCACTTCGGGGGCGGCGGCTTGTTCGAACAGTGCGCTGGCATCGTCGGCCGCGGGGACGGTCTGGAAGCCGCGGACATACTGGAAGCCGTAGTTGTTGCCGCAGATCTTCTTCAGCGCCCGGCTCATGGTACCGTCCTTGGGCAGTATCATCCCGGCCTCGGTGCGGTAGCTCTTCTTGGCCAGTCCGGCGTAGAAGGGCTGTCGCTTGATTTCTGCGGCGACGATCTTTGCCGTGGCCTGGGCACCGGAGGGTGTCCAGTGGTGATCGCGGCGAAAGAAATACTCTTCCTTGGGCGGGTTGCGCACCAGCACCATGGCGTCCGGCACCAGGGCACCTGGAGCACGTAGTTGGCCGAGGAAGTTTTCCAGGTTGCGCGAGGCGGTGGGGTAGGAAAAGCCGAAGCTGCGCTCTGGCAGAATCTTGTCGCGGTGCATCAGCCCGCGGGTCGGCTGCACGGCGAACACAACCTTGATCTGCCTGGCGGCGAAGGTCGCCATCAGCCGGGCATATTCGGGCTGCATTTCCTTGGGGATGAAAAAGTCGTTGGAGAGGTCGACTTCCGAGCGGAACAGCCACTTGTCTTTGCCCGGAGTCACTTCCTTCATCGACTTCATGATTCCTTCGGCGTACTGCTGCGGATCGTGTAGCTCGGGGCAAATCAGACACTGCAGGTCGCAGTTCTCCTGCGCGCTCGCCGGCAGGCCAACGGCAATCCAGGCGAGCAGTAAGGTGCAGACTGTACGGAAGGTGTGCTTCATAGGTCACCGCAGGCTTCGGGTTGGCGGGCGGGCATGTCGCTTCACTGCAAAGAGTCGAACGAATTGGCCAGGCTCAGGGTCCGTACCTGACCGCCCTGAGCGATGGCCACGTAACTGTAGGACCCGCCTTTCTTGAGAAACTGCTCGTCGAACTTCGCTACATTCTGCTCGCCGCTATAGGCGGCGAAGCCAATCTTGATCTCGTTCACCAGGCGCGTACCCATCTGGTTCTGCGCGATGTTGTCGACAATGGCATGCTTGCCATCGAGGGTCTTGAGCGCCAATGGCTTCTCGGTAAGGTTGTAGAACGCCACCAAAGCTTTTGTCGGGTCCATGCTATAGGTGTCGACGATGGGCTTCAGCGCCTTGCCGTCGTAGATCACAGTGGTTGCCGAATCGGATTTCAGGCCAAGGTCCAGACTGGTCTTGTCCACCGTCAACTGTTGGCTGCCGGGGGTGATGTAGAGGTAGCCGCCCAGGTGGCCGCCGCTGACTTTCTGGGCCTTGCTCTTGCCCTTCAGATGAACGTCCACTGGGGCGCCGGCCAGGTTGAGCACGCGCACGAAGGCCGAACCGGGCGGCGGTGGGCTGGCATAGAGGCCACCGTTACCGTCGGCGGCATGGGCGGGGCTTGGGACGAGCAGCACCAAACTGAGCAGGCTACCAAGGAACGTGGTTTTCATCGTCGTCATCTCCATGTTTCGGGGGGGGGGGCGAAAAGGCCGTGCCTAGAAAAACTGGTTCATGGTGGCCTGCCAACTATTGGAACTGGGCTTCTGCGCCAGCAGGGTGCGCACAGGGAACTCCCAGATAACGGTCTTGATGCTGTCGTTCCTCAGTTGCTTTCCAGCAAGGAAGTCGTCCATCGCCTGGAAGGGCCCGCGAGCCTCCACGGCGGTGGTAAGCAGGTCATTCTGTAGCGACTCCTTGAGGAAACCGGGGAAGTTCCAGTCGTCGATCTTGGTGTAGCTGGAGCCGACCAGCATGATCGACTCTGACTGGTCGTCGAACAGAAAGGCATCATCCAGCGACTGGTTGCGGCTTATGGTTTCGAACACCGGGATGTTGTCGCCAAGCAACGGCCAGGGGACCAGCCAGTCGCTGACCTGGATGAAGTTGAGGAGGTCGCCGTGATAGCCCTTTTGCGCCACATGCTGTGTGGCGTAGGGCGCCTTGCCAATCAGTTCGGGATGCTGGCGCGCCACTTCGTGCGCCGCCAGGTTGGCACCATAGGGCGACCAGTGGGTATCGGTTTTCAGGAACAGCTGCGTGCTGTCCTTGGCACTGAGGAACGCGCTACGAACCGGTGCCGTCTCGATTTTCTGCTCGGCGAGGCGCGCCACGAAGTCATCATAGATACCCGCGGTGCGCGCATCGAAGCGCCGCTGTGCGTACTCGGCATAGATGTCGAGCTTCATCGGCACCGGCATCAGGATCAGCCGTTTGTTGTGCTGGCGTAGCTGCTCCTCGATCTCGGCGATGTTCCGCACATGTTGGGCGACTGCGTGCGAATAGTCATTGGGGATCATGTACTCCTCGTTGGTGAACAGCCAACCGTTACGGCCAATTACCACGCCCTTGCTGCCTTCGCCGAAGACCAGGTATTGAAGGTCGGCCCAGGTGCGGATGGCGGTATCACGAAGGACGAACTCGCGGTCGTAGGTCATCTCCAGCTGTCGCAGCAGGCGGCCGTCAAGGAACAGCGCGAGGGCATCGGGCTGCGTCCTGAGGAAGCTCACCACCTTGGGAATGGAGTACACCAGCATCACTGCGAGCAGGATGCAGAAAGCGATGCCATTGACTTTGCTTGCGCTCTTCATGACGGGGAACATGGCGATCTCCTCAGAACTGGAAGTACAGGAAGGGGGAAAAGGAATTCGCGGCGAGCCGCGTGACCGAGATGCCGAAGCCGGCCCAGAGCATCAGTGCAGTCAACCCGCTGACGCTCTGCATGAAGTAGGGCTCCTGGTTGCGCAGGTAGAAGCGGTTGTTGATCATCCCGGCAACCACCAGCCAGACAACCGCCAGCAGCACGAAGGACATGCTCAGGCTGGAGGTGCCGAGGAAGTACATGTCCAGGCTGCCCAGACCGTTGAGGCCAAACAGGCCGGAGAAGATCTCCAGCGAGTGCCTCAGATTGCCGGTGATGAACAGAGGCATGCACAGCAGCAACAAGAGCAGCGCGCGCATGTTGTGCCAGAAGTTGTACGGTGTGTTGACCTTGGTGGCGATGCCCAGGCGGCGTTCCAGCACCATGATCACGGCGAAGTACAGGCCGAAGAAGATGAAGGCGAAGCTGGCGCCGTGCCAGAAACCGGAGAGCAGCATGGTGATGAACAGTGCGGTATCACCGCCGACCTTGCGCGAGCGTACAAGCGGCAGGTAGACGTAGTCGCGTAGAAAGTCGGCCAGGGTCAGGTGCCAACGCCGCCAGAATTCGGTGAGGCTTTTGCACAGGAACGGCTGGTTGAAGTTTTCGGCGAAGCGAAAGCCCATCATCAGCGCCAGGCCGATGGCCATGTCGCTGTAGCCGGAGAAGTCAAAGTACAGTTGAACCAGCGAAACGAACACGCCAAACCAGGCGTCAATGAACTGCGGCGAACCCTCGGCCATGAACAGGGTGTTCATCGGCGCCAGCGAGTCAGCGATCAGTACCTTCTTGACGAAACCGAGCATGAAGCGGCAAACACCGAGGGAAAACAGCTCCAGCGAGTGGGTGCGTTCTCGCAACTGCGGGGCCAGCAGGCTGTAACGCAGGATCGGACCGGCAACCAGATGCGGAAACAAAGCGACGAAGGCAGCGAAGTCAACGAAGCGGTTGGTCGGTTCGGCATCCTTGCGATAGATATCGACGATGTAGCTCAGTGCGTGGAACACGTAGAAAGAGATACCCAGCGGCAGGATGATGGTTTCCAGCGTGAAGGTATTGATCCCCAGCGGCGCCAGGGCTGCAGCTATCACTTCGACGCCGAAGTTGGCGTACTTGAAGTAGCCCAGGGTGCACAGGTTGCCGATGATACCCAGCCACAGCAGGCGTTCGGCGCCGGACTTGTCGTCGGCATCCAGCCGCGCCTTGATGCGCAGGCCGAACCAATAATTCCAATAGGAGATGCCGACGAACAGCAGGAGGAAATCCGGTCGCCACCACGCGTAGAAGCAGTAGCTTGCGACGACTATCACGTAGTTGCGCCAGGAGTTTCTGGCCAGGTAATAGACCAGCAAAAACAGTGGCAGGAACAGGTACAGGAAGATGTTCGAGGTAAAGACCATGTTGGTGTTCCTCTCATGATGTTTAGTAGCGCAGCACCACGCCCAGACTGACCTGGAAGTCATCGTCCAGGCCCTTGACGGCATTCCCGCTCCAGAAATACCCCGCACTGGCCAGCAGGTTGAGATGCAGCTGTTGGCCGTGCAGGTTTATCGGGAGCATCTGCCAGTAGTAATTGGTGTCGAGGATCTGTCCGAGAGACTTGCTGCCGGTGGCGGTCAGGTCATCGGCGACGTTGATCGGGATGCCGCCGTCGGCATCGCGCAGATAAAGGTCGGAAAGTCGCACGTCGAAGCTGTTTCGCGGCTTGGGCTGGGTTTCCACTGCGACGCTGTAGAACGCCAGGTTGTGCAGGTCGACGCTGAGAAAAGAGCTGAGCAAGCCGTTGGTGTAGGTCTCCTTGTTGGTGACGCGGTCTGACTGGATGTTATTGAGGTAGAAGCCTTCGTTCTCGTTGGACGGCTTGTCGGTCAGTCCGACACGCAGGGAAAGCCGTGGCTTCCAGGGCGTTTCATCGAATCGTTTGCCGATGTTGCCGATCAGCGCCCAGCCATGGGTGTGTTCATTGCTGGTTGCGCCAGCGCTGTCGGTGAGGTCGAGACGACCCTTGAGCGCCGCCAGTTCGAGGCGGTAATCGCTGAACAGCGGCGAGACGCGCAAGTTGTCTCCGTAGGCGAACAGACCGAGGCGGCCTCCGCGAAAATCACTGCGATCGTCCGGGTCGTCCCCCGAGCTGTCCTGCTCGATCATCAGTCGCGTGCCGATCCAGTTTCTTTCACTCCAACGCAGGGCGTATTCGCCCATCCCGTAGGTGATGTCACGGTCGTTATCGCGCAGGCTGTTGTTGTCGGTGTTGTAGTTATGGAACTTGCGCGCCACGGCTACGAAGCCAGTGGCGAAGGTGTCGACGAAGTCCAGTCGCAGGGCTTCGATGCTATCGTCCCACCAAATGCCGTAGTGGTCGGCGAACTTCTGCCGGCCGACGCTCAGCGAATAGCGCGGGTCGCCGCCCAGCAGGTTGCGCTTGAGGTAGAACTCGCGCATTTCGGAACTGAAATACTCGGGCTGTTGCTCGTTCGGCTCCTGGAGGGGCGAGGTGGTCTGCGCCGAGGCGTAGTTCAGCCAGGCGCGTGCGAAACCCTGCCATGTGGGGAACTGGCGATCCGGCGAGTACCAGGTGAGCGAGGGCTCGTAGCGCAGACTGTAGAAGCCCTTGCGATCCTCGCCGAGGGTCGAGTTATCCGGTCCGTAGCCACCCTGTACGGTGAGTTTCTGCTGCACGACGAGGTTTTCCGTGCCCGCTGCGGGAGGTATTTGGGTGGCGTCCCGAGTGGATTCGCCAGTCGCAGCGCCTGAGTTGTCCGCCTCGGCGGCGGCGTGTACCGAACTCAGACTGCCAGTCAGCAGCGACAGAAACAGGATGCTGGAGAGTCCATTCGTCATAGCTGTACCTTGACCTGTTTCATGATGTTCACCCGCGCCTGCAAGGCCGCGCTGATGTCTGCCGGACTGATCTCTGCTTGCAGTTCATTCAGGTACTTGATCGCGCCGAGCTCGCCGTAGTCCACGGCGATTTTTGCGTAGGCATAGGCGCGAATCTTGTCGTTGCATATGCCGCGCCCGCGTCCGTAGATGGTGGCGATGCGATAGAAGGCTGAGGCCGAGCCTTGATCGGCGAGGCGTTCGTAGGTCTCGATGGCCTTGAGCTGGTCGACCTCATCGAGCCCGCCCATGCTGTAGAGTTCGCCGAGGTTCAGGTTGGCGTTCTGGTACCCCTCGGCGAGCAGGCCGCGGATGATGTCGTAGGCTTTGTGGGGATCGAGGATGCGCCAGTTACGCACCATGTAGGCGGAGGCGCGCAGAGCGCGGCCCTGCTGCGACTGACTGGCCTCGATGCGGTCAATCAGGGCCAGGGTGTCCTCATAGCCGTAGCTGTCGGCGAAGGACATCATGTAGCTGGCCTTGGTGACCAATGCCGACTCCGAACCGCGGGCTATGGCGTTGTCGAGCCAGAGCAGCACCGAGGGATCGTTTTCGCCGGAGAGGCTGCTCAGGTGGTTGCCGATGGACTGCACCACGTCCACAGGCAGGTTCGGGATTCGGGTTTCGAGAGTCTTGGCATAGGCCCTGAACACTTCCTCCTGGCGTTCGCCGAGGAAGCGATAGTAACGGTCCACCGCGCGGGCATCGTCGAGCATGGCGCGGCGATAGTAGCTTTCGGCCTGCGCGTACTGCCCGCGCAGTTCCGCCAGCGCGGCACGGTAGCTCAAGCTGAAACAGTTCTCCACGCAAGCCTGGTCGTAGAGGTTGATCAGCCGCGTCACTTCCTCGCCCTGGAACTCCTGCGGGTAGGCCAGGAAGACCTCCAGTGTCGAAGACAGCGTGTTGAAGTCTCGCTCGTGCGAATAGAGGCCGATGGCATGCTTGAAGAACGCCTGGTTCTGGTTGCGGTACCGCGGGTTGCGTTCGCTCAATCGGGCCAGCCCCGTCAGCGCGTTGAGCTGCCCGAGGCCATCGTCGAATGAACGCTTATACAGTTCGACGGCCTCTTGCACGCGGCCTGCGTCCGGTGAAGCAGCGAGACGGTCTGCCAGCAGCATTTGCGATGCCGAGTCGCCACGGGTCGCCAGTTCACGAAGATCGGCCTCGACGTCGGCCTGGCTGTCCTTGAACAGACGGTAGCGGATCTCCGGCAGACTCGCGGCGTCCACCGGCAGCCCCGGCAATAGCGCCAGGGTCAAGTAGATCAGGGAGGCAGAGGCGTTCTTCAAGCGCATGACCAGCCTCCTAGAAACCTGGGTCGAAGGGCAGGTCAAGGTACACATCGACCGCCACCGGATGCTGGTACGCCGACAGTGGCAGCGTGGTCTCTGGCAGGATGCTCAGCACCAGCATCTGGTTGACGCTATCCACCGCGGAGCCCACCACCTTGCCACCGAACGCCCCGGGCATACCGGACACGCGCAGGCTGACGCGCTGGATGCGGTTGATGTCTTTGAGCTTGTCAAAGGGGAAGCTGGCCTTGACTACCAGGGGTTGATCCTTGGGTATCAGGTGCAGCAGCGGGTCAGTCTTGTAGGCGTAACTATCCAGCTTGCGTCCTGGAAAATAAACGTAGCAGTCGCAGGGGCTGGCGATTACCGTCTCGATCAGTGAACGTCCGAGCAGCGTCTGCAGATCGCTCTGCGACAAGCTGGCCAACGCCTGCAGGTCCGCAGGGCTGTTGAAGTTGGTGAGCAGTTGGGTCGACACCGTGGCGATTGGTTCGCCAGCCTTCACTTCACCGGCATCGCCTCCGACCATGAACTTCACGTAGCCGTTTTCCGGCATGTTCACCTGATAGGCTTCGGCGCTGACCTGTGCGTGGGCGGCCGAGACACGGAAGAAGAACAGGTAGGTTTTGTATGCCAGCAGGCTCATCACCAGCAGGCCGAGGGCAAGGAACAGCAGGCTGCCGAGCATGGCCTGCAGGCGTTCGAAGACGGTGCGCGAGCTGCTGGTGACCTTCTTTCTCTCCTTGATGTAGTTTTCCCGTTGCATCACGTTGAACAGACCGTTGAAGTCGGCGACCTCGCCTGACATATAGGCGGCGATCATGTAGCGCAGGATGTCCCGCTTCTGCGCGTCGAGCTCGATGAACTCGGCGCCGACTTCATCAGCGCGCTGGGAGACCACGCGAATCCTGGCGTCAATGTTGATATTGATCGTCGAAAGATTCAGACGAATGCTGGCGGAGTACATTGAGCCAATCTTCAGCTCTTTGCCGCAGAGCAGGCTGATGCCACCCAGCGAGATATCCTGGATTTCGCATTCGAGCGGCCCCTCCCAGCTCTGCAAGATTACCGTGGCCGGGATCTTGATTCGCACGAACTGGCGTTCGTCGGTGGCTTCATGGACTACGTTCGCAGACAGACTGGTGGCGATGCTCATAGGACGATGGCCTCGGGGCTAACGTTGAGTAATCTCAAGCAGGAGAACGACTGTGCCAAGGAACAGCGAAACCGCAGAAACCAGCATGGTTTTCGAGGACCAGCGGTTAAGGGCGACATCAAAGGACGAACCGGTGGAGCTGAGGGTGGTCTTTTGCCGCGTCCAGCTTTGCTGGTCGAGATGGAACAGCGAATAGACCTTCATCAGCGAGCCGACGATCTGGTTGTAATAGAGCACCAGCGGATAGAGCGGATCGACCGGGTGCTGTGTGAAGCTGAACAGCAGCGTCGCCAGGGTACGGGTCAGCAGTACCCAGAACAGGTAGGCGATAAAAAACTGCATACCGAGTACCAGCCCGGCGATGACTGAGGCAGCCAGCCCGAGTAGCGATGTCCACATGGCAATGCGTTGGTCGTAGAGCACATACATGGTGAACACTCCCAACTGACGCAAGCCCAACAGCTTGGTGGTACGAAAGTTTTGTCGCAGCGAATTGCCGTACCATCGGAACATCAGCTGGCGCGACGCGCGGAAGAAGTTGCTGTCTGGCGGATGCTCCACCGTCACGGTGTTGCTGTCGGGTACATAGAAGGTGTCCCAGCCCGCGCGCATCAGGCTGAACCAGGAGGATTTGTCATCGCCGGTGAGGAACTGGAAGCGGCCGAGCCGCCAGTGGTCGAGGAAGTCGGATTCGACGTCACGGATAAAGCCCGGATCGATCATCACGCGGGCGCGGAAAAACGATAGCCGTCCGGTCATGGTCAGCACTCGCCGCGACAGTGACATCGAGCACATGTTGATGTGTCGCTGGACGAAGCGCAGCGAATGCCATTCGCGTACCAGTTTGCCGCCTTCCACTTCGCAGAATTCGTTGGTGGTGATGCCACCGACGCTGGGCAGGTAGGCGAAGAACTTCACCGCGTTCCCCACGCAACCGGGCAGCATCATCGTGTCCCCATCGACCACTCCGACGACGGCATCGTCCAGCGGCATTTGTCGCGAGAGGGCACGGAAGGCGTGGGCCAGGCCATGGCGCTTGCCAGTACCGCGGGCGCGCACCACCACCAGACGGATGCTACTGAGGTCTCGCACTTCACGGCGCAAAATCTGCTTGATGAAGTCCTCGTCGGCCTTCTCGACGATTGAAGCGATCACCGTGCAGGGCACCGGCAGGCGTTGCACCTCCTGAAACAACGCTTGATAGACCCGGTAAGTGGTATGGGTCGGTATACGGAAGCTGGTCACCACCATGAACAGGTGTGAGGGCAGGGCGGAGTCGCCCATTCGCTCCACGGCCCGTCGCATGAGTGGAAACTTCCAGTGCAGGAAATACATGCCGCGCACGTAGTGCATCACTGCATTGGCGTAGCGCCAGGCACCGAGCCCGCCGACCAGCAGGATGAACTTCTGATTGGTTGGGTCGAGGAGCTCGGGGTCGAGGCTGTCGCAGATCAACGCCAGGGTGCAGAACAGGAGCATCCAACCGAAAAACTTGGCTGCACTGGTTCGATCGAACAGGCGGGCCGCAAACGAAGAACTCTTCCTCTTCTGATGCGGCCATTCTGGGTTCAATGGTTCCTTATCGATGCCCGCCATAACCTGACACTCGTCTATGAAAGTCGAAGAATGATTTTTGGCAGGTACATCGAAAACGGCTGTGGTCAGCCGATGGAAAAGCGCTTCACTGTCGAGGAGATACCCAGTCCGTGGAGGTACAACAGAGGTCTCTCTCGAAGCGCCCTATCTTGGCGATGCCTTGGCGGCACCGACGACTCTTCCAAAGCAAGGAGCAGACCAGATTAGTAAGAGGTACCCGAAAAAGTGGCAAAGTGCCGCTGCAAAAAAACACTGAATTTCCGTCAGCAGAATAAAAAGTCAAATAGAAACAACGGATTGAAAAGCGTCAGTTTCATGACTTTTTCTGAAGAAAAAAATAATACAGACAAAGTTTTGACAGCTGGATGAGTCGGACCGTACGGGCTAAACGCCTCAAAACTGCGCGCGCCGCACAATTAGGGGGCTTCGCGGGGGCCAGCAGAGGGTCACAGAAGTGCTGGACAGGTTCGCATGGCAGTCAGGCTCAGTTCACATTAAAAAAGCATTGAAGCGAGTCAGAAAGACCGAAAACGCAGAATTTGCACACCGTCGAAAGGATCGAAAAGGCTAAACCGACCGCGTCGCCTTGCTCGCTCTGTAGCAGGCAGCCCAATCCGAGGGGGTCTTGCCAAACTGGCTGCGGAACCAGCGTGAAAAGTCTCCGGCCGAGGAAAAGCCGAGGAGTTCGGCGACCTCATACAATCGACGTTTGCTGTTGGCCAGGTACTCTTCGGCGAGTTCAGCGCGCACCGCATTGATGATCGTTGTGACACTTTGGCCTTCGGTCGCCAGGTGTCGATTAAGGGTGCGTCGATGCATGCCAAGGTGCTGGGCAACCCCATCGACAGAGCACAGTCCGCTGGGCAGCAGCATCTTGACGATCTGGCGTACCCGCTGCGATGGCTCGTCGCGCTGGTTGGCCAACTGCAGGTCCAGCGAGCGCTTCACCTCGCGGTGCAACGCGGGGTCAGCTGCGGGAATGGGCATGTCCAGGTCACGCGCGCGGCAAACGATGGCATTGAATTCCTGTGAAAATTCGATGGCTGTTCCCAGCACGCGATGGTGCACGTCAAGGCTGGCAGGTCGCTCGTGCGTAAAACTGACCCGCACAGGGCGGAACGTATTGCGTGTCAGCACGCTCAACGTGCGCAGTCCGATACCTGTCGACTGCTCGATAGCCTGGCGCCAGACCCCGTGATGACCCTGCATCTTCACACCCACATGCAGCAGCACCAGGTCGCCCATGTCTTCAAGTCGCAACTCCACTCCGGCGTTATGCAGCCGCATGTAGCGTGCGCACGATTGCAGGGCTGCGCGCAATGTCGGCTCTTCGCGAATGAGCAGCGCCAGCATGCCGAAGTTGGACAGTTGTCGCGTCTGCGCGAGCAACAATCCGAAAGCCTCTTGGCCGGACAGACGGGCCGACTCCTCCAGCAACCACCCCACCGAGTCGGTGCTGATCATGATATTCGGATCGTCGAGGACACTGGCCGGCAACCTGGCCAGGCGCAGCATGCGAAATGGATCGAGCCCCACTGAGCGCGAGACCTGCTCATAGTTGGTAAGGCTGGCACTTCGCGTCAGGGTGAACATAGATCTACATGTCCCAAATTCACAAGATTGTGTCCTGAGGAGCTTAGTGCAGGATGTCCTGTCACGGCTACCTTCAAGCCAATAACGACAAAAAGATGAAGGTAGACATGGACACACGCACAGCAAAACGAATCGGCCAGCCGCTCGCGGCGATCGCGCAAGTGGACGCCGACGATCCTGATGCATTCAACCACTGCTTTGCTGAACTCAATGGCATTCGCCTGCATTACATCGACGAGGGGCAGGGCCCGCTGGTCATCCTGCTGCACGGTTTTCCCTATCTCTGGTACATGTGGCGGCGACAGATCGTGGCATTGGCCGAGTCGGGATATCGCGTCGTGGTCCCCGATCAACGGGGTTTTGGCCAGACCGATCGGCCCGATGCGATTGAAGCCTATGACATGAGCCAGGCCGTCGGCGACATGGTGGGTTTGATGACGGCTCTGGGCGAAACGTCCGCGGTGATCATTGGACACGACTTGGGTGCCTGGGTGGCCCAAGCCGCGGCGATGATGAGGCCGGATCTGTTCTGCGGTCTCGTGATGCTCAATACGCCGGTGCCTCCACGCGGCAAGGTCAAACCGACCGCAGGTTTACAGGCAATGGCAAAGGGCAGGGTGTATCACCACCTGTATTTCCAGCAACTCGAAAAGCCGGATCGCGAGTTGGCCTGCGATCCGAGAAAAACATTGCGTAGCGTTTTCTACTCAATCTCCGGCAGCGCTGTCGGGGCTGAACGCTGGCGTCTGTTCGTCGAGCCCGGTGAGCCTATCCTCAACGCGTTCACTGAGCCGAAGGGCGAGTTCCCGTCATGGTTGAGCGCGCGGGCGCTCGACTACTACGTCGCTGAATACACACGTACAGGGTTCACCGGCGCCCTGAACTACTACCGTTGTCGTGACCGGAACTGGGAAATCACAGCGTTTCTTGACGGTGCGGTGGTGCGCCAGCCGAGCCTGTTCATCGGTGGTGCTGCCGACCCTTCGCTAGAGCCGATCGAAATACGCAGCCTTTATGACCGGCTCGACAGCTATCTACCCGGATTACAGATGAAGGTTCTGCTGTCCGGCGTGGGCCATAGCGCCGCGGAAGAAAGCGCCGATCAAGTCAACGAACTGCTCCTGACGTTTCTCGGGCAGTTCTAACGATGGGGTGCTCTGGCGCCCCCATTCGCGTTTTTTCTCGGCAGTGATTCGCCATCGATGACGGCGGTGTCGACGTGTTCGTAGAACATGTTTATCTCCATTACGGCGTATCAGATCGAGTATTCGTCGGCAGCCACGGCCGCCCGACCCATCTCTGATGGTCGGGTGCCCTGGATATCTCTGGAAGCAGTTCGAATCAGCTGAGCGGGGTGCCCGCGAGGGTGGCGCGCAGCATTTTTCTTGGCGCATTGCCGTAGTCAGCCACCGCGTAGTGCTGGACTTGCAGGTTGTCCCACATGGCAATCGTATTGGTACGCCACTTCAGACGTACCTGATATTCCGGAATCGCGGCCTGAGACGTCAGGTAGTTCATCAGGTGATGAGCCTCGGGCATGAAGTCCTGGCCGTAGCGGATGTCCTCGAAGTTGAAAAAATTCGAGAAATGGGTGGTGAACGCGGAGTTGACGAACAAGACCTTTTCGCCCGTTTCCGGATGGGTAAGCACCACCGGGTGTTCAGCAGCCGGGTTCTTCGCGGCCATCGCATGGCGGTCGTCGCGTGGCAACTGGGCGCCAAAGGTGTGCTCGGCACTGTGTTTGGCGTACAGACCGTCGATTCGTTGCTTGATGGCCTGTGGCAAGTTTTCGTAAGCCATCACCATGTTTGACCACAGCGTGTCGCCACCCGACTCCGGACCCATTTCGCAGCGCAATACCGCTCCACGCGGCGGTGCCTTCTTGTAGGTGACATCGGCATGCCAGAGGTTTTCGCGACTGGCCTTTTCGACATAGGTCTTGGGCTTGCTTGGGTCAAGGTTGCGATACAGCATCAACAGCTTGTCCGCCTCTGGGTGGCTCGGCGCCAATGGGTGACCTTCCAGCTCACCGAATTGCGCGGCGAACTGCTGTTGCTCCAGAGGGGTGAGGTCCTGATCGCGAAAGAACAACACTTTGTGCTTCAACCACAGCGCCCTGATTTGTGCGATCAGCTCAGGGTCCCGGGTTGCATCGGCCAGGTTGATGTTGCTGAGTTCAGCGCCGATGGCAGGGGAGCAGATTTCCACCTTGATCGAATGCTGGCGCACTGACGACCGAATTATCGCGGGTGCCGAGGGGGTGAGGGGTGAAGGAGCGTCTTGGGTTGCGGCGACTGTTGTCATTGTTTTCTCCAATCCGTGCTGTACGGCGGTGCGCAATATTGAGCATCCGGTATAGGTAGCGGGCCCCCGCTGATGGGCAGAGGTGCCGGGGCCTATAGTAGGTAGGCCGGATGGGACGCTATTGGCGTAGCAGGACAGTTTCTTCGCAAATTGGGACAGTTTCGGACTTCATGCTGCCCTGATCACAGGGCACTGGCGTCGTCTTCGTGTTCGTCGGCGAAGGCCATGAACACGTCCAGATCGAGTACATCCAGCTGGATCCGGGTAATAAAGGCAGAGAACGCCAGGTTGGCGGCGAGCCGACGTAAATCGCTGGCCCAGGCCGGAACGTGAATCGGTCCCTGGAGCCAGCCGGAGTCGAACAGTGGCGCCAGTCGCAAGGTGTCCCCCAGGCTGATGCGTCCCGCAAACAGATGGCTGACCAGTTCCGGTCGATTATCACGGATCGCAATGCGCAGCAGGGTGTGGACGCCGAGCAAACCGGTCAGGTACGCGGCATCCTTGGTAAACGCCGATCCACCACGCAGGTCGGCGCCGCGGAAAATCCGCTGGGTCGAGCGAAAGGACTCCTCTTGCGACTGACCGGCCGCGACAAATCCTTCGAACACCTGAATGAAATCGGCGCCGTCCAGCGCCTGCTGAACCCCAAGTACGCGCAGGGCCAGGCGCCGCAGGCGGTTGATGTCCATGCTGCCGGTGAACAGTTCGGCGAGGGTCGCGATGCCCTCTTGAGTCTGGGTCGTGCGGGGCGCCCCCAGGCCCAGGCTTTTGAGGTTGGGTTGGCGTGCACCATTTTGTGCCGTTGCCACATGCACGAAGGCTTCGTGTTGCAATAACTGGTTCTTGTCCAGTTCCGAGAACATCGCGCTGGCGCGCAGGCGGATGCGGCTTGAACCGGCGATCGCCTTGGCCGCCAGGGTGGGATCGAGTGCGACGGTAATTCGACCCGGACCAAAGAACTGGTCCAGTTCCGGTTGCATCCAGGCGGCGAAGGCCTCGGCCGGGATATCCGCTTCGCTCGGCGGAATTCGGGTGCCGCCGAGCAACGCATCGGTGGTATCGAGGAAAAATCGGGCCGCGTCCACCATGGTCAGTTTCAGGCGCGGATACTCAAAATCCGGGCGCCGATACAACGCTGACGAATATTCTGTGAACGCGGGGGTGCCAATGGCGCCCAGCATCCGTCCGGCCGTGGCATAGCTGCGCGCCGTCATGGCCAGGTGATGCCCGGCGGGGTGCTGCACATCGCAACGGCCAGCGAAATCTTCCAGGGCGACGATCCCGGCACTGTGATCGCGCGGGCGCAGCTCGACGCGGGGTAATCGTGCCTTGCCGCCGCGCCAATGTTCCAGGAAGTCTTCCTCGACCCCAACCGGCCAGGCCAGGGCGTCCAGCACGCGGATCTTGCAGGCCAGGCCGGGCAGGGCGGCATCGAGTTCGGGCAGCGAGACGCTCATGGAGATCTCCTCGGCGGCGATGTTTCATTGCAAAAGTTTAGTCGCTGTCGATGGCCATTTTGCGATCTTTGCAGAATTCGCTCCTTGCGGGACTGCCTTTGGGGTCCTATCGTCAGATCTCATGTGCCACGAAGCAATTTTGTGGGTAACGTCAGACACATTTCCCTGAATATCCTCGGTGGGCCTGAGACGCAACCGGGCGATTTCGAATTGGAGAAAGAATCATGATTCGCAAGCAATGTTTGAAAACTCTGGCGGCGCTGTTCCTGGTCGCCGCGGGTGTGCAGTCGGTGTCACTGCCGGCGTACGCGACCGAGCAGGGTGAGCAACGGCGTGAAGCACGGGATACCCGTCAGGACGGGCGCTCTACGGCACGACAAACCAAGGATGATTGCAGAAAGAGCAGTGACAAGACCAACGCCGATTGTCGTCAGGAAAAGCGCAGCACCAAGCAGGACACACGTCGCACAGCGCGGGACATCAAATACTGATCGTCAAGCGATTGATTGCCTGAATCATGTGCTACGCGGGTAGGCGATACGCAAGTATGGCAGCTAAACTCTGTTTCGCCGGGGTGAAAATGTCGCCTTGGGATGCCGATATCTGACAGGGAGCCGCCGGCCATGAGTGTCGAACAGAGTCGTTACAGTGCGCCTACCCTCCTGGTGGTCGATGACACGCCCGATAACCTGATGCTGATGACCGATCTGCTCAAGGATAAATACCGGGTCAAGGCCGCCAATAGTGGCGAAAAGGCTTTGCGGGTATTGCAAGGCGATACGCTACCGGACCTGATCCTGCTCGACATCATGATGCCCGGAATGTCCGGCCATGAAGTGGCAGAGCGGCTCAAGCGCGACCCGCGCACCTGTGATATTCCGATCATCTTTCTGACGGCCATGGCCGGAACCGAAGATGAGATCCATGGCCTGGAGCTCGGGGCCGTCGACTACATCACCAAACCCATCAGACCGGCGCTGGTTCTGGCGCGGGTGGATACCCAACTCAAACTCAAGGCGGCGAAGGACTTCCTGCGCGATCACAACGACTATCTGGAAAAAGAAGTCGAGCGCCGGACCCGTGAAGTGACTGCGATCCAGGACGTGGCGATCCAGGCCATGGCTTCACTGGCCGAGACGCGCGATAACGAAACCGGCAACCATATCCGCCGGACTCAGCATTACATCAAGGTGCTGGCCGAGCATCTGCGCGATCATCCGCGTTTCAGTCCCTTCCTCAGCGAGGAGACCATCGAGCTGCTCTTCAAGTCGGCGCCGCTGCACGACATCGGCAAGATCGGCATTCCCGACCATATCCTCCTCAAGCCAGGACGCTTCACCGAGGAAGAGTTCGAGATCATGAAGACTCATACAACGTTGGGGCGTGACGCCATCCAGCATGCCGAGGATGCGCTCGGCATTCGCGTCGACTTCCTCGTTCTGGCCAAGGAGATTGCCTACAGTCACCAGGAGAAATGGGACGGCAGCGGGTACCCGCAGGGGCTGGCGGCTGACGATATTCCCATCAGCGCCCGGTTGATGGCGGTGGCCGATGTCTATGACGCGCTGATCAGCCGTCGGGTCTATAAATCCGGAATGCCCCACGAGCAGGCCGTCGAGATTATTCGGCAGGGGCGAGGCAGCCACTTTGATCCGGACATCTGCGACGCTTTCCTGGCCTGCGTTGAACAGTTCCAGGCCATTGCCGAGCGTTTCGCCGACACCAATCAGGACATGGCAGCCAAACAGGCCGCCCTGGAACGTAGCGGCCAGACGCCTTGAACCCGGTACTTTCCACTCCCTTCACCCGTATTTTTATCAGGATCACGAGGACAGGCCATGGCCGGATTGCGCACCCTGCTTGAGCGCCTTGCGCTTCTGCACAAACTGATTCTGGGGTTTTCCGCGCTACTGCTGTTGGTGCTGGTGCTCGGTGTACAAAGCCTGCGGACCCAGCATTCGCTGGAGCAGGACATGCAGAAACTCTACCTGCAGGAACTGGTGGGCATGGAGTACTTGCATGAAGCGCGGGTTCAACTGCCCCATATGATGCAAGCACTGCAGCGTGCGGTAGGCACCGACAGCGCATCGATCCGCGTCGAATCCCTGCAGCAGTTGCGTGACATCCAGAATCGGCTGCAGCTCGCGCTGGCCCAGGCCAAAGTGACCCTGCGGCGTGCGGAGAATCTGGCACGTCTCGCCGAGTTCGACCTGTTGCTGCAACAGTTGCAGCGCCATGGCGATCACGCCTTTCAATTGATCGATCAGGGCCAGCAGAGTCAGGCGTTGGTGCTGCTCAATAGCAGTGAGTTCCAGCAACTGGCTCAGCAGGCCGACACCCTTTTGTACGCGATCGCCCAGATCAAGGAAGCCTCGATTCGCGACACGGCCAAGGACATTGCCGACTATGCCGAACGCAGCACCCTGCTGACCTACATATTGTTGTTCGGAGGCCTGTCGCTGGCGCTGCTGCTGGCCTGGCTGGTCAGCCAATCGATACGCAATCCGCTCAACCGGGTGCGGGTGGCCGTGGACCAATTGGCCGCCGGGCAGCTGGATCAGCCGATCCCTCACACCGACATGAATAACGAAACGGGCGACCTGGCACGGGCCATCGCCAAACTGCAGAGCGAGTCCCAACAGCTGGAGCACCAGCGCTGGATCAAGTCGCATACCGCCCAGTTGCAGGTTGATCTGCAACAGGCTGAAACGCCCGCCGAGTTGGCGCAGGTGTTTCTGCAATGCATGGCCGGCCTGCACGGAATCTGCCAAGGGGTGCTTTACAGCGCGAACGAGGACGCCGGCACGCTTTCGCTGATGGGCCGTTATGCGACCGATGCCGAGCGACCGCCTGAGGCACAAGTCCTGTTCGGCGATGGTCTGTTGGGGCAGTGCGCGGTGGATCGTCAGCCACGTCAGTTTCAGGCGCTGCCGGAGCATCAATGGCGTTTGCACTCGCCGCTTGGCGAGATGACAGCGAGTTGTTTGCTGCTGCAACCCATCGTGCGCGGCGAGCGGCTGCTGGGCGTACTCGAACTGGCCGGTCTGGAGCCGTTGGGCGAGCGCGAATTACAGCTGTTGCATGAGGCCACGCCACGCCTGGCTGCCGCGATGGCGATTCTGGAGCGTAACCAGGCGGTCAAGACGCTGTTGGCAGAAACCCGTCGCCAGGCCAATGAAATGGCGGAACAGGCGCTGCAACTGGAAGAACAGGCCAAGGCGCTCGAAACCCAGCAGTCGGCCTTGCGTGCGACCGAGGCCTGGTATCGCGGGATCATCGAAGCGGCCCCGGACGGCATGCTGGTGGTGGATGCCGACGGAAAGATCCTGCGAACCAATCGCCAACTGGATCAACTGTTCGGTTACGCGGCCGGTGAGTTGATTGGCGAGAAAATCGAACGTCTGGTGCCCGTTGCCAGTCGAGAGCACCACGTGGGTCTGCGCAAGGAGTTCGTGGCCCACGGCGACACTCGACAGATGGGAAGCTATCTGGATGACCTGCAAGGCGTGCGCAAGGACGGTAGCCACTTTTCGGCCGAGATCAGCCTGTCGCACCTGCCGAGTCTGGACGGGGGTGAAACCTGCGTGTGCGCTTCGGTGCGTGATGTCAGTGAGCGCCGTCAGTTGCAAGCGGCGCTCAAAGCCAGTGAGTCCCAGTTGCGCGCCGTGCTCGACAGCAGCCCGGTGGCCATGGTGATCAGAGACTTCGATGGGCGTCCGAGCTACTGCAATCCGCAGTTCAACAGTTTGTTCGGAACCCGTCTGGCGGAACTGGAGGGGACGGATCCGGCGCAGTTCTGGGTCGACCCGCAGGCACGCCAGCGCTTTCTCGCTGCGGCCTCGCAAGGTCAGGTGCTGAATTTCGAGACCACGATGCAGCGCGCCGGTGGTGAACGCTTTGACGTACTGGTGTCGGCTGTCTCGATGACACTGGGAGAGCGGGGCATGGATGCCAATTGGTACTTTGACATCACCGATCGCAAGACCGCCGAGGCCGAGGTGCAGCGCGCACGCGAGGCCGCGGAGGAGGCGACCCGGGCCAAAAGCGACTTCCTGGCCACCATGAGCCACGAAATCCGCACTCCGATGAATGCCATCATCGGCATGAGCCACCTGGCGTTGCGAACCGAACTCGACCACCGGCAGCGTAACTACATCGAGAAGGTCCATCGCTCGGCCGAAAGCCTGCTGGGCATCATCAACGATATCCTCGACTTCTCCAGAATCGAGGCCGGCAAGATGAACCTCGAACACATTCCTTTCCATCTCGAGGACGTGCTCGACGGGTTCGCCAGCATGATTGGCCTGAAAGCCGAGGACAAAGGTCTGGAATTGCTGTTCAACACGGCACCTGAACTGCCGACCGCGTTAGTCGGCGATCCGTTGCGCCTGGGCCAGGTGCTGATCAACCTGGGCAACAATGCGACGAAGTTCACCGAGCAGGGCGAGATTGTGCTCGGTGCAGAACTGCGAAGCGCCGAAGGTGAGCAGGCGCAACTGCATTTCTGGATGCGCGACAGCGGGATCGGCATGAGCGCCGAGCAATGCTCGCGCATGTTTCAACCGTTCAGCCAGGCCGACAGTTCCACCACGCGTAAATACGGCGGCACCGGGTTGGGCCTGGCCATCTCCAAGCATCTGGTGGAGCTGATGGGCGGGACCATCTGGGTGGAGAGCGAGCCGGGCATAGGGTCCACTTTTCATTTCGAGGTAAGCGTGGGCGTGCAGCGCGACGCCCATCTACGCCGCATGTTGACCGCCGACGAATTGGTGGGTAGCCGTGTGCTGGTTGTCGACGACAACGCCACGGCGCGCGAGATTCTGTCCACCATGGCGCGCGGTTTTGGTGTCGAAGTGGACGTCGCGCAAAGTGGTCGAGCCGCACTGGCCATGTTGGTGGAAGCCGAAACCAAGGGGCTGCCCTATGACCTGGTGCTGATGGATTGGCGCATGCCCGGCATGGATGGCGTGGAGACGGTGCGGCAGATGCAGGCCGCCAAACTGGTGAAAACGCCGTCAGTGATCATGGTCACTGCTTTTGGTCGCGAAGAGGCTCGCGAAGAAGCCAGCCGGCACGGCATTCAATTGCCGGTGGTACTGACGAAACCGGTGACGCCGTCGACGTTGCTGGAGGCGCTGGGCACCGTGCTGGGAAAAATCCCCCACGTCGACACCCGGGCCAACAAGCGCACCGACCAGAGCACCAGCGCCATGGCGAGCCTGCGTGGCGCGCGACTGTTGCTGGTGGAAGACAATGAGCTGAACCGCGAACTGGCGTGTGAACTGCTGGAGAGCGCCGGTATCGAGTTGTTGCTGGCCAATCATGGCAAGGAAGCGCTCGACCAGTTGGAGCGGGACTCGGACTTCGATGGTGTGTTGATGGACTGCCAGATGCCGGTGATGGACGGGTACACCGCGACCCGCAAAATACGCGAGCAGCCTCGTTGGGCGAATCTGCCGGTGATCGCCATGACCGCCGACGCCATGGCGGGGGACCGCGAACGGGCGCTTGCCTGCGGCATGAACGATCACATCTCCAAACCCTTGAACGTCGAAGACATGTTCGCCACGTTGGCCCGGTGGATACATCCGGGAGCGGGTCGCGGCGCTCCTGTTGCCGTCATTTCGCCGCTGACGACGGAGTCTACAGACGTGCTGCCGGCCAGCCTTCCCGGTATTGATTTGAGTGCAGGCCTGAGCACGTGTATGGGCAAGGTTGAGCTCTACTTGCGCCTGCTGCGCAAGTTTTGCGCCAGCCAGCAGTCTTTTAGCGCCGAGTTCCTGGCGGCCCGAGCTGATAGCGATCCGAAGGTGGCAATCCGATTGGCCCACACCTTGCGCGGGACGGCCGGTAACATCGGTGCGATTGAACTGGCGAACGACGCCGGCGTCCTGGAACAGGCGTGCCTGAACGGTGGCGCAGGGCAGGACCTGACAGATTCGCTGGTGGAGGTCGAACGCTGCCTGGCCATCGTGCTGGAAGGCTTATCGGTGCTGACCGAACCGACAGCGCCCATAGACGCCGTCACCGCACCCTTCAATAGCGAATGGCAGGCGCAATTGGCCCACGTCCGGCATCTGCTGGCCGAGAGCGACACCCTGGCGCTGACTGCCCTGCACGAACTGCAGGGGCTGGCGTCAGGCCCTCGGGTCGTCGAGCAGTTGCACCGGGTTGTTCAGCAAGCGGAGAGCTTCGATTTCGATCAGGCACTGGAGTTACTCGAAAACCTGTCTTGATCCATTCTGGGGGGAATGGTCGGAAACTTCGACACGCTGGCTGAACCGGGCTTTACTGAAATCAGGCGTGCAGATTGCCGTGGGGTCGTAACCATAGGCGGGTTCCTGAGGTCAGAACACATCCAGCGAGGACGAGCCTTTGCCCATCTTCCGGTTCATTCCCGCCGTGTTGGTCGCACTGGTGCTCGCTGGCTGTGCCACTCCCACGCGTTTGCCCCATGACTACAGCTCGGTGATGCCTGCCAGCGAATCGGCTTTCGGGCGCTCGATCCAGGCGCAAGCCGCACCGCAGGAAGGGCGCTCCGGATTTCGCTTGCTGCCCAACAGCAGTGAAGCGTTCCGGGCGCGCGCCGAGTTGATCCGCAATGCGCAAAAAAGCGTCGATCTGCAGTACTACATCGTGCACAACGGTCTCAGCACCCGGGCACTGGTGCGTGAAATGCTGCTGGCCGCCGATCGCGGTGTACGCGTACGCATCCTGCTCGATGACACTGCCAGTGACGGCCGGGAAGAAGTCATCGCTACATTGGCCGTGCACCCGAACATCCATATCCGTGTGTTCAACCCGCTGCATCTGGGACGCAGCACCATGGTGACCCGAGCCATGGGCCGTCTGCTCGATCTTTCCCAACAGCACCGGCGCATGCACAACAAACTGTGGCTGGCCGACAACAGTGTCGCCATCGTCGGCGGTCGTAACCTGGGCGATGAGTATTTTGACGCCAAGCCCGACCTAAACTTCACCGACATGGACCTGCTGTGCATCGGCCCGGTTGCCGGGCAGTTGGGCGTGAGCTTTGATCAGTACTGGAACAGCACCCTGAGCCAGCCGATCAGCGACTTCCTGATCAACAAGCCAACCGCCGAAGACCTGGCCAAGAGCCGCCAGCGTCTGGATCAATCGCTCCTGACTTCGCGTACCGAGAACAAGGCTTTGTACGACCATC
The DNA here is from genome assembly GCF_900187615.1 of Pseudomonas sp. Irchel s3f7. Lineage (GTDB taxonomy): Bacteria > Pseudomonadota > Gammaproteobacteria > Pseudomonadales > Pseudomonadaceae > Aquipseudomonas. Next base: position 100,919 of record NZ_FYDO01000004.1, on the reverse strand, counting down.
TCATGACCTACCGGTCCAAGCCGCAACTCGCCACCTGGCGCAAGCAACTGATCTGGGCCCACGGCAAGGCAATGTGGGACGCCCCGAGCAAGGTACTGGCCGACGACGAGCCGGCCCGCTCGCTATTGATGGCCACGCAACTGCGGCCTGAGCTAGATAGCGTCGATAAAGAACTGATCATGATCTCGGCGTATTTCGTCCCGCAGCAGCCGGGCATGCACTATTTGCTCGGTCGTGCCGATGCCGGTGTGGAGGTACGCCTGTTGACCAACTCGCTGGAAGCTACCGACGTGCCAGCGGTGCATGGCGGCTATGCGCCTTACCGCAAGACCCTGCTCGAACACGGCGTGAAGCTCTATGAGCTGCGGCGCCAGCCGGACGACCCCGGTCGCGCTTCATCGTTTGGCTTCAGTGGTGGCTCGGACTCTAGCCTGCACACCAAGGCCATGATTATGGACCTGCAAAAAGTGTTCATCGGCTCGTTCAATTTCGACCCGCGTTCTGTGTTTTGGAACACCGAAGTCGGGGTGCTGGTCGACAGCGCCGAGTTGGCCGGCTACGTGCGCGAGCTGGCGCTTGAGGGCATGGCGCCTGCGATGAGTTATCAGGCCCGACTGGAAAAAGGCGAAATCGTCTGGGTCACGGAGGACGACGATCAACTGCATACCTTGTACGAGGAACCCGGCGGAACATGGCGCAGTTTCAAAGCCTGGCTCAGCGACAAAATCGGTCTGGAGAAAATGCTCTGATCGGTGCGGACCGGATCAGCGGAAACAAATTGTCATGAAATGCTAACGCGTTGTCGCCGATAGAAAGGTTGACATGCTGCGCGTCGATAAACTCCTCCCTACGAACTGCGTGGCAATCCCCCATTTCGATCTTCGATCGGCCGTGCGCTGCCCGGCCGAATGACCTTCAGTCGTAAGGAAAATAACAATATGAGTGCAGAGCGACTTAAAGGCGATCTTAACGCCGAGCTGACCGGTGTAAGTGCCTTCGATGCCATCCAGGATGACGGCCCGTGCAACGGGAGCAGGCAACAGCACAAAGCGCATTTCAAACCCGATCAGGATATTTTCCAGTCGGATTACATAGCCTTTGATTTGCGCTTCGGTGGTTCTGACGATCACTGACAGAACTCATGGTGTTCGAGGTGTCTGCGGCTCGACGGCGGCTCTCGAGGCTTTGCCCACCTGGGTTTGAATCTCGTAGGCGGGCGCCTCGACGGCTGAGTAATCACGGGTGTAGCGAGTGGCAAACTCGCGAACGCCCCATTGCTGGTATTGCTGCACGTGCTTCAACTCATGTGCCCAGAGCGCGACATTGTTGAGTGCATCTTCAGCGTCGCGAAAGACGATGATGTCTACCAGGGTGACGGCATTGATATCGGGATTCTGCAGCAGGGTATTGGCAGCGTTCAGCTCCGTTTCATCCCCGACCTTGTAGCGAGCCGTGTCGAGCACTTGAATGTCGTAGTAGGGTTCGAGTTGGGCCCGGATGTTCAGCGGGATGGGTAGAACATCGCCCGTTGCCGCGTTGTTGCGCGACATCACGATCCAGTTCTCTAATCCCGAGGCCGCCAATAGGTTCATGTCTTTGAAGATCGTCCCAAAGTCCTCTTCGGAACCTGGCGCACAAAAGCAGGCGACCACGCTGACTTGATACTGCCCGGTCGGGCAGGCGAGAGCAGGCGACGTGGCGCCACCGCAAAAGAGCAGTAACGCCCACCGGAAAAATTGGCGCGAAAAGACAGCTGACAAAAGGCTCTCCAAGGGCAATGACGGTCGGCAGGTGATCATTCGGGCGCGTGGCGCCGTTGTCCAGACCCGCGTTGGACCGCTGGGCGACGGTTCGATTCCTTGGAGGCCATATCTTTTTCAACCCTTTCACGAAGGACGGCAATCGGCCCAAAAAACTGACGTCGAGAGAATCAAGGGAGCGGAGTCGATGAGGGCGCGGACGCCTCAAACGTAGTTCCGCAAGGCTTGTTTCAATTGGTCGACGACGTGTGCTTCGACGGCGCCTTCACTGACATTTGTCCCAAACGCTGCGCAACAAGCCGAGGGGTCGCCGTCGCTGATGCGGTAAACAGCAATGACACTTCCAGGCCCGCAGCCTGTGTGTCCGCACAGGATCAAGCCGCCTTCAGTTGTGCCCTGCATTACACCAAGGCCATATCCCGGTGTAACCCATGGACGTCCGGGAATCGGACCGCCCAATGTTCGTGCGGTCTGCATTGCCTGGAGCAAGTCCGTGGGGAGAAGGTGTCCGGTGAGCAGTCGATCCAGCAATAGCGCCGCTTGTGAAAGAGGACCGATCAGCAGGCCGTGATAGACCCAGGCGGGGTCATAATTCGGTGGGTTTCCAGGAGAGGTTTCTTGTAAATCTGCTCGCGTTTTAGCGAAGCGAACGCTCGACAAGCCTAAGGGCGTTAGTGCACGTCGACTCACGGCCTCTTCAAGCGCAAGATCAGTCACCCGTTCGATCAGTTTTCCAATCAGCCAGTAACCGACATTCGAGTAGCGCCAAGCGGTTCCGGGACTGTATCGAAGTCGAGCACCCTCAAGGCGCTGCATCATTTGATCTGCCGACCAGGCTGGCTCATTGTTCGCAACGGCAGTGTGATACTCCGCCAGTTCGCCATAATCGGCGAGACCGGCCTCATGCCGCAGTAACTGGCGCAACGTGAAAGGTTGATCGAGGATCGGATCGTCCAGTCCCACCAGCCCATCACGCACCAGAGACAGTGCCGTCACGGCCAGGACTGTTTTGGTAAAGCTCCACCATGGGACCGAGCGTTCTGATGGGGCCGGCGTGAGTGACTGGCCATTCGATACAAGTGAGCTCAGCATTGATTTCCCTGGGTGTTGAACAGATCGACAGCTCAACACGGTATCTCATTCTCCCTCATCCTTGAGGCGGCAAAGTCAAATAGAGCCATTTGTACCGTCCAGACCTGCATTCGATCTTTCTGTGGACGAGCCCCTTTACCTCTGTCCTTAGTCCTTAAAATAACCTGGTTATTTCATTCAAGATCCGATCCTGGATTTGAGTACTGGGTCTTTGGCGATAAGCCACTGCTAAAAAAGCAACGCCTTCGTAGTCGCAGCGGATCGAAAAAGTCATGCCTTCACGAAACCCAAAGACTGATCTTTCTCCTGCATCAACAAAGTATCTCGCTTTTGTAAGTGCCGCTCGGGCGTGTTTCAGGCAGTCAGTTTGGCTAAGCGAGTGTCGTATCCAGCTGGTCGTGACACGCACAGAGGAAGTCTCGCTATCATCGATAGGTGGTCGAGTCATTTCTTTATTGGGTGTATTAATATTATCGTTGCTGCTGCAAGCGATCAGCCCTATTGAGATAACAGAAAGTAAAAAGCCAAAACGGAGTCTCGAATGCTTGAGTGCGTTTCGCATCCTGGGGCGTTCCTGTGGCGATGTGCAATGAATGAAATTGCAATTATTAACGTAATAGCGGGTTTCTGATTTTTTGCTACCTGTGATCGGCGAATGCGACCAGTGGTCGTAGATAGCTCGTCCTGTGGTTTTTCTCGAGAGATAGGCTGACTCACCGAACGTTCGGGCGAATCATGTCGCCCATAGGGTGAACAATGCCACTCAAAAAAGCAGCCTGGGTCACGACCCATGTGTCGATATTACGTTAGCTCAAGTCGCTCTAATGCATAATCCTTACCCTCCAGGGTAAGTTCAAAGACGGTGGAGCCGAACGTCCCTCGTGTCACTTTTCGCCTGACAAGACGTTTAACCTGAAGTTGATTTAAACCGGTTTCAACTTCTAACGTACTGAGCGAAACAAGTTTGCAAACCGAGTCTAAATTTGCAACTTTTCTGAAGTTTGCATGATAGGCCAACGCCTCCATCAGTAGCGTTTGGTTATCCGTCAATTGCGGAAACTGAGGGTTGTTCATTTTGTAAACTTTTCGTTCTATCTCATGTAACTCGCCGTTAGCGCCGTCAGTGAAGCGGGCGTAGTAAAGCGCGACAGACAGCGTGCTGATTAAAATCGCGACAAGCATCAGCGCAGACCAATTCGGCATTGGCGTTTCCAGCAAAAGCCAATCCCGAAAACGTAGCAGCCAGCCCTTGGTCTCGGCTAACAACGTCAGGTCGAACCAGGTGTCGAGCAGCTTCATGGCAGCCCAAACGATAAGGAACCCACCCGCCGAGCTAGCCATAGCCTTGAATGTGAATGGGACATGCTTGCCTTGTGCGGCCATGCTGCTCGCCTCTGTAGAAACAGATGCTGTGAGCATAGCAAGGGCAAAAAATCGCGGAGCAACACTTGAAATATCAGGCCCAAGATCGCCGCAGGATCTGACTCATGGTGAGATCTTGACTGACCTGTTCACTACCTTCTTCGCGAAGGGTGACAACTCGACTAACTGAACCATTCGTTTTCTATCTGGCTCCATATCGATTCGAGATGGAGGAGTCGCTTGCATGCAATTCTTCAAGGATCTCTAGAAAAAGCTCTGCGCTTCGTGACAGAGGGCGAGAAGCCTCGGTTATTGCGCAGATGGTGTTATGGAACACGGGGCTGTCCGGTAACTCCCGCAAGTCGAAGCGCGGGGCAATGAGTTCGACATAATGCTCGGGTAGCAGCCCGGCATAGCCTCCACCTTCAACAAGCATCGCGATCGCTTCCAGTCCTGCGGCTTCGGGCCCACGTTCAAAACCATGCGCAGCCAGCGTTTCTTCGACGAAGGGATGCGGTCGATAAACCAATTGAGGGCGAAGCTGTTTCTCGCTCCGCGCTTGATTCGCCACATACACGCGGTGCTCTTCGACGAACAGCTTTTGGTAATGAAAGACTCGCTCTTTTCTGTACATCCCACGAATGGCCACCTGCACCCGGCGTTCGCGCAGTGCCTGGTTCAAATTGGCAAAGGTCATCACGGCGACTTCTGCCTGAACATTAGGTGCCCGTCGTCTCAGTTCTTTCAGCGCTTCGGTCAGTCGGCAATTCGGATCGGCGAGCATGTGCTCGACAGTACCAATCGAGACGGTGCCGGATATCACAGCACGTACCGCATCAATTTCAGGCTTGATTCGTTCAAGAGAGTTGAGGGCATTAGTCGTCAACTCCAGCGCCACCCTCCCTGCCGCGCTCAGCTTGAACCCTGCCGGACCTCGCTCGCAGAGGCGCACACCCAAGCGCTCCTCTACCTCCTTGATATGCCTGCTGATGGAGGCTTTGGTCATATTTAGCCGGCGTTCAGCCGCAGCAAATCCACCGGCTTCAGCGGCAGCACAGAAAATACGCAGAGAACGTAAGTCACGCTCGGTCAGGTCGAATCGGTTCATGGGAAAAAAGGTATCAGATTCCAAGACCATATTGCCAATAAAGTGATTTTACTTGTGCTTTCGCGCTGGCTAATTTGGTTCCAGCAACCTTCACAAATACAACACTCCAAGAAATGGGGGACCGCATCATGACAACACTCAGTCGCCGAAGCATCGTCAAAACCGTGCTCTTGACCTCGCTGGTTATCTGCACATCAAGCTTCGCATTAGCCCAGGCAGGTACGCTTGCCGACATCAAGCAACGTGGCAAGCTGACAGTGGGCACCGAAGCCGCTTACGAACCTTATGAGTTCGTTGAAAACGGCAAGGTGGTGGGTTACGGCCACGATATTCTGGAACTGATGGCCGCCAAACTCGGCGTCGAGCTGGAGCAGTTGAACTTGCCGTTCAACGGTTTGCTTCCCGGATTGATGAGCAACAAATTTGATTTCGTGGCCACTTCCGTCGGGATCACACCGGAGCGTGCCAAACGGTTCGCATTCAGTCAGCCCATCGGTATTGTCCGCTCATTGTTCGTCGTCAAGGCGGACAACACCACTATCAGCAAGCCCGAGGATGTAGCAGGCAAAGTGGTGGGAACCCAGATGGGTTCTTCAGCCCAACAAGCACTGCAGGAATACGAGCGAGCACTCAAGGCCGGCAAAGGGCAGGGCTACGCTGACCTCAAACTGTTCCAGGGCTATCCCGATGTCGGCTTGGCGATTGCCAATGGCTCGATCGATGTGGGTGTTCTACCCAGCAACGTATTGGCTGTGCAAATGCGTCGTCAGCCAGACGTTTATAAGACGGTTGGCGAGGTCGGCGATGCCAAGCTGTTGGCTTGGGTAGTCAATGCTAAAAATCCTGAAGTACGCACCTTTATCAACGAAACCCTTGATGAGATGCGTGCGACGGGCAAGTTGGCGGAACTGCAAAAAAAATGGTTCGGCGAAACGATGACATTACCGACTTCAGGGTATCTGCCTGAAGCGGCCCTCTAAAGGGAGGGTCAGGTAATGACGAGCTGGTTGAGTGCACACACCGCACTAGGACCCTTTTTCGATGGGCTACTACAAGGAGCAGCGACAACACTTATCGCAAGTAGCCTGGCTTTTCTGATAGGGCTCGGGCTCGGCGTCCTTTTACTTCTCCTTAGAGTCGCCGCAGGTCCAATTTTCCGATACGCAGTGATGGTCTACGTCAGTGCCATCCGCGGCACACCGTTGTTGATCCAGTTGCTTATCGCGTATTTCGTTTTGCCGAGCCTGATCGGTATTGAGCTGACACCACTCGAAGCGGGGATCCTCGCCCTGTCTTTGAACACGGCGGCTTACATCAGTGAAATCCTGCGAGGCGCTTTGACTTCGATTCCTGGAGGTCAGGTGGCTGCAGCCCAGGCACTGGGAATGCGCGCTCATCAAAAGTGGCGTTACGTGCTGTTGCCGCAGATGTTCCATCGTTCCATTCCGCCGCTGACCAACGAGTACACCGTACTGCTCAAAGCCTCATCGCTGCTGTCGGTCATCGCTGTCAGTGAGCTTGCGACCGTGGCTCGTAACGCGACGCTGCAAAGCGATCTGCCACTGCAAGTGTTCAGTGCAACAGCGATCGTTTACTTCCTTATTCTGCTGTGCGCTTCGTCGATCTCGCGACTCATCGAGCGCCGCATTGCCAAGGTAATGCCAAATGCCCATTGATATTGAAGTGATCAGCCACGCAATCCCGGCGTTGCTGCAGGGGCTGAAAATCACCGCGACGGTCAGTGCCATAGGAATTCCGCTGGGGATGTTGATCGGTGCTTTGTTCGCTTACATGGCCGATGCCCAGCATTGGTTGCCAAGGCTGTTTGCCCGTTGTTATGTCGAACTTGTCCGAAATGTTCCATTCCTGATCGTGGTGTACCTGCTGTTTTTCGGCCTGCCGCAGCTAGGAGTGCAAGCCTCATCGTTTGCGATCGCCATTGGTGCCACGGCGTTCTACACGGCCGGATATTTCAGTGAAATCCTGCGTGCCGCCTTGAAGAGCGTGCCTGCCGGCCAGGCGCGTGCAGCGCGGTCGCTGGGGTTTTCCGTCTGGCAGGTTCAGCGCTACGTGGTCGTACCGCAAAGCTTCGGCTACCTGATCCCGCCTACGACCAGCCTGATCATCATGATGTTCAAGGACACCGCGATCTTCTCGGTAACCAGTCTTCCTGAGCTGACCTATCAGAGCAACCTGATGACCGCTGACACCTTCGCCTATCTCGAAGTGTTAGGCACCGCTGCATTGCTCTATTGGCTGTCGAGCATTGTCCTCGATGCGCTTGGCCAAGCACTGGAAGCCCGTGAAAGACACTGGCGGCATCGCTAGAAAATCCCATCATTTAGGAGTTTTTATGAAGAACCTGACCGTCGCCCCACGTACCAGCCATCAGACCCTGCTTTATTCAGAACTGATGACCGATCTGGACAACCTTCAACAGGCGGATATTGCGGTGCTTGGCATGCCTTTTGGTTCGCCTTACGGCCCGCGCTCATATACCAACGACCAGACCAATGCACCACTAGCAATACGTCAGCTCACTGACCGTATGGTGCGTGATCCACGGCATTATGATTTCGATATCGATGGCCCGTTGCTGCAAGGCCGTAGCGATATCCGATTCATCGATTGTGGTGATGTCTTGCCAGATGTCGCCAAACCGGGTGAGCACTATGAGCGTGCCGAGCAGGCCGTACGCCAGCTTCTCAAAGCCGGAGCGCTACCCGTCATCCTTGGCGGTGACCACGGAATTACTACGCCGGTTTTACGGGCCTACGACAGTCTCGACCCGATCACCATCATCCATATCGATGCGCACCTTGACTGGCGCGACGACGTGAACGGGATTCGGGAAGGGTTGTCCAGCCCAATACGTCGAGCCTCCGAAATGGCCCATGTCGGCCAAATCTTCCAGATCGGACTGCGCGCCCAAGGTAGCGCACGCCCCGAAGATCTTGAGGTCGCGCGCGAGTATGGTGCGGAGTTAATCAGTGCCTATGAACTGCATGAGATCGGCATGGACGCAGTACTTTCGCGAATTCCCGATGGTGGGAACTACTACTTGACCATTGATGCCGACGGCCTCGATCCAACCATCATGCCCGCTGTAGATGGTCCGGCCCCAGGTGGCGTGACTTTTTTACAGGCACGCAAACTGATTCACGGATTGGTGAAAAAAGGACGGGTAGTCGGTATGGATATCGTTGAAATCCAGCCGGGTAAAGACAACGCAAGCAACCTCACCTGCGTGACGGCGGGACGCTTGATTGTCAATCTGATCGGCGCCTCTATTCGCGCGGGGTACTTCGACAAATGATTCAGACTAACGCCGCTGTGGCATCGGTTTCCCGCTTCTCTGCAGATGTTCAGCCACACTGCATCAGAATGCGCGGAATCAATAAATGGTACGGAAATTTGCAAGTCCTCAAAGACTGCTCGACGCACGTGAGTAAAGGCGAAATTGTAGTGGTGTGCGGGCCTTCAGGTTCAGGCAAGTCGACATTGATCAAGACGGTAAACGGACTTGAGTCTTTTCAGAAAGGCGAAATCCTGGTGAATGGGCAATCGATCGGCAGTGCAAAAACGGATCTGCCAAAGTTGCGCCAGCAAGTGGGTATGGTGTTTCAGCATTTCGAGCTGTTCCCCCATATGTCGATCATCGAGAACCTGACGTTGCCACAAACGAAGGTGCTCCATCGTGCGACAAACGATGCGAAAGCCAAAGGTCTGGCATTGCTTGAACGTGTGGGCCTCAGCGCGCATGCCCACAAGTATCCGGCACAGCTCTCTGGAGGTCAGCAGCAGCGTGTTGCCATCGCCCGGGCGTTATCGATGGATCCGGTCATCATGCTCTTCGATGAGCCAACCTCGGCGCTGGACCCTGAGATGATCAACGAGGTGCTGGACGTAATGGTGTCGCTAGCCAAGGACGGCATGACGATGATGGTGGTCACCCATGAGATGGGCTTTGCTCGACGGGTGGCAGATCGGGTGGTGTTCATGGAAGAGGGGATGATCATTGATGACACATCCTCTGAAGCATTCTTTAACGGGACATCTTCGGAGCGGGCAAAACTCTTCCTGTCGAAAATACTGGGGCACTAAGTCCAGTAATGTATTCAGCGTTGAACACAGAGTCAGTCAATTAAAGCTCAGTCAGCAGGAATCGATAATGGATCACTCTGCTGACTGACGCATTTCGTATCAGATTTGCTTCGCATCGTGTAACAAGATCTGCGACCGACAGTGAAACGACCTTAATGCGGCTATCCACTTCAGATGGAGGTTTGCAAGGTCGGCTACTGGTCGGTTTCCGCCTGTCGTGAAGGGCAAATAACGGCCACGCCGGCAGTCCGTACGTCAACGCAAGTTCCAAGGCCGGTTACAAGGGGTATAACAGAACAAAGGGCGGGTCACCCAGAATGAGCCCTGCAAAGGCAGCACCCGGGCCAGGCGCCCCAGGCCTGATCGGCGCATTCGGCGCGGAGCGATGTGATGAGTTCCAGAGCACGGCGATGGGCTCGCAAGAGCCTTCTTGGCTGCATCGAGCTGGCCTTGCTGGTCGTTCCACTGTGCGCCAGCGCCATGTTCAAGTGCCAAGCCAGGGACGGCGCCATCAGCTACACCAGCCAAGCCATCGCCAGCGCCCGCTGCACTCGCCTGAATGGCATGGCGGGCGCCGGCGCCGGCGCCGGTGTCGGTGCCAAGGCAATGGCCGTGCCACGGGTTGTGCGGGACGACGACTCAGGCGCGGTGCGGATTCGGGTGTTCACCTTCATCCACAGGGGTGTTCGTCAATATGTGAGCCGGCGCCCCGTCGGGATCTCCGCACGGGTCGATGCCCTTGAGCTCTATGTCATCAAGGGCTGCTATCTGTGCATGGCGCCGAAGAATTTCAAGGTTGCCTCACTGCGCCTGGACACCCAATCCTATCGGCGGGAGATCGAAGCTGCTTCGGGTCATTATGGTGTCGACAGGGCGCTGGTCCGCGCAGTGATACATGCCGAATCGGCGTTTCGGCCCAACGCCATTTCCGAGGCCGGTGCCCAGGGGTTGATGCAGTTGATGCCCGCCACCGCCCAGCGCTTTGCCGTGGACGATCCGTTCGACGCACGACAGAACATTCGTGGCGGCGTGCGCTACCTGGCCTGGCTGCTCAAGCGCTTCAACGGCAACCAGATGCTGGCGTTGGCAGGCTACAACGCTGGCGAAGCGTCCGTGGCCGAGTACAACGGGGTGCCTCCCTACGCCGAGACGCAATCCTACGTCACCCTCGTGCAGTCCTTGACCGAGCGCTATCGCAACCAGCGCTAGTACCGTAGGGCGCATAACCCGGAACAGGCCGGCGCAGCGAACTTCGCCTAACGGGCATCGAGGACTCTATAGATCTCAGAAGTCACCTGCATCGTTGCGTCTTCGATCGTTCCTTCATTACGGCATAAAACCCAGCCGTGATCTGCAATCGCTCGCTCGAATGCCTTGGTACAAGCGACATGTTCTTCCAGCTTATGGATCACGGTACTGCTCAGCCCACGCCGTCGTGCCGTTGCCCTGGCCCATGAAATATCAGGGGCGGTGACAACCCCGACATGCAGGTCTGGCACTCGCACGTTTCGATCAATGTTCAACTGAAGAATCTCTGCAAACGGGACTATCCGGCGAAACGCGGCGTCAGACGGGTACCAGCGATCGATCAGGATGATGCTGCCTGGTGGCTGTTTAGTCAGCACGTGCCGGGAAATCCAGGTACGGCTATCAGCAAAGCGCTCACAAACCCTCAACTCCAGATCCCGGGTGGGATTTCTGACGAGCCTGTTCACGAGGGCCATTGTTTCGCCCCTATCGGGATCGCTTTTTTGCTCGCAAAGGCGGATCACCTTTTTGTTGTCTGCCCTCAGTACTTTCGTAATGGCCTCCAGCAGTGTGGTTTTGCCGGTTCCCTTGGGCCCATCTAGAGAAACAAACAGCGGACGATTCATTCTTCAAACAACGATTGATATACGGTTTTTTTTGCCCGGTTCGTCCGCTGGAATTGCTTGGCGCAATGACGCGAATCGAGAGGAGGGTGCTATGAACAGAGATTGATGAACACTCTAACCTGATTTCTGGCTAATCCGGGATGCTCGGCCCCCCACTCAGGGCAAATATCTGGCGCCGCAGCGAGGTGCGCGGCCGATATTCTACTGGTCACGACGGTGCTGACTCAGCGACACCACCGTTACAAGAAGACGGCAGTGCGCGAAAACACTGCCGTCGACCCGCTACAGTGGCTAATACCGGTGAATCAAAAGCAGTACCCGATATTGATGTTTGTTCGGTACCAAATTCACGTAGCCGCTACTCAAGCAGTTGATCAATCAACACCGCATTGGTGTAGATCAAGCTGCCGTCACTCGCTCGGTGTCCAACCAGATGGAACTGTCCGCGTTCGTGTTGCAGATAGACGCGCATCTGGCAGTCGGACAAGGGTGCGTATCCCTCGGGCATGATCAAATCCATCGAGTCCATGTCGACATCGACCATGGCTTCCGGCTCGTGGGACTTCTGCAAGCGCTCTTCGGCCTGCTCCAGACGAACATGCAGCGGTCCGTCGACATAGAAATGGACTTCCCCCATCGGGGTGGACTTTTGGGCGCCGCTGGTTTTACACCAGCCTTCGATCGTCAGGGCACTCATGACGAAACCTCCCATGTGGATTGCTGGAATCTGTCGTTATCGTTCCTGCTCAACGCCATCACGTATGTTGGATGACTGCACAAGGGCAGGGTTCGATTTTTTGCGCCGCTTCTGGCCGATCACTGCTGTCCGTCATCAGAATTTCAGTATAGCCGGTCACCGCGCCTCGCTTGCCAACCCCACGGTACAACCCGATGGGCTCTATACTTCTTACTGACTTTACCGCCCGGATGGGTGGTGTTTGTCAGCCCTGCTTGTAGGTCAGTGGCGATGCTTATGCATAACCAATGAACAACAGGAATAGGATGAAGAGCAAATGGCAATAGCAATTGTCCTGATACTAATCGTTATTGCATCAGTGCTATTCCATCTACTAGCGCCTTGGCAAGCGACGCCGGCCGCTTCCAACTGGGGGTCCATAGACACCACCCTGTTCATCACCCTGATCATCAGCGGAATATTTTTCATTGCCATCACGGTATTCATGGCGGTCGCGGTGATGCGGTATCGACACAAGGAGGGCGCCAGGGCGGCCTATCAGCCAGAAAGTAAAAAGCTGGAATTATGGTTGATTATCATTACTTCGGTCGGCATTGCCGGGATGTTGGCGCCAGGCCTGGTTGTCTACAACGATTTCATCCGTGTGCCGAAAGAAGCTTACGAACTTGAAGTGGTCGCCCAGCAGTGGCAGTGGGCTTTTCGCTTTCCCGGCCAGGACGCAAAGCTGGGCAAATCGGATATCAGGTTTATTGATTCCGCCAATCCCTTCGGCCTTGATCCCAAGGATCCTGCAGGGCAGGACGATGTGCTTGTCATGAATAATGAAGTTCGCCTTCCGCTCGATCGGCCGGTGAAAGTCTTGCTGCGCGCTAAAGATGTCCTGCACGATTTCTATGTGCCGCAAATTCGCAGCAAGATGGATATGGTGCCAGGGATGGTGTCGTACTTTTGGTTTACGCCGACTAAAACCGGAAAGTACGAAGTCCTTTGCGCTGAATACTGTGGCGTAGGTCACTACAACATGCGCGGCCATATGATCGTGGAAGAGCAGGGCGACTTCGATCAATGGCTCAAAGGCCAACCGACTTTTGCGCAGACATTGACGACAGCGGCCAAACCCGGTCGCGACAGCGTGCTGGAAAAAGGCCGCCAGCTAGCCGAACAACTCGGCTGCAAGGCCTGCCATAGCCAGGATGGCAGTGCCAGTCTCGGCCCGGGATGGAAGGGGCTGTACGGCCGCACCGAGCAGCTTGCCGATGGCAGCAGTGTGCAGGTCGATGAAGCCTACCTGAAAGAGTCGATTCTCGATCCGAAGGCCCGACTGGTACAGGGCTACCCGCCGGTCATGGTGGCCTATACTCTCAAAGACGATGAACTGGGTGCTGTCATCGCCCTGATCAAATCACTGGGTGCGGCGGCTCCGAGTGACTAGGAGCTGAAAGCCCTAATAATTTCTATCAAATCCAACGCGAATGCTGACGCTGACGCAAACAAGGCGGAGCCAGGGAAGTAGCCGTAAAGCAGCCAGAAATACACTGAAACTTCGGCAGGAGGATGACGTGATGGCCTATGCGGAGCAAGCCGAAACAGAAGCACTGCACGAGCCCAAGAGTTTCCTGACCAAGTACATCTGGAGTCAGGACCACAAGGTCATAGCCATTCAATATTCGTTGACGGCGATCTTCGTGGGGCTCATCGCTCTGGTGTTGTCCGGCTTGATGCGCATGCAGATTGGCTTCCCCGGCAGTTTGGCGTTCATGGATGCCAGTACTTACTATCAGGCGATGACCATGCACGGCATGATCATGGTCATTTACTTGCTCACGGCGTTGTTTCTGGGTGGCTTCGGCAACTATCTGATCCCGCTGATGGTGGGCGCCCGCGACATGGTCTTCCCCTACGTCAACATGCTCAGCTACTGGTTTTACCTGGTGGCGGTAGTGGTGTTGCTCAGCAGTTTTTTTGTCCCTGGCGGCCCGACCGGTTCCGGTTGGACGCTCTATCCGCCACAGTCCATTACCCAGGGCACACCGGGGGTGGAGTGGGGCATTGTCCTGATGCTTGTCTCACTGGCGATTTTCATTGTCGCGGCCACCATGGGCGGGTTGAACTACGTCACCACGGTGTTGCAGGCGCGCACGCACGGCATGACCTTGTTTCGCATGCCGCTCTCGGTATGGGGCATCTTCATGGCCTCGATCATGGCCTTGCTGGCGTTCCCGGCGTTGTTTGTCAGTGCGGTGATGATGCTGTTCGACAAGCTGTTGGGCACCAGTTTCTTCATGCCGACGATGATTTCGCTGGGGCAGCAGCTCGATCACCAGGGTGGCAGCCCGATATTGTTCCAGCACCTGTTCTGGTTCTTCGGCCACCCGGAGGTCTACATCGTTGCGCTCCCTGCGTTTGGTCTGGTCTCCGACTTGATCAGTACCCATGCGCGTAAAAACATCTTCGGTTACCGAATGATGGTGTGGGCCATTATTGCGATTGGCGTACTGAGTTTTGTGGTCTGGGCGCACCATATGTATGTCAGCGGAATGAACCCGTACTTTGGCTTCTTCTTCGCCGTCACCACGTTGATCATCGCAGTGCCGACCGCGCTGAAAGTCTATAACTGGGTACTGACCCTGTGGCGCGGCGACATCCATCTGACCGTGCCGATGCTGTTTGCCCTGGCCTTTATCGTCACCTTCCTGGTCGGTGGTCTGACCGGGTTGTTTCTCGGCAATGTGATCGTGGACATCCCGCTCTCGGACACCTATTTCGTCGTGGCCCATTTTCATATGGTCATGGGGGTCGCCCCGGTCCTGGTGGTGTTCGGTGCCATTTATCACTGGTTCCCGAAAGTCACCGGGCGCATGTGGAATGACACCCTGGGCAAGCTGCATTTCTGGATTACCTTTCTGGGCACCTACGCCATCTTCTTCCCCATGCACTACCTGGGATTCCAGGGCATGCCACGTCGCTATTACGCCTATGAAAACTACGCCTTCATCCCGCAGTCCGCGCAAGACTTGAATGCTTTCATTACGGTGGTCGCATTGACGGTCGGCGTTTCTCAGCTGCTGTTTCTGTTCAACCTGACCTGGAGCGCATTCAAGGGCAAACCCGCAGGCAGTAATCCCTGGGGCGCGGCCAGCCTGGAATGGCAAACACCGGACACCCCGCCGAAACACGGTAACTGGGGAGAGAAATTGCCGGTCGTGCATCGCTGGGCCTATGACTACAGTGTGCCGGGGATCGAGCAGGATTTTGTGCCGCAAACGGTTTCCGCCGAGGCGCTGGAGCACATGCGGCAACTCAGTGCCGGACCTAAAATAGCGGACATCAAGACATGAACAGGCTGCTATTGAGAAACATCGGTGGCGCTGATCCCGGCGGCAGTTGGAGTCGCGACCCTGAGGGTGTTCAGGGCGCCGAGGTTGCCGATAGAAGGCAAACCGCGAAGGTAGGCCTGCGCTTGTTTCTGGTGGTGGTGAGTTCGTTATTTTTCCTCTTTCTGATTGCCTTTATTGCCCGTTCACAAATGACCGACTGGCGCCCCCTGACAGAGCCTTGGGCGCCGTTAGGCGATCTCTGGCCGCTCTGGTTGAATTCGGCTTTTCTGGTATTGAGTTGCATCGCACTGCAGTGCTCGCGCATGGCCGCCCGACAGGCAAGGCGGGGCGCAACGGTCATTGGTTTTACATTGGGGGGCGTGTTTGCCATTGCCTTTCTGGCGGGGCAACTCTGGCTCTGGCAGCAGTTTGTCGCCTGGGGCTACGCTGTCGCCAGCAATCCGGCCAACAGTTTCTTCTACCTTTTGACCAGTCTGCATGGGCTCCATGTGCTGGGCGGGCTGATCGTCTGGTGCTGGACCGTCGCTAAATTTTTGCGGCATGTGCCACTGGCACAACTCAGCGCCAGCGTAGAGCTCTGTGCCATCTATTGGCATTACTTGCTGGGCCTTTGGTTCGTGCTCTTCGCGCTGCTGGCCAGCACGCCGCAAACCTATGAAGCCATCGCCAGATTCTGCGGCCTGAGGTGAACAGCCATGGCATTGCACCCACAAGCCCAAGCCGAGTCCAGTCCATCAGGTACGCCGCCTGCACCGGGATGGCAGGGCATCGCCAGCGATTGGTCCTCGGATAAAGAGGCCTTCAAGCAGGTGCCTTGGGGCAAGGCGATGATGTGGATATTCCTGCTCAGCGACACGTTTATTTTCACCTGTTTCCTGACCGGCTACATGTCGGTACGCATGACCATCACCAGCGCCTGGCCGAACCCCAGTGAAGTGTTCGCATTGACGATCGGCGGCAAGGAAATCCCGCTTATTCTGATCGCCATCATGACCTTTGTGCTGATCAGTAGCAGCGGCACCATGGCCATGGCCGTCAATTTCGCCTATCGGCGTGATCGCGCGAAAACCACGGCGCTGATGCTGGCAACCGCTGCCCTGGGGGTGACTTTCGTCGGCATGCAGGCGTTTGAATGGACCAAGCTCATCGCAGAAGGGGTGCGTCCCTGGGGGAACCCCATGGGCGCGGCGCAGTTTGGTGCCTGCTTTTTCATGATTACCGGTTTTCACGGACTGCATGTGTCAATCGGCGCTCTCTACCTCAGCATTGTGGCGCTGAAGGTATGGCGTGGAGATTATGAGCGCTCCGGAAACTATCAGAACGTCGAGATAGCCGGGCTTTACTGGCACTTCGTGGATTTGGTGTGGGTATTTATTTTTGCATTCTTCTATTTATGGTAGAGGAGCACGAGTGATGGCACTTGCTCAGGGCCAGCAACATCCAATCAGTTTGTACCTCAAGATCTGGGGGCTGTTATTCGTCCTCAGTACGCTGTCGTACCTGGTCGATTACTTCCACTTCCAAGGCTACCTTCGGTGGTCCCTGATTATCACTTTCATGTTGTTGAAGGCGGGTTTGATTGTCTCCATCTTCATGCACATGGCATGGGAGCGCCTGGCCTTGGTCTACGCCATACTGGTGCCACCGTTGTGTTTACTGGTGCTCATCGGGCTGATGGCCACCGAGGCAGACTATATTTTCCTCAGCCGGGGCATTTTCTTTGGCCAGTGAGCAACGTTCGGATGACCTTGTCTCCAGATGCTAACCCGATATCACTCGCTTGAACTGATGCCATTTGTGCTGCCAGGCCACTGTCCAGTGGGGGGCTGCCGTTCCCGTGCCGGCGAGCTTCAGCTTCGGATGCTGTTTGATGACTTGGTCCAGTACGGATTCCTGACTCGGTTCAACATCCACGAAGAAGATATGTTTGCCGTCTTTTACGGCCTGTTTGAAATTGCGGAAGTGAGTGTTCGGCACCTGGAAGCCAAAAAAACCGCCTTCCCAGACGCAGAAGCCCAATACAACAATGGCAAGGAAGATAAAGGGCATCCAGCCTGCGGCGGATTCGGTCCAGCCCATCCAATAGGCGCCACCCAGGACCAGCGCCGCGAGCGGCACACCGATCACCGCACCAATCTCACCCGAGTGAACCGCATCCTGTTCCATTAACGAGCTGATCTCGTGGAGGTGATGGTCTTCTACATCAGCAACTTTTTTACTGAGTACATGGATCTGTTCGGAATTGATGCCGCTGGCTTCCAGTTCATATTCCACGGTTTCAAGATCGTTGAGATTGTCACTGATGTAATAGTGTCGGTTCATGCCACACCTCCCGTTTCGGGTTTGCTGTAGACCTCCTCTGTCCTGCAGCAGTCGGTAGCTGTACTGTGGGGAACGTTGTTGCACATCTCATGCAATCTGAAAAAAGTATAGCACTCACCACCCTGCGGAATGGCCGCTAGCTGATCTGCACAATGACCGGACCTTCCGTTACGATCGGCGGGTTTGCGTGGATGTTCGATGCATTTTTCTGAACCCATTCACGCGCGACTTTCAGGCTCGCATCACTGCCGGCCTTGTCCGTGCAAACCGTTACCGACGTGCCGCCATCACCCGTATTCAACAGTGTGTAGCTGACGAGGCCTGGCACTGTGCGCAGGGTCGCTTCGACGTCGACATGGCGCTCTTCCAACCGCTGGAAAAGCTCTTTTGCTCCGGTACCCAAGTAGGTTCTTATCACTGCATACATAGCCGTCTCCCTTTGGAGTGCCGCCTGGATGCCAATCCAGATCCGTTGATGGCCGCTATTGATTAAGTTTTGATTTCACCCTGATTTATTAAGCTTAGCCAAACACCGGCGACAATCGTCATGCAACGACCACCGGCCATTTTGGCCGATTGCTGTCCTGCATAAAGAGCAGCAATAGACCCTGCTTAGATAAGGCCTTTCGCAGTTGAGCATCGGCTTGGAAAGAGCGCGGCACTTTGCACTAGCGGCGATAGTAACGGCGGTCGTCCTCGTAACGGTGCCGCATGGCCCGATCCTGGTGGCGTTCCCAATCACGATGGCGTTCGGCTTCTCGGCGGGCTTGTTCTCTACGCCATTTATCTCTACGCCAGTCGTCCCGGCGCCAATCGTCTCTGCGATCATGCCAGTGGCCGTCATGCCAGTACCGGCGGTCGTCATGGGCAAGTAAAGGCGCTTGTTGCGTGCCAGCCATACTGGCCAAGGTCGGCCAAGGATTGCTGGCGGGCTGGAGCGGAGCCTGAACGGCTGCGACCTCAGTGGCGAAAACAGGGGTTGACGTCTTCAACTGTGTGGCTGATGCCGAGCCCACTGCCGCGAACGCGAACAGGCCGAGGAGCACCATCCGGGGGACATGGAATTTCATGAGCGAAGACAACCTCTGATTGACAATTGGGCATGTGGCCATCTGACAGAGGTCAGCCTGTGGGGGCGTGCTGACGGAGCGGATGTGCCTATCCACATAGACCGATAAACAGAGAAAAGTTCTGGAGGGCGGTGCCTGAATAGCCAAAGGTCTGAGTGTTGACCCTTCTTGAAACTCACTTTCTCGATGCTCATTTCTGATACTGGTCGCAACGTCGCGTTGCGTAACCGCAACTACCCATTGATTCAGGCGACGCAGCAAAGGCGGCCGCGACCTTGCCGGTCAACTCCATGCACCCGCATCAATCGCGACGCGCGACCTGACCAGAACTACTGACCGCCCCAAGTGGTGTCCGTCAGGATGTACGCAAGCCGTTGCGTCTGGCCTTGATGGTCGATGTACTCCATGGTCGCCGGATACACTGCGTCCTCAACGGGCGTTGCCGTCACCGAGACCACCTCGGCGATATCCAGGTGCATCCCATACTTGTACTGAGTATCGGCGACAGATGACGCGCTGGCGGCCAGCACGGGACCTGTCGTCAGCAACAGCATGACGAAACACAATGGCTTTTTCATTTTCGTTTCCTCAGTATTTCTGTAGCGCTTCCCATTCCCTGTCCAGTTGATCGAGTGACTGTCTGAGTCACTTTTTGGGTCGATGCAATCAACCAGTATGGACCCGTGGTGGGTAATGCGCCCCGTCAGGCACGACTATAGATAAGCCGCGATCTCCTGCTCCGCCTCCTGGAAATACGACCGGATGATGTTGAACGACTGCTTCGCAGCGGGCGTCTGTGTTCGATGCCGGATCGTCACGATGCCCAGGGTCAGGTCCAACTCAAAGGGTGGCTGGACATCAAGGATGGCGACGGACTTTTCCCTCAGCAGTTTGATCATGGCGAGGAAGGTGGTGGGGAAAAGCGCGTTGGTACTCAGAATGAGGTCGTGCGCCGTCTCGATGTTATTGATGCTCGCGGCAAAGTTGGTCTCGATGGGCATTTGCATGCCATAGAGATGGGCCATTTTCATTGCCAACATCTCATTGATGTATCCGGAGCCAATCAACGGGTGCTCTTTCAGGTCATCCATGGTCAGGCCCTTGCGCCCGGCCAGCGGGTGCCCGGCCCGGGCGAACCAGCCAAAACTGCAGGTGTACAAAGGCTCGACCATTAGCTCCGGGTAGCGGGCGGCCGCACCCACGTCACCAATGAAGAAGTCGAGCCTTTCCTTTTGCAGGGCATCGAGCAGCACATCGGTACTGTGCACCTGAGCCTGGATCTTCAGGCCCGGGCCCGTGGCAAGCAGTTGCCGGATCAACGAGGCCAGGAAGTCATGGGCCACCGACGAGCCCAGGCCGAACACGAGCGGGCCATAAGCCCCATTCTTCATCAGGCTTAGCGTTCGCGCCCCTTCACGCTCCTCGAAAACGATGCGCTTTGCCCGCTCGAGGTATTCCATCGCGAATGGCGTGGGGTGCAATCGACGATTAGTCCGGTCAAAGAGCGACACCCGCAGTTCGTCCTCCAGCGCCTTGATACTTCTGGAGAGCGCCGGTTGACTCAGGTGCACCGCATCGGCCGCAGCGCTGAGCGATCCGGTGTTCATCAGGGCGAGAAAGTGCTGCAACTGTCGAGTGTTCACGGGTTTCTCACTTGCAGTTAATGCATGAAATTAGAATTTATTATGCAATTTACCATGATTAAACGATCTCATAGACTGGGTTTTCGTTTACCCCTACGGGACTTGATCATGACCAGATCGCCACTATTCGCGGACGGCGCCAGACCCCTTGTTGCCATCGCCACCGATCGCGTGGATCGCTATGGACATCCCGCGCATACCTTGCTGCACGGTTACGTGGACGCAGTGGCGAGCACGGCTTGCGCACTGCCCCTGGCGCTGCCCGCTGATCCCGATGCCATTGACTTCGAGAGCCTGCTGGCCAATATCGATGGGCTGGTGCTCACTGGCAGCCCGTCAAATATTTCGCCGCTGCGTTACGGCGACACCGCCACGCCGGACGTCTCGACGCTGGATCTGGCCAGAGACGCAACGGTTCTACCGCTCGTCAGAAGGCTGGTCGAAGCGGGGGTCCCGGTATTGGGGATATGCCGAGGTTTCCAGGAGATGAACGTTGCCTGGGGTGGCACGCTGGACAGTGCCGTTCATCAGCGCCCCGGGGCCATTGACCATCGCGAAGGTGACCATTCCCGCCCCATCGTCGAGTGGTACCAATACAGTCACGGCATCAAGGTTGCTGCGGGTGGGCTGCTGTCCCGGCTGCGAGGCACGGATGATGCGCAAGTCAACTCCCTGCACCATCAAGGCATCGCAAGGCTCGGGACCGGCCTGACGGTCGAGGCCACCGCACCGGACGGGTTGATTGAGGCGTTTTCAGTCACGGGCGCCAGCAGCTTCGCCCTCGCGGTGCAGTGGCATCCGGAGATGCGCGTGCACGATGACCCGTTGTCCCGCGACATATTCAAGGCATTTGGTGATGCCTGCCGACGACGCCGCGAAACGCGCCTGCGTTCGATCGTACAAGCTGCAGACGCCGAGACCTCGATTTCATGATGAACGCAGAACACATCGACGATCTTTTCAGTGATTCGTATGCACAAGCACGCGAAAAGTTTTTTGCGGCTGCCCACCAGCGAGGGCTGTCGATCGACAGCTATGAGCTGAATCTCAAAGGTGCCAATGACGAAACGCTGGCAACGGATGTCGTGTTCGACGGTCCGAGGGACGCTTCCAAAGTGCTGATCGTGCTCAGCGGCGTGCATGGCGTGGAAGGCTTTCCTGGTTCGGCCGTGCAGACAGGCACGCTGCGGCTCGATACGCCGAAGCCGGACGATACGGCGATTCTCTATGTTCACGCGATCAACCCGCACGGCTTTTCCCACCTGCGGCGAGTGACCCAGGAAAACGTCGACCTGAACCGTAACTTCATTCAGTTCGACGGTCCGCTCCCTCAAAACGAGGGTTATCACGAAATCCATGAGGCACTGCTGCCTGCGCAATGGCCCCCCAAGGATGATCAGGTATTGCAGCAATACCGAATGACCCATGGTGACAAGAAGTTCCAGTGCGCCATTTCCCTGGGCCAATACCACTACCCGGACGGCATGTTCTTTGGTGGACAGACGCCGACCTGGAGCAACACCACGTTCCGGCAGATCCTGCGTACCTATGCCGCAAACGCTACGGTCATCGCTTCTGTCGACGTCCATACTGGACTTGGCCCCTACGGCTACGGGGAAAAAATCTTCGCCACCCGTGACATCTGCACCCTGGAGACAGCCAGGAATTGGTGGGGTGAGATCACCGATGTACATGCCGGCAGCTCTACCAGCGTGCCGATGAGCGGCCCGATTCAGGTGGCCATTTCGCAGGAATGCCCGTCGGCCAAACACATTGGCATTTGCCTGGAGTTCGGCACGTACCCGATCGAGAAAGTGATCACGACGCTGCGGGCCGACCACTGGGTTTTCCGCCACGGCAAGCAGAACACGGCGCAAAGCAGCGAGATCACCCAGCGACTCAAGGATTTGTTCTACCCCAACCACGCGGACTGGAAAACACCCGTTTGGACGCAAGCCAGCCATGTCGTGGCTCAGGCACTGCAAGGACTGGAAAACTGGTAAGGGCATACCTCGGAAAACAGGGACCTGTTTAAGATAAATTCTAATAAATACAGAGATCTTGATCCATGAACTACTCGACAATGTCGATCACTGAAAACCCAAGTGAGGAAAGCCCTGAAGGGGCAATTCCACACCCCACCATCAGCAAGAAATCAGTCGCCGCCGCGGTGGCAGGTAATGCGCTCGAGTTCTATGACTTTGTCATCTACGCGTATTTCGCCATCTACATCGGCAAAGCCTTTTTTCCGGTATCAGGCGAGTACGGCAGCCTGATGGCCGCGGCAGCGACCTTTGGCGTCGGCTTTCTCGCGCGGCCACTGGGCGGTGTGTTGATCGGCACCTTTGCCGACAAGGCCGGGCGCAAACCGGCAATGATCCTGACCGCGGCCCTGATCACCCTTGGCACGCTGGGCGTGGCCATCACGCCGAGCTACGAGTCAATTGGTATCGCGGCCCCCATCTTCGTGGTTTTTTGCCGCCTGCTGCAGGGCCTGGCCCTGGGCGGTGAACTGGGTCCTGCCACCTCGTTGCTGATTGAAGCTGCACCTCCCGGCCGCCGTGGCTTCTACGCCAGTTGGCAAGTCGCCAGCCAAGGCTTGGCCGTTGCCGTTGGCGGCATGCTCGGGGTGGTGCTGTCCCTGAGTCTGAGCACTGAGCAACTGGCCAGTTGGGGCTGGCGGATTCCGTTCCTGCTGAGCCTGGTGCTGATTCCTCTGGTGGTGTACATGCGCAAGTCCCTGCCCGAGACCCACGAGGGCACCGATGAACGCAGCGGTAGCGCGATAGTCGGCGAAGTGCTGCGCAACCACAAAAAGATTCTGATCCTGGGCATGATGTTGTTCGCCTCGATCGCGGTCGCATCGCAGATCGGCAACTACATGGTGAGCTACGCGGTACAGGTGCTGAAGCTGCCGGCAGCGGTCGCGCAAAGCAGTGTGCTGATCGGCGGGATCGTCACCTTTGTCTTTTCCCTGATTGGCGGGCATCTGAGTGATCGTTACGGACGGCGCCTGACCAACATTTTACCTCGGGTCGCGCTGACCTTGCTGATCGTCCCACTGTTCCTGTGGCTCACGGGGTCACCCAGTCTGGTCACGCTGCTGACCGTCAATGCGGTACTTGCAGCCCTGACGGCCATGTTTGGCGCGGCGGGTATCGTCCAGGTACCGGAGCTGTTGCCGATCGCTGTGCGCAGCACCGGCCTGTCAATTACCTATGCCTTTGGTGCCGCGATTTTTGGTGGCAGTACCCAGTTCATCGTCACCTGGCTGATTGCTGTAACCGGCAGCCCCATGGCCCCCGCCTGGTACCTGGTCGGTATCAGCATCGTTAGCCTTATTGCCATGCGGATGCTGCCTGAATCACGTGACACCAACGTTCAGGAATAACCGCTGGCACCCCGTGCAATATTGCATTTATGCGAAGCAGAAGGTTGGAGTGCGCAGATAAAGCGCCTTCGACCTCGCGATAAAACAACAACAATAATTTCAGACGTTCGTCTGCCAATAACTCCGCTATAGGCAAAGTCAATGTACCGCACAGAAAAGCTTCCAGTATGGTCGGCGGGTATGCTCGCGGCCGCTATTTCAGCGTCGCCGGTTTTTGCAGAGGAACATGGGTTTGTCGAAGACAGCACACTGACGCTCAATACGCGTCAGTGGTATTCCCATGAAATCGGCAGCAAGGCTGTGCACTTCCGCGCACAGACCAATGATGGCCCTCGTGCGGTGCGAGACCGTACTGCCTGGGTGCAGGGGTTCAAGCTTGATTACATATCCGGTTTCACTCAAGGCCCCCTGGGTTTCGGTCTCGACGTCTCAACCTATTCGGCAGTGGCGCTGGAGCGCAGCCAGCTGACAACGGCTGGCGGCAGCAATCGCGTGCTGGTGGACAAGGACGGCAATGTGGTCGACGACTGGAGCAAAATCGGCGTGGCGGCGTTGAAGGTAAAGCTCGCGCAGACAACGCTGAAAGTGGGTCGGCAGCAGATGTCCAGAACGCCGGTCATGGGTTACGCAGACACCCGGACTCTGCCCGCTTCCTTCGACGGTGTTTCGCTGGAAAGCCGTGATATCGACGGCCTGACGATCAAGTCCGGGTTCTTCGACAGGGCATCCCCCAGGACTGGCGCGGGCACTCAGGATCTGACGCCGACCTATACGTACCGGCACGTCACCGGCGACTTCATCGCCTACGGTGGTGCAGATTTCGTGACCCAAAGCGGATGGCGCACCAGTGCCTACCTGTCGCGCTTCGACGATATCTGGGACCGTGAGTACTTTGGCCTGGGCAAGAAATACCAGTGGGGCCCGATCAGTACCGACATGCAGCTGGATGTCTATAACACCCAGTCCAGTGGTGCCGAAAAGGGCGGCTACATCGATCAGCAGGCCTACGGCCTGAGCGTGGCACCGACCTGGAAAAACCATACGCTGAAGTTTGGCCTGCAGAAAATCGATGGCGACGAATTCTTCGATTTTGTCGGTGAGTCGAATGCAATCAACCTGCCTAACGTCGCGCTCTCGAACTATAACGGGCCAAACGAAAAGTCGTACCAGATCAATTACATGACCGACTTTGCCGCTTACGGCCTGCCAGGCTTGAAGACCTCGGTGTGGTACATCAAGGGCTGGGGTATCGATGCCACCCACTACAATGGTGGCTCAAACGGCATGTACGCCGACTTTAAAAAACAGGATGACGAAAACGAGTATGAAGTCGGCACGCTGGCCAGCTACACCTTGCAGTCCGGTAGTTTCAAAGGGGCGAGTGTGATGAGCGGTTATGTCTGGCACCGGTCCAGCCCATTGCAACTGGAAAACAATATCGAAGAGTTCCGTTTGATTATCAACGTTCCCTTTAAAATCCTGTAACCGGGTCGTAGTTTGGATCGTCGATTTTCCGTCAGGTAGTTGCAATGACACCTGCAGTTACCCCGCTCGAGGCCGACGGTGAGTTCGCCGTCGGCCTCGAGTAGCCTTTCTGCCGCTGAGCTTTTCTCCGAGGCTGCTGACCTCAAAAATACACCAGTGCTTCCACAGTCCCGGTCAGTTGATTTCGTGCATCACCCTGGCCGAAAGGACGCGCGTCATCGCGGCCATCGAACCAGTCGTAGCGCAGTTCCGGGCGCAGGGTCAGGTACTTGTTGAAATCGTAGCGCAGCCCCGTGGTCAGCGCATTGAAGGCGCCGCGTGCGGTGGAAGAGGGGAACAGCACGTAGCCGTCCGGGTCGTCGAAATGCTCGGCCCGCACCGAAAACGACAAGTCCTTGCGTTGCTGGTAAGTCAACGCGACGTTGGCCCCCACCAGTGCGCGCCGTCAAAACCAGGGCTGGTGACGATGTCCACGGTCGACGCCTTGCCGTCGCCCGATTGATGGCCGTAGACCATTTCACCGCCCATCGACCACTGTTCATTGAATTTGTGCCAGCCATTGAGCGAGTGCTGCTGCTTGAACTGACCATCAGTGGAGATCAGGCGGCCGCGGGGTGTCTGGATGAAAGCACGCACTGTTGGGATAACGGTGGTGGCCTCGCGAGAGCGTGAGCCGTTCTGAGTGATCGGTGATTTTTCAGGTCAGGCGGTAAAGCCGAACAGGCGTTTCGGGGTTTCCCAAAGTATCTGGTGGCGGTCACTGGCACTCGGGAACATTTCGCCGAAGTTTGTCAGAACTCGATCTTCACAAAGCGTTCGACATCACGACCACACCTGTTCCAGATCATCCGTAAATCGGTGTATAGGCGGGCGCATGAGCGGGGAGCGTCCGCTATTGGCAGTTGCTGCCTATAGCGAACGTGGCAGGCCGTTTTCGGCCGATGATAGTCGGACGGTGAATGGGGACTCGACAAAGAAAATCGTCTAAGTCCCCGCTTTCAGATCAACCTGGTCTCATTCACATCCACTTGGAGGGTCGCAGCGTGTTTATGCGAGTCGCACTACAGCAACGAAATCGGGTAGTTGATAAAGAGCCGGTTTTCGTCAAATTCGTTGGTGCTGTAGTCTCTGCGAATGCTTGAGTTGCGCCATTTGACGCTCAGGTTTTTCAGGACGCCAGACTGAATCACATAAGCCAATTCAGATTCGCGGCCCCATTCCTTGCCATCAGTGATAGCGCCGGTGTGCACGTTGTCACCGCTCAAGTAACGGTTCATCAGCGTCAGGCCAGGAACGCCGACGGTTGCGAAGTTGAAGTCGTGACGAACCTGCCAGGAACGTTCCTGCGCGTTATCGAAGCTGGAGTTGTAGCTGTCGTTCGCCAAGGTCCCGCCACTGGCACCGTTGACCCGCATCCACGCGGTATCGCCGGTGAGCTTTTGCAAGCCGACGTAAAACGTGTTGCCGCCCAGTTTTGCGGAGAACAGGCCGAAAGCGGTCTTGTTGTCCATATCGCCGGCCAGGCTGGCACCGTCTTCCTTGCCAACGAAGTAGCCCATGTTGGCGCCTAGCGTCCAATCGCCCACCGGTTGGCTGTGATTGAGGCTGAAGTACTGTTGTTGGTAGATGTCTTGAAGTTCGTCGTACCAGAGCCCAACCGTAGTGCGCTTTTCGTTGAACGTGTATTCACCGCCACCGAAGTTGAATCGGTCGGAAGTGAACGCCGCTTTGCCGTTCATCGCCATGTCTTCCATGCTGGCGTCGTTGCGCGGGCTGTTTTGTCGGATTTGACCGCCATACAGCGTCAGCCCGCCGATCTCCTGGGAAGTGATCTGCGCACCTTGAAAGGTCTGCGGCAGCGACCGACCGTCATCCGAACGCAGGATTGGCAGGGTACTGACCCACTCGCCGACTTTCACCACTGTCTTTGAAACCTTGGCTTTGGCCGCAACACCCAAGCGTCCGAAATTGTCAGCAGGGCGTCCATCGTCGTGGACAGGCAACAGTTGCGTGCCCGTGGTGCCTTTACCGCCGTCGAGTTTTTGCGAATAAAGTCCCAGGACGTCCACGCCGAACCCTATCGGACCTTGGGTATAGCCGGAGCGGGCATCGAGAATAAAGTTTTGCGTCCACTCCTCAGCTTTGTTCTGTGGTGCGGCTGGACGCGGATAGGCGGGGTTGACGAAGTTGCGATTGATGTACGCGTTGCGCAGGTTGAGCGTGCTGGTTGCACCCTCGATGAAACCGCTATTTTCATCGGCATGAGCCGCAGTCGCCACGCCTGCACCGAGTGCCAGTGTCAGGCCGATCAATGCGTAATGTGCGGGCACGTTACGGCGAAAAACAGAGTGATGCATGAGGATTCTCTCGCAGTGAATTATTATTTTTTTGGCGGTTTTTGCAGCGTGCGACTGAATTTCAGGCGCAGGCGGCTCTGGCAACCATCTGCCGAGAGACCGCCGTGTAAGCGTTTGGCGAAGAGGGGTGTTAGCTGTTGGCCACCTGACGACGCAGCAGGTCGTCAATGGCCCTGATTGCCAGCGGATAGCCGTCGGCCCCCATACCGCAGATCACCGCATTGACCGCGCCGGACATGATGGAGTGGCGGTGCAGTTCATCCCGTGCATGGATGTTCGACAGATGCAGTTCAATCAGCGGTGCGCTGAGCAGCTTCAGGGCATCGAGCACAGGAATCGAATGAAACGACAGGCCGGCCGGGTTGATGATCAAGGCTGCGCCTTGCTCGAAGGCTTCTTGAATCCAGTCGACCATCACGCCTTCGTGGTTGGTCTGGCGAAAGTCGCAGACCAGGTCAAGTTCCTCGGCCAGCCGTTCACTGCTTTGACGAATCTGATCGAGTGTGGTGTGGCCATAGATGTGCGGCTCACGACGACCCAGCAGGTTCAAGTTAGGGCCGTTAAGGATGAAGACGGTGCGGTTCATGGTCGTCCTGCTGCGTTATTTGGAAAGAAGGGCTGGAGCGGCAGTCGTGTCCGCATCAGGTGCCGCTACGGCGTTCAGGTCGATGCCGCGGGTTTCAGGGCCGATAAGAATCATGGCCAGCGAGATCAGGTTGATCACGGCGCACAGCGTCACCAGAGGCCACGGCGAGTTGTTCGACTGGCTCATCAGATACACGGCGATCATTGGCATAGGACCGCCGATCACCAGGTTGGCGCCGGTGTACGCCAGTGCCGAACCCGAATAGCGGACCTGGGTCGGGAAGGCTTCGGCGAATGCCACCGGCTGGATACCGCTTTGAAACTGGGTGAAGCCCAGGAACAGCCCCATGATTGCCATGATGGCGGCAACGTTCAGCGTGTTGAGGATCGGGAAGTAGACGAACAGGATCAGCAAGGTCATGCACGAACCAAATGCCAGCGCCTTTTTGCGGCCCCAACGGTCGGACAGATAACCACCGGCCAGCGCACCGAAGATTGCACACATGTTTGCCACCATCAGCGACATGAAGCCCGTCGACTGGCTAAAGCCCAGGTGCTTGGTCAGGTAGCTGAGGGAGAAAATCACGATCAGATAGAACAGCGCAGCGGGCGAGCAGAAGAAAAACATCAAACGCAGGATGGTTTTGTAGTGGCTGCCCACGGCGGATTTGAGCGGACTTTTTTCCTGCTTGATGGGGGTCTTTTTCAAGGCGATGAAGGCTGGGGTTTCATCGACTTTCAGGCGGATGAAAATCGCGACCACCACCAGTACGAAACTCATGAGGAACGGGATTCGCCAGCCGAAGCTTTCGAATTGTTCGCTGGACAGTGTCGCGGCCAGGCCCATCAATACGCCGTTGGCTAATATCTGACTGAGGGGCGAACACAAGCCGAGCAAGCCGGAATAACGTCCGCGTCGGTCGGGAGATGCGTGCTCCAGCGCCATCAGTTGTGCCCCGGTGGACTCACCGCCCAGCGCGAAGCCTTGAATGATCCGCAGCAGAACGAGCAGGATCGGTGCCCAAATGCCGATCTGAGCATAAGTAGGCAACAGGCCCATGAGTACCGATGCCAGACCCATCAGGGTCACGGTAGCCAGCATCAGATTGCGGCGGCCCAATTTGTCACCGAGGTAACCACACGTAATCGCGCCCAATGGACGGGCGGCCAGGCCAACGCCAAACGTTGCCAGCGAGGCGAGCAGGCCGGCGGTCGGCTCCATGGCCGGGAAAAACAGCTTGGGCAGAATGGTCGCCGACACCGCGCCATACAGCGTGAAGTCAAACCACTCCAAAGCGGTACCAACGGTCGCGGCGGTCACCGCTTTGCGAGGCATGCGCGAATCATGAGTCTCGTGACTGGTTGTGCTCATTGAGGTGCTCGTCATTGTTTTTATGGTTACGGGATACCCATACGATTCCGTTCGAGCATAGGCACGGGCAGGAAACGTCGAAGTGAGTAGACATTAGCGCATCCCCTCTACAGAATAATTATCGAAATCAAGACAAATAGATAAGCTGGCCTTATGGGTGGGATTCATGGAACTGCGTCATCTGAAAGCCTTTGTTGTCGCCGCCGACTTGCAGCACTTCAGCCGGGCGGCTGAACAACTGTGTATTGCGCAACCGGCGCTGAGTCAATTGATGCGCACACTTGAGTCCGAGCTGGGGCTGGCCCTGTTCCGCCGGGAGAATCGAGGAGTGGCGTTGACCGCTGCGGGCGAGGCGTTTTTGCCCCATGCGCGGCAGTCCATCGAATCCAGCGAACTGGCGATTGCCGCCGCACGGCGTGCCCGGCGCGGGGAGGTTGGCGAGATCAACATCGGCTACCACTCGGCGTTGTTCGAGGCCAACCTGCCGCAATTGCTGCGCCATTACTTCAGTACTTTCCCGGAAGTCAAAGTGTCGCTGGTGGACGCGGGGATCCGCGCACAGTTCGACATGTTGCTGGACCACAAACTCGACCTGGCTTTTGCCCGGGTGTTCAAGGATCACCTGCCGGATCGTCTGCGCACCCATCATTTCAGTCAATCCAGGCTGGTTTTGCTGATCCCGGACAACCATGAACTGGCGGACAGCTTCACGGGTGAACTGGCGACGCTGCGCCACGAGAAATTCGTGTTTTTGCAGGACAGTGCCGGCATCGGCCTGACCTCGCACACCCTCCAGGCGTGCCGGCAAAACCAGCTGCACCCCGAGAACATCATGTATGTGCCGTCACTGATGAGCATCCCCGGGTTGGTGGCTGCCGGTATCGGCTTGAGTATCGTGCCCGAAACGATGACCCGGTTGACCATGCCCGGCATTCGGATCGTGCCGCTGGTTCAAGCGGAAATGGTCAGCGAACTGTCGCTGATTTCACGCATCGATGAGCGTTCCAGCGCGGTGCTGCACTTTATTGAGGAGGCTCATGGATGGGGGTGACTGTGTCTCAACGCCGTTCGATGTGGATTGCCCTGTTGGTAGCCGTCACGTTTTTCATGGAGAACCTTGATGCCACGGTGATCGCGACGGCACTGCCTGACATGGCCCGTACGTTTGGCGTGCCGGTGGTGGATGTGAACATCGGGATGAGCGTCTACATGCTCGCGGTGGCGGTGTTCATCCCCATCAGCGGCTGGTTGGCCGATCGCTTTGGTTCACGGCTTGTGTTCAGTTCGGCGATCGTGCTGTTCAGCCTGTCCTCGTTGATGTGCGCAATGAGTGCCAGCCTGGAAACCTTTGTCGCTGCGCGTGTGTTGCAGGGCATCAGCGGAGCGATGATGGTCCCGGTCGGACGCCTGGCCGTGCTTCGCACCACCGAGAAGAAAGACCTTGTGCGGGCGATATCCTTTATTACCTGGCCCGGTCTGGTCGCTCCGGTGCTCGGGCCGCCCTTGGGCGGTTTCATCGTCACCCACGCTTCCTGGCCGTGGATTTTCTACCTCAATCTGCCGTTGGGCGTGCTGGCGATGGTGGCCGCGCTGTTCCTGATTCCCAAGCAAGAACACGTCATTGCCCGAACCTTCGATTTCAGTGGTTTTCTGCTGACTGGCAGCGCCAGCGCTGCGCTGCTGTTTGGCGTCGAAATGCTGGGGCAAGGCCAGGCGAATATGCTTCAGGCACTGTTGCTCAGTGGTGCTGGTGCGGTGCTCGGGGTCTTGGCCTGGCGACATATGCGTCGTCATGTTCAGCCATTGTTGGGGCTGGGTGTTTTGGGCATCCGTACCTTCAGCGTCTGCCTGTGCGGCGGGTCGATTTTTCGGGTCGCCATCAGCGCCTTACCGTTTCTCCTGCCGCTGATGTTTCAACTGGCCTTCGGTCTTTCCGCGCTGGATGCGGGGCTGTTGGTGCTGGCCGTGTTTGCGGGCAATCTGGCCATGAAACCGTTCACCTCGGCGGTAATGCAACGCTGGGGGTTTCGTCAGGTGCTGATGGTCAATGGTGTCCTCGGTGTGTTGGCGATCGCGGCTTGTGCCTTGCTGGATGAGCACATGAGCAGGGCGCTTGTCTTGTTGATTCTGTTCGTTGGGGGCTTGTCACGCTCCATGCAGTTCACGGCTTTCAATACGCTGGGGTTTGCGGATGTGCCCAAGGAGCAGATGAGCGATGCTTCAACCCTGTTCAGTATGTTTTTCCAACTGAGCATGGCGATGGGCGTTGCCGTGGGCGCGTTGCTGTTGCGACTCGCCATGACCATCCACGGCAATACCGGGCAGGCACAGACAGTGGACTTCCAGCTGGCGTTCCTTTGTGTCGCGGCGATTGGGGGGATTGCATTGCTGGACAACCTGCGATTGCCGCCGAAGGCGGGCGAGTCGGTCTTGCAGCGAGCATAAGAAGGCGCCGAGCGGGTGTTGAGCGCTGGCGTCTCAACACCTGCTCAGTGTGGTTAGAAGTCGAAGAACACGGTTTCCGATTCGCCTTGAACATGAATATCGAAACGGTAGGCCAGCTTCCCGTCAACCGTGCAGCGCCTGGCTACCAGGGATTCGCGCCGATGGGGTTGTTCGATCAGGTTCAACACGGGATCTACCGCATTCGCCTCGGGTTCGTCGTCGAAATACAGTCGGGTCTGCAAGTGAATGTTGATGCCCCGAGCAAACAGCGCCACGTTGATGTGCGCGGCCATGGGAACACCCGAGGCATTTTTCACTACGCCCGGTTTCACGGTGTTGATCGTCCATTCACCGACATCGGTCGTGGCGGTGCGGCCAAAGCAGTTGAAGGGCTTTTCGAGGTCGAAACCGTTGTCGTAGAGGCCGTCATGATTGGCCTGCCAGAACTCCAGAAATGCGTCACGAATCAAGTGGCCGTTACCGTCATAAACGTGACCCATCAATAGAATGTGCTCACCTGGCGCGCCAGGTTTTGCCATCAGGTTCCAGATTTCCTGATCGCGCGGCGGGTTTCCGGCTGCTTCCAGTGCCAGTCCGATATGGACATAGGGGCCTGCGGTTTGCGACGGCGTCTCGGGCAGAAGTTGAACGGGCATGTGCAGGCCTCCTCAGCGGTTTTCGAAGTGGGTCTTGCGCTGGCCGCGCAGAACGATATCAAAGCGATAAGCCAGGCAATCCATAGGATTGGCCATACTCATATCCAGTTTGGCGATCAGGCTTTGCACCGCTTCCTGATTGGCGATCGACTTGACGATCGGGCACATGGGGATCAGAGGATCGCCTTCGAAATACAGCTGGGTAATCAGGCGCGTGGCAATGGACGGGCCGCTGATGGAGACATGGATATGCGCCGGCCGCCAGTCGTTGGGACCATTGCGCCATGGGTAAGGGCCGGGTTTGACGGTGCGGAAACTGTAGTTGCCATCGCGGTCGGTCAAGGCACGGCCGACGCCGCCGAAATTCGGATCGAGGGGCGCCAGGTAACTGTCTTTTTTGTGCCGGTAACGACCACCGGCATTGGCCTGCCACATCTCCACCAAGGTATGGGGGATCGGCTTGCCATACTGATCACACACACGGCCGGCGACGATGATGCGTTCGCCAACGGGCAGGCCACCGTGATTGAAATTCAACAGCAGATCGTTGTCGTGCTGACCCATCTTCAGATGGGAAAAGTCCGGGCCGCTGGTTTCGGATAAAGACTGGGGGATACTCACCAGTGCCTGGCGAGGGGACCGCAGGATGGAAGTCTTGTAGTCCGGAGTCAGGGCTTTGGGATGCCAATTACGGTCACGAATGACGAAGCGGCTGTCGTGCGCATCAGACATGTCGTTTTTCCTGTTGTTATGGTTGGACGGAGGCGGGCACTGCCTTGGCAGCGACGTGACACCCAGTTTCCGCTTGTGCGACCCAACCAAAAATTGAAAAAAACGACTTGAAGCATATCCATATGGTTATGGATATTTGCCCTCCCGGTATTCCTCACCGACCTCGCGCAACGCTTCCACGCACCACTGGGCTGCGGGTGTCACGGGCAACACCGGATTTGTGCAGAGCCCCACGGAACCGCCAGGTTCACGCATCCCAAGGTCCAGCTCCATCAAATCGCCTTGCCTCAAGTCCTGCCTGACGGCGTCAAATGGCGCAACCCAGACGGCCTGACTGCATTGCACATAGCGTCGGCTCAGGGCCACCGAAAGGGTTTCCAGGCGTTGTCGGGATGGCGTTATCCCGTGCTGCACAAACAGGCTGTCGGCGAACTTGCGGATCGTCGTCCCTGCCGACGGCAACACCAGCGGATAGTCTTCGAGATTTTTATGCCCCAGTGAATCGGCGAGTAATGGATGGCCGCTACGGACCACTAGGGTCATGGATTCGCTGTAGAGGTGTTCGAACGCCAGCCCGAGAATCAATGGGCTATCGGTCATTCTGCCGACCACCAGATCCAGTTCACCGACCCGCAGTCGGGACAGCAAGTAGGCACTGGGCCCGGTCACCACACTGACCACCAGCGCGGGATGTCGCTCGTGTAGACGGGCGACCACTTCAGGCACCAACAGGCTTTCGACCGTGGACAGCGCACCAAGCTGCACGGTAATGGGTTCATGTACCCCGGAGCGCAAACTGTTGACCCCTTCACGCAGCGATTGCACGCTCGGGCCCGCATACCGCAAAAAGGCCACCCCGGCCTCGGTCAGTGTCGAGCCCTTTTTACTGCGTTCAAACAGAGAGGCTT
Source organism: Pseudomonas sp. Irchel s3f7 (assembly GCF_900187615.1). Taxonomy (GTDB): domain Bacteria; phylum Pseudomonadota; class Gammaproteobacteria; order Pseudomonadales; family Pseudomonadaceae; genus Aquipseudomonas. The sequence continues at coordinate 66,618 of NZ_FYDO01000004.1, read as the reverse complement.
GCAGCAGGGATTCCAGTTCTTTCAGCGTTTTGGAAAGCGCGGGCTGGCTGATGGCCAACTTGTCGCAAGCACGGGCCAGGCTGCCCTGGCGCGCCACTTCGAGAAAACACACCAGATGACGGAACTTGATTCGGGTATCGATGTTCAATCGGGCGCTCTGCCTGGGTGGAACTGCGCATTTATTATTGTTGAAGCGAAAAATTCGGTCAGTTGTACCGTGCTGCGTTGGTCACGTGCTGCATTTAAAGACACATTATGTATGCCTGAGCAGAGCCTCAACGTCATCAAGGCCAATTTTCGGAATCACTGACTTCGGAATTCGTGACGTGGGGGAAAGATTGTAAACGGCGAACTGATCGCCCATCACTTTGTTGGCCATTAGCTGCAATGAAGGCAGAATTCTTCGAGGGAAGTGCTGATCCAACCCGCAGGGCGATACAGCGACCTTGCCGGTTTCATAGAAGCGACCCACAGATTGGTTCAGGTCGACACCTACAAGGAACACTTTGGTGAAACCGACATGATAAGCAATCTGCAAGGCCAGGTAGGCTACAGTGCGGGCATCGAAAAACCCGAGTGATAGATCCTTGCTGAACCCCAGTGACCTAGATCGCTTGCCCCAAAATGCACGGTTGCGTATCAGGCCCTTTTCGCGTGTTACCAGTGCCTCCAGCAAGGATGGATCCCTCACCTTTTTCAGTGGAAAGACTCTTCCGGCCGGTACTACGGGCAATGCGTCCAGCTGATCTTTCCACAGAGCAACATGCTGGCTGAGCTTCAGCGCCACGGTAAATAATTCTGGTTGCTGACGGGGGAAACCTAAGTCAGTGCACGCGTAAAAAAATGGCCTGATATCTGTTTTAGCAAACATCGAGATTGCGCCATTCATGGTAATCATCGGAATGTCTGCAAATCGCTCAATAGGAAAGTCCTTCGCGGAACTCCCCGACGCAATAATGAAAACAGCGCCCTTGGCAATGTTTCGGCAGTCTGCAAAATCACTTGCTGAATATTGCCAGTTGCAATTCAAAATGCTATGCGATTTCACAAGTCCCTCATATTTCTAACTAAATAGATATCCTTGCCCAATGTGCCTCAGCAACTTGCGCGTGTCTATCAGACAAGACTGGTTTTTTCTGCACATCTTCGCAAGCCCCCGGCTCATCACGGCAAGCTCTACACCTCAGCTTGTCGCTGCTGCCGCGAATGGTAAGCATCCCGTCTTTCCAATCTATAAGCATTCCCCATATTCCAATACACAATCGCTCTATAAATAGAAAGGCGGGCACCTTCACACGGCTTACCAGCTGCTTGCTGACGCAAACCAGGCGAGCTTATATATATTTGCACTTTCGGCGACCGACAAAGGAGTAGAAACATTCTAAGCGGTACTTTGCTTCACAACCGCTTCTCGATCGGATGTACTCCGGACATGGTTGCCTTCACTTGGAAGACGCACATCACGGCTTGCCTGAAACTGCCGCCACACCTTCTTCGCGCAGACGTTGCAACAGCATCTGCGTATTGTCCGCACAACCCATGCCTTCGGGCTTGCTCTCGACGCCCTCGATGACCAGTAGCAGTTGCGCTTTATTCAGGGCCAGCCGCTGCTGCAGGATCTCGATTTCCTCAACCTTGCGCCTGAGCCCACTGAGCAACGCGTCATGCTGGCAACCGTTCGCATTCATCGGCAGTAATTGGCGGATTTCTTCCAATGAAAACCCCGCAGCCTGTGCGCCGGTAATGATTCCCAGAACCCGCTCCGTGTCAGGTGCATAGTCCCGATAGCCGTTGGCTTTGCGCTCGACAGATATGATCAGGCCGCTCGCTTCGTAGAAACGGATGCGTGAAGGCGCCAATCCGCTGATTTTCGCCAGTTCGCCTATTCTCATATTCCACCCAAAAAAGCCATTGACCTTAAAGCTGACTTTAAACCTTAAGTGATCTGGCGGCCAAGCGGCGCAGATTTAATGGAACTCAGGGGCAAGTGAGCCAGACCAGGATCGGCTCCTCTGACCGCCTGTTGGGTGGGCTGCACTTTGTTCAATAAGGGACACGATCAGAACACGACTCTGATCATGGCCTCCATTTCATACAGGAGATGCGAACATGGGGTATGTCACTACGCAGGACGGTGTTGAGATCTTTTACAAAGACTGGGGGCCGCGCGATGCCCGAGTGATCTTCTTTCATCACGGTTGGCCACTCAGTGCGGACGACTGGGATGCGCAGATGCTCTTTTTTCTGGCCAACGGCTACCGGGTCGTTGCACATGACCGACGCGGCCACGGGCGATCCAGTCAGGTCTGGGACGGGCACGACATGGATCACTATGCCGATGACGTTGCGGCCGTAGTCGACCATCTTGGCGTACGAGGTGCTGTCCATGTAGGACACTCCACCGGCGGTGGGGAAGTCATCCACTACATTGCTCGCCACGGCGAAGACCGAGTGTCGAAGGCCGCCATCATCAGCGCCGTACCGCCGTTGATGGTGAAGACCGACAACAACCCCGGCGGGCTGCCAAAATCGGTTTTCGATGACTTGCAGGCACAGCTGAAGGCCAGCCGCGCGCAGTTCTACCACGATATCCCGACCGGACCTTTCTACGGGTATAACCGCCCTGGTGCCAAACCGTCAGCGGGCATCATCTTGAACTGGTGGCGACAAGGGATGATGGGCAGCGCAAAGGCACATTATGATGGGATCGTGGCCTTTTCTCAGACCGATTTTACCGAAGACCTGAAAAGCATCACGATCCCCGTGCTGGTGATGCATGGTGATGATGATCAGATCGTGCCTTATGAAAATTCTGGACTCTTGTCAGCCAAACTGTTGCAAAACAGCACGCTGAAAATCTACTCGGGCTACCCACACGGAATGCCTACGACGAACGCCGATACGATCAACGCCGATTTGCTCGCTTTCGTACGAGGTTAGGTAACGGTGGGTAAAAACCGCCCCTAATGACTTCAAGCCACTTACTCGGAGATATGAGCGCTCCTACGCTCATATCTCCGAGGCATTCATGTTTACTGCTTTTGCAAATCTCCAGGTTTGCGTAGGCATTGCTGCCCGAGAGGAACTCACCCTTGGCATCGACGAAGGTGGCCGGGTACTTGGCGCCGACGTTTTCCATGTTGACCGCAGGCACGTCACCCTTGTAATCCGGTGGAAGCCAGGTAATGGTCAACGGTGAATGAACGTCCAGAGGTCGGTATTCAGATTTTCGATAGCGTCTTTAAAGTCCTTGGTGGTGATTCGCTGACTCTCGTTTTTCAGCTGCGTGCCGAATACCTTACGCACCACTTTGGCGATTGTCTGATGGGTTTTCGCGTCAATGAACTCGGCTTCGATGAACAGATTAGTGTCTTGGTCCCGGTATCCGGTGGCGGCTTGTGTCGCGCCGACAACCGCCGCAATCGGCATCACTTCATACCACTTCATGCCTTCGTTCGAAGCGCTGACGCCAGTGATGGCCGCACGCAGGATCAGAGTGCGTGATCCGGCCGGTGCAGCGGCCGCGTTAGACACCCTCTGGTACTTCTGGCCCAGCACGAGCTTGGCCTTCCTCGACATGAAGTCCTGCAACTCGGCCAGCGTCTGCTGATTGACCTGCTCGTTGGGTTTGGGCGCGGGATAAAACTCCAGCGTTCGGAACGCTATGGTGTCATAGGCATTCGGGTTCCACGACGGACTCACCCAGCGCATGGCCTTCTCGCCCGTGGTGGTGGTCACTTCCTGCAGGTTGTCGTAGTTGGACAGGAAGCCCGAGTACTGCTCGCGTTCGGTGACTTGGGAGGTGCAACCGCCGAGTAGCAGGCCGGCCAGTGCGACGCCAATAAACAGTTTGCGGGCCAAGGTCATAGGGAGGCACTCCACGAAAAAGTCGTGTTCCGTTGTTGTCGGTGAAGCCCTGGGCATTGATTTCACGGCGACGCGTTGATTAACCATCCTGACCGCGATCAGCAAAACGCACCGCGATAGCCTGGAATTGCTCATGGTTGGCCAGGAAAACCTCGCAGATTTCTGGGTCGAAATGCGTAGCACATCCCTGGCGGATTATCTCCAGCGCCTGATCGTGTGACATGCCCTTCTTGTATACGCGTCGGCTAATCAGCGCGTCATAGACATCCGCCACCGCCATGAGCCTGGCGCTGATGGGGATGTCATCGGCACTCAGCCCGTCGGGATAACCGGTACCATCCCACTTCTCGTGGTGGCTGTAGGCGATCTCCTTGGCAAGGCACAGAAATCCCACCGAGATGCCCAACTGCTCTTCGGCATGCCGGATGGCATCGCGTCCCAGTACCGTATGGGTCTTCATCGTCTCGAACTCTTCCGGCGTGAGGCGCCCCGGCTTGAGCAGTATGTCATCGGGTATGCCGATCTTGCCGATGTCATGCAGCGGAGCCGACTTGAACAGCAGGCGGATGCTCTCGTCATTGAGAAAATGCTGGAACCTCGGATGTTCGCGAAGCATCTCGGCCAGTAGTCTGACGTAGTGCTGAGTTCGTCGAATGTGGTTACCCGTCTCATTGTCGCGGGTTTCGGCCAGCGAGGTCATGGCCTGAATGGTCACATCCTGGATGGCGGTGAGCTCGGCGGTGCGGCGCTGGACTTCCTGCTCAAGGTAAGCCTTCTGATCACGCAAAAAGTCGGCGGCCGCCTTGATCTTCAATTGGGTTTCCACCCGAGCCAGCACGATGGGTGGGTTGATCGGCTTGGTGATGTAGTCCACGGCGCCCATCTGCAAACCCAGGATCTCGTCTTCCATTGTCGCCATGGCGGTGATGAAGATGATCGGGATATCAGCGGTGCGCGGATCGCGCTTGAGCTGCTCTGCCACCTCATACCCCGACAGATCAGGCATCATGATGTCGAGCAGAATCAGATCCGGGCGAGGCTCCTGCACCGCTGCCTTCAGCGCGCGCTCACCGCTGATGGCCACCCGCGTGCGGTAGATGTCCTTCAGCAGGCCATTGATCAGCTTAATGTTCTCCGGCGTATCATCGACAATGAGGATGATCGGGCTAAGTGAGTAGTTTAGCGTTTCACTCATGATGCTCCCTCCAGCACGGGGTATCGCGGGCCGTCGATGCACGTTTGAGTGTTAGCCGTGCGGCCTCGAAGTCAAAGTTGTCCACCTCATTCAGCAACTGCTCGAAACTGTCCTGGCCGAGTGCTCCGCGCAACGAATCCGCATACTGCTCCAGATAATCCGGCGCTGCTCCGTCATTGGCCTCCAGCAGGTGCATGAGCGCTATGGCATGCTGTGCCCAGTCGACGCTCGATACCACTGCCGGTGCTGCCTGGCCGCTACCCAGCGCTTGGCGAATCGCATGCACGGCCAGCGAGAGCGCTTCGATCAATTCATTCACCAATGCGTCCGACTCAGCGTGCGCCCTGATCGCGGTTTCCAGCTTACCGGCCATGACTTGCAGGCCGCTGAAGCCGAGGTTGCCTGCAACGCCTTTCACGGTATGGGCCATTCGCTCGGCCGTCGCCCGATCACCCGCGCGCAGCGCGTTCCCCAGCGCTTGCCCTGCCAAAGCCCAGCGGTCGGCAAATTGACCCAGCAGCTTGATGTATAGCTGGCGATTGCCCGCCACTCGCCTCAGTCCGTCGGCGCTATCTAGCCCTGGAATGTCCGGTAGGCGCTCCTCGCCCGATGCGGCGCTGGACGGCTCCACTGCCGCCGACCGAGGTACGACCCAGCGCAGAACCGTGGCGATGAGTGCTTGCGGATCCACGGGCTTGGTCACATGGTCGTCCATGCCCGCCTCGATGCAGCGCTCCCGGTCCTCGACCCTGGCATGTGCGGTCATAGCAATCACCGGGATCTGTGCGCAGTGAGGCTCGACGCGAATACGCCGGGTCGTCTCGAGACCATCCATCTGCGGCATCTGTACGTCCATCAGCACCGCGTCGTATTGCGCTGCAGCCAACATTGACAGCGCCTCGCAGCCGTTGCCGGCAACTTCCACCAGGGCACCGGCAGCCTCGAGAAGCTCCCTGGCAATCTGTTGGTTGATTTCATTGTCCTCCGCGACGAGCAGGCGCACTCCGGCGAGCACCTGCGCCTGCGCATTGGGTACGGTTAGCGCCACCACGCCCGTTTGCGGCGCGAATAAGTTGACCAGTACCTCTACCAGCGAGGACTGGTTGACCGGCTTGACCAGGAACGCGCGAATGCCGGCCGCTTGCGCAGCGGCATGCATTTCGTCATGCCCAAATGCACTGACCATGACGGCGTACAGTGCAGGCTGCAGGCCAAGCGCCCGGCGCGTCGTCTCGATGCCATCCATCTCTGGCATTTGCCAATCCACCAATAGCACCCGGAACGGGTCGTCGGCCGCAGCACCGCGAAGGCTCTCCAAAGCAGCCTCGCCTGACGCCACCGCGACCGGCGAAAGCCCCGCTACGCGAAGCATGTCGGAAAGGATCTGGCGCGCGTCGGCATTGTCATCGACGACCAGGACGCGCGCTCCGGCGAGCTCCGCAGGGACAATCTGGTGCTGCGTACGCATATGCTGGTCAAGACCAAGCCAGACGCTGAAAGAGAACGTGCTGCCGTTGCCCGGTTCGGAGTTCACCGCGATCGTTCCGCCCATCAGCTCGACGATGCGCTTCGAGATGGCAAGGCCCAGGCCGGTACCGCCGAATTGTCGCGTGGTAGAGCTATCGGCTTGGGCAAAGGCCTCAAAGAGTCGCCCGGTTTGCTCGGGAGTCATGCCGATACCGGTATCGCGGACACGAACCTGCAGCTGAACTTTGCCGCCGGTGCGGCCCAGGTTGCGAACCACGACTGTCACCTGCCCATGCTCGGTGAATTTCACTGCGTTGCCTACCAGGTTCAGGATGACCTGGCCCAGGCGCAGCGGATCTCCAAGCAGCGTCTTGGGAACGTCCGACGCCCGGTCGAACAGCAGCTCAATGCCCTTGTCGTAAGCCCTTTGCGCAATCAGCGAGGACACGTTGTCGAGCACCGCATCGATCTCAAACGGCACTGCCTCGACGCTCAGCTTGCCGGCCTCGATCTTGGAGAAGTCGAGGATGTCGTTGATGATGCCAAGCAGCGAAGTGCCCGCCTTATGGATCTTCGAGACATAATCGCGCTGCCGCTGGTCCAGCGAAGTCTTCAGCGCAAGGTAGGACATGCCGATGATCGCATTCATGGGCGTGCGGATTTCGTGACTCATGTTTGCAAGGAAGTCGCTTTTTGCCCGCGTCGCCTCTTCAGCAATCTCCTTCGCCCGCTGCTGCGCGTGCTCTGCTGCCTTGCGCTCGGTGATATCCTGCAGCCAGCCGAGCAGCCCTTGCTCCCCCTGGATCTGGATTGGCAGGTAGGTGACAAGCATGGTGCGTTCGCGCCCCTGCCGGTCACGCATCGGTACTTCCTGGCCCTTTGCGATGCCGTCGTCCGTGAGTCGTTCGACGATGGCTTCGCGATCATGCCCATTCGCGTAAATCTGCGAAGCAGCGTCACCGACGCCTACGCCGAACGTTTCACAGAAGCGGGGGTTGGCGAAGCGGATCACGCCCTGGGTAGAAAAGGCTATGTTGATTGGACTCGTATCGAGGATTGCCTGCAGCCGCGCGCGTTCTTCGCTAAGCGCCACTGCTGCCGCATGATGATCCGTGACATCGCGCACCCAGCTGGCGACCAGGGTCTCACCGTGGATTGTGACGAATGATGCACCGACCAGAACCCAGAGAATTGATCCATTTTTGTGCAACAGGCGGGTCTCGAAGTGTTCGACCTTGCCGTTTTGGGTCAGCAGTTCGAGGAAGCGTTCGCGCTCCTCAGGATCGACATACAGGCTCGTGGCGTTGCGCCCGAGCAGGTCCTCGCTGACATAACCGGTCGCCTGTGAAAAGCGTTGGCTTACTTCCCTGACGGCCCCGTTCCGATCTGCCAGCACCAGGCTGGCGGGGCTGGTATCCATGAGCGCGCGGGTGAAAGCTTCGCGCTCGGCCAGCTCTGCGGCAACGCGCTTGCGCTCGTCCACTTCCCGGTTGAGGCGTCGGTTCCAGGCCAGCATGGCGCCGAGCAACAGCAGGACCGCGACCAAGCTCGGGATCGCCCAGCTCATTACGGCTTTGATATCGAGGCTATCCTCGTTGAAGGAATCCTCGAACAGCCGGTATTCCATGAGCGATACGCGATAGTACCGCCGCCAGCTCGCATCGAGCGGCGAATCAATGCGATTGCTGGACTGGAAGAAACGCTCCAGCGCTCGCGCGAGATCCGGGGCGTTGCGCGCAACACCCCACCCAACGCTGGTCGCTTCGCTGACCGGAAACGCAATGGAGAGACGTTCGGGATCTTCACGAGCCCAGCGCAGCGCGCTTTCGCTACCCAATACCGTGAAATCCACCTTCGCATCGGCGACCAGTTTCACCGCCTGTTCGGTTGGCGCATAGACCATTCTGACCGGCTGACTGGAGAGAGGACCGCGGTTGGCTTCATCGATCCACTGCTCGTAGTCCGTGCCCTTCTGCACTGCCGCCGTCAGACCGAGCAAATCAGACACCTCGTTGCCCTGGGGCTGGTTGGAGCGATGGACGATGACCAGGTTGCGTACCCGGTAGTAGGGCACGAGCAACATCTTCGTTTCGCGCCAAGGGATGATATGCAAGTCATTTGGATAAAGATCACAGCGGCCGTCGGCGAGTAGCTTCGGGTCGTAGCTTTCCCCGCGTACGGTCTCGCCCCGATCGTCGTGAAACTGCGCATCGAAACTCGGCAGTTCCGTTACCTGTGGGCGTAAACCGAGTGACTGCGCGAACGCCTCCGCATTAGTCCGGTAGAAGGAAGCGCTTGAGCCAGCCACGCATATGCGTAGGACGCCGCTTTCCTGAATCTGGGACAGCGTACGTGCTTCCACGCAGGGCATGCCCAGCCCCAACAAGCCTCCCAGCGCAAGCAACGCTCCCCAGCACGGATTTGTTTTCAATATGCACCTGCTGGTAGGTAATTGCTCACGATCCAACTCGACATATCCTTGTGAGCGCCCTTGCACGAGCTTGTCCGCCGCCCTGTACTGGAATGATAGGCTTTTGGAGTGTAGGCATACGCTACAGCAAGCGCCAGCAACAAAAACTGGGCCAGCTAGCGACTTTCAAACGGCTACTCACCGTTCGGAAAGTGAATTTCCGGACGCTTACTCAGTACTCGTACACCTAAGTTTCGCCAATGTCCGCTATGGGGCGATTCTGTTGAAAAAGTAGCTCCCCTGTCTGACCTGCGGCAAAATTGCTTCATTGGCCGGCGGGGGATCACAGAGCATGATGGGACAGTTATCAAGTGGGCAGGAGCGACTGTTTTAAGATGAAGTCCCCAACCACTCGACCTTTTCCAAAGTTATTTGCCCACCTCAAGCGCATCCTGAAACTGGATCGCTTGCGACTACGTGGCATGAGTGGCGCGACCGATGAGTTCACGTTGGCTGCCGCGGTACAGAACCTGCGACGGCTGGCCAAACTTACCTCTCAAGGGGCACCAGTCACGCGCCTGCACCAAGCAAAAAACCTCAAATTAACCCAATAACAAAGCAGTAAAGGTCAACGAAGGGCTGAAAAACCACTCAATGTGGTGAGTAGGTTCTCCGCTGGTGGCCGTGCCTGAGTTCAGGTGAGCTGAAAATCCGACTTTTTCAACAGCATCGACCCAAAGCGGTCATCCAGAACAAGTGACTATCCCTGTGCTTTCTTCAGCCCTTTCAAGCGCACATTCGCCCTTTGCACCGCGGCCATTTTTTCAGGCCGCTTCATGCGTTTCCACTTTCTGATGTCTTCCTTGCTTCGCCCGCAGCTCACACACAAATCACCACTGAGCTGGCAAACTGAGATGCAGGGATTCTCGATTTCTTTAGCCATTGTCAGCCACCTTTGGCCGCACGTGATTGAGTCAGGCGGATTTTCCAGTCGCCTCCGTGAGTTCGCAGACACTCCTCCTCAGAGTCGAATCGGACACTGTGGTCTGAAGGGATCAGGTCGATGTTGGCGTCATTCAACGCGATGGACGTCAACTCGAAGATGCGCGCCTTAGCGTCAACCAGGGCGTTCTTTCTGTCAGCCAGGGTCTCGAATACCCAGATTACCTTCAGGGTTTCAGCCAACGCGTTCAGGTTTGCGATGTGGGTGAGCCAAGCAAAGCCTTTGATTTCACCTTTTGCTGTTTCGCACGCTTCGGTGAGCGTGGTTATCAACCGACGTTCGATTCGTGCCAGTTCACGTTTCCCTGGAGGCATTACGGGTTCCTTTGGAGACAATGGTGGGCAAGTGCTGAATCAGAGAGGTCGAAACTCGACTGTCAGATGACTGACTTCGTGAACTGGCTTGAGACGTTCACGAATGCTATCGGCGTTCGCAGTGGCCTCACCAAGGACGCTGACGATGGCCGCATGGGCTTGCGGTCCAACCCGCCAGACGTGCAAGTCCGTGATAGTGGCATCCCCCGGTTTCTCAACCAGTTCGCGGATTTCCTCGGCAACGTGTGCGTCTGTCTGATCCAGCAGTACTCCTGCGGTGGTCCCCATCAAGGTCCATGCCCAGCGCGCAATAACAATGGCGCCGACAATGCCCATGACCGGGTCCAGCCACACCCAGCCGAGATACCGGCCGGCGAGCAGTGCAGCAATGGCCAGAACGGAAGTCAGCGCGTCTGCAATGACGTGGACGTAGGCCGATTTCAGGTTGTTGTCGTTCCCGTGATGGGCGTGGGCATGGCCGTGATCGTGATCGTGATCGTGCCCATGACTGTGCCCGTGGCCCAGCAGCAGGGCACTGACAATGTTGACGATCAAACCGGCAATCGCGATGAGCGTAGCGGTGCCGAACTGAACTTCCGTTGGCTGCAAGAGGCGCATGACAGACTCAACGCCAATTCCCAGGGAGACCATACCGAGAATCAGCGCCGAGGCGAATCCGCCCAAGTCTCCAACCTTTCCGGTACCGAAACTGTAGCGCTGGCTGGAAGCGTGGCGTTTTGCGTATCCATAAGCCGCCGCCGCGATGCCCAATGCGCCAGCATGAGTTGCCATGTGAAAGCCATCAGCCAGTAACGCCATCGAGCCTGTGATATAGCCAGCGGTGATCTCGCCAACCATCATCACAACGGTCAGTGCCACAACCCAAAGCGTACGCTTGGCATTTTCGTCGTGCGCTGAGCCAAGGAACACATGGTCGTGTGTGTAGTTGATGTTCGTGCTCTTCATGAGCGTGTTCCTGGATGCGTTCACTTGGAGTAACGGCGAATGGCTTCAAGAAGTTCCTCGACGCCTTGGTTACGCTCCTCTTCGCTGAGAGCAGGGTTCGCGACATGCTCCCGCGCGTGTTCCTCGATGATTTCCTCCATCAAGCCATTGATGGCTCCGCGAGTAGCGGCAACAAGGTGCAGTGTTTTGGCGCAATCGAGGTCCGACTCCAATGCCCGCTCAACGGCTTGGATTTGTCCGGCGATGCGTTTTACGCGCTTGAGAAGATCGTCTTTGTTTGCTGCAATATGACCCATGGGATACCCCCCCTACCTATACATTGCGCATGATAGGCATACCCCCTATACCTATGCAAGGTTCGGCGGACGTAGGGATTATCTGCGCGCCCTTGCGGGAAGGAGATACTTCAATTTCGAGCGCAGAGCGAGAGAATTTGGAGGGGCCGTTTCTGGCCGATTGTGGTCTGCTATGAAACAGCTATCGGGCAAAGATCAAAACGTTGTCAGCACAACAGCTTCTGGTAGTAGAGCCGGGTATGTCCCGGTGGATAGTCTGCCAGGCGTCCGAACTCGGAGTAGCCCAGTTTTTGATAAAAGCCTGGTGCCTGAAAGCTGAAGGTCTCCAGCCAGATGCCAGTGCAGCTCTTTTTCTGTGCGATATCTTCGGCCATGCGCATCAGCCGTTCTCCAATACCTCTGCCACGCATCGACTCGGGAACGCTGACAAGATCAATGAGCAGCCATTGATATGAGACCTGCCGTAAAGCCCGCCTATAATTTCGTTACTGTCTGGGTCTCGTAGCAACAGGGCAAATGTTTCATGGGCGTCGTCTCCACCGTTGGCCAGATTATGGGCCAGTAATGGAGTCAAAATTCCTAACCGCTCTGCTTCAGTCGCATTTTCCGAAAGCTGGATTTCTACAGACATGGCGCTCTCCCTGAGCTATGAGTAAATGGGTCAACAAGGTAGCCCATTTCTGTCATTCCATGGCGAATCAGTAAATGCATCAGTCGTCCGTTTTTGGATGGCTGGACGGCTCCTCTTGGCCGGATAGCGACGGTCTGGCCCAGACCGTCGCAGTGTTGGTTAAACCTCTGTCTGCTCTGCCATTTCCAAAGCATCATCGACCTCGATGCCCAAGTACCTGACAGTGCTTTCGAGTTTCGTATGACCAAGCAGGAGTTGGACAGCTCTCAGATTCTTCGTCCTGCGATAGATCAACGATGCCTTGGTCCGCCGTAGCGTATGAGTTCCGTACATGGTTGGGTCAAGGCCAATGGCGGTCACCCACGCTTTGACTATTCGAGCGTACTGTCTGGTGGAAAGATGGTCTGAGTCGTGCAATCGGCTCGGAAACAAAAAGTCCTCGCTTCGCAGACGCGCCCGATGCATCCAAGCTTCCAATACCGTTCGGGTTTGCTCAGTGATTTCAAATTGCACTGGATGCTGAGTTTTCTGCTGCATCACGATGGCCCGTGACGACACATGCTCCCCATGGGCGATGTCTCGGACTCGCAGCTTGGTTAAGTCACAGGCACGCAGTTTGCTGTCGATGGCCAAGTTGAAAAGCGCCAAATCACGTGTCTTCTCTGCGAGCTGGAGTCTGATCCGGATGGCCCAGATATCTCTGACTCGGAGCGGGGCTTTCTGCCCGACAAGCTTTCCCTTGTTCCAAGGCTGATGGCGGGATCTAGTAGCGGTATTCATGGCGTGTCCTCCATGTTGATGGAGGACAAGGGTGGATCAGTCAGAACGAGCGGTGGTCGCAGTTCGACCCATATCGGACGTTCATCGAACAGCTAAGCGACCTTTACCCACAATAAAAAATAGTCGAAGGATATAGCTCATGGTGAGCCTCCGAAATCTTGACTACCCTGTTCACTACCTTCTTCGCGAAGGGTGACAACTCGACTGACTGGCGATTTGCTGCGTGTGTATGACGCGATCAGCCGTCCTGTTCTAGAGGTGAGCAGCGTGGCACGTCCCCCCATTATCTTGTTGCTTTCGATCGGACTGATGCCTGTGGCGCCGGTATTTGCCGAGACTTTCGTCTGGACGGGTTCTGGTTGTTACACATGCCCGGGCTCCTGGACCCCTCAAGGTGTCCCTGACAATCCGGGAGAAGACGCTTTATTCACCAGCAGCGGCGCAAACAGGGTCGAAATGACCTTCTCGCCAGGGGTAGGCCCATCATCCTGGGTATTCGCAGCCAACGGGCAAGATTACGTAATAGTAGGCTTTCCAATTGCCTTCGACGGTCCCGGCGTGGTCAGCGACTCCACCGATTTGATCGCTATCGGCAATAACCTCATCGGGAACGGTGGTGTTACCCAGAACGGCAGCGGGACGCTGGTGCTGAACGGTGACAACACGTACACCGGCGGCACCACCATCAACGCTGGCACTCTTTCCGTCAATACGGACAACAACCTCGGGGCTCCCACCGGGTCATTGACCATCGGCGACGGCAGACTGAACACCAAGCAGACTTTCGCGACAAGCCGCTCGGTCAACCTGACCGGCAACGCTTCACTTACGCAAAATGTCGGCACCGGTTTCACCCTGAACGGTGTGATCAGTGGCCCGGGCTCTCTGGCCATGGACGGTGACGGCGGCCCTGGCGGACTGGTGACCCTCAATGCCGGCAATACCTACACCGGTACGACCAACCTGAACAGCGGGTTGCTGTTCGTCAATGGCTCAATCGCAAGCTCCAACCAGCTGACAACCCATCCGGGGACATTCCTCGGTGGCACCGGCACACTACCGAGCAGCACCATCGGCGGTGTCGTTTCACCAGGTCCCGCCCGCGATACAACCGGTACCCTCAGCATCGCCGGAAACCTGATCACTGCACCCACGGCCAATTACATCGTTGACTTCAATCCAAGCGGCGCGCAGGACCTGATTCATGCCAGCGGGACCGCCACGTTGAACAATGCCAATGCCACCACCCTGCTTAATGGCTTTATCCCGGTAGTGAATCAGCGGTACGCGATCCTCACCGCCGACGGCGGCGTCAACGGCACATTCACCTATCCGACCCGAGAACTGCCGCTGTCGACCGTCAGCCTCGTTTACGACCAGAACAACGCTTACTTTCTTGTCGCCCGCAATGAGGTGCCCATCGGCGGTACACCATTACCGCCAGTAGTTGTGTTGCCGCCCGGTGGCGGTACGCCAGAGCACCCAATAGTGATTCCTCCTGGTGGCGGTACGCCTGAGCCCCCGATAGTGATCCCTCCCGGTGTCAGTTCACCGCTACCCCCTATTGCGATCACCCCGCCACAAACCTCGACAGGGGGAGGCGTGGATGAGTTGCCGCCGACCAACCCGATCTTCGGCGGAATCGTCCTGTTGCCCACCGTGGGTGAAATCCGGGTTGCCCTTGATCAATTGTCCGGACAGATCTACCCGTCACACATGACTGTCATGCTGGAAGACAGCCACTTTGTGCGGGACGCGATTTTCGACCGCCTGGATGCGCCACTGGACGAGCCGATCACCCCCATCCTGCAATCGGACAACAGGGTGCAACTGGCCCCAAACCTGACCGCGTGGGTGCAAGGTGTCGGCGCAGACCGGGAGCAAGGTGACGTATCGGTGAACACCGGCGGGATGTTCCTGGGAATTGACTCGCGCATCACCGATACCACAACGCTGGGCGTTCTGTTCGGCTACACACGGTCGGACGTGGACGCGCCCTACAGCTCGGCCAACGGCGATAACTATACCCTCGGCATTTATATCGGCGAGCTGATCGGACCGTGGTCGCTCAAGGCGGGCACGAGTTATACGTTCAACGAGATCGATACCAAGCGGACGGTGAGCTTCGGCGATTTCAGTGACGCCCCCAGCGCAGATTACTCGGCCAATACCACCCAGGTCTTCGGCGATGTCGGGTACAGGTTCAACGCCGGGCCGATGGTGCTGGAGCCATACGCTGACATCGCCTGGGTCTATGTGAATGTCGATGGCTTCGACGAACAAGGTGGGCCGGCGGCACTCACAGTGGACAGCAGCGACAACGACGCGACGTTCAGCACCCTGGGGGTACGGCCCAGCTACACATTTTTCAGCAACGACATGCCAATGCGGGTGAAGGGCGGGTTGGGCTGGCGACACACTTTTGGCGACCTTGAATCCTCCGACACCATGTCATTCGCACGCACCACAAACACATTCGGGATACCCAGCGTGCCGCTGGCCGAGGATGTGACGGTCGTCAACTTCGGGTACGAGGCAGCCCTGACAGCCGCTACCAACCTGAGCCTGACCTACAACGGCCAGTTTGCCAGCGACGTTCATGAGAACGGACTCACGGGGTTGTTGCGGGTAAATTTCTGATGGCGTTTTGAACGTCAGCTTCTGGCCCAGAGTGTGTAAAAACGCTTTCGTATATCGAGTGCGTCATTCAGGCGTTTCTGGGCGATGCGATTGCCCAAGCGTTTTCCGTGATAAGCATTACTGACGTTCCAAAGCGGTTATGTAGCGGTTGAGCGCCTTCAGGGGCAGAGAAAACCGAGACTTTACGCCGACATCGCCTTCAGCAAGCTTGCTGTACCGATAATGCTCATAACTCGCTTCATGTTGTAGGCGAGTACATTCAGACTCATCTCAGCGCTTACCCCAATCAGTTTGCGCGTCAGGAAATGCGTTGAGCCCATCCATTGTTTGAGCGTCCCGAAGGGATGCTCAACTGTCCTTTTTCGGATTCGCATCATGTCCGGTGCATCGTTCAACCGACGCTGCATTTCCTCCAGCACCGTTTCATGTTCCCAGCGCCTTACTCGACGATTTTTGCTCGGCGTGCACTGCGTTTTCAGCGCGCAACCCTGGCATTTCGAACTCCAATAACAGTGCATATTCATGCCTTTCTCAATACTGGAGAAGCGCCAAGGCAGCGCCTCTCCAGCCGGGCAGATGTATTCGTTTTTCGTCGCGTCATAAACGAACGCATCTTTGTTGAATCGACCATCCGCCTTGGCGCTTGAAGTCATCGGCTTTGGCACGTAGGCAGTGATATCCGCGTCGTGACAGGCAAGGATTTCTTCACTCTTGAAGTAACCTCGGTCAGCTACCACCGCCAGCGTTTCGGACGCCATGGCATCGCGAGCCTGCTTCGCCATCGAGCTGAGTTGATCTCGGTCGGAACCGAAGTTGGTGACTTCATGAGCAACGATCAAATGGTTCTGGGTGTCGACCGCTGTTTGCACGTTGTAGCCGACAATTCCCGTGCCGCGCGTCATCATGGAGCGGGCGTCTGGATCGGTCAGTGAGACCTGTTTATCCGGCGATTCGTTGAGCTGGATTTCGATCGCTTTAAGCTCTTTCATTTGCGTCTTCAGCTTGGCAATTTTCTCCTCCAGCCGCACGGCGCTGGGCTCGGAGGCTGTTGGCTCTTGCCGATCGGCAGCATCGAGTGCTGTCAGGTAACGGTTGATGCTCGATTCAATTTCTTCCATTCGCCGCTTCAGTTTGGCGCTGGTGAAATTGCGGTCGCGGTTGTTGACTGCTTTGAATTTACTGCCATCGATGGCGACCAGATTTTCTCCGAACAGTCCCAACTGCTGACAGAGCACAACGAACTGGCGACAGACGCCTCGAATGGCCTTGCTGTTGTCTTTTCGGAAGTTGGCGATGGTCTTGAAATCCGGCATCAAACGCCCGGTCAACCACATCAGCTCGACGTTGCGTTGAGCTTCTCGCTCCAGGCGTCGGCTCGACTGGATGCGGTTGAGATAGCCGTAGATGTATATCTTCAACAGGATCGCGGGGTGGTAAGCGGGACGGCCTGTGTCAGCCGGAATAGCACCGTCAAAACCCAAGGAAACCAGGTTGAGTTCGTCGACAAAAACGTCGACTACGCGCACCGGATTGGTATCGCTGACGTAGTCGTCGAGGCTCTCGGGAAGTAAGGTGCCTTGGCCTCGATGTTCACCTTGGATAAAGCGCTTCATGGGCGATCCCTGCGATGAAATCCTCAGAAATCATAGCAAGGGTTCGCGAAGGTGTTTTTACACACTCTGGGCCGATTTCTGCCTGTCCATAAGGGCAGCTCGTGTATCACAGAACAAGTTCTAAACCAGCTGGCGGATCCCCAGAGACAAAATCAAACCACCGCACAGTCGATCGATTGCTTTTTTCCGACCTTGATACGTGGAAGCAATCTTAGGCTGCGATAGAGCGATTGCGACCATTCCATACCAGGTCATTGAAACCACCACTACAACTGCCAGCATCGACGAAAACGTGCCTAATGAAACATGGGCGGGGGCAGCGGCTGAAAAAACAGCGGCATAGAAGGCCATGGACTTGGGGTTGCCAATGTTGGTAATCACCCCCTGAATAAAAGACTGCCTGCAACTACCGGCGACGGCATCATTTAGCGGCCCAAGCGCATTCTTCCCCGCATTGATCAACAGTCGGAATCCGAACCACATGAGGTAGGCGGCCCCTAGAACCTTTACAGCAAGTGCAGCCCAAGGGAGCGCAGCAAATACAATCCCGAGACCTGCAATTGCACAGGTGGACCAGAACAAGTTGACCAGTACGATACCCGCTACCAAGGCCAGAGCTTCTGACCGTGTAGCAGCCACCGCTTTATGGATCACTGCGACGAAATTTGGCCCAGGGATAACGACACCGGCCAAGTAGACCAAAAAAACTGTCAAAACGGCGGAACCATCGATCATGTGCTTCCTCGCGAGTCCTGTGGACGGAACCATCCCTTAGTATTGCTGATCGCCATCGGGCGCTGAGTGCCCGGCTCATTCTCGACGATGAGAGTACGGCTGTCGAGCGACCGAGTCTGGCCGTTCTCTGCCGGTCGTAACTACGGCGTGTGCTGGTCCATTCCGTTTTCAAGCTGCGAAACACGAGCTCCATCGGGGCATTATCCCAGCAGTTTCCACGAGGAAATTACCTGGTTGCTATAAACCACTTTTTTGAGTTGTTAACCTCATTGGTTTACAGATCAAAAAATTGGTTTACTAGGTGTCTAGCGAATCCACTGTGATTCAAGGTGCGTTGACGATGTCGCCTAAGGTGAAATGGACCTTGTCGCGCCCACTGTTCTTGGCCGCATACAGTGCCTTGTCGGCTTCGTTGAGCCAGTCTGCGGCGTCGGTCATTGCACTGCAGCACGATGCCAAGCCGATACTCAGGGTGACTCGCAGCTCAGGCAGTTGCTCATTGCGGTAGTTGCCCATTGCCCCTCGCAGTCGTTCCATAATTTCGCCAGCCTGGCTCAGTGGGCTGTTGGGCAGGATCACACAGAACTCGTCTCCACCAAAGCGACCGGCTAGGTCACCTTGGCGAAGGTTTTTCTTAAGTTCGGCGCTCAGCTGGCGTAGCACGCTGTCGCCAACGAGATGGCCGTAAGTGTCGTTGATCTGTTTGAAGTGATCGACATCAATGATCGCGATCACCGTTTCGAAGCTCTCCTGCCGGAAGGCGAAAAACTGCAGGTGAAGCAAATCCTTCCACGCCCCATGATTGAGCAGGCCGGTGAGACTGTCGGTACAGCTCAGGGCGCTAAGACGGCGCTTGTGGTCGGCGAGCTTAATGGCCAGGCGATAACAGACCCAGCCCAGCGCTAATGGGTAGAGCGTCAGCATTGGCAAGCAGGCGTAGATCTGTAGGGCGGTTGCAGTAAGTTGCACCTGCGGGCCGAACAGTGTTATCGCAAGCAGAATTCCGACAACTTGGGCCAGCGCGCCATGCACGAATAAACGCTGGCCGCCTGCAGCGACGTTGTTCATCGTCATCATCGAAAGAATGGTGACGGCAGGCAACGGATTGAACTGCATGGTCGCGGTCCAGAACCCGCCCATCACTGAGTCGTAGAGTAAGTTGCGCCGCTCCGCCTGATATGGCTCACTAGCACGGGTGGCCAATTGATAGGCCAGGTGCGGCCAAACCAAGCCGTTGAAAAGCAACAGTACCCATACCCATCCCGGCAGGCCCAGCGGCGCAATGGCGGCCAGTACGCTCAGCATGCCAATCGCCAGGCCAATAAGGCGTGGCAGGTAGATTCGTTTGGCAAAAGACTGTCCTTTGCCAATCTTGTTTTCCATTACCCCATCACCATTCATGTTTCGCTCCCTCGATAGTTATTGTCTACTGCAGGAGTCACCGCTAATCGCATAAACATTCTTCAATATTAACGCGAGGGTGAAGAGCGACCTTGCAAGCGCTCTCAAGGCTTAGGCAAACCGTTCTAACTCCTGGCCTGCCACGATCGTACAAGCCTCGCTGGCCTTTCGATCATAATATTGAATCGCCAGCAGAGCGACTTCTGAATCGGTCCTGGTTTCATAGGCACACCTGACGGGCTGTTTTTGGCCGATTGTTGCCTGTCGCGAAGGGCTGCGATCGATCCATGGCGGATAGTCCTGACACTAGCGACAGGTGTCGGGTTGATGGGCCGCAGTGTTTCAACTCTTCTGCAATGGCGTGGTTCACCAGGCCGCTGTACATTTTCTCGATCGCATCCGGGCTCAGGCCCTCAGCCTCGGCCCACGTCCCTGCATGACGGGTATCGACTACAGACTCAAAAATGCCCGGTGTCGCGGTCATCAATCCACGGCTAGACTCCTTCATCTACCCGCAGCATCCGAGGCAACATGAATTACATTCTCTGGATCATTCTTGGCACAAACAGCCCATTGCCAGCGCCGGCGCTCGACCATGCCGAGTATCAGAACAAGGAGGCCTGTCAGCACGCAGCCGATCAGGTCAAGGCATCACTCGACGGGGTGCAGTTCCATATCCACACCGTCTGCACCCCCAAGGACGAGACAAAGTAACGAGCCATTTTCAGCGATGGACGCTTCAGCGCTTGTAATGCAGCGCATCCACCACGACGCCGAACGCTGAAGAATGCTCACGGCGATTGGGGTAGTAAAGGTGGTAACCGGCAAACGGTTGGCACCAATCTTCGAGTACCCGCACAAGGCTTCCGTCCGCAAGTTCCTTCGCGACCATATCTTCTGGCAGGAACCCCAAGCCGCATCCCGCGACGGCAGCGCGCAGGATCGGCACGCTGCTGTTGAACGTCCATTGTCCTTCGACACGGGCCTTGAGTTCGTGACCCTCCTTTTCAAAATCCCATTGCATCAGGCTCCCGTGGGTGGGCAGCCGCAGATTGATGCAGTTTTGGGCGGCCAGATCCCTTGGCTCTTTTGGAATTGGCCGCTGTTTGAAGTATTCGGGCGACCCCACTACCGCGATGCGCAACGGGGGGCCGATCGGGACGGCGATCATGTCTTTGGCCACCTGATCGCCCAGGCGCACGCCGGCGTCGTAGCGTTGCGCGACGATGTCGGAGAGGGCGTAGTCGACGGTGATTTCGACCTTGATGTCCGGGTAGTCGGGCAGGACCTTCAACAGCTTGGGCCAAAGGATGTTGTTCGCCGCATGTTCGGAAGCTGAAATCCGCACGTTGCCTGCCGGGGTGTCGCGAAACTCGCTGACCGCCGCCAACTCCAGTTCAATTTCTTCGAACCGCGGCGCCATCGAAAGAAACAGCCGTTGCCCAGCCTCCGTAGGGGAAACGCTGCGGGTGGTTCGGGTGAGCAGGCGAACGCCGAGCCTGGTTTCGAGCGCGCGCATGGTGTGGCTCAGCGCGGACTGCGAGACGCCCAGTTGTGCGGCGGCGCGAGTGAAGTTGCCTTCGCGGGTGATGACCACGAAGGCTTGCAGGTCGTTGAGGTTGGCGCGGGACATTGATGAGAGCCTCTCATGCGGAGCGCGGGATTATTCCATGTAATCAGGTTCCGCATGGATGCGCGACCCCGACGAGCCCGTCACAAGGTTCTTGCGAAGAACGGCGTCAACTTGCCGAATGCAGCGTCCACATACTTGGGCACCCAGTAGGTTTCGATGTGCGTGGCGCCGTCGATGATGAACAACTCTTTGTCTTTCGTGCCGGTGGCTTTGGGGAATGTATCCTGGGTCATGTACAAGCTGTCGGCCTTGCTGCCGGCGATCATCAGTAACGGCTGATTGATCAGTTCGATTTGGTTGGTCGCGTCGAAGCGCACCAGATCCAGCAGGCTGCTCGTGGTGTATTTGAACGTCGAGTTTGGGTGGGCATGGGTTTTCCAGTAGTACTCATAACCCTGGCGATACAGCTCGAACGGAAGCTTGGCGATCTGCTCGTCAGTGAGATTGGCATCACCCGAATACAGCACTTCACCGCCGGCCGCTTCCTGGGCGCGGGCAGCGGAAGCTTGTTGCAGGCGTGGCGCGAGGGTGTCCAGTTGCGAGTCGTTGTAGCCATTGCGACGCACCCGGCCGGAGTTGAACATGCTCACAGTCGCCACCGACTTGAATCGCTTGTCGGTTTGCGCGGCGGCCAGCGAGTAGCCACCGCCACCGCAGATACCGAGCAGGCCCAGGCGCTTGCCGTCGACGCCGGCATACTGAGTGATGAAATCCGCCATGCCGTGGATGTCCTCGATGCGGTACCCCGGCTTGTCGATACTGCGCGGTTGTCCGCCACTTGCACCTTGATACGCGGCATCGGCGGAGATGGTGATGTAGCCTTGTTCCGCCAGGCGCTGGGCATACAAACCGGCGACTTGCTCTTTGACGCCGCCGTTCGGATGCGCCACCACCACCGTCGGATAAGCCTTCTTCGCATCGTAGTTGGCAGGGGTGTAAACGTTGGCCGCAATGTCGAGGTCATTGAGCTTGTAGGTGACCGGATGGATGTTGACCTTGCCGGGTTCATTCCTGGCAATGGCGCCGTCGTAGGCCAGGGTGAACGGGTTCTTCTTGTAGTCGGCGGCACCGGCTTCGCCAGCAGACATACCAACCATGGCGGCCATCAGCGAAGCTTTCAAAAGGGTGTATCTCATAAGCATCTCCGGAGCACTAAAAAGGCCGTTTGAAAAAAGTTCTGTAGCCGTCAATCCAGATGCTTTTCTGTCAGAAACCCGGACACCAGATCCGCAATCTGCACGTTGTTCAAATCCGACATGGGGAAGTGCGTGTTGCCCTTGATGCCAATCTCCGGCAAGTGGATCAGCCGCACATCACCGCCATGCTGGTTGACGGCATCGCGCCAAAGTCGGGCCATGGTGAGGCGGGCGCGCCAACTGTCCTGGGCGGGCAGGTCGACGGCGTGCTCCGGAATGTTGTCGCCGTAGAGGATCAGGATCGGAATGCGCGTGAGCGCCATGAATTGATCCATCGGCACCGCTGCGCCTTGCACCGTGTCGAATGCGCTGGGAATCGGTGCGGGGACTTCACCCTGCGCGAAGACGAAACTGCTGCCCGGCTCGAACGCGACGATGGCCTTGACCTTGTCGTTCTTGATCGCCGTCAACCAACCCGGCCCGCCACCCTGCGAGTGCGTGAACAGGATGCCCGGGCCGATTTTTTCGAAGACCGCCGACACGCCATCGGAGACCACGTTCATGTCGAACGGCCCGGTGTTCGGTGTCATCGCACGGAAGAACTGGTCGCGCGTTTGCGCATCCTTGGCAACTTGCACACCCTCGAAATAGTTGGGCCACAGGCCGATGCGGAACTGGTTGAACCACAGTTGCTCGTCCGGGACAGGCTTGACTGTCGCCTCGACCATGCTGCGCCCGGCATCGCCCCGGCGCGGCTGGTCGATCAGATACACACCGTATTGGCGCCGCAGAAAGATATTCTGAAAACCTTCGCGGCCGTCAGCGGTGGTTTCCCACGTCTTGGAAAACTGGCCTGCGCCGTGCCACATGACGATGGGCAGTTTTCGCGCATCGACCGGGATTTGGTAGAAGGTGTAGGCATGGTCGCCGTGGTAAGTCTGGCCATCTGGCGTCATGGGTTTGCGTGGATCGAACGTGCCCGGTGCGGTGATCATCGTCCCGCCAGCGGCGAAGCTGCCTTGCTCCTGAATCATCAAGGGCGCGGCGGCATTGGCATGGCTTGCACAGGCGGCAAGCGAGCTCAGCAACGCAGCGCTCAGCAGGTTTTTTCCGGTCTTCATGTTCAACCTCCCGAGGCGTCAAGCGCCTGTGCCAGGGCCGTGCTTGCACGTTTGGCGGCGGGTTCGTCGCCCTTTGCCAGCAGCTCGGTGAGCTGGCGCAATTGCGCTGCGCTCAGCCCGACCCGCAGGCTCGCCCGCATGTGCGAGCGCAACTGCGACTCCACCCCCGGCGTTGCGGCCAACGCCCCGACGGTCGCCAGTTCACGGCTTTGCCAGTCGAGGTTGTCACGCTCGAAGATGTCGCCGAACAGGTGGGTTTGCAGGAACTGGTTGATGACCGGGGCGAACTCGAACACCGGCCCCTTGACCGGCCCGCCCGAAATTCGGGTTTGATTGGCCGTGCCTGCCGTGAGCAAAGCCTCACCGGTGGGAATGGCACGGCTTGGTTCGCGTCCAGGCTCATCGTGAATGCCACGTTGTTTGCGCGCTTGCACCACCGTCATCAGTTCATTCAATGCATTGAGGCTGCGTGGGAAACCGACGTAGGCGTAGAGCTGCACCAGGATTTCCCGGGTTTCACTGACCGTCAGGCCCGCGTCGAGGCCCTGGTTCAAGGCTTCGTTGAGCTTGGGCATGTCGCTGGTCGCCATGAACGCGGCGATCAGTGGAATGGCCTGTTGCCGGGTCGACAACGTTTCTGATGCGGGTTGTGTGCTGACCATGGGTTGCGATGCCTCGGCGTTCCGAGTGGCAACCCCTGACACCAACCCAAAACCCAGACACAGGGCTATCAGCGCGGGGAGGGGGCCGGTCTTGCGATGTGCATTCGGTGAGTCAGTGGTCATCGTAAAAAGCTCCATCCATTACAGGTCTTGCGCAGGCTATTGACCTTGGTACTGCGCATCCGAGACTTTTTCCGCCCAGGTGACAGCCTTGCCGTCCTCGGCTTCGGCGATGGCGATGTGGGTCATCCCGTCGGCGGCCGTTGCGCCGTGCCAGTGACGTGTCTGCGGCGAGATCCAGACAATGTCACCCGGACGAATTTCCTGACGTGGGCGGCCCTCTTGCTGTACGTAGCCGACGCCGGAAGTGACGATGAGCGTCTGGCCCAGCGGATGGGTGTGCCACGCCGTGCGTGCGCCGGGTTCGAAGGTCACCGTGCCACCGCCGATGCGGGCAGGGGCATCGCCCTTGAACAGGCCGTCAACCCGGACCGTACCGGTGAAGTTTTCTGCCGCGCCCTTGATTGAGGGCTGGGAACCCGCGTTGGTGATGCGGATCTCGCTGGCGGCCCGGGCGCTGGTTTCTCCAGCCATGAGCGATAACGCAACCAATGGGGCGATCAGGGGATTCATCAATGTTGCTCCTGAATAATCGTGCAGCGTGATGGATCGTGACTGACATCGTGCAAACAGTAAGTGAGCGAAGGGTTAGAAACTAGACGGGTAAATCGGCAAGGGTTCATGAGGATTGTTCATCAATCCGCCGAATCCACCCGTGTAGGAGCGAGCCTGCTCGCGATGGAGGCCAACGATGACGCGGGAAACCAGACGCAATGCGGCGTCCTCTGGTTTTTCGCGAGCAGGCTCGCTCCTACTGGGGAAGGGATGTCATTTGGAGTGGAAGCGAAGGCAAATGGACCCGCCAGGGCGGCGGGTCCGAAGGGATATCAGAGTTTCGGCAATTGCCCGATGCGGCCCATCATTTCGGTCACGATCTGCAAGTCCAGCAGGAACTGCTCGGTGGTCTTGAACTCGTTGTCGTTGTGGCCGGTGTATTTGACGTCTGGCATGGCCAGGCCGAATTGCACGCCGTTGGGCAGTTCATGCACCGACGTGGCGCCGGCAGAGGTGCCGAACTTGTGTTCCATGCCGAGGTTTTCGCTGGCCACGGCGAGCAACGCCTTGACCCATTCACCCTCGGGGTTGCGGAACATCGGTTCGGCAATGTCGTAGTCGAAGGCCGGGGCGATTTTGCTCTTCTTGCTCCAGGCATCCAGTTTTCCGGCGATTTCGGATTTCAGCGTTTCAGGCGACTTGCCCTTTGGCACACGCAGGTTGACCGCCAGTTTGAAGGCTTTGTCATCCATGCCGACATAGGTCAGGGACGTGGTCAGCGGGCCCATGAACTCATCGGAAAAACCAACCCCCAATTTGCCCCCCAGGTAATCCAGGCCCCAGTTATCAGCGGCGTAGCGGGCAGCGTCAGTGATCTCGTTGTGCTTGAACGCAACCTTGCCGTCTAGGCCATTGATGAAGTCGAGCATCCTGGCGACCGGGTTGACGCCGGACTCGGGCTTGGAGGAGTGGGCGGAAACGCCGGTGACCGTCAGTTTGACGTCCTTGCCCTCGACCTTGGCGGCGACGGTGAAGTTGCCGCCATTGCGTTTGGCGTACTCCGCGCCGGCCTTTTGCAGGTCAGCCGCCAGTTCTGCGGGTTTGTCTGTCACCAGGGTCGCGACCGATGTCGACGGAATCTGGTTGGTGGCCAGGCCACCGGTCATCGAAGTGATTTCTGCGCCTTTGCCTTGCGCGGCGCGCTTGGCGAAACTGGCCATGACGGTGCCGTAGCCTTTCTCGGCGATCACCACCGGGTAGCCGCCATCCAGCGCCAGGTTGTAGTTCGGTGTCGGGTTGCGCTCGAAGTAGTAGGGGATGGCGTCGCCCGTGGTTTCCTCGGTGGTGTCGACCAGCAGCTTGAAGTTTCTCGCCAGCGGCAGTTTCTCTTCCTTGATGACTTTCATGGCGTAAAGCGAAACCACGATGCCGTTCTTGTCATCCTCGGTGCCTCGGCCATACATGCGGTCACCGATCAGGGTGACTTTGAATGGGTCAAGGCGGGTGCCGTCCTGCAACACCCAGTTCTCCGGTGTGACCGGCACGACATCGGCATGGGCGTGAATGCCCACGACTTCATCGCCGGTGCCGTCGAGGGAGATTTCATACACGCGGTTGTCGATGTTGCGGAAGTTCAGGTTGAACGATTTGGCCAGGGCCTTGATCTTCTCGGCAATCTTGATGAATTCGGGGTTGTCGTGCTGCTCAACACCTTCCACGCGCACGGTCGGAATGGCCACCAGTTCCTTCAAGGTTTCGGTGGCCGCGCTGCCGTACTTCACGCGGGCATAGAGGCCAAGCAAACGATGGATTTCGTTTTGCTGCTCTGCCGTCAACGGCTTGTTGTCGAGGAAGGCACGGATGGCCGGGCCGAGGTCGTTGGATTTGGCGATGTCGCTCTTGGCCAGGCTGCCCAGGAACTGCCGGAAATCCGTGACCTTTGCATCGCTGAAGGTCTTGAGGATGATCGCGCTCTGTTGCGGGGAAATGTTGGCGTGCGCGGCCGTGGAGAACGACGACAGGCTGGCGAGCATCAGGCTGGCCGCGGCCAGGTGCTTGAGTGAAAAGTCCATTTCTGGTGGCATTCCTTTGCAGGCGGTTTGTGGGAAAAGTCTGATCGTTTAATCAGATATTTCCAAAACTACCACCGTGAGGGCGTGATGCGGGAGCCCCTGAAAGGCGATCTGTCGCACAGAACGGCAAAAGCGGCGCACAAACGAAAATTCGCTGTATCAATGCTTGCACTCTGACAGCACCACTTGGCAGGTACTCGGCGTGCCACCGGATCGCCCCGCATAGCGCGCGCAATTGCTCAGGGATTTTTGCCGCGCCATGCTCAAGGTGTCGCCCCAGGCCAGGCCGCCTTCACCTACAGTGGGAAGCGCTTTTGCATAACACGCCGAGCCAATGCGGGGGGCCGCATAGCGAGTCGTGGACTTGTTGCCTGAGCAGCCCGGAATCAACACCAGACTGATGGCGAGCAGGGAAAGCAGGCCCCAGGTCGAGCCTTTGCGCTCTGTTATTCCAGTCATCCTGCTTCCCCCTCTGTGTCGCCAACGGGCCGAACGCAATGGCGTCAGCCACCCGCGCGCGTGTTCAACGCCGCTTCCGCCGCCGCAATCTCGGCCTGGCGCTTGACGATCATGTCACCCACCGGCGGGCCTTGAAAGCGCCGGGCTTCAAAGCCGAACCAGACGATGGCGGTCAACACCAGAAAACCGATGGTGATGTACAGCGCCCAATCATTTGGTGGCTGAATGCCGATGATGAAAATGATCACCATCGAAAGCACCGAGAGCAGGGCGAACACGGTGTACCAGAAGCGCCCGATGTTCCAGGGCCCCATGGTCGGCCATTTCGGTGTCCCGTAGGCAAACAGACCCAGCACGATAGGAATGATGAAGGAGAAGAACAGGAAGATCACCGTGCAGGAAACCACGATCGTATAAACCGGCGTCGCACCGACCGAGATCACCGACGAACCCCAGTCGAACAGGACGGCGAGGGTGGCACCGGTCCAGATCGCCGCGACCGGGCTGCGGAAGGTCGGGGAGACCGAAGACAGCGCTTTGGAAAACGGCAGGCCGCCGTCACGGGAGAAGGCGAAGATCATGCGAGAAACAGAGGTGACCGTCGCCAATCCGCAGAGCACTTGCGAGATGAAAATCGCCACATACAACGCGAGCTTCAATGTCGGGTTCACCTGAGTGTCCATGGCCCAGAAAAACACACTCCAGCCTTTGCTGGCAGCCTCATCCATGTTCGGTAGCATCAGCACGAACGAGCTGAGCATCACCCAGCCGAACAGCAGCGACCAGACCACCGACATCACCATGCCCCGTGGCACCGACATGGCGGCGTTGCGGGTTTCTTCGGAGGTATGCGCGGAGGCGTCGTAGCCGGTGATGGTGTAGATCGGCAACAGCAGGCCGAGCATGAAAATCCAGCCGTTGGACACCGCTGGCCAGACGCTGCCGCCGGCCTCACCGGAATAGTTGGCGAACGTCACCAGTCGGGCGAACTCATAACTCGGTGCCGAGATCAGGCAAACGATGGTCAACGCCAGCGCAGTGGCGAAAATCAGGTAACCGGAAAAGTCCGTGAGCTTGGCCGTCAGGCCGATGCCCAAGTGGTTACACAAGGCCTGCACCCCGGTCAGGATCGCCAGGAAAATCACCCGGGTCGTGGTGGTGTCCTCCATGCCCAATCCCGGGCCGAAGGCACCGAAGAAAAAGTAATAGGTACCGACATTGATCGCGCCCAGCACAGTGACCAGCCCCAGCAGGTTGAACCAGGCCGTCAGCCATCCGGTGAAGCGGTTACCAAGGATCGAACCCCAGTGATACAGGCCGCCAGCGGTGGGGTAGGCCGAGGAGATCTGCGCCATGGCGAGGGCGAACACCCCGGAGATCAGGCAGCCGATCGGCCAACCGATGCCGATTGAGGCACCGCCCGCCCCGGAAGTGCCCTGGGCGAGAGAGTTGATGCCACCGGAGAGGATGCAGATGATCGAAAAGGAAATCGCAAAGTTGGAGAAAACGCCCATTCTTCGCGAGAGCTGCTGGGCATAGCCCATGCTGTGCAGCACCTTGGTGTCGTCGTCTGGCGGTGCGCCGGTGCCGGGCTGGCTTGCTGGGTTCATGTTGTGTGCCCCTTCAGGTTTTGATACGCATCCATCCGGAATACCGGATGGTCTGGCCTTCAACCCCTTGTCGTACTGCTCCTGTTTGCAACCGATAAACCTGTCTGTAGGAGCGAGCATGCTCGCGATGGACGTCAACGATAACGCGTGCTTTCTGAATAGCCGCGTCGCCCTTGAGTCCATCACGAGCAAGCTCGCGCCTACAAACGTCCGTGGAATGCCGACTGGAAAATCTCCGTCACGCCGGCCTTGGTCAAGGGCAACGGATTGCCCCCGGCGGAAGGGTCGACAATTGCCATGTCCGCGATCAGCTCGGCCTGTTGCTCATCCACTCCCAACTCGAACAGCGTGTGCGGCACGGCGATGTCCTTGCGCAGCTTGAGGACGAAGGCCATGAAGCTGTCGAAGCCCGGGGAGGGCAGGCGCAGGTACGCAGCCAGACGGGTGATGCGTTCTTCGATGGCCGGGCGATTGAATTTCAGAACGTAGGGCATCAGCGTCGCATTGGTCATGCCGTGGTGGGTGTCGTACAGCGCGCCGATCGGATGCGCGAGCGCATGCATACCGCCCAGACCTTTCTGAAATGCAGTGGCGCCCATCGCCGCCGCCGCGAGCATTTGCCCGCGTGCTTCAAGATCGGACGGGGTGAGTACCGCGCGCACCAACGCCTGGGCCACCAGGCGCATGCCTTCCACGGCAATCCCGTCGGCCATCGGGTGAAAACCGGGGGCGCAGTAGGCTTCCAGGCAATGCGACAAGGCATCCATGCCGGTGCCAGCCGTCACTTTGGCCGGCATGCCGACACTCAGGGCCGGGTCGCTGATGACCACGCGTGGCATCATTTTCGGATGGAAGATGATGCGTTTGGTGTGGGTCAGCTCGTCGATGATCACGGCGGCGCGGCCCACTTCGGAGCCCGTGCCGGCGGTCGTCGGCACGGCAATGACCGGGGCGATGCGGCTTTCATCGGCGCGGGTCCAGTAATCGCCGATGTCTTCGAAGTCCCAGACGGGGCGGGTCTGGCCACTCATGAAGGCGATGAGCTTGCCCATGTCCAGGCCGCTGCCGCCGCCAAAGGCGACGACGCCATCGTGTTTTCCCGCACGCCAGGCGTCGAGCCCACCGGCCAGGTTGGCTTCGACGGGATTGGGCTTGAGGTCACAAAACAACTCGGCCCCCAGGCCCGCATCGCGCATCGCGTTCAGTGCGGCCGTGGTGATCGGGGCCCGGGCCAGGCCACTGTCGGTGACCAGTAGCGGTCGCTGGATACCCTGGCTGCGACAGACCTCGGCCAGCTCGCTGATGCGGCCGACACCGAAACGAATGCTCGTGGGGTAATTCCAGTTTCCAGTCAGGCTCATGGCTCAAATCTCGTGGCGCAAATGGAAGGATTTGGCGCGGGTCAGGTGCTCGTAGCCGAGGCGCGACAGCGTGACGCCGCGCCCGCTGTTTTTCACCCCGGTCCAGGCCAGCGTCGGGTCCAGGTAATCGCAGCGGTTCATGAAGACGGTGCCGGTGTCGATCAGGTTGCCCAGGTGTTCGGCGGCATCGAGGTCCTGGGTCCAGATTGACGCGCTGAGCCCGAACTCGCTGTCGTTCATCAAGGCGATGGCTTCGTCATCGCCGCTCACCGGCATGATGCCGACCACCGGACCAAAGCTTTCATCGCGCATGACCGACATTTGGTGGGTCACGTCGACCAGCACCTGCGGCGCGAGGTAGGCGCTGCCCGGCACGTCGGCGGCAAAGGCTTGCGAATCGATCAGGGCATTGGCGCCCTGGGCCAACGCTTCGGCGATCTGCCCACGGACGAAGAACGCCGCCCCCGGTGTCACTAACGGACCGAGCGTGGTGGCTTCATCCAGCGGATTGCCCAGCACGTACTGTCGGGTCAACTCGGCAAAGCGCTCGATAAACGGCGGGTAGATTTTTTCATCGACGTAGATCCGTTCAACGGCGCAGCAACTCTGTCCTGAGTTGAAGAAGCTGCCGTCCACCAGGTTTTCTACCGCATGCTCCAGATTGGCGTCCGCTCGCACATAGGCCGGGTCTTTACCGCCAAGCTCCAGACCCACGCCGAGGAAGTGTCCCGAGGCGGCGTTTTCCATGGCCTTGCCCGCATCCACCGACCCGGTGAAATTCACTTGCTGCACACATCCGGAGCCAATGATCGCGGCTGTCTGGGCATGATCGAGCAGCAAGTTGTGGAACAACCCATCGGGTAGATGAGCGCGACGCAAGGCCTCGGCGAAACGCTCACCGACCAGCAGCGTTTGCGAGGCATGCTTGAGGATGACGGCATTGCCGGCCATCAGTGCCGGGATGATCGTGTTGACCGCCGTCAGGTACGGGTAATTCCACGGGGCGACCACCAGCACAGTGCCCAGTGGCTCACGTTTGATCAGCCGTCGAAACCCGTTGATGGGCGTGGGTTCGTGCGCCGCCAGTGCGTCAGGTGCAATGGCGATCATATGCCGTGCACGCTCCTCGAAACCGCGCAGTTCGCCAGCGCCGAAGCGCACCGGGCGACCCATCTGCCAGGCCAGTTCCGGGACGATTTCATCCTTCATGGCCAACATCGCGTCCACCGCAGCGCTGCAAAACGCCGCGCGTTCGCTTAGCGGTCGACGTTTCCATTGGCTCTGGGCGTTTGCGGCGGCGGCCAGCGCTTGTTCGATCGCGGCCGCATCGGCGTACTGACGTTCGGCATAGACCCGGCCATCGACCGGTGAGATCAGTTGAATGATTGAAGTCATGAGCTACTCAATAGCGCTCGAAGCCGCGCTGCAGTTCCCAGTCGGTGATCCGTCGGTCGTACTCTTTCTGTTCCCACTCGGCGGTGTGCACGTAGTGGTCAATCACTTCGTCACCGAACGCCTCGCGCAACATGCTCGAGCCCTTGAGCGCGGCGCTGGCCTCGCGCAGGGTCTTGGAGACTTCCGGCAAATGCTCGTCGACATAGGCATCGCCTTCGAAGGGCGCTTCGAGGCTGAGTTTTTCGTCGATGCCGGCCAGCCCTGCCGCAATCAGGGCGGCGAAGGCCAGGTACGGGTTGAGGTCGGCGCCGCCAATGCGGCATTCGATGCGGATGGATTTGCTGCCCTCGGCGCACAAACGAAAGCCGGCGGTGCGGTTGTCACGGCTCCATACCGCCCGGGTCGGGGCGAACGTGCCCGCCTGAAAACGCTTGTAGGAGTTGATGTAAGGCGCGAGAAAACAGGTGATGTCGTTGGCGTATTTGAGCTGCCCGGCGACCCAGGAGCGCATCAGTATGGACATGCCGAACTCGGCCTTGGCGTCATAAAACAGCGGCTTTTTCGCGTTCTTGTCCCACAGCGAATTGTGGATATGGCTGCTGGAACCGGCCGCGTCATAACGCCACTTGGCCATGAACGTGATCGCCTTGCCCTGTAGCTGCGCGATCTCCTTGCAGGCGTGCTTGATGATCACGTGGTGGTCGGCCATGGTCATGGCATCGGCATAACGGATGTTGATCTCTTCCTGGCCCGGCCCCCATTCACCCTTGGAATTCTCGACGGGAATACCCGAGGCTTGCAGGTGTTTACGGATCGCCCGCAACACCGGTTCTTCGCGGGTGGTCTGCAGGATGTTGTAGTCCTCGATGTAGTGCCCGGCGGTTTTCGGCTTGAGGTAATTGCGTTTGTGGATGGCCTCGTAGCTTTCGTCGAACAGGTAGAACTCCAGTTCAGAGGCGAACATGCCGGTGTAGCCGCGCTCGCGCAGGCGCTCGACCTGCTTTTTCAGGATCGCCCGCGGGCTGTGGGGGAGGTCTTGCCGATGGTGATGATCGAGCACGTCACACAGCACCAGCGCCGTGCATTCGAGCCACGGCACCTTGCGCAAGGTGCGCATGTCGGGCTTGAGCACAAAGTCGCCGTAGCCTTTGCTCCAGCTGGCGGCCGCGTACCCTGGCACCGGTTCCATGTCGATGTCGTCGGCCAGCAGGTAGTTGCAGCAGTGGGTTTCTTCATGGCCGCTGTCGATGAAAAACTCGACCTGGAATCGCTTGCCGACCAGTCGACCTTGCATGTCGACCATGCACACCAGCACGGTGTCGATTTCGCCGTTGGCAGCAGCACGCTTGAGTTCGTCAAAACTGAGGAGAGGCTCGGTCATCACGGCAGTCCTGCGCTAATGTTGGAATTCTCTGAATAGCTGTTGCAGACGCTCTCCAGAAAAATCCAAACACTGCCGCCGCGAGCATCGTGGGCAATTAGCTGAGCCTAAGCTTAGCTGACTGTCGCTTTTCGCAAGTTTCGATGATCGAAACCTGTTTTTCCCCGTTTGTTCAGCGACATTTCAGCTGTGCAGCGAGGCCTCAGCGCAGGCTCCACGACACCCCGACGTACATCGCCATTCCCTCGCCAGGCGTCGACCGCGCCGCGTCCAACCCTTTGTCGTCGTAACCCGGCGTGACGGTGGCGGCGTAGTGCTTGTCGGTCAGGTTGCGGATGTCCAGCCAGGTCTGCCAGTCGTCCTTGGGGGCGTTGTAGCCCAGGGTCGCGCCGAAGATCGCGTAAGGATCGGCGTAGTAGCTGTTGGCGTAATCGACCGCGACCTTGGACACCCACTGTGTGTTGAGCGCGGTGAAGAAACCCTGCGTCCAGTCGTAGCGCAGTTCGCCCTGGTAGTAGTGCATCGGCAGGCCCGGCAGGCGGTTGTCGCCGAAGTGATCGTCGTCGCTGTAGTGGAAGTCGCTGAAGGTGTAGCTCTGGCGCAAGTTCAGTTGGCCGCCATCGTCGCCGGACCACAGGTTGCTTTGCAGGCTGGCTTCCACGCCCTGATGCACCGTGGGGCTGGCGTTGAGTTCGTAAGGCGTGGTGGCGTTGGCATCTGGCAGCACCGACAGCAATTCGTGGTGTACTTGAGCGTAGTACCAGGACAGGCTCCACTGGCCCATCGCACTGTCGCCACGACCGCCGAGTTCCAGGGTGGTCGCGGTCTGGTTTTGCAGCTCGATCGGGTCGCGCTGAGTGCCGGTGGCCGGGCCGCTGCCGACCGGGAAACGAATGTTGGAACTGTAGATCAGCGACCACGGGTGTGGCGCCTCGACCGAGCGGCTCAGGTTGCCGAACAGTTGCAGGTCCGGCGTCACTTGATAACGCAGGCCCACGCGCGGGGCGTAGTCCCAATCGTTGAGGCTGGTCTTGCCGCCTTCTTGCGGGTAGGTGACATCACTTTCACGACGGGTGTAGATCGCGGCGAGGCCGGTGGTCAGCCACAGGTCATCGGCGATTTCCAGATCATTGCCCACATGCAGGACCGTGTCCGAACCTTGATAGGTGAAGTTGCGCATGAGCGTGCCCGGGGCATAACCGGCGGTGTTGCCGGTGGGGATGCGCACGAACTCGCTGGCACCGGCATTGGGCAAATGCTTGGTGACGCGCAGGCCTATCGTGCTGTTGCTCGCCAGGCCCCAAAGCGTGTCGCGGCGTTTGTAATCGAACGTGCCGCTGACATCGGTGTACGCGACCTTCAGGCGGTTGGGCCCCTCACGCAAGTCCATGGGGTAGTCGTGGTAGACAAGGCCGGTCTGGATGCTTGAATCGTCATCGATGTAGAACGTGGTCTTGTTACCGATAAACGTGCTGCCGGGCTGGTCACGGCTGTCGTCCCGCTTCACGTAGGCGGGGTTGGCTGCCCGTGGGTCGTGCTCGATGGAGTGTTTGGTCACGCGGCCGGCGAGGTCATTGTCGGTCGAACGATGGCGCAGGTAGAAGCGCGTTTCCAGGTTCGGGTTGAAGCGATAACCGAAGTTGGCGATGACGCCCTGGCTCTCGCTGGCCGTGTGGTCCTGATAACCATCGGCGTTCGCATCGGTCAGGGCGACGTAGTAGTCGAACGCTCCCAACACTTGCCCGGAACTGACCTGGCGCTGCTGATAACCGTGGCTGCCTGTCGCGTAGCGCACCTGCAATTTCGGCGCGTCGTAGCCGGTATGGCTGATGTAGTCGATGGCCCCGCCCAAGGCCAATGCACCCCTGTCGAAACCGTTGGCGCCGCGCAACACTTCCACATGATCGAGCCACAGCGGCTCCAGCAATTCATAGGGCGTACCGCCAGGACCGGTCAACGGCAGACCGTCGAGCATGGCGTACAACCCCGAAGCATGGGCGCCCGGTGCACGGTTGATCCCCGATCCGCGGATCGAAATCTTGGTGCCTTCGTTGCCGGCAGACTGGGCGTATATCCCGGGCTGATAGGCCAATACATCCTGATTGCTGGCGACGCGACCTTGCAGCGGACGGCGCATGTCGACCACGTTGGTGCCGCCGGGCACTTCGGCCAGCCGGGCCTTGGCGTCTTCGATCGTCTGGTCTTCGTCGCTCTGATCCTCGGCGCCGATCAGCACTTGCCCCAGTTCCAGGCCTTGGGCTTGGGTCATGGCCGGACAGACAAGGGCCAGCCCCAGCAGCGCTGCGGGCAGGGAATTGGGCGAGGACATCGAGAAAACTCCAGACAGACAAAAACGGGCAGTGAACACTGCGACGTATGAAAGAACGAGGGGAACACATGGCAATTTTGCTTTATTTGCCGGGGGAGGTCTTGTAGGTGCGAGTTTGCTCGCTCCTACAAGATTTTTGCAGAAGGCAGGTACAGCTTAACTGCCTTGCGGTTCACCTCGTTATTGGTACTTGATTGCAATGCCTTTCAGCTTGCGTCCTTGAATCGTTTCGATGTCCCGGCTCCACAACGGCCCAGTGACATAGGCCGCGACGGGTTGAATGCGGTCGTAAACGACAACCACGGCGTCCGCGCCAAGCTTGGCGCCTTCTTCACGCAGTTTTTGTTCGACCTCGGTGATCGGCGGTGCCGGGTCGACCGAGGCATCGACCAGGATTTCGCCCAACCGCACATGGGGTCTTGTCGGTTCAGTGCGTAGCACCTGGACTTCATTGGGCAGGGTCGGCTCAGGGTGTTCGACGCCGACATAAGCTGTGGTCTGTGCATCTACCGATGCGCAGGCACCTAACGCCAGCACACTGGCAACGAGGGCCGCGACGAGCAACGGTCGCTGCCATCTTGAGAGTCGAAGCGATGAAGACGGGGGCATGTCAGCATCCTCTGCTGGAAGTGTATTGAGCCAACGTCTGTTGGCCGTTCAATCAGGCGCAACTGCGAATGAATACCCAGAGATCGGCATTCAGCCCGCTGGCGCGGCGCTGTCCTTCTCAATTCGTTTAGTTATAGTCGAGAAAACCTGAACTAAGCTGAACCGGCCTGGATCAGCCACACCTATCAAGTGGTAGTCCATGTTCTCCAAGTCGGGAAGCGTTGCTGATGAATAAAAAAATCGCTACACACCGGTGGTGGCTTTTGCATTCATTTATCCCGATATCGGCCTGTCAGCCGATAGCCAGGCAGAATTGGCCAAGCAATCGCTCAACCCGGTGGCCGCACTCTACAGCGTGCCTATTCAATACAACTGGAACCAGAAACTCGGCCCCCGCGGGGAGGGTTATCAAAGCGTCATCAATATCCGGCCGGTGCTGCCTTTCAGTATCAACGACGAGTGGAATCTGATTTCCCGAACCATCCTGCCGGTCATTGACCAGCACGGCCTGGTTCCCGGCGGGCAAGCGGACAAGTCCGGTATCGTAGTAGCGCCAGCGCCGAACAGGGTGTGTAAAAAATAGGTTTGGCGTGGGAACTTACTTCGGGAGGAGCGCTCATACGGTGGCTTGGTGGCTACTTGACATATCTGCCGGTCATTCATGACACTGGCAATGGCTATATGAAACAGGCCAGATACAACGCAGCACCAAGGACATCTGGAAGACACACCATTCAGGGATTAAAGGACTTATTGAATGAACACGACAGATCAAGTGCAAGACAGCAGCAAGTACAACGCAAAATGGCAGGAGCGTTTCGCGTTTTTTGATGCTCACGGTGCGCCCAATGCACCGGATTACAAATCGGCAATGCAGCAACTTCCCTTCAAACAGAAGATAAAGATCAACGCCAACATCATTGCGTTCTTCTTTGGGCCGATTTACCTGTTTGTGCTGGGACTGTGGAAGAAAAACCTGACGCTGCTTGCGATCCTCATTGCCATTTCCCTCGCGCTGGACGTTGTCTTCGCTCTCGTCGACGTCAGCTTTGCCAAGCAAATCAACTTTGCCGTGGGCTTCTGCTTCAATCTGCTTTACGCCCTTTCGACCAACTACGCTTACTACCTCAAGGAACGAAAAGGCGAACAGGGATGGAATCCGTTTAAAGGCATGCGCTGGTAAACAATTCCAGAAACAGAGCTTCAGGGTCATAGCCAATATGACCCTGATTCAAGCCCAGAGCGCATGTGTACTCCTCAGCGTGCTCCTCGCCACTGCACTTGATTGCCCCTCCTCATGACACTGACACCTTACGTTTTAGCCTTTCAGTTTGCCGCCGGTATCATTGGCTGCTGTGTCGTGATACCTCAACAAGTCATCCCGCCATCTTCCGAGAACATCGATCATCCCTCCAGGCCCTGGCGGATTTTTTATCGGTTGATGACCCTCTGCATGTGCAACCTGTTTTCGTGGTTGGTGACCATGATTCTACTGGTCTCGTTGCTGGAGGACGTGGACTCCAGCGGTCTATCGGACGTCAAACACGCACTGCTGATGGCGGTCATGCCAGTGCCCTTGCTCATCGTCTTCTATTGGCTGGTTGCCAAAGTGGCGCGCAAGGGGACCAGGGATCTGGATCGACTCCGGCAGCCATCGACCACGGTTGCCCTCAAGGAGCCAGCGCCAAGCGCGGAGCCTGCTGGCGTAAAACGCAAGAGCGCCAAAAAGAAAAAACGCCAATGGCGGTAAGACGTTCAGAGGGCAGGGAATAAAAAGCCCGCGAGGCGGGCTTTAGGGAAGTCGGCATCAGCTCCCAGACTGTGCGCAAAACAGTTTTCGGGCTTCAGCAAAACATTTTTCGGCGATGGCCGAGCGCGGTTCGGTTTTGCGCATGACCAGGCCCAGGGGGGCGAGCACGCTGGCATCCGGCAGGTTGATAAAGGCCAGATTCTCGATCGGATTTTCCAGGACACTGTCCAGCGGCATGATCGAGCAGCAAAAACCTTCGTGGATTGCCTGATACAACTGATACGTCGAATCGCTTTCGAGAATCGGCTGCGGATCGAGCCCGCGGCTGCGGAAGCTCAGGTCGATGGATTTTCGATAGTGCATGCCATTACTGATCATCCCCAAGGGCAGTTCGGCGGCATCTTCCCAGCTCATTTCAGTGCCTTCGAAATGGAAGTGGCGCGTGTCGTACAGTAAACCGACGCGGGTTTCACCCAGTTCGAAAAACTCCAGGTAATTGGGGTTCACATGGTCGAGATAGCAGACACCCAAGTCCAGTTGGTTGGTGCCCAGGGCTTCGATGATCTGGTCTGAACTCATGGAAGACAGGCTGTATTTGAGCTCCGGAAAGGTTTTGGCAAGCGCCTGAATGTAGCCGATTGGATTGAAGCCGCTGAGTGGCACCAGGCCCAGGCGCAAATTACCGACTAACTGACCGCGACACGCAGCGGCTTCGGCGAACAACCCGTCATGGGCGGCCAGCAAGGTTCTGGCCCAGGCCAGTACGCGTTCACCCGCTTGGGTGAATCCTTCAAAACGCTGGCCTCGGGTAACCAGTTCCAGACCCAGTTCATCCTCAAGATTGCGCAAGCGCATGGACAGCGTCGGCTGAGTAATGTGGCAGCGCGCAGCTGCCTGGCCGAAGTGTCGAGTCTGCTCCAGGGCGATCAGGAATTTGAGTTGCTTGATGTCCATGATGGCACCTACTGCAGGATGAATGAGAGGTGAGTATTAAAGCAGGTGTGCAGCCTGTAGCGGGGGGGCGCCTTACCGAAGAGCGAGTCCCAGGCACTGGAACCAAAGCCGTAGACGTGTTGCAACGATGAAGATAGCGCTGCTGGTAATGGGGCTGCAGACGGATTGAGGGTCAGGTGTCTGGTTGGTCATCGAGGTGGGCATTGTCATTGATCAGCGGAAAAGAAAGTGAAAAATGAGCGTAACAGATCAAGTAACTGACAACCCTTCCACTTGGGATAGACATTCAACTGCTTCATCAAAGCTTGTTCAGAAAGGCCAACAGCGCTTTGTGTCCATGTGGTTGCACCTTTCTGGAGGTTCTTCCCCCACAACTTCAGTAGATTAGCCAGCTGTAGCGAGCTTAATAGAACGAATGCTGCTCTTCGATATTACCAAGGGGATTAGTGGTTGCAGCGAGGGCGATTCATTACGCTGTGCATGATCAACCGAGTGAAAAAGCTGAACCGCGACGTATAGAGCCAGATGATCATGATTTCGCCAAATGTGGGAGGCGTTGCAATGACAACAAACGATGTGAAATCTCGATTCGAAGCAAAGCTACTTCGTCCGGCAAAGCCTGGTAATGATACGTCGTGGGCATTCGTAGTACTGCCAAGAGCCGCGAGTGAACAGCTTCCGAGGCGAGGAAGGACGACCGTTGAAGGCGCAATCAATGGGCACCATTTCCAGGCAACCCTTGAGCCCGATGGTCAGCTGAGCCATTGGTTGCAGGTCAGTAAAGCGTTGCTCGAAGCCGCAGGCGTGGCCATTGGGGATACCGTTGCACTAGAGCTAACCCCTGTGAAGAAGGAACCCGAGCCTGACATCCCGGAAGACTTTCAGGAGGCACTGGCAGCCACGCCTGAGGCTCTTGAAGTCTGGAAGAATACGACGACCATCGCACGAGTAGACTGGATACACTGGATTACTTCAGCCAAGCAACTTAAGACGCGCGCAAAACGAATCGGTGATGCCTGCGATATGCTTGCATCCGGCAAGAAGCAGGTTTGCTGTTTCGACTCGTCCGGCTACTACAGTAAGGCCTTCCGTGCACCTGAGGCAGAAAACTCTTAAGTGGAACACTCCGTTGATTACCCCTGACAATGCGTTCGCTTCGTTCATTTTTTCCAATGAAGGTTCAATGCCCGCACACCTGGAAATCGGACGGGATCGGATGCTGGGCCTCTATCGGACTGCAACGTGTAAGTGATGAGCATGTTCGAGCTGGAGCGCGGTTATGAGGGGCGAGGCGGATTGCCGCGCAATACGGGATTCCAGAGCGATGAGGTCGCCGAAAGCCCCCCCAAGGAACAGCCATCGGCAGCTCCTTGGGGGGCTCCTTCGTCATTCAAATTGTGCCAGCTATAAAAAAATACCCTCAGGTCTGCGGAGCTCAATCATTCCTCTGTAGCTCCTGGGTACTAAGCAGGACGCGGTGTTTCAACGGGTGGGGTTGCGTCGTGAAACATCGTCTTCAGTTGAGCACGCAGTTCTGGTGAGTCGGTGTGCTTGTGAACACTGACCGCATGACAGCAACGGGTTGCCAGTCCCGCCCCCTGGTTTACAGCTTATGCCGCGCGGCATACAGGCAGATCATCTCCATCGCCAGCGCGGCCCCGGCAAGCGCAGTAATCTCGGCGTGGTCATAGGGCGGTGCCACTTCGACCACGTCCATGCCGATCAGGTTGATACCGCGCAGACCTCGCAGAATCGCCAAGGCCTGATGGCTCGATAGTCCACCGCAGACCGGCGTCCCCGTGCCTGGGGCAAACGCCGGGTCGAGGCAGTCGATATCGAAGGTGAGATAGACCGGATGGTCGCCAACGCGCGCCCGGATAATCTGCGCCAGTTCCTTGCTAGAGCGATCATGCACTTCGCTGGCATTGAGCACCTGAAAGCCCATGACGTCGTCATTGGTCGTGCGCTGGCCAATCTGGATGGACCGTGCAGGATCCACCAACCCTTCGCGGACGGCGTGATAGAACATCGAGCCGTGGTCGATACGCTTGTCCTCGCCGTCCGACTCCAGGTCATGGTGCGCATCGAAATGGATCAATGACAGCGGACCATACTTGGCCGCGTGAGCTTGCAGCAGCGGATAGCTGATGAAGTGATCGCCGCCCAGGGTCAGCATCGCAGTACCCGCCGCCAGGATCCGCTCGGCATGGGCCCGGATCGCCGCCGGGGTCTGCTCCGGGGTGCCGTAATCGAAATAGCAGTCGCCATAATCGACACACGCCAGCAGATCGAACGGGTCAAACTCCCAAGGCCAGTGACGCGCCCAGGCGGACTGTACCGATGCTTCGCGGATGGCCCGTGGTCCGAAGCGGCTGCCCGGTCGATTGCTGGTCGCGGTATCGAACGGGATGCCGCTGATGGCGATATCCACGCCACGTAAATCGCGGGTGTAGCGGCGCCGCATAAAACTGGTGATACCACCGTAGGTCGGTTCACCGTCGGTGCCATACAGGCTGTCACGCGTCATCGCCTGATCGATTATTGAATTGTCATTTAGCATGGGATTCTCAATGCGGTTTAACTGAAGCTGACCCAGAAATGTGTACGCTCACACAGCGCAATTTACTGTCAGGTTCCTGACTTGAGCTTGGTCCATGCACGGGTGCGAGCGCGTTCTGCACTGGACGGCAGTGGCACCAGCGGGAACAGGGAAGTCTGGATGTCGGCGGCGGGGTAGAGATTGGGGTTGTTGCGGATTTCCGGGCTGACCAGGGCAGTGGCGTCCTTGTTCGGGTTGGGATAACCGACGAAGTCGCTGATCGGGGCGATCACCTGCGGCTGCAGCAAGTAGTTGATGAAGGCATGGGCATCCTCCGGGTTCTTCGCATCCTTGGGGATGGCCAGCACGTCGAACCAGACCGGTGCGCCTTCCTTGGGCAAGCGCATGTCCACCACCACGCCGTTACCGGCCTCCTTGGCGCGATTGGCCGCCTGGGAGAAACTGCCGGAATAACCCACGGCCACGCAGATGTCACCATTGGCGATATCGGTCATGTACTTGGAGGAGTGGAAGTAGGCGACGTTGGGGCGGATCTTCTTCAACAGTTCTTCGGCCTTCTCGTAGTCCTTGGCCTGAGTGCTGTTGGGCGGCAGACCCAGGTAGTGAAGGGCGATGGGGATCATATCCGTCGGCGAATCGAGAAGGGCCACGCCGCACTGTTTGAGCTTGGCAATGTTCTCTTCCTTGAAGATCAGATCCCAGCTGTCCACCGGCGCGTTCTCGCCGAGCGCAGCCTTGACCTTGGCCGGGTTGAAACCGATCAGCACGGTTCCGTACAGGTAAGGCACGGCGAAGCGGTTGCCCGGATCGTTGGCCTCGATCAGCTTCATCAGTTGCGGGTCCAGATGCTTCCAGTTGGGGAGCTTGCTGCGGTCAAGTGGCTGGAAAGCGTTGGCCTGAATCTGCTTGGCGAGGAAACTGTCGGACGGCACCACCACGTCATAGCCGGAGTGGCCGGTAAGCAGTTTGGTCTCCAGGGTTTCGTTGCTGTCGAAGATGTCGTAGACCAGATTTGCGCCATTCTCCTTCTTGAAGTTGTCCAGCGTCTGCGGGGCGACGTAGTCGAACCAGTTGTAGACACGCAGCGTGCGCTCTTGCGCATACGCGTTAGCAGTCAGCAGGCCCAGGCTGCAGATCGTAGCGAGGAGCGAACGGGGGAGTTTGTGCTTGATCAATTTCTCACCTTTTGAATTATTGTTTTTGGCCTGGCTCCGGATGAATTGTTGCGGTTGCTCGTATTCCAATAAATCTATATAAACTGACAGGAAAACAGGCAGAAAAACTAAACGGTTGACCCGCATGCCCTTACCTCCGCTCCATGCGTTTCGCGTATTTGAATGTGTTGCAAGGCTGGGCCATGTCGGTGCGGCTGCCGCTGAGCTGCATGTCACCGCCGGGGCTGTCAGTCAGCAGATAAGAGCGTTACAGGGCTCACTCGGCATCGATCTTTTCTACAAGCAGGGCCGCCACTTGGTGCTGACCGAACGAGGCCTGGCGCTACAACGCTCGGTAGCCCGCGGCATCGGCGAGATCACCGAAGGGGTGCGACAGATTTCCGAGGCGTACTTCCAGGAGCCGGTGACGAAAGTCCTGACCGTTTCCACGGAACCGATTTTTGGCGCGGCCTGGCTGATGCCGAAGTTATTCGCCTTCCGTGCAGAACATCCGCACATTCACCTGCGCGTCATTACTGCCGACGACATCAGCGAAGTGGACTGGCGCAGGGCCGATATCGCCGTGCTCTACGACGCTCCGACGTGGGAGGGGTTTTGGTGGCGGCCACTGCAAAGCCTGCATATGTTTCCCGTCTGCAGCCCGCAATTGCTGCGCGGCCCGCGTGCGCTCAAGCAGCCGTCCGACCTTGTTCACCACCGCCTGTTGCATGAGGATGATGGCGCTCAATGGCGGCGCTGGCTACTTGAGGCGCGCTTGCCTTACCCAGGTGATGCCGATGTTC
This sequence comes from Pseudomonas sp. Irchel s3f7, assembly GCF_900187615.1. Taxonomy (GTDB): domain Bacteria; phylum Pseudomonadota; class Gammaproteobacteria; order Pseudomonadales; family Pseudomonadaceae; genus Aquipseudomonas. The sequence goes on along the minus strand of NZ_FYDO01000004.1, from coordinate 23,696 downwards.
ATCTGGAAGATTTCGGCATTGCCCTGCAGGCGGCGCGAGATGGCTATGGTGTTGCACTCAGCGACGAGATCAATTCATTACGCGATTTGGACGAGGGCCGCCTGGTGCAGCCCTTTGCACTGAAAGTGCCGACGGGGATGGATTATTTCTGTATCTGCAACGAAGAGAGTCGCGATGTCCCTGAGATAGCGTTGCTCATCGATTGGCTGATCGAGCAGGCAAAGACAGTCCCGGCCTACCCGTAAGCGTTGTCGGGGCGGTTTAACATTCACGTGGTTCAGCACAAAGCTGAACGACCTTTGGATTTTTAGGCGTCTTGAGTGGCTGCGTTTGACTGGTTGCTGCCTGTTTCGAAGGGCTGCAGCCGGCCCAGAGCAGGCGCTCACGGAACTGGTTCAATGATCGCTATGGTTTCAGCCAGTCAGAATGAAGCTGCGGAAAACGCTCTCGCAGCCACTCAATAAAAACTTGAACCTGTGGCGCCAGATGCGTCCGGCTTGGGTACAGCAATGACACAGGCCGAGGGGCTGGTCGATAGGGCTTTAGAATTTCCACCAAGCCGCGACTGTCCAAATGCTTGGCCACGGTGATTCCTGGTGCCTGGATTATTCCGAAGCCCGACACCCCGCACTGAACGTACGCATTCGACTCGGTGACGGTGATGCCGGCGTTACTCACAAACGCGCGATCCTGACCTTTTACCGAGAAATGCCAAGGCAATGTCCTGTTGCTCTGACCGGACAAGAAGTTAACGCCACGATGGGAGGCCAGATCGTCGAGTGTTTCGGGTTCACCATGCTCGTGCAGATACTCGGGCGCTGCACACGTCACCATGGTCGCCATCGCAATAGGGCGAGCAATCAAAGTCGAATCCGATAGATCGCCGATACGCAACGCACAGTCGATGCCTTCACCGATCAGATCGACGGCCCGGTCAGTCACGCCCAGTACCATGTTGATACCGGGGTAGGAGGCGGTGAATTCTTTAAGGCTTTTGATGAATTTCATTTGCGCGAAAGCGGTCGGGATATCGACGCGAAGTCGGCCTGCGAGCGTTGCTCCGGATCGGTCGAACATCGAGGTCGCAGCAGAAATACCCGCCAGAATTTCCTGTACCCGCTCATAGAACCTCTCGCCTTCGGCGGTGAGTGCCACCTTTCTCGTGGTGCGCTGGAACAGGCGCACACCTAATGACCTCTCCAACTCCTGGATATACCGAGTGACCTGAGGTCGCCCGATGTCCAGCGATTCTGCGGCTTTGGTAAAGCTGCCGAGTTCGGCAAGTACTGCTTCGGCTCGCCATTGCCCGGTGGTTTGGCCGAATACATGATTATCCATGAGGACAGCGCCGTCGGTGCACCTGACAACATGAGCGACGAAGAGGCCGCAACACTTCCTATTGCTGCGCTCACGGCCTGGTATTCGCTAGTGGACTTTGGACAAATCCAGCCGGGCCAGACCGTTGAACTCAATCTGATGCCACTTATCTTTCGCCAGACGACCATTCGCGGTATCGCTGTAGCGCCGCGCTCATCGTTCGACCGGATGAATACGTTCCTCAACGAATACAAGATCCGTCCCGTGATCGACCAGGTATATCCGTTCGAGAAAGCACGAGAAGCTTACGAGCATCTCGCGAGGGGAGCATTTGGAAAGGTTGTGATCAAAATCGCTTAATAACTTTGAGGCGCCAATACGGCGCCTTTTTTCGCCTCTCGCAGCAGATTCAACTCCGGAGTCGAGCCGGGCGAGACTCAGACTCCGTCACTGGGTTATAAAATCGCGAATCGCCTGGATGATTTGAGTGGGCGCTTCCTCCATCAGCCAATGTCCTGCGCCCGGAATTACCAGCTCCTTGACGTTGTCTGCGGCATTGCGCATCACGATCGCTTCGTTGTTGCCGAAGGACTTTTCGCCGCCCACGGCCAGCACCGGCATGGTCAGCTTTGTCTTCATAGACGCTTCGTTGTCCACCGCATCCTGGCGAATGCTGCGAAACTGGGCAAAGGCTGCGCGCATGGTGCCAGGGCGGGCATAGAGTTTGGCGTAGTGCTGTCGGGTGGCTTCATCGACCTTGGCACTGTCACCTGCGAATTCGTTCCAGAAACGGTCGAGGTAAATGCGCTCGCGGCCGGCCACCAGACGCTCGGCGTCGGGGCCGCCAAAGTCGAAGTGCCAGAGCATTGGCGAGCGAACAATGTCGTTCCACGGTGGTATACCCGGCACAGGCGCGTCCATCACCACCAACTGATCGGTCAGTTGCGGATAGCGAGAGGCGTAGGCAAAGGCGACCATGGTGCCTATGTCGTGGCCAATGATCACCGCGTTCTCGATGCCCAGCGCCGCCAACACCCCACGAACGTCGCCCGCCTGGGTTTTCTTGTCGTAGCCTCCCTCCGGAATAGACGATAAGCCCAGGCCGCGGAGGTCAGGCACTACAACGGTGTGATCCTTGGCCAAGTCGGCGGCTAAAGGCGCCCACATATCACCGGTATCGCCGAAGCCGTGCAGCATCACGACAGCCGGCCCTTTGCCGCCCACGCGCACATGGATTTTGGCACCGTCTACTGCGATGTCTTGCGTCCGAAACGATGAAGGGAATGGCGTCACTTCAGCAGTCGCTGGAAAGCTGACGGCAACTAGCATGGAAGCGATCAGCAGGGCTCGGATCATCGCGGTGTCTCCAAGTGTGTGTAAATGGAGAAGCGTAGACCTATATCCGAAACTCGATTTGCGAAGCTATATGTTTGTTTACTGGATGCGATTTTCCACGCGAACCTACAGCGATATCATTTTCTTTGAGTGGCCGCTCATCCCCACCACAGTAGGACTCGAGGATCCTGCGGGTGCGATGGTCGGAAATATACAGGTGCGCAATTGTGCAGTCGGTCATTTGCGCCAGCCGGTTCAGCACCTTGCTCCGGTGTGCCGTTGACCAGGCGGACTCATAGATGTCGCCGAGGAGCATTTCAAATTGATCAAGGTCCATGTCGCCTATCCTCGAGATCAAAGCTGTCACTGACCCAACATGACTTGGCAGTATAGGTCTGCTCTCGAGGTGCCTGCCCGCCGGTCCATCTGAAGGGCTGATATCGGGGCAACTTGGTTCGAATCTTCTGATTTCGGGAAGGAAGGGCGCAACTGGCGACGGATCAAGCGCAGGCGCGAAATCATGGTGGCCGATACTCCCACCGTTTGAAGGTTGACTAAATCAGCATGTGTTTACCTTTGGTTATGGCCTGGTTAAACAGCCGCAGCAACACGCCGGAGCTGTGCTCTACAAGGCAGGCACGCCATGGTATCCAGGCGTATATTGATAGTGTCGATCCAAAAAGTTGAGGCGATAGTCAATCGTCGGTGGCGTGACTGACCAGAGTGCTGGGGGCGCTGGATATCCCGGAACGTTTGGAGGTGTTACATGAGCCAATATCAACGACTCTTTCTGATAGTCGGTCCCGCCATGCGTCATACCCCGGCGTTGGAGCGAGCTGTCGCCATTGCCGAGGCCACGGGCGCGGCGCTGCACATCACGGTGTTCATCGAAGACTCCCACCTCTTGGAGTTAACGAGTGCGGGTGCGCGTTTTCGTGAGGCCTGTCAGCAAGAGAACGAAAAATGGTTGAAGGATGAAGCCGATCTGATCCGCGGGCGCGGGGTCACGGTGAGTACCGAAGTGCTTGTCACGCGAACCGCGTTGCAAGAAATACTTCGGCATGTGGCAGAAATGCAGCCGGATCTGGTGATCAAGGACGTGCAACACGAGTCTGCGCTTAAACGCGTTTTCATCACGCCCCTGGATTGGCACCTGTTGCGCGAATGTCCAGTGGCGGTGCACTTGGTCAGCGAAGTCAGGTGCCCACTGCCACGGGTGGTCGTGGCGGCAGTCGATCCATCACACCCCGAGACTCAGATCACCGGCATCAACGACCGCATCATCCAGGCGGCGAACGGGTTGTCCATGCAGTGCAACGCGGAGTTGCATCTGTTGCATGCCTACGATCTGTCGCAGACGCATCTATCCGACGCTGGCGCGGGGGCCGTGACGATGCCGGGTTTCAGCAGCGATGTGCGCAAGTCGCTGCAAAAGTCATTCAGCGCATTGGCCGACCACTACGGTGTGCCCCTTGAGCGACAACACTTCGTTGAAGGGCCACCGGGCAAAGCGTTGGCCGAGTTTGCAGCCCATCACCGGGCCGATGTGATCGTCATGGGAAATGCCCATCGCAAGGGACTGGGCAAATGGGTGGGCAGTACGACGGAGCATGTGCTGTATCAAGTGCCCTGCAACATTTTCGCCGTTTCGGGTGCTGCAGATCCGTAAGTAAATGGGCGATTAAATGACTCGCCAATAGCGTCGCTGCGATCGAGGCGGGGGGAGGGACTGCCCTCTGTCCCGCCATCTCCAGGACGACAGCCAATCGACTTCATGGATTAGTCGTTCGTTGCCGCTTTACCTTATATGCGGATAACCATATATTCGCCAAACCGCATATTAGGCGAGACTTCACCTTGACCAGCAAAGCCCATGGCCTCGATATGGCTGAGCCTTTGACACCGACCACTGTTTTCAAATGCCTGGCTGACGACACTCGGGTCCGCACGATGATGCTCATCACCCGTGAAGGTGAGCTGTGTGTTTGCGAGCTGACCTGCGCGTTGAACGAGAGTCAGCCAAAAATCTCCCGGCACCTGGCGCAGCTGCGCACCTGCGGCCTGTTGTCGGACCGGCGGCAAGGCCAATGGGTGTATTACCGGCTGCACCCGAATCTCCCCGATTGGGTTCATCTCGTGCTGACCACTGTGCTGGAAAGCAACAAGCACTGGTTGAGCCCTGATGCCAAACGCCTTGATGACATGGGCGACCGTCCTGAACGCGCAGCCGCGTGCTGTGAAAGCAAAATCACCTGATCCATGAAACGTGTCTATCAGCGCTCCATCTGAGGATCAGCCGATGAACGTCCACGCGGCACTCGGCATCCTGCCCACATCCAATACACCGGCCCGTTCGACAGCCAGTCGAACGCCCTCTGACAACAGATACAGAGCACAACAACATGACTATCAAAGTTGGCATCAATGGTTTTGGCCGGATCGGTCGACTCGCTCTGCGAGCGGCCTGGAGCTGGCCAGAGTTCGAATTCGTGCAGATCAATGATCCAGCAGGTGACGCGGCGACTCATGCCCACCTGATCAACTTCGACTCGGTGCATGGCCGCTGGAACAACGAAGCCAGCGCCGAGGGCGACAGCGTCATCATCGACGGTCAACGGATCAAAGTAACGGCCAACAAGGCGATTGCCGACACAGATTGGTCGGGCTGCGATCTGGTGATTGAAGCCAGCGGCAAGATGAAAACCGTCGCAGTGCTTCAGGCTTACCTAGACCAAGGCGTGAAACGTGTGGTGGTCTGCGCGCCGGTCAAGGAGCAAGGCGCCTTGAACGTGGTGATGGGCGTTAACCATCAGCTGTTTGACCCGGCGCAGCACCGCATCGTCACTGCCGCCTCCTGCACCACCAATTGCCTCGCGCCAGTGGTGAAAGTCATCCACGAGAAGCTGGGCATTCGCCACGGTTCCATCACCACCATTCACGACCTGACCAACACCCAAAGCATTCTCGATCAACCGCACAAGGATCTGCGCCGTGCACGTGCTTCAGGCATGAGCCTGATTCCGACCAGCACCGGCTCGGCCACGGCTATTGCCGAAATTTTCCCGGAGCTGCGTGGGCGCCTGAACGGTCACGCCGTGCGCGTGCCGTTGGCCAACGCTTCGCTGACGGACTGTGTCTTTGAAGTCGAGCGTCCCACCACAGTCGAAGAGGTGAATCAGTTCCTCAAGGACGCTTCCGAGAATGAACTGAAAGATATCCTCGGTTTCGAGGAGCGCCCGCTGGTGTCCATCGACTACCGCACCGACCCGCGCTCATCGATCATCGACGCGCTGTCGACCATGGTCATCAACGGCACCCAGGTCAAACTCTATGCCTGGTACGACAACGAGTGGGGCTATGCCAACCGTACTGTCGAGCTGGCCAAAATGGTCGGTCTGGCCGTTTAAGGAGCGGTCATGAAAGCCTTGTCAGCCCTCGCGCCGCAAGTGCGGCAGTACCTGCTCGTGACGGGCAACTACTGGGCCTTCACCCTCACCGACGGCGCCTTGCGCATGTTGGTGGTGTTGCACTTTCACGCGTTGGGCTACAGCCCGCTGCAAATCGCGGCGTTGTTTCTGTTCTACGAACTCTTTGGTGTGATCACCAACCTGGTGGGTGGCTACCTCGGCGCCCGGCTGGGCCTGAACCGAACCATGAACATCGGGCTGGGCCTCCAGGTTGCGGCACTGCTGATGCTCACGGTTCCGGTGGCCTGGCTAACCATCCCCTGGGTGATGGGCGCTCAGGCGGTGTCGGGGATTGCCAAAGACCTGAACAAGATGAGTGCCAAAAGCTCGATCAAGCTCCTGGTCCCCGATGGGCAGCAGGGCAAGCTTTACCAGTGGGTGGCGATCCTCACCGGCTCGAAGAATGCACTCAAGGGCGTTGGCTTCTTTCTTGGCGGCGCCTTGCTGGCCTTGATCGGCTTCAAAGGTGCCTTGTTGGCCATGGCGGGCGTGCTGGCGTTGATCTGGGTTGGCAGCTTGATCCTGTTGAAGAAGGATCTGGGCAAAGCGAAAGCCAAGCCAAAGTTTCGCGACATTCTCTCCAAGAGCCGGGCGATCAATATCCTCTCGGCGGCGCGTATGTTTCTGTTCGGCGCCCGCGATGTCTGGTTTGTGGTGGCGTTGCCGGTGTACCTGAGCAGTGTCTTCGGCTGGGACTTCTGGAAGGTTGGCGGCTTCCTTGCAGCCTGGGTGATTGGCTACGGCATCGTGCAGTCGTTCGCGCCCAACATCACGGGCAAGAAACGTGGGCATGTGCCCGATGGTCGTGCGGCATTTCTTTGGGCTCTTGCTCTGGCGGGCCTGCCTGCGGCAATCGCCCTAGGGCTGAACACCGGCCTTTCGCAACAGGCTGTGCTGCTCGGCGGATTGATGGTTTTCGGCGTGCTGTTCGCGGTGAATTCGTCGTTGCACAGTTACTTGATCGTGTCCTATGCCAAGGAAGACGGGGTGTCGCTGGACGTGGGTTTCTATTACATGTCGAACGCGATGGGGCGCTTGATCGGCACGGTGCTTTCCGGTTGGGTTTATCAGGTGTATGGACTGCAAGCGTGCTTATGGATATCGAGTGCATTTGTGTTGTTTGCAGCGTTGATTTCGATCGCATTGCCGCGTCATGCGCCTAGCAACAATCTACCGTTACCCAGGCGCTAAAAACTCTTCGAGTGACCTCGCAACTGCGCCGGACTGACGCCAAGGCGTTGCTTGAAGGTGGTCGCCATGTGCGCCTGAGAGTTGAAACCACAGGTGTGGGCGATCGCCGACAGGCTGGCGGTCGAATCGCACATCAAGGCGCGGGCCTTGGCGAGGCGGCGGTCGATCAGGTAGCTGTGGGGGCTTTTGCCTGTTGCGTGCTTGAAGGCCCGGATGAAATAGCCTTCGGACAATCCAAGCAACTGCGCCATGGCCGGTACACCCAGCGGACTGTCGAGGCCGGCGTCGATGAACTCATCGAGCAGACGCATGCGGCTACCGGTTATCGAGCCATGGGGCGGCGTCGCTAACGCGTCGCTAGCGTTTACCCGATCAGACAAAGCAAGCGCCCACGCCTCCCAATCGTCTTCAACCGAGGCCCGTAACAGCGCGCTGCGCATCTGCAGCGCGAGGGTTGTTGCTTGCGGGTCGAGGCGATTGTTGAAGGCGCGATCACCCACCAGTGGAATGCCGTCGGTGCGTATCACCCGCAGGTATTCACCACCCTTGGGCGACTCGGACAAAACATCACACCCAACAGGAACGAACGCCAGGCCATTGGGCATCGCCTCGAAGGGAAGCACCCGGTCACTGCCGATAGCGTGCAGGCCGCGTTGGCTGTCGAAGGCAAAGCCAATTGCCGATTGGGTGGCCACATAGCGGGTTGCGTAGGCTGAGGCGGGCAGCAATTCAATCGCCCATGGCCCGGCCTCGATGCGGCGGACCGGTTCAGAGGGCAGCAGTGGTGGCGGACGGTTTCGATGGCTCATAACCGCATAGTAGTGAAGTGGAAGCACAAAAGTCAGGTCAGTTTTTTGAAAGCCGCCACGCGGCAGCCGAGTCTAGACTGGGCAAAACTTCAGGGAACCCTCTCATGCACAGACTGACCCGCGACGATATCGAACAAGCTTCTCGCCACGTTTACCAAGTGATGCCAGCCACCGCCCAGTACGCGTGGCCCTTGCTGGCCGAGCGGTTGGGTTGCACGGTGTGGGTCAAGCACGAAAACCACACACCGACGGGTGCTTTCAAAGTGCGCGGCGGTATTACCTTCATGCACTGGCTCAAGCGCGAGCACCCAGACGTCAAAGGCGTCGTCACCGCCACTCGCGGCAATCACGGTCAGAGTCTGGCACTGGCGGCGAGCGCCCTGGGATTGAGAGCGTTGATCGTGGTGCCGGAAGGTAATTCGGTCGAAAAGAACAAGGCCATGCGCGGCTTTGGTGGCGAGGTCGTCGAGTATGGCCGTGATTTCGATGAGGCCCGTGAAGAGGCTGCACGCCTGGCGCAAGTGCATGACCTTTACCTGGTTCCGCCATTTCACACCGAGTTGGTCAAAGGCGTGGCGACTTATGCGCTGGAGCTGTTCAAGGCCGCGCCGGACCTGGACACGGTCTATGTACCGATTGGCTGTGGCTCGGGGATTTGTGGCGTGATTGCTGCCCGCGACGCGTTGGGCTTGAGCACAAAGGTAGTGGGGGTGGTGTCCAGCGAGGCGGCAGCTGCAAAACTATCGTTCGAGGCGGGTAGCCTCCGCGAAACCGCTTCGGCCAATACCTTTGCTGACGGTCTGGCCGTGCGCAAACCCATCCCCGAAGCGTTTGCCGTTTATGCCGCTGGCGCGGCGCGGATCGTCTCGGTCACTGACGCGCAGATCGCCGAGGCCATGTGCGTGTATTACACCGACACCCACAACCTCGCCGAAGGGGCGGGCGCGGCGGCCTTGGCTGCGCTGATTCAGGAGCGTGAAACGATGCAGGGCAAAAAGGTGGGGGTGATTCTGTCCGGGGGAAATGTTGATCGATCGGTCTATGCGACAGTGATTGCGTGATTGAGGCCCCTGATCCTGTAGGCGCGAGCTTGCTCGCGATGGTCAGTAATTCATACCGTCATTGATGTCGATGCCCTGGGCACGCATGGCTTTGATTAAATCGCCACGGGTGCCGGGTAGGTTGAGCATGGTCTTGGCGCGCAATGTCGTGACTTCTTCAGCGGTGTAAGGCTGGTAGTCCGCAGGTCGGCTGCTGCCGGCCATGCCGTCTTCGCGCATTAACCAGTTGAGCAGGTCGGCAAGTTGCGCGTTGTTCAGCGCCGATTGCGACATGCCGGGAACACGCACGAGGAATTCGCGGCCGCCGGGGACTTTCAGGAAGTTGCCGACAAAACCCTTCATCCGCGGCGTGTCGTTGGCGGCAGAACCGCTGCCATCGCCCAGGTGGCAACCGGCGCATTGCAGCTGGTAATTCACGGTATTGCTGTAACCGGCCTGGGCGATCGGCTTCTGGACTTCTTCGTTTCCCGGCGCATGGCCCTGCGCCGGGTTGGGAATGGCACGGGCGAAAGCGAGCGGGGCGGTCAGCGTGCAGACGAGACCGAGGAGTAGCAACGTGCGCATGAAGGGCCTCTCTTGTTGTTGTGGCCGATAAAGAAAAAAGTCAGCTTGAAAGAAATTGCACCCTGTGGCGAGGGAGCTTGCTCCCGCTGGGTTGCGAAGCAGCCCCAAAACCATTTGCCAGAGTTAAGGCAAGCGCAGCTTTTGGGAGCGCTGCGCACTCCAGCGGGAGCAAGCTCCCTCGCCACAGTTGACTGTTATTGACCGATAAAAAAACCGCCGATTGCGTGAGCAACCGGCGGAAAGTGCGCGTTTAAACGGCGACGCCGCGGATGACCGAAACAGTGCAGTGATAGATGTGCGATTTGGCGGCCAGGCACCAGTTCACATCGTTGTTGTTGAACGGGCGATAGGCCGGTTCTTCACTGTCGTTACGGGTGCAGGCGCACTGGGCGCAGCTTTGCTTACCGCAGCAGTCGTTGTACGAAATGATGTAGTCCTTGCCGTCGGCCGGGTTGCGGCAGGTGCCGATCCAGGTCACTTGCGAGGCTTCTGTGCCCGGAGGGCAGGACGTTACCGACCCGCCGCAGCAGCTGCACAGAAAGCCGTCGATGGAGCAGTAGCGCCAGTAGTCGCAGCTGTTCGGATCACCGGGATCACCCGCCTGTGCCGGCTCTGCGGCGAGGGCCTTGCTGGTGCGGTCCAGCGGCAGCAACAGGGGCAGGGCGGCACCGGCGACCATCAGCGAACCCATGCGCGCCAGCAGTTTGCGGCGCGAAGTAGTGTCGGCGACACGGCGGGACGAACGCTCAAACAACAGATCCAGCAGTTTCATAAAGGTCTCCCTGCCTTATCAGTGGCTATGGCCGTGGTCGTGATCGTGGGCGTGCGGTTGCGCATTGAGGTACTGCTGCAGCGTGGCGTGCTTCAAATTCTCGACTTCGAACAGGCTGTCCAGGTGCTCGCGAGAGTTGACCAGGCCTTTGGCGCGCAGGGTGCCGGACTTGTCGATCAGCGCGGCGTACGGCAGCTTGCCGATCTGGTAGGTCATGCCCACTTCCGGGCCGACTACGTAGGTGGCGTCTTCGAGTTTGTGCTCGCGGATCAGCGCTTGCTGGGCATCCATGTCGCCGTCGCTGACAAATACCACGTCGAGCGTACCGGCCTGTTCCTTGGCGATGGATTTGATTGCCGGCAGCAGCGACTTGCAGATCGGGCAGGTCGGCGAGAGGAAGAACAGCAGTTGCGATTTTTCACCGGCATAGCCGAAGTTCACCGGGCGGCCATTTCGGTCGGAAGCGGTGACTTGCGGCGCGGCTTCGTTGACGGCCACACCTTTGTCGACCATCAGCGCACCGGCCGGGGCCAGGCGGCCGTGGAGCACGCCAATCTGACGAACCAGGCCCATGACGACAAACGCCACGGCCACCAGCAGCACCCAGAGCAGAACGTTGGAAACTATCAAGCCTTCCATTTGAGTTACCTACCAATCAATTTGAGCAGAAGAGGGGAGTTCGCCAGCAGGCCATCGGCCGCGGCGTAGATGAGCAGTGCCACCGCGGCCGCAGCCAGGGTCACGAAGCCATCGAACACGTTGAGGTCGCGGGCGACCGGCGCCAGGCTGGCAACCAGAGCCAGCGCTACCAGTGCACTGTTGCGCAGCAGCAGGACCGGGCGCAGTGGTTGCGCCTGATCAGGCCCGGCGCAGCCGCAGTCGATGTCTGCGCGACCGCGCCACAGGTTGATGCCGATGGCCGCGGCGTACAGCGCCAGCAGGCTGGCGGCGCTTACTGCGGCGTAGCCACGACTGACCGGCACCAGCAGGGCAAACGCGATGGCCAGTTCCACCCATGGAATCAACCGCGCACTCGGACGTACCAGCACTTCGGGCAGCAACTGGTAGTCGGCCAGTTGCTTCCTGAAGCGGGCCGGTGCGCGCACCTTGTGGGTCGCGGCACTGGCCAGCAACACCGCAATGGCGACGGCGCTGGCAATGATGAAGATCGGATCTATGTGCATGGCCGAACCTCTTAGTAGCTCATGACCTGAGTCGCGGTTTTGGCGACTTTCGGCATGCTGCCCGTGAGCTTGTTGGTCTTCAGGTCGAAGATCTGCAAGCCGCCTTCGACGTCGGTGCCCAGCAGCAGCGGTTTGTCATCGCCGGTCGCCTGCATGCTCCACACCGGCACCGGTGCTTCGAGGGTCGCGACTTTCTGGTGAGTCTTGAGATCAAACGCCCAGATCAGCGGGCTCGGGTCTTCCCATTTCATGGCTTCGTGGGCGTCGTGCATCAGCACGTACAAGCGGTTCAGCTTCGGCGACACGGCCATCAGCTGCCAGCCACCCGGGGCCCAACCGGCTTTCTTTTCTTCGTCAGTGATCAGCGACCAGGACGGCAGGATTTTCGGTGCATCACCGGCGAAATCCACCGGGCGCACGGTGCCGGTCGTGGTGGTGAAGTAGTAGGTGTCGCCGACATTGACGGCGCGCTCGACCAGTTTTTCTGCGTTCGGATCAAAGAACGGCGTGCGGCTGCGCGCGGTTTCCTGGCCCTGATCGTTGAGGGTCACCACCTGCAGGCTGCCATCGCCGCACAGCGAGGCGAAGCGGCGGTTGCCGATTGGGTAGTTGAGCACGCAACCGGGGATGGCGATTTCCGTGGCAACGGCCTTGGCCTGGGTATCGACCACGGTCACCGACGTCGACGGGGTGAAGTTGTAGACGTAGACGAACTTGTCGTCGCCGCTTGGTTTGAGCGAGTAACGCTGGGTCAGCGACTCGGCACGCTTGTTCGGGATCAGCACTTCCCAGGCCGGCGACAGGGTCGAAGTATCCCAGGCAGTCAGCACGTCGGTGCGAGTACCGCGAGTACCGCGCGAATACCAGATATCGGCGGCGAAGAGGGTTTTCTTGTCATGGCTCAGGGCCGATGGTGCGGCGAAACCGGTCGGTACCATGCCGAGAATGCGTTTCTGGTCCGGATCGACAACGGTCACGCGGCCAGCCACGAAGCTGTCGAACTCGACGTCGACAACGAATGCGCGGTGAGCTTCGGGCGGGAACGCCAGAACGGTCTGGCCAATCGTACCGGCGGGCAGATCCGCACGGGCACTGTTCAAACCGAGTACAAGCAGGCTCAGGCCTAGCGCTGACTGTACGGAGATCCTGTTTGTTCGCATAAGGGGAACTTCCTGAATTGTTGGTAACGCGGATCGCGGATGCTTTGGCAGATTTTTACCGTTTGATTCTGCCTTGAGCGGCGACCGGGTGAATTGCGCTGCCTGCCAAGTGTTTGTGTGTCTGTGCCAGTGTCATGAAAGTGGCTGCACAAGCTGATAAGGCGGGGGGCAAAGGAGCATTTGTGGCGAGGGAGCTTGCTCCCGCTCGGCTGCGCAGCAGCCGCAAAACCTGCCAGCAAGGTGTGATTGGGGAAATTCAGGGGCCGCTTCGCGACCCAGCGGGAGCAAGCTCCCTCGCCACAGGGAATGTGTATGTCAAAAAGGGGGGTGTCAGACGAGGGGAAGGGAAAAGCTGAACACCGCGCCACACGGCTCCTGGTTTTGCGCCCAGATATCACCGCGGTGGCGGCCGATGATGTTCTTGCACAGCGCCAGCCCGATCCCGTTGCCGCTGACCTTGGACGAAAAGAAGCCGTCGAACAGTTTCTCTTGCGCCGCGGCCTGAATGCCTCGGCCGCTGTCTTCAATCCGCACCAGCGCCACGCCGTTGTCGGCACTGGCCTGAATGCGCAACAAGCGCCGCTCGGTCGGCAGGTCGGCCATTTCTTCGATGGCATTGAACGCCAGGTTGAGGATTACCTGGCCGATCAGCACTTTCTCGCAGCTCACACGGAGCGGCACGGGCGAGGGCACGATCTCCACGCGCACCAGGCTCGGATCGGCGCGCAGGCTGATGAAGTAGCGGGTTTCACGCAGCAGCTCGTTAAGGTCGACCAGTTCCTCCGATTGCTCAAGCTTGACCACGTAATCACGCACGCTCTTGATAATCACAGAGGCGTGCTCGATTTGCCGCACCGCATTCTGCAAACCCCAGGCCACGCCTTGGTCGGCATCGGCTGATTTGCTCAGGCGAATCACGGCCCCTTCAATAAAGTTACGGGTCGCCGCCAACGGCTGACTCAGTTCATGGGCGATGGCCACGGCCATTTCGCCCATGGCGTTGTAGCGCGCCAGGTATTCGATCTTCTGCTCGCTGACCCGCCGTGCTTCTTCTGCCTGCACCTGTTCAGTGACATCGCGGAACAACAGCAGGTGACCGACCAGATCGTCTTCGATCTCGATGTAGCGGCACGTTGCGTGATGCCAGCGCCACTGGCCGTCACGTCGCTGCAATTTATAGTGGACGCTGAACGGCGCGTGTTCCGGTGTCTCGTTGGCAAGCTGTTGCAGCAGGCGCCGGCGCGAAGCATCGTCGCACCAGGCCAGGAAGTTTTTACCCATCAACTCACGCACTTCACTGTTGAGCAGGAGCGCGCCGGAGTCGCTGATAAAACGGATATCGCCCTCTGGCCCGAGTACGGCCACGCCTTCGGCCAGGTCTTGCATGAAGGCCGTGAGTCGGCTTTCGAACCGTTTGAGGTCGCGCTTGACCTTGTCTTCCTTGGAGATGTCGCGGAACTGCACCATCAGTACATCGCGACCGTCCAGGTGCACCAGCGTCGCCACCGCCTCGGACAGAATCTCCACGCCTTGCTTGGACCGATAGCACCACTCGATGGCCCGTTGGCCCGTGCGCGCGGCGCCTTCCAGCCAGCGGAGACCCACTGAACGGCGGTACTTGGGTGCGTTGCGAGTCATGTCCGGGGCTTTGAGCGGCGTCAGTTCTTCCAGGGTGAAGCCCAGCGCCGCCAGGGCGGCAGCGTTGGCCCAGAGAATTTCCTTGGTGTGCGCATCGTGAAGAATGATGCACAGCGGCATGGCTTCGATCAGCGCATAAAAGTCGTTCGGTTTTGGCAAATACATCGCACAGCCCTTGGCGGCAGAGGGGTCCGACCGGTGAAGTCAGAAGTATGGCTTTTTATACCCGCTCGCGCATGGGGATGCGCTCAGAGGTAACCGGCGTCGAACTAGGGGTTTTCTTTAGCCGGGGGGCTGCACGCACCAATAGTTGCGGCCGGACTCGGTTTTTACACTGGACCGCAATGCAAAGGCTACGAAACGGCTACCTGTAGGAGCGAGCTTGCTCGCGATGGACGTCAACGAAAACGCGTCCTGTCTGAATGACCGCGTTGTTCAGACTTTTTCGCGAGCGAGCTCGCTCCTACAGAAGATACCGGTTCAGCCCACTAACAATAATCAAAACGGAGAATGCCCCATGCTGCGTTCAGCGGTTGCGCAACAAGACGCACTGATTGGCGTTGACGAGAATGTCGTCGACAGCCAAGCCTTTGCGCAGGTACTGGAAGAAGTTCGCCAGCGTCGCAATGAATTCGACGAAGGTTCCCACGTACCGCGGGACATGATCGAGCGTTTCAAGCAGGTCGGCATCTATCGCGCCGCCACGCCGAAATGCTTCGGCGGTGACGCCCTGGCACCGGCACTGTTCCTGGAAATGATCGAACGCATCTCCGAAGCCGACGGCTCGGCAGGCTGGGTGGCCAGCTTCGGCAGCGCCGGAGTTTATCTCGCCGCCTTGCCACGGGAAACCCTGGCTGAGCTCTACGCCGAAAGCCCTGATCTCGTATTCGCTGGCGGCCTGTTCCCCTTGCAACCGGCCGAGGCCGTAGAAGGCGGCTATCAGGTCAATGGCACCTGGAAATTCGCCAGCGGCTGCAAAGGCGCGGACCTGTTGGGCGTTGGCATCGGCGCTGCCGGCGGCAAGCCACGCACCGCAGTGTTTCGTCCGGCGCAGGTCGACATCGTCGAGAACTGGGAAGTGGTCGGCCTCAAAGGCACCGGCAGCCATGACTTGCGCGTGACCGATCAACACGTTGATGAGCGCTGGACCTTCATCCGTGGCGGTGCCTCGACCATCGACGAACCGCTGTTCCGCTACCCGTCGATCGCCTACGCCGCGCAAGTGCTGGCAGTGGTCAACCTCGGCCTGGCCCGTGCGGCCCTCGACGAAATCAGCCGTATGGCTGGCGGCAGCGGCATTACCGGCGCGCCGAAATTGTCCGACCGCGCCTACGTGCGCATCGAGATCGCCAAGGCTGAAGCCAAGCTCAGCGCCGCACGCGGTTTCTTCTACAACGCCACCGAACAGGTGTGGAACTCGATCGTTGCCGGCAACCCGGTCACGCCAGAGCAGACCAGCCTGTTGCGCCTGTCTGCGATTCACGTGTCCCAGGCCGGTGCCGAAGTCGTGCAAAGCGCCTACAGCCTGGCGGGCACCACCGCCATTTACCTGCGCCATCCGCTGCAACGCTACCTGCGCGACTCGATGGTGGTGACCCAGCACGCGTTCCTCAGCGAAGGCCTGTACGACGGCGCCGGCTCGGTGTTCCTCGGCGTCCAGCCGTTCCCGGGCTACATCTGAACCCTATTCATTTTTCACTTTTTCAAGGATCAACAGCATGTCCCAAGCTACCCAGGAACCGTTGCGCGTCGTCTTCTGCATCGGCATCACCCAGAATTTTTTCGACCTGCCTACCGGCGAAGGCTTGAGCGTGTGGAAAGGCTTCAGCCAGATGATGGGCGATCTCGGCGCGATGCCCGGCATTAACGTGCTCGGCGCGATGGACGACGACCGTCTGATGGTCGGCCCGTCCACCACCTCGCCGTGGACCGTGTACATCATGGCCGACGTTGACTGCCACCAGTCGGTGATCGACGCCTGCAACCTGTTCCGCACCACGCCGGTCGGCCAGTACAGCCTGTGGCGCTACGCCAAGATCGAAGCGCGCATCGGTCGCCCGCTGACCATTCCTGATGCGGCCAAGGTGTAAGCCATGAACGAGGCCTTGCTGCAGCGTCTGGCGACGCTTGAAGGGGAGAGTGCCGTGCGCCGCTTGATGGCGTGCTACATGGACCTGTGCGACGTGCCGCGGGCGGCGATTCATCAAAGCCAGTTGGCGCAGTTGTTCACCGAAGATGCGATCTGGGAAGGCCTCGGCACCCAGACCGCACAGACCTTCGGTCAGCATCAAGGGCGTGAAGCAGTGGCGGCGTTTGTCGGTGGTTACCTGCCGCCGTCCGACCACTTCAAGCTGAACCTGCATTACCTCACCAGCGAATCGATTGTGGTCGACGGCAAGGCTGCGCAAGGGCAATGGATCATGCAGCAGGTTTCCACTTACGCCGATGGACGCAACGAGTTGTTCGGCACCCGCCTGAACATCGATTTTCGTTGTGTCGACGGCGTCTGGCTGATCGCGCATTTCCGTACGCAGCGTCTGTTCAATACGGAGTTGAGCGCATGAGTACGTTCATCAGCGAATTCCTCCTCGGTGGCAATGGCAAACGCGTTGCGATCAAGGATTCCATCGACATCGCCGGTTATCCGACCCGTTCGGGCAGCCGTGCGTTTGCCGATGCACCGGCCGCGACGAAAAACGCCGAAGTGGTTGATGCGATCCTCGACGCTGGCTGGCAGATCGTCGGCAAGACCAACCTGCATGAACTGGCGTTCGGCGTCACCGGCATCAACGACTTCACCGGTACGCCGATCAACCCGCAAGCACCGGATCGCGTGCCGGGTGGTTCGTCCAGCGGTTCGGCTGCGGCGGTCGCGGCGGGCTTGGCAGACATCGCCATCGGCACCGACACCGGTGGTTCGGTGCGGGTGCCGGCGGCGTGCTGTGGGATTGCCGGGCTGAAGCCGACTTATGGCCGTGTCAGCCGTGTCGGTGCCCATCCATTGGAATCGAGCCTCGATTGCGTCGGTCCGTTCGCCAGATCCATGGGCGACCTGATTGCCGCGATGCAGGTGATTTGCCCGGGCTTTGAAATGCAGGGCCTGCCGGGTGCCGGTGCCAAGGTCGCCTTTCTGGACGTGGGCTGCGACCCGCACCTGCAAGCTTGCCTGGGTGCCGCCGCCGACCGCGCCGGATGGCGTCGCGGCAACCTGCATCTAAGCGAGTTCGAAGCAGCGTTCGCCGCCGGCCTGACCGTGATCAATTTTGAAAACTGGGCGGCCTTCGGTCACCTGACCGGTAAAGGCTTGATCGGCGCGGATGTGGAAACACGTTTGCTGGCGGCCGGCCGTACCACCCGCGAAGACCTGGCCCAGGCCGAAGCCGTGCGCACAGCGTTCACCCAACAAGTGGATGCGGCGCTGGAAGACTTTGCGGTGTTGCTGCTGCCGACGATGCCGACCCTGCCGCCGACCCTCAGCGAGGCCCGCGCCGGTAGCAAAGCCGTGGCCGGCATGACCCCGCTGGTGCGGCCATTCAACCTCAGCGGTCATCCGGCCCTGACGGTGCCGGTGGAACTCGATTGCGGCGGATTGAACGTCGGCCTGCAAATCGTTGGCCGTAAAGGTCAGGACGAACTCGTCTGCGCCTTCGGTGCGCAGCTGCAACTCAGCATGGCCGGTCAACGACCGGCTGCTAAAACCAAATCATAAAAAGAAGCCATGAGGAGAACCGCATGAGCACTCATGAATATCAGCTGATCGCATCGTCGAAAAGCCCCGAAGACCTGGTCCAGCATGACCGCGTCGACGTCTCGCTGTACAACGACCCGGCGCTGTTCGAAGTCGAGCTGGACAAGATTTTCTACCGCACCTGGGTGTGGGTTGCCCACGAAAGCGAAGTGCGCAACAGCGGCGACTTCAAGACCGCCATGATCGGCCGTCGCCCGGTGATCGTCGTGCGCGACAAGAAGAACAACATCAACGTGCTGGAAAACCGTTGCCGTCACCGTGGCGCCACCGTGTGCGAGAAGCACAAGGGCAACGCCACCGGTTTCACCTGCCCGTACCACAGCTGGTCCTATGGCCTGGACGGCAAGCTGCGTGCGTTGCCGTATCCGGATGGCTACGAAGGCATCCTGGAGAAATCCGAGTTGCCGCTGACCAGCCTGCGCGTCGAAAGCTACGCCGGCATGGTCTTCGCCAGCTACAACGACGACATCGAACCGCTGGAAGACTTCCTCGGCGGCGCGAAACACTGGATGGACCTGTTCATGAAACAGGGCGCCGGTTACCCGATCAAGACCCAGGGCGAACACAAGTTCAGCTTCAAGGGCAACTGGAAGATCCAGTTGGAAAACACCACCGACGGTTACCACTTCCCGATCGTGCACAAGTCGTTCATGTCGTCGGTGGATGAAGAAACCTCGGAAATGCTCTCGTTCATGACCGACGAACAAGCCGTGACCCACTCCCTGGGCAACGGCCACAGCGTAATGGTCATGGTGCCTGAGCACGTCGATCTCGATCACGACGACGGCACCGAACAGTTGCAGGAGCGTTTCGCACACGTCACTGAAGAGCTGTCGAAAACCATGCCGGCCGATCAGGTCCGTCGCATCGTGCGCTCGTTGCACGGCGCGGGTTTCAACCTGAACCTGTTCCCTAACGTGGCAATGTCGATGTCGTTCTTCCGCGTACTGCGCCCGGTGTCGGTCACCGAAACCGAAATCCGTCACGTGGCGCTCGGCATGGACGGCGGCCCGGAAATCGCCAACCGCGAACGCATGCGTATCCACGAGCACTTCCAGGGCCCGTTCGGTTTCGGCAGCCCTGACGATGCCGAAGCCTGGGACCGCGTACAGCGCGGCTCGTATGCCGGCGTCAACGCACCAATCCTGGTCAACCGCGGCCTGAACCGCGAAATCACCGCTGAAAACGGCGACAAGGTCAGCCACGCCACCGACGAAGGCGGCATGCGCGGTGCCTACGACATGTGGAAAAGGATGATGAGCCAATGAGCAATCAAGACACCCTGAACGGTTTTTCCGGCCAGTTGGCCCAGGCCATCGAATTCATCTGGCGCGAAGCCGAACTGCTCGACCACAAGAACTACGCCGAATGGGCGACCTTGTGGAGCGAAAGCGGCAAGTACATCGTGCCGATCGACCCGGACACCGAAGATTTCGAAGCGACCCTGAACTACGCCTACGACGATGCGCGCATGCGTGATCTGCGCATCGAACGCCTGACCGCCGGCTACTCGCCGTCGGCCGTCGACGCGGCGAAGACCATTCGCACCATCTCGCGTTTCCGCCTGGTGGAAGCGGCGGGCGACATCGTCGAAGTCAACTCGGCGCAGGTGCTGTACGCCTACAAGCGCGGCGTGCACACGCCGTTCGTGGCCGACCTGAACCACCGCATTCGTTTCACCGATGGCGTGCCGACCCTGGAGCGCAAAGTGGTGCGGCTGATCAACTCCACGGACAGCCTGAGCGCGCTCGGCTTCCTTTTGTGAGGACAACATCATGAGTCGAGTAGCCCTTGTAACGGGTGCCTCGCGCGGACTGGGCGAGTGCATCGCCCGTCGTCTGCACGCAGCGGGTTATCGCGTCGGACTGGCCGATGTGCGCCTTGAAGGTGTGCAGCAACTGGCCGCCGAACTGGATGGCAGCGGCGCTACTGCCGTCGCCATCGAGCTGGATGTGCGCAGCAAAGCCGACTTCCAGCGTGCTCGCGACCTGCTCACTGAGCAGTGGGGCGGCACCGACATTCTGGTGAACAACGCCGGTGTGTCGAAAGTCGCGGCGCTGATGGACATCACGCCGGAAGAGTTCGACGAGTCGATGGCGATCAACCTGCGCGGCACTTTTGTCGCCTGCCAGGTGTTCGGCGCGCACTTTGCCGAGCGCGGCTTCGGTCGCATCGTCAACATCGCGTCGCTGGCCGGGCAGAACGGCGGCACCGCCACCGGCGCGCATTACGCGGCGGCCAAGGGTGGCGTGGCAACGTTGACCAAGGTCTTCGCCCGCGAGCTGACACCGCAAGGCGTGACGGTCAACAGCATCTCCCCAGGTCCGCTGGACTTGCCGATAGTGCGTGAAAGTGTGGCCCCGGAGCGTCTGGAACAGATCCTGAAAATGATCCCGTCCGGCACCCTCGGTGACCCGACGTTCATCGCCGACAGCGTATTGCTGCTGATCGCCGACAACGCGAACTCCGTAAGCGGCGCGTGCCTGGACGTCAACGGCGGCTTGTTCATGCGCTGACAGCAGATTTTATGGCAGGACAAATAACCCTGTAGGAGCCGGCTTGCCGGCGATGGCGCCCGGACTGGCGATGCAGTAATCAAGACCGCCATCGCCGGCAAGCCAGCTCCTACAAGGGCCCGGGATGAGTGAGATTTGTGGCAGATGGGCCCTCTGTAGGAGCCGGCTTGCCGGCGATGGCGCCCGGATTGGCGATGCAGTAATCAAGACCGCCATCGCCGGCAAGCCAGCTCCTACAAGGGCCCGGGATGAGTGAGATTTGTGGCAGATGGGCCCTCTGTAGGAGCCGGCTTGCCGGCGATGGCGCCCGGATTGGCGATGCAGTAATCAAGACCGCCATCGCCGGCAAGCCAGCTCCTCCTACAAGGGCCCGGGATGAGTGAGATTTGTGGCAGATGGGCCCTCTGTAGGAGCTGGCTTGCCGGCGATGGCGCCCGGATTGGCGATGCAGTAATCAAGACCGCCATCGCCGGCAAGCCAGCTCCTACAAGGGCCCGGGATGAGTGAGATTTGTGGCAGATGGGCCCTCTGTAGGAGCCGGCTTGCTGGCGATGGCACCCGGATTGGCGATGCAGTAATCAAGACCGCCATCGCCGGCAAGCCAGCGCCTACAAGGGCCCGGGATGAGTGAGATTTGTGGCAGATGGGCCCTCTGTAGGAGCCGGCTTGCCGGCGATGGCGCCCGGATTGGCGATGCAGTAATCAAGACCGCCATCGCCGGCAAGCCAGCTCCTACAGGGGGCTGTGTTAAACGAAAAATTTGTATTCAGGTGATGCCATGATGAAGGTGAAAATCGAAAGGATCGTCGACGAAGCGCTGGATATCCGTTCCTTTCGCCTCGTGCGCAGTGACGGCCAGCCGCTCGACACCTATGAACCGGGTGCCCACGTCGACCTGACCGGGCCGACCGGGGTGACCCGCCAGTATTCGCTGTGCAGCCCGCCACAGGATCGCCGCGCCTATCTGGTGGCGGTGAAGAAAGAAGCGCAGTCGCGGGGTGGCTCGCTGGCCTTGCACGAGCAAGTGGAAGAGGGCATGGAGCTGGAAATGGGTGCACCGCGCAACCTGTTCCGTCTCGATGAAACGGCCAGCGAGCACGTGCTGTTCGCCGCCGGTATCGGCGTCACGCCGCTGCTGAGCATGGCCTACAAACTGGCGGAAAGCGGCCAACCGTATCGCCTGCACTATTTCGCCCGCTCGGCGCAGTACGCGGCGTTTACCGAACTGTTGGCGACGAACTTCGCGGATAACGTAGAGTTTCACTACGGCGTGGAACCTGCCGATCTGGACGGCGCATTGAGCGAATGCCTGAACCGCGCCAATGCGGCGGCCCACGTCTACACCTGCGGCCCGGCACCGTTCATGAACAAAGTGGTGGAAGTGGCGTCCCGCAGTCGCTCGGACGATGCCATTCACCTTGAGCACTTCGCTGCAGACCCGGCCGCCAACAGCGCCCCGGCCGGCACGTTCGAAGTCGAACTGGCCAGTTCCGGCGTGGTGCTGCAAGTACCGGCCAACACCAGCCTGGTCGACGTGTTGCAGGCCCATGGCTGCGACATCGACACCGAGTGCCGCGAAGGTATCTGTGGCACCTGCATCGTCGAGGTGCTGGACGGTTTGCCGGAGCACCGCGACAACTGTTTGTCGAACAAGGAAAAGGCCTCCAACAAGCAGATTTGCGCGTGTGTATCACGGGCGCTTTCCGCTCGTCTGGTACTGGACCTTTAAACCGAAAGTTCACTGGAAAGCTTGGGCCGGAGCCTGTTGAATGGGCGCCCGGCGGCCGTCGAGGGAGGAGATGGCTACAGAAATAACCGTTTTGACGAACCGCTCGATGAAGCGGTCGAAAAATAACAACAAAAACGTGAGGCTTTGCGGACATGATTACAGCATCGACGGTGCGCAACGAGGCGTTCGAAAGTTGGTTGAGCCAGGTGAACCAGGCCTGTGGGCGTTTCGATGCCCGGGCGCTGGATACTGATTTCTATGGCGAACTGGCGGAGTTTCGCAGCGGTGCGATCAACCTGAGTGTGGTCGACATGGCGCACGTGCATTTGTATCGCACCAGCAAGGACGTCAGCACTAGCAGCGACGGCCACTATTACGCGGTGTTCCAGTTGCGCGGCAGCTCGCACCTGGAGCAGGGCGACAACCGCACGCAACTGGGCTGCGGCGACATCGCCCTGATCGACGCCAGCCGTCCGAGCGACATGATCTACAACGACGATTGCCGGCAGCTGTCATTGATTCTGCCGCGCCAGGTGGTCGAGCGTGGGTCGCATTTCAATGCGGTCAATTGCGCCACGCGCATCGCGGCCAATACTCCCTTGGCGGCCATGGCCAACAAGCTGGTGCTGGACACCCGCCAGCAGGAAGGCCTGGACATGCAGGAAAGCGAAGCGGTACTCGATGCGCTCGCCAGCCTGTTGCTGCCGGGCATCAGCTCCCGTGACTGTGGTGCCGACGCCCATGAGCGGCAATTTCGCAAGATCATCGCCTTCATCGATGCGCACCTGAGCGACGAAGAACTGTGCCCTGAGCTGATCGCCCGTGAAGTGGGGATATCCGTGCGCGGCCTGTACCGGATGTTCTCCAAGCGCGGGTTGGTGGTGGCGCAATACATCAAGCACCGCCGCCTGGATTTCTGCGCCGAAAACCTGCGCCGCGCCGATGTCGAGCAGAAGCTCTCGGCACTGTGTTATGCCTGGGGTTTCTCGGATTCGAGCTACTTCTCGTCGGCCTTCAAATCGCGCTTCGGCGTGTCACCGGGCGCTTATCGCAAGCGCTACAGTCAGATCTGACACCGCAGCTCCTTGTATCTCGACTATCGCTCCATCAGGAGCGATAGTTCTCGACTGATCATCGAGGGAGGGTTCTGGAAGCCGTGCAGCTCCTTAGGCTTTATGCCTGTGACGTAGATTGTGCTCCAGCCC